>CAVRHE010000007.1:0-1105554 GCA_963720925.1 uncultured Acidobacteriota bacterium
AGGAAGCGCCGGCCGACGGCCCATCGGAAGAGAACCCGGAGGCCTGACGTGGTGCTGGATCAGGACCTGGTGCGCCACCTCTCGGAGTCTTCGGTGTCCGTGGAACTGCAGACGGAGGAGATGACTCTCAATATCGGGCCCCAGCACCCCTCCACCCATGGAGTCCTCCGGCTCGTGGCCCGGGTCGACGGCGAGCGTGCCTTCGACGTCCAACCGGTGATCGGGTACATGCACCGTGGTTACGAAAAGCTGTCCGAGGTCAGGACGTATCCACAGATCACCACGCTGGTCAACCGCATCGACTGGGTGTCCGGCTACGCCAACGAGGTCCCCTTCATCGTGGCCGCCGAGAAGCTTATGGGCATCGAGGTCCCCGAAAGGGCTCAGTTCATCAGGCTGATCCTCGACCGAGATGGCCCGCATCTCCTCGCATCTCATCTTCATGGCCTCCTATCCCCTCGAGTTGGGCGCCGCCACGCCGCTCTTCTTCGCCCTCCGGGAGAGGGAGCGAGTGCTCGATCTCCTCGAGGGGGTCACCGGTGGCCGATTCCACCCCAACTTCAACCGGATCGGCGGTGTCAAGCCCGCTTACGGGTCTGGCTCCAGCACCCGCAAGGTCATCCAGGACCTGCCTGCCGGGTTCCTGGCCGAAACCCGGGATGCAATGGACAAGGTCGTGGAGGCGGTCGACGAGCTGGAGCAGCTGGTCGCCGACAACGAGATCATCCTGGCCCGCACCAAGGGGATCGGGATCCTTCCGCCCGAGGTGGCGGCGGCGTACGGGGTGTCGGGCCCCAACCTGCGCGCCTCCGGGGTGGGGTTCGATCTGCGCAAGGTCGAGAACTACCTGCCCTATCACATCTTCGACTTCGAGATCCCGGTCGGCGAGAGCGGGGACTGCTGGGACCGCTGGCATGTCCGCCTCGCTCGAGATCCGGCAGTCGGTCCGCATCGTGCAGCAGGCGATCGACGGCATCCCTACCGGCCCGCTGCAGGCCAAGGTGCCCAAGGTGATCAAGGTCCCACAGGGGGAGACCTACGTCCGGGCCGAGAACCCCAAGGGGGAGATGGGCTACTACCTCGTGTCCAACGGCGACCAGGGGCCGTATCGGCTCAAGATCCGCTCGGCCAGCTTCTCCAACATCTCGATCCTCCCCTGGATCCTCGAAGGAGTGCTGGTCCCCGACATCATCGCCATCATGGGCAGCCTCGATTTCGTCCTGGGAGACGTGGACCGATGACGCCATTCGTCTCCGACCTCTTCTCCAACTTCTGGGTGTCCCTCGGCCGGCAAGCTGCTTGCTCGGTTGCGCCTCATGATCCCGTCTGGTCGGCATGGTGATCGGGTTCGCCGAGATGAAGCTGTCGGCCAAGATGCAGAGCCGGGTCGGCCCCTACTTCGCCGGTGGCCGGTGGGGTTGGGCCCAGCTGATCGCCGACGGTGTCAAGTTCTTCCAGAAAGAAGACCTCGTCCCCGACGCGGCCGACCGTCCGGTGTTCAAGATCGGCCCCGGTCCTGGTGCTGGTGAGCACGGTCGCCATGCTCGTGGTCATCCCGTTCGGGCCAGCGGTTGATCTTCCGCGATCTCGAGGTGGGCATCTTCTACGCCCTCGCCATCTCCTCTCTGAGCACGGTCGGCATCCTGATGGCGGGATGGTCGTCGGGCAACAAGTACTCCCTGATGGGCGGGCTCCGGGCGGCGGGCCAGCTCATCGCCTATGAGTTGCCGCTCGTGCTGGCGGTGATCGGCTCGGTGATCCTGGCCGGGACGATGAGCATGAGCGGGATCGTCGAAGCCCAGATCGCGGCCGGTTACCCCTGATGTGATCCTGCAGTTCATCGGCTTCGCGATCTTCATGATCGCTGCGCTGGCCGAGCTGAGCCGCATCCCGTTCGACATGCCGATCGCCGAATCCGAGCTGGTGATGGGCTATCTCACCGAGTACTCCGGCTTCCGGTTCCTCTTCTTCTTCCTGGCCGAGTTCGCCAACATGTTCTCCCTGTCGGCGATCGCCGTCACGTTGTTCCTCGGTGGATACTGGTTGCCAGGGATACCCGAGAGACGTGCTTGCAGTACGCCGGGCCGGTGATCCTCCTCGGCAAGACCTTCCTCCTCGTATTCGCCATGATCTGGTTTCGATGGACCTTTCCCCGGTTCCGCGAGGACCAGCTCCAGAGCCTGGCCTGGAAGTGGCTCATCCCCCTGGCCCTGGCCAACATCATCCTGACCGGGGCGTTCAAGGTGTACCTGTGACCACGACCACCAGCAAACGTCGCGTGTTCCCGGGCATGGGGATGGCCAAAGGCCTCTGGGTCACCATCTACACGATGTTCCGCACGATCTTCCGCCCCGGGAAGTACCTGGCCACGGTCAATTACCCCAAGGTCAAGGAGACGCCGGTGCCCCGGGCCCGGGGCGTCATCGCCCTCGATCAGGAGGCATGCACCGTCTGCATGCTCTGCGCCCGCAACTGCCCCGACTGGTGCATCTACATCGAGGGGCACAAGGAGGAGCAGGCGCCGTCCACCCCCGGAGGGCGGGTGAAGGTCCGGGCCACGCTCGATCGTTTCGACATCGACTACGCCCTCTGCATGTACTGCGGGATCTGCGTCGAGGTCTGTCCATTCGATGCCCTCTTCTGGTCGCCCGAGTACGAGTACTCCGAGACACGGATGGGGGAGATGATGCATGACATGGACCGCCTCCAGGACTGGCTGGAAACGGTCCCACCCGACCCGGAGTTGGAGAAGTGAGCTTTCGGTGACTGGATCGGCGCGCCCATCAACTGGGTGTTCCTGGTCGTCGGATTCTTGGTGTTGCTTTCGGCAGTGAAGGTCGTGACCGCCAAGAACGTCGTGCACGCCGCTTTGTTCCTGGTGGCGGCCCTCGGTGGCAGCGCCATCTTGTTCTTGATGCTCTCGGCCGAATTCGTCGCGTGGGTGGTGGTACTCGTCTACATCGGGGCCGTTCTCGTCCTGTTCCTGTTCGGGATCATGATCACCCGAGCCCCGACCGGGAAGGACGTCGGACTCGACTCGCCGAACAAGCTGTGGCCCGCCCTTCTCTCGAGCGCCACCTTCCTGCTCCTCGGCTGGGCGTCACTCGATGCGTTCGGATCGACCGAGATCGTCGATCTCGGGGAGGCGACCTCGACAGAGGTCCTGGGGCTTGCCCTGTTGGGCCGGTTCGTCATCCCCTTCGAGGTCGTGTCCTTCGTCCTCCTCGCCGCCCTGATCGGTGGAGTCACCATTGCCCGACGCGACCTGAGCCCTCTCGAAGAAGAGCAGCGGGGAGTGGTCTGATGCTGCTGAACCAGTTCTTGATCCTGGCCGCGGCGATGTTCTCGCTCGGGTATCTACGGGTTGCTGGTTCGACGCAACATCGTCCTGATCCTGCTCTCAGTCGAGCTGATGCTTGCCGCGGTCAACATCAATCTCGTGGCCTTCGAAGCCGTGCTCCGGACTCCGGAGGCCATTGGCCAGGTGTTCGCGATCTTTGTGATCACCGTGGCTGCCGCCGAGGTTGGGAATCGGCCTGGCCATCGTCTTGATGATCTTCCGCAACCGGAAGTCGGCCAATGTCGACGAGCTCGATCTGATGCGGTGGTAGGGGTGGCTCGCTTCGCTCGCCGTCTCAGGTCTGACGTCTTGCGTCAGGAGATCACACGGTGATCTGCGTCGTGCCACCGAGGCCGAGCACGCGGTGGAAGCAGGTGTGACCGGTGGGTTCTGGGTCGACACCGCCGGCATCATGCTGGTCCTCCCCTTGATCGCCTTCCTGCTCATCCTCGCCGTGGGGAAGAGGATGAAGTATCACGGGGCGGAGCTCGCCATCGGGGCACTTGCCGTCAACAGCCTCTGGGCCACGGTGCTTGTTCGTGATGAACATGACCGAGGGCGTTCTCGCCCAGAAGACCTTCGAGATCGCCCGGATCGGGAGCGATCTCGTCTTCGAGCTGGGATGGGTGGTCGACGGGCTCTCGATCATGATGTACTTCCTGGTCAACGTGGTCGGCCTGATCGTGTTCATCTACGCGGTGGGCTACATGAAGGACGATGTCAGGGTCGACTGGTTCTTCGCTGCGTTCTCGTTGTTCGCCGGGTCGATGCTGATCCTGGTCGGCGCCCCCAATCTGATCCAGCTGATCATCGGGTGGGAGGGAGTCGGTCTCGCTTCCTATTTCCTCATCGGCTTCTACTGGGAGGACATGGCCAATGTGAACGCGGGCAACAAGGCGTTCATGGTCAACAAGGTCGCCGACGTTGGGCTGATTCTCGGGGCGATCATCCTCGGCCTCTCCATCGGCACCTTCGACTTCTTCGAGATGAGCACGGCTGCCTTCGATCACTCCGAGCCCCTGGGTGCGGTGGCCGTCGTCGGTGGGGCGCTCCTCTTCTTCGGGGCGATGGGCAAGAGCGCTCAGTTCCCGCTTCACATCTGGCTCCCCGACGCCATGGCTGGTCCCACACCGGTCTCGGCACTGATGCACGCGGCGACCATGGTCACGGCCGGGATATATCTGATGGGACGGGTGTTCCCATTGTTCGAGTATCTCGCCTCCGACATCCGGCCCTGGCTGGTCGCCATCGGGGCGATCACCCTCTTCGCCATCGGTCTGCTCGCCCTTGTCGCTGACGACATCAAGAAGGTGCTCGCCTACTCGACGGTGTCCCAGTTGGGGTACATGATGACCGCGGTGGCCGCCGGTGGGTACACGGCAGGCCTATTCCACCTCTTCACACACGCCTTCTTCAAGGCATTGCTCTTCCTCGGCGCCGGTTCGGTGATCCACGCCGTCCACTCCAACAACATGAGCGACATGGGTGGGCTCCGCAAGGCGATGCCGAGGACCTATTGGACCTTTGTCGTGGGCTCCCTTTCGCTTGCGGGGATCCTGCCGCTCGCGGGGTTCTGGTCCAAAGACGACATCCTCGTTGCCCTTGGCAATGAGGGATACACCGCGGTCATGTGGATCGGCATTGCCGGCGCCTTCGTCACCGCCTTCTACATGACCCGAGCGGTGGCCCTCACCTTCCACGGTGAGTACAAGGGACATGGCCATCCGCACGAATCGCCCGGCATCATGACCGTGCCGTTGGTGGCCCTCGCCATCCCGTCGATTCTCTTTGGCTTCTTCAACGTCCCTGGCTGGGAGATCCCGGGCATCGGGAACTTCAGCGAGTGGCTGGCGGTACGGGTCGTTCCGATGGGCGACGAGCACTCCCAGGCGATCGATCTCGTGCTTGCCGGGAGCGGGTTGTTCGCTGCCTTGCTCGGCATCGCACTGGGATGGATGGTCTGGGGCAAGGATCGGGCTACCCAGGCGGAGCGCGACCGCTTCGAGGTCCCGGCCCTCTATCCGTTGTTGCGCAACAAGTACTACGTGGATGACCTGGCCGACGGCATCACGGCGGGGACGATGGGCCCCGTCGCCAGGTTCGTCAATTGGGTCAACGACTACGTGATCGACTCGATCGTCAACGGTGTGGCGTTTGTCACCAAGAGCCTCGGTTCGTTTGTGTACGGAGTGGTCGACCAGCGAGGGGTGGACGGCGTGATCCATGGTTTGGGCGCCGGAGCAGATGGGGCCGGGTCGGCGCTGCGCAAGATGCAAACCGGCAAGATCCAGCAGTACGCGGCCTCGTTCGTTGGCGGTGCGTTGGTCCTGATCGTCCTGTTCGTTTTCGTGATATAGGAGAGCTGAGAGCAAATGGAACTGTTCGAAACGTGGGCCCTCACCCTCATCGTGTTCTTGCCGCTGGCCGGAGCGCTCCTCATCGGCATCATCCCGAAGACGAACGAGACCGCCCTGAAAGGGACGGGCTTGCTGGTCGCTGTGGCCGCGTTCGTCGTCTCCATCGGGGTGATCACACAGTTCGACTTCTCGGGACTCCCTTACAACACCTATCAATTCGAGGTCGACGTGCCTTGGATCGGGGCGATCAACGCCAACTATCACTTGGGGGTCGACGGGATCAGCCTGCCCCTTCTCGTCCTCTCGACATTTGTGATGGTCCTGGCAGTCATCTACAGCTGGAATCACTGGGAGGAGCCGCACAACCCCAAGGCGTTCTTGATCCTGATGCTGATCCTGGCCACCGGGCTCAACGGCACCTTCCTCGCCCTCGACCTGGTGCTCTTCTTCATCTTCTTCGAGGTGGTGCTGCTCCCGATGTACTTCATGATCGGGATCTGGGGTGATCGGTCCCCCCGGAAGATCCCCGGTTACGGACGCGAGGTGCAGACCCGTCTCTATGCCGCGATCAAGTTCTTCCTCTTCACGCTGTTCGGGTCGGCCTTCATGTTGTTGGGATTCCTCGCCCTCTACTTCCAGTCAGGTGAATCGGGTGAGCGCACCTTCGACATCCCGCAGCTGACCGAACTGGGCGCATCCGGGGCGTTCACCGGGAGATTCGCCTTCCTGGTCTTCTTCGCCATGTTTCTCGGCTTCGCGGTCAAGGTCCCGATGTGGCCGCTCCACACCTGGCTCCCCGACGCCCACACCGCCGCCCCGACGGTCGGGTCGGTGTTACTTGCCGCCATCATGCTGAAGCTCGGGTCCTACGGCTTCATCAGGATCTCTCTGCCCATCCTCCCCCAGGAGGCCGCCAGCTGGGCCCCGGCGATAGCCATCCTGGCAGTAATCGGAATCATCTACGGCTCGTTGGCCTGTCTCGCCCAGACCGACATGAAACGGCTGATCGCCTTCTCCTCGGTTGGTCATATGGGGTTCGTCATGCTCGGAATCGCCACCATGACAGACGTCGGCATCAACGCCTCGATCATCGGGATGGTTGCTCACGGTCTGATCACCGGTTTGCTGTTCTTCCTCGCCGGGTCGATGTCGCACCGCTACCACACCAGGGAGATGTCGCGTCTCGGGGGCAACATGAAGCTGATGCCGGTGATGGGCGGCATCCTCGCCTTCACCGCGATGGCCTCGCTCGGCTTGCCCGGGCTGGCCGGGTTCTGGGGTGAGTTCATGTCCTTGATCGGGGCTTACAACCCCCTCGAGGGGTTGTCGCTCGGCGTGTTCCGCACCGCCATGGTGCTCGGCGCCATCGGCACCGTGCTGACCGCCGCCTACATGCTCTATCTGCTCCAGCAGGTCAATCTGGGTGAGCCCGGGGAGGAATGGCAAGGCCACAAGTTCACTGATGTCGATCGGTTCGAGATGACCGCCTGGGTGCCACTCATCGTCCTCATCGTGGTGATCGGCTTCTATCCGAAGGTCATCTTCAACGCCACCACCGACAGCGTGGTCTCACTGGTCGACATGATCTTCAATTCTGAAACCGTCGCCTCATTGGGGTCTGGAGGCTGACCTTTGCCGTTCGAGATCGACTATCTGGCGCTTGCTCCCGAGTTGGTGGTGGTCGCCACAATGCTCGGGGTCTTCGCCCTCGATCTCATCCTGCCCAGGGCGCGAAAGTTCTGGATCGCGACTCTGGCAGTCGCCGGCACCGCCCTCGCTGCGGTGCCCCTCGTCGTGCTCGCCGCGGATGGGACGACCAGATCGATGTTCGACGGGTCATATGTGGTCGACGAGTTCGCCGTGATCCTCAAGGGTCTCTTCATAGTCTCCGCCTACATCGTCCTTCTCATGTCCCATCATTACATCGAGTCCGAGCGCTACTACCAGGGCGAGTACTACTTCCTCCTCCTCGCCTCGGTGCTCGGATCGCTCGTGATGGCATCGTCCCGGGACCTGATCATCCTCTTCATCGGGCTAGAGCTCACCACCGGCCCCCTCTATCTCCTTGCAGGGTGGAGAAAGGGCGATGCCAAGTCGAACGAAGCCTCGATGAAGTATTTCATCCTCGGAGTCCTCTCGACCGCGATCCTGCTCTACGGCATGTCGCTGCTGTTCGGGCTGACCGGTGAAGTCACCTTCGCAGGTCTGGCCGAAGCCACCGCAGGTCTCGCCGACGAGCCGATCATGGTGGTGGCTCTATTCGGTCTCATCGTCGGTTTCGGGTTCAAGATCGCTGCCGTGCCGTTCCATTTCTGGGCACCTGACACCTACGAAGGCGCGCCAACACCCGTCACCGCCTACTTGTCGGTCAATTCCAAAGCTGCCGGCTTTGTCGCCTTCCTCCTGATCATGTACCAGGCCCTGCCTGGCATCTCCGAAGTGTGGGCCCCGGCCTTATGGATCCTGGCCGTTCTCTCGATGACAGTGGGCAATCTCGCCGCGCTCCGCCAGACCAACATCGTCCGGCTTCTCGCCTACTCCTCGATCGCCCAGGCCGGGTTCATGCTCGTGCCCTTCGCGGCGGCGGCCGTTGCGGGCTCAGATCTCGCCGAGGCCTTTTCCGCGACCCTGACCTATCTCGTGATCTACGCCGTGATGAACCTCGGGGCATTCGCAGTGGTCATCGCGGGGGCGAGGAAGACCCGATCCGGTGAGATCCGAGCCTGGTCGGGGCTTTCCCAGGTCGACGTCAGACTGGCGGTGCTGGTGGCGGTCTTCTTCTTCAGTCTGGCCGGCATCCCGCCCTTGGCCGGGTGGTTCGCCAAGTTCGCCATGTTCCGCTCGGTGATCATTGCCGGTGGCGCCGCTACGGTCACGCTCGCTGCCATCGCCGCGGTCAACTCGGTGATCGCCTTCTATTACTACGCCCGGGTGGTGAAAGCAGTCTGGCTCGACGACCCGGTGGGCGAGTTCGCACCCGATGTCGAGGCCGCACCTGCCGGATCGCTACGCCTCGCGTTGCTGGTCTCGCTGGTGATCACGGTCGCCATCGGGTTCTTCCCGGCCATCGCGACCTTCGTCGGCAACGCCAGTCGGGTCATCGCAACCGGGGGCTGATGTCACGGGCTTCGCCCGACTATCGCGAGGACAACCGATCAATCCCGGGGGTCGTGCAGACCGAGGTCCTTGGCGATCCTCTGGGCGACCGGCCAGGATCCCTGGTCCTGGTTGCACACTACGACCACGGTGATGTTGTCGCTGACGTAATGAGAGACGATCGCGGTGACTCCGGGATCGAGGCCGCTGTGCCCATAGATGATCAACGAGTCGTCGTCCGCGACCAGCTCCATCCCGTATCCGTAGACCTCGTCCTCGTCGGCGCCATGCGGCGTGAGCATCGAGCTGACGGTCTCCGCCGACAGGATCCTCCCTTCCCGGAGGGCGTCGATGAAACGGTCCAGGTCCCGGGCGGTGGTGGTCATCCCGCCGTCGGGCATGGCACCAGCGGTCAGGCCGTACGTGTTGGATCGCCAGGCATTCGCAGGCTCGTCGCTCACCAGATAGCCAGTTGCGTACCCCTCGGGCTCCAGGTCCAGCTCGAAGAAACCCGACTGCGTCATCCCGGCCGGGCTCAGGACCTTCTCCTGGGCAACGTCCCCGAATGGCCGGCCCGACACCCACTCGATGAGCACACCGGCGAGCACGTAGTTCGCATCGCAATACCGGAAGTCGCCGAAATCGTCGACCGCGGGGAGGTCTGCGAACAGAGGGAGGACGTCGAGTGGCCCTCGCGCCCTGCTCGAAGGGATCGTCTCCAGGGCGCCGATGAATGACGCCCACGTCTCGTCCTCGTCGTCGTGGTAGTTGGGCAGCCCTGACGTGTGGGATAGCAGATGATGCAGCGTGTGACGATCGTCGAGGCTGATCGGGCGGTACTGGGGCGGGAGATAACCGGTCAGAGGCCGGTCGAGGCTCAGGGCGCCTTCTTCGACCATTCTGAGGGCGGTTGCCGCGGTGATCATCTTCGTGACCGAGGCAACCTGGAAGCGGGTGTCCATGGTGTTCGGCACCCGGTGCCCGCGATGAGCGAGACCGGAAGCGTGCTCGAAGAGGCTGTCGCCATTCTTCTTTGCCAGGGCCACGCCGCTGAACTCGTGCCGGGACGCCCGGTCGTCGATCCAGGTCCGCAGGACATCGACTGTCGAGCCTGCTCATCGGCTCCCGCGTACCTCGCCACGGCGTATGGCTCTGAACTCGCGGTCGAGCAGCGACCAGAGGGAGTGATCTACCCAGTTGCCCCGAATCAACAGCTCTTCACGGAGCACGCCCTCGCGGGTGAAGCCGAGCTTCTCCGCTACCCGATCTGACGCATGGTTTCCCACGGCGATCCGGAGAGTCACCTTGTGGTACCCGAGTGAGTTGAAGGCCTCATCCAAGAGGCGGTCGACCGCCTCGGTGCAGATCCCCTTGGAGTGCTCGTCGGAGCGCACCCAGTAGCCAAACTCGGCGATCTTGCCCAGCTTGGAGACAGTCCACAGTGACACGCTTCCGATATGTCGTTCCGGGTCGTTGTTCAGCCTGATCGAGTAGTCCCAGGCCCGATCCTCCTTCCAAGCCTGCATCGATTCGCGGATGAAAGCCGTCGTGTCCCCGTGTTCGTAGTCGAGCCGCGCCCAAGGGAGCCATTGATTCAGCTCGGGAAGCGATGCTCGAGCCGCCTCGTCGTAGGTTGTGTGGTCGCGTCGGCTGAATCTCTGCAGTCTGAGGCGATCTGTCTCGAGCAATTGCTTCGGCACGGGGTCAGGTTATCGGCAGGCTTAACCTGAGGCTCGATGTGGGATCGGCTGCATTTGATCGAAGATCTCGTCCTCGGGGATGAGGTCCATCTCGCCGCAGTTCTTGCCCCGCTCTACGAGGACGACGACGGCGACGTGAGGGTGGTTCTGACCAAACGACCGGAGACGATGCCCACACACGCCGGACACATCTCCTTCCCGGGAGGGAGGGCTCACCCTGAGGACACGGGCCCGATCGCCACCGCCCTCCGCGAGGCCTATGAGGAGGTCGGAATCGAGCCCGACCGGGTGGAGGTGCTCGGGTTCTTACCGCCGATCGACACGGTTGAGTTCAAGCCATGGGTGGTGCCGGTCGTGGGTCGAGTTGCAACTCCGTTGAACCTCGTCCCCAGTGAACGCGAGGTGGCCCGCATTCACACCCCGCGCCTGGAGGACCTGGCCGACGGGGATCGATGGTGGCACGTCCCCTGGGACGGGCACCAGGTCTGGTACTACGACTTGGATGGGGACACGTTATGGGGGGCGACAGCTCACATGGTCCGATCGCTTCTCGGACTTCCCGAGTACGTGAACAGCTAGGCTCCCGCCTCCCCAGATTCGTCTTATCTGTGGCGTCTTAGAATGTGCGACTTCGGGTATCTGTAAGCCAACCTGTGAAAAAACGACTGATCATTGGCGGCGGGATCGCTCTTGGGCTGCTCCTCATGACGGGAGCAGTCTTTGCCATGTCGACCTGGGGAGACGTCAACCGGGTGAGCATCGACCGGGAGGACCCGGTGGTCGAGGAGCCGGCCGAGGAGACTCCCGAGGAAGAGCCTGAGTCGAATCCTGGTCAGGCCGTTGGCGTGTCCGAGGGCATGGAGATATTCCTCCTCGTCGGCTCCGACTCTAGAGATGAGCTCGAAGACGCAACGGGCTTCGGTGACTTCGCCGGCCAGCGAGCCGACGTCGTCATGGTGTTCATTCGGCCGGCGGATGGGTCGAGGGCGGCATTGCTCTCACTTCCACGTGATCTTCTCGTCGAAAACGTGTGTAACGATGGTGGCGAGCACAAGCTCAACGACGCCTTGCAAGGCTGCGCCGCGGTGAACGGGCCGACCGCCCTCACCCTGACGGTGGAGTCGGTCATCGGTCAGCAGGTGGATCATTTCGCTCTCATCGACCTGGCGGGATTCCAGGAGGCAGTCGATGCCGTGGGCGGCTATGAAATCTGCCTCGAGCGAGCGGTTCGCGATCAAAGGGCGAAGCTCGAGCTCCCGGCCGGTTGCACCCAGGCCACCGGCGCCCAGACCCTGGCCTGGCTGAGGTCTCGGAACACCGAGGAGCTGACTGCCGATGGCTGGCGTGTCATGCCCGGCGTCAACGATTTGACCAGAAACGAGCGCCAGAGGGCGTTTCTCCTGGCCATGATGGGCCATCTCTCTGACTTCAGCAGCCCCACCGCTGTCGCCGACACAGCCCAGGTGATCGCTCCTTACGTCACCATCGACTCGGAGCTCTCGTTCCTCGACGCGGTGGACCTCGCCTGGAACTTGCGCGGGCTCAGCGGGGGAAACATCGACGAGCTGGAGGTCCCGGTCTCTGATGCCACCACGGATGCGGGGGCCGCGGTCCTGGTCGCCGGGGTCGACATCGCCGATCTGGTCGATGACTACCTGGCTCCGGAGATCGCCGAGGATCCGAACGGCGCCTTCGCCGGTTGACTGACCCCACCCTCCCGCCGGGCCAGATCGAGACCAAGCGCTTCCCCATCGTGGGCGAACGCGCCCCATCAGCCGATCTCGCCGATCCCGGTTCGTGGCGTGTCGAGCTGACCGGCCTGGTCCGGAATCCCATCGAGCTCGACCTCGAGGCATTCCGCTCCCGGGCCGATCGAGAGCTGACCTTTGACATCCATTGCGTCACCAGCTGGACACGCTTCGACTCGACCTGGACCGGTCTGCCGCTGAGCGTCCTTCTCGACGAGGCAGAGCCGCTGGCTGAAGCAGCCTTCGTCTCGTTCGAGGCCTATTCGGAGCGAGATCATCACACCTCGCTACCCCTCGAGCTGACGAGGGAGGACAGTTGGCTGGTCCACTCATTCGATGGGCGGCCCCTCGAGACCGGGCACGGTGGCCCCGTGCGAGTGGTGACCCCGAGCCGGTACTTCTACAAGTCGGTCAAGTGGGTGCGACGTGTGGTGGTCCTCGCCGAGGATCGGCTTGGGTGGTGGGAGGACGGCTCTTACTACCACAACAACGCAGACCCGTGGGCGGGAGACGAGCGGTTCACGAGCGGCTCGATCCGCCCCGACCACCTGGCCCGGTTCTTGGGCGCCTCCGGCTACGACAAATATCGGGGGCGGGTCATGATGGGGCTGGACCTACGTGGCTGGGCGCCCGCCAGCCTCGATCTGCGCCGTCTCTATCTCAAGAACTGCGACATGCGTGGATTGTCTATGTCCAACGCCGATCTGCGGGAGTCGAATCTCTCACTGAGCGACCTCAGGGGAGCGGACCTGCGTGGGGCCGATCTCTCCGGTTCCGACCTGGAGGGAGTGAATTTCGCCGGGGCCGACCTGACCAACGCCGTTCTGAACGACACCGCCCTCTCCGCTACACGTTTCGTGGACGACACCGGCGGGGCCGTCCTCGACGGAGCCACGTTCGAGGGGTCCTACGGGCTGGTCGAGGAACAAGAGGAATTCGTTCGCCATCGCCTTTAGGGCCCCGAAGGGCCGCGTTGCGGACGATCGGCAGAGGGGCGACAATCGGCTCATGGAATCGAAACGGGTGTTCTCGGGGATTCAGCCCACCGGTGACTTCCACGTGGGGAGCTACGTGGGGGCGCTGAGGAACTGGGTTTCCCTTCAGGACCAGTACGAGACCATCTATTGCGTGGTCGATCTGCACGCGATGACCGTCCCCTACGACGCAGCAGACCTGCGGGCGAGCCGGCGAGAGTCGGCAAGGATGCTGCTGGCGGTGGGTGTGGACCCGGAGCGCTCACTCCTCTATTACCAGTCAGAGGTGCCCCAGCACGTGGAGCTTGCCTGGATCCTCGGCACACTCGCCGGGCTCGGGCAGCTGGAGCGAATGACTCAATTCAAGGAGAAGGCAGATCGAGCCCGACAAAACCTCGGGAATCTTCGCCTACCCGGTTCTCCAGGCGGCGGACATCCTGGTTCACAAGGCGCACGCCGTGCCCGTGGGCGACGACCAAGCCCAGCATCTCGAGTTGACCAGAGACCTGGCACAGCGCTTCAACACCCGGTTCGGGGATGAGTTCCCGCTACCCGAGACGATCACGCCGAAGATCGGCGCTCGCATCATGTCGCTGACCGACCCCACTTCGAAGATGTCCAAGTCGGACCCGAGTGATCGGTCTCGCATCCTGATCAAGGACTCGCCCGACCAGATCGCGAAAAAGGTCAGGGCCGCGGTGACTGACGCCGGGACCGACGTCGCCTACGACTGGGCGGAGAAGCCGGGCATCTCGAACCTGTTGGAGCTGTTCAGTGTCCTCGCCGGTCGGCCGATCCCGGAGCTGGTGGCCGAGTACGCGGATGCAGGGTATGGGACCTTCAAGGCGGCCGCTGCCGAGGCCATTGTCGTGGGCCTGGCCCCGATTCGGGAGGCATATGAGAGTCTCGACGACGCGGAGGTGGCCAAGGTCATGGCCCGGGGAGCGGCCACGGCCCGGGACCGCGCCGAGACTGCGATGAAAACGGTCCGGGAGAAGGTCGGCATCGTCTAAGTGATCGGTTCCAGGAGCTCCGGGGGGAGCAGGAGCACCAGAGCCGCCAACAGGTTGAAGCCGGAGTGGATGAAGATCGCCGGTCCGAGTCGGCCGGTTCGAAGCGTGATCCAGGCCAGGACCAGCCCCACCAGGAAGAGCTGGGGCAGGACGACGGCGGCGGCTTGGAGCAAGCGCTCGGGATCGAGGCCGAGCGTATGGAAGGCGGCGAACACCAGCGAGGTCAGGACCATGATCGTGCGCCGACCTCTCTTTTGAAACGCCTTGAGCAGGACCCCGCGAAAGGTGAGCTCCTCGGTGACAGGGGCGACGACGACGGCAGTGAGGACCGCCGCCACCCGTGCAGACGTGGTCTCCAACCCGGAAAGCGCCGTCCCCACCTGCTGTGCCGAATCGCCTTCCGGGAAGAGCAGCGACGTCAACGGCAGGAACAGGATGGCCAGAGCTAGCTGGAGGAGCAGGCCGAGGCCGAGATAGAACGTGTCGGAGCCGACGATGTTGAATCCGAGGTCTTCACGACGCCTGGCGAGCAGCCAGAGCACGACCAGATGGCCGATGTACTGCCCGGAGAGAGCCAGGACCAGGCTCAGCTCCCCGCCGCCGAGCAGGGCACCGATCGGCAGGAGAACCGCAGCCCCAGCCAATCCGCCCAGGATGACGAGGAAGAAGTCGATGAGCGACCAGGGCCTGGGCACGTGCTGCGAGCCTAATGATTGGCCGCGAGCTACCACTGTTACGCTGGCCCGAGCGCTGTTTGGAGGTAAGTCGGAGTGGAAATCGACATCGGGATCGGGAAGTCCGGTCGTCAGGGATACGGACTTGACGACATTGCGATCGTCCCCTCGAGACGAACTCGTGACCCCGACGACGTCGACATCTCCTGGCAACTCGATGCGTTCAAGTTCGATCTTCCCATGATGGGATCTGCCATGGACTCGGCCATCAGCCCCTCCACGTCCGCGCAGATCGGCGGCTCGGAGGTCTGGCAGTGCTGAACCTCGAGGGTCTCTGGACTCGCTATGAGGACCCCGAGCCCTATTTCGACGAGATCGGCGAACTTCCAGCGGACAAGGCCACCCTCCGGATGCAGGAGATCTACCTGGAGCCGGTCAAGCCGGAGCTGATCGGGCAGAGAGTGGCCGAGATGAAGGCAGCGGGGGTCGTCACTGCGGCCAGCCTCACCCCGCAACGGGTGCGGGGCTGGGCGTCTCATGCCCTCGACGCCGGGCTCGACGTGCTCGTGATCCAGGGGACAGTCGTGTCAGCGGAGCACGTGTCCAGCCGTGAGGAGCCGCTCGATCTCAAGCAATACATCGCAACTTGTGAGGTACCGGTGATCGTGGGTGGTTGTGCCAGCTACTCGACGGCACTGCATCTGATGCGGACCGGGGCGGTTGGAATCCTCGTCGGCGTAGGACCGGGTGCGGCCTGCACGACAAGGGGGGTGTTCGGGTGTGGGCGTGCCGCAAGCCACCGCGATTGCGGACGCCGCCGGGGCACGGATCAGGTATCTGGACGAGACCGGGCGTTATGTCCATGTGATCGCTGACGGCGGGATGCGGACCGGCGGCGACGTCGCCAAGGCCATCGCCTGCGGGGCGGATGCCGTGATGATCGGGTCCCCACTCGCCTCTGCCAGCGAAGCCCCCGGCCGCGGTTTCCATTGGGGCATGGCCACCTTTCCATCCAACCCTTCCACGCGGAACACGCGTCGAAGTCGGCAACCGGGGAAGTCTCGAGGAGATCCTGGTTGGCCCCGCCCACGAGAACGACGGCAAGCTCAACCTGTTCGGGGCGCTTCAAGTGTCGATGGCCACCACCGGCTTCTCGGATGTGAAGGAGTTCCAGAAGGCGGAGGTGATGATCGCCCCCTCACTCCAGACCGAAGGGAAGTCACTGCAGCGAAACCAGCGGGTGGGTATGGGATGAGTGAGCGTTTTACGTTGAACGTTCTACGTTCTACGTGATGACGCTATGACGCAGAGCCAACTGTGTTGGTTCTGGATTTTGGAGCCCAATACGCACAGCTGATCGCCCGGCGGGTGCGTGAGGGCCACGTCCGATCCGAGATCGTCTCCCGGGACATCAGCCCGGAGGAGATCAGAAGGCACAACCCGGTGGGTCTGATCCTCTCCGGTGGTCCGGCCTCTGTGTATGCGGAGGGCGCGTACCGGATGGATCCCGCCCTCCTGGAGATGGGCCTCCCGGTCCTGGGAATTTGTTACGGCCACCAGCTGATCGCCGACCTGGCCGGCGGCACAGTCACCAACACCGGGAGCGCCGAGTACGGCAACACCGATCTCACCGTGACCGGGGATTCGGTCCTGCTGCGAGATCTGCCCAAGGAACAACAGGTCTGGATGTCCCATCAGGACCAGGTGACCGAGTCTCCCGAGGGGTTCCTCACCGTTGCCACCTCAGATGGCGCTCGGGTGGCAGCCATGGAGGACCGTGATCGGGCCTTGTTCGGGGTCCAGTTCCATCCCGAGGTGGCTCACACGCCCAGGGGCGACGAGATCCTCAGGCGGTTCCTCTACGACGTCTGCGGCGCCTCACCGAGTTGGACCTCGCATTCGATCATCGAGACGCAGGTGGAGGCCATCAGAGCTCAGGTGGGGGAGGCGCGGGTGATCTGCGGCCTGTCCGGTGGTGTCGACTCCGCCGTTGCCGCAGCCCTCGTCCACGAGGCAATCGGCGATCGACTGACCTGTGTGTTCGTCGATCACGGGCTGCTCCGAGCAGGGGAGGCGGAGCAGGTCGAGGAGACCTTTCGCTCGCATTTCGAGGTCGATCTCGTCCATATCAAGGCGGAGGATCGCTTCCTCGAGTTGTTGGCCGGTGTCACCGATCCGGAGCAAAAGCGGAGGATCATCGGCGAAACGTTCATCCGTGTCTTCGAGGAGGCGGTCGGCTCGATCGGCGACGCCCGCTATCTGGTGCAGGGCACGCTGTACCCGGACGTAATCGAGTCGGGGTCGGCCAGCGCGGCGACCATCAAGACACACCACAACGTAGGTGGCCTTCCCGCCGACATGCAGTTTGAGCTCGTCGAGCCCCTGCGGGATCTCTTCAAAGACGAGGTGAGAGCCATCGGTGAGGAGTTGGGACTGCCCGAGGAGATGGTGTGGCGGCAGCCTTTCCCGGGGCCCGGGCTCGCGGTTCGCGTCATCGGCGAGGTCACCCGTGAGCGCTTGGAGTTGCTACGGGCGGCTGACCTGATCGTGACAGAGGAGATCCGGCGGGCCGGTCTCTATCGCGACATCTGGCAGGCTTTCGCGGTGCTCCCCTCGGTGCGGACCGTCGGAGTCCAGGGCGACCTGCGCACCTACGCCTATCCGCTGGTGGTGCGGGCAGTGACCTCCGAAGACGCCATGACCGCCGATTGGGCCCGGCTGCCCTACGAGGTGCTGGAGCGGATCTCGAGCAGGGTGATAAACGAGGTTCCTGGCATCAACCGGGTCGCCTACGACATCTCGAGCAAGCCTCCCGCCACCATCGAGTGGGAGTAGGCCGCGGCGCCAGAATCCCGGGCGGGCACGTTCAGTGCTTGGCTTTCTCTGCCGATAAGAACTGGCAAGGCCAGGGAGCGATCCAGGTTGGACTTCAACACCCCCGAGCTGACGCGGATCTTCCGCGATGAGCTGGAAGAACGTTCCGGCCGCTTGGTCGCGGGCGCAATCGCCCTGCGCAACGACGAGCTAGACGATGGGCGCATCCAGGACCTGATCCGGGACGCACACACCATCAAGGGGTCCGCGGGACTCCTTGGCTACGACGAGATCAAGGAAGTGGCCTCCCGGCTCGAGCATCTGTGGAAACAGATCGGCGAGGGTTATCGCCCTCCCGGCGATGTCGTGGTTGCCATGGAAGCCAGCGCCGGGCGCCTCCTGCCCTCACTCGACGTCGACGATGCCGAGCTGGCTCTGATCGCAGACAAGCTGATCCCGGGGGAGTGGGCGGAGTCGCTCGAGGGCACGGTGTGGTCGCCACCGGCAGAGGTGATCCCCCTGCGCCGGCCCGAGCCGGGCAGCCTGGGCGGGCTTCTCACCTCCGTGTCGGACTCGCTACTCGGAGGGTCGACCCGTGTCGACACCGGCGAGCTCTATCGCCTCATCAACCGAATCGTCGAGGTCTCGCTCGACTCCGAAGCCCTCGCAGACCTCTCACTGTTGTCCATCGAGGGTTCCGACCCTGCGTTGTTCCGCAAGGCCTGGCGCCAGCAGCTGGAGAGGCTGGCCTCGTCCATCTCCGAGATCCAGGATCAGGCGGTCGCCCTCGCCAACATCCCCTTCCGCGACGCCACGGCGACCTTCCCCCAGTTCGTCCGCTATCTGGGTAGGCGAATGGGCAAGGATGTCCGATTCGAGCTGGTGGGCGAGGACGTCCAGCTCGACCGGCAGATCGTCGACCTTCTCAGGGAGCCGCTTCGCCATCTCCTGGTCAACGCGGTCGACCACGGTATCGAGACCTCAGTGGAGCGGGTGGGGGCCGGGAAGAAGGCCACTGGGACGGTGAGTGTCGGGGCAGAGATCATCGACGAGCGGGTCGAAGTCTCGGTGTCCGACGACGGAGCCGGCATCGACTGGGATCGGGTGGCCGATGTGGCTACCGACCGCGCAATCCCATTCGTCTTCTCCGACCTGAGCCCCATCCTCTTCCAACCGGGCTTCACCACCACCGACGAGGTGACCGACTTCTCCGGCGCCGGCGATGGGCTGGCTGCGGTCCGCGACATCGTGGAGAAGGTCAACGGGGTCGTCCATGTCGAGAGCCCGGAGGGCATGGGTACGAGGGTCACCATGACCCTGCCACTCTCCATGGTTCTGCAGAACGTGGTCGTGGTCGCCACCGGAGACCAGTTCTGGGGTCTTCCCGAGGCCTCGATCGAGGCAGCCATGCCTCTCTCTCGTGCCGAGATCAATGCCACCGACAGCGGTCGGGAGGTCAGGTTCCATAGCCGCGAAATCCCCTGTGTCTCACTGGCCAAGGCAATGGGGGTGTCCGCGGGAGATGAGTCTGAGCTGCTCGTGATCAACACTCGATTTGGCCTGGTTGCCATCACAGTCAGTGAGCTGATCGACCGGCGCCGCGTTGCCGTGAAGAACCTCGGGCCGATCCTCGAAGGCCCCGGGCATGTCACTGGCGCTGCTCTGCTCGGCGGCGGCCAGGTGTTGGTGGTGCTCGACCCCAACTTCCTCGGGTATCTCGCCAAGCGGCGGCCAGGCCTGGTTGGCCATCGCCCCCGGATCCTGGTGGTCGACGACTCGGCCGGCGTGCGCCAGCTCCTCTCGGCGACACTGAACGGTGCCGGCTTCGAGGTCGAGGTGGCTGCCGGCGCTCGGGAGGCGATGCTGGCCATGGCCAACGACGGTTTCGAGGCGATGGTGATCGACTTCTCGATGCCCAGGTCCAACGGCGTCGAGCTGGTCCGGGCGATGCGCGCCTCCGATGTGAAAGTGCCGATCGTGATGGTGTCCGGCGTCGCCACCCAGGAGGAGAAGCAAGCTGCCTGGGAGGCGGGGGTGGATGCCTATCTGGACAAGTTCGATCTCCGCCAGGGAGTTCTGACCGCCACCTTGCGTCGGATGATCGGCGCCGAAGAGGGAGTCGATGCCGGTTGAGGGTCGAACTCGAGGTCCTCGCGGGTTAGCTTCTGAGAGAAACAAGAGAGACGATCCTTGCCCCAATTGCCCGATTCACTGAGTTGGTGGTCCATCGCACTCGCCTTGGTGGGTGTCGTCGGGGTGATCTGGGCAATCGCCATCACGAGACAGGGGCGGCAACGAGAACACGAGGTGATGCGGCTCTCCGAGGAGGCCCATCGCATCAAAGACGAGTTCGTGGCGATGGTGAGCCACGAGCTGCGCACCCCATTGACCTCGATCGCCGGCTTTGCCGACACCTTGGTCGAATCGTGGAAGGAGCTGCCCGACGAAGAGGTCGACGAGTTCCTCGGGATAATCAACCGACAGTCGATGTATCTCGGTGACCTGGTCGAGGACGTCCTCGTGATCCCCCGTCTCGAGGCGGACCGGCTCCGCTTCCATCCGGAGCTGTTCGATCTCGGGGACCTCCTTGCGGATGTTTCCAAGATGGTTTTCCCCACCGGAGGGAAGAAGAGCGCTGTGGTCTCCCTGCCGGACGGGGTGCGGGTGAGGGCCGACCGTCGTCGGGTCCAGCAGGTCATCCGCAACCTGATGGAGAACGCCCGGAAGTACGGAGGCGACCAGGTCATGGTCGAGGGCTTCGTTCTCGGCGATCAGTATCTCATCGTGATCTCCGACAACGGTCCGGGCGTCCCCGACGAAGAGACCCAGCGTGTGTTCGACAACTTCGAGCAGGTCTCGAAAGGAGACACCAGGGAGGCCACCGGAATCGGGCTCGGCCTTCCCATAGCCAGGAGATTGGCCCGAGCCATGGGCGGCGAGGTGTGGTACGAGCGGCGATTCCCAACCGGTGCCCGCTTCTGCTTCTCGCTTCCCCTTCGCCGGCGGGCGGTCATGGGTGAGGAGGACGTGCCCGAGGTCGTCGACCTCGACGCCACCGCCTCGGTCGAGCTGGGCGACGACTCTGTGCTGGCCAACTGATCACACACGTGTGATTCCTCGCCGGTCACCGGTACCATCCAGTCTCGATGCAACAAGCGGAGTGGTTTCTCGACGATGTACCCGCGGAATCACCACTCTTCGCCGACCTCAACCCATCGCAGCGTGAGGCGGTGGCAGCAACCGAAGGACCGGTCCTGGTCGTGGCCGGGGCGGGATCGGGCAAGACCCGGGTCCTGACCTACCGGATCGCCCATCTGATCCGTGATCTGAGGGTCGCACCCGACGCCATCCTGGCCATCACCTTCACCAACAAGGCCGCTGACGAGATGAAGGGCAGGGTCGGTTCGCTAGTGGGCGGAGCGATCAGGTCGATGTGGGTGTCCACGTTTCATTCGGCCTGTGTTCGCGTGCTCCGTCGCGAGGCATCGCGGCTCGGCTATCGCTCGGGGTTCTCCATCTACGACGAGGCTGATTCGCTCCGGCTGATCAACTTGGTTCTGAAGGACCTCGACGTCGACCCCAAGCGCTTCCCGCCGAGGGCGATGAAGGCGGTGATCTCGAAGGCGAAGAACGAACTGGTGGACTACGAAGCCTTCGCCGACCAGGGCGATGGCTTCTTTCACGAGCAGGTGGCCGACATTTATCGCCTCTATCAGCAGCGTCTGCTCGAGGCGTCCGCCATGGACTTCGATGATCTCCTCATGGTGACCGTGGAGTTGTTCGGCGCCTTCCCCGATGTGCTCGCCAGCTATCAGGAGCGCTTCCGCTACGTGCTCGTCGACGAGTATCAAGACACCAACCGCGCCCAATACATGCTGGTCAAGCAGCTGACCGCCAGTCATCGCAATCTCTGCGTGGTCGGAGATTCGGACCAGTCCATCTATAGATTCCGGGGCGCCGACATCCGGAACATCAGGGACTTCGAGGTCGATTACCCCGACGCACGCATCGTCATCCTCGACCAGAACTACCGGTCTACCGAGACGATCCTCGACGCAGCCAACTCGGTCATATCCAACAACACCAAGCGGACTCCCAAGAACCTGTGGTCGGACCGGGGCCGGGGAGTCCCCATCCTGCGATACGAGGCCGAGGACGAGCACGACGAGGCCGGGTACATCGCCGACGAGGTGGAGCGTCTTCAGGGCGAGGGCTTCAACCTCTCCGACATGGCCGTCTTCTACCGGACCAATGCGATGTCCCGGGTGATCGAGGATGTCTTGGTGAGGAGGACCGTGCCTTACACCGTGGTGGGGTCGGTCAAGTTCTACGACCGCAAGGAGATCAAGGACGCCATTGCCTACCTACGCGCGGTCGTCAATCCGGCAGACGAGGTGTCGCTGAAGCGGATCATCAACGAGCCGAGACGGGGGATCGGGGACACGACCATCGCTCACCTCGACCGGTTCAGCCAGGCACAGAAGGTCGGGTTTGCCGACGGGCTGCGCCGGGCGCGGGAAATGACCCAACTGAACGCCCGAGCGCAGACAGCGATCGGCGAGTTCGTCGCCATCATGGATCATCTGCGAGAGGAGATCGAGGAAGAGGGAGTGAAGGCCGGCGTGGAGTCAGTGCTCTCCGACACGGGGATGCTGGCCGCCCTCGAGGCCGAGCAGACCATCGAGGCGATGGGCCGCGTCGAGAACCTGCGGGAGCTGGTCGGCGTCGCCTCGGAGTTCGAGACCTCGAACGAGGGCGCGGTGATCGGAGACGAGGAGTTCGACTCCCTCGACAACCTGCGGCGTCTCGAGGTGTTTCTCGAGTCCACGGCGCTGGTCGCCGATATCGATGAGTGGGAGGAAGGAGCTGGTGCCGTGACGCTGATGACGCTGCACACGGCCAAGGGCCTCGAGTTCCCGGTGGTCTTCATCGTCGGCATGGAAGACGGCGTGTTCCCCCACATGCGATCTCTCGGCGATCCGAGCGAGCTGGAAGAAGAACGCCGCCTCGCCTACGTTGGGATAACCCGGGCCCAGGACCGTCTCTATCTCACTTCGGCCTGGAGCAGGATGCTTTTCGGAGGATCCAACTACAACCCGCCGTCTCGATTTCTCACCGAGGTTCCCGATGGCCTCATGGAGAAGGCCGGGAAGCGTCAGCGTCGGACCGCCTCGGAGCGGGCCGCGGCCACCGGGCCTCGCACCACGGTCGAAGCCGCGCACATCGGTCCTGGGGATCGGGTGCGTCATGACAAGTGGGGACTGGGCACAGTGCGTGAGGTCGTCGGCACCGGCGAGTTGGCCGAGGCGGAGGTCATGTTCGACACCCAGGGCAAGAAGCGCCTCTTGCTGGCGTGGGCGCCCTTGGAGCGTGCCTGAGCGGCTTCGTCGCGGTCATCGAGGAGGCGCCACGTGGGGGCGCCTACGTGCGGATCCCTCCTGAAGTCGTGGAGGTCCTCGGTGGCGGCGGTCGCATCCCGGTTCAGGCCACGATCGGGGGGATCGCGTACCGGGGGAGCGTCGTGCGCATGGGTGGCGACTCGGTGCTCGGGGTGCTGAAAGAGATCAGACGAACTTTGGGATTGGTCCGCGGCGACGAAGTCGAGGTGACGGTCGAGCGGGACGAAGTCGAGCGTGTGGTCGAGATTCCGATGGAGCTGGCGACTCTCCTCGAGGCCAACCCCGCCGCGAGCGACGCATTCGAGGCCCTTTCGTACTCACATCGCCGGGAGCATGCCCTCCACGTTGCCGAGGCCAAGAAACCGGAGACCAGGGAGCGGAGGGCTCGCAAGACCATCGAGGCTCTCATCGGGAGTTGATACCGGATCGCGACCGCTGAAGGGTCTATTTTGGCGTTGTGGTACGGGCGATTCTCCGGACTTTGCGCGAGGTTTGGTCGGAGCCTGGCGGGCGACTCTTGATCGTGTCGGTCCTGGCGATCCTCGTCGTCGGCACCACCTTCTACGCCATCGTCGAGGATTGGTCCGTGATCGAGGCGCTCTACTTCACCGTGATCACCCTGACCACAATCGGGTACGGGGACCTCCACCCCACCACCGAGTTCTCCCGGCTGTTCACCATTTTCTTCGTGCTCGCGGGTGTGAGCACGCTGCTCGGCTTTCTCAACTTCATCCTCGGGCGCACGGTCAAAGAGCAGGTGGAACGGAGACAGCAGAAGGGAAAGTAGACGGCTACTGCGTGTCGGAGGCGACCCTGCCCATCGTGTCCTTTGCAGCCGAATCCTGACCCGCCTTGATCCGGGCGGCCCGATCCAGCTCGCGGCGGACCAGGGTTTCGTGGAGGGCTTCCATCTGCTTCTCAGTTACTTCGGGCAGGCCGTAGGCCGCCTGGACGAAGTCGGCGGTGTCGGCGCGATAGTCATGCCCGAACGACTTGTACTCACCGGGAATGGTCACCATGGCGTTCATCGCATCGACGAGGACCTGGGTGAAGGTTATTACCGGGGTCCACTTCATCGACTCCGGCACCCCGCGGCCACGCCGACCATCGAGCCATGGCGGGCGTTTCACTGCTATGCGAAGTGACATCTGAGCGATTGGATCGTTGTCGTGGTCGACGATCACAGCGCGCATCTTCTCCCGCTCTTCCTTGCCCAGCGCCTGGAACTGCTCGAAGTTGTCGAATGGGGCGACGCTTCCTTCGGGAGTCAGGCGGTTGCGCCCTTCGCGCATGCCTGTCTTCGACCAGCGGGCCAGCCCGGGCAGGCCGAACCACAGGGCGCGATGGATGCCGTAGTGATCGAAGCCCGCTATGCCCTGGTGCATCACCACGTCGGAGCTGGACCAAGCTCCGAGGCTCTCACCGAAGACGAGGACCTTGGGCCGCTTGTTCTCCGGGACGGGTCTGAGGCGCTGCTTCACCCCCCACAACAACTGTCTGAACTGGGCCCTTCCCAGAGACACACCCTGGACCTCGAGGAAAGAGGGGGCTTTGCCGTACTGGATGCAGGCCGTGGCGATGTCACCACGGGTCAGGATCTCGGCCGTCTCGATCATGGTGTGGTCCACCCAACCAGTTCCGGTCGGGGAGACGAGGAGGAGATAACTGCGATCGAAGGCGCCGAGACGCTCCATCTCGTTCAATGCCAGCTCGGAGCGCCCGGTGGCGTATACCGGCTCGTTGTCCACTCCCACATAGGCGCGGATCGGGTGGGCTACCGCCGGCTGACCCATGGTCCGCTCGATGACCTCTGGTGTGACCACCTCGGAGACATACCGGCGTCCCTGGAGCCCCATCTGTGAGTACGGAGAGATGCTGTTCGGCCCTCCGGAGACGTGCTCGTTGCTAGGGGGAGCCGCGAAAGCGGGCTCGATCTTGGAGTTGCTCCTGGAGATCCTCGTGACCAATCCCTGATAGAGGGCCACGGCGCCGACTCCCCACAGAGCGAGGTTCATGGCCCGGCCGATAGCTGCGTGCCCCACCCCTTCGCCCATGTATCCGACCATGGAGCGTCGGGACGACGTATACCCCCGTCCCAAGACGCGCCCACCATTGGCCACCGCCGCGCCGATGGCAACCGAGGCGAAGATGTTGGCCGGCTTGTCCTCGGCGGTCCATTTCGCCACCACTCCCTGGCGGGTGTCCAATTCCTTGGACCACCTCGTCATCGCGTATCCGAACCCACCGAGACCGGTGATTATGGGGACGATCGGTGAGTCGACCTTCTCACTGACGTCGGTGGCGGCCTCATGAATGATTCCGCCGATGGCAGCTACGTTGATGAGCTTCCCGGTGGCGCGGAGTGATGCCCTTGCGGTGGACTCCTCCTCGGTCTCGGAGATGCGCCCTAGAGCGGCGCCCCCACCGGCGAGAGCCGCTCGGGCACCTATGCGCCAGGCCAGTGGCGCTGTCTCCGGAGCCACCAACCGGACCACCCTGTCGACGGAGAGGCCGATGGCTCGAGCCGAGATCACTGCGAGGCCCGCAGCAATGCCCTGGTGGACCGACGAGCGAGGCATCAGGGAAGGTCCGAAGGAATCGAGGGCGGCGCCCGTAACCAGGGGGGCTGCTGGCCCAGCGGTCAGCGGGTTGAGCCTGTTGGCGAGCTTCAGAATCCAGGTGAGGAGCGATGAGTCGGTGGCCATGGTCTAGACGGTATACGGATCGCCCAGCGCAGGGTCGTCGATGACGATCTTCTCGTCGATGACGCCCCGACAGATTCGCATCCAGGTGGAGCGACCGATCTGATTGATGAAGACGTCGTGGATGGGGATTGCACGCTCCGGTGTCACTGAGTTGGCAAAGTCGATGGTCATCGCGGTCTTTGCCCAAGGAGCGACGAAGGGGAGGGCGAGGAGATCTATCCCCGAGGGCGTGACGTCGTAAGAATCCCCAGGATGGAACAGAGTGGGTCCACCGCTCTCCCGGATGATGTACCCGACATTGCCGACTGCGGGGATGCGATCGTGGACTACGGCGTGCTCGCCCCCCACCACTTCGACGGTGACACTCCCGAGATCGACTATTTCGCCGACGAGGGCGGCATGCGGTGATTGCTCTCCGAGCATCTTGGCCACTGCCGGCTCGACGATGACGCGCACCTCCGGGTTGGCCCCGATGACGGCCTCTACGTTGTCCGCATCGAAATGGTCCGGGTGCTGATGCGTGAGGAGGATTGCATCGAGATCGGTGAGCTCATGCCAGGTGGCAGAGAAGGACCCGGGGTCGATGAGGATGCGGGTCGATGGAGACTCGACCAGGAGACAAGCGTGTCCCAGACGGGTGACGATCATCCGTTGATTATGGCTGATCAGCCTGACGGCGGGCCGCGGAGGGCCGGCTTGCGGAATCGGATCCGCCCGTGGTCTGGGTGGCGGTAGGGCTGGAAGCCTCGTTGGTGGACGATGATCTGATGGTGGAACCAGCACAGGGTGATGAGATTGTCGGGGTCGGTGGTTCCGCCTTGTGACCAGGGGATGATGTGGTGGACTTGGAGTCGGTGGGTGCTGGGACAGCCGTCGCCGGTGCACGTGTTTCCGTCGCGGTGGATGATGGCTCGGCGTAGGGCGGGTGGGATGGTCCTGGTTCTCCGCCCGTAGACCATTGGTGTGCCGTCTTCCGAGTGTGCGGTGATCTCGGTGATGGCATCGCAGAGGATGGCTTGGAGTGCTTCCCGACCGATGCTGGGCCCGGATTCCAAGGTGACACCGGCCTCCCCGTTGGAAGCGGTGGCATTGTTGGAATCTATGAATACGGTGAGATGGGCGGGTGGCGGATCATCTGTGACACACAGTTCGGCCAGGGCCATTGCTTTTCGCCACGACGAGTCGCCGCGGGTCCCATCGGGGAGAAGCGGTAGATCGTCTGCTTTCTCGGAGATTGTCTTGTCCACGAGAGCACCGGTTGCTCCGTCGAGGCCACCCCACAGTTTCCACCACGATTCGTCCAGGGAGGGTTGGAGGATCAGGAACTGGTCTCGGGCGCTCCGGTATTCGTCTTCGGCGGTACTCCGAACACGGTTGGCTGCCTCCCGTCGTACTCCGGCCACATCCAAGTGTTCGAGAGGCCCCACCTCGTCGGGGATCCGGGAAAGGGCTTCCAAACGATCGAAGGTGATCTCACCTGTGGCCAGTGCGTCCCTCAGGTCAGGACGGTCCACGGTTCTCCGCATGGTCCGCACCAGGGATTTCGCAGTATCGGGATGGAGGTCCAACCGGGCGGTCGCCCATTCCGACAGGGAACGGCAACCATCCGTAGGCGACCTGACACCGGTCTAGATCCTCCAGAACAGCCAGTTGTCCTGGCCCGCGGAGGCGGAGCGATCTCCGCCTCGGCTGCAAGAGGATCAGTTCCTTCTGATCCATCGGTGGTCCATGTCTGCAAATCCATACCACGAACATACGTTCGACGTACGGAGAGAAACAAGGGGTTCGTAAGGCGATTTCGAAGATTTCTTCGGCGGCCTAAGCCTTCTCGATGTCCTCGAGCAGCTCCAGCCAGCTCTTGGTGAACTTGTCGACTCCTTCGTCTTCGAGGATCTGAACGACGTCGTCGTAGTCGACACCAACCTCACCCAAACGGTCGAGATGGGCCTGGGCCTCTTCGACGTCCGCTGCGGTGAAGGCCTTCGGTGACCGGCTGCCGTGGTCCTGATATGCGTCGATTGTTTCGAGAGGCATGGTGTTGACCGTCTGCGGAGCTACCAGGTTCTCCACGTAGAGCAGGTCGGGGTAGTCGGGGTTCTTGGTCGACGTCGATGCCCAGAGCGGCTTCTGCACCCGTGCCCCTTTTTCCGATAGCGCCCCATATCGATCGGAGCCAAACATCTCGAGGAACCGTCCATAAGCGACCCGAGCGTTGGCGATGGCTGTGACCCCCTTCAGGGCGAGAGCCTCGGGCGTCCCGATGGTGTCCAGGCGCTTGTCCACCTCGGTGTCGACGCGTGATACGAAAAACGACGCCACCGATGCCACCCGCCTCGGGTCTCCTCCCGAGGCGTGGTAATCCTCCAACCCACCCAGGTACGCCTCCATTACCTCGCCGTATCGCTCCAGAGAGAAGATGAGGGTGATGTTGACCGAGATTCCCTCGGCGAGAAGACGGCGGATCGCAGGGATGCCTGCCGGGGTGGCCGGGATCTTCACGAGCAGGTTGGGTCGGTCGATCTGCTTGACCCAGTCCCTGGCCTCGGCCACGCTCGCCTCGGTTTCACCGGCGAGCGTCGGCGCCACTTCTACGGATACGAACCCGTCTGTGCCTTCGGTCCTCTCGAAGACACCGATCAGTTCGTCGCAGGCTCGCTTCAAGTCGGTGGCCATCAGCGTCTTGGCTATCTCCTCGGTGGCCACGTCCGCGGACTTCAGGTCACGGAGCAGGTCGTCGTATTCAGAAGATCCCAACGATGGCGCCGGCGAAGATCGTGGGGTTCGAGGTGACCCCGGTCACTGCGTCGTCCACGATCCTCTTGGCGAGTTCCCCGGAATCGAGCATGGTCTTGGAGATCTGGTCCGACCAGATGGAGACACCGGCTGCGGCCAGTCCGTCCAGGTTGGAAGAGCTCATGCCCCAAGGGTAGGTCGGTGCGTACATACGTGACCCAGTGCCGATCTAGCCTCCTCGGAAGTGAGCCGTGTCCTCGTCGAGCCTGACGGGCTGACAGCCCCCCGAGCCCGGCCCCATCGATCACCCGCCCGGACTCATTGGGTGTGCGGCGGCCGTCATCGGCCTGCTTGCGGCCACCACGTTGGCTGTCGGTGAGAGCGGTGGTGGGGACATCATGAAGCAGTCCGAGCTCCGGCTCATCGAGACTCATCTCGAGGCCTGGTACGGAGGCGACTTCGATGGTGCCAACGAGCTGAGAGCGCCGGAACGGTTGCGCACCGGGCCATCCGAGGATCGGGCCCGTGATGAGGTCGAATACCAGCAGACCCTCGAGGCGACGACCGAGGTCCTCGAATGCGTTCCGTTGCCTCCCTCCACGATCAGATGCGATGTTGCCTACTCGAATGCCCTCAACGAGGCCGTCGAGAAACCGCCGGCCGTGTTGTCGCAGCAATTCGGCGTCGAGGACGGGCGTCTCCTCTTCGTCGCCGGGCCATATCTCCAAGACGAGACTCTCACCGCATCATTCCGGAACTTCGCCAACCTCATGTTTCCCGCCGAGTATCAGTCCGCGTGTGCCGAGGAGCCCAACTTCCAGCGGCCCAGTCTGCGCCCAGTTCAAGCTGGCGCATCTCGAGGAATGGGCGTCATGGCACCGGATTGAACAAGGCTGATCCCAACTAGCCTCCGTCTCGGAATGCCCCGACGCATCCTCATCGCCAAACCCGGGCTCGACGGCCATGATCGCGGAGCGAAAGTGATCGCTCGAGCACTGCGCGATGCCGGCTTCGAGGTCATCTATTCCGGTCTTCATCAGACTCCGGCCCAGATCGCCGAGGCGGCGGTGCAGGAGGACGTCGATGCCGTCGGTCTGTCATCGCTCTCCGGCGCACACAAGACCCTGTTTCCCCAAGTGGTCGAGGAACTGGCCACCCGTGACGCCGCCGATATCGTCGTGTTCGGCGGTGGTGTGATCCCCGAGGCAGATTTTCAGCCGCTGCTCGACGCGGGTCTCGCAAGCATCTTCACCCCCGGGACTCCCCTCGACCTGATCACATCGTGGGCAGAGTCCCATATCCCCTCGAAGGTCTAGGAGAACCCCTTGAAGATCCACGAGTACCAGGCCAAGCAGATCATGGCCGCCCGGGGGATTGCCGTACCCATGGGTCGGATGGCGACAACTGTCGACGACGCCGTCGCCGCGGTGCGGCCGCTCATCGAGGAGTCGGGGAACTCGATCGTGGTCCTCAAGTCGCAGATCCATGCTGGGGGTAGGGGCAAGGGGACGTTCAAGGAGCACCCTGACCTGCGCGGTGTCAACGTCATAACCGACGGGGTCGAGGGTGGCCCCGAGGCCGCCGAGGAGCGGGTACGGGACCTGGCAGCCAAGATGCTCGGCTCGACCTTGGTGACCGTCCAAACCGGTCCCGAGGGCAAGGTCGTCAACCGGTTGTACTTGGAGCAGGGGATCGACATCGCCCGTGAGCTCTACCTCGCCATTCTCCTCGACCGATCGGTGGGCCGGAACATCGTCATGGCTTCGACCGAAGGCGGCATGGAGATCGAGAAGGTCGCCGCGGAGACTCCGGACAAGATCCTGCGGGAGGAGATCGATCCGGCGATAGACCTCGCCGACTTCCAGGCCAATGCCCTCGCTCATGGCCTGGGCATCGAAGGCGACACCACCGGCGACTTCATCAGATTCGTGAAGGCGCTGGACCGTGCTGCGACGCAAATGGATGCGGACTTGATCGAGATCAACCCCCTCGTCATCACCAGAGGGGGCCAGGTCATGGCGCTGGACGGGAAGATGGCGTTCGATGACAACGCGCTTTTCCGTCATCCCGATGTAGCCGAGATGCGGGACGAGACCGAGGAAGACCCGGCCGAGTTGGCCGCAAAGGAGGCCGGTCTCAGTTACATCAAGCTGGACGGGACGATCGGGTGTCTCGTCAACGGCGCCGGCCTGGCGATGGCGACCATGGACACCATCAAGCATGTCGGGGGTGAGCCGGCCAACTTCCTCGATGTCGGTGGAGGAGCCGACGAGCAACAGGTCACGACAGCCTTCCAGATCATCACCAAAGACCCCGCGGTCAAGGGCATATTCGTCAACATCTTCGGGGGCATCATGCGCTGTGATGTCATCGCTGCCGGCATCGTCGCCGCCGTGAAGACATGTCGGGCTCGGAGTGCCGCTCGTGGTGCGGCTCGAGGGAACCAATGTCGAAGAGGGCAAACGGCTGCTGCGCGAGTCAGGGCTCGACCTGGTCGCCGCTGACAGCCTGAAGGACGGCGCCGAGAAGATCGCGGGGCTGATCCGATGAGCATCCTGGTGGGCAAAGACACCCGAGTTCTCATCCAGGGGCTAGGCAAGACCGGCCAGTTCCACACCGACAAGGCGATCGCATACGGGACCCAGATGGTCGGGGCGGTGCATCCCTCCCGCACGGGGAGTGTGGCGCATTTCGAGGGTGAGACGGACCATTCCGGGGTGCCGGGTCGGGATGACAGATACTCGGTCGGACCTGCCGGTGTTCGCGACGGTGGAGGAGGCGGTAGCCGCCACCGGCGCCAATGCTTCAGTGGTCTACGTGCCGCCGCCGTTCGCCGCCGACGCCATCATGGAGGCTGCCGCGGCCGGCCTCGATCTGGTGGTGGCCATCACCGAAGGTGTCCCGGTCGCCGACATGATCAAGGCCAAGCGCTATCTCGCCGACAAGCCGACCCGCCTCATCGGGCCCAACTGCCCCGGTGTGATCACTCCGGGAGAATGCAAGATCGGCATCATGCCCGGCTACATCCACGAGCGGGGCAGCGTGGGTGTGATCTCTCGATCAGGGACCCTGACCTACGAGGCGGTATACCAGTTGACGCTCAACGGGCTGGGCCAGACGACCGCCGTCGGAATCGGCGGCGACCCTGTCAACGGGACCAACTTCGTCGACATGCTCCGGATGTTCGAGGATGACCCGGAGACCGACGGTGTGATCATGATCGGGGAAATAGGGGGCACCGCCGAGGAGGATGCAGCCGAGTTCGTCGCCACCTCGATGACGAAGCCGGTGGCCGGGTTCATCGCCGGCACTACAGCGCCACCCGGTAAGAGAATGGGGCACGCCGGTGCCATAGTTTCCGGGGGCAAGGGCACCGCCGCGGCCAAGATCGAGGCCATGACCGCGGCCGGCATCGTGATGGCCGAGACCCCGAGCGATATGGGGGAGGCCATGGCCCGTGCTCTCGGCTGAGAACCTGGCTGAGATACGGGTGGGCGGCGAGCGAATTCTGGAACTTGCGCGCCGCGATCCTCAGCGTCCCGTACCTCAATACCCCGGCTGGGTGATGGTCGATCTGGCGGCACATCTGGGCTCGATCCACGCCCGAACCGTCCTGATCTGCCGGGACTTCCCCGCTGATCGCCCGTCGGCTCCCCGGCCTCCCCGGGACACCGATGTCCTCGATTGGTTTGCGAACAACCTCGAGGTGATGCTCTCGGCTCTCGGAGCCGCCGATCCGGACACTCGGGTCTGGGGGTTCTGGCCGGCGTCGACGCTGGGGCTCTGGGAGCGGAGAATGGTGATCGAGACCGGGATCCACCGTTGGGACGCCGAGCAGGCGTTCGGTGATCCGGGAGGGCTGGCCGACCTCGTGGCTCTGGCGGGGCTCAACGAATTCGAGACGATGTGGCTGCCCCGCCTCGGCGAATTGCCGGTGCTCGAGGCGAAGGCCATCGATCTGGGACGGACCTGGATGTTCGCCTCGGGATCTCCACTGCGAACCGTGAGCGGGACAGCATCCGACCTCTATCTCCGGCTCATGTCGCGCCCTTCTACGGTGGAGTTGCCTCTTCCGTGGGCGGCGGCCGTCGACTCTCTGGAGCCACCGCCCAAGCGATAGATCAGAACCGGCCGAGGTCGGCGACCGCGTAGGCAACGACAGCGTTGTCGGCGGTCGTGACCGGGCGGAGCGCCGCAACCAGCTCCGCGACCCGATGTCCGGGCACAGCCACGGTGAGCTCGTCGTCGCCCAATGCCGGTGCGGGCCCTGGAGAGAGCGCAGCCCATGGATGCGGCGATCACGCCCTCGTTCGCAGCCTTGGGAAGGATCTGGCATTGGGGCTTGCCCGACCAGTCGATCTCCACCGCGTCGCCGATCTCCATCATCTGGCGGGGGGTGACACGGAGGAGCACGACGTCAGGGACGCCGATGGCCGCCGTCAGCGGGCCATACCTCACACCCTTGGGTCGGCGGGAGAGCGCCGCCACACCGGAGAACGCCTCCATCGTCACCCATCCCACGTCGAGCAGGGCGGCGACATCGTCATTGTCGAGGATATCGGCGGCCTCGGCGAAGCCATGGGTGAACCGGCCTACCGAGCAGTTGCCGTGATCCTCGGCCACGGTGTCGAACGTCCTCTCGTGAGCATGCATCCAGAACACGCAGGGGGCGGCGGCACGACCCGAGCGACCGTCCTCGGTCGGCTCCGAGAGCGGCGCGTCGAAGCGGGGGACGCCGTCGTCGGGCAGCTCGTCGTGGAAAGTGATGGCGATAGGAGCGTGCTCCAGGCCGAGGAGATCGGTCAGGGCATCGGATAGGGCGGCTTGATTCATCGTTTCCTCGATCGGGGTCTAGGAGCCGAACTTAGTTGATCTTCTCGAATCCGATTCTCGGGTCGAAGAAGAGGGCGATCACGTCCATCCCTGGGAATCGCTCCGCCACCACTGCCTTGGCGCTTCGCAGCTGCTCTTTCTGCTTGTTGTCGGGTACAGGGTTTCCGGCGCATCCGGCGTGTGCTACCAGGGCGACTTGATTGGTCCCGTGGGCTTGCTCGGACACCGTCAAGCTCTGGAGAAGACCCTCACCGGTGGGCGTCACCGAACCGTCCAGATGCTGCACAGCCCCGGTGGCCGTGATGTTGTCCACATAGCGAACCCCGAACCGGGTCATCACCTGGTCGATGGTCCGGGTCTGGATCCTCCCGTCCATGCAGGTGATGGCAGCGCCGAACCGGCCCTCTGATGTCATCCCCTCATTCTGGCCTCCTGGGAGCGGGCCGCCGCCGCCGTGGCTCTACACTGCCCGCCCATGGACCTCATCTGGATCGTGGTGATCGCTGTTGTGGTGATCCTCGTCTTCGCCTTCATCGGCATCTACAACGGGCTCGTCCAGTCGCGCAACCGCGTCGACAACTCCTGGGCACAGGTCGACGTCCAGCTCAAGCGTCGTTACGACTTGATCCCCAACCTGGTGGAGACGGTGAAGGGCTACGCCTCCCACGAGCGAGAGACATTCGAGCGGGTGACACAGGCCAGAAGCGCGGCCCAGGCCGCGACCGGCCCGGCGGAACAGGCCCAGGCCGAGGGGTTCCTCACCCAGGCGCTCCGTCAGTTGTTCGCCGTCGCCGAGGCCTATCCCGAGCTGCGGGCAACCGAGAACTTCCAGAAGCTGCAGGAGGAGCTGGCCGAGACTGAGAACAAGATCGCGGTCTCCCGTCAGATCTACAACGACACCGTCCTCACCTACAACAACAAGGTGCAGCAGATCCCCACCAACCTCGTGGCGTCGATGACCGGGTTCCAGGCCCGGGAGTTCTTCGAGGCCGGGCCCGAAGCGGTGGAAGCCCCGACCGTCGATTTCTGATTTGGGCCGGCTCACCCGAGCTCTGATCGTCGTCCTGCTCGTCGTCGGTCCGGCGACGACGGCTCTGGCCAAGTCGTTCTGGATGAACGAGGCCGACGTCGAAATCGTGGTCAACGACGACGGCTCTCTTTCGATCACCGAGAGCCTCACCTATGACTTCGATGGGGAGTTCTCCGGTGCCTACCGGGACATTCCGTTGCGCCCGGGCGAGGCCATCAGCGACGTCACTGTGAGCGACGAGTCGATCGTCTACGAGGCTGGCGGCTGCACCGTGCTGGGATGCACCTCTCCCCCGGGCACCTACGGAGTCGAAGAGCAGGGTGACCTGGTACGCATCGTGTGGCATCACTCGTCGGCCAATGAGCAGAGGACGTTTCAGATCAGCTATGAAATGACGGGTGTGGCCGTGGCCTACGACGACGTAGTGGACGTGAACCTGCAGGTCTGGGGTGACCAATGGGCGGTTGGCCTGGAGCATCTCGAGGCGAGTGCGATCGTGCGCGCCGGAGCCGAGCCAGGCGACTTCCTGGTGTTCGGCCATCCATACGCCGTAGACGGGGAGACGTCGTTGGGGCCCGATGAGGTCTCCCCCTCCTTGGTGGCGAACAATGTTCCTGCCTATCAGTGGGTGGAGTTGCGCACCGTCTTCCCTCGGTCTCTGCTCGCATCCACCGACGGAACGACGGTCGTTCCCGGAAACGGGCTGGAGGCGATCCTCGCCGAGGAAGAGGCATTCGCCCAGGAGGCCTCGGATGCGACCACGGCAGCAAGAACGGGGCTGATCTGGGGATCGATCCTCGCCGTGGCCCTGTCTCTCGGCGCCGGCAGCCTGGTCTACTTCCGATACGGCAAGGAACCGAAGGTGGACTACGACCGGGAGTACGAGCAGGAGCCGCCGACCGACCTGAAGCCCGCCGAGGTCGGTGCCCTCCTCACTCAGGGCGCGGTCAGCGAGAAGGAGTTCACCGCGACGATGTTCGATCTGATCCGGCAGGGGGCGATCAAGGCGACGCCGTCACAGATCGAGCGAAGCACCTGGGGTGGGCTGCGTGACGAGACCATCACCGACCTGGTCCTCGAGCTGACCGACAACGACACCGGGTACCGGGACTACGAACAATCCGTTCTCAGCGTTGTAGAACGGGTACTCGATGAGGGTCCCCGTCCGCTGCACGAGTTCCGGGAGGCGATCCGGGAAGACGCCTCCGAGAACGCGTCGAGCTATCAGAGCTTCCGGGGCAAGGTGTTGTCCGCAATCAAGCGAGCGGGTCTCCTCGACGAGAGGGGAAATGGTGTCGCCTGGTTCGTCGCCATAGCGGTGGGGCTGCTCGTGTTCGGGGCAATCGTGTTCCTGCCCAACATCCTCGAGCGACGACCCGGCGGACAGACGATGGCCATCTTCATCGTGATCGGCATGGTGCTCGGGGCACTCGCCCTCTACATCTTCCTCATGTTCCGTCGGATTCGGGTGCGGCGGTCGAAAGAGGGAGCCTTGGAGGCGGAGCGGTGGGATGCGTTCCGTCGCTATCTCACCGACTTCTCCCGGCTCAAGGAGGCGCCCCCGATCTCTCTGGAGCTTTGGGACAGGTTCCTCATCTACGCCATAGTGTTCGGAGTGGCGGAGGAGGTGTTGCAGCAGGCTCGCCTCCATGCCCCACCGGAGCTGGAGCAGACCTCCTCGATCTACTGGTTCGGCACCTACGGGTACTCCGGGGGCCACACCGAGAACGCCTTCGCGGGGCTCAACTCCGCCCTCACCGGCGCCTTCTCCCCACCGGCTGCGAGTGGAGGCGGCGGAGGGTTCTCCGGCGGTGGCGGTGGCGGCGGCGGTGGCGGCGGTGGCGGTGGCGGCGCCTGGTAGCGGGGTCGACGAGCAAAGGTCACTCCCGGTTTAGCGTGTCTCCAGGATGAGGTCTCTGTTCGCCGTGGTCGTTTTTGTCATCGGGACAGTCAGCGCTGTCCCGGTTCAGGCGGCGGAGGAGGAATTTCCCTCATACACCGGTGACGAGTTCAAGGCGTTGTACGACCACGCGGTGGCCAACGTCCTCCCCAATCTGATGCCACCGTCGGATCGTCTCCCCATCACCGGGGACGCCGTGCTCGACGGGAGGATCTGGGACATCGCCAGTGACCGTGGCTACGTGTTGCGGCCGGTCGCCGGCCCGGACCTGGGCAGTGCCGACGGTGTGCCCATGCAACCGCAGGCCGCCGCCGCCTGGCTGGAGTTGAAGGAAGCTGCCCGCGCGGCCGGGCACCAGTTCGTCGTCTCCTCCGCCTATCGATCGCCCGACAGCCAGCGAACTCAGTTCAACTCCAAGCTGAGGGGCAGCACGGACGAGGCAATCGACGCCGCCCTGAGGTGGTACTCGATCCCGGGGACGTCGAAGCACCACAGCGGATATGCGCTCGACTTCCGATATGCCGACGGGACGTTCGGCGAGTTCAGGGATACCCCCGATTACGCCTGGCTGGCGGCGGACAACTTCTACAACGCCAAGCGGTTCGGGTTCATCCCTTCTTATCCCGACGACGTCGCCGCCCAGGGCCCCAGCCCTGAGCCTTGGGAGTTCGTGTGGGTCGGGGTCGACTTGATCGAATGCGGGATGCCATGTGTCGACGCAATGACCGGTCCCAGAGCGCGCCATCCAGGTGGGGTGACACCGGCCGATTTCGGGCTCGATCGAAACGCCCGGCGCAAGCATTGGCGCCGGGTCCCCGTTACCGGGTGAGCAGGTAGAAGGCCGAGAACTTGTTCGAGATGCCTTCGAGTGGCTCGAAGGATCCGAACCCCGCCTCGCCCGCCATCGCCTCCGCTCGCTGCCGACCCCATGCCGCACCGAGGCCGGCCCCACCCAGTGCCAGGGACTGGGTCATGCAATGGAGAGTCGAGGTCCCGTAGAGCATGGCCCCTCGCGGGGTCAGGTTCTCCTCGAGGTTGGAGCTCGCGTTCGGCTCCATCATGAGATAGACCCCGTCCTCGGCGAGGGCGTCGCAGATGCGCCTCATGCCGGCCAGTGGGTCGGCCAGGTCGTGGATCACGTCGAATGTCGTGATGAGGGCGAAAGGCGGGTCGGTGGGCAACCCCTCCACGCCGTTCTGGTGGAACTCGACGTTGGCGATCCCGTCCCCACGGCTCGTCGCGGTCTCGATCGACAGGGCCGAGACATCGAAGCCGAAGATCTGGCTTTCAGGGAATGCGCGGGCCATCAGGATGGCAGCGGTGCCCGAGCCACATCCGACATCGGCCACCCGTATCCCCTCTTCCAGGCGACCGGTCAGCCCGGGAACCGCCGGCAGCCATCTGGAGACGAGGAACGTGTTCTGCGCTGGAGCATGCCCTCGGTCGATGCCCCGGACGGCTGCCTCTCCATAATCCTCGAATCGGACACCCCCACCCTGGCGGGTGGCGGCGGCCACCCCGTCGATCTGGGCGAGGAATGCAGGGATGATGTCGAAGAACCCACCCATGAAGTACGGGCTCGACTCATCCGACAGGAACAGCGCATGCACGGGTGGGAGGTCGAAGCGCTTCTTCTCGGGGTCGTAATCGACGATGCCCGCCGCGGCCAACCCGGAGATGATCTCCTCGACATAGCGGGCCTCGAGCCCGGCGCCGTCGGCCAATTCCGCGGCGGTGCCGCCGCCGACCTCTCCGAGATGGCGCAAGAGGCCGGCTCGATCGGCCACCGCGAGAAGGCCGATTGTGGTCGCCCCCGAAGCGAGCGTTACGAACTGGTCGAGGAAGCCGTCGACCTGCGCCCGGTCCACGGGCCTCAGGCTCCCAGCTTGGTGATCATCGCCCAGATGACCACCGCGAGGATCACGAAGTCCCACACCGTCCCGAGGCGCCACGATCTGAGCGCATCCTCCACGCCGGAGCCGGCGTCGGCCGCCGCGATGAGGCGCTCGCTGTTCCGCCTGCCGATCGTCGCGCCGAGGATCGCGCTGATGAGGAAGGCGCCCAGCCCGATGAGAACGAAGGCGTCGCCCCATCCGAAGGCCTCCGAGGTGATGACCAGCCCGATACCCGAGAGCAGGACCAGCCCGCTCGCCGGCCCGAAGAACCGATCCTCGACTTTCTTCAGACGCTGCAGCGCCGGCGCCGCAGCCGAAGTTTCCATCGTGGCCAGCGCCGAATACGTGTACAAGGCGTATACGCCACCCCCGAGCCAGCCGGCCACTCCCACGATATGGAGGAACAAGAGGCCATCCCGCATGATTCTCGACCCTACCCCGGAACCCGATCGCCGGCCACGACCCGACCGGACTTGATCGTCTTCCACACCAGATTGGTCGCGGGCCGGTAGGGGATGTGCGTCGGGGACGGGGCGTCGAGAACCACGAGATCGGCGGCGGACCCGGTTCTGATCGTGCCGTGTTCCTCCATGCCCAGGGCGAGGGCTCCGCCCTTGGTGGCGGCATGGATCGCCTGCTCGGTGGTGAGGCCCATCTCGACCACGGCGAGACTGATCACCATGCCCATGGACTCGAGGTAGGAGGTTCCTGGGTTGCAGTCGGTGGCCAGGGCGACCGTGACGCCCTGCCGGATCAGCATCGAACCGGGTGCCTGGGGTGAGCGCATCATGTAGGAGGCACCGGGGACGAGGACTCCAATCACCCCCGCCGCAGCCAGGGCAGCCGCGTCGACTTCGGTGACGTGATCGAGATGATCGGCGCTGACCGCCCCGATCTCGGCAGCCAGCGCCGCCCCACCGGAATGGGTCAGCTGATCGGCGTGAACGCGTGCCCGCAAGCCTTGCTTGTCCGCGGCAGCGAAGATCCGTCGGGCCTCGTCGACGGAGAAGGCGCCTTCTTCGACGAAGACGTCGCAGTAGTCCGCCAACGGTGCCGCAGCAGGCAGCATCTCCTCGATGAGGAGGTCGACATACCCTGCTCGGTCGCTTCGGAATTCAGCTGGCAGGGCGTGGGCGCCGAGAAAGGTTGTCTTGACACTCACCGGGAGCTCGGTTCCGATTCTCCGCGCGACCCGGAGCAGCATCAGCTCCGTGTCCAGGTCCAGGCCATATCCGGACTTGATCTCAACAGTCGTCGTCCCGGCGGCGATCATCCTCTCGACCCTCTTGGTGGCCGCCTCGAAGAGATCGGCCTCTGCCGTGTTGCGGGTGGCGTTGACCGTGGAGAGGATCCCGCCTCCGCTCTCGGACAGGTCCGCGTAGCTGGCACCGGCCATCTTCATCGAGAACTCCGCTGCCCGGTCCCCGCCGAAGACGAGATGGGTGTGGCTGTCGACGAATCCGGGCAGAACCGCCCGTCCTTCACATTCGACGCGGGGGGAAAGTCCCTGGTCCGGGGCGTCCGTGCCGGGCCCGGCGTACATGACGGATCCATTCTCGACCTTCACCACGGCGTTCACGATCGGCTCGCTGTCGTGGGTCGTGAGATGCCCGATTCCGGTGAGGAAGAGGTCGCTCACCTGTCGGCTGCCGAGGCCACCGATCCGTTGGCGATGAGGGCGGCCATCGCCTCGATCTCATCGGTGAGTGACCGATCTTCGCTGAGAGGCGGGACATGGGCCCGGACCAGACCGACCATCGCCGCCGTCCCGGGGGCGGGAAGGAGAGGGCTGCGGTATTCGATGCCCTGAGCAGCGCAGAGCATCTCGATCGCAACCACCTTTCGGGCATTGCTCAAGATCTGGTTCAGTTTGAGGCCAGCCCCCCAGCCCATCGAAACGTGATCCTCTTGGTTTCCCGAGGTGGGAATGGTGTCGACGGAGGCGGGATGGGCGAGCACCTTGTTCTCCGCAACCAAAGCCGCCTGCACGTATTGGCCAATCATGTATCCGGACTGCACGCCCGGGTTGCTGGCCAGAAAGGCGGGAAGGCCCCTTGATCGTGCCGGGTCGAGGAGGCGATCGGTGCGGCGCTCCGAGATCGAGGCGAGCTCGGACACGGCGATTGCGGCGAAGTCGAGCACGAAGGCCAGCGGCTGGCCATGGAAGTTGCCGCCGGAGACGACCTCACCGCTGTCCGGAAAGACGATCGGGTTGTCGACAACCGATTCCATCTCCCGGGCGAGCACGTCCTCCATGTGGTCAAGTGTGTCGGCTACCGCTCCATGGACCTGCGGGGCGCAGCGGAGTGAATACGCATCCTGGACGGCATGGTCGAAATCGTGCTCGTGGCTGGCTCCGATTGGGCTGCCTTCGATGAGAGAGGCGATGCGCCGCGCCGACGCGATCTGGCCCGGATGTGGACGCAAACGATGCAAGTCCTCCCGGAATGGCCGGGCACTCCCCATCATCGCCTCGATGGTCATCGCGGCAAGCGGCGTCGGATGCGATCAGGAGCTGTCGTGCTTCGTGGAGTGATAGGGCCCCCATGGCCGTCATGCCTTCGGTCCCGTTGAGCAGTGAAAGCCCTTCCTTTGCCTGCAGGGCGAGTGGAGCCAGGCCGCTGGCGGCAGCGGGGACGATCGTGCCGTCGACCTTGACCCGACCTTCTCCGATCAGGGGCAGGGCCATATGGGCAAAGGGGGCGAGGTCGCCCGAAGCCCCCACCGAGCCCTGGGAGGGGATCACCGGGAGGACGTCGCGGTCGAGCATCTCGAGAAGGCGCTCCACCACGACGGGCCGGACTCCGGAATGGCCCTGCGCCAGGGTTCTCGCCCGGAGCAGGAGGATGGCCCGAACCAGGGCGTCCGGCAGAGGTGGCCCGACCCCTGAGGCATGCGAGCGGATCAGGTTGTACTGCAACGTCTCGGCCTGTTCACGATCGATGCGCGTCGAGGCGAGCGCTCCGAAGCCGGTATTGATCCCATACACGACGTCTCCCGATTGGACCGCTGCGTCGACCACGGCGCGGGCAGGCTCCATTCGGTTGGAGAGATCCGGCCCGGGGATGGCCCGTGCCCGGCGATAGGCGACCTCGACTACCTGGCCAGGGGTGAGTGGCCCGCCATCGACGACAACCTCGGTCACGACGGGGACGGTACCGGGTTGATTCCCGACAAGCCGGGCGAGGCCGATACCGTGCCGGGCACATGATGACCGACCTCACCTCCCTCCTGGGCGAGCCAGGCGCCTCGGTCGCGGTGATCGGGGCAACCGACCACACCGGCAAGTACGGCGGGATCATCTATCGGGACCTCAAACGAAGAGGACTGCGCGTGTTCGCGGTCAATCCCTACAGGGAGACGGTCGATGGCGACCCATGCTGGAAGACGGTCCTCGATCTGCCTGAGACACCCACAATCGCCGATTTCGTGATTCCGGCTCGTCGCGGGCTCGAGGTCGTCGACGACTGCCAACAGGCCGGCATCGTCAACATCTGGCTCCAGCCCGGAGCCGAGTCCCCGGAGTTGATGGAGAAGCTGGACGCCGGCCCGTTCAACTGGCTGGCTCACGCCTGCATCATGGTCCGGGCCGCGATAGCCGGATGACCCCTCAAAGTCGTCCGTTGAACAGCTCCCGGGCGATGATGTTGCGCTGGATCTCCGAAGTGCCTTCATAGATCCGGGGGGCGCGAACCTCCAGATAGAGATGGGCCAGGGTGGTGTCGGCCTCGAGACCTCTTGCTCCGAGCACCTGAATCGCGGTGTCCACAGCACGTTGGGCCGTCTCCGTCGCATGGAGCTTTGCCATCGCTGCCTTCCCGGTGAGAGTTTCGGCGTCGCCATCATCGTGGGCGGACGCCGCCGAATACACCAGCAACTCAGCCGCCTCGATGTCGAGACGGACATTGGCCAGCTGATGAGAGATTCCCTGGAAGTCGGAGATCAGGGTCCCGAATGCGGTGCGGGTCGTGGCATGCCCGGTAGCGATGCGCAGTGCCGCCTCGGCCATCCCCAGGGCGAAGGCGCCAACACTGGGTCGGAAGAGATCCAGTGTCTCCATGGCGACTCTGAACCCGTGATCGACCTCGCCGAGGACGTTTGAGGTCGGCACATACACGCCGTCCAGGTGGATCCGCCCCAGCGGATGCGGCGAGAGCATGGGGATCCGTCTCCCCGCTGACGCCGTCCATTTGGCCGCTCACGACGAAGGCAGTAATGCCGCGGGATCCGCGCCGGGCGTGGTCCTGGCGAACAATGTGTATATGTCGGCGTCGGGGGCGTTGGAGATATAGGCCTTCTCCCCGCTGATCCGGAACCCGTCCCCATCCGGTTCGGCGAAGGTGGAGAGCGCGGCTGCATCCGACCCCGCCCCCGGCTCGGTCAAGGCAAAGGCGGCGACGGTGTCGCCGGTTCGAACGCCCGGCATGAAGTCGGCTCTCAGCCCCGGAGTCCCCGAGAGATGAATCGGGATCGCCCCCAGCCCCTGGACGGCGAAAGCTGTCTCGGCCTCAGTGGAAACCCGGGCCAACCCTTGACGAATAGCGCAAAGATCGGAGGCGGTCACCGTCTGTTCGGTGAACAGCCGGTCGAAGAGCCCATGATCGGCCAAGGCCTTGATCAGTCTTCGGTTGACCCGCCCCGATTCGCCGGTCTCCGCCACTTCGATCAAGGCGTGGCCGAGTCGCTCAGATTCCTCGACGAGCGGCCTGATCATGGCCCCCGTCTCGTCGAGAAATCGATCCGATACCAAGTATTCGAGGCCATCGAGCGAATACCCTACGGTCGTCCGTATCGATCGCGAGCGAGGTGGAGACAGTCATGACCGTTATGCACGCGGTCCGCATTCACGGGTATGGCGGGACGGAGGCACTCGTTTATGAGGAGGCTCCCCGACCCGTTCCCCAGGCCGGCGAGCTGCTGATCCACGTACATGCAACATCGGTCAATCCGTTCGACGTCGCGTTGCGATCGGGCTATTTGGCCGGCTACTTCGACCACGCCCTGCCACTGGTCTTGGGAACGGACGTGGCCGGCGTCGTCGAAGAGGTCGGCGCCGGGGTGGATGGGTTCTCTCCCGGAGACGATGTCTACGCGAGATCCGGAGTCACACGTGACGGTTCGTACGCCGAGTACGTCGTCGTCCCTGCGGCTGACATCGCATTCAAGCCCCAAACCCTCGATTTCGTTCACTCAGCTGCGCTGCCCCACGTCACTCTCACCGCCTGGCAGGCTCTGTTCGAAGCCGCCGACCTCGCCGAAGGGCAGACCGTTCTCATCCACGCCGCTGCCGGTGGCGTGGGACATATCGCCGTCCAGCTCGCCAAGTTGCGTGGCGCGACCGTGATCGGCACTGCGTCCGAGAACATCGACTTTCTGCGCGAGCTGGAGGTCGATGAAGCCATCAACTACGCGACTACTCCGTTCGAGGACGTTGTCAGCGACGTCGATGTCGTTCTCGACACCGTGGGCGGTGACACGCAGGAGCGATCATGGTCCGTCCTCAAGCCAGGAGGAATCCTCGTCTCTTCTGTGCAACCGCCATCCGATGAGGAGGCACAAGCCCACGGCGTCCGTCAGCATTTCATCTTCTCGGTGCCACCCATCGGCAAAGTGTTGACCGAGGTTGCAGCGATGGCGGATGCAGGAGAGGTCAGTCCGAAGGTTTCGACAATTCTGCCTCTGACGGAGATCCGCAAGGCACATGAGTTGATCGAGACAGGTCACACGCGGGGCAAAATCGGAGTTCGAGTCGCGGACTGACGCAGCGCGAGCCGGCGAAGGCGAGCAACTTCGGCCTCGCGGTTAGCCTCCTCGCCCTGTGAGCCCATATCGCGCCTCTGCCGGCTTCACCGACAGCTGGGAGCACTTCGGGTTCGAGGTGGCAGAAGGTGTGGGGAGGGTCACCTTCGACCGCCCTGACAAGCTCAACGCCCTCACCTTCGACGTCTATGCAGATCTGAGGGACCTGCTCGGGGAGATCGAACATCGCGACGACGTTCGCGTTCTGGTCCTCACGGGCACCGGACGAGGCTTCTGCTCCGGTGGGGACGTGGATGAGATCATCGCCCCCTTGCTCGAGATGGACGTCCGGGGGCTTCTCGAGTTCACCCGGATGACCGGTGCGGTGGTGGAGAGCATCCGCCGGGTTCCCATCCCGGTGATAGCTGCGGTCAACGGGGTCGCGGCCGGAGCCGGGGCGGTAATTGCTCTGGCCGCCGATCTCAGAATCCTGGCCGATTCGGCCTCGTTCAGCTTTCTCTTCACCAGAGTTGGCCTGGCTGGGGCGGACATGGGCTCGGCCTATCTGCTGCCCCGAGTGGTCGGTCTGGGCCGTGCCACCGAGTTGTTGCTCCTGGGAGAGAGTGTCGACGCGGAGCGGGCTGTCAGTATCGGGCTGGCAACTCGGGTTGTCGCCGACACCGACCTGTCAGCCACCGCCGGGGACCTCGCCGAGGATCTGGCTTCGGGACCGGCCCTGGCCTACGGGGCAACGAAGGTGCTGATCGGGCGTGAGTTGGACATGGACCTCGGCTCGGCCATCGAGATGGAGGCGTTCACCCAGGCGTTGTTGATGACCACGGAAGACCATGCCGAGTTCTACCGGGCCTTCACCGGTAAACGGCCACCAAAGTGGCAAGGACGATGATCGGGCACCAGTTCCTCAATCCAGCAGGTCTCGCCCCGCCACGTGGCTTCTCGCACGGGGCGGTTCCTGCCGAAGGCAGGACGCTCTACATCGCCGGTCAGACCGGCCATCACGAGGACATGACGCTCGATGACGGCCTCGTCGAGCAGTTCGCAAACGCCTGCCGATCGGTGGCTGCGGTCATCGAGGAGGCGGGCGGGGAACCAACCGATCTGGTCTCGATGACGATCTACACCACGGACGTGCCCGGGTACCGGGAGAGTCTTGGCCCCATCGGGAAGGCTTATCGCCATGTGTTCGGCAAGCACTTCCCTCCGATGGCCCTGATCGGGGTGGCGGAGTTGCTCGACCCCAAGGCCAGGGTCGAGTTGGTTTGCGTAGCCGTGGTTCCTGCTTGATTGCCGGCCGACTTGGCCGAGGCTGCCGCTCCAGGGAAATGTCCTTGTTTCAGAGAAGGTCGAGCAACCGATCGACGTCTTCCTCGTCCTGATAGACCCCGAACCCGATCCGAAGCCGGTCGGCCCGGTAATCGGTGATCACACCTCGCTCATGGAGCTGCGCATAGATCGAGTTGGCTCGATCTGACCGGAAGGTGAGGAAGTTGCCCCGCTCGGTTGGCGTCACCGACGAGCAGGTCGCCCAGACCTGGAGAGCCGGCGAGGAATCGGTCCTGTAACGAGGCGGCGTGCTCGTGGATCCGGAATGGGGTGACTCCCTCTGTTGCGAGCCAGCCGAGCACGGCCTCCATTCGATACACACCGGAAGGGTCGAAGGTGGCGCCGGCGAAACGCGAGCCGTCATTGCCGTAGGCGATGGTCGCGCTGACCCCGGTTTCGAGTTGGCCGAACCCGGCATACCAACCGGTGTCGAGAGGGCGGGGGGCATATCCCGGCGGAGAATGGAGAAAGCAGGCTCCTTCGCCGGACATCGCGTACTTGTACCCGCCGGCCAGGAAGAAGACCCGGTCCTGGATGGCCCCTGAAGTTCAAAGGCCTGGCCATGAACGCGTGATACCCGTCGATCACGATGAACGTCCGGTTTTCCGGGACCGAAGAGACGATCTGGTCGAGATCGGGCACGGCGAACCCGGAGTCGTAGAAGACCTGGCTCAGATAGATGAGGTCGTGCACTCCGGCCCTGGCCTCACGGGTGAAACGCTCGGCGAAACGTGTCGAATGGCTCCGTGGGGACACGATCGACGATGGCGAGACCAGCCTCTTCCCATCGCCGCGACTGGCGGGTGAAGGAGTGGAACTCGCCATCGGTGGAGAGGACACGGACCGGCGGCTCCAGACACGAGAAGATCCTGAGGAGAAACGAATGGGTGTTGGGGCCGAAGGTCAGGGTCGTCGGGTCGGCGATCCCGAGGATTGCGGCGACCCGGTTGCGGGCATCCGGGATCACCTTCCCGAAGATGTGGTCCCATTTGTCATCCATCATCTCGGCCGCGTCGAGCCAGGAGCGCTGCTGCGCCTCGAATGACACGTCGGGCCAGGGGTGATGGGAATGCGCCGCGAAATGAAGACGATCGGGTCGGGCGGCGAGGAACCGGGAGAAACCGGGCTTGACGTTCATCCCTCGTACTTGAACCGCATCGACTCCACGATGCCTGCAGGCAGGGGGGGCCGGTCGGCCCTCGGGATCAGGAAAGTGGAGAGGTTGTACAGATCGCCGAAGATCCGGCTCCGCTCCGCAGACTTCTCCAGATACTTGGCCCCGGCCGAGCCGCCGGTCCCGATCCGCCGGCCGATCATCCGCAGCACCATCTGGGCATGGCGGTAGCGCCACGTCGTGAACCCATCGTCGATGTCCATGAGCAGCTCGAGCAGTCGGAATGCTCCCTGCAATGCGGGCTGGTCCCGGTACAGCGTGATGAAGAGGGCTGCCTGGACAGCCCGATGGGAGAGACGCCGCTTTCCAGCCGCCTGCTGCTCGGCGTGCTTGGCGGGGTCGAATAGGGCCTCGTACTGCTCCATGGTGGTCTCGAAGTCCTTGGCCTGGGCGGCCTTCTCCTCGGCAGACAATCTCGGGTTGGACTCGACCACCGCCAGATCGGCCTCCAACCGCTGCTTCACCGCCTTCTGGAAGGCCTCCCAGAACGAGAAGTCCTTGTGGTCGAGGAATGGGGTTCGTTCCAGCCATCGCTCCACCAGATCGAAGACCGATGGCTCCTGTTCGCTCGCCGCCACCGACTCGGCGTCTTCCGAGATTGAATCGGGAGGTGTACGGGGCGCCACCCAGCTTCATCCTGTCGGCAGAGCGGAGGCCCAACTTGTTCTCCACCAGTCTGAACTGGGCCGACTGGAAACCCGACGCCGGGAACAGGTAGTCCCGGAACTCGAGGAAATCGAGTGGGGTCATCGTCTCCAGCACGGACACCTGCTGGATGAGCAGCTTCTGGATCTCGGTGATGCGTCGCAGCAGCGACACCGCGGTGCCCATGTCTGCCTCGTCGACGACCGTCTGCCCGAAGACCCGCCTCACCTCGTCCATCTCCCAGAGGATCTGCTTGAACCAGAGCTCGTAGGCCTGATGGACCACGATGAAGAGCATCTCGTCATGCACGGTGCTGCCCGCCTTGGTGCTCTCCAGCTCCTGGGCGTCGAGGAGTTTGTCCAGTCTCAGATAGCTCCCGTAGTAGAGGTCCGGTTCCATCGAGGGGACGGTACCCGGCGAGGGGCTCACGCCTCGATGGGTTCGGGTCCTGTCGTGCTGCCGATGAACTCGATGATCATCGGCCAGAAGCGCCCGGGGTTGTCCATCCACGAGTAGTGGCCGGCTCCCTCGAGGATCTCGAGCCGCGCCAAACCCTCCGGCAAGCCGTCGATGATCTCCTGGGCGGCGGCGACGGGTGTGACCGGGTCGAGATCTCCAACCGAGACCAGTGTCGGAGCGTCGATGCGGACCAACTGATCGACGATGTCGACTTGGCGAACGAGGTCCATCCCGTGCGAATTGAGCTCGAGGTTCTTGGGGGTATGAGCCCTCCGCTCTTCATCCGGAACATGTGGGCCAAAGGCGGAAGCGACGAGGGCCCACTCCTCGTCGGGCACCGACTCTCCCGCATAGGCGCGAGCGGCGATCCCCGCTACCTCATCACCCGCAACACGGCGGAAACCCTCCACCACCCGGGAGGCGTCCCACCGTGCGAACCCAGACTGAACCACGATCCCGGCCGCATGACCCGGGTGGCGGGCCCCGTAGAGCAGGACGATCGGCCCGCCCATCGAGTGTCCGAGGAGAATCGGCCTGGCTATTCCGACCGCATCGCAGAATGCCCGTAGGTCGTCTGCGCTCTCTTCGAAGCTCCACGAGAGCGTGTTGCCCCAGTCCGAGCGTCCGTGCCCACGCAGATCGAGGTAGACGACCTGGGCATGCTCGGCAAGCCGGCCAAAGTCCGGCTTGAAGTAGGAGTGGTCGAAAGTGCCAGGGCCGCCATGAACCAGCAGCATCGTCGGCCGCTGCCGCATCTCTTTGCCGTCGAGCACGAGGGCCGACCCCTCGACGTCGAACCACAATCGCGTCCCATTCACGTCGATATGCATCGCGTTTGATCCCTGTCAGCCCGTCACTTGCTGCATTTCACCCATCAACCCGTGGCAGTCCCCAAAGCATCACGTAGATCATCCGCGGCCGGCCGGCAGAATCGTATGCGCCAAACGTCACCGTTGGGCTGTCCGGATCTGCCGCGTCGACGAGGAACGTGGCTTCATCGATTGGGAGTGCCTCCCTCACCCCCTGATCGCTCTCGATGTGGAGGCGATCCCCGGTGACTGTGACCCCAACCCGCCGGTCGGGCCATGCGTAGACGCCGGCAAACCGCGACAGGTCGCCGGCTGCATCGGGCGATGGGTCGAGGCGAAGCGGCGGTACGCCAATCCCGAACAATGATTTCATGAGATCGGAGAACAGCGAGCGATACATCGCTCGCCCTGTGGCGGCGTTCGTCATCAGGACGATTGCGGCGTGGTGCTCGGGGACGATCCGCAGGACCGATCGCTCACCACTGATGAGTCCGTCCCATCCCCACACCGGGCCGCCTTCCCAGTCGAACCTGGCCCAGCCGAGGCACCATGCATCCAGCCAGCCATAGATCGAAGTCTCCGCATGCACCGCGCGCAATGCCGACAATGAGACGTCCTCGAGGTGCAAAGCAGCGAATCGGAGAAGGTCTGTGACCGTCGAGACAGCAGTGGTGCCGGCCGGCCCGTACGCACGTGCGGTCAACGGCCCGACCGGCAACGGGCCGCCAGCCGTGATCTCATGGCCCGACGCCCTCGGTCTCGTCGTGGCGCCGGTGGCGAAGTTGGCGTCGCGCATTCCCATTTCGGGGAGATGGAGTCGCATCGCGTCCTCCCAAACCGCGTCCGTCGCGGTTTCGATGGCGCGGCCGAGCAAGCACCAGCCGACGTTCGTGTAGGACCAGAACGGGGTTGCCGGCATTCCGTCAGGGAGGTCTGCCGCGAGACGCGAGAGGGCATCATCGCCAGCGTCCTCCCTGGCCCCGAAGTCGAACTCCAGTCCGGCGCGCAGTGGGAGCCCGGAGGTGTTGGCAAGCAGGTCTCGCAGAGTCGCGGCTTGCGCCCAGCCGTCTCGAGTCAGCTCGGGCACATGGACCGCCACCGGATCATCCAGCGACAACCGGCCTGCTCCGGCGAGACGAGCGATCACCGTCGCGACCATCGACTTCGTCAGCGATCCGAGGCTGAAGAGAGTCTCAGGTGTGACCACATCCCCGGTCATTACGTCGGAAATTCCGTAGTAGGCGGCTGTGGTCTCCCCGTGATGAAGCACGCCGATTGCGGCTCCAGGCACCCGATGCCGCGAAGCGTGCTCTCGTAGCAATGCCGTTAGCTCGCCCTCGTTCATCGGCACCATTCGTCCGACCGCTCCCAGAGCTCCCGTGCCAGATCGTCGTCCTGGGCCAGAGTCGACGGGATGGCCCGGGACCGCTGCTGGTAGTAGTGGCCGCTCTCGGCGGCCACCTGCTCCGAGGTGGCGGCCCAGATGACGGTGTCGGCGCCCTGTTCCGGGCTCAGCATGCTCGACCCGGAGAGGGCGCGGAGCGGGGCGGGGATCAGCCCGGTGCGGACCAAGCCCGGGTGGACGGCGTAGGCATGCAGCTCGGGCCGACGGCGGGCCAGCTCCTTGATGAAGAGGAGATTGGCCAGCTTGGATGTCGCGTACTCGGCAAGACCGATGTACGAAGTGCGCTGCCGAACCCGGGACAGGTCGAGGCGATCGGCCCGGAAGTGCAGTCCGCTGGTGAGCGAGACCACACGGCTTCCAGGACGCAGGTGGGGAAGCAGCTCGCGAGTGAGCAGGAAATGTCCCAGATGGTTGATGCCGAAGTGGACTTCGAAGCCGTCCTCGGTCAACCCGCGCCGGTTGACGCCGATGCCGGCATTGTTGACCAGGATGTCGAGCTGCCGGTCCGAGCCGGCGAAGACCCGAGCGGCCGTTCGGACCGAGCTCATGGAGGCGAGGTCGAGGGCGAGGAACTCGGTGCTGCCCCCTCCCGCCTCTATCTCCTCGAGAACCGGTCGGGTCCGCTCCGCCGAGCGTCCGGCCGCGATCACATGAGCACCTTCCTGGGCCAGGCCGATCGCGGTGGCCCGGCCGATCCCCGAATTGGCGCCCGTGACGAGTGCAATCGGCATCGGCGCAAGCTAGCGGCGCCCTAATGGCGCTCTTCGGCGCGCGCTTAGCCTGTCCCGATGCACATCACGGCCGACAAGTTGATCGACGCCCTGAGCGAGAGGGGCTATCGGATCACCAACGCCCGACGTGCCGTCTGCGAAGTCGTGGCGGCGGCTCACGACGAGCATCTCAGCGCCGCCGACATCTACGACCGGGCACGGGCCAAGAGCGAGACCCGCCTCGACCGGTCGACCGTCTATCGAACCCTCGAGGCGCTCGAGGATTCCGGGCTGCTTGCCCATTCGCACATGGGTCACGGGCCGTCCGTGTATCACCTGGCAGAAGATGCCGGTCATCAGCATCTGATCTGTCGCCAGTGTGGGACGACCACCACCCTTCCCCGTGAGGAGAGCGAGAATCTGGCCGATTCGATCACAGTGGCCACCGGGTTCGTCGCCGATCTGAACCATTTCGCCCTCTCCGGTCTCTGCGCCGACTGCGCATCCGGGAACACCATCTGATCCGCTCCGCTAGCGTTGTTGCGACAAGGTCGCAAGAGAGGACAGGTCTTGCACATCCCGGACGGATTTCTCAATGGCGCCACTTCGGCGGGCACTGCAGTCATAGCCGCTGGGGGCCTCGGATACTCCATCAAGCGGGCGGGTGCCTATCTCCAGGAAAACCGCATCGCACTCACCGGCCTGGTCGCTGCCTTCATTTTTGCCCTCCAGATGCTCAATTTCCCCGTGGCGGCCGGAACCTCTGGACATCTTCTGGGCGGAGCGCTGGCGGTGATCCTGGTCGGCCCCTGGCTGGGCATCACCGCGGTGAGTGTCGTGGTGATCATTCAGGCCCTTGTGATCGCCGATGGCGGTGTATCGGCCCTTGGCGCCAACATCCTCAACATGGCCCTGGTGACCGGGTTTGTCGGCTGGGGTGTTTTCCGGATGATGGTGAAGACCCTCCCCAGGTCATGGACCACCGTCCTGGTATCGACCTTCACCGCCGCCCTTGCGTCAGTGGTCGCTTCCTCTCTCGCGTTCGTCATCGAGTACGCCATCGGTGGTCGAGGCAACGTCGACGTGGCGACGGTGTTCGCCGCGATGGCCGGTGTCCATTTCTTGATCGGTGTCGGTGAGGCTCTGATCTCGGCGGCGACCGTGGGCGCTGTGGCCGCGACCCGGCCCGAACTGATCGCCGGCGTGGAGGACCTCGATCTCCTCGACAAGGAGAAGAAGCCGCTCCGAGCCGGGGCCTGGGGCTTTGCCGCGGCCGGCCTGGCGGTAGCCGCCCTGCTGGTGTTGGTGGTCGCACCTCTTGCCTCTGACGAGCCCGATGGGTTGGAGCGGGTGGCCATCGACCAAGGATTCATCGACTCGGCCGAGGACCACGCTCTGGCCGAGTCACCATTGGCCGATTATGGGGCGTCGGGAATCGAGGACCAGGCGACCGGGACCCGTGTCTCGGGCCTGATCGGGGTGCTGATCACCTTTGGCGTGGGCGCCGCCATCGTCGGCGTCTTCGTCGTGATCAGAAGGAAGAGCGCGACTCCGGTCTGAGCGAGACGTATCACGATCACGTGCTGTACCGGCACGGGACCACGCCGGTCCACAAGTTGCCGGCACAGGTGAAGGTCGTGGGCCTTCTGGTATTCATCCTGGCTGTGGTGCTGATGCCGCCTGAGGCGTTCTGGGCTTACTTCCTGGCCGGGTGCCTCCTCCTCGGGGTGATGATCCTCGCCGAGCTGCCCGCAGGTTTCGTGGCCACGAGGATGCTCGTCGAGGTCCCGATCCTGATCTTCGCCCTGATGCTCCCCTTCTTCGGACAGGGTGAGACCACCGAGGTCTTCGGTCTCACCCTGTCGGTGGCCGGGCTGTGGGGGGCGTGGACCATCCTGGCCAAGGCAACTCTGGGGGTGGGAGCATCGATCATCGTGTCTGCGACCACCACCATCCCCGACTTGCTCCGGGGGCTGGATCGAATCCGGGTGCCCCGCGTTCTCACCGCAATCGCCGGATTCATGGTGCGCTACCTGGACATCGTCGCCGGCGAATTCTCCAGGCGAAGGGTTGCCATGGTCGCCCGGGGATATGAGCCCCGTTGGTTGTGGCAGAACGGCCCGCTGGCCCAGTCGGCCGGATCGCTTTTCATCCGATCATTCGAACGGGGTGAACGTGTCCACCAGGCGATGGTGGCGAGGGGATTCACCGGCAGGATGCCGGTCTTTGGTGATAGACCGGCGACCACCCGGGAATGGTGGATCGGTCTTGCGGTGCCGCTGTTGGCCCTCCTTCTGGCGCTCGTATCAGTGACGGTGCTGCGATGAGCGAGCCGTCTTTGGAGATCATCGATTTGAGCTTCGCTTATCCCGACGGTCGTCGAGCGCTGCGAAATGTCGATCTGCATGTGCACCACGGCGAGCGGGTGGCCCTGCTCGGACCGAATGGAGCCGGCAAGACGACTCTTCTTCTCCATCTCAACGGGATCCTCCGACCGGCCTCCGGCGAGGTGCGTGTGGCCGGTCTCGTTGTCTCCGACGAATCGGCACTAGAAGTCAGGCGAAGGGTCGGTCTGGTGTTCCAGGACCCAGACGACCAGCTCTTCATGCCAACGGTGGGTCAGGACGTCGCCTTTGGCCCGGCCAACTTCGGCCTCGAGGGCGAGCGGCTCGAAGCACGGGTGGTCGAAGCGCTGGGCGCCGTGTCCATGCTCGAAGCACGGGAACGAGCCCCTCATCACCTCAGTTACGGAGAGAGACGCCGGGTGGCCATCGCCACGGTCTTGGCGACGCGTCCCGAGATCCTGGTCCTCGACGAGCCGACCTCGAACCTCGACCCGGCCTCACGTCGAGAGTTGATCGAAGTGCTCCGCCGGCTGCCGATCACCCAGTTGGTCGTCACCCACGACCTCCCATTTGCCCTGGAGTTGTGCCCTCGCGCCGTCGTCATGGACGAAGGTCTGATCGTGGCGGGGGACACCACCGTTGAGATCCTCACCGACGAGTTGTTGATGAAGACACACCGTCTGGAGCTGCCGTATCGGTTCGATCCCAGGGAGCAGGCGTCTCCCTGACCGCGTTGTAACTTCCGTCGTGTGACCAGGCGCTGGCCCGACCGTCTCAACATCGATGATCACCTGTTGCGGCATCGTCTGACTGAGGGAAACGGCAACCGGGTGGCGCTTCGTCTGGACGATCGTGACGTGACCTATGTCGAGGTCGATCGGGCCGCGTCAGGATTCGCCTCGTTGCTGACCGGGATCGGGGTCGGACCCGGTGACCGGGTGCTCTTGATCATGCCTGACGGGCTCGACTACGTGGCCGCATTGTTCGGGGTGCTTCGTATCGGTGCGGTCGGGCTGTTGATCAATCCTGCGCTGCCCGTCGCCGAAATGGCGGGGATCGCCGGTTTTGCGCGGGCGACCGGAGCCGTTGTCCATCAAAGCCATCTTCAATCATGGGAGGCGGCGGTCACCTCGGCCGGGATCCGACCTCCCTCGCTCGTTGTGGTCGACCAGGAGCTCGTCCTGCCCGATCTCGACGTCCCCACCTTTGACACCGCCGCTCTCGATCCCGCCTTGTGGGTCTTCTCCGGTGGCACCACCGGTCTCCCCAAAGCCGTGGTGCAGACCCATCGCTCCTTCGCCAACACCACGGAGTTGTACGGGAAGGGAACCCTCGGATTGACGGCGGAGGACATCACCATTGCCGTCCCCAAGCTCTATTTCGGCTACGCCATGGGGTCCAATCTCTTCTTCCCCTTTTCGGTCGGCGCCTCTGCGGTGCTGTTCGAAGGTCAATCCACCCCCGACGCCCTTTTCGATCGGATCGAGAGACAGCAGGCGACCGTGTTGGTCAACGTGCCCTCGGCCATCAACCAGATGCTGGCCAGAATCGATGCCGGGAACCGCGACGTGTCGTCGCTCCGGGTGGCCACGTCGGCCGGCGAGGCGCTACCCGACACCCTGTATCACCAGTGGACGGAGCAGTTCGGGGTCGAATTGCTCGATGGGCTCGGGACCGCGGAGATGTGGCACATCTTCGTCTCGAACCAAATCGGGGAGGTGAGGCCCGGCACGCTCGGGAGGGTCGTACCCGGTTTCGAGATCAAGGTGTGCGACGAGGACGGAGAGGAGGTGGCCACGGGCGAGGTGGGGCGCCTGTGGGTCAAGGGTGACTCACTCGGCCTCGGCTACTTCGAGAACCCTGAGGCCACCTCCGAGGCCTTCCGTGGTGAGTGGTTCGCCGGGGGAGACCTGGTCTCGATCGACGGCGACGGGTACGTCATCCACCGAGGCCGGGCCGACGACGCCATCAAGGTCAAGGGAAGGTGGTTCCGGCCCCAGGAGGTCGAATCGGTCCTCCTCGACCACCCTGCCGTGAGCGAGTGCGCTGTGGTTGCAATAGCCGACCCGGCTGGTCTGGCCAAGCCGGTCGCCTTCGTGGTGGCAGACGATGTGACCGAGGGTGAGTTGATCGATTGGGCCCTTTCCCATCTCGAGGCCTACAAGCACCCCCGTCGCATCTATTTCGTCGACCGTCTACCCCAGACGCATCTGGGCAAGGTCGATCGTGGCGCATTGAAGAGTCTCGCCCGTGGAGCGGTTGAACCCCGGCGGGTCACTGCGGCGGCACAGGGCCGGGACATGCGTACTTGGGTCCGCTCCGGGATTAGCTGTCCCACCGACCCGGCATACTGGCCCACATGGGAGAGCCGACCATTCTCCACGCAGACCTGGATGCGTTCTTCGCTTCGGTCGAACAACTCCTCGACCCTTCGCTGAAGGGAAAGCCGGTCCTGGTCGGGGGCGGGATCGTTCTTGCCGCTTCTTACGAAGCGCGGGCCTACGGAGTCCGCTCACCGATGCCGACCCGCGACGCCAAGCGTCTGTGCCCTGAGGCCATCGTCGTCAACGGCCATTTCGAGAGGTATCTCGATCTTTCTGCCCAAGTCATGGAGGTCCTCGAGGACGCATCCCCCGTAATCGAGCAGATCTCGATCGATGAGGCCTTCCTCGACGTCAGGGGGACCACCCATCTCCTCGGGTCCCCGTCGGCAATAGGTCGTCAGATCCGGTCCCGTGTCGCCACCGAGGTCGGGCTGCCCATCTCGGTCGGCGTCGCCTCCACCAAGTTCCTGGCCAAGATCGCTTCCGCCCGGGCCAAACCGAGCGGTCTCGTGGTGGTTTCTCCAGGCACCGAGCTCGACTTCCTTCACCCCCTTCCAGTAGAGGCGATGTGGGGGGTGGGCCGAGTCACCGCGGCCCGCCTCCATCGCTTCGGGATCTTCACCATCGGGGATCTGGCGGCGCTGCCACGCGGCGCCCTCTCCTCTTCGCTAGGCCCGTGGGCCTCTGGCGCTCTCCATTCACTCTCCTGGAACCGGGATCCCAGGACCGTTCGCGGGGGGCGAAGGGCCGGAAGTGTCGGGAGTCAACAGGCGCTTGGCCGCGGTCTGACCGATCCTGAGGAGCTGTCGGTAGTGGTGCTCGGGCTCGCCGATCGGATCGGAAGGCGCGCGAGGAAGAAGGAGCGGTCTGGATCGACGCTGACGCTCCGGGTCAGGTTCCCGGGGCCGCGCTTGGTGTCCCGGAGCCACACCCTTCCCTCACCGACCTCCTCGACAGCGGCCCTCGCCGGGCTCGGCGGCGTCCTGCTCCGGCGGGCCATCGAGGGGGAGGAGGAGCCGGTGACCCTCGTCGGCATGTCGCTCTCCAATCTCACCACGGACGACTTCCTACAGCTCGAGCTGGAGGTCGACCCAGGCGATGTGCTTCGCGCCGGCAGCGGCCTCGACCTCAAGCGTCGGGCCATCGATGCATCCGTGGACGGGATCAGAGAGCGTTTCGGGAGGGATCTGCTCAAGTTGGGTTCTGCTCCCGACCGGGGCGTGACACCCGAGGAATTCAGAAGACTCGCCGAGCACTCAGACTGAGCGCTCCTCCTTGAGCCGAACCGGGCCCTTGCCCTGCCGATCCTTGCCCACGCCTGGCTCGAAGAACACCCGGAGTTGGTCCATCAGTTCCTTCTCGTCGCCGTGGTAATGGATCGGGTCGCCAAGGACCAGCTTCTTTGCCGGGTAATCGATGTAGACCGGCACGATCGGGACCCGGGCCGCGGCTGCAATCCGGGCGAAACCCGACTTCCAATACGGCGCCGCCTTGCGAGTGCCCTCCGGCGCAACGACGAGAATCATCCTCGCCGACCTGTCGAATTCCTCGGCTACCTGGCCGACCATGCCCCCGGGCCGGTCACGGTCAACCGGGATGCCGCCGAATCTGCTGAAGAAATAGCCGAACGGCCAACGGAACAAGGTGTGCTTGCCGACGAATCGGGGGGAGATCCCCCAATGCCGGATCGCACCCAGGTAGACGACGAAATCCCAGTTGCTGGTGTGGGGAGCCCCGATGAGGACGAACTTGTCCAAGTCGGGCATCTCGCCGATGAAATGCCAGCCTCGCCATTTGAGCCATTTCTCGGCGAGCCACTTCATGGCAATGGTGCGGGCTCGGGAGCTATCAGGCCTCCCTCGCCGCGGCCAACCTGAAGCCGCTCTCATCGACCCAGACGAGAGAGGAGCGCCCATCGACCGCGGCGACGATGGCCGACGCCATTTCGTCGTCGATCATGCCGACGTCATCTCCCCGATAGAAGACCCTGACAGTTGCCTCCTCGGGGAACCGTGTGCTGAGCGTGCCCGGGTGAGAGCAGATCACGGTCACGGCGAACGGCCTCGAGACGGTTCGCTCCCGTCCGGCGCTGTCGGCACGGATCTGGTCGAAGAGATGCCATGTGGCCACCCCTGCGGTCAGGGTGAGGGTGACCGGAACGCGGAGGCTCCCGGCGCTCGCTTCGACCTCACCGAGGACGGTGCGAAACACCACGACCAGGACGGCGATGAGGGACCCTGCTGCCGTGAGGCCAAGGACGATGGCCATCCCGATCAAGTAGACCCGGCGGGATAGGGAGCGGGCCTCCTCGGTGCGTGGCGCCGCCTGCGCCTTGCGCCAGAAGGCCAGCCAGACCCAACCCGACGCGATCACCACACATGCGATCGTTATCAGCGTCGCACTGCTGTTGGTGCCGGCCAGGGTTGGAGTGAAAGCCGCCTCCACCAGGGCAGTGGTCGATCCGACGAGGGCACCGAGGCCTGTGGCCGCCATTGCATACTCGTAGCCACGCCGCGCACTGGTGCGCCCGGGGCCGAGGCGGTGGCTGTGGTGGTACCAGAGGCCGGCGCCTGAGACGAAGAACGCCATCGCCAGGGGAAGGTCATCGAATTGGTCCCCGGCCGGTCCCCCGTCACCGAACACGAATGTGAGCAGCGTGGCAATCATGCTGACCCCGGCTCCGATGGCCATGGTCAGGGAGAACGCGGTCACGAACCCGACATAGAAGTTCCGCAGGACATTGGGCTTCTCGTCCCAGGCCGGGAGCCATCGCCAGGCCCATATCGCCGCTCCGGCCACTGCCAATGCGATGGCGACTGCCGGGTCCGGAATGTCGTCCAGTTCCGATAGAGAGTCGTAGGCGACGGAGAAGAGCCATTCGAGTGTGCCGATGAGGCCGATGGTCAATGCGACCAATGCGACTCCGGACCCGACGAGGCGGGGCAAGTCGCCGATGTCACCCATCGGGCGCTCACGCCGCTCCGCCCACCAGTGAAGGACGACGATCCCTCCGTAGATCACCAGATCGGTCCAGTCCGCCCTGTCGCCGTCACCGCTGAGGAAACCGGCCACCTGAGCGAGTGCGGCCAGAAAGGCTGTCAGGAAAACCAGCTCGATTATCGCCAGATAGACGGGCCATCCCGGGGTCTCGGGAAATGCCTTCCGCCGCCGTGCTTGCCGACGCCCGAGAAAATAGGCAATCGGGGCGGCCACGACCAGACCGGCCAGAGCGCCGGCGAGCTCCCCAGTGGGTCGCCCGATAAGGCGGTCCGGGGTGAGGCTGGCCCGGGCGAGAGCCGCCAGCGAGAAGCCGGCCGCGCCCACGAACAAGGCGAGGAGTAGATAGGGGATCAGGTCCAGACCACCGTCCTCGTCCTGTTTGTCACGGCCCCGGACCGCTCGGACAACCAACGCGATGACGCCCCCGACCACCAACAGGAAGACGACACCGGCCAGCACTACGGTGTTCAAGCCGACGCCTCGCAGACCTGGTCGTAGTAGGGCCAAGATGGCTGGCGGATCTTCCAGCCACCCTCATCCTTGACCAGGGTGAACCACTCCTGATACTCGTAGATGCCGTTGAGGGGATCGGAGGCGTTGTTCGTGATCCCGATGACGACGGTTGCCTCGGCATCGTCGCCATCGACGCTGACCAGAGTGGCCGAGATGTCAGGAGCCCCCTCCGTGGGCTCGATCGAAGCAGGGAGACAGTCCTCTTCCGCCCAGAAGGTTGCTGCCGTTTCGAAGTCCCCTGCTACCAAAGCGGCGACGTACGACTGGACTGTTCCCTCGGGGGAGGCGGGGTCGAACTGCTCCGGGCTGCGGTTGAGACCGATCACCACCAGGGCCACCACTGCCACGCTCCCGACGACCGGCAACACCCACCCGGGCAGCTTGCGGTCCTCTTCCATGGCGGATGATTCTCGCAGGTCCACTTTCTCTAATTGGGACCGTGGGCTCTCAGTCCTGGAGACCGAGCGCCTTCATCCCGCCGGCCATGTTGGCCACCCGGGTGAACCCGTTCATGCTCAGAAACGCAGCCACCTGCTGGCTACGCGCGCCGGAGCGGCAGACCACGAGAAGCGCCTGGTCGGTGTCGAGCTCGCCGAAGCGCATCGGGATCTCACCCATGGGGATCAGCGTGGAGTCAGGGAGCGTGCCCTGCTCCCACTCGATCGGCTCGCGGATGTCGAGGACCAAACCCCCAGTGGAGTCGATCCAGCTCTCCCAGTCCTGCGCCGGCACGTTTTCGATCATCGTCAAGAGATTCAAGCCGATTGCCGCACCTTGTCGGCACGCGATCGGCGACCTCTACACTCCCGCCGCGGTCGACGGGTCGAGTGGAGGTCATCATCAACATCGCAGTCCTCGCCTCTGGCTCCGGCACCAATCTCCAGGCGTTGATCGATGCTCCCGACTTGGGGGGGGACATCGGACTGGTCTTGTCCGATCGGAGCGACGCGACCGCTCTGGAACGGGCCCGGGCCGCCGGCATCCCCACCACCGTTCTCTCCTGGGGCGACTACGGCTCCCGGAGCGAGTTCTCCGCTGCGGTCAGGGAGCAGATCGATCAGGCGGATGTGGAAATCGTCGTGCTGGCCGGATTCATGCGGGTCCTCGGCGATGAGGTGGTCGGCGCATTCAGGAACCAGATCCTCAACATTCATCCCTCCCTGCTGCCTGCGTTTCCCGGGGCCCACGCCGTCGACCAGGCCTTGGAGCATGGCGTGAAGATGACCGGGGTTACCGTTCACTTCGTGGACGAGGAGGTCGACCACGGGCCGATCATCGCCCAGCGAGCCGTGCCGGTGCTGCCCGAGGACGACCGGGACACCCTCCATGCCCGCATCCAGGCCGAAGAGCACGATCTGTACCCGAAGGTCGTCGCCGCCCTGGCCAGGGGCGAGATCGCGGTGGAGGGCCGAAAGGTGAGATGGGCTTGAGCCGCGTGGTCGTGAAACGAGCGCTGATCAGCGTCTATGACAAGACAGGTCTGGTCCCATTCGCCGAGCGTTTGGCCGCGGCCGGGGTCGAGATCGTCTCCTCGGGCGGCACTGCCGTTGCATTGACAGTCGCCGGCATCGAGGTCAGCACCGTCACCGAGGTCACCGGGGCCCCGGAGATGCTGGGAGGCAGGGTCAAGACCCTCCACCCTTCGATTCACGGCGCGATCCTCGCTCGGACCGACGACGAGCAAGACCTGGCCGATCTCCAAGCCAACCGGATCGAGCCTTTCCAGCTGGTCGTGGTCAGCCTCTACCCGTTCCGGGAGACACTCGCCACGCCGGGCGTGACCGAGTCCGAGGTCATCGAAAAGATCGACATCGGTGGGCCGACGATGATCCGGGCCGCGGCGAAGAACCATCGCTTCGTGGGCGTGGTCACCTCGGCCAGCCAGTACGACATGGTGGCCGAGGCCGTCGAGGGCGGCGGCCTCGATGACGAGCTGAGGCGGGCGCTCGCTGCCGAGGCGTTCTTTCACACCGCCGCCTACGACGCCGCCATCGTGGGCTGGATCGGCGAGAACCGGGTGATTCCCCTGCGCCACGTCACCGACCTGCGCTACGGGGAGAACCCACATCAACCCGGCTCGATCTACGTCGAGGACGGGCACGGTCCCTGGTGGGCTGGCGCCGAGCAGCTCCAGGGCAAAGAGATGTCGTTCAACAACTACGTCGATGCCGAGGCGGCATGGAGGCTGGTCTCGGACACGCACGGCTGTGTGGCCATCGTCAAGCACACCAATGCCTGCGGTGCCGCCTACGGAGATGACGTGGCGGACGTCTTCGAGCGAGCCTGGGCGTGTGACCCGCTGTCTGCTTTCGGCGGTGTGATCGGCATAAACGGCACGCTCGACGCCACCGTGGCTAAGTCCATCGCAGAGAAGTTCGTCGAGGTCGTGGTCTGCACCGGGATCGTTGACGAGGCGCGAATGGTGCTCGGATCGAAGGAAAACCTGCGTGTCCTGGTGGCAGTGGCCCCGGGCCGGGGTGACTCCGACCTGCGCCGGGTCGAGTCCGGCATCCTGATCCAGGAACGCGACTCCACGGCGGGAGAGCGGTGGGAGGTCGTCTCAGTACGCCAGCCCACAGAGATCGAGCGGGCTGAGCTCGGGTTCGCCTGGATGGTGGCGATGCACACCAAGTCGAACGCGATCGTCGTCGTCAAGGATCGGGCGGCGGTCGGCGTCGGCGCCGGCGACCAGTCTCGGGTCGGAGCAGCGGAACGGGCCGTGGCCCGGGCAGGGGAGCGGTCGGTGGGGGCGGTGGCGGCATCTGACGCGTTCTTCCCGTTTCGTGACGGCCTCGACGTCCTTGCCGGGGCCGGCGTCACGGCGGTGGTGGAGCCGGGCGGCTCCAGAAACGACAACGAGCTGATCGCAGCGGCAAACGAGCACGGAATGGCCCTGGTTTTCGCCGGGCGCAGGCATTTCAAGCACTGATGAGCGCCCTGGTACTCGACGGCAAGCAGTCTGCGGCGCAGGTGAAGGCCGAAGTGTCGGCGGCGGTAGCCCAACTCGACTACCAGCCCGGGCTAGCCACCGTCCTGGTGGGGAACGATCCCGCCTCACAAACCTATGTCCGTGGCAAGCGCGGCGACGCCGAAGAGGTCGGCATCCAATCGTTCCATCACGAGCTCCCCGCCGACATCGCGCAGGAAGACCTCGAGGCGATCATCGCCGGGCTCAACTCGGACGACGCGGTAGATGGGATATTGGTTCAGCTCCCGCTTCCCGAGGGGCTCGACTCCGAGAGGCTCGTGTCTTCTATCGACCCAGCCAAGGACGTCGACGGGCTGCATCCCTACAACCTCGGCTTACTGGTCCTGGGTAAGCCGGGTCTCCGGCCGTGCACCCCAAGCGGGATCATGCGGATGCTCGAGGACAACGGGGTGGGTATCGCCGGCAAAACCGCCGTCGTCATCGGGCGGTCGTTCCTCGTGGGCCGTCCGCTGGCCCTGATGATGGCGGCAAAGGGAGTCGACGCCACCGTGACGATGGCCCATTCCAGGACCCCTCAGCTGCGCGACGTGTGCCTTGGTGCGGACATCCTGGTCGCCGCGATCGGAGTCCCGAGAATGGTGACGGCCGATTACGTGAAACCCGGTGCAGCCGTCATCGACGTCGGGATCAGCCGGGTCGAGAATGGGTTGGCCGGGGACGTCGACTTCGAATCGGTGCGAGAAGTGGCGGGCTCGATCACACCGGTTCCCGGGGGTGTGGGCCCGATGACCAGGGCGATGCTCCTGGTCAACACTCTGGAGGCGGCTCGGAACCGACGAGAGTCGTAAAGAGTCGCGTCGCTCTGGTCGAAATTGACCGAATGCGCCGCCCACTGCGGACACCCGCCGGTCTGATCGCCCTGACGCTGCTGCTCGCTGCCTGCTCCGGCAACGTATTCGAACTGGCCGTCGGCGACTGCTTCGATGACGGCGATCTGGCCCTCGGCGAGACTGGAAGAGGTGGGTGAGGTCCCTCTGGTCGAGTGCTCCGAGCCTCACGACAACGAGGTGTATGCGATTGTCGCCGTCGAGGGCGAGGTGTTTCCCGGCGAGCAAGCCATCCAGACCCAGGCGGACGAGGTATGCCTCGACGCCTTTGACCCGTTCGTGGGCCTCGACTACCAAAGCTCAGCTCTCGACTTCGGATGGTTGGTGCCGACCGCCGATTCCTGGGAAATGGGCGACCGAGTGGTTGCCTGTTTCGTCTATCGCCTCGACCTCGAGAAGGTGAGCGGGACCCTCGAAGGCTCGAGCATCTAGAACCGGAGCCCGGAATCCAGCTGACGGCGCGCAGCTAACCTCGACGTTTCCTACGAATTCCCAGGAGTCTCAATGGCAACGTCCATCACCATGGGCCCGGACGGCCTCGTCGTGCCCGACGACCCGATCATCCCATTCATCGAGGGCGACGGGATTGGCCCGGACATCTGGGCAGCCTCTATCCGCGTGTTCGACGCGGCGGTCAAGGGCGCCTATGGCGACGAACGGGCAGTGGCCTGGAAGGAAGTCCTGGCCGGGGAGAAGGCGTTCACAGAAACCGGGTCCTGGTTGCCAGACGAGACTGTCGACGCCTTCAGGGACCGGTTGGTCGGGATCAAGGGTCCGCTGACCACCCCGGTGGGCGGCGGCATCCGCTCTCTCAATGTGGCCTTGCGACAGATCATGGACCTCTACGCGTGTGTCCGCCCCGTGCGGTGGTTCGAGGGAGTGCCCTCGCCGGTCAAGGACCCGGGCCAGGTCGACATGGTGATCTTCCGGGAGAACACCGAAGACGTCTACGCCGGGCTCGAGCTCGAGGCCAACACCGAGGACGCCACCCGTCTCATCGAATGGGTCAAGGCAGAGTATGGGTGGGAGATACGCCACGACTCCGGGATCGGGCTCAAACCCATCTCGATCACCGGCTCGAAGCGGCTGATCAGGGCGGCGATCAAATATGCCCTGGCCAATGGGCGAAGGTCGGTCACCCTCGTGCACAAGGGGAACATCCAGAAGTTCACCGAGGGCGCCTTCCGCAGCTGGGGCTACGAGCTGATCAAGGAGGAGTTCTCCGATGTGGCGGTGTCTTGGGAGGACAGTGGCGGCGAGCCGGGTGACAAGCTGCTCGTCCAGGATGTGATTGCGGACGCCATGCTCCAGCAGGTACTCACCCGGCCCGCCAACTACGACGTCATCGCCACCACCAACCTCAATGGCGACTACATCTCCGACGCCCTCGCCGCCCAGGTGGGGGGAATCGGGATCGCTCCCGGGGGCAACATCAACTACGACACCGGGGTGGCTGTCTTCGAGGCGACCCACGGCACCGCCCCCAAATACGCCAATCAGGACAAGGTGAACCCCGGCTCGGTCATCCTCTCCGGCGAGATGATGTTCCGCTATCTGGGGTGGAACGAGGCGGCGGATTTGATCATTCGGGGCCTGGAGGGGGCGATCAAGGCGAGAACGGTGACCTACGACTTCGCCCGTCTCACCGACGATGCCACTGAGGTCAAGACCTCCGAATTCGGCGACGCCGTCATCGGCCACATGTAGCCATCACGCTGGATGGCAGAGTCACGGCCTCTCCTAGACTCAAAACATTCCTAACGGGAGCCAATGACCACCCTTCAGATCACCCGTCCTTCTGATGTTCTGCCCGAAGAGGAAGTGGCCGCGCTCCAACCGATTCTCGCCGACATCGATCGGCTCAAGGTGGAGCGAAACGCAATCGTCGCCGCCCACAACTACATGACGCCTGACATCTTTCACCTGGCGGCGGATATCACCGGAGACTCGCTTGCCCTGGCCCAGCTCGCCCTGGACACCGAGGCCGACGTCATCGTCCTCGCCGGCGTCCACTTCATGGCGGAGACGGCGAAGATCATCAATCCGGAGAAGATGGTCCTGATCCCCGATCTGGGGGCCGGCTGCTCCCTGGCCGACGGGATCACGGGCGCCGACGTCCGCCATCTGAAGGAACAGCACCCCGGCGTGCCGGTGGTCACCTATGTCAACACGTCTGCCGAGGTCAAGGCTGAATCGGATATCACCTGCACATCGTCCAACGCGGTTGCGGTGGTGGAGTCCCTCGGTGTCGACCGGGTGATCTTCACCCCAGACCAGTATCTCGGCCGTTGGGTCGCCACTCAGACCGACGTCGACGTGATCCTCTGGGAGGGCTCCTGCATCGTCCACGAGCGGTTCACCGGTGAGGAGATCGCCGACTACCGGAGGGCATATGGCGACATTCCGGTGATCGCCCACCCCGAGTGCCCACCCGACGTGCTCGCCGAGGCCGATTTCGTCGGGTCCACCCATGCGATGATCGATTGGGTCACCACCCGCCAGCCAAGCCGGGTGATGATGATCACCGAGTGCTCAATGGCAGACAACGTGGCCCGGGAGACCCCGCACACCCAGTATGTGCGTCCCTGCAACCTCTGCCCGTACATGAAGCGGATCACCCTCGACAACATCCGGACCTCCCTGGCCACCCTCACCCATCAGGTCGAAATCGCCCCGGAGGTGGCGGAGCGGGCCCGACGAGCGGTGATGCGCATGCTCGAGGTCGGTCGTAAGGACTAGGGGGCACCCTCCTATGACCGAGATCACTCGGCTCGATGCGCCGCTGGTGGTCGGCGCCGGCGTTGCCGGCCTCACGGTGGCGCTCGGGCTCCCCCGGGCATACGTGCTCACCACTCAGGAAATGGGGTCGACGTGGTGGGCCCAGGGAGGTATCGCCGTGGCCTGGTCACCCGAGGACTCACCACGCCAACATGCCGATGACACCCTCAACGTCTCGGGTGGACTGGGCGTCGAGCGAGTGGTCGACATCCTGACCCACGGCGGCCCGGCGGCGGTCGAGAACCTCATCGCCATTGGTGCCCAGTTCGACCGCGACGAGGATGGCGAGCTCATGCTCGCCCGCGAGGGTGGGCATCAGACCCGACGCGTCTTGCATGCCGATGGGGACGCGACCGGCGCCGAGGTCATGCGGGCACTCATCGCGGCAGTTGAAGCCGGCGACCGGATCACCATCCTTCAGGGGCGCGCAATCGACCTGGTCATGGCACGGGATCGGCGTGATCGGGGTCGTCACCAGCGAAGGGAAGAAGCGAGAGGTGCTTCTCGCCCCGGCGGTGGTGCTCGCCACCGGTGGCGCAGGGAGGCTTTACTCCCAGACCACCAATCCGACCGGGGTGACCGGAGATGGCATAGCAATGGCGGGGCGGGCGGGGGCGCGTCTGGCCGACCTCGAGTTCGTCCAGTTCCATCCGACGGCGCTACATGTCGGCAAGGACCCGATGCCCCTCTTGACGGAAGCCCTGCGCGGCGAAGGCGCCATCCTCGTAGACGCACACGGCCGCCGGTTCATGCCCCAATATCACCCCATGGCTGAGCTCGCCCCACGCGACATCGTGGCCCGCGCCATCTTCTGGCAGTACGACCGCGGTCTCGGCGGGGCCTATCTCGATGCGAGATCGATAGTCGGCTTCGCAGATCGGTTCCCGACCGTCAACGCCCACGCCCACTCGGTCGAGCTCGACCCTTCCGAGCATCTGCTGCCTGTCTCACCCGCCGCCCACTATTACATGGGTGGGATCGATGCCGATGCCAACGGACGGACCTCGGTCCCCGGTCTGTGGGCGGTCGGCGAGTCCAGTTCCACGGGGGTGCATGGGGCCAACCGGCTCGCCTCCAACTCACTGCTCGAGGGCCTCGTCTTCGGGGCCAGGGCGTCAGCCGATGTGGCGGAATCGTTGGTCGAGCCCGATGGCGAGCCGTTCGCTCCCAAGGAGGCATTCGACCTGCCTTTGGTCGCCGGTCCCGCCCTCGAAGATCTTCGTCAGATCATGTGGGACCGGGTGGGTCTGGTGCGCACCGGCCCTGGTCTTTGGGAGGCAAGGAGCCATCTGCTCGAGCTGGATTCCGTCTTGCGCCGCACGATCGCCGGGCGCGTCGCCCTCGAGCTGTCGCTGATGGTCATCCTGGCTGCGCTCCGGCGTTCCGAGTCGAGGGGAGGGCATTACCGGGCTGATTACCCGGAGCCCGATCCAATGCAGGAACACCGCACCCTGATCGATCCGACCAGGGCGCAAATGACTGCGGTGAGCTGATGCTTCGGGCCGATTACGTCGAAGTGGTGGGTCGCGCTCTCTCCGAGGATCTCGGCTCCGAAGGGGACATCACCTCCGATTCGTGCGTCCCAAAGACCGCGGAGAGCAAAGGGGTGTTCGTCGCCCGCAGGCCCGGAGTGATCGCCGGGCTCGAGGTCGCGGCATACGTGTTCGAGGCTCTCGATCCATCGGTGCGATTCGAACCGCGGGTCGAGGATGGGCATCATGTCGTCGAGGGCGGAATCATCGCTCACATTGCGGGGCATTCCCGCTCCATCCTCAGTGGAGAGCGAACAGCACTCAATCTCTTGGGCCGAATGTCGGGGGTGGCCACGGCCACAGGGGAACTCGTCGAGGCCGTCGCCGGCACCGGGGCACGGATCTCCGACACCCGCAAGACCATGCCGGGGCTGAGGGCGCTGGACAAGTACGCAGTCAGGGTCGGCGGCGGTATGAACCACCGGTTCGGCCTCTACGACGCGGTTTTGATCAAGGACAATCACCTGGTCGCCGCCGGTGACATCGCCGGCGCCGTCACGGCGGCACGAGCCAAGGTGCGGCCCGGGATGATGATCGAGGTAGAGGTGGTGAGCCTGGAACAGCTGGCTCAGGTGCTCCAAACGGACGCCGACCGCGTGCTTCTCGACAACATGGGCCCCGAGCTGTTGCGTCAGGCTGTGGAGATGGCCGACGGTCGGATCACATTGGAGGCATCGGGCGGGGTCACCCTCGAAAATGTCCGCCTCCTGGCGGAGACCGGCGTCGACATCATCTCGGTGGGATGGATCACACACTCGGCGCCCCAGGTCGACATCGCACTGGATTTCATGTGAATCTCGGCCCCGGGATAACTTCGACGTCATGAGTGAACACCCAGTACGCGTCGCAGTGACCGGAGCGGCCGGGCAGATCGGGTACAGCGTCCTCTTCCGGATCGCCGCGGGAGACATGCTCGGCCCGGACCAGCCTGTCATCCTCCAGATGCTCGAGATCCCCCAGGCACTCGGCGCACTCGAGGGCGTGACCATGGAGCTGGAGGACTGCGCGTTCCCGCTGCTCGAGGGGACAGTCACCACCGACGATCCCGAGTCCGCCTTCGCAGATGCCGACATCGCCCTGCTCGTCGGCGCGATGCCCCGCAAGGCGGGGATGGAGCGGTCCGACCTCCTCTCCGCCAATGGGGCGATCTTCACGACCCAAGGCCGTGCCATCGCCGCCGCGGCCAGCGCTGATGTCAGGGTGCTCGTAGTGGGCAACCCGGCGAATACGAACGCGCTGATCGCCATGAACAACGCTGGGGAGATGGATCGTTCCAACTTCACCGCGATGACCCGGCTCGACCACAATCGGGCAGTGGCCCAGCTGTCGAAGCGGTTGGGCTATCCGGTGAGCTCGATTCGACGAATGACGATCTGGGGGAACCACTCGTCGACCCAGTATCCCGACCTGTTCCATTGCGAAGTCGACGGCAAACCCGCCAACGAGCTGGTGGACGACCAGGAGTGGATCGACAACCAGTTCATACCCACGGTGGCCAACCGTGGGGCGGCGATCATCGATGCTCGGGGCGCCTCGTCGGCGGCGTCGGCCGCCAATGCCGCCATCGGCCATGTCCGCGATTGGTGGTACGACACACCGGAAGGCGATTGGGTGTCGATGGGAGTCCCCTCAGATGGCTCCTACGGCGTTCCCGATGGGCTGATGTCCTCGTTCCCCTGCATAACCAGGAATCGCCGGTGGGAGATCGTCCAGGGCCTCGAGATCGATGACTACTCCCGTAAGAGGATCGACGCCTCGGTCGCAGAGCTCATCGATGAGCGGGACGCGGTTGCTGAGATGGGGTTGATCTAGCCCACAAACGCGAGGCCGATCATGGCGCCGAGCGTTACGACGAACCCTCCCATGATGGTGAGGAAGAGCCGATCGACGCGTGCGTTCACCGAAGCGAGACCGTGTTGCAGGTCATCCTTGAGTTCGGCGCGCAGCTCCGCTATCCCAGCCCGAAACTCGTCCTTGGTCAGCAATTCCGAGATGTCGTATGTAGGAAGCGCGGCCATCAGGTCTCCGCTCGTTGCGGACCGAGCAACTCGGTCAGCCCATTGTAGAGGTCGTGACGGGCGGCTTCCGATGGCGTCATCTGTGGCGACGATGCAACTAGCGGAACGTCTGTGCAAGAGGTTTGGTCGGCGGCCGGTTACGACCGCCGAATACCCCGATGACTCAGCCCTCCGGCGGCCCTTCGAACTCGACGATCGGCCGCACCTCGACCCGGCCGTACCAGGCGCCCGGGATCTGCTGGGCCCATTTCAGAGCCTCGTCGAGATCGGCGACCTGGAAGAGATAGAAGCCGCCCAGCGCCTCTTTGGTCTCTGCGAATGGTCCGTCGGTGAACACCGGCTCACCGCCTTTCCCGCTGGGGATGTGAACGGTCGTGGCGGTGTTGGTGTCGTGCAATGCGTCGCCACCGATCATCACTCCCGCTTCGCCGGCGGCACGTGTGAACTCGTTGTACTCGTTCATCACCTGCTCGAGCTCCTCGGGCGTGCCTTGTCCCTGCTCCTCGGCAGAGGTGTAGATCAGTGCTGCATACTTGGGCATCCTGGGTTCCCTTCTCTAGTGGGACGCCTTTACGGCTCTATGACGGAGAGCACGACGCGGCAATCGACAATTCGCGGGTCGTTGCTCAATACTCGACATCGAGCTCGGATACCGCGGAGCCCCACTGCTGGATGGCTCCCTGGTGCATCATCAGCTTGGCCAGGTTGCCCGAGACCTTGAGTTTGCCCGTCATGAAGGCCGTCTGGGTGTTCAGATCACCCTTGGAGATGGCGGTTGCAGTGTCGTAGGTCTGCTTGACCGTCACGTCGGCCCCCTCGAGGGCGCCGAGGGCCATGGTGGCGTTGCCACCGCCGGCCTGCAGGTAGTAATCGACCTCACCATCGGGGGCGTCGGTCGTGTTGAACTGGATCCCCAGCTCGGCTTCGCCGATGGCATTCTTGAAGCCATCGTGACTGTTGAGGGCGGCGGTGACCGCCGAAGCCCACTCGTCACTGAGAAACTTGGACACGTTCTGACTCCTTGGAGTTTGGGCTGCGAATGGTACAGGGCGCTGCTCTGATCCAGGAAGGCCCGACCCTCGATCAGATCAGCTTGGCAATGGAGGTCTCAGCCCCACGGGACAGCCTGGTGAGAGGTTCCCTGGGATGCCCCGGATCGAGGCCCGCAGCCTTGGCCGCGGCCTTGACGCCCGGCACTCCGTGCGCCTCGACATCGGCACTGATGGCGCTGAGCCGCTTCTGCAGCTTCCTCGCTTTCACGGTGTCGGTCTTGGCCGCGGCGAGGGTCTGGAGCACCAACTCGGGAACGTAGTTGCCCGATCCGGTGATGGCTCCGTGACAGCCGACAGCCATCGCCGCGGTGAGTGCCCGGGACGACCCTGAATAGAGAAGGAAGTCAGAGGGCGAGGCGTCGATGATCGACTGGAGCCGCACCACGTCTCCGCTCGAGTCCTTCATCCCCACGATGTTGTCGTGCCGGGAGAGCCGCCACACCAGCTCGAGCGGGAGGCTGTAGCCGGTGACGGACGGGACCGAGTAGAGAAAGACCGGTGCCATCGAGGTATCGGCGATCGTCTTGTAGAACCGGAGGACCGCCTCGTCCCGTCCTCGGGTCAGAGTGGTCGGTGTCATCACCAGGATGCTGTCGGCACCACCCTCGATTGCTTCCTCGAGCTGGTTCAGTGCGACCCGCGTCGATTCGGCCGCGATCCCGACCATGAAATGGGACTTCCGCCGACGCCCGGCCTTCACCAACCGGAATCGCTCACCCGGCTCCAGATATGGCCCTTCCCCGTTCGAGCCGCCGATGACGAAGCCGTCGATCCCGGCGCCGACGAGCAGCCGGAGATTGGTCGTGTGCGCTCTGGTGTCGATCTCTCCGCCTCTGGTGAATGGCGTGATCAACGCGGGCATGTAATCAGGAGGAGGCAGCATGCGGCCAGCCTAGGACCGCGTGATCGCCTTCTGACAGGAGCTCCCCGATGGGATCGTCTGCTGCAGAGACCACGAGCTCGTGGTGTTGTTCCTCGACTGTCCGGAGTCCGCCTATTGGGCGACGAGACGGCGGTTTTTGACCTTGGCCTTGAGGTAGTCGGCGTTCATCATGGCGATGAAATCGATCGATATCGACTTGGGGCAGGCCTTCTCACACTCTCCGTGATTTGTGCACGAGCCGAAATACTGCTCCATGACCTCGACCATGTTCTCGGTCCGTGTCCAACGCTCGGCCTGACCCTGGGGGAGGAGGTTGAGATGGCTGATCTTGGCTGCGGTGAAGAGATTGGCGGCGCTGTTGGGGCAGGCGGCGACGCAAGCCCCGCAACCGATGCACGCCGCGGCATCGAAGGCAGTGTCGGCAACGGGCTTGGGGATCGGGGTGAGGTTGGCCTCGGGGGCCGAGCCGGTGTCGACGGTGATGTACCCACCGGCCTCGATGATGCGGTCGAAGGAGCTGCGGTCGACCACGAGATCCTTGACCAGCGGAAACCCCGCGGCACGCCATGGCTCGACGGTGATGGTGGCCCCGCTCTCGAACTTGCGCATGTGCAGCTGGCAGGTGGCGGTTCCGAGCTGGGGGCCATGCGCCTGGCCGTCGATCATGACGCCACAGGAGCCGCAGATCCCCTCCCGGCAATCGTGGTCGAAGGCGACCGGCTCTTCACCCTGGTTGACCAGACGTTCGTTGAGGACATCGAGCATCTCGAGAAAAGACATCTCCTCGGAGATACCGGCTACCTCATAGGTCTTGAACGAACCGGGTAGGTCCGGGCCTTCCTGCCGCCAGACCTGGAGCGTCACATTCACTTGTAGCTCCGGGTGCTTGGTTGGGTCGACTCGAAGGTGAGTGGCTCCTTGTTCAGCTCCGGCTTCGCCGGGTCACCGGACCATTCCCACACGGCAACATGGGCGAAGCCGTCGTCCCATCGCAGTGCTTCGCCATCCTCGGTTTGGAACTCCTCACGGAAATGGCCGCCGCACGACTCCTCACGATGGAGTGCATCCAGGCACATCGCCTGGGCCAGCTCGAAGAAGTCTTCCACCCTGCCGGCCCGCTCCAGGGTCTGGTTGAGCCCGCCCGCCGTGCCCAGAATTCGCACATCGCTCTTGAACTCCTCGTACAGGGCGGGGATCTCGGACAGCGCTTTGTTCAGCCCCGGCTCGCTCCGGGACATGCCGCAGTACTCCAACATGATCTTTCCCAGCTCCTTGTGGAACCAGTCGACGGTGCGGCTGCCCCTCGTCGACATGAACCGGTCCACACGGTCACGGACCTCCTGTCCGGCCTCTCCGAACGCAGGGTCGTCGGCTGGAACCGGCGGCTGGTTGAGGAACCCGGCCAGGTAGTCGCCGATGGTGGTCGGGAGGACGAAGTAGCCGTCGGCGAGCCCCTGCATCAAAGCCGACGCACCGAGGCGATTGGCGCCGTGGTCGGAGAAGTTGGCCTCGCCGATGGCGTAGAGCCCGGGGATCGTCGTCATCAGGTTGTAGTCGACCCAGAGCCCTCCCATGGTGTAGTGCGGCGCCGGATAGATGCGCATCGGCACCTCATAGGGGTCGTCGTCGGTGATCCGTTGATACATCTCGAAGAGGTTGTCGTAACGCTCCTGGATGACCTGGCGGCCTTCCCGCTCGATGGCGTCGTGGAAGTCGAGGTACACGCCGTTGCGGATCGGGCCTACCCCCTTGCCCTCGTCGACGATCCGCTTTACGGCGCGAGATGCCACATCTCTCGGGACCAGGTTGCCGAACGCGGGGTACATCCGCTCGAGGAAGTAGTCGCGCTCCTCTTTGGGGATCTGTGACGGTTGCCGATCGTCGCCGATTCGGCTCGGGACCCAGATCCGCCCGTCATTTCGCAGCGACTCGGACATCAAAGTCAGCTTCGACTGGAACTCGTCCGAAGCGGGGATGCAGGTCGGGTGGATCTGGGTGAAGGAAGGATTGGCGAAGCCGGCTCCCTTCCGGTGTGCCCTCCAGATTGCGCTGACGTTGCAGGCCATGGCGTTGGTGGACAGGAAGAAGACATTGCTGTATCCCCCGGTGGCGAGGACTACGGCGTGACCGGAATGGTTGGTGATGGCCCCCGAGATCAGATCCCGGACCACGATTCCCACGGCCCTGCCTTCCTTGACCACGATGTCGAGCATCTCCGAACGCGGGTGCAGCTTCACGGTGCCCGCCGCCACCTGGCGTGCCATCGCCTGGTACGCGCCCAGCAGGAGTTGCTGGCCGGTTTGGCCCCGGGCGTAGAACGTCCGGGCCACCTGGGCGCCACCGAACGACCGGTTGTCGAGCAGCCCGCCGTACTCCCGGGCGAAGGGAACCCCCTGGGCCGTGGCCTGATCGATGATGTTCAGCGACTCGTGGGCAAGCCGGTAGACGTTCGCCTCCCTGCTCCGGTAGTCCCCGCCCTTGATCGTGTCGTAGAACAGCCGGTACACCGAATCGCCGTCGTTCTTGTAGTTCTTGGCGGCGTTTATCCCTCCCTGGGCGGCGATGGAGTGGGCCCGGCGTGGCGAGTCGTGGAAGGTGAACACCTCGACGTCGTAACCGAGCTCGGCGAGTGACGCCGCCGCCGACGCTCCGGCCAGCCCGGAGCCGACGATCAGGATCTTGAACTTCCGCTTGTTCGCCGGATTCACCAGGCGGACCGAGAACTTGTGGTGTTCCCACTTGTCCTCGACGGGGCCGGGCGGCACCTTGGCGTCGAGTTGGAGTGTCAACTGCTCACCCCACGAACCCGAAGTACACGGCGAGGGGCATGATCGCGTTGCCGACGGTCACCAGGATGGCGAGACCGATGGCGAAGGAGCGGCGCAGACTGTTGAACCTCGGATGGTTGATCCCGAGGCTCTGGAACATCGACCACGCCCCGTGATAGAGATGGATCCCCAAGAGCACCATGGCGATCACATAGAACGCGGTAACGGGTGCGCGGGAGAACGAGGCGATGAAGTTGGCGTACACCTCGCCTCGGGCCCAGGTCTCGGGCGCCATCGGCTGAATGCCCCAGGTGAGATCGGCGAGATGGAAGAGGAGGAAGGCGGCAAAGATGACACCGCTCCAGCGCATGGTCCGGCTGGCGTAGTTGGCAGCAACGTAGGTGCGCGGCCCGTGATAGTCCTCGGGTCGGGCCCGGCGATTCATCAGCGTCAGCGAGTAGGCGGCGTGGATGTGGAGCAAGAAGGCAACGATCAACCCGGTGCGGAGGATCCACAGCGCGACGTGCGAGGGCAGGAAGGGCACCAGGAGCTCACGCAGGGCCTCGGCATAGATGTCGATGTCGGGCACGCCGTCGACGTCGGGCAGGAAGATCTTCCAGTTCCCCACCATGTGGGCCAGGACGAAGACGATGATGCCGAGACCGGTGAGCGCCATCACCCATTTCTTGCCGACCGCCGATCGATAGAAGCTGACCGGCCAGGGCGTTCTTCTCTGCTCGATCGTGGCGGACACCGGGACTCCATTATGCCAAGTCTGCGCCTCGGGAGAATCATTCGGCGCGACAAGGAGAAATCCGCCACTCTGGGTTGACGGCGCGCGCGCTCGGTCTTAATGTCAAACGTGTAATTACACGGTTGTGAGGAGACCTGATGCAGAGCAAGCTCATCCAAGCCCTGGCTACAGGTGAGCTTTCCTGGCAGGACTACGCCAACTGCCGTGGCGCCGATGCCGACCTCTTCTTCCCCGAGCGGGGGGCTTCCACCCGGAAGGCGAAGGCGATATGCGCCGCCTGCGAGGTGCGGGCGGAGTGTCTGGACTATGCAGTCGACATGGGCGAGAAATTCGGTATCTGGGGTGGTCTCAGCGAGCGTGAGCGTCGTCGGGTCCGACGCGAGCGAACGCAGCGGGAACGCAAGGTCGGATAAGGGCGGCTGCGCCGCCCGCACTGGGTACCTGGTACCTAGAGGTAAAGACCGGTCTGGTCCTCGCCACTACCGGGGGGCGAGGGTGGGATCAACGCTCTCTTTTGCATCTCCGCCAACTGAGATTGCGCAGCCATCTGCTGGCTCCACAATGATGCCTGGATCCCGTGGAACAGACCCTCCAGCCAGCCGATCAGCTGGGCTTGGGCGATGCGGAGCTCTGCTTCGGAGACACCTTCCCCGTCGAGGGGAACCATGATCTCGTCGAACTCGTCGAGTAGCTCGGGGGAGAGGATCTCCCGCAACTCGTCGAGCGACCGGGCATGGACGTCGGCGAGACGGCGCCGGCCCCCGTCGTCGAGAGGAGCCTGTCGCACCTCGTCGAGCATCGCCCGCGTCATCGACGCGATCCGGATCAGCTTGGTCGGCTCGGAGACCGGTGGTTCCTTTCGCTCCGCTTCCGGCACTTGCTCGACCGCGTCCGGCTTCACCGTTTCTTCCATGACCTCAGCCTAAGCCAACCCGGGTTATGGGTCAGGCCCGGACTTCGTCTCGCATGAAGGCGATATAGGCGGCGGCGAACATGACCGAGGTAAGGGCGACCAGGATGGCGATCTGGGGCCAGACCACGGCAAGGCTCTGGGTCAGGTTGAGCTCGGAGACGATCGCCCGGTCGACCTGTTCGACGGTGACTAATCCCACGGTGCGCACCTCGGGGTCGAGGAGCACGCTCGAGACGTTCTGGAACAGGGTCACCGGCGAGAGCTGAGAAACCGTCTGCGCCGTTTGCTGATAGGCGATTTCCGCCGCATCCGACCCATCTCTGGGGCTGAGCACACTGGCGATGGCCCCGAAGATGAACGACCCGAAAAGGGTCAGGACCAGCCAGACGCCGAGCGGGATCATCGCCGAGGTCGAGGCACGCTTCGCGGTGACCGAGCACAACGTCGCCAGCGCCTGCCAGAACCCAACGTAGATGATGGTGAAGATCAGCCACACGGCGAGACGGGAGATCTCGGTCGGGGTGGGCACCACGCCGAGCCTGACGATCCCGATCCCGGACACGAACAGAACGAGGGCGGTGAGCATGATCGAGACCACGGACAGCCCGGCCACGAACTTGCCCAGGATCACCTCGTCGCGATGGATCGGTTGGGAGAGCAGCCGCGGCAGCGTCCCCTGGGAGCGCTCGCCGCTGACCGCATCGAACCCGAACATGATCCCGAGGAGGGGGGCGAGGAATCCCACGAAAACGATCAGCGGGAACGGGACCGGGTCGGCGGTGACTGTGAACAGCTTGAGGAACAGCGCCGTGATCCCCTGGGCGTTGGGGGCCACGTCGCGGATCCCGCCCGAGGCAGCGAACACTGCGGCGGCGGTGGCGATCCCCAGCACCCCCATCAACACCACGAATCGTCCGGACAGCAGGTGGTCGGCGATCTCCTTCCTCGCCACGGCCCGCCAACCTCCGACCCGCGAGGAGGATTCGTCGGCGGGAACCTCCTCGGCCACGACTTCTGCGTCGGTGGTCATACCGGAACCTCTTCCTCTGCCTCTTCGATCTCGAAGTAGCGGCGATAGATGCTCTCCAGATCCTCGTCGAGACGATGGACGCCGATGACGTCGGCACCTTGGGAGACGAGACCACTCACCGCGGGCGCCAGAGACCCCGAATCGAGGTCGGCCACCCACGATCCGGGCACTCGGCCCGGGGTGATTCCGCTCGCGGTTCCGAGAGACTCCAGGGCAGCGCGACCCTTGGACGGGTCGCCGCCGAGACGGAACTCGACCCTGATGTTGCCGCTCTTGTCGACTGCCGCGCAGCTCGTGCGGTGTTCCCTGGGCCACGACCTTGCCCCTGACGAAGATCGCCACCCGATCGCAGACCGTCTGCACCTGGTGGAGGAGGTGGCTGGCGAGCAGAACGGTCACCCCCTCGTCCTTGGCGAGGCGCTGGATCAGGTTGAGCATCTCCACCACACCCTCGGGGTCGATGGCGGTGGTGGGCTCGTCGAGGATCAGCACCGAAGGGCCTTTGACCAGGGCGTCGGCCACCCCAAGACGCTGCTTCATGCCCGCGAGTACTCGCCAGCAGGCTGGTCGGCCGCCTCGGCCAGCCCGACCAGGTCGAGCAGCGAGCCGATCAGGTCCTCATAGTCCTCGAGCCCGTTGAGCCGTGCCGTGAACCTGAGGTTCTCCCGCCCGGTCATCGGGTCGTAGAAGCCAACGGCATCAGGCAGGTAGCCGACCTTCCGCTTGACCTCGAGCGGATTCCATCTCGGGTCCAGCCCGAGGACCTCGATCTTGCCCTTGGTGGGCTCGATCAGGCCGAGCAGCATGAGGATGGTGGTCGTCTTCCCTGCGCCATTGGGGCCGAGCAAGCCCGAACACCTCGCCCGCATCGATGTCGAGGTCGAGCCGGTCGACCACGGTGTGCTCGCCGTAGGTCTTGGTCAGCTTCCGGCTGCGGATGGTCGAGGCGGCCATGTCAGCGGCGGCCGAAGCGGCGGAAGACCCAGGCGAGGCCGGCCAGAGTTAGGGCGATCACCGCGATGCCGACGAACCCCCACACGGCCGACGGGTTGACCGTGGTGCGGATCTCCATCTCTGCAGGATCGACCTCCTCTTGCGTGGCGGTGAACGTGATCACGTAGTCGCCGGCCACTGCCTCCTCAGAAGGCGTGATGGTCGCGGTGACTGGCGTCGACTCGCCGGGGCCGACCGCGACCGTCTCGTTGTCGAAGACGACTTCCCACCCGCTCGGGGGCGTGACCCCCATGGTCACCCCTTCCAGCGGGGCGGTCCCGGTGTTGGTGAGGAGGATCTGAAAGTCGCTCGAGCTCCCCACCGTCACTTCGGCATTGAGCCGCTGATCGGGAGTCGACATCTCCAGAGCGAACGATCCGACGACCTCGACGATCATCTCCGTCTCCACAGTGGTGCCAGGTGCGGTGGCCACGAGCGTGATCGGGTACTGGGCTGCCTCGGCCTGGAAAGGCGGGGTTGTTTCGACGTTGATCGTCTGGGTGCCACCAGCCTCGACCAGGACGGTGGAGGCCTGGGCCTGCCCGGAGAGCTCGGCGGTGATATCCCACCCAGCGGGTGCGGTGGGGCTCAGCTCGAACTCGAGGTCGGCAGGGGTGCCGTTGTTCAGTTCCACGTTGAAGGTGGCAGGCTCACCGGCCGGGGTGCGAAGACCGGGGAAGTTGGGGGTGAGAGTGACCTCGCCACCGGCCTGGGCGGAGACCCTGACCGCGATGGGGAGGGAAACCGAGTCACCACCACCGGAGGCGTTGATGGTCATCGGGAACTCGCCCTCGGTCACACTCGTCGGGACCGTGACATCGAACGTGAGCTCGGGATTCAGCCCGGGACCGGCGGTCACCGAGTCGACCTCGAAGCCGCCGCCGCGGAATGCGGCGGTCCAGCCTTCGGGCACGCCTTCCGCAGCGAGAGCGACCGGGACCTGGGCGGGGGCGGCGACGGTGAGCGTGAAGCTGACCTGATCCCCGGGCTCGACGGCGACAGACGGGAACGGGGTGCTGACGGTCAGAGCGGTGACCGGGAGCGTCGTCGGAGTCTCCTCCGTCTGCGCGAGAGCCGCAGGGGCCAGAGCCAGCGTGGACACCACGGCCAACGCCACCAGCAATTGCCTCTTCGACACCAAGGTGATCAGAGCTCCTTCTTCATCGGTTTTGGGCACAAACACTCGATCGTGACGGCATTGACCCTAAATCGATGATAAATCCATTGAGAAAACGGCGTAGCCGCTACTGCTCGGCCATCTGGGACAGCCGCTCTCGGCTGATCCGCACCTGGACCCCGAGCTGATGATCCGCCCCGCCGTGATAAACACCACGCAAGGGCATGACGTCCTGGTAATCCCGGCCGTGCCCGATTTTCACATGAAGCTCGCCGACGGGCTGGGCGTTGGTCGGGTCGAGGCCCCACCATCCATATCCGGGTACGAAGACCTCGATCCAGGCATGGGTCTGCACGCTCAGCTCGGGCTCGTCCGGTGCGATTGCTGCGGTTTGCTCTGCGGCGTATAGATAGCCGGATACATAACGGGCCGGGATGCCGATGCTGCGATACATCGCGATGCCGAGATGGGCGAAGTCCTGACAGACCCCCTTGCCCTGTGACATGACATCGGCCACATCGACGCCGACGTAGGTGGCGCCCGGCACGTAGTCGAGGGCGGAGGTGACCCTGTCGGACACGGCGGCTGCCGCGTCGATCACTCCTCCAGCGCTGCTCACCGCCTCCCTGGCCGCCTCCTCGATAGGGCCGTCCCAGATCGCGTGGGGCGAGGGCCGGAGAAAGCTCGACAGCTCCTCTCGCACCGTGTCGAGCGCGTCGACCGGCGCCTCACCGGAGGGGGCTTGGGGCGTCGCCGTCTCGACGGTCGACTCGGCCATGATCCGGAGATCCCGATGTGGTTCGACGATCCCGAACTCGTCGACCCTCGTCCCCCAATAGTCGGTGTAGGAATGGACCCGCGTGGTTGGGGCGACCTCGACCCGGTATGCGATCAACCGCTGATGATCGTCATTGGCCGGGCAGGCGCGGAGCAGATTGTGCGACTCCCAGGCCGGCTCCCCGTAGGTGAACTCGTTGAGATAGCGGATCTCGAGCCTCATGCCCACCTCTGGAAATGGAGCTGGAGATCGGTGCCGGCACGGAAGAAATGCGCCTCCACCTCTTCGGAGACCTCGTAGATCTCCTTCTGCAACGTCTCGAGGAAGGGGTCGAGCCGCCCGTCGACGATGGTGGGGATGTCGGTGAACTCGGCATGGGCCCGGACCCGCCCGACCGCGCGCTCCATGCTCGTCTGCTGACTCGACCCGGCGAGGCGATCGAGCAGACGCTCTACCTGCTGGAGGCAGTAGAGGACGCTGCGGGGGAACTCCTGGTCGAGCAGCAGGAACTGGAGCACATCGATCGGGTCGAGCGAAGCGTCGTGAGCCTTCAGATAGGCCTCGTAGGCAGAGACCGACTTGAGCACCGACACCCAGGCGTGAAACCCGGATTGGCCTTCTCCTCCGGCGAGACGGGCGTAGCGAACGGAGAGAAGGCGGCAGGTCATCTCGGCGCGCTCCAGGAGGAGGCCGAGCAGCATGAATCGATAGCCCTCATCTCGGGGCATGGTCTGGGCGGCCACGCCGCTGATCAGCTGGCACCTGCTCTTGATGCTCCGGAACACCTCGTAGGCCCGTCGGTCGAGATCGAGATGGAAGTCGGCGCGGGCCAGATCGAGATGGAAGACGTTGATCGCCTCCCACAACTCGGTCGAGATCCGATCCCTCAGGCCGCGGGCATTGTCACGGGCCCGCTCCACCGCGGAGATGATCGAGCCGGGGTTGGTCCGATCGGCGACCAGGTAGCTGCTGACCGCGCTGCTCTCCAGCGGACCGGTATAGAGGGCATTGACATAGAGGACCTCGAGCAGCTCGCCCCAGGTGGTTTCCGCCCCGTCACCCGGGGATTCGAGGAGGTTGTGATAGGTCACGTCGAGCATGCGGGCGGTGTCCTCGGCCCGCTCGACGTAACGGCCCACCCAGAAGAGGTCCTCAGCGTGTCGTGACAGCATGCCCGCTCCCGTTGCCCAGCACCCATGTGTCCTTGGACCCGCCGCCCTGCGATGAGTTCACGATCAGAGAGCCCTTCCGCAATGCCACCCGGGTGAGGCCGCCGGGTACCACCTCGATCCTGTCGCCGCTGAGGACGAACGGGCGCAGGTCGACGTGGCGGGGCTCGAGGTGCCCGTCGACGAATGTGGGATGAGTGGACAGCTGGACGATTTCCTGTGCGATGTAGCCCCTGGGGTTGGCGCGGAGGGTGGCGGCAGTGGCCTCGAGGGTGGCCTCGTCGGCCGTGCTGCCGATGACGATGCCATAGCCACCCGCCTCGGCCACCGGTTTGATCACCAACTGGTCGATCCGCCCGAGGATGCTCTCCAACTGGTCGGGCTCCCAGGGGAGATAGGTGGTGACATTGGGGAGGATCGGGTCCTCGCCCAGGTAGTACTCGATGAGGGCGGGGATGTAGGGATATACGCCCTTGTCATCGACCGCCCCGTTCCCGATGGCGTTGGCGATGGTCACCGTCCCGGCCCGCGCCGCCCCGTGGAGCCCGGGGACTCCAAGGAGGCTGTCCTGGCGGAAGACGACCGGGTCGAGGAACTCGTCGTTGATACGGCGGTAGATCACGTCGACGCGTTTGAGGCCCTTGGTGGTGCGCATGAAGACCTGGCGATCGTCGACGAGGAGATCCCGGCCCTCCACCAGTTCGATCCCCATCTGCCGTGCCAGGAAGGCGTGCTCGAAATAGGCCGAGTTGGCCACGCCGGGGGTCAGCACGACAACAGTGGGATCGTCGACATTCGGCGGGGCGATGGCACGCAGGGCACGGAGAAGCGATGCCCCGTAGTGGTCGACGGGTCTGATGACGTGACTGGCGAAGCCGACCGGAAGGATCCGGGTCATCGCCACCCTGTTCTCCATGACGTAGGAGATCCCGCTTGGCACCCGCAGGTTGTCTTCGAGGACCCGATAGGTGCCCTTGTCGTCGCGGACAATGTCGATCCCGGCAACGACACAGCGGGAGCCACGGGGAGCGGGGATGCCGTGGGCTTCGCGTACGTATCCGTCGGCCGACTCGACCAGCCAGCGGGGGATGATGCCGTCGTAGATCGCCTGCTGACCGCCGACGTAGAGATCGTCGAGGAAGCGGTTGAGGACGGTCACCCGCTGGACGAGCCCGGCTTCGATATGGATCCACTCCTCGGTGGGGATGATCCTTGGCACCAGATCCATCGGCCAGGTGCGCTCGAGACCACCCTCGTGACCGCTGACGGCGAAAGTGATGCCGAGGGTGCGGAAGAACGAGTCGAGCAGCCCGAGACGGTCGCTGAGCTCGGCGTCACCGATCTCGGCGAGTCGGTTCATCAGCGCCAGGTAATGGGGACGGACCCCGTCGGGGCCGTGAACCTCGTCGAAGCTGCCCATCGGCGAAGTGTATTGAGAGCGGTGTTACGGCTCTGTTTCGTCAGGGTCAGACGTGGCGTTTTCGGTGAAGACCCGATCCGAACTCATTCCAACCCAACACCGGATGCCGTACGCTCATCTCGAGTAACGAAGAGGACGACAGATGGCTGAGGACTACCCCCCGATCCTCGACGCGGCGCAGGTGGCGGAGTTGCTGGGAATGAACGTGCAAATGGTTCGGCGCTACGCCAGGGAAGGGCGGTTGCCCGCCTACAAGCTTCCCGGTGGTCGGACCTTCAAATTCTTCCGGGACGAGATCTACGAGTTCGTCCGGGCTCACCCGGTGACCGCGGAGACAGACGATGTCAGAAGCGAGATGTAGAGCGGATCACGGCGGCTACCTGGCGGATCGGGACCACGATCGTGTTCCCGTCCTGGGTCACCTCGACGTGGTCGGTGGCGACCACTTCGACAGAGCCGACGATGGCCCTCCCATCGATGACGATCATGCGCATCTGCTCTGCGGTCGCCGCGATCTCGGCAAGCCGGGCCCGAAACGTGAGCATGTCGCCGCTCTGCTCCATGCCTCCAGACGCGCTCTTCTCCACCGTCCAGACCGCCGCATCGAGCACGACCTCCACAAGATCCTCGCCCCGGTCGACGCTCGCGAAGTCCGCCCCTGCGTAGACGACTCGGCCCGAGAAGGTGTGCGCGCCGGTCTCGGCACGCACCCGCTCTCCGCGGTGAACCAGCTCGAGGATGCGTCCGGAGAGGTCGAGCCGCCTCCTCCGGAGCAGCTCGGTCAGCTGCTCGTCTTCCGCAGCCTCGTCCAGCCACTCCCGCCCAATGCCCTGACGAAGATGAGACTCCACATCCCGATCCGGTGTTTTTTCCATCTACTTTCGCGTTCTCGACATTGTCCTGCAGTTTCAACGATAGGTTCACACATACATGGCGACGAGTCCCTCCGTCCTGGCGAGGGAAGCGGGCACGTCGGTACTTGTCTCAACTCAAGAGTCTGTCGGCGCGATGGCTGATCGTCGGCCTTGGAGAGAGGTTCCGGGCGACTCGTGGAGCGGGCAACTTGATCGAGCCCTGGACTTGTCGTAGTCCTGACCTCCCCCGGATACGGCGGCGGCGGCCTGCGCATCGGTCTCAGTTCGAATACTGACCCCCCGATTCACCGGATCTTGCAGTGATTCGACGCTGTCGGGGGGTCAGTGACTTGCGGATCGGATTCGAGACTAATTGACTTGAATCGATCAGAGGCACAAGACGCAGTACTCGAAGACTTGATCGTCACGACCGCGCCGGACGGTCTGTCGGTCTCGGTGCTGGTGGTCGACCGCCTCGATCTGGGGCTCATCGGCGTGTTCGTCGATCAGCGGGAACCCCTCACTGTCACCGCCGAGGCGACTGCGATCCCCGTCCTCGTCCCCTGAAGGAGAGTTCGCACTGGGTCTGCCGCCGATTATCCTGACTACCTACCCTGCATCGCCTTCGGGTGTGCGCGTTCGGGGGTGGTGTAATAGGTAACACGGCAGGTTCTGGCCCTGTTATTGAGGGTTCGAGTCCTTCCCCCCGAGCCAGGGTCGGCGAGAGTCGGCCCAGCTTGGTCCCGTCGTCTAGTGGTCTAGGACGCTGGCCTCTCAAGCCAGAAACGGCGGTTCGAACCCGCTCGGGACTGCAACACCCCTGGTAGATAGATATGTTTCCAGGTCCTGTCAACCGGCCTTCTTGAACTTCGGGGCGCCTTGAGACACGCCTGTCCTGCGGATTGCCCACGACGCGATCTCGGGCGCGTACAGGCTGAGTACCTCGATGCTGAACGCAACGACGTCTTCAACTCGCTGACCCTTCGGATGTGACGTGATCCAGAGCTCGAGGTTGTCGATGCGATTGTCGGTGCGATTCCCGTTGCGGTGGTGAACCACTTCGTCCGAACGTAAAGGGCGACCCAGGTGCAGGGCCATCACGAGTCTGTGCTCTCCGACCGAAGGGGAGCCTCCGACCAGATATCGAAGCTTTGGCGGGACGGGGATATCCAAGTAACCATGACTGAGGCTGCCTTCCCCACTGGTCTCCCGAATCGGCCTTTCGGACTGAGGATCTCCTGTGGCGATCACCCGTTTGTAGTGGGCGGCGCAGTAGCCCTTGGCCTTGTGCAGTCGTGGGCAATCGTCGACCGAGCAGAGTCGCCCCGGTTTTCTCAGCGGCTCTTCGCTCACCGCTCCGTTTCGAAGCAAGCGCTGATAGTGACCATGGCAACAACCCCAGGCTTCTGACATCCTCGTCACATCCACCGCCACACACATTGATCGCTCCCTCGTGATGGGACCCGCCGGACCCGGTTCGCCGCTCCGTAGGACTCGGCTGATAATGCATCTCGCACATGCCGCGGGTCCGAGCACGCGAGGACAGTCGCAGCCTCGACCGGGCAGCCAGCCATGACGTCAACGTATCGGTGCGATAGGACAGAATTCGGGCGCCGGTAACTTTCCGATCGTGGCTCCTGACAACACGCCGATCCGGGTCGATGTCTGGTCCGATGTCGCCTGCCCGTGGTGCTACATCGGCAAGCGGAATCTGGAGGGTGGCATCACCGGCTTCTCCGCGACGCCGGTCGAGGTCGTCTATCACAGCTTCGAGCTGGCTCCGGACACGCCAGTCGAATTCACCGGGTCCGAAGTCGAGTTCCTGATGAGTCATCGTGGAGTGTCGGCCGAACAGGCCCGGGCGATGATCGATCGGGTCGTGGGCATCGCCCGCATCGCAGGCCTCGACTACGACTATGACGCGCTCCAGCACACGAACACCCTGAAGGCACACGAACTCCTTCACTATGCCAAGGAGCGTGGTCTCCAGCTCGAGATGAACGAGCGCCTCTTGAGCGCCTACTTCGTCGAGGGCCGGCACGTGGGCCGGATCGAGGACCTGGCCGATCTGGCCGCCGAGGTCGGTCTCGATCGTGACGACGTCGTTCGTTCTCTCCAGGCCGGCGAGTATGCCGAATCTGTGCGATCCGACATGCAGCAGGCTCGCCAGCACGGGATCGGAGGCGTTCCCTTTTTCGTCATCGACGGGCGGTACGGCGTCAGCGGCGCCCAGCCTCCCGAGGTGTTCACCCAGGTGCTCGAGCGGGTCGCCGCCGATCGTGCTGGCACGCCCGCCTGAGCTCAGGCGCTGGCCAGACCGCCTCGAACCTTTCCACCGGTGGGGCAGCGCAGTTGAAAGGACTGGGACGGGGTCAAGGCCGGATTCGAGGAGAACCGGGGCGGAGTGACCGAAGTTCAGGGAGTCGGCGACGATGCTTTTCAATCCAACGACGCCGGGCCCTACGAGATCGTGGTCAAGTATCTCGACATCATCTATTCGGTGGCGGTGCAGAGCGGTAGTGGGCGGCCTGAAGTCACGCCGGCGATCTTGGAGCTCGCCGGCGCCATCGCCGACGGTTGATCGAAGGTTTGGTTCCTACAATCCCGGCCCCCTGTGTCGGATGTGATCCTGTACGCCGCGATTGGCGCGGGTTTGGCTGCCTTGGTGTTGGCCGCCATCTATGCCCGAGGCGTCATGTCCGCCCCTCGTGGCAACCCGCGGATGGTCGAGCTGTCCGACGCCATCCGGTCAGGATCAATGGCATTCCTCCGCAAGGAGTACACCTGGGCGACGGTCTTTGTCGTCGTGGTGGCCACCCTCGTCGTCCTGCTTACTCGACTGGGGTAGACCCTGGGGCGCCATGGCCTATGTCTTCGGTGCCCTTCTCTCTGCCTGCGCCGGGTACATCGGGATCAGGGTCGCCACGCAAGCGAACTCCCGGGCCACCGAGGCCGCCCGAACCGGCGGAGTCGCGGCCGCTCTCCCGCTCGCGTACCGGGGTGGCGCGGTCACGGGCTTCACCGTCGCCGGGCTCGGCCTGCTCGGGGTCGGAATTGGCTACTTCGTCTTCCGAATCAGGTGCTCGAGCTGGATGGTTGGGCGGAAACGGTCATCGCCATCGCTCTCGGTGGTTCCTCGATCGCACTGTTCGCCAGAATCGGTGGCGGCATCTTCACCAAGGCAGCGGATGTAGGGGCCGATTTGGTGGGCAAGGTCGAGGCGGGCATCCCGGAGGACGACCCCGCAACCCAGCGGTCATCGCCGACAACGTCGGCGACAACGTAGGCGATGTCGCGGGGATGGGGGCCGACCTCTTCGAATCGTACGTCGGCGCTCTGGTCGCGCCGGTCGTCTACGCCGCCCTGGTTTTCGGTCGTCTCCGTTCGTGGCGGAGGCGATCTGTCTTCCCGCTTGCCGTGGGTGCCGTGGGCATGCTGGCCGCCATCATTGGGTCGTTCCTGATCAGGGTGAGGGAGCGACGATCCCGGCCGGGCTTTGCGCGTTGGAACCAATTTCGCCCTGATCGCGACCGCGGTCGGGGCGCTCGGCCTCGCTTACTGGATCTTCGGGGAGGTGGTGGAAAACCCGCTTGGGCATCTGGGTCGCGGTCCTCGCCGGGCTCGTGGTCGGTTGGATGGTGGGCAAGATCTCCGAGTGGTTCACCTCCGACGATCACAAGAAGGTCAAGGAGATCGCCCGGCAGTCTCAGACCGGCCCGGCCACCCTGATCATCTCTGGGATCGCCGAGTCGATGAAGTCGGCCGCCTACTCGACGATCGTGGTCGCAGTCGGGATCGGAATCTCCTTCTTCGCCGGTGACTGGGCGCTCGGGGGACGGCGGCGGATCTACGGGGTGGCCATCGCCGCCATCGGGGCCCTCGCCACCGTAGGCATCATCATCTCGGTCGACGCCTATGCCCCCATCGCCGACAACGCCGGCGGGATTGCCCGGATGGCGGACCTGCCCGCGGAAGTCAGGGAAGTGACCGACGCCCTCGATTCGCTGGGCAACACCACCACTGCGGTGGCCAAAGGGTTCGCCGTGGCTTCTGCGGGAGTCACCGCCCTCGCCCTGTTCGCCGCCTTCACCCGGGCAGTCGACCTCGATCAGATCGACCTGACACGTGCCCAGACCCTGATCGGGCTATTCGTCGGCGCGATGTTTCCCTTCCTCGTCGCTGCTCTGACCATCAATGCCGTGGGCCGGGCGGCCAGCAAGATGATCGACGAGGTCCGCCGCCAGTTCCGCGAGATCCCCGGTCTACGCCAAGGTCGGTCCGATGCGAAGCCCGACTACACCGCATGCATCGATATCGCCGCCTCCGGGGCGCTGCGCGAGATGATCATCCCGGGCTCGCTCGCTGTCGCTCTCCCTCTCCTCGTCGGCTTGATCGACGTGGAGGCCCTGGGCGGGCTGCTCGCCGGGGCGCTCGTCACCGGGTTCCTCCTCGCCATCTTCATGGCCAATGCAGGGGGCGCCTGGGACAACGCCAAGAAGTTCATCGAGTCCGGGGCATTCGGGGGCGCTGGCTCGGAGAGTCACAAGGCGGCGGTGATCGGCGACACCGTCGGAGACCCTTTCAAGGACACCTCGGGCCCCGCCATGAACACCGTCATCAAGGTGATGACCATCGTGTCCCTGGTCTTCGCCTCTGCCTTCGTGGGATGAGCTTTCGGCTCAAGTCGCCCTACGTTGTACGTTCCAGGTGATACGCCAGACCAATTCTCCGTTCGACCTGAGGGCCCGAACAAACATGAAAGAGATAACTCTGATCCGCCACGCCGAGTCCCAGGCCAACCTCGACGGCATCTGGAATGGGCAGGTGGACGGGCCGTTGAGCGCGGCGGGAGAGGCGAGCCTCGACGCCATCGGCAAACGGCTCCACGACCGCAGGTTCGACCTCGTCGTTTGTTCCCCGCTGCAGCGGGCCAGGGACACCGCAGCTTCCTTCACTTCGGAATTCGAGGTTTGGGATCATCTCGCCGAGCTCGACATCGGGCGTTGGGAGGGCAAGCCCCGGGAGGAGATCTTCGCCGAGGACGGTGAGTACCTGCGGGAGGCGATCGGGGGACGCCAACTCCCCATGGGGTTCGACGGGGAGAGTCTCGATGACCTACATCGTCGGGCCACCGGCGCCATCGACGCCCTGGCAGCGGACCTGGGGGAGGAGGGTCGGGCCGCGGTGGTGACCCACGGTGGATTCATCCAGGAGGTGCTCCAGCGTCATCTCGCCGGACGAGGCAGCCGGGTTCACACCTTTGCCGGGAACACCTCGCTGACCAGGCTCATCTGGTCCTTCGACCGACTCCGCCTTGCAGGCTTCAACGACCTCGCCCACTTCGGACCGCGTCCCACCGTGGTGAGCGAGCACCTGGAAAAGGGCGAGCCGGTGCTGGCGTTGGTCAGACACGGCCAGACGCGGGCCAACACGGAGGGGCGCTGGCAGGGACAGGGTGACTGGGGCCTCGATGAGCTGGGCCACCGCCAGGCGAGGGCGCTGCGGGATTGGTATGGCACCGCCTCGACGGTGTACGCCTCGCCATTGGGCCGTGCCCTCTCCACCGCCGAGTACGTGGCATCGAACGGGATCACCACACTCGACGGCCTGAAGGAACTCGACATGGGGAAATGGGAAGGGCTCACCTCGGACGAGATCTATGAGACCTGGCCCGACTTGATGGGCGCCATCTATCGGGACGGGGTCGACCTGAAGCGTGGTGAATCAGGCGAGAGCTGGGGCGAGTTGACCGGGCGGATTCGGGACACGGTCCACGGCCTCGAACCCGCCGTCGATGAGCCGACCATGGTCGTGGCTCATGGCGGAGCCATCCGCGCCTATGTCTCCTCGCTGACGGTGACGACCGATTCGCACTCGGAATCGCTGTACACCCCGGCCAACACCGCCGTCACCCACGTCGCCCTCACCGACAGCGGCCCCCTTCTCCTCGACTACGCGGTTGCCGCCCATCTCGAGAGCCTCTCCTAGCCTCCCTCCGATGTCCGAGTACGACTCACGTCGCTATGCGTTGGTCAATCGATGGGATCCCGCCCACCTCCGTCGCATCGACCGGTTGCTGCCGCTTCGTACCGGGGAGCGGGTGCTGGAGGTGGGTTGCGGACAAGGTCATCTGACCACCCGCCTCGCCCAGCGTGGGGTCGACGTGATCGGCATCGATGCCAACCCAAACGCTCCGGAGGTGTCGGGCTCCGACCGGGTGGTGCACATGATGGCCGAAGACCTCGCCTTCGATAGACCGCGAGTTCGATGCCGTGGTCTCAGTCCACGCCATCGAGCACATTCCGCCCCTCCACGAGGCGGCAGCTGAGATGTCGAGGGTGCTGAAGCCGGGCGGTCGCGCCCTGCACATCTACCCGGCCGAGCCCATCCAGGGCATATATGCGATGCCCACATCCGTGATCCTGTACGGCACGCCGTTCAAGGCGAGACAGGTCCACTGCCATTGGCTCTGGCCTTCGAAGGTGCGTCGGCTGATGGAGCCGTATGGCATGACCGAGACCCACCACGAGTTCAACCTCCTCAAGTCGCCGCAGTTCATCTCCCGGTTCGCCAAGGACGGCCGGGCCTAGGCCGTGTTCACCTGTCAGACCTGCGGCCGGGAGTTCGAGCTGAGTCAGTCGGTGCTCGATCGCTACCCGGGATGGGTGCCAAGGCAATGCATGGACTGCCGGAATGGCGGCGGTGGAAGGCCCGCGGCCTCTTCTGCTGGGCCCACCGGGGGCTCGGGATCAGCGGCGAGCCGTACCAAGACCGCGTGATCTGACCGTCGGGGAGGTGCTCAGCTCGTTCACAGACGGCCCGGACACCGGGATATTCACCGACGGAGCCTCGGAGGGGAACCCTGGTCCCGGTGGCTGGGGCACCGTGTACGTCGTGGACAACGAGATCGTGGAGGAGGCCAAAGGGGCGGACCCCTACACCACCAACAACAAGATGGAGCTGACAGCCCTTATCGCAGGGCTGGGCATGGCCCCCACCGATCTCCCGATCGACATCTACACCGACTCCCAGCTCATCGTGAACATCGTCACCAAGTGGGCGGACGGATGGGAGGCAAGGGGGTGGACCAAGAAATCGCCCGGGCCCATCGCCAATCTGGATCTGGTCAAGGAGGCGCACGAGTTGCACAAGCAGAAGCCGCTGGCCCGGATCCAGTGGATCAAGGCCCACAGCGGCTTCCGGTGGAATGAGTACGCCGATGCGTTAGCGACGTCGTATCGCCGCCAGGTTCATTGATGCCCTCGCCGCTGGTGAACGCCGAGTACATGCGGGACTGGGGAAAACACACCCACGGCTCACCGCTATACGCCGAATTGGTCGAAGTCGTAGCCGAAGATCCCGAGTTGCTCCGGGTCATGAACCGGATCCAGCACTTGCCCCCACCCAATCTGATGTTCGGCGCCGTTCAGTACATGCTCATGGACGGGGAGGATGGCGAGCTGGCCCGGCACTACCCGTCGATCGTGGAGGATCCGATCCCGCCCGCCGGTGTCGGCCCGAAATTCCGGAGCTTTGTCCTCGCCCACGAAGAGGAGATCGTCGAGGTGGGCAAGACCCGTTACACCCAGACCAATGAATGCCGCCGCTGTGTCGCCCTGCTCCCGATGGTGATGATGGCGGGGTTCCCTGCGTTCCACTTGATCGATGTCGGCGCCAGTGCCGGTCTCAATCTCGGCCTCGACCGGTACGGGTATAGATACAACGACAAGGAGCAGCGTCCCGGCAGCCCATGCTCCAGGCGGAGTCGAAGGGCATGGCCCCGGCATTCACCGACATCGAGGTCCTCAGCCGCACCGGGCTCGACGTGAATCCGCTGGATCCCGCCGACCCCGGCGCCAGGCGATGGCTCGATGCCTTGATCTGGCCCGAGCATGTCGAGCGCAGGGCACGTCTTCGCTCGGCCCTCGAGATGATTTCGGATCTCGACATCGAGATGATCTCGGGCAATGCCCTGGAGACCCTGCCCGGAGCGCTGGACAGGCTTCCGGCGGGTGAGCCTGCCGTCGTCATGAGCTCGTTCACCTTGAACCAGTTCGACACGGCGGAGCGAGACCGTCTGGAGTCGATCGTCTCCAGGGCCCGGACCGCTCGACCCGTGCATCGGGTCTCGATGGGGGAGGCCCTGGACAGGGCGGACGACTGGGCGCGGTTGGTGGTGGACGACGGGAGCGGAGTGACGGTCGTCGGACAGGCCCACCCCCACGGGGAGTGGATCGAGCTCTACCGCTAGGCCCGGCCGTAGACCGGGATCTCAGCGCCGTTGATCACGCCTGACTCCTCGGTGAGAAGGAAGTGGGCGACGGCTGCGATCTCGTCCGGTGTGGGCCAGTTCACATAATCGGCGTAGGGGAGAGATCGACGCGTGGCCGGCGTGTCGATGACCGAAGGGAGGAGGACATTGGCCGTCACGCCCGTCCCTTCGAGCTCCTGAGCGACCGACCTGGTGAGGGCGACCACCCCCGACTTGGCGACGTTGAACGCGGCCTGGCCGGTCGGGTAGTCGAGCGTGGCACGGCTGCCCACGGTGACGATCCTTCCCCAGCCCGTTTCCACCAGGTGGGGGACCACGGCGCGGACCGAATAGAACGTAGAGCGAAGATTGAGATCGATCATCCGCTCGAACCGGACGTCGTCGGTCTCCTCCACGTCACGGCCCCCGGCCCATCCGCCGACCAGGGCCACGAGCCCATGAATGGATCCCCAGCTGTCGGCGACGCCCTTGATGAAGGTATTGACGGCCTCGGCGTTGGTGGCGTCGACCCGTACCAACAAGACCCGATCCTCGTCTATCTCGAACTCCTGCTCGAAATGTTCGGCCTCAGCTGGCAGCAGATAGGTGATGGCGAGCCGGTAGTCCTCGTAGATGAGCCGACGCACCAGGGCAGATCCCAGGCCGCCGGTGCCACCGGTGATCACAAGTGTCTTTTCCATGCTCCCGTTGCTCTATTCGCCTGGCACCCACTCTACGGGCAGCCTCATCCCCTCCGCCACAGAATCCAAAGGTCCGATACGTTGGTGCCGGTCGGGCGGCAACGAAGCAGGTCCGAGGTGCCAGCGAGATAGGTGGCCGAGTCGAAGCTCCGAAGGGCGTTGGCCGGGTCCCCGCCGCGCTCGATCGTGGATCCGTCGACGATCCCCCCGGCTCCGCCGGACCGTCCGTCGACGCCGTCCGTGGCGAAGGCGCAGAAAACATCGTTCGAGCCGGCGAGACGCTCGGCGGCGAGGAGAGCAGCATGGGTGTTTCGGCCACCCATCCCCGGACCGCTCACGTCGAGCACCACCTCGCCGGCTGCCACGGTCATCCCGGGCTCGACGTTGCCGAGGAATCGGTCGAGACCGGCTCCGAGTTCCCCGCGCAGCCAGTCGGCCTGCACGACGGCGGGAGGGGGCACCGCCGCGGCAGCCCGGGCGGCGTCGCTGGCATCGGCCAACAGAGTGACCTCGGGTGTCGGGAGTGGCACCGGCTCGGTCCTCATGGCCTGCCACACACCGGGCGGGATGCTCATCGACAGCCCTGCCAAGACGGCCGCGGCGGCCTCCGGATCGTGAGGGGCGGGGATAGTCGGCCCGGAGGCAACGACCCCGGGACCCGCGCCGGCTACGTCTGAGATGACGTAGGTGTCGATCGGGCGGCCTGCGGCCCGCGCCACCCCGCCGCATTTGATCGCCGAGAGATGACTCCGGACCAGGTTTAGCTCCTCGATGGCGGCCCCTCCCGAGATGAGCCTGTTTGTCACCTCCGCGAGGAACTCGGCGGGCACGCCCTCCCGGGGCGCCTCGCAAAGAGCGGACCCGCCTCCGGACACGAGGGCGACGATGTCGACGGATGGAGGCGCACTTCGGACCGCATCGAGCACAGCGGCGCCTGCCTCGAGGCTCGCCGACCCGGGCACCGGATGGTCTCCGATCATGAAACTCATCCTCTCGGGCACCTGCTCGGGATGGTCGGTCACGCAAACACCTCCGACCACGTCGAGCACGGAGGCGGCGCCGCGGGCCATGGCCGGGGCCGCTTTCCCGATTGAGATGACCATGGTCTTGCCAGAACGGCGGCTGGCCAGCGCGGCAGCGGTGAGGGCCTCCGGTTCCACCGCGGCCAGACCTGCTTCGAGCCGTGCCAGCACCTGGGCTCTGGCCTCAGGCTCGGGGTCCATGACCCCGGGGTCGAAGCGGACACTCACCTCAGATGAGCGAGCCAGGCCCCACGCGGGTGCTCCCGAGCTGACTCGAGGTCGGCGAAGGTGTCGATGTCGTGGAGGAGGCCGGGCCTGGCGAGGATCGCTGCCGCCGGGAAGGCGCCGAGATGGCGATGAAAGCTGCCGGGGCCGTACGAGAACCTCGCCGGCCCTTTCGCCCCAAGGGCAGAGGTCCCGCCGTCGGCCGAGGGGGCAATGACCGTCCCGGCTCTGGTCAGCGACTCCTTCAGCTCCTCGAGCTCGGATACGGTGAGAAGCGGGAGATCGGTGTGAAGGACGATCCACTCGCTCGAGGCCTCGGTGGCCCATCTGGTCCCCGCCAGTGCCGCCTCGTCCAGGCCTTCACCGGGGTCGGGTATGGATGGGAACCCATTCATCAGTGCCCATTCGCCAACCTCTCGATCACCGGCCACCAGGATTGGGATCAAACCTGCATCGACGGCCAGGGCCGCGGCATTCTCGGCGAGGGCGCGGCCCAGCGTGGATCGAGCTTCGTCGGAGAGGTGGTCCGCCATCCGCCCCTTTCCCAGTCGAAAGGATTTGACCGGGAGGACGGCGACTATGGGCACGGGGTTGCCGGGTGTCGCCCTGAGGTCAGGGCACCACCATCACCGGCACCGGTGAATGGTGACACAAACGATCCGCGACGCTTCCGAGCATGACCCGCTCCGCCAGCCCCGCTCCCCGCTTGCCGATGACGATGAGCCCAGCCTCGCGCTCCTCGGCCACGGCGATGAGCCGCGACGTCGGGTCGCCCAGCTCCTCGACTGTCTCGTAGTCCATCCCGTCCAGCGGGAGCTGTTCTTCGGTCTCCCTGATGACCTGCTGCTGACCCTCGACTAGCGCGGCCGAGAGCGCCTCAGGAGTCGGCGGGGCGCCCCCGATGCCCCACCATCCCTCAGGTGGCCTGACCACGGTGACCAGCAGGAGCTTCGCCTGCCGGGCGCGGGCGATCTCGGTGGCGATCACGGCTGCGCGCGTGCTGGTCTCCGAGCCGTCGACGCCGACGACGATTGCTTTCGGGTTCCAATCCATCTGCTCTGATACCTCCTCAGGAGACCATACGCAGGTTGGTCGCGATCGGCCGGGTCACAGGATGGTGGCGTTGAGAAGATGGGCCATGGCCAGTGCCCAGGCTCCGGCAACCACATCATCGAGCACGATCCCCGTCGCCCCAGGCATCGAGTCGGCCTGATGGACGCCCGGGAATGGGCGCTTGACGATGTCCACGATGCGAAACAGGACAAAGGCGACAACCGCTGCCCATCCGAGCAAACCGATCGTGGCGACGAAGACTCCGGCCGCCTCGTCAATGACGATCCAGCCGGCGTCTCCCTCTGAGGAGACGACGCCTGCAGACGCCCAAATGGCCACTGCTGTGACCAGCACGGTCGCCGCCAGCTGTCCCGGCCAACCCCACGTCTCGCCGACGAGGAGTGCGAACGGGAGGGCGACCAGACCGCCAATGGTTCCCGATCCGGCATCTGAGCCCCGGACCCTGCCCAGGATCAAGCCAGCCCCGAACAGGGAGGCGATGAGTCGGTGCATCTCCGGCGAGGCTACATCTCGCCGCTCGAGCCTTCGAGGTCTCGCATCGTGCCGAAACCGTGAATCAGTGGTTTCGCTTCGGTCGACACCAGTTAGCCTTCGGTGATGGAACCGGCAACCAAGATATGGGTTGACGGTGAGTTCGTCCCGTGGGACGACGCCACCGTCCACTTCCTGTCACATTCCCTCCAGTACGGAACCGGTGTCTTCGAGGGCATTCGCGCCTACAAGACACCCGAGGGAACCGCTGTATTCCGTCTCCACGATCACATGGTCCGGCTGGTCGCCTCGGCCCGGGCCTATGACCTCCCGATGAAGGAGAGCGCCGAGGAGATGGACGAAGTCTGTCTCGAGCTGCTCCGGGTGAATCAGCTGGAATCCGCCTACATACGCCCCTTCGTCTTCTATGGATCCGGCGGGTTCGGAATCAACCCGAAGAGCAGCCCGGTGCACAACTACATGGCTGCCTTCTACCTGGGCAGCTATTTGGGCGACGACGGTGTGGAGAAGGGCATCACCACCATGGTCTCGAGCTGGCGGCGGATCTCCCACACCAGCTTCATCCCGACGGCCAAGGGATCGGGCCAGTACCTGAACTCGGTGCTGGCCAAGCAGGAGGCCCTCCGCGCCGGATTTGACGAGGCTCTGATGCTCAACGACGCAGGCCTGGTCTCCGAGGGAAGCGGGATGAACCTGTTCACCGTCAGCAAAGACGTGGTCTACACCCCGCCGGTCTCCTCGGGGATCCTGGAGGGGATCACCCGCAACACGGTGATCGAATTGCTGACCGGTGAGGGTGTCGAGGTGGTTCAGGCCGACCTGGCTCGGGGGAGTCTGTACACCGCCGACGAAGTGTTCCTGACGGGGACTGCGGCCGAGGTGACGCCGGTCCGTGAGATCGACGGGCGGGTGGTGGGCGCCGGCGAGCCCGGTCCGGTCACCCGGAAGGCACAGGACCTGTTCTCCGATTTGGTAGCGGCGAAGATCCCCGAGTACCGCCACTGGCTCAGCTTCATCTGATGGGCCAAGAGCCCAATATCGAGCTGACGGAGGCGGAGCGGCCGCGCACCGTGCTCCAACCTCCTGCGGCTCGACGTTGGCGGCCGAGCATCAAGCCCGGGATCCCGACCTCTCCTGACGAGGTTCCCAGCGGAGGGCGTTTCGGCCAGACGACGCCCGACGGTGGCTGGGGGTGGCGGCTGGTGAATGCAGCCGATCTCCCCGACGACGATCCCGATCTCAAGTCCGTGGTCGCCGCCCTCACCATCGCCCGGGCCGGTGCCCTGGGCCGGGGCCCGGTACCCGAGGACATCGACGCGGCCCTGGCCCTTTGCGGCTATGGATATGACCCCTCTGAAGAGGTCTTGCAGAGGCGGGAGCGCTGGAAAGCGGCGGTGCCTCATGAGGTGAGACCGGGACAGACGGCGGCAGGCGAGGTCGACCGTGACCTCATCGTTCGCAAGCCCGACGACATCCGGGGCCTTCTGGCCGCCTCCGGGGCAAACGAAGAGCACCGCTAGCTTTCCGGCCATGAAGCTCGTCCGCATCAAGGCCGGAGACGACATTGCCTATGGGGTGGCCGATGTCGAAGGGGTGCTCGTCTATCTCGGGTCTCCGTTCGTTGCCTGGGAGCCGACCGAGACGGTGGTCCCGTGGGAAACGGCCCACCTCCTGGCGCCGGTCCTGCCCTCCAAGGTGGTGGCTGTCGGTCGCAACTACGAGGACCATGCAGCCGAGCATGACGCTGCGGTTCCCGAGGAGCCGCTGATATTCCTCAAGCCGGCGACCTCCGTGGTCGGACCTGACGCCAATGTGGTCCATCCGACGATCTCGGAGAACGTCCACCACGAAGCGGAGTTGGCAGTGGTGGTCAGCCGGGTGGCGCGTCACGTCAAGGCCGAGGACGCCTCGGCCTACATCCTGGGGTACACGGCAGCCAACGACGTGAGCGCACGCGACCTGCAGAGAAAGGACGGGCAGTGGGCCCGGGCCAAGGGTTTCGACACCTTTTGCCCTCTGGGCCCGGCCATCGAGACGGAATTGGACCCGTTGGAGAAGCTGGCGGTGATCTGCCGGGTGAACGGGGAGGTCCGCCAAGCCGGCTTCACCTCGGACATGGTCTTCGGAGTGGCCGAGCTGTTCGAATTCGTCACCGCGGTGATGACACTCCTTCCCGGTGACGTGATCCTCACGGGCACCCCTGCAGGGGTGAGCAAGGTGGTGCCTGGCGACCTGATGGAGGTCGAGATCGACGGGATCGGCGTCCTCCAGAATCGAGTCGTGGCGGCGCGATGACGGTCCGCGTGAGGGTCGCTCCCTCGCCAACCGGGAACCTCCATGTGGGAACGGCCCGTGCAGCCCTCTTCAACTGGCTCTACGCCCGTCATCACGGAGGAACCTTCATCCTGAGGATCGATGACACCGATCGGGAGAGATCGACTGTCATGTTCGAGGAGGACATCCTCGACTCGCTGCGCTGGCTCGGGCTGGATTGGGGCGAGGGCATCGGTGTGGGCGGGCCCCATGGCGACTACCGGCAATCCAGTCGTTACGAGCGATACCAGCAGGTCGCCGCGGAACTGGTGGCCTCGGGGGCGGCCTATTACGACAACCGGTCACCAGATGCTCTGGAAGCGCTTCGCCGAAGGGCAGAGGAAGAACACCTGCACCCCGGTCACTACATCAGGCGTCCCGACAGCGTTGGTACGGAAGGTGCGATCAGGCTGTCGGTCCCCCAGGACCAGCCGGTCGTCTTCGAAGATCTGGTGCGAGGCGAGATCAGCTTCGAGGCGCGTGACATCGACGACTTCGTGATCCTGCGCAGCGATCGGCACTCCCACCTATCACCTCGCGTCGACCGTGGACGATGTCGACTACGAGATCACCCACGTCGCCCGAGGCGAGGATCTTCTTCCCTCGACCCCGAAGCACATCCTTCTCACCCGGGCACTCGGGGCGTCCGAGCCGAGATATGCCCACCTGCCCCTTCTGTTCGGCACCGACGGCAAGAAGCTGTCCAAGCGTCACGGAGCTATCTCACTCGTCAGCTATCGCGACGAGGGCTACCTGCCCGACGCAGTCTTCAACTACCTGTCACTCCTCGGCTGGTCGATCGATGGCGACCGGACCATCTTCACGAGAGACGAGGCGATCGCCGTCTTCGACCTGGTCGATGTCTCCCGGAATCCAGCCGTGTTCGACCCCGACAAGCTGGCGTGGATGAACGGGGAGTACATCCGTGCCATGGATCCCTCAGAGTTTCGGTCCGTGGCCCGGCCGTATGTCGAATCGGCCGTCGGGCACCCGCTCGACGACGTGGAATGGGCCCGTTTCGATGCGGTGGCCGACCTGGTCCAGGAGCGAACCCGGCTCCTGCCCGAGGCGGGAGAGCAGGTGGTGTTTCTGTTCGAGGACTTCGAGGATTACGACCGGGCCGCCTGGGACAAGGTGATGGTCAAAGACGGAGTGCCCGAGATTTTGACGACCGCCCAGGAGCGTCTTGCCTCGGTCGAGACCTGGGAGGGGGCGGACATCGAAGCTGCACTGCGTGGGATGCTGGAGGAGATGGGCCTCGGTGCGGCCAAGGGCCTCCAACCGCTCCGGGTGGCGGTCACCGGGTCCTCGGTCAGCCCTCCCCTCTTCGAGTCGATGGCCGCCCTGGGCAAGGAGCGGACGCTGGAGCGGATGGAGCGAGCGCAGCGCGAGCTGGCCGGTTAGGGGCTAGGTCCGTGCCACCCGTTAATCTGTTCTGATCCGCGAGGTCCCGTCGTCCAGTGGCCTAGGACGCCGGCCTTTCAAGCCGGAAACGCCGGTTCGAATCCGGTCGGGACTGCCAGTCAGGAAAGCGCATGTCGGTCGAGACCATCCTCGTCTTCAACAACATCTTCGCCATCCTCACTCTGGTCGCGGGGGCCGGAGCGATCGGCCTTCTCGTGTATCGGGCAGTGAAAGGGCCCGAGGCGGCCGCATTGCTGGGGGACAAGGCGATCTGGCTCGCGTTCAGCGTGGCCTTGGTGGCCTCGGTCGGGTCGCTTTTGTACTCCGAGGCCTTCCACTACGTGCCCTGCCGTCTCTGCTGGTTCCAGCGCATCGCGATGTACCCGCTAGCCATCGTGCTTCTGGTGGGCGCCATCAGGCGCGAGGCAGTGGTCAAGTTCTACGCCCTGCCCCTCGCTCTGATCGGTCTGGCCGTCTCCATCTATCACAACGTCGTCCAGTTCTTCCCCAGTCTCGAGGGAGGGTCGTGCGATCCGGCGGTCCCCTGTTCGGCCCGCAGCATCGAGATGTTCGGCTTCATGGACCTGCCATTTATGGCTGGAATCGGGTTTATCGTTATCAGCGTTCTCCTCGCCTTCTACACGAAAGCCTCCGAATGACCCAGACCAAGAAGCCCAAACCCGGATCCAAGGACGCAAAGAGCAACTCCACCTTGTGGTGGATCCTCGGTGGGGTAGTCGGTCTCGGTCTGATCGTGGCCCTCGCCATATCGATCGCCGGCGAGGAGCCGGTCGACGAGGCCAGCGGCTTCGGTGACCCGACAGTCACCGGCGACCCGCTGCCGGTCTATGCGGCGGGCGAAGAAGATGTCTCGGTCGGCCTCACCGCCCCCACTGTCGAAGGCGCAGACTGGGAAGGAAACCCAGTCACGATCGAGCCAGACGGCACACCCAAGATCGTGATCTTCCTGGCGCACTGGTGCCCCCATTGCCAGGCCGAGGTGCCCATCATCCAGGAGTGGATCAATGATGGGAACTTGCCTGACACCGTTGAGATCGTCTCGGTTGCTACCGGCACAGACCGGCTCCGACCCAACTGGCCGCCTCAGGACTGGCTGGAGGAGGAGGGCTGGACGCCGCCGGTGATCATGGACGACGAGATCACGACGGTGGCGGTGAACTACGGGATGAGCTCGACTCCGATGTTCGTGGTACTGGATGGGGACAACACCAACCTGGGCCGGATCAGCGGACAACTGCCGACCGATGCCCTCGACCAGTTGGTGCAGATAGCCGAGGCTTCGATCGAAGGTTGATCAGGCCTCCAAGGACCTGATTTTCTCCAGACGTCTCACGTGTCGGTCCTCGCGCGAGAACCGCGCCTCGAGAAACGTGGTGACGAGCTCCTCCGCCAGCGCCTCCCCGATGACACGTGACCCCAGGCTGAGCACGTTTACGTCGTCGTGCTCCACCATCTGATGGGCGGTGTAGGTGTCGTGGGCAATCGACGCCCTGATCCCCTGGAGCTTGTTGGCGGCCACGGCCGCCCCCGCCCCCGAGCCACAGATGAGGATGCCCCGGTCGGCGCGGCCATCCAGCACGGCTTGCGCGACGGCGGCGGCATAGTCCGGGTAGTCGACCGGCTCAGCGGAATGCGTGCCCAGGTCGTAGACGGCGTGACCCGACTCGGCGAGCCACGTCGAAAGGTGCTCTTTCAACGGATAGCCGGCGTGGTCGGATCCGAGTGCGATTCTCATTTCGGGCGGCAGAGTAGCCAGACGGCCGCCCCGGCCCTGCATGGGGTTGGCGCCACACCTAACTACATTCGACTGAATGTCTCAGTTGGTTGTCGAGGGCGGAGCGCGTCTCCAGGGGACTGTCGGCGTGCTGGGGGCCAAGAACGCCGTGCTGAAGGAGATGGTCTCTGCCCTCCTCGCTCCGGGCCGGCATCGTCTCAGCAATGTCCCCTCGATCCTCGACGTCGGGCTGATGTGCGAGGTACTGGAGCACACAGGTTGCCGTGTGGAGCAAGGCGACCACGAGCTCTGGGTGGTCGTCCCCGACCAGCTCCTTCCCGAGGCGCCGATCGAGTTGGTGCGGCAGATGCGAGCTTCGATCGTGGTGCTCGGACCTCTCCTCGCTCGATGTGGCGAGGCGCGGGTTGCCCTTCCCGGAGGGGACGACCTCGGGGCTCGGCCGATCGATATGCATCTCAATGGCCTGGAGGCAATGGGTGTCGACTTCGAATTGGTCCATGGCGAGCTGGTCGGCCGGGTCGATGGTCGGCTCAAGGGGACGGAGGTCGAGCTTCCCTTCCCCTCGGTCGGCGCCACGGAGAATCTCCTGTTTGCCGGCGTTCTCGCCGAAGGAGACACCGTCATCGTCAATGCTGCCCGCGAGCCCGAGATCGAGGATCTGATCACCCAGCTCACCGAGATGGGAGCCAGGATCACCGGCGGGGGCACGTCGCTTGTCACCGTCCACGGGGTGGACCAGCTATCGCCGGCAGAGCACCATGTCGTCCCCGATCGACTGGAGACAGGGACTTATGCCGCGGCAGCGGCCATCACCGCCGGCGACGTCACGGTGACCGGCTGCATGCCGGAGCATCTTCGCATGGAGCTGAGGAAGCTCGGGGAGGCGGGGTGCGAGGTGGAGCAAGGCAACGGGTGGCTCCGGGTGAAAGGGCCCGATCGGCCGACCCCGGTGGACTTCGCCACCCTTCCGTTCCCGGGCTTTCACACCGACATGCACCCCCAGATGGTCGCATTGCTCTCGGTAGCAACCGGCACCTCGGTAATCACCGAGAATCTCTACGACTCCCGGTTCCGATATGTCGGCGAGCTGGCACGGATGGGCGCAGATATCACCACCGAAGCCCAGCACGCCATCATCCGGGGCGTCGAGCGGCTCTCCGGATGCCCGGTCCTGGCGCCGGACATCCGGGCCGGGGCCGCGCTCGTTCTGGCCGGTCTGCGGGCCGACGGCACGACCGAGGTTGGCGAGGCGAGCCACATCGACAGGGGCTACGAGGAGTTCCCGGAGAGGCTCCGATCGCTGGGAGCGAGAATAGAGAGAGCGTGATAGGTCGCCGGGCCCTCGCCGTCGTCGCAATCCTCGTCGTCATGGCGCCGCCTGCGATGGCGGCCCGACCCGAGGGCTCGGTGGTCGAGGTTTCGGCGCCGGAGGGCTCATACCTCGAGATGGATGGACGGCGCTACCTGGGGCCGCTGCGGATCACCGCCGAGTCCGATGGCGCCGCGGTGGTCGAGGTCACGTCACTCGATGCCTATCTCGAGGGCATTCGGGAGGTGCCATTCAGCTGGCATGAGGATGCACTGGCCGCCCAGGTCGTCGCGGCCCGCACCTATCTCGCCTGGACCCTGCAGGGTGGGCGCACCGAGACCGGGAGCCGCATCGGATATGACATTTGTGCGACTGCGGCATGCCAGGTCTATGCCGGCGTCGACGCCGTGCTGGACGAGGATGGAGATCGCTGGCGCCAGGCCGTGCGCCGAACATCGGGTGAGATCCTCGTCTACCAGGGGGAGCCGGCGCGAGCCTTCTACTCGTCGACCACAGGTCTCCGCACCAGGAACATCGAGGACATCTGGCCCGGCTCCGAGCCGGCGCCATATCTGGTCGGAGTGCCTTCGCCCGCTGAGGACAGCCCGTTCGTCGAATGGTCATGGGAGCTGCCTGGCTATCAAATGGAACAGCTCCTCAGAGAGGCGGACGTAGCCGATGGCGAGGTCCGGTCGATCACGACACGAACCACCGAAGACGGTCAAGGCCCGTGGATGATCGACATCGTGTCCGACTCCGGCACCGTCTCGATGGACACCTGGGCGCTTCGATCCCGGCTCAACGAGGCCGCGGCCATTCTGCCTGGCCTCCTGCCTGCGAAGAGGCCAGACGGGATCGACTATCCGACCACGGTCCTGAGTCCCGAATACTCGATCAGCCGTGAGGTACGGGTCGTCCACGTTGGGGGCGATGCGTTGGCCATCGCCGTGCCCTATTACGTCGTTGAAGGGGCGGGTTGGGGACATCTCATCGGGATGTCCCAGTACGGGGCCCAGGCCATGGCCGAGGCCGGCTCGCCATATCCCGAGATCCTGGCCCATTACTACGGGGGGCTCAGCCCCGTCCCCGGCGATGGGTTCCTCCCCGACGAGCTCGCAGTCGGGTTGGTGATTGGCTCCGAGTGGGTGAGAATCCGGTCCGACTCACCCCTGACCGTCATGGTCGACGGGACTCCAGTCGAGACTGCCGAAAACGGGTCCTGGGGGTTCATCTGGGTCGATGGGGCCCTCCAGGTCACACAGCCGACGCGCTACGTCCCCCCGAGCGGACAGCCCGACGAGTTCTGAGCCCGTCTGCAGAGGTAGAATCGGAACAATCCCCACCAGGTAAAGGTTCTTCAAGGCGATGTCTGAGACAACACCCGTGACCATCTCCAGCAGCGTCCAGGTCGACGAGGGCCCGATCGACGTCGATAAGCTGCGTGAGACTCTCGAGTACATCAGACCTGCGGTTCAGGCCGACGGGGGCGATCTCGTGTTGCTCGGCACCGAAGGAGGCCGGGTCGACATCCAGATGGTCGGTGCATGCGGCGGCTGCCCGCTTTCGATGATGACTTTGAAAGCAGGCATCGAACGGATCCTGATGGACCGTGTCCCGGGTGTCGTGGAGGTCCACGCCAGCGCCGATTCGCCGGGCATGGACGAGGTGGACAGCCCCAACGCCATCACCCTCCCCGCGCTCTGACCCAGTCTTAACCTTTCGCCCGATGAGCGACTCCGATCTGGCCGGGCGCGTCCGCAGGGGCGATCGTCGAAGCCTGGCGCGTCTGATCACCGCGATCGAAGCCGGGGATCCGGTTGGCGAGGCTGCTGCCAGCGCCTTAGTCGACTCCACCGCGCCCACCCGGAGGGTCGGCATCACCGGGCCGCCGGGCGCCGGCAAGTCGACGCTTGTCAACGCCATGATCGCCGAGTTGCGGTCGAGGGGTGACACGGTCGCCGTGCTCGCAGTGGATCCTTCCAGCCCGATCACAGGTGGGGCACTCCTGGGTGACCGGATCCGCATGCAAGACCACGCCGGCGATCCAGGGGTTTACGTCCGTTCCATGGCCTCCCGAGGGCACCTCGGTGGGCTGTCTGCCGCCGCCGCCCCGGTCATTGCCGTCCTGGCTCGAGCAGGCTTCGACATGGTCCTGATCGAGACGGTGGGGGTCGGCCAGTCGGAATTGGAGGTGATGGACCACGTCGATCTCGTCGTCTTGGTCCTCGGTCCCGGCTGGGGAGACCAGATCCAGGCAGACAAGGCCGGCATCGTCGAGATCGCCGATGTCTTCGTGGTCAACAAGGGCGATCGGCCCGGGGTCGACATCGTGCATCTCGCCCTTCTCGACAGGTTGGGTGGCTCCGATGCACCGGTGCTGATCACCACGGCTCTCACCGGGGAGGGAGTGTCGGACCTGGTCGAGGCCATTCGCTGACTCAGACGTCGTTGCGATCCGATTGGAGCGCGGCCTGTGCTGCGGCGAGCCGCGCTCCCTCAACCCGTGGAGGGCTGCAGGACACGTAGTCGAGACCAAGCGAGTGGACAAAGTAGATCGAATCGGGATCGCCGCCGTGCTCTCCACACAGACCGACCACCAGGTCCTGATTGGCCTCCCGACCCTCCCTCGTCGCCACGCGGACCAGACGCCCCACCCCTGGCCGGTCCAGGGTTTGGAACGGGTCGGAGGTGAATATGCCCTGCTCCAGGTAATCCCTGAGGAACAAACCCTCGGCGTCGTCCCGACTCAGCCCGTAGGTCATCTGGGTCAGGTCGTTGGTGCCGAAGGAGAAGAAATCGGCGACCTCGGCTATCTCAGCCGCGGTCAACGCAGCCCGCGGCAGCTCGATCATCGTCCCGATCGGGATGTCCAGTTCGACGCCTGATCCCGCGGTGGCGGTGGCGATCTCCTCCTCGATCATCTCCCGCATCCGGATCAGCTCCTCGGCGGCGGCGACCAGGGGGATCATTATCTCGAGGTGGGGTGTGCCCCCCGCCTGAATCCTCCGGGTGAGCGCAGTCGTGGCGGCACGTGCCTGCATCCGGTATAGGTCCTTGAGCATGAGCCCGAGCCGGACTCCTCGCAAACCGAGCATCGGATTGTCCTCTTCCCAGCGTGCGACCTGGTCGGACATCGCCTGCAAATCGTCGATGGGACGGCCCGCCCGAACCCGACGAAGCATCTCGTGCTCCAACTCGAGACGGGAGGGGAGGAACTCGTGGAGCGGCGGGTCGAGGAGTCGGATCACGACGGGCAGTCCGTCCATCGCCTCGAGCAAGGTCTCGAAGTCCCCTATTTGCTGTCGTTCCAGGTCGCCGAGCGCCTCCTCCCGATCGGTCGGATCCGTGGAGAGGATCACCCTCTGGACAATGGCGAGACGCTCGCCGAGGAACATGTGCTCGGTCCGGGCCAGCCCGATGCCTTCCGCCCCGTGGCCCCGGGCCAGCGTGGCGTCTTCTGCCGTGTCGGCGTTGGCCCTGACTCCGAGGCTGCGGAACTGGTCGGCCCATTCGAGGAGGTCACCGAGCTCGGGCGGGACCTCGGGCGGGACGAGTTCCATCTCGCCCTGATAGACGACTCCGGACGTCCCGTCGATGGTGATCACATCGCCGCGACGGATATCGACACTCCCGGTGGAGGCGATGCCGCGCCTCGGAATCGACCTGCAGCTTGGCCGCCCCGGTGATGGCGGGCTTGCCCATGCCACGAGCCACGACGGCGGCATGTGATGTCTTGCCCCCCTGGCTGGTGAGGATGCCGACCGCCGCCGCCATGCCGTGAATGTCGTCCGGGGTGGTCTCCGGCCGAACCAGGATCACCGTCGGCGCCATTCCTCGCCTGATCCACGGCCTCCTCGGAGGAGAACACCACCTTCCCGGTGGCGGCACCGGGGGACGCGGCCACCCCGACCACGAGCGATGCAGATCCCTTGAGCCGATCGGCGATCCGGGGGCGGTGCAGCTGCTCCAGGGAGTCAGGTTCGACTCTGGTGACCGCGGTCTCGCGGTCGATCAGGCCCTCACCGACCATCGCCACCGCCATCTTCACCGCGGCCGCAGCGGTCCTCTTCCCGGCTCTGGTCTGGAGGATGTAGAGCACGTCTCGTTCGATCGTGAATTCGATGTCGCACATGTCGCGGTAGTGATTCTCGAGGCCGTCCATGATCTCGAGGAGCCGTCGATGGCATTCGGGATGGAGGCCGGCCAGCTGGTCGAGGGTCAATGTGTTTCGGATGCCGGCCACCACGTCCTCGCCCTGGGCGCGGGGGAGGTAGTCGCCATAGATGACCTTCTCGCCCGTGCCCGGGTCACGGGTGAAGCAGACACCGGTGCCGGAATCTTCGCCGAGGTCGCCGAACACCATCATCTGGACGTTGGCCGCTGTTCCCAGGTCGTCCGGTATCGAGTGGATCCTGCGATATTCGACGGCCCGTTTCGTGTTCCACGACAAGAAGACCGCGGTGATCGCTCCTTCCACCTGGCGCAGCGGGTCCTCGGGCAGCTCACCGGGGCGCTCCTGCTCGACGATGTCGCGGAAACGAGTCGTGGCCGTCTCCAGGTCCTCCGCGGTCAGCTCCGAGTCGTCCTCGACGCCTCGGGACCGTCTCAATTCGGTCAGGACGTCCTGGAAACGATGGTCGGGCACGCCGAGCACCACGTCGCCGTACATCTGGACGAATCGCCGATAGGCATCCCAGGCGAAGTGGGAGTCGCCGGACCATTCGATCAGCGCCTTGACCACCTCGTCGTTGATGCCCAGGTTCAGGACCGTGTCCATCATCCCCGGCATCGAGAACTTGGCACCGGAGCGGACCGAGAGGAGGAGAGGGGCGGGGCCTCCACCGAAGCTTCGACCGCTGGTCTGTTCGAGCCGTTCCACCGCGGCTCTGACTTCGGGCCACAGCTCGTCCGGTACCTGACCGGTTTCCATGGCGATGCGGCAGACATCCGTGGTGATGGTGAACCCGGGCGGGACCGGCAGACCCAGCGAGGTCATCCGGGCCAGGCCCGCGCCCTTTCCCCCGAGCAGGTCACGGTCAGACCCGTCGGTCGCCGAGAAGTCGAAGAGACGCGGCATCAGTCCAATGAAGTTAACGATCGCGTCATGAGGCTCAGCAAGGCGTGTGGCGAAACATCGGGCGGTCTTTCGGCGAGAAGTGTCTCCATGTGCCTACGCGACAACCGGGACGAGGAGGAATGAGTCGGTCTCACCACCGAAATGGATGGTCACGTGCCCGGAGAACACCTCTTCGGGCCGGTCGTCAGGATCGGCATGTTTGAAAGGGCCGACCCCGCGTCCGGCATAGTGAAATCGTTGCGCGAATTCGGACAGCTCGCCCCCGTATCGATAGTCGCTGCCCCGGATGGTGAGAGCCAGACGGTATCCAGCGGGGATGACGATGGATGTGGGCCAGATCTCGACCTCCAGCTCGTAGGTCTCGCCCGGGACCAGAGGCTCGAGCCGGTCGTGGGAGTGGTAGGGCCGGTAGGGCAGGGTCCTGGCCGGTTCCAGCGCCCGATGCGAAGCGCGTAGCCAGCCCTGGGCGACCGGCGTGTTGGGATCGAGTGCTCCCATGAATGTGACCTCGGTGTCGTCGGGATCGAACACCCGCACCACGAGGAACAGGTCGGCATCGACTGTATCCGACGATATGAAGATCCTGGCCGCCATCGGACCGGTGAGCTCCATCTCCTCCGCAAACGCGTCGGAGGTGAAGGTGACGCCCTCTCCGACGGAGTCGTACCCGACCGCGGCAGACCCGGGCGTGACTCCCTCGACCAAGCCACCGTCCCCCGTCAGGTGGTACCGGGACCAGACGGTCCGGGCCAGCGGCCACTCGTGCTCCGTTCGATCGGTGAAGGTTCCGTCGACGTGTCGGATGCGGAGTCGGACCATCGGCTCGGAGTCCCAGCCATTGTCCTCGCCCTTCAAATAGTGATCGAAGAAGCGCCGCTGCAAGGCCACTCCCCGGTCGGTATAGAAGTCGACCCAGTGGGCATCGCCATGCACTTCCAGCCATTTGTCGGTAGCTGCCGACTGGGTGAAGGCCTCGATGTTCCCCCGTAGATGCAGGCCCTGGCCGCCCCAGTTGGCCGCCGAGAGCATCGGCGTGGTCACCCGTGACCAATCCGGGTTCCGCTCCAGATGCCAGGCGTCGATCAGCGGACGGCTCTTCACGTCGTGTCCCAGATCGGCCCTTCTGGACGCCAGGACCTCGGAGTCTTCGGTATCGGGCCCCGAGACCGCATCACCGGTCACCGCGCTGAAAAAGCCCCGCTCACCGACGCCGTGCTGGACGTTCTCCACCTGGCGCGGGTACCAGTCCTGGGCGAATTGACACAGGATCCCCCCGTGACGGGCGAATTCCCGATACCAGTCGGACGCACCTTCCCACGGGCAGATAGCGGCGAGGTGGGGAGGCTGGAGTGCCGCCACCTGGTACTGATTCATGGCGTAGTAGGAGATGCCGGCCAGGCCGACGCGCCCATTGCTCCACGGCTGTGATGCCGCCCATTCGATGCAGTCGTAGAGGTCTACCGTCTCCCGACCCGACCAGACATCCATGTAACCCGGGGACCGACCCGTCCCCCTGGAGTCGACGCGGACACAGACATACCCCGCCGGCACCCACCGCTCCGGATCGACCACCTCCCAGTTCTGGTGCTGGTTGCTCGTGCCCTGGCCCACCTCGGGGTAATTCTCGAGCATGTAGTCCCATTGGGGCTTGTAGCCCTCCTGGAAGGCGAGGCCCTTCCCGTACGGCCCGTAGCTGAGGAGGGTGGGGTACTCGCCATCCTCGACCGGGACGAAGAGATCCGCTCGAAGGACGATGCCGTCGTCCATGGAGATCGCCACATCCCTTTCGATGCGCATCGGCCGCTCCATCGACCGGAACCTAACCGTGTCGGGGGTGTGGGCCGGTCCCGGGGAACCGCCGGGTTCGTCGAGGCCTAGTTGGCTTCAAGCTCGAAGAGCCGATCCAGTGCGTCCTGATCCTGGTTGGCAAGCGCATGCTCGGCACGCAGCGATTCCAGGTCCCTGTAGATGGAGGCGACAGCCTGGATAGCCCCGTCCTTTCGATAGCCGATCATCACGTCGTGGTCGGATGGGTCACCCCGGATGGTCTCCTCGTCCCACTCCTCGGCGTGGCCTACGACATTGATCGGTATGTCGTAGTGCTGGCTCCAGAAGAACGGTGGGTCAGTGAATGGGGTGTCGTGCCCGAGGATGTTCCGCGCCGCGGCCTCGCCCTGTCGCTCGGCCAGCACCCAGTGCTCGATCCGAACCCGGCCGGCATTCTGATCCGGGTATGAAGCCACATCACCGGCAGCCCATACGTGGGGATCGCTGGTGCGAAGACGATCGTCGACAACGACACCGTTCTCCACGTCGAGCCCGGCGGCCTCTGCCAGACCGGTGTTGGGGACGACGCCGACGCCAATCACCACCAAATCGGCGGGCACTGTCTCTCCGTTGTCGAGCACGACTTCGTTTTCCCTGACCTCCGAGACGGTGTGGCCGAGGCGGAACTCGACGCCGTGTTGCTCATGGAGGTCCTGGACGAAGCGCCCCAGGGTCTCACCGATGATCGGGACCAGCGGCACCGCCTCGGGCGCAACCACGGTCACTGTCACCTCTCGCTGACGCAGAGATGCCGCGACTTCCAATCCGATGAACCCGGCCCCGATGACAACCGCGTGATCGGTCGCCTCCAGGGCGGCGATGATCGAGCGACTGTCCTCGAGTGTTCGCAGATAATGGACGTGGGCTTGATCGGTCCCGGGTGTGGGCAGACGTATCGGCTCGGCGCCGGTGGCGAGGAGAAGAGCCCCGTATCCGATGGTTCGCCCGTCGTCGAGGGCGACGGTTCGCGCTTCGATGTCGACCTCGGTGACCTTCGACCCGTGTGATCAGCGTGATGTCGTGCCGCTCATAGAAATCCGGACTGCGCAACGGCATCCAGTCCTCGGGCGCCGTTCCCGCCAGATAGTCCTTGGACACGTTCGGGCGATCGATGGGAGGTTCGAGGCCGATCATCGACACCGACCCCGTGTAACCCAGTCGGCGAAGCATCTCGGCAGCGGCGGCGCCCGCGCCGCCCGACCCCACGATCACGACTGAATCGGGCGCGATGGGCGGTTGCCGGTCGACGATCGGGGGGTCTACGGGGCCGGTGACAAAGACCCGCCCGTCTCTTTCGGTGGGTTGGTAGAACTTGAGCGAGTTGAGGGCGGGGGCTCCCACCGCTTCGCCGGTGCTCAGGTCGAAGGTCGCGTGATGCCAGGGGCAGTGCACCTGGCCGTCGACGCAGAGGCCGTCACCGAGAGGACCTCCGTAGTGGGTGCAGTGCCCGGCAACGGCGCAAAGTCCGGTCTCGGTGCGGACCACGATGACCTGCTTCCCCTCGAACTGGCCCTTGACCGGTTCGTTCAAGACGAGGGAGTCCAATGGGATGCCGTCGTCGACCAGGTCAGGGCCGGTCACCGTCGTCTCGGACATCGGCGTTCCTTTCGCTCCGGTTTCTTTCAACCATAGCGATGGCTTTTAGAGCGGCATTCAGCGCTCGGCCCGGTAGACCAGCCCCAGTCCGCCAGACGTGGTGAGGGTCAACACCTGGCCATCCACGGAGGCGCGGAACCCGTCGCCGAGGACCGAGATCACCTGGTCGTCCTGAGCCTGGAGATCGGGCGGGCACTCGCCTTCGGCCGCCAATTCCGGCATTGTCACCTCCGCACCTGCGACCTCATACCGGCCGTGAAGGTCACGGCAGCCGGTCGAGCCGAGCATCGAGTTGTCACTGAACAGCTCGAGGGTGGCCCGTCTCACCGCCGACGCTGGAGACAGAGTCCTGCGTCGACGAGGCTCTCCAGCACCCAAACCGTCCCGGTGAGCTCGGTTGCTGCAACCGGTGGAAGCGCCTCGAAGATGAGCTCGACTCCGTCACCGATGAGGGTGAGGTCGAACTTCTGTGCCCGACCAGGACTCCACGCCGGGCAAAGCCTCGAGGTACTGCTGCTCCGACGCCATCACGTCGTCGGGAGAGCAGGCCATCTGCAGTCGCCCCGAGCCCGGAGAAGGTGATCTCGCCGCCAGAAGTGGTGACCGTGGCGCCATAGCCGTTGCAGGCGGCGGTGCCGGTGGCCGCGTCCCCGCTGATCGTGAGCGTGATCGGGAAGCCGGCCACCAATGGCACGGGTGCGTCGTCGATCGTGCCCGAGACCAGTTCCCAGGGAACCTCGGCCAGGTCCGTTGCCGGTCCATCTCCAGGCACGGCGCAGCCGGCGAGGAGGGCGATCAGACAGCCCAGTGCAGCGCCAGGCCGACTACTCATCGGCCCCGAATCAGGAGGGGTGGTGGTGGTGGCTGTCTCGTCGACCACGAAAACGAGGTCCACCGCTTCGCCGGCAAGATTCAACTCGTCGCCCTCCATGGTGAAGGTCTCCACCTGGCTCATTGCGTCGAGAAATGCCACCTCCGATTCCGTGACCCCTTCGTCGACGCAGGCCATCATGGTCCCGCCGATGTCGGTGAACGTCAGCTCGTTTCCGGAGAGGGTGTAGCCCCCGAACCACTGATTGCAGGCCGACTGGCCTCCGGCGGTCCCTTCCGGCTGGTCGAAGATCAGTGTGATCGGGTACCCCTCCACTATCGGGATGTCCTCCCCGTCGAGGGTGCCCGCCTCGAGAACCCAGGCGTTGGCGGTTGGATCGGATCCACCCTCCTCGCCGGGATCGGCGCAGGCAGTCAGGGCGATGGCAAGGATGGCGACGAGGGGGATAGCTCTTCTCATGGTGGTTCGACGCTACCTCACTCCAGATCGGTTCCGTTCAGATGAGAAGACCGGCCGCGATCACCAACCCGGTCCACAGGTGGAGACGCGCCGTCATCTTCAAGGCGCGGATGAGGGCGGGGCCGTCGCTCTGGCGATACATGATGCGAACCGGCCCCGTCGCGTAGGGGACGATGAGGGCAGCGAAGATCGTGGGTAATGGGGTCCAGCGCAGAGCGGCGAAAAGGGCGATGAGCAAGTAAGAGCCGTAGACCAGGGAGACGAACAGGGTTCTCGTCTTCTCCGGCCCGATGATCACGGCGAGAGTCCGCTTACCCGCCGCCCGGTCGGTATCGAGGTCGCGGTAGTTGTTGACCACCAGGATGGCCGTCACCAGAAAGCCAATCGGGATCGAGAGCAGCCACGCCGGAAGGGGCGCCGACATGTCATAGATGTACCGACTGCCCACCGTCGCCACCACTCCGAAGAACAGGAACACGAACACCTCGCCCAATCCCCGGTAGCCATAGGGAACCGGTCCGCCCACATAGCCGAGCATGGCGATGACCGACACGACTCCGACGACGAGGATCACGGGCCCCGCAATCATCGCCAGCGCGATACCTGCGGCCGCGGCGACCACCAGCGCGATCACGACACCGACCCACATCTGCGTCGCCGTGATCTGCCCTAGGGCAACCATCCTCGGTGGTCCGATCCGCTCACCGGTGTCGGCTCCACGGCGCGGATCGGAGACGTCGTTGGCGAAATTGGCTGCCACCTGGATCGCCACTGCGGCGACCAGGGCATATACGAAAGCGTCCCATCGGAACACTCCTTCCGATTCAGCGAGGGATGAGCCGACTACCACGGGCACCACGGCCGCCGGGAGAGTGTGGATCCTGGCTGCTGTCTTCCAGGCCTGGAATGTCGTCACGGGCTCAGAAATGCCAGGGGTACTGACCGAAATCCGGCTCTCGTTTCTCCAGGAAGGCGTCCCGCCCTTCCCGGGCCTCATCGGTCATGTAGCCGAGACGGGTCGCTTCCCCGGCGAAGATCTGCTGACCGACCAGGCCGTCGTCGATCAGATTGAAGGCGAACTTGAGCATGCGTTGTGCTGTCGGGCTCTTCGATGTGATCTCGGTTGCCCAATCGAGGGCCACCTTCTCCAGATCCTTGTGCGGCACGACGGCGTTGATCATCCCCATCTGGTGCGCCTCGGCTGCCGAGTACTCGCGTCCGAGGAAGAAGATCTCCCGGGCCCGCTTCTGACCGATCTGCCGGGCCAGATAAGCGGAGCCATACCCTGCGTCGTACGAGGCGACATCGGCATCGGTCTGTTTGAAAACGGCGTGCTCCTCGGAGGCGAGCGTCAGGTCGCAGACGACGTGCAGTGAGTGGCCGCCCCCCACCGCCCAACCCGGCACCACGGCAACCACGATCTTGGGCATGAATCTGATCAGGCGCTGCACCTCGAGGATGTGGAGCCGGCCGAGGCGGGCGGGGTCAACCGTGTCATCGTCATCCCCGGCGGCATACTTGTAGCCATCGCGGCCCCGGATCCTCTGATCGCCGCCCGAGCAGAAGGCCCATCCTCCGTCTTTTGGCGACGGCCCGTTCCCGGTCAGAAGAACGCAGCCGATGTTGGTGGTCTGACGGGCATGGTCGAGCGCCGTGAACAACTCGTCGACGGTGTGAGGCCGAAACGCGTTGCGAACCTCAGGCCTGTCGAAGGCGATCCGCACCACGCCGTGCTCGATCGCCTTGTGATAGGTGACATCGGAGAAGTCGAACCCCGGCACCTCGTCCCAGGCCGACTCGTCGAAGAGCGCAGAGATCACCAGTTGAGGATAAGAGGCAGAATCGTCGTGTGAAGATTCCTGGCGCATGCTCGACTGGCTGAGACGGCACGACCCGGGTCGGGTGTTCATCGAGACACCGGATGAGACGCTGACTTTTGGGGCCATCTCCGAGGCGGTGAACGAGCTCCGCGTCGAAGGCACCGAGGTCGTGCAGCCGGCGCTCGACTTCCGATCTGTCACAAATCTGATTGCCGTCATGTCCAAGGGCGCGGCGGTCATCTCGGAGAACGCCGTCGACACATCATCGATCGACCCGGCCGGAGCGGCTTCGGTGGTCTTCACCTCGGGGAGCTCTGGTGGGCGGAAAGGTGTTCGTCTCACCCTCGACAACTGGGAGGCCGCAGCCAGGGCCTCGATGGACCATCTGGGTCACGGCCCTGACGACACCTGGCTGCTCGCATTGCCCCTTCATCACGTCGCCGGGCTGTCAATCATCATCAGATCCGCTTACTGCGGTGGTGGTGTGCGCATGCTTCCCGGCTTCGACCCTGTCACCTTTGCCACCCATCTCCGGCGGGGAGTGACGGTGGCATCGATGGTGCCAACGATGATCAGTCGGGTGCTCGACGTCGATCCGGGCCCATTTCAGGGGCTGAAAGCTGTGCTGCTGGGGGGTGGGCCGATTCCCGATCGCCTCCTCGAGCGGGCGCACGGGTCGGGCCTACCCGTGCTCCCCACCTACGGCCTGACCGAGACCGCGGGCCAGGTGGCGACGCTGAGGCCGGGCCAGCCTCTCGAGAACAAGGCGTATCCGTTGCCCGGGGTGTTGCTGCGGATCGAGCCTGAGGGTCGAATCGCGGTCCGGGGCCCAATGGTGAGCCCTGGCTACGTCGGGGAACCGGATCGCGGTGCGGAAGACTGGCTGGTGACGGGAGACCTGGGCACGATCGACGATGACGGCGCGCTGCGGGTGACGGGCCGGGCCGACACGATCATCGTCAGCGGTGGGGAGAACATCGACCCGGCCATTGTCGAGGCGGCCGTGGTCCGTGTGGCTGGGGTCGAGGAGGCCCTGGTGGCCGGTCTTGCCAGCGAACGATGGGGGACGGAGGCGGTTTGCCTCTATGTCGGCAAGGCCGAACCGAGCCGGGTCGAGGCAGAGCTGAGAGATATCTTGCCCGGGTTCATGATTCCCAAGCGCTGGCTCCAGGTCGCCGACTTGCCATTGACCCCATTGGGAAAACCCGATCGGGCGGGGGCTGTCAGCCGGTTCACTTGACTCGTCGAGCGATCAGAACGCCTTCCCGGAATGGGAAGGCCACTGCCTCGAAGTCGGGGTCGGCGGCGATATGGCGGTTGAATTCATCTGTCCCGTATCCCTTGTCGATCCACCCGGTGCCGATGCCATAGACATTGTCGGCGATGACGAGCCCACCAACGGAAAGTAGGGCACGGGCGGTCTCGAAATAGCCGACGTACTCCGGCTTGTGGGCGTCGATGAAGAGGACGTCCACACTTCCTGGCTCCAGCGACTGGCTCAGCTCGGTGAGCACGTCGATGCCGGCCCCGCGTCGCACGTCGACGCGATCGGCGACTCCGGCGCGTTCGAACTGTCGTTGGGCGAAATCGGCGTGTCGGGGCTCGTGCTCGATCGTGATCAGCCGGCCATCGGGAGCCAACCCTCGAGTGATCCAGATCCCGGAGTATCCCGCCAGCGTCCCGACCTCGATGGCCAGCCTGCCTCCGGTCATCGAGGTGAGAATCATCAACAATCGGCCGACGTCGGGCCCGACGGCGATGGGAGGGAGACCGGCTGCGGTTGCCTCGTCCATCAAACCGGCCAGATGGTCGTCCTGGGCGCCGAACACCTTTCGTGAGTAGTCGTTGATGAAGTCCCAAGTTTCGGGGGTCATCTCTGCCATGGCTGTGACGTTAGGTCAGACGGCGCTGATCGATCCACGCAGACACCACCGCTAGGAGGTGGACCCGGTGATTTGGGTCAGGCCGCGACCATGTCCTCGACGGCGCGGAGATCCTCAGCAAGCAGGACAAGCCCCTCGGCCACGAGCTCGCGGACATCGGCCTCGGGAAGACCGGTGATGTTCGAGACGGTCGAGAAAGCCGCGGGAACACCGTCACCGAACCCGAATCTGAGCTCGAGCACCTGACGATGCACATCGGACAGATGGGCCAGGCTCTGACGAAGTCTCTCCTCCACGATTCGCTGCTCGACTTCCGTGGACGGGTCGATTGCGTCGGTGTCGGCGATGAAGTCGCCGAGCAGAGCCCCGTCCTCGCCGATGGGGGTCTCGAGGGCCACCGTCGTCGCAACGGATAGCGCCTTGTCGACGTCAGCCAGGGTGATGCCCGTCATCTCGGCGATCTCTTCGCTGGTGGGGGCACGGTCGAGCTTGGTGCGGAGCTCGTCGGCGGCGCCTCGGACGACGGGGAGGATGTCGAAAAGGGCCGAAGGGATGCGGATCGCGTCGCTTTGATCGGCCCTGGCGCGTTGGAGGGCCTGGCGGATCCACCACGTCGCGTAGGTGGAGAACTTGAATCCCTTGCGCCAGTCGAACTTCTCCACCGCTCGAATCAGGCCCAGGTTCCCCTCCTGGATCAGGTCGAGCATGTCCACCTTGGCCCCGGAGTAGAGACGAGCGTTGGACACGACGAGACGGAGATTGGCCTGGATGAAGTCCTGACGGGCTCTCTCGCCCTCCTGGCAGACGCGTTCCAGCCGTCCCCGCTCCGTCGGATCGTCGATCCCTTGGTCGAGCACGTCGCGCGCTTCGGATCCTGCCTCCATGGCCTGGGCGAGGCGAACCTCGTCCTCAGCCGTGAGCAGGGGTCGCCCACCGATCCCGGCCAGATATTGGCTGAGGGAGTCACTGGTGAGACGTCCGGTCTCGTCGACCATCGTCGCGTTCTGTCTGTTCACACGATCTCTCTGATTCTGCACAACCAAGTCGAACGTCAGTTCGCAGTCAGACATTCCGGGCGGTTTCGCTCGGGTGTCAGTCGGCTTCCGGCGGGCGGCGACCCTTCTTGATCTGCGATCTCGACCGCTTCTCTGTGAGTCGGCGCTCCTTCGATTGTGGTGATGGCTTGGTCTTCTTTCTCTGCTTGGGCTGGGTCAGGGCCCGCTCGATCCGCTCGGTGAGACGCTCTCGCGCCAACTCGCGGTTCCGCCACTGCGACCGGGTGTCCGAGGCAGTCGCTTCCACGACATCACCCAGCCGGCGTTGCAGACGCGCCTTGATCTCCTCCGGCAACGACGAGGCGGCGATGTCGAGCCGCAGGGTGACCGCCGTTTCGCTCTTGTTGGCGTGTTGACCGCCGGGCCCGCCCGAGGTGTCGAATCGCTCGTCGATCTCGGACTCGGGGATGAGCCAGGAGCCGACGGCGATCCCGCGAGTGGTCACCCCTCTTCGTAGTACTCGGTGCCGAGATGGGTGATCAGGTCCTCGCCCATCATGTGCCTCAGGTTGTTCTTGAGCTTGGTGAGCTGGATGAACAGGTCGTTCTCGGCATAGAGACCCGGGGCGGCCTGAGGGCTCTTGAAGTAGAAGGAGAGCCATTCCTGTACCCCGGTACGACCGGCGCGGGCAGCGAGATCCATGAACAACGCCAGGTCGAGCACGATGGGTGCCGCCAGGATCGAGTCTTTGCACAAGAAATCGATCTTGATCTGCATCGGGTATCCGAGCCACCCGAAGATGTCGATGTTGTCCCATCCCTCCTTGTCGTCGCCCTTGGGCGGGTAGTAGTTGATTCGCACCTTGTGATACAGGTCGCCGTAAAGCTCCGGGTAGACGTCGGGTTGGAGGATCTGCTCCAGGACACCGAGTTTGGATACTTCCTTCGACCGAAAGCTGTCGGGGTCGTCGAGCACCTCCCCGTCGCGGTTGCCGAGGATGTTGGTGGAGAACCACCCCTTGATCCCCAGCATCCGGGCCTTGAGGCCGGGCGCCACCATCGTCTTCATCAGGGTCTGGCCAGTCTTGAAGTCCTTGCCCGAGATGGGCACACCTTCCAGTGCGGCGAGTTCGACCATCGCCGGGATGTCCACCGTCAGATTGGGCGCCCCGTTGGCAAAAGGGACCTTCATCTTCAGTGCGGCATAGGCGTAGATCTGCGAAGGGCAAATGGCAGGATCGTTGTCCTTGAGGCCCTGCTCGAACGTCTGCAGGTCGGCATGGACCTCGGACGGCTCCTCGTAGGCCTCAGTGGACCCGCACCACACCATCACCAGGCGATCCACCCCCTTCTCGCCCCGGAAGCGGTCGATGTCCTCCATCAGGCCCTCGGCAAGATCCATGTGAGTGGCTTCTTCCTTCACCTGGTCGACTCCGTCGAGGTTCCTGACCCACCGGTTGGAGAACACCGCCGGGTACGGCCTGACCGATCGCAACTCGTCCCCGAGTCCTTCGAGGTCCCTGGGGTCGAGCACGCCCGCCTTCATCGCCGAGGTGTAGGCATCGTCTGAGTAGGGGTCCCAGCCGCCGAACTCGAGGTCATCCAGCCCGGCGAGAGGGACGAAGTCCTTGACGAGCGGATTCCGCCCGTCGGTCCTCTTGCCGAGACGAATGTGCGACATCTGGGTGAGGGAGCCAAACGGGTGGGCATAGCCCTTGCGGGCCGCGAGGACGCCCGCGACGAACGTGGTGGCGACGGCGCCCATTCCCGGGGTGAGAATTCCGAGCTTCCCGGTGGCAGGGGCCGGCTGCTGACTTTCGGACATGAAACCTCCTGCCTGAAACGATAGGGGAGAGGGGTTCCGGAACCGAACCCCGGTGGCAATAAGGTTCCCGTATGGATCGTGCCCCCGATTCCATCGGCCCGACCGTCGATGTGGCTCTGCTGGCAGACGCAGTGCAAGCTGTGCGAGGGAAGCTCTTCGTCCTGGGTGGGGGCTGGGACACGCTCTGGGTCCGGTCATTCCCCGCCCGCCACCCGAGCATGGCGATCGGGCTCCGGCTCCGGGTCCCGACCTCGGGGAGGGCCGACGTCCTCGATCTGTCGGTCGAGTTGCAGGACGCCGACGGGGCGCCGTTGCTCTCCAAGCCGCTCTCTCATCAGGTGAGGCTGCCGACGCAACCCCAGGCGCCCTCTCCCACCGACTTCGGTGTCGTCAGGTCGTTCACTTTCAACAACCTGCTGTTCGGCGAGCGAAGGCTCCTACTCGTTCGTGATCTCGGTCGATGGGGACCCGGTCTCACGGCTCCGCTTCAGTGTTCGAGCCAGACCGACAGGGTCGGGCTCGGGTTGAGACCCTGATCACGGTCGGGTGACCTCTGTGCGCGTTGCGCGCGCACCCACCACTCTCAGCGCGGAGTTGGTATAGCGATAGCGGCCGCTCATAGGGTTCCACGGCTGCGAGGGACCCCAGGAAAGTCCCTCGTTTTGTTTTCCCCAACACATCAGGAGATTCAATGACGTCTCGAGGAAAGGTCTTGCCCTTTCTGACCCTGGCGCTCTCGACACTGATCGTCGTCGGCGCCACGGTCCCCGCCTTACCGGCAGCCGCCGCCAGTGAGCCGCCCTTTGTCCTCCACTTCCCTCAAGACCCCGATCCCACGGTCTTCTCGTCGACCTTCGGCGCCTCGAGATCGGGTGGTCGGCGCCACCAGGGCAACGATCTGATGGCTCCGAAGCTGACTCACGTCTACGCGGCGGCGGCAGGGATCGTCACGGTGATCGACACCCATGGCAGCGCTGGCAGGTATGTCGAGATCCAGCACGAGGCGGGATGGACGACGCGCTATATCCACCTCAACAACGATGATCCGGGGACGGACAACGGCCAGGCCGACTGGTCATTGACCCTGGTCCCGGGTCTGGAAGTGGGAAGCCCTGTCCAATCCGGCCAACACATCGGCTATGTCGGTGACTCCGGAAACGCCGAATGGACAGGGTCTCACACACACTTCGAGCTAGCCCACGATGGAGGGGAGGTCGATCCCTACCCGGTCCTCAAAGCTGCCTATGTGCGGGCGATCGCCATGCGCGCTGCCGCAAACCGAGGGTCGATGCGATTCGGTGAGGCCAAGCTGACCTGACGATCAGGTCGGAAGTACGCGGGCGTCGTCGAGGGCCGCCACCTCGCCTACGAGGTCAGGGTGGTCTGGAGACACCGTTCGCACCTCCCTGACCCGAACGGGCGGGGGCTCTCCTTCGTGGACCCAGATCACCCGGGTGACGCCTGAAGCGGCTGCGGCCGCGGCCCAGCCCTTCAGCACCTGTTCCTCGTTGGCGGCGAAGGAGCGCTCTCGACCATCTCGCGCCGCCTCTGTGATCAAAACGGCCGTGAAGCAATTGGTGCAGGCACCCTGGATGTGACTGTCGTCGGAAACGTCCCCCAGCGCGACCTTGACCCCCAACTCCCTCAGCTCCGCGCCGACAGCAGGGTCTGAGACGAACGCCCGCACCTCCCGGCCTGGCTCGGCCAACCCTGCAACGACCGCCCGACCCTGCGAGGTGTCGGCGCCGACCACGATCACCGGCATACCTGGAACCTAATATTCGACGTCACTTATCCGTGACAGTGGCCACCCGGCTGCGCTGCCCGGTTTCGTCAGTCATCCCGTTCCGGTACAATTGCACCATCGGGATAGTGGAAATTCCAGAGTCCCCTCTGCCGTTCACATAAGAGGCCAGTGAGAAGCGAATTATCGAGGTGATTGCCTGTGGCCAACGGTTGACCTGGATCTCGGCGCCTACCAGCTCGGCTGGCGGGACGACATCGAGTACGCCTTCACTCCACGGAAGGGTCTCGACGAGGACGTGATCCGAGACATGTCGGCTATGAAGAAGGAACCCGAGTGGATGCTCGAGTTCCGGCTCAAGGCCTATCAGCGGTTCCTGCGCAAGCCCATCCCGCAGTGGGGTGGCGGCGGGGCCTTGAACACGATCGATTTCGACGACATCTACTACTACGTCAAACCGGCCGGTGAGCAGCAGAAAGACTGGGACATGGTTCCCGAGTCGATCAAAGCCACTTATGAGAAGCTCGGGATCCCTGCGGCCGAGCGGAAATACCTGGCCGGCGTCACCGCGCAGTACGAGTCCGAGGTCGTCTATCACCGCAATCGGGAGGACCTGGAGAAACTCGGTGTCCTGTTCACAGATATGGACACGGCGCTTCGTGAGTACCCCGAGATCGTCAAGGAGTACTTCGGCACGATCATCCCGCCCAACGACAACAAGTTCGCCGCGCTCAACTCGGCGGTGTGGTCAGGAGGGTCTTTCATCTACGTCCCGCCGGGTGTGCATGTCGACCAGCCCCTACAGGCATATTTCCGCATCAACTCGGAGAACATGGGCCAGTTCGAGCGGACGCTGATCATCGTCGACGAAGGCGCCTACGTTCACTACGTCGAGGGTTGCTCGGCGCCGGTCTATACGACCGATTCGCTCCACGCCGCCGTGGTCGAGATCGTCGTCAAGGAGGGTGGACGCTGTCGCTACACCACGATCCAGAACTGGTCGAACAATGTGTTCAACCTGGTCACCAAGAGAGCCGCCGCCTACCGGAACGCCACGATGGAATGGGTGGACGGGAACCTGGGATCGCGTCTCACCATGAAGTATCCGGCTGTGTGGCTCATGGAACCGGGCGCCCATGGCGAAGTGCTCTCCATTGCTTTCGCCGGCGAGGGCCAGCACCAGGATGCCGGCGCCAAGATCATCCACGTCGCCCCTGACACCACGTCCACCATCGTCTCCAAGTCGATCTCGAAGAGTGGGGGAAGGGCCGGTTACCGCGGCCTGGTCCGGGTCGAGCCCGGCGCCGAGAACGCCAAATCGTTCGTGCGCTGTGACGCCCTGATCCTCGACGAGGAGAGTCGATCCGACACCTACCCGTACATGGAGATCGAGGAGAACGACGCCGAGATCGGGCACGAGGCCACGGTTTCCAAGGTGGGCGAGGAGCAGTTGTTCTACCTGATGTCGCGGGGTCTCACGGAGGATCAGGCGACGTCGATGATCGTTGCCGGATTCATCGAGCCAATCGTGAAGGAGCTCCCAATGGAGTACGCGGTGGAGATGAACCGGCTCATCGAGCTCAACATGGTGGAGGCAGGGGCAGTCGGCTGAGCCGATAGCGTTCCTACGTCCTGCGTCGTACGTCCTACTACTTGCCGCGGCGGGCGTCCAGCTTCTGGATCAAGTCGTGGGACGCCAACTCGATCTCCTTGTGGTCCCACTGTGTCGCCCGAAAGCGGCACGCCATGAGGCCACTCCGGTGGAGACGGCGCAGGTCGCCGAACACAAAGGCGTACCGGGCTTTCGTCTCGTCCGGGGCGCCATCGGTCAATCCGAGGTGCCAGAGGGAATACGCCTCCCACCCGTTCCTATCGAGGTACTCGTTCTCGTCGGCGGCGGTTGGCTGTACCTCGGACCACTCGCTGCGGACCACGTATTGGCGTGCTTCGATCAGCTTCTCGGCTCTGGCCATGGCGGCCTCGTTGACGAGATATTTGGGCATGGATCCAAGCGCCACCTACCACTCGGGCCTGGCCCACAAACCACGACGTCCCTTGTCAGACGTATCCTTGTGCGGACCGTGAGCCCGGAGCCGATCAATTAGCACCTACCTCGGGTTGGGCGCGGTCGTCTTGCTCATCCTGCTCACCGGGTTCTTCGTGGCCGCGGAGTTCGCTCTCGTAGCTGTGGACCGCAGCAACGTGGAGCGAAGGGCACAGGAAGGTGATCGGGCGGCGCGGCGCATCCTCTCCTCGTTGCGCAACCTCTCCTTCGAGCTCTCCGGGGCCCAACTGGGGATCACGGTTACTTCTCTGGTCCTCGGCGCCATCGCCGAGCCGACGGTGGCACAGCTCATCCAGCCGCTGATCTCCTCGATTCCGTTCGTCTCCGAGACGTCCGTTCGTGCCGTGTCGTTGGTGATCGCATTCATCCTGGCTACGGGGGCGGCCATGGTGTTCGGTGAATTGGTACCCAAGAACCTGGCCATCGCCAGGCCCTATTTCTCGGGTTTCTGGTTCGCCGTCCCGTTGCAGATGGTGAACAGAGTGCTTCGGCCGCTGATTGTCTTCCTCAACGAGTCCGCCAACTGGACCGTCCGAAAACTGGGGATCGAGCCGAGAGAAGAGCTCGCCGGAGTTCGGTCGATGGAAGAGCTGGAGCTGATGATCCGATCGTCCGGTGAGGAGGGTCGTCTCGACGATGATGAGATGGAGCTTCTGACCCGCGCCATCACGTTCACCGAGAAGGTCGCGGCAGATGCGATGGTTCCCAGGGTCTCGGTGGTGGGACTCAGCCGCCACGATTCGGTCGCCGAGCTACGCAAGGCATCTGCTGCGACTGGCCACTCTCGATTCCCGGTCTTCGACGAGGATCTCGATGACATCGTCGGCGTGGTCCACGTCAAGGACAGCTTCAACGTGCCCGAGTCACGGATCCCGCTCACTCCGGTGGGCGAGCTGGGCACGCCGGCCCTGCAGGTCCCGGAGACGAGCACCCTCGAATACCTCCTGACCCAGCTCCAGACGGCAGGGCGGGGAATGGCGGTGGTCGTCGACGAGTACGGCGGGACGGCCGGCATCGTGACAATCGAGGACCTTCTCGAGGAGATCTTCGGAGAGATCGAGGACGAATACGACGCGGAGCCGGACCCCGGGCCCGATGAGGAAGAGGTCGAAGTGCTTTCCGGGCTGCTCCACCGTCACGAGGTCGAAGAGTTGATCGGCTTCGAATGGTCAGAAGGGCGCTATGAGACTCTCGGCGGCTTCCTGGTTGCCGAACTGGGCCGTTTCCCCTACGTCGGGGAGCTGATCAGGGTCGGAGACACGGCATTCGAAGTGCTGTCGATGGACGGCCACCGAGTCGATCAGGTTCGGGTGATCCGGTATAGCGACCGGGACGGGGACAAATCGTGAACTGGACTGCTCTGCTCTGGTTGGTCTTGCTCCTCCTCGCCAACGGGTTCTTCGTCGCGGCTGAATTCGCCTATATCACGGCCCGGCGCAACGTCCTGGAGCAGGTACCACGGAGGTCCGCCCAGATCGCGGTCGGCCTGAACAGGAACCTGACTTTGAGCCTCGCCGCCGCCCAACTCGGCATCACCATGGCCTCTTTGGTGCTGGGCGCAGTAGCCGAGCCCGCCGTGGCCACGATCTTCGAAATGGGATTGGGATTTCTCCCGATCTCGGAAAACGTGATTCACGGCATCTCGCTGGTCATCGCCCTTCTCATCGTCGTGTTCCTGCACATGGTGGTCGGCGAGATGGCGCCGAAGAACATCACCATCTCCGCCCCTGAGCGAACCGCCGTGCTGCTCGCTTTCCCGTTCCGCGGCTTCATCCTCGTCTTCCGGCCCCTGATCGCCTTTCTCAATGCGAGCGCCAACGGAGTGCTCCGTCTCTTCGGGGTTCGGCCGACGAATGCTTTGGACGTCGGCCACTCGGCGGAGGACCTCGCAGTGATAATCGGCACCGGCAGGAGGGAGGGGGTCATCGAGGACTTCGCGCACCGGTTGCTCACCGGCGCCATCATCTTCGGGGACCTCGACGCCTCCGAGGTCATGGTCCCCAGACCGGACATGATCGCCGCCCCCGTGGCGACCCCCGTTTCCGGGATCCAGGAGTCGATGAGGGTCACCGGCCATTCCCGCATACCGATCTTCGAGGGTGATCTCGACAACATCGTCGGCTTGATCCATGTCAAAGACCTGATGACCGATGAGATCGACCGGGACGCCCCGCTGCCGTCCGAGCGTCTGCGCAAGCCCCTGGTAGTCCCGGAGACTGCCCCGCTGCGATCGGTTCTCGATGAGATGCGACAGGCCCGATCGCATCTGGCCATCGTGGTCGACGAGCACGGAAGCACGGCCGGCATCATCACGATGGAGGACATCGCCGAGGAGTTGGTCGGTGAGATATCCGACGAGCACGATCCACGGCAGGAGCTGGTCTCGGTGGAGCCCAACGGGCGGATCGTCGCCGCGGGCACCTTACGCCCCGACGAGTTGGCCAGGTTCGGCGTGAAGCTGCCTTCCGGCGACTACGAGACGATCGGTGGCCTGGTAATGGAACGTCTCGGGCGGTTGCCGAGACGAGGCGATGTGATAGAGGACCAGGGATGGAAGCTGCGTGTGCGCAGCACCGAGGGGCGGCGAGTCGGGGAGGTGGAGATCACGCCGGTGAACGGCGATGAGCCCGACGAGGGGACCGGCTAGTTCGAGCGGCCGACGACGTAGCCGAGGAGGAGGCCGCCGACTGCGGCCCACACGAGGGAAAAGCCGTCTCCGACGGGGGCTATCGCCGGGGCCCCGGCAATCCTCATGATGGCCGAACCAGCAATGCCGCCGATGATCCCGATGAGAATTGCCCCGAGGAGGTTGCTGGCGTTGGCGACGAAGCCGGCGAGTAGCCCGGCGACGCCGCCGACTGCACCGACGATGGCCAGCGCTTGCCAGGTGGATGCGTCTAGGAACATTGCGACACACCTGCTCTTCGAGCAGCCGATGTCGTCGGCCGTCTCAGGCGGAGACGACCTTCTCCTCGACGACGGCCGTCATGGGGAAATGCACTGACCGCCCTGCCATGCTGAAAGGCTCGGTCAACATCACCACGATGGTCGATGGCCCACGTGAGACCACGTGGCCGGTGTAGGTATGAAATCCGTCTTGATCTTGGGTTATGAAAGTAACGACCATTTGCAAAGTATCCGACTCACATCATCGTCACTCGGTTTCACAATCAGTTGGGTCGCTGGACCCATACTGGTATCGAAGGACGATGATCCTTGGTTTTATCAATTCGTTACCAGCAGCCCCTTAGCTTGGTGAGAAGTGCGCCTTCTAGTAGTTGAAGACGAGCCAGACCTGGCCAATGCGATAGCCAGGGGGCTCCGCCGCGACGGTCATGCCGTCGACACGGCATTGTCCGCATCCGACGCCGATATGAAGCTCCGGACCGCCACTTATGACCTCGTTTGCCTCGACTGGAGCCTGCCCGATGGCTCAGGCATCACCCTGTGCCGCCGCCTGGTCAGCGGTGAGTTGCCCACACTGGAAGGTGAAAGGCCCCGGATCCTCATGCTCACCGCACGCGACGGGGTGGAGGATCGGGTAACAGGGCTCGACTCGGGCGCCGATGACTACCTGGTCAAGCCCTTCGCTTTCGCCGAGCTGTCGGCGCGAGTGCGGGCGCTGCTGCGGAGGGACGACGGCACCGACCCGGTGCTGGAGGTCGGCCCTTTGCGACTGGACCCGGCCCGGTTCGAGGCAACGAGGGGCGGCGAGGCGCTCGATCTCACTGCCAAGGAATTCTCACTCCTTCACTACTTCATGTCCCACGACGGGCATGTGCTCAGTCAGGAGCATCTCCTCGAGCACGTCTGGGACGAGATGGCCGATCCCATGACCAACGTGGTGAGGGTCACGGTGAGCAATCTGAGGAAGAAACTCGGTGACCCACCTCTCATCGCCACCGTTCCGGGTCGCGGCTATCGGTTGGGTCAGTGATGCCGGCCTGGAACTCGATCCGCTTCCGGTTGTCGGTTCAGTACTCGGCCATCGTCTTCGGCCTGGGAGGCGCACTCCTCGGACTGGTCTACGTCGCCCTGAGAAACTGGCTTCGCGGACAGACCATGACCCAGTATGTGTGGTCGGGCCGGCCCGTCATCCAGGACGGTGTCCAGATCGGGGTCCTGCCCAGTCTCGCCGCACGAGAGGTGCGGATGATCGAGTCGGTCTACAACGAGATCGTCCTCAACGAGGTGGCCAAGGCAACGATCCTCGCCCTGGTCGCCCTCTTCCTGCTGAGCATCGTTGTTGGCTGGGTGATGTCGGGACGGGTCCTCAGACCGGTGAAGGAGATCACCAACGTGGCCCGTGAGATCCAGGCTTCCGATCTGAGCCGTCGCATCGCCCTCGAAGGGCCCGATGACGAAATCACCCGCCTGGCCGCCACCTTCGACGGGATGCTCGAGAGGCTGGACCGGGCATTCTCCAGCCAACGGCGGTTCCTTGCCGACACCAGCCACGATCTCCGTACCCCGCTCGCCGTGATCCGGTCCAATGTCGAGGTTGTCGCCGATGACGACAGGGCCACGGTGACCGACTGGCGAGAAGTCGGTGGCATCGTGCGGCGCAACGCGGAGAAGATGTCCGAGATGATCGACGGGCTATTGGCCACCGCCCGTCTCCAGACCGGCAAGGCACAGGCCGTCGCAATCGATCTCGCCGAGATCGTCGGGGCCAAGTCATCCGAATATGGGAAGCCGCTGGCGGAGAAGGGAATAGTGCTGGAGAGCTCGATGTCGCCCGCATTGATCGACGGAGCCCCCGTTGCCCTCGACAGGGCCCTCACCAACCTCCTCGACAATGCCATCGGGGTCTCAGGCACCGGATCGCGGATCAGGATCGGGGCGGGAGAAGTCGGCGAATGGGCTTGGATGGCCGTGGCCGACCAGGGGCCGGGGCTTCCCGAGGAGCCGGAGGGGGGTCGCATCGGCTTCGGGCTCTCCATCGTGGAGCAGATCGCACAGGGCCATGAGGGCGCTCTGGTCTCATCGACCGGGCCCGATGGCGTGGGTACGACGATGACGATCTGGCTGCCCAAGTCCGACCCGACAGAGTCCCCACCGGATTTCACGCCATTTATGGGAGCTTGATCTCCAGGGTCATAAGTTCGTATGCAGGAGGTTTTTCAAGGATGACAAACGAGGACATGACCCAACACCCAACCGTGCCGCCAACTGAGCAGAGCCCGGTCAGCGAAGAGGGCACTGCCCCCCACGGCTCGGTGGCAACCCAGACCCCGGTGACTCAGGAGATACCTGACACCTCGCAGCCTGTCCAGGCAACGCCACCACCTGTCGCGCCGACCCGGCCAGCGGAGACACGTCCGACCCGGATGTCACCGTGGCTGGTGGCCTTCCTTGCCGTTGCTGCTCGTAGTTGGCTCGTCTGCGGCGACCTATCTGATCACCACGGTCGACAACGACGAGGTACCTGCTGTCCAGACGGGGGAGCCCGGGTCCGACGAGCAAGAGGCACCGACCGCGGCGAGCTGGTTCCCGGTGAGGAGCCGGTAGCCGACGCTGCCGCCGTGATACTCCCCTCGGTGGTTCAGATCCAGACCGGCCAGGGTGTTGGCTCCGGTGTCATCTATGACTCCAACGGCTTGATCCTGACCGCAGCCCATGTGGTGGAGGGCGCCGACACGGTCACTGTGCGTCTCGCCGACGGCGAGCAGGTCGAGGGCACCGTCCTCGGTGGCACATCGGGCGCAGATGTGGCCGTGATTCAGGTGGACGGGACCGACCTGCCCGCGGCCGAGCTGGCGCTCGACGACGACCCGCAGGTGGGTCAGATGGCAATTGCCGTGGGTAGCCCTTGGGGTCTCCAGGGCACTGTCACTTCAGGAATCATCTCCGCCGTCGATCAGGCCATCCCGCAAGGTGCTTCGGCCCGTGCGGTTCTCCAGACCGACGCCGCCATCAACCCGGGCAACTCCGGTGGGCCGCTCGTGGACCGGCAGGGTCGGGTGATCGGAATCAATGTCTCGATCTTCAGCCTGTCCGGCGCCAACGATGGTGTTGGCTTCGCCGTCCCGATCGACATCGCTCACGACATCGCCGAGCGAGTCGTGGCCGGCGAGGAGATCCAGACGGCGTACCTGGGAGTTTCCCTCGGTGTCGTGGAGTCGGGTCAGGCCGGCGCCCTCATCGACGAAGTCACCCCGGGCACCGGTGCCGACGAGGCCGATCTCCAGGTCGGCGACCTGGTCATCTCCATCGACGGCGCTCCGGTTCAGGATGGCGGCGACCTCGCAGCCCAGGTCCAAACCCTTCAGCCTGGCGACACCGTCGACCTCGTGGTGGTTCGTGACGGCAGCGAAGTGACTGTCCCGGTGACCATGAGCGAACGTCCCGCCGACCTCGGCTGATCCAAAAGCTCCTCCTGGTGGGCCCGGCTATGCTGGCCGGGCCCACCGTTATTGGGTGGGTGCCCCGGAGACAGCGAAGCCGGTTAGACCCCGGTGCTGTCCCGCAACTGTGAAGCCCCCTCTGGGGGACGAGCCAGGTCGCCTGATCTCCAGGGCCACGACGAAAGTCTCGGATGAAGACGGAAGCGTGGGCTCAGGGAAGCCACCGGCCTCTTCATCCTCCGATAGCGGAGGATGTTTCATATGCGAAGGATCACCCTGATCCTCACCCTGCTGGCGCTTGTCGCCTGTGGCACCGAAGGTGGGGCACGACCTCCGCCGATGAGGTAGCCACCACCACGACGGCTGCGCCCGATTCGACAACGACGGCGGCGCCCGACCCGACCACGACTGGCTCCGATGCCGGATTTCCGGTCACGGTCGAGGCGCGCGAATGGGGAGGTGACGATCACGCAGAGCCCGACACGAATCGTCTCCCTGGCTTCCACCGCCACTGAGATGTTGTTCGCGATAGGTGCCGGGGACCAGGTGGTCGCCGTCGACGACTTCTCCAACTTTCCCGAAGAGGCGCCCACCAGCGACCTGTCGGGGTTCGAGCCGAACATCGAGGCCATCGCCGCTTACGAGCCCGACCTCGTCGTCGTCTCCGACGACATCAACGACGTGGTCGCCGCGCTCGGCGCGATCGACATCCCTGTCCTGCACAATCCCGCTGCGGCAACTCTCGACGACACCTACGCCCAAATCGAGCTGCTGGGTCAGGCCACCGGTCATCAGGACGAGTCGTCTGACCTGGTGGCGTCGATGCGGGAGGAGATCGATGCTTTGGTGAGTGCGGTTCCCGAGACCCCCGAGACCCACACCTATTACCACGAGTTGGACGAGTCGTTCTTCACGGTGACCTCTTCGACCTTCATCGGTCAGCTCTATGACATGGCCGGTCTCGCCAACATCGCCGACGAAGCAGAGGGGGCGGACACCGGCTACCCACAGCTATCCGCGGAATACATCATCGATGCCGATCCTGATCTGATATTCCTTGGCGACACCAAATGTTGTGGCGAGTCCTTGGAGACCGTCACAGCCCGGCCCGGTTGGGATGTGCTTACGGCTGTGACCAATGGCGGCGTGGTCGAATTGGACGATGACATCGCCTCGCGTTGGGGCCCACGTGTCGTGGACCACCTGGCGATCATCGTCGAAGAAGTCCAGGGTTTGGCGGAGGGCGGGTGATGGCGGGTTGACTGCGGACCTGGATCGAAGCCCACGCATCTCGAAAGTCGGGTGGGGCTCGGCACTCCTGGTCGTCGGGGTGCTGCTCGGTTGCGCCGTGCTCGGCATCGCGGTCGGAGCGGTCGATCTGCCCATCGGCTCGGTAGTAGCCGAGCTCCTCGACAAGCTGCCGGGGGTGGACATCGAGTCGGGATTGTCGGAGCGCGAGGCCGCAATCCTGTGGGAGCTGAGAGTGCCACGTGTGATCCTGGCCGGGATGGTGGGGGGGATGCTCGCCATGGCCGGCGCCGGTTTCCAGGGCGTGTTTCGCAACCCTCTCGCCGACCCTTATCTCTTGGGAGTCGCTGCCGGGGCCGGCCTTGGTGCCACTCTCGCCATCGCCTACGTGCCCGATGACAGCGCGTGGGTGATCAACCCACTGCCCGTGGCGGCGTTTGCCGGCGCCGTGCTCGGAGTCGCGGTCACCTACGCCTTGGGACGATCGGCGACCCGGACCTATGCCGCGGCGACCCTCATCCTGGCGGGGGTGGCGGTCGCAGCCTTCCTGACCGCCACCCAAGCCTTCATCCAGCAACGAAACGCGGAGACGTTCCGTGAGGTCTTCGCCTGGATCATGGGTGCCCTCGGCACCGTGGGCTGGGGAGAGGTCACGTTGATCCTGCCTTACGTGATCGTGAGCGCCCTCGGCCTTCTCCTCTACCGCCGTCTCATGGACGTGATGGGTGTGGGAGACGAGGAAGCCGACAGCGTCGGGATCAAGGCAGCGAGAGTTCGCCTGGTCGTTGTGGCAGCGGCCACCCTAGGAACGGCGGCAGCGGTCGCAGTGAGCGGTCTGATCGGGTTTGTGGGCATCATCGTCCCCCATGCGATTCGACTCGTGCTCGGCTCTAGCTACCGGATCATCCTCCCGCTGTCGCTCGGCTTTGGCGCCGCGTTCCTGATCCTCGCCGACCTGATTGCCCGTACCGTGGTCGCCCCCGCTGAGATACCGATCGGCGTGATCACAGCGTTCTTCGGGGCGCCGTTCTTCCTTGTGGTCCTGACACGAGCGCGGAGGCTCTCATGAGCCGACTCGGGCTCGTCGACCTCGCCGTTGCGTACAACGGCCGGAGGGTCGTCGATGGCGTCTCGATGCACGTCGAACCGAGGACCTGGGTGGCGCTGATCGGCCCCAATGGTGCGGGGAAGTCGACCTTGCTCCGCGCCGTCGCAAGTCTCGTCCCTTACGCGGGCCAAATCGACATCGGTGGGGTGCCAACTGCAGAGATGACCCGGAGGCACCTATCCGAGCTCGTGGCCTTCCTTCCCCAGCGTCCGGTGCTGCCGGAGGGAGTCACTGTGGCCGACTATGTGGCTATCGGCCGCACCCCGTATGTCCCCTACTGGGGAACCGAGTCGGGTCACGACCGAGAAATCATCTCCGGAGTCCTCGAGAGATTGGAGCTCACCACGCTCTCGGCTCGTCACGTAGACACATTGTCGGGTGGGGAGGCGCAGCGCGTTGTCCTCGCACGGGCCCTGGCGCAGCAATCCGAGATCCTGCTCCTCGACGAGCCGACTTCCGCGCTCGATGTGGGACATCAGCAGCAGGTGCTGGAGCTCATCGACGAACTCAGATCCGAGCAGGGTTTGACGGTCCTGAGCGCGCTCCACGACCTGACGCTCGCAGGCCAGTATGCGGATCGACTGGTCATGATGAGAGATGGTGTGGTGGTCAGCGAGGGCACGGCCAAGAGCGTGTTGACCGAGGAAAGCATCATGATGAATTACGACGCTCGGGTACGAGTCGTCGACATGGGGACCACCGGTCTGATCGTCACACCGTTGCGACCCAAGCGAGGCGGGTGATGGAGAGCGAATCATCGCTGACGCTGCTCCTCGGCGGAGCGAGGAGCGGGAAATCGAAGCTCGGCGCCGCCCTGATCGAGGCCTGGGATGGGCCGGCAGGCGTGATAGCCACCGCAGAGGCGCTCGATGAGGAGATGGCCGAAAGGATCGAGCGACACCGCCAGAGCCCGTCCTGCAGGATGGCTGGTCGTCGAGGAGCCAATCGATCTGGAGGGCGCACTCACCGGGTTCGACGCCGGCACCGCAGTGCTGATCGATTGCCTCACCTTGTGGGTGTCCAACCTGATGGGCGAGGATCTGGGAGAGACTGAGATCGAGCGCAGGGCTACGGTCGCCGCAGGTGTTGCTGCCACCCGGGGAGGGCTGACGGTCGTCGTAAGCAATGAAGTCGGTTCGGGGATCGTCCCCGTGAACGAGATGGCTCGCCAGTATCGGGATCTGCTGGGCAGGGTCAACGCGATCTGGGCCGACGTGGCCGGCCGGGTGCTCCTCACCGTGGCCGGCGGCGTGATCCCGGTGTCGAGGATCGGGGAAGTCTTCGATGGGGGCTCAGATGGATGAGATGATGGCCTCGTCGCTGGGGAATCTCCCCGATCCGGACACCCGAATGGCCGCGCTGGTCCGTGAGCGCGCAGAGCGCGTGCTTCGCCCAACCGGGGCTCTGCAGAGGCTGGACGATGTGGCGGTTTGGCTGGCCGGATGGCAGCGAACGGCTCTGCCTGCCGTGGAGTCGCCGCACGTGGTGCTGTTCGCCGGGGACCATGGGGTCGCCTCTGCCGGTGTCAGCGCCTATCCCGCCGAGATCACCCGTTCCATGGTGGAGGCCTTTCGCAAGGGCGTGGCCACGGCAAATGTCATGGCTGCCGACGTTGGGGCCTCCGTCTCTGTAGTGGATGTGGGTGTGGGGCGGCCGACGGGCGACATCTCTTCGATGCCCGCTCTGAGCCCTGGTCGTTTCATCGAGTGTTGGGATGCTGGGACGAGGGCGGTGGCGGAATCGAGCAGCGCCGATCTCCTGGTTCTAGGGGAGATGGGGATCGGGAACACGACAGCGGCCGCAGCAGTCTGTGCCAGCCTGTTCGGGGGCCCAACGGCCCTGTGGACCGGTCGGGGAACCGGAATCGACGAAGCAACCCTCGAGCGAAAGACGGCTCTGGTGGCTGCGGCACAGAGACGCGTCGACGGAGCTGGGCCATTCGAGGCCTTGCGACAAGTCGGTGGATCGGAATTGGTGGCGGTCGCGGCCGCAGCCCTCGAGGCAAGGAAGCGATCGATCCCGGTCATCTTGGACGGTTTCGTCGTCACGGCGGCGTGCGCAGCTCTCGAGGTGGCGCGACCGGGCGCTCTCGATCACACTGTCGCCGGTCATTGCTCGGCGGAGCCGGGTCACCGGCTCCTCTTGGAGAAACTGTCCAAGCCGCCACTCATCGACCTCGGACTGAGGCTCGGCGAGGGGACCGGGGCCCTGGCCGCGCTGCCATTGGTGCGGCTGGCGGCCAAATGCGTGATCGAAGTGGCCACGTTCGACGAGTGGGTGACATGAGAGGGCTGCGCGCCGCGGTCGGGCTCCTCACCCGCGTCCCGGTCGGGCGCGCCGCCCCCGACCAGCTCGATACCTCGGGCGCCGTCGCCTGGCTGCCTGTGGTCGGAGCGGTGATCGGCTTGTTCGTGGCCGGGGGGTACGCAGTCATGGTGGAGGTGTTGCCGGGTCTGGTCGCGGCCGCGCTGGCCGTGACACTCGGGATCGTCATCACCGGCGCCCTGCATGAGGACGGGTTGGCCGACACGGTCGACGCGTTCGGTGCCGGCGGAGGACCGGAGGAGACGCTGCGAATCTTGAAGGACCCGACCCATGGCACTTATGGGGTGATCGCTTTGGTCCTCAGCATCGTCTTGCGGGTTCTGGCGCTGGCCGCCCTCCCCGTGACAACCGCATTGTTGGCTTTGCCCGCTGCCCATGCGCTGGGCCGAGGTGGAGCGGTGGGCCTGATCGGATTCATGCCTCCAGCGACTGGTGACGGGTTGGGCGCGGCTCATTCTCGATCCGGCTCCACGTCTGAGGTCATACGCGGCCTGCTCAGCGCCGTCGCGATCGGGTTGGCCCTCTTGGGATGGTGGGGCGCGATCTTTGTGGCTTTCGCCGGCGCTGCCGCCGTGCTGATCGGCATGCTGGCGATGCGCCGGATATCGGGATTCACCGGCGACGTCCTCGGGGCCACAGAACAGATGATCGAAATCGGCTTGCTGTTGGTGGCGGCGGCCCTTGCCTCATCTGGCGTGCTCTCGGCGCCCTGGTGGTCCCCATGACCCTGTGGTTGGTTCGACACGGTGACACCGAATGGAGCGAGCAAGGCCGGCTCTGTGGTTGGGCAGACCCCCCTCTCAGCCCGGCAGGGATCGAGCAAGCGGCGCGGCTTCCCAGCCGGCTTCGACACCGCAGGTTCGATGCGGCGTGGTCATCGGATCTGGCGCGCGCCAGTGAGTTCGCCCGCTTGTCGTTCGGCGAGGCGCGGCCAGACGTGAGATTGAGGGAGATCGACTTTGGTGATCTGGAGGGCAAGACGTGGGACGAGCTCGGTGGCGCAACACAAGCTGCCCTCTTGAGGTTTGAGGGCTTCACTGCACCCGGCGGGGAGTCGGTCGAGACGCTGCGGGAGAGGGTGCTCGGATTCCTGGACGAGCTGGGGCCGGGCACTCAGCTCATCTTCACCCATGGTGGCGTCATCCGGCTCCTCCAGGGGCTGTCTGGATCGGGCCATCCCCCGAGGCCAGGCGAGTTGGTAGTACTCGACTGGCCGGCTCCGGGGCGAGAAATCACCTGAGAACGGGAGCTTGAAATGACGAACCCCGAGGTCCCTCCCACCGAAGCACCGCCGACCGGCCACCAGCGGGCCCCTTCGCTCGTCCTGGTCAACACCGGGGAAGGCAAGGGCAAGTCGACGGCAGCCTTCGGCACCGCTCTGCGGGCTATCGCGCGCGGCTGGAAAGTCGGCGTCGTCCAGTTCCTCAAGTCTGGGGAGTGGAAGGTGGGGGAGGAGACCATCGGCCGGAAGCTGGGGATCGACTGGTGGGCCCTGGGCGACGGGTTCACCTGGGACTCGGCCGACATCGACGAGTCAGAGGCGATTGCACGTGAGGCGTGGCAGAGCGCTGAGACGCGCATCGGCTCGGACGAGTACGACCTGCTGATCCTGGACGAGATCACCTACCCCATCAACTGGGGCTGGATCGACATCGACGACGTGCTGACCGCCATATCCAATCGTCCGACCCGGCTCAACCTCATCCTCACCGGCCGCGATGCCCCCGCTTCTCTCGTCGAGCTGGCCGACACCGTGACCGAGATGAGGAAGGTCAAGCACGCCTTCGACACAGGGGTCATGGCGAGACGGGGAATCGACTACTGATCTGCCCTCCGGAAGGCGACTTCAGAGTTCGTTGCGAACCAGGGAGATGGCATCCGCGACGGTGAGTGATTCACCGGCCACAGTGGCATGGGCGAAATCCTGACTGCCGATGCTGTCCTGGGTGTCCGCCACCTGGACGGCGTAGTCGTGCTCCTCCGGCGGAGGCCAGGTGGCGACCCGGTGCTTGCTCGCCACCCAGTCAGCCAGCCCGAACAGACGTGCGGCCAGCATGTCGCGTCTTCGTGCATGGGCGCCCACGGCGAGGGCGGCGACGGCGATGGCCACGCCGCGCGCGTCCTCGGCGGAGTCGCAAAGGACCAGGCTCTCCACCAGGGCAGTCTGGGCCCGCTCGAACTGGCCCTGCCGGTGGGCGGTCTTGCCCATGTGATAGAGATACTCCCCGAGTGCGGCCTTGGCGCCGGCCTTTTCGTTCACGACGGCGGCTCGGTCCCGGTTCTGTTCGACGACCCGCTGTAGTTCGGCGGTGGTCGGGTTCGATTGGATCATCGTCTTCATCTCGAACAGGTTGTTGGCGGGCTCCTCGTAGATGCTGAACCCTTCGAGCACCGACTTGAACAGCTCCAAGGCGTAATCGTGGTCGCCGGCCAGCCAGGCCATCGCCCCCAGCCCGGCGTCGGCGTGAGCCACTCCTAGCGAGTCCCCGGCGACGACGAGGAGCGCCCGTCCCTCGGTGTATCGGTCACTTGCCTCGTTGTAGTCCCCCGCGTCCCGGGCGACGGCGGCGAGTCGGAGCGCCGACCACCCCACGTCGAGAACTCCCGAATGCTCCAGGAACAGACGGTGGCTCTCGGTCATCTTCTCCCGCGCCTCCTTCAGATCTCCCTGGACGCGCGCCATCGTTGCCCAGACGGCCAGGGTCCAGGCCAGCATCCAGGTGTCGCCGACTTCCCGGTTGATGCGCTCGGCTTCCGGAGCGAGACGCTTCGCCTCCTCCAGGTCGTCTCGAAGCCACGCCGTCGCCATCAGCTGGTATGCCTGGCGCGCCTCGCCGCGTCTATCACCGAGCTGCTGATAGAGCTCCATCGATTCTGTGAGGGCGGTGTATGCCTCATCGAACGCAAGGCGGCGGCTGGCGAGCAGGCCCGCGCCATTCAGCGCTCGAGCGACGATCGAGAGGATCCACACCCTCGCGATGAGAAAGAGTGCGCTCTAGCCATTCTGTGCCGTCGCTCACCTCGCGCTTGATGACCCAGAACCAGCGGAGGGCTCCAGCCATGGCCATCGCATCCTGGGCCCGGCCCGATTCGTGCAGCCATTCCAGGGCTGCGCGCAGGTTGTAGCGGTCGCGCTCGAGTCGGTCGGCCCATACGTTCTGCTCGACGTGCAGGATCTCGCTGTCACTTTCCTCTGCCATGGCCAGGAAGAACTCGGCGTGGCGATCGCGCAGCACCGAGAGCTCGGCTCCTTCGTCCAGTCTCATCCGGGCGTAGTGGCTGATCGGCTCGAGGAGCCGGTAGCGGATCGGATCGGTGTCCGTGGCCATGACCAGAGACGTCTCGACCAACCGCCCGAGCAGGTTCATGACGTGCTCCCGCGCAACAAGGCCTCCGGAGCAGACGCTTTCGGCGGCCTCCAGGGTGAAGCCACCATTGAAGACCGACAGTCGCGTGAACAAGACTCGTTCTGCGCCACCGAGGAAGTCATAACTCCAGTCGAGAGTCGTTTCCAGCGTCTGTTGGTGAGGTGGCAGGTCCCGAGCCGTCCCTGCGAGGAGAGCGAACTGCTGGTCGAGCCGTTCAACGAGTTGACCGACCGACAGCACCTTCAGCCGGGCTGCGGCCAATTCGATTGCGAGGGGAATGCCGTCCAGTCGTCGGCACACCTCGGCGACCTGCTGGGCATTGGCCAGGCCAAGCTCGAAGTTCGGGTTGACCAGTCGTGCGCGGTTCACGAACAACTCCACCGAGTCGAAGGATGCGATCCCATCCAAAGACCGAATGTCGGGCCCGGGGACGGCAAGGGGGGAGATCTGCACCAGGTGCTCTTCCCTGATCGAGAGCCACTCCCGGGTGGTGGCCAGGATCTTCAACGCCTCCGTCCCTTGGAGTAGTTGATCGGTGAGTTTGGCGACGGCGTCGATGAGGTGCTCACAGCCGTCGAGGATCAACAGCGAGTGCGCCTTGGCCAGCCGGGAGATCAGAGTGTCGGTGATCGACTGGAGCGGGCTCTCCGTGATGTGCAGCTGCCGGGCGACCGCTGCTGCCAGGAGGTTGTCGTCCGCGACTCTCGAGACTTCGACAAACCAAACGCCATCCTCGAAGGTGGAGGTGAGCTCTTCGGCCACCTTCAGCGCCAGCGTGGTCTTGCCGACGCCCCCGGGGCCGGTGAGAGTCACGAGACGCGACTCCTCGAGGGCTTGGATCACGGAATCTTTCTCGAGCTGACGGCCGACGAGGGTGAGGTCCCGGATCGGGAGGTTGCCCTTCGAAGAGGTCAACGTTCGCAGCGGTGGGAACTCGGTGGGGAGCCCTTCCACGCTCAGTTGGAAGATGTGCTCTTCGTGGGTCAGATCGCGGAGTCGATGGGTTCCCAGATCTTCGAGGCGGCTCCCTTCGGGGAGGCTGTACTCGACGAGTCGAGCCGTTGCCTCGGAGACCAGCGTCTGACCCCCGTGCCCACTGTCACTGATGCGAGCGGCCCGATGGACGTCGATGCCGACGTAGTCTGAGCCACCGAGCCGTCCCTCGCCGGTGTGGACCCCGATCCTCACTGTTACGTCCTGGGACGATTCCCATTCCTCTGCGGTTAGGCGGCGTTGGATCTCCACGGCGCTGGAAACCGCGTCGAGGGCGGATTGAAAGGCGACGAAAAAGCCGTCGCCTTCGTTCTTGACGATCCGGCCGCGGTGGCTGGCGGCGGCCTCGTGCACGATTGTGTTGTGGCGCTCCAGGACAGGCCGAAAAGCATCGCCGAGCTCTTGGATCATCCTTGTCGAGCCCTCGATGTCGGAGAAGAGAAAGCTGACCGTCCCGAGTGGAAGGTCTCCCGAAGTCATTGTGGACACCAAATTAACAAGGGCTCGACCCTTGCCAATCGCCGTATTTGGTGGTTTCAGGATTGCGTCAAGACGCCTCGCGGGCCGATCGGAGGAGCGCGGCTCGCAACGCGGATGGGTCGACGTCGAGTCTGCGGAGCACTTCGATAGCGCGATCGGGCCCCTCTACGGCGGTGAGGGCCAGAGCGACGTGCTCGACTCCGATGTGTCGATCGCCGAGGTCCAAAGCCGCCCGAAGCGCTCCTTTGAGGATGTCCTTCGCCCCACCGGTGAACGGGATATGTCCGCCTTGCTCCCGCCTTGCCGGCCCCGCCACCTCGATCAATGCTGGATCCAGCCCGACTGAGACGAGCGCGTCCCGATCCATTCGGTCGAGCTGGGCACGAATGGTTTCGACGTCGGGAAGCAGACCGGCCGCAGTGGGCGAGCGAGCCACCCCGATGAGGAGATGCTCGGTGCCGACGCGGGAGTCGCTTCGAGCTTCTGCCTCCCCTACGGCTTGTGTCACCACGAGCCGCGCTTCTTTGGTGAATCGCTCGAACAATCCCTACCTCCCGTGTTTCTTGTGGGCCGCCTGGCGTGACACGCCGAGAGCATCGCCGATCTGTTGCCAGGTCCAACCGTGGGCCCGGGCGGCTTCGACGTGGATCGCCTCCAACCTGTCGGTCATTCGTCGCAGCACGACCACCGCCTGCAGCCCCTGGGCAGGATCGTCGCTGTCGGCTCCGGCCAGCTTGGAGAGGGTCATGCTGTCACCCTAGGTTGACAGATGCCATGTTGTCAACCGGAGTTGACGCCAGGGGGAGTCACGGCCTCCGGCGAGATGCCAGGCGGAACAGGGCTCGGGCGCCCTCACCCAGCGGCTCGAAGCGTGGGTCCTTGGTCTGTCCCCGCAGCCAGCGGATGTAGATCTGCTGGAGCACGACCGCTAGTTTCCAGGTCCCGAAGACGACGTACCAGTCGACATGGCGCAGATCCCTTCCCGAGCGCTCCCCGTACCGCTCGATTGCCGATCTCCTGTCCAGCCAGCCCGGGGAGGTGGTGGGCATCGGCGCCAAGGTCGACTTCTCCTCGCCGTCGTCGTACCAGGAGGCCATCAACGTACCCACGTCGGCAAGCGGATCACCTCGCGTTGCCATGTCCCAGTCGTACACCGCCACACAGACACCTGGATCTGCCGGTGACACGGCCATGTTGTCCAGTCGCCAATCGTTGTGAAGGAGGGTGGGTGGGCCCGACGGTGGCAGAGCAGATCGAAGCCAGCGGCCGACGTCGTCGGCCATCAAATCATCGTCGTCCTTGGCCAGCTCCCACCGTTTCCACCACCCCTCGACCTGCCGTTCCAGGAACCCGTCTGGATGCCCGAGGTCCTCCAGCCCGCATGCGGCCGCATCGACGGCGTGCAGCTCGACCAGGGTGTCGATCACGACGGCTGACAGCTTCCTGTTCGTATCGTCGTCGTTGCCGCCGCCGAAGAGATCGGGGACGACATCCCGGATGACGACACCGGGCTTCGGCTCCATGATGAAGAACGGGGTGCCGATCACCTTGCTGTCCTCACACAGCGCCACGGCCCGTGGCGCCTTGTCGAAGCCCCGCCAGAGTTTCGACAGGACCGCGTACTCCCGTGTCATGTCGTGGGAGCTCTCAGCAACGGGGCCCAGGGGTGGCCTCCTCAGCACCAGTTGCTCACCCGCCGGGAATTGGAGGAGGTAGGTGAGATTGGCCTTGCCACCGGCGAACTGCCGGACTGTGGGGAACCCGTCGGGCAGTGCTTGGTTGCCCGCCATCCAGCCGGTGAGTCGATCGACATCGAATCGCTCGTCCGGTCGGACCTCGATGGTGTCATCCACCGATCGAAGCGTATTCGGGGGGTCTACCCTCACGCCTCATCTTGGACATGCCAGAGACCACACCGTTCGAGATCTGCGACCGCCTCGCCGAGGGTTACGCCGATCTATCGCCAATCGCTGCCACCGAGGCCGGCATTCCCGGTCGTGATCATCTCTGGGACGACTTCTCCCCAGAAGGCGAGGCGGCGAAAGAGGAACTGCGTGCGAGAGCCGCCGCCGAGCTGGCGGCACACCTCCATCACCCGGATCCGGTGCAGGCGACCGCGGCCCGGGTGGTCAGTGGGTATCTGGCATCGGAGCGGCGCCTCTACGACAGCGGGCATTGGAAGCGGAGCATCAACCACATCTATGGCCCGTTCCAGACCGCACGCGATTCCTTCGACATCGTGTCGAAGGAGGGGCCAGAGGCGTGGGAGAACGTGACCAGCCGACTCTCGACCTGGGGCGACATGCTCGACGGGTACCGGTCCAGTCTGCAAGTGGGCCTGGATGAGGGGGAAATCGTCGCTCATCGTCAGGTGCTCAGTGTCATCGAACAGATGCGCTCCGTGGCCGGCCCAGCGTCGCGCTTTGGCTCGCTCCCGGGCCTCGCGGCTGCCGATGGCGGCGACGAGGATCAGGTGGCCGGGGCCGTCGCCCGGGCACGATCGGCGTCAGCCGGCTTCGCCGACTGGCTCGAGACCGTATACCTGCCCCGGGCCAAGCCCTCCGACGCAGCCGGATCGGACCATTACACGGAGGAGTCCGAAAGGTTCCTCGGGCTTCGTCTCGACGTCGACGAAACATATGACTGGGGATGGTCGGAGGTGCACCGCCTGCTCGGCGAGATGCGGGAAACGGCGGCGGAGATCGACCCCGACCTGAACATCGATGAGGTGATCGACCTCCTGGACAACGATCCCGGTCGCTCGGCGCCCGATCATGAAGCGTTTGCAGATTTCGTGCGGGAGATCCAGGCACACGCAGTGGACCGACTGGACGGGTCGGCCTTCGATGTGCCACCCCCGATGTGCGATGTGACGGTCAACCTCGCACCCACCGGTGGCGCTCTCGGGGCGTGGTATGTCGCCCCATCTGAGGACCTCGACCGCGCCGGGTCCATTTGGTATGCCCTCGGCGAGAGGACCCGGATCCCGTATTGGCAGGAGGTCGCCACCGCCTATCACGAAGGCTTTCCCGGGCATCACCTCCAGGTCGGGATCGCGGTGCTGCAACGAGAGAAGCTGTCCCGGTTCCACCGATTGTTCGTCTGGTACCCGGGATCAGGCGAGGGATGGGCGTTGTACGCAGAACGGCTGATGGAGGAGCTCGGATTCTTCGAGAACCCGGAATACCGGCTCGGCCTGCAAGCCAGTCAGCTCTTCAGGTCGACGAGGGTGGTCGTCGACATCGGGGCGCATCTCGAGAAGCGAATCCCCGACGACGCCCCTCTCCATCCCGGTGAGGTGTGGAACTACGAGCTCGCCGTCGATTACATGGAGAAGATCGGTCGACAGCCCCGTGACGTCGCCGAGTCCGAGGTGCTGCGTTATCTCGGGTGGCCCGGCCAGGCCATCTCCTACAAGGTGGGCGAGCGGGAGATTCTCAACATCCGGAAGCAGGCGATGACCGAGGCCGGTGCCTCCTTCGACGCCAAGGATTTTCACCGACGGCTACTCGAGGCTGGAGCGATCAGGCTCGATCAACTGCGCGAGGCAATGACCTGATCGAGGGGGAGTCCGGGCCTCAGCAGCCGTTGGAAACGAGCGACGGGTGAGGGTTGATCGCCGCCCCATCCCGATACATGCCGAAGTGGAGGTGGGGATTCGTCCCGACGGCGTTGCCTGAGGTTCCCACGTACCCGATGACGTCACCGGCGCTCACCTCGCCGGTCTCGCCCGGGCGCATCGAGATGCGAACCGAGGTATTTGATCCCGTCAGTTCCATACAGATCGAACTGAAGCCCACCGACGGTCCCCTCGATGAGCTCGATTGTGCCTGATACCGGGGCCCTCACCGGAGTACCCCGCTCGGCGAAGATGTCGTTTCCCTCGTGAAAGCGAGAGCCGCCTCGGGGGAAGCCCCAATCGTTGAAGTACCGTCCCCCATCGATGGGGCAAACCCAGTTCGACCCGCCCGGCACGGCGAGCTCCTGACCGGATCTGATCAAATTGATATCGGTCAGGCCATTCAGGTCGGCCAGGGTCGAGATGTTGGTCCCGTACTTGTCGGCGATGTCGCCGAGACGGTCACCCGACTGCACCACGTAGCTAGCCGAGCCTCCACTCCCGGTACCGACGAAGGCTGAGCCGTCGAGGAAGAGACGTGTGCCGGTGTACACCGTCCCGTTGACGATCCCGTTCGCTGCGGCGATGTCGTCGGGTGACACGCCTGAATACTGGCCGGCAATCGAGTCCAGGCTCTCACCACTCTGAACGATGTGGAACCGCTCCGATCGTGACGAACTCTCACTCTCCCCGTCACCGGTGCTGGAGACCTGCCACGTCATCGGTGTTGGAGCTGGTCCCGCCGGGTGATTTCTTCCTGGTGGTGGGGATCAGCACCTCTTGACCGGGAAGGATCATGTTGGGGTTCGCCAGGCTGTTCGCCTCGGCGATGGCAGAGGCGGTGGCGCCGTAGGCGGACGCGATCTCGTTCAAGGTCTCGCCGTCGTCCACTACGTGGACCTGCTCCACGGAGCCATCGACTCCGGGAATGAGGATCGTCTCGCCGGGGTGGATCAGATCGGGATTCGAGAGCTCATTGAGCTCGATCACATCGGACAGAGAAACGTTGTGGTCACGTGCGATCTCGCTGAGGGTGTCCCCGCGCTTCACGGTGTACTCCAAGGAAAAAAGAGCCACAGTCAGGGCGAGAACCGAGCCAACAGCGATGGCGCGGGCGCGTCGATTGACTGGCATGAAGGTCCAACTCCTTCAGGCCCCTGTTCCGTCCGCTGGTTTACCCTAACCGCAGATCGCGAAATTTCCAGCTAAACAGGATTTCGTCGGTCAGACGTGGGTTTCAGCCCCGGTTTGCCGGCGAGCAGTCGCAGTTGGCCACAGGCACCGTCGATTGTCCGGCCTCTGGTGTCACGGACGGTCACGTTGACCCCGCGCCGGCGCAGTTGCCGGGCAAAAGAGGCGATGACCGTCTCGCTCGACGCTTTCTCTTTAGTCAGTGGCGTCGGGTTGAGGGCGATGAGGTTGACATGGGCGTGGAGCCGACGGGCGATCCCGGCGAGCTTCGTCGCCTGGTCTGTTGTGTCGTTGACCCCGTCCATCATCGTCCACTCGATGGAGAGCCGACGACCCTTCTTCTCGAAATAGGAGGCGGCGGCCTCCTCGAGCTCCGCCAGGGGGTAACGCCGGTTGATCGGGACGAGGCGTGCTCCGGAGCTCGTCGTCGGCGGCGTGGAGGCTGACCGCGAGGGACACGGGCCAGGGCTCCTCGGCTAGTCGTCGGATCCCCGGCACCATGCCGACCGTCGACACGGTGATCGATCTCGCCGACAATCCCATGACCTCGATCATCCGCCGGATCGCTTCCCGGACCCGGTCGTAATTGGCGAGTGGCTCGCCCATCCCCATGAACACGACGTTGGTCAAATGGCCGGGGGTGCCCGGCATGCCGATCTGGCGAAGGAAACGCCTGGGCGTACGCCACTTGGGCCATGATCTCGCCGGCGTCGAGGTGTCGCTCGAAGCCGAACTGGCCGGTGGCGCAGAAGGTGCAGCCGAGGGCACAACCGGCCTGGCTCGAGATGCACAGCGTCGCTCGTCTTGGATAGCCCATGAGAACGGCCTCGATGGCAGCTCCGTCGGGGGCGCGAAACAACCACTTGCGCGTGGTCCCGCCATCAGCGAACTGTTCGGCTTCTACCTCGAAGGGCCAGAGAGGCTCCAGTTTGTCCCTCACGCCGGCCGGGAGATTGGTCATGTCCGTATTGCTCAGCACCGGCATCTCATAGAGCCAATGACGCAACTGGTCGACTCGATACGAGGGCTCGCCCTCGAGGAGGTCGCCGAGATCCTCCGGCTGGTGGAGGTAGGGCACTGTCAGTCCAGCGAGCGGGCCTGTTCGATCCAGGTCCTGGCCCGGGCGCCGCTGACTCCGGCGGCCTCGGCAATGGTGTCGGGTGTCGCCGAAGCAAGCTTGGAGACATCATCGATCCCGGCGTTTTTCAGGCGACTGGCGAACACGGGACCGATCCCGTCGATGGCATCGATGCCTTGGGCCGTCGCGACCGGCGTGGCGGTTCGCAGCACGGGTGGCTCCGGTTCTCGAGACGCCGCCACCGAGATGAACCGATCTCGCATCGCCCACACCAGCGCGGCCGCCGCGCCCACCACACCTACGACCTTGGCCAGCGTCTTCATCGGCCGTGATCGTACCCACCCGTGGCCCGATCTACCCTGGGCCGGCTGATGAAAGTCGACTTCTATTACCCCCCCAGCCCGCCCGAGGGCGCGTCCGAGGCGGCGGTGGCGGCACTGAATCTCGGCTACGACGGCTTCTTCACCGCGGAGACCCAGTACGACCCGTTCCTGCCGCTGGCCCTGGCCTCGTCCGCGAGCCCCGCGCTCGAGATCGGCACGGCGATCGCCGTCGCCTTCCCAAGGTCGCCGATGCTCACGGCGATCACCGCCTGGGACCTCGCCCGGATGTCCCGCGGGCGATTCATACTCGGGCTGGGGACACAGGTGAGGGCGCACATCGTCCGGCGCTTCTCGACGACCTGGGACCGCCCGGTGCCCCGTCTGCGCGAGTACATCCTCGCGCTCCGCGCGATATGGGGCTCATTCCAGAACTCGGGCCCGCTGGCCTTCGAAGGCGACTTCTATCAGTTCTCCCTGATGACGCCGTTTTTCAACCCGGGACCAATCCCGAATCCGGACGTGCCGATATTCATCGCAGGGGTTGGGCCCTACCTGAGCCGTCTGGCGGGGGAGCTCTGCTCTGGGTTCCACGTCCATCCGTTTCACACGGTGCGCTATCTCGACGAGGTGGTCCTCCCCGGGATCACGGCCGGGTCAGGAGCCTCCGGCCGGACGATCGATGACGTCGAGCTGGCGACGACAGTGTTCGTGATGACCGGAGCAACCGAATCCGAAGTCGAGCAGGCCATGGACCCGGTCCGGCAGCAGATCGCTTTCTACGCCTCGACACCTTCGTATCTTCCGGTGCTGGAGGCGGAGGGCTGGGACTTCGGCGGTGAGCTCAACGCGATGTCCAAACAGGGGCGCTGGGAGGAGATGGCCCGGCTCGTCCCCGACGAGGCGGTGCTCACCGTGGGAGTGGCCGCCACGGCCGATCGGTTGGCGGAGGCCATTCAGGACCGCTATGGCGATCGAGTGCAGCGGCTCGGCTTCTACACGATCGGCCCCGTCCTGGAGACCGACCCGGAGGGCTTCCGCGAGGTGATCCGCCGGCTCAAGTGAGCCACACCCAGCCATGCGGCGGTAGCCCCGGCCGACCGGCGTCTGTTTGCCTGTCGTTTGGACTGCGCCAGAGACCTGAATGAGTTAGTCCACGGATCGCGTGGCCGAGTCGCCTGAAGGAGCCAATCAGGCAAAGTCGGCCGGCAAATCAAGCGTCAGAAGGTCAGGGCGCTGGTGGTGTCTACCGCGGATCGGGATGCGTGGACCGATGGTCTCCTTCGACTTCGATGATCGAGACCGGGCCCCAACCCGGCTGGCGGCCGGCCACCTCCTCGATGCTGTGACCGCGGCCTCTGAGATCGGACAGTGTGGTGGCGGGGACACCAGGCTCCACCTGGAATCGGGCATCCGAGAAAGGCCCGAACTCCGAGATCGCCCATCTCGGTGCGTTCTGAGCCTCATCCAGAGGCTGCCCGGCCAGGATTGCCCGCGCTCCGACCTGACCCAGTATCTGTGGTTGCAACGAGGCGCCCCTGGTTCCCAGGACCCAGCGTGTCGCCGTTCCGGATGTCCACAAGGTGGGAGAGAGGGTGTGGAGCGGCCGCTTGCCAGGCTGGAGCTCGTTGGGGTGTCCCGGCGTCAGGCTGAAGCCACTGCCGCGGTTGTGGAGGAGGAACCCGCTGCGTGCCGCTCCGAAGTAGGAGCCGGTCCCGTGATAGTTCGACTGGATGATCGACACGGCCATCCCGTCTCGGTCGACGACGCACAGAAAGGCGGTGCTCGAGGCCGCGCCCATCTTCCGCGGCCAGCGTCCCGTCCTCGTCTTGTCCACGCTTGCGGCGGCGCGAGCCAGCCGATCCCGATCGAGCAGCAGATCAGCGGGGAGGGGTGCGTGATCGGGATCTGCCACGAGGTCGTCCCGCTCCCAGGCCACCGAGCGAAACGCCTCGATGAGGAGATGCCACCATCCCGGATCGGCCGGATCGCGGGGAGGGTCCAGCATCTCGAACACTGCCAGCGTCGCGGGACCGAGGTACCCCTGTGAATTGGGCGGGATCGTCCAGGCGGTGAATCGGCCGACCGGACAGGAGATCGGGCTCACCCAATCGGCATGGGGCCGTGCCAGGTCGTCCTCCGTGATCAGACCGCCCAGTTCCTCCACGATGTCCGCCGCCGGTTGCCCGAGATAGAAGGCGTCCCGGCCCGATTCGGCGATCGACTCGAGGGTCGCCGCCAACGCCGGGCGCTTGACCAGATCTCCCCTGGCCACCGGCCTCCCCTCCGGATAGAACTCGCGGATCGCGGGGTGGCCGGCATAGACGCTCGCCTCTTCCAAGCAGGCGCCGGCCTGCTCAGTCGACACGGTGAATCCCTCGGTGGCATGCTCGATGGCCGGGGAGAGGCACTCCTTCAGCGGCAGACGGCCCAACTCGGCGGAGAGCGCCGCCCAACCGTCGACACAGCCGGGGACGGTGACAGAAAGCGGGTGGTCTCTGGGAATGGCTTCGAGGCCGCGATGAAGTTCCGGGTCGGCGTTGGAACCGGCGCGGCCCGACGCATTGAGTGCGCGGGGCTCTGTCCATCCTGGACCGTGCACCAGGGCGAAGAGATCGCCTCCGATGCCGCAGGTCTCCGGAGCCACCACGCCCTGGGTTGCAACGGCAGCGATCGCAGCGTCCACGGCATTGCCTCCGCCGATGAGCACACGCCGGGCTGCATCGGTGGAGAGACGATGGGGGGTCGAGACCGCGTGCGTCAGGATATCTTGAGGTCGGGGAGCAGCCGATTGAGGGCATCCAGCACGGAGCGGACCACCGCTCTCGATTCCTCGTCCTCGACATATGCGCACCCGATCAGGTGTCGCTCGGATGCCTCGGTGACCACGACGACCTGCGCCACCGCAACCTTCCTGCTTCCCAGCACGGGGATGTCCATCGACGAGACGGCAATGGCGGCCTCCTGATGGATGGCCTGGCGGATGGCCTCGAGCGTCGCCTCAGCAATCTGACGGGACCGGGTCGTCATCGCCGCCGCCCCCTTGGAGGTGCCGGTGAAGACTTCGTTCTGCCATCGCAGTGACACCGAGACCTCGGCGCGTGAGCCGTCGAGGATCTCGCTCACATCCACGAGCGCCGGGCGGAACCCCATGTCGAGATCGGCGTCGGCGAGCTGGACGACGGAGACGATCCGTCGGTCGATCTCCTCACCAAACAGGGCCTGGCTGAGAGACTGGACGTCTCTCACGACCTGCTTCGGAGGCTTGTTGCGCCGGGCCAGGACGTGTATCTCTTCGATGTGGCCGTTGCCGGCGACGATCCTCGCCGCCTCGACTCCGTCGATGCGACAGATCTTGTCCTGGAGCGCGATTAGGTCCATATCTACTCAGCGTACAGACAACGAGGGAGGTCCATAGGGATAAGCCGCCCCATTTCCTCTTGTTGAAACTTCGCGAACCCTCTAGATTGCGCCTTTGCTGGAAGGCAGCTATTGGAAGCGTGGGGCAGCCGAGGTCTCGGACCCGTCTGCCTGGCCTATGGCGGGCGAAGTCAGGGGCCTTTGACATGTTAAAGGTTCCCCGTCAAGACATGCCGGGGAAAGCGGTGAGACCGGCGTCAGACGTCGGCCTTGTAATGGACGCCCATCGACCCCTAGCGGAGCGGATCGTCAACACCGGCACACAACGCCGGTGAAATACGGCACCAACAGGTGAGCGTTCTGATGAAGGCATTTCTGGCCCGTAATCACAGATGTGTCGCGAGCCTGGAGTTAGTGCTCGCCGGCACCCGGATCGGCTGATAACCGACGCCGGCTCACCAAACACGGTCGATACATGTCGTCGAGGGGCTCAATGAGGCTTGGTAGGAAAAGACCGTTGCGGGGATGGTTCGGGCGTCTCCGCCCCACGGTGCAGCGTCGTTTGAGGATCGCTGTGCCTTACTCTTTGATGGGCCTGGCCGCCCTCGTCGGGTCGTTCCTGGTCTCCGATATGCCCAATTGGGCCTACTGGGCCCCGTTTGCGGTCCTCTTCGTCCTTCTCGAGTTCTTCGCGGTCGAGGTCAACGATCGCATGCTGCAGTCCGCCTCTGTCATGGTGGCGATGAGCGCCGGGGTGATCCTTGCCATGCGCACCGATTCCGACGCGATGTTCGGTCTGGCCCTGATGGGTGCCCTCGCCTTGTTCACCCCCATCGACTTCAAGGAGAAGCGCTGGTTCCAGCCGATGGCCAATTTCGGCCAGATCGTCACCGCCGGCGCCGTGGCCGGGCTCATCCTCGACTCCTATCTCGATGGCGTGCCGGTCGATGCCGACTCCCTGATCAGGGTGTTGGTCGTATCGGCTGTCGCGGCACTCGCCTACGCCACCGTGCAGACCGTCCTGGTGCGATACGCGGTGAAGGTCGTCTTCGGCCGCGACAATCTCGAGCCCTGGTCGCAGATGCCGGCGCTGTTCGTCGGTCAGGTGGCCATGGGCCTGATCGGTGGGCTCATCGGCGCCGCCTTTCTCATCGCCGATGGCGAAGCGATCATCGTTTTCATCGTGGGTGTGTACGCCATCGGGCACATGTCCCTCTACGCCTACTCGCAGCTACGCGATTCGCACATCGGCTCGATCCGCGGATTCGTCAAGACCCTCGAGGCCAAGGACATGTACACCAGGGGGCACACCGAGCGCGTGGCCTTTTTCGCCCAGATGATCGGCGAAGAGATGGGCTTCAGCGGAACCCAACTGGAGACACTCCGCTGGTCGGCCCTGATCCACGATCTGGGCAAGCTGGCGGTCCCCACCGAGCTAATACGCAAGAGGGGCCGGCTCGACGAGGACGAATACGCCGAGATGAAGGCGCACGCCCAGCTCGTCGAGGAGATCCTGGCCGAGGTCGACTTCCTCCAGCCCATGGTCGAGATCGCCTCCGGCCATCACAGCAATTTCGACGGCAGTGGCTACGGGGGCAGCGGGCACAGCCAGGGTCAGCCACCCCGGATCGAGGCCTGCATCGTCGCCGCCGCCGATGCCTTCGACGCCATGACCTCGGCTCGCTCCTATCGGATGGCCCTCTCCCAGCAGTACGCCATATCCGAGCTGAGACGGAACTCCGGCGCCCAATTCCACCCCGAGGTGGTCGATGCCTTCGAGCAGGCCCTCAACAAGACAGGACGGCGCTGGGGCGCCCCGCATGTCAACGACGAGGAGATGGCCCGTCGTCTCGCCGAAGAGCCGGAGCTGACCCTCCGTGGCTAGTTGGAGCCCACGCGCCCTGTCCATCGTGTCGTGGGCCTACGTCATCGTCATCGCGGGTGTTGGCCTCTACGCGGCCAGTCTTGCTGTCAGCGATCCCATGACACTCCTGGTCGCAGTTACCGCGCTGGTGCTCGCCTCGATGGTCGGGGTGGCTGCCTCCAACACCGGAAACCGCTTCACCTTGGGCGTGGCCGTCGCCGCCGCCATCCCGTTCGTCCTCGGCTCCACGCAAGAAGTCGACCTGGCCGGCGCCATCGCCGTCTACGGGTTGGGACTGGCCATCGTGTGGGCCTTGCGCTACTCGCGCGGGGAGAAGCACACCGATCTCCTCCCCACCCTGGTCCGGAGGTTCGCCGGCTACGTGGTCTACGCCACGGTGTACTCGGCCCTACGGGTCGGGCCGTTTGCCGAGCTGACTGGAGACTGGGCGGACCTGTTCCCGTTCGTGGTGGCCCTGATCGCATGGATCGCTGTCGAGGTCTCCGCCCGCTCGTTGCTGGTGGTGGGCAAGCGTGAGCTTTCCCGCAGCTACCTGGCCCGGTCTCTAATCCACGATCTCAACGTCTTCCTGGGTCTCGCCCTCACCGGCGCCCTCTTCGGGGAGCTCTTGCCTGAGATCGGCTGGTGGGCCCTTCCGATCGCCCTTTTCCCTTATTCCTTCGCCCACCTCGCTTTCAAGCGTTTCCAGGAGACCAAGATCACCTACAAGCAAACGATCCGGGCACTCGCCCGCATCCCCGAGGTCTCCGGGCTGGGGGTCGATGGTCATGCCGACAGGACCACCGAGCTGGCCTCGGCGATCGCCAAGGAGATCGGGCTGGGACCGGTCCAGGTCGAAGACGTGGAATACGCAGGGCTGATGCACGACATCGGGCGGGTCAGCCTCAACGAGCCCCAGATCCTGCGGATGGGTTACAGCGACAACGACATCGCACGGTGGAGCTCGGAGATCATCGCCGAGTCGCCCTATCTGAGCCGGGTGGCGACTCATGTCCGTCATCAGTACGAGCCCTACCGGAAACCCGGCGAGCAGACCGACCCCGACGTCTCCATCGTGTCGCGGATCATCAAGGTGGCCGCTGCCTACGACTGGCAGGTCCATCTCGAGCGTCTCTCCCCGCTCCAGGCGCTCGAGATCCTCCACACCGGTGCGGCTTATGACTACGACCCCGAGGTGGTCGCATCTCTGCGCCGGTTGCTCGAGAGCCGTGGAGTCCTCAGCCCGGTTCGGGCCTGATCGGCTCTAGGTCTTGCTGGCCGACCCGGGCTGGGCATGAGCGCCACGCTTGAAGTAGCGGCGGGGACGGCGCAACTCGTTTTCCAGGAAGCGCCCGAGCCCGACCGCCAGAAAGACGTCACCCAGGCTGATCACCTGGCCGAGCCCACCGATCCGGAGCGGGATGACATCCGCCAAAGCAGTGAGGCGCGACCCGGAATCGAGGAGGACATGTTTGAACGAACCGGACAGATCAGGCACGGTGACCGTGAATCCACTGGCGACCTCGGCGGCCTCTGCCATCACCGGCATCCCGCCGTTGACGGCGATGACGGTGAAGTTCATCAAAACACCGAGACCCGCGAGCCACATCCCGGGGCGGTTCCTGTTGAGCAGCACGAGGGTCATGAGCAGCCCGTAAGAGACGAGCACCATGGCCAATCCGAGACCGTCGGCCCAGTTGGAGTCCGGAAGCCAGACCGTTGCCACCTGCAGCCCGAGGGCAATCAGCAACAGCCACCAAGCACGAAGCTCGATGTCGCCCAGGTTGGTGAGACGGCCCCCGCGGATAACCGCCATGGCCAAGGCGATGAACAAGACAATGGCCAGCCATAGCATGTCCCCCGACGGTAATACCCGGTGTCAAGTCAGACGAAGGCGGAGAATTGGTGGAGTACGAAGTGGGGGAGGGCCGGGCAACGATCACATTGGCTGATCCTGCCCGTCGCAATCCGCTGTCTGTGGAGACCATGGAAGGTCTCGTCTCGGCAACCCGGGGGGCGGTCGAGGATCCGTCCGTCCGCGTCCTTGTATTCACCGGCGCGGGTGACCAGGCGTTCTCGGCAGGCGGTGACCTGTCCGGTTCTTTCGTCGACGATCCTGTGGGTCTGCACAAGGCCAGAGGAGCGCTTGCCGAACTCTTCCGGCTCATGCTCAGAGGCGGGAAACCGACGGTGGCCCGAGTCAACGGGCATGCGTTGGCGGGGGGCTTCGGGCTTGCCATCGCGTGCGACATCACTGTCTGCGTCGACGACGCCAGGCTGGGCGTCCCTGAGATCGGGCTCGGGCTGTGGCCGATGATGATCTCGGCGCTTCTGGCGCGCGTGATGCCACGAAAATCCGCCGTCGAGTTGATGCTCACCGGTCGGGTGATCGACCCCCACGAGGCACAGCGTCTCGGAGCAGTGTCCCGGGTGGTGTCCCGCGCCGACCTCGATCGGGTCGTCGACGAAATAGTCGAGGCGTTGAAGGCAAAGAGCCCGGCAACGCTCATGATCGGCCGGGACTCCTTCTACGGCACGGCCGATCTCGATTTCGATTCCGCTCTCGACCGTCTGCAGACAGGGCTGACGGCGGTCGCGCTGAGCGAGGATGCCGCGGAGGGGGTGGCCGCCTTTCTCGAGAAGCGGGAGCCTCGTTGGAGCGCCGCTGCGTCCTCTGAGCCGTCGGAGGGGATCAAGTGAGGCGAAATGTCCAGATCATCGGCTGGACCCTCATCTGGAGCGGGATCTTCATCTTCGGCTACCTGGGCTGGCAGCTGTACGGGACTGATGTCGTCAACGCCCAGGTCCAGGCGGAGGCGATGTCGACTCTCGAGCGACGCATTGCCAACGCCGGTACCCCGGTGGTCGAGGAAGTCGAGGAGGTCGAGGAGGTCGAGGAGGAAGGCGTCGTCGTCGAGCATGTCCTCGAGGACGTTCCGGGCGAAGGCGTCGGGTTCGCGATGTTGCGCGTCCCCAAAGTCGGGTTGGAGGCCGTTGTCTTCGAAGGTGTGACCACCCCGACCCTGGCCTACGGCCCTGGTCATATGCCCGGAACTCCGCTTCCCGGGCAGCCCGGAAACGCAGTCATTTCCGGGCATCGGACCACCCACGGTCGACCCTTCCACGACTTGGACCAGTTGGTCGCCGGTGACCTCGTCGAGGTGGAGACTGCTATTGGAACCCATGTCTACGAGGTTCGGGAGTCGTTCATCGTGGCCCCGACCGACGTCTGGGTGACAGACAGCAAGTCAGGGGCGTGGCTGACCCTCACCACCTGCAATCCAAAGTATTCGGCGCGAGAGCGGCTGATCGTCACGGCCGAGCTGGTGTCGGGGCCCAACGTCGAGTACGTGCAGCACCTCGATGACCTGGCTGTGTCACCGGCCTAGACGCCAGCGGTGAGCTCCTCGAGCCTCTCCGGCGTCAGGATGCCATTGAAGACCTCGGTCACCGCACCATCCGCGTCGAGGAAATAGGTGACCGGAAGCCCGAAGTTGTGATACGCCGCTTCGAAGGCGTCGTCACCGTAGGCCAGGGTATAACCCGGGTCGATCTCTGCGCCGAAGGTTCTCGCTTCCTCCAGCGGGTCCTCGACGGCGACGCCCACCACCGCGATCTCGGGGTTCTCCCCGGCAAAGGCAGAGAGAGCCGGCATCTCCTTCCGGCAGGGGGCACACCAGGAGGCCCAGAGATTGATGATCAGGGGCCTCCCGTCCTCCACGATGTGATCGGAGAGGGAGAAGCTGCCGCCCCCGTCGAGGAGGTCGACGGTGAAGTCGGGCGCCGGTTCGCCGACCTGCGCGATCACACCGCGGTCGCCAACGGCCCAGGCCACCGCGAGCCCTAGGACGACGACGCCGACGAACACACCGGTGAGCAGGAAGCCCCGCCCTTGGAGGGGGCCCTCCGGATCTTCAGGCAGAGGCCATCTTCCTCAACACGTAGTGGAGGATGCCACCACTCCGCAGGTAGTCCACCTCGATCGGGGTGTCGACCCGGGCGACCGCCTCGAATTCGGTAACCGATCCGTCACTTGCCGTGGCGGTCACCTTCACCATCTGCCGGGGTTGGAGGGAGTCGTCGATTGCGACGTCATATGACTCTGTCCCGTCCAGCCCGAGCGAAGAAGCATCCTGGCCGTCGAGGAAAGTCAGCGGTAGCACCCCCATCATCACGAGATTGGAACGGTGGATTCGCTCGAAGGACCTTGCGATCACAGCTCGCACGCCGAGGAGAAAGGTGCCCTTGGCCGCCCAGTCCCTGGACGACCCCATCCCGTAGTCGCTCCCGGCGATCACGATCAGAGGCACACCCGCTGCCTGGTAGTGCATCGCCGCGTCGTAGATGGATTTGACCTCGCCGTCGAGGAAATCGGTGGTCCACCCGCCTTCGCTGCCGGGAGCGAGGTCGTTCCTGACCCTGATGTTGGCGAAGGTGCCCCTGGTCATGACCCGGTCGTTGCCACGCCGCGACCCGTACGAGTTGAACATCGCCGGCTGGACGCCGCTGGCGATCAGGAATTGGCCGGCGGGCGTCGTCGGCGAGATCGTCCCCGCCGGGCTGATGTGATCGGTGGTGACCGAATCGCCGAGTTTGGCGAGGACCCGGGCTCCGGTAACCGGCGCGATCGGGGCTACGCCGGGTCCCAGGCCGACGAAGAAGGGAGGCTCCTGGATGTAGGTGGAATTCTCGTCCCATCGATAGAGATCGGATTCGGGGGTGCTGATGGCGCGCCACTCGTCGGATCCGGTGAACACCTCTGAGTACCTCGAGACGAATTGGCCCTGGTTGACATGAGCGCCGACGAGACTGGAGACCTCCTCCTGATCGGGCCAGATGTCACGTAGAAACACGTCCTTTCCATCTCGATCCTGGCCCAGCGGCTCGTTGATCGGATCCCAGTCGACGGTGCCTGCAAGCGCGTACGCCACGACCAGTGGCGGGGAGGCGAGGTAGTTGGCTCTGGCGTCGGGCGAGATGCGGCCTTCGAAATTGCGGTTCCCGGAGAGGACGGCGACTGCCACGAGACCACGCTCATTGACCGCGCGCGAGATGGGCTCGGGCAACGGTCCTGAGTTCCCGATGCAGGTGGTGCATCCATAGCCCACGATGTGAAAGCCGAGGTACTCCAGATCCTCGAGCAGACCCGAGCTGGTGAGATATTCGGTGACGACCTTCGAGCCCGGGGCCAACGAGGACTTGACCCATGGTTTGCGTTCCAATCCGAGCTCACGAGCCCTCCGCGCCACCAGCCCGGCACCGATCATCACGTCCGGATTCGAGGTGTTCGTGCACGAGGTGATCGCAGCGATGACGACGTCGCCGTCGGTGAGCAGGAAACGCTCCCCGTCGACCTCGACCTCTACTCCAGTCTTCGCCTTGAGCGAGCCTGCCTCGACTGCAAGCCCGCCCTCGTCCTCCCAGCTGACAACGGTAGAGGCAGATGATCCCCCGTTCTTGCCGAAGAGATTCGTGAGATCCGATCGCCACTGCGTCGCCATCGCCGAGAGGGCGATGCGATCCTGGGGTCGTCTCGGGCCTGCCAGTGAAGGCTCGACCGTGGACATGTCCAACTCGAGCGATGACGAGTAGGTGATCACTCGGTTGTCGTCCCGCCACATGCCCTGGGTCTTGCAGTACTGCTCGACGGTGTCGATCAGTTTGTCGTCACGGCCGGTGAGGCGGAGATACTCGAGGGTCCGATCATCGACCGGGAAGAATCCGATCGTGGCGCCGTACTCGGGTGCCATGTTGGCAATGGTCGCCCGGTTGGCGACCGGCATGTCGGTCAGCCCCGGGCCGTGAAACTCGACGAACTTGTCGACCACACCGTGCTCGCGGAGCATCTCGGTGACCCTCAGCACCAGGTCGGTGGCGGTTGTCCCTTCGCTGAGACGACCGGTGAGCCTGAATCCGACCACTTCCGGGAGCAGCATGTAGATCGGCTGGCCGACCATCGCCGCTTCGGCCTCGATGCCACCGACTCCCCAGCCCACCACGCCGAGGCCGTTGATCATCGTGGTATGGCTGTCGGTGCCCACCAGGCTGTCCGGGTAGAGCCACCGCCCGTCGTCCCAGACCACCTTGGCCAGGTACTCCAGATTCACCTGGTGGACTATGCCCGTCGCAGGCGGGACGACCCTGAAGTTGGCGAAGGCGGACTGGCCCCACTTGAGAAACTCGTATCGCTCCTGGTTCCGCTCGAACTCCTTGCGCGAGTTGATCATCAGCGGCGTCGGGTCGGGCGAAGGCATCGACCTGGACCGAATGGTCGACCACCAGGTCGACGGGGATCAGGGGGTTGACCTTCTGTGCCGAGCCCTCATCGCCGGTCATCGAGACGATGGCAGACCTCATCGCGGCGAGATCGACCACGGTGGGGACCCCGGTGAAGTCTTGGAGGACGACCCTCCCCGGCACGAATGGAATCTCGGCGCCGCCGACACGGGCCGCGTCGTAGGCCGCGATGGTGGTCACGTCACTGGCGGTGACAGAGCTCCCATCGAGATGGCGCAGGGCCGACTCCAGGATGACCTTTATCGAATATGGGAGGTTCTCAACGCCTTCGATCGAGTCGAGGCGAGCTATCTCACGGGACCCGAGCGGCGTGTCGAGCGTGGCGCGGGACCCGAATGGATCGGTGGACATGAGCCAAGGTTACCGAGAGGGCGAAGTCTGCAATCTCCGACGAAACCGAAAGGCAGAGGCGTATTTCGTGGAACGCAAAACGTAGGACGTAAATCGCCTACCCGATGGTCACCGGGACCTTGGTCACGCAATCATCCTCGAGATCGGTGTGGGGGATGATCACCGGGTTGCAGTCGTAGGAAAGGGCGCCGAACATCCCGGCGACGATGCCCCTGTCTAGTGAGCAGATGACCTCGGGGTGGCTGGTGGCAGCCTCGCCGAACGGACAATGGGTCGTGAGCAGCCGCTGGCCCTGAACATCAGGGTCGACCGAGAACCCGAGCCCGGTCATCGCGCTGGCGACGGCCTGGACCGCCCCGTCGTAGCCGGGCTCATCGGGGACACCGATCTCGGCGGCCAGCTCGGCGCCGTAGGCACGCCCCACCGATTCGGCGACCTCACCGACGTTCTCGGGCGCTACCTGGTCGAGGACCCTGATCAACATCTCCACGAGCATCTCGAACCGCCTTGGGGCGAAGTGGACCGAGACCTCCTTGGTGGTCGCCTCGTAGCACTTGGCCGGGCGACCGGCCCCAGGCCCGCCCTTGCCGGATGGACGACGATGGCTGACCTTCAAATAACCATCGTCGGCCAGGCGGTCGAGATGGTGACGGGCGACGTTCGGGTGGATGCCGAACAGCTCGGCAATGGCGGAAGTGGTCAGTGGCTCGGCCGATTCCCTGACAGCGACATAAATGGCCCGACGGGTGGGATCACCCAAGGCTGCGGTCAGGTCGGAGATCCTCGATTCGAGGGTCTTGGTGTCCATGAGGGGTACCAACCGGCCAAAACTATAGTGACCAGGGCCTTCTAACCACTGCCGGCGTAGGGGAAATCGATGCCTTCCAACGACGAGATCTTCGAAGCGGTCGCGTCCATCGAGTTCCCCCTCCTGGTCGGTAGGAGCTTGGGCAGCCTCGGTCTTGTCAAGTCGGTCGAGAAGAAGATGGCGGGCCGGGTGAAGGTCGATTTACTCCTCCCCACTGCCAATCCACCCGACGCACTGAACGACCGTCTCCAACAGGCGCTGGAGCCTTATGGTCGTGGAGCGGACGTGACCGTGGAGGTCATGACCGAGCAGATGGCGATCGAATGGATCGGCAAATTACGCGCAGAGTCCGGGCCCGGGCTCGGCGAGCCCGGCTCCTCGGCGAGAGTGCTGGCGATTTCCTCAGGCAAGGGGGGGGTGGGCAAGTCGTCCGTCAGCTCGAATCTTGCGGTGTCGTTGCGGCGCGGCGGGAACCGTGTGGGAATCGTTGACGGCGACATCTGGGGCTTCTCCATCCCCCGCATGCTCGGGGTGACCGAGCCACCCCTCCTGGTGGGCGAGGCGATCGTCCCTCCCACTGCACATGGGGTGAAGGTGATGTCGATGGATTATTTCGTCGGTGACGACAAGGCTGTGATCTGGCGGGGACCGATGCTGCACAAGGCGATCGAGCAGTTCCTCAAGGACGTCTTTTGGGACACCCTCGATTTCTTGATCGTCGACATGCCGCCCGGCACCGGTGACATCGCCATCTCGATGTCTCAGTTCCTTCCCCGGGCTCAGGTCCTCCTCGTCACCACCCCTCAGCCCACCGCACAGAGGGTGGCGCGGCGGGCCGCCTTGATGGCGGCAGAGGTCGACCAGCAGGTGATCGGAGTGGTGGAGAACATGTCCTGGTTCACCGGGGACGATGGCAAGCGCTATGAGCTGTTTGGAGCTGGAGGCGGTGCCTCACTGGCCGACGAGCTGGGGGTGGACCTGATGGCTCGAGTCCCACTCCTGCCGGCAATGGGACGGGGAGCCGACGAGGGCCATCCGGTCTCGATCGCGGCCCCCGGGTCCGAGGCAGCAGAGGCCTTCGACCGCCTGGCCAAGGCTGTCGTGGACAAGCGGCCCCGCATCAGAACCAATCCGGCTCTCGTGATCAATTGAGATCCCGCGACCGAAGCCGGCGTTTTGCCGTAGGGGTGGCAGGCTGGGTATTCGGCCTCGCTTCGACTGTGCTCTTGGTCGGGATATGGGGGCGCGCCGTCGTCGTCGACACCAATGAGCTGGCCGACACTCTCAGCCCGCTGGCGGCAGGCGACATGGTCTCAGATCGCCTGGCCACCTGGCTGGAGGCCGAGCTCGTCGAAGCAGGGGTCGACGGGGTTGGCGCCGCGGTGGCGGCGGACCAGGTGCTGGCCCATCCTTCGGTCGGGCCGGTCCTCGAGGAGCTCGTCGCCGAAGGTGTGGAGGCGGCCGCCTCGGCCGACCCAACCGGGGCATCGGTCGATGTGGCCGCCATCCTGCTCCCGGCATCGGGCCAGATCACCAAGGGATTGAACGAGGCCGGCGTGCCGGTGAGCAGCGAGCAAGTCGAAGCCGCCCTGACCCAGCTCGACCCGCTCGTCGTCCGCAACCCCTCGGACCGCCCCTTTGTCGGCGTTTCCTCCCCGCTTGCGGCCAATCTCGGTACCGCCGCCATGCTGGGCGCGCTGCTGATGCTGTTCTCGGGGACGTCCTATATCGCCATGTCGAGGGATCGGATGCGAGCATTCAGAGCGCTGCTCACCCGTTTCGCCCTCGGCGCGCTCTCCTTTGCCGTGCTGCTGCGGCTTGGCTCCTGGTTGGTCGACCCGGAAGGCGGCAGGGCGCCGTTCCGAGAGAGTTTCGCCCTTCTGGCGAACTCCAAATGGCTGGTGCCGCTGACCATTGGCCTCGTCGCGATGGCCGCAGCGCTCATCGCGAGCATGTTCCGTCGGCGGATCAGACCGGCGGCAGTGTCCCGCTCAGAAGACGGGCGGCCCATACGCCAAGAAGCATGATCCCGGTGACGATGAGGGCGGCGTTCACCCAACGCGTCGGAAGGGGCTCCACGCGACCCGAGCGCCGCAACAGGAACCAGGCCCATCCCCCAACGGACAGCAGAGCGATCAACGGCACCAGCGGGTGGTAGGTGAGGGCGTTGGAGAAATCGCCCCGGACCAGGTAGGAGGCCGCCCGTGTCATGCCACAACCTGGGCAGGCCATCCCGGTGAGCAGGGCGAAGGGGCAGACCGTGACACCGTCGTCACCGGGCCGGATGGCGGCGAGGAGCCCGACCATCGCCAGGGGGGCGGCGAGTACCAGCCGGTCTCTCCACGCCCTGGTCAACGGAACATGTCCTCCCGCCAGAACTCCTCGGACCAGGGGACAAATGCCAGCCCGGCGATGATCCCGAAAATCAGCGCGAGGATCCCGAGGCCGAGAAGCACGGTGGCGATGATCCCGATTATGCGAGCGGCGGTGGCCGTGCCCTCGTTCTGGGGGTTGCGGCGGCCGGTCTTGATCCCCTCCAGCTCGTTGTTGGCCATGATCCAGGCCACGATCCCGAGCACCTGGCAGCACACCAGGCCGACGATGCCGAGGACGAGGGCGGTGGAAGCCTGACTGGCCTCCGGATATGCGGTCGATTCTTGTGGGAAGCTCATTCCACGAGCCTATCTGTTCAGGCGATCGAGGGTTCGATAGAGGATCGATGCCGGGGTGAGGAACCATGGATTGCCCCGGTAGTAGAAGCGGGTGGGATGGGGCACCTTGGTGAAGACGCTGGGCCGCTCCTCGCCGAGAAGCATCCCTGCCAGCTCGTGGCCCATCAGCGTGGACAAGCCGACTCCATGCCCGGCATAACCCAATGCATACCACGCCCCGTCGACCTGGCCCATGTGGGGGATGAGATCAAAGGGCACTGCGAGCTTCCCGCCCCACACGTGCGTCAGCGGCACACCTTCGAGCTGAGGGAAGTATCCGACCAACTGACTCTTGAGTGAGGCGGCGGACTCTGCGAGGTCGAGACCGGTGTGGAGGTTGCGTCTCCCCCCGATGAGGATCCGACCGTCGGGCGTGCGCCGCATGTAGTTGAGCAGCCGCTTCTTGGTGTACGTCATCGCCCCACCCGGGAAGATCTCAGTGGCGCGATCGGGGATCGCCTCGGTGACGATGATGTAAGACCCGACCGGGACGATCCGCCGGGCGAGCTCGCCCGAGGGCCGATCGGTCGTGTAGCCGTTGGTGGCGAGGACGATCTCGCCGGCCTTCACCGGCCCCTTCGAGGTCGCCACCCGGAATCCGGAGCCGTCGCTGTCGAAGGAAATGGCCTCGCAATTGGCCACGAGGACCGCTCCGGCCGCGGCGACCCGGGTGGCAAGTCCGAACACGAACCGGGCGGGCTGGATCCCGAATCCCTCCGGCTCGAAAATAGCGGTGGTGAACGGGCCGCCCCCGATCACCTCGCCCACCTGACCCGGGCCGAGCACTTCCCAGTCGACTCCGACGTGCTCCCGATACCAGGAGACGCTTTGCTCGAACCTGGCCTGGGCGTCGGGCCCTGTCCCGAGGGCAGCCATGCCGCCTCGCATGATCATCGCGTCGATCGACTCGGTGGTGGCCAGATCGGAGACGATGTCGACCGATCGCACCGTGGCGTGCCACATCTCCTTCCCGAGCTCGGGGCCGTGCTGCTCGAAGATGACCTTGATGCCCGCCTTGATGTCAGGGGACACCATGCCGCCGTTGACACTCGAGGCCCCCGAGGCGATCTCGCCTGAGTCGACCACCACGACCGACTTCCCGCCGCGGGACAGACGCAACGCGGCGGTCAGCCCGGTGAGCCCGGACCCGACGATCAGCACGTCTGCCTCGCCGGGGAGATCGGATGTGATGTTCTCCGGCCTGGGGTGCTCCTCGACCCAGAAGGGAGACTGCTTCACATAGCCTCGAGGCCGACCCGGAAGAGAGAGGCCATCTCGGACACCTGATCGGGGGTCATGATGAACGGGGGCGAGACCTGTAGCCCACCACCTCCAACGGCGCGGGTCAGGACGCCGGCTTCCCGGCACGATGCGGCGGCCCGATAAGGGAGGGTCTCGTCGTCGCCGACAGTCAGTTGAACCGCGGCCAGCGCGCCGACACCGCGCCGGACATGATCGACGACAGGGAGATCCTCGAGGGGGAGCAGGGCCTGGTACAGCTCGTCTTCGAGCTCGGCGGCACGGGCCAGCAGCCCCTCTCGCTCCAGGATGTCCATCACCACGAGGCCGGCGACGCAGGCCGTGGTGTGACCCGAGTATGTGTAGCCGTGACGGAACATCAGACCAGGCGTCTCGAAGAACGGGGCAGCGACCTTCGCCGAGGCGATCACTCCGCCCAGGGGGGCGTAGCCGCAGGTGACCCCTTTGGCGAATGTGATCAGATCGGGCTCGAGACCGTATCGGTTGGCGGCAAACCAGTCGCCGACCCGCCCGAACCCGGTGATCACCTCGTCCGAGACGTATAGCCCGCCGGCATTGCGAACCATGTCCTGGACTGCCCCGAAGTACGACTTCTCCACTGGACGGACTCCACCTGCGCCTATGACCGGCTCGACGAAGATACCGGCGATCCGCTCCGCCCCGGCGTGATCGATCGCCTTCTCCACCGCTTCGGCATCGTCGTGGGGGACGATCACGATGTCGGCCACCAGGTCCCCGCCGTAGCCGGCGCGATTGGGCTCCATCCCGCCCAGCGAGGTGCCATAGGGATGCATGCCGTGATAGGCCCACTCCCTGGAGATGAACACGGTCCGCTCGGGCTGGCCGATGGCGTTGAAGTAGCGCCGGGTCATCTTGGCTGCGGTGTCGACCGCGTCCGATCCGCCCGATCCGAAGAACACCTTCGAGCCAGGGTCCGGTGAGACCGAGGAGATCCGGTCCGCCAGATCGATCGGGGGACGGGTCGCGTAGTCGATGAAGGCATGGAAGGCGGGCAGCTTGCGCATCTGCTCCGCCATGGCGTCGATGATCTCGGTGCGGCCGTAGCCGACGTTCATGTACCAGAGGGAGGCGGCGGCATCGAGATATCGCCGGCCCGACTCGTCGTAGACGTAGATCCCTTCGCCGCGATCGATGATGAACGGCGCGTGCTGCACCTTGCTCATCTCCGCAAACGGGTGCCAGAAAGAAGACATGGGCGACGAGGGTAGCCGGGGCTCGGATCCTCCCGTCCTGGGTACTCTGCCGCGCCATGCCGGCCGACCTCGTCTTCGTCAACGGCCCCGTTTTCACCGCCGGGCCGGCACGATCATTCACCCGTGCCCTCGCCGTCACCGGGGAGCGGATAAGCGCCGTGGGCGACGAAGCCACGGTCTCCGCATCGATTGGTCCCGGGACACGAGTGGTCGATCTGGCCGGCCGGATGCTCAGCCCCGGATTCCAGGACGCCCATTGCCATCCCGGGAGCAGCGGTCTCGACCTCCTCCGGTGCTCGTTCGAGGGTTGCGCCAGTGCCGAGGATGCCATCGGGTATGTGGCCGGTATGCGGCGGATCACCCGGAGAGGCAATGGATCCTCGGAGGGGGCTGGCATCAGACCTGGTTTCCCCGGGGGTGCCCGCCAAAGGAGGCACTCGACGCCGTGGTCCCGGACCGACCCGTCCTGGTGTACAACGCCGACGGGCATGGGGCGTGGGTCAACTCGCTGGCGCTGGCCCTGGCCGGTATCGACGCCTCCACGCCCGACCCCGTGGACGGACGGATCGAGCGGAACCCGGACAATCAGCCGCAGGGGACCCTCCACGAGGGGGCGGTGGGCGCGGTGGAGTTGCTCATCCCGGAGAACACGGCAGAGGAGGTCCGCTCCGGGCTGCTGGCGGGCCAGGAGTACCTCCTGTCCAAGGGGATCACGGCCTGGCAGGACGCACACGTCGATGAGGAGACTCACCTCGCCTATCGCTACCTGGCCGGATCCGGTGAGCTGATCGGGACCGCTGTCGGGGCGCTGTGGTGGCGCCGGGACCTGGGCCTCGATCAGATCGACGACATCGAGCAGATGCGGTCCGAGCCACTGGGCCGATACCTGCCCATCACCGTGAAGCTATTGCTCGACGGAGTGGTGGAGAACTTCACCGCCTCGATGCTGGAGAGCTACCTCGATGAGGCGGGCAACCCCACGGGCAACACCGGCATCGATTTCATCGAGCCAGGCCGGCTCCGTGAGATCGTCGTCGAGCTGGATCGCCGAGGCTTCTCCTGTCACTTTCACGCCATCGGAGACGAGGCGGTGCGGAGCGGGCTGGATGCCGTGGAGGCGGCCCGGCTCAGCAACGGATGGATGGGGACCCGACACACCATCTGCCACATCCAGGTGGTCCATCCCGAAGACATCCCGCGATTTCGCCGACTCGGGGTGGTCGCCAACGCACAGGCGCTCTGGGCCCAGCACGGCGAGGACCAGCGGGTGCTGACGATGCCGTACCTCGGTGGGGAGCGATCTCGCTGGCAGTACCCGTTCGGGAGCCTTCTCCGAGCCGGCGCCACCCTGGCCATGGGTTCCGACTGGGGGGTCTCCACCGCCGATGTCATGGCCCAGATCGACACTGCGGTGACCCGGTCGAATCACGACGAGCCCGACCTCGGCCCCTTCATCGGGGACGAGAGGATCACCTTCCTCGACGCCCTGTCGGGATTCACCGCGGGATCCGCCTACGTCAACCATCGTGAGGACGTCAGCGGCACGCTGGCCGTCGGTATGCTCGCCGACCTGGCGGTCATGGACCGCGATCCGATGGCGAGTGGGCACATCCGGGACGCCTCGGTGGCGATGACCGTGGTTGGCGGACAGGTGGTGCACGAGGAGGTCTGATGGCGAACCCCGCGGTCGAGCTGGCAGGCGTCACCAAGCGATTCGGCGACGAGGTCGTGGCGGTGGACGGGCTCGACCTGACCATCGAAGACGGGGAGTTCTTCTCCCTGCTCGGGCCGTCCGGTTGCGGCAAGACGACCACTCTCCGGATGATCGCCGGATTCGAGTTTCCCACCGAGGGCAGCATTCGCATCCACGGGGCGGAGATGGGGTTGAAGCCTCCGAACCAGCGCCCGGTCAACACCGTGTTTCAGTCTTATGCCCTCTTTCCCCACATGTCGGTGGCGGAGAACGTCGCCTTCGGGCTCAACATGAAGAAGGTCGACAAGTCTGACGTGCAGCGACGGGTCAACCGGGTGCTCGACCAGGTCCAATTGTCCAAGCGGGCCGACGCCCGGCCGAGTCAGCTCTCCGGTGGCATGCAGCAGCGGGTGGCACTGGCACGGGCTTTGGTCAACGAGCCCGAGGTGCTGCTTCTCGACGAGCCGCTGGGAGCCCTGGATCTCAAATTGAGACAGGCGATGGAGGTCGAGCTCAAGGATCTGCAAGGCAGGGTCGGCATCACCTTCATCTACGTCACTCACGACCAGGAAGAGGCCTTGACCATGTCCGATCGGATCGGGGTCATGAACGAGGGACGCCTGCTCCAGATAGGTCGGTCCGAAGAGATCTACGAGCATCCGACCTCACGGTTCGTCGCAGACTTCATCGGTGACATCAATCTCATCGACGTCACGATGAATGGTTCCGGCGCGGCCCGGCTCTCCAGCGGCGCCGAGATCGCGCTGCCGGTAGGAGCCGACGCTTCGGAGGGGCAGGTCACCCTCGCCCTCCGACCGGAGCGGCTGGCGCTCTACGACCTCGACGAGGACATCCCAGGCGGTCACAACCGGGTCCGGGTTCGGGTGTCGAGGAGGCTCTACTTCGGCGACGTCCATTTCTACGACGTGGACGCCGGCATCGGCATCGACATCGAGGTCAAGGAGGAGAACCGGCCAGGGGTCGAGCTGTACGAGGTGGGGGAGGAGGCCTACCTGGTCTGGAGCCCCGAGGCGGCGAACCTGGTGACCTCCTGATGGCTGCCCCGACTGTCACCGAACCGGAGACCGGGGCGGAGGTCACTCCCGAGCTGGAGCGAGCCGCGGAGAGGGCCGAAGCGAGGAGAGGGTTTCTCATCTCCCTCCCATCGTTCGTGTATCTCATCCTCCTCTTCATCGTCCCCCTCGTCTTGGTCTTCGTCTATTCGTTCGCCACGAGGGACGCCACCGGACAGACGGTGCTCGAGGGCTGGAATCTCGACTCCTACCGTCGTCTGTTCTCCACCGATGTGCTGGCCATCTTTCTCAGGTCGATGGTCCTGGCCATTCTCACCACGCTGATCTGCCTGGTCATCTGTTATCCGTTCGCGTTCTACATCGCCACCAGGGGCACCCGGGTCCGGAACATCCTGCTCGTCTTGGTGATGATCCCCTTCTGGTCGAATTTCCTGGTCAGGACATATGCATGGAGGGTTCTGCTCGGCTCCGAAGGACCTCTTTCCCAGTTGAGCGAGTTGCTGGGTGGCGAGCCGTTCCGACTGCTCTTCACCAACGTCGCAGTCCTCATCGGGCTGGTCTACGGCTTCATGCCGTTCATGGTCCTCCCCCTCTATGCCGCGCTGGAACGGATGGACTGGCGGCTGGTGGAGGCGGCGCGGGACCTGTATGCCGATGGTTGGACCGCGTTCCGCAAGGTGACGCTCCCGCTGTCGATGCCCGGGGTGGTCGCCGGCTCGATCCTGGTCTTCATTCCCTCGCTCGGCGCATATGTGACTCCGGCGTTGCTCGGCGGGGCCAGGACGGTGTTGATGGGGGATTACATCGTCAGCCAGTTCCTCGCCGCCCGGAACTGGCCGTTTGGCTCCGCATTGTCCTTTGCCGTGATGTTCGTGATGCTGCTGGCGACGATCTTCTACTTCCGGGTCGGGGCGAGGACCTTGTGAACGAGGGAACGGCTCCCAGAGGCGTCGTCGACCGACTGCTCGCCCTGAATGCCTGGGTGGTCTACATCTTTTTCTATGCCCCGATCTTCCTGTTGATCGTCTTTTCCTTCAACGACAACAACAACGTCGGGATCTGGACCCAGCCCTCCCTTCGCTGGTATGGGGAGATGTTCCAGGACGAGAGGGTGATGGGAGCCCTGCGCAACTCACTGATCGTCGCTTTCTTCTCCACGATCATCTCCACGGTGCTCGGTACGCATGCTCGCCATCGCCCTGGAGAGGTACCGGTTCCGGGGCAGGGGGACGCTCGACGGGGTCGCCTACCTGCCCATCATCATCCCCGACGTGACCATGGCGGTCATGCTTCTCGTTTTCTTCTTCCAGGCGTTCGGGCTTCTGGGCGACCTCTTCGGCTTGCAGCTCCGTACCGGGTTGCTCACCATCTCCCTGGCTCACATCGCCTTCTGCATCTCCTTCGTCGCCGTGGTGGTCCGTGCCCGTCTCTCCCAACTCGACAGTTCCCTCGAAGAGGCGGCCGCCGATCTCTACGCCAACCGCTGGCAGGCCTTTCGCAAGGTGACATTGCCGTTGATCGCCCCCGGCGTCGCCGGTGGGGCGCTGCTCGCGCTCACTCTGTCCCTGGACGATGTCGTGGTGACCCAGTTCGTCTCCGGGGCCGGGTCGACCACGCTCCCGGTCTATGTGTTCGGCCTGGTGAGGAGGGGTGTGACCCCTTTGATCAACGCAGTGAGCACCGTGATGCTCGTGGCCTCGATGGTGCTGGTCGGCATCTCGTTGGGATTCCAGCGCGGCGCCGAAGCGCGGGGTCAAAGACTGGCGGATCCGGAAGCGCTCCTCGAGGAGATCACGGCCGATTGAGCCGATCCGGCCGACCCTCAATCGTCGGGACGCTGGATAAGGTGTCGAGCACAAGGCGGAATCCCGGGAGGATCGATGCGACGGATGGCGAGGCTTATCGCCTCATTCATGGTGTTTGCTCTGATGGTTGCGGCTTGCGGTGGCGACGAGGGCACCGAGCCCGACGCCACGACTGCCGAGAGCGGTGAATCACCGGAGGGGGTGACGGGCGCCGACTGCGCGCTCGACGAGGTCGACGGCGACCTCAACTTCTACAACTGGTCCGAGTACATGGACCCTGACCTGGTCACCGCTTTCGAGGAGCAATACGAGGTCGACGTCATCGAGGACTTCTACGAGTCCAACGAGGCGCTGCTCGCCCAGATGCAGGCCGGAGCGGTCTATGACCTCATCGTGCCTTCGGACTACATGGTCGGCATCATGATCGAAAACGGGCTGCTCGCTCCGGTCAACACCACGGCCGTACCCAACCTGGAGAATCTCGAGGCCAGGTTCACCGAGCTCCCCTACGACCCGGGGCCGGAGTACTCGGCCGCCTATCAATACGGGACCACCGGCCTCGGCGTGAACAAGTCGGTGGTTGGGGACGACTTCGACCGCAGTTGGGCCTTGCTCTTCGATCCCGAGCTCACCGCGACCTTCCCGGGTGGAGTCTCGGTGCTGAACGACCCGAGGGAGGCGATGGGGGCGGCCCTGAAGTACCTCGGCTACTCGCTGAACGACACCGATCTCGAGCATCTCCAGGAAGCAGCGGACACCATCTCCGCCGCGAAGGACTCGATTGCCACGTTCGACTCCGATCAGTACGACGAAGCGCTCGTCAGTGGCGAGGTGGCGGTGTCCCACGGCTACTCGGGCAACATGATCGTCGGGATCGGCGAGGCAGATAACCCCGACGATTTCGAGTACATCCTCCCCGACGAGGGGGCCACGCTCTGGATCGACAACATGACCGTGCCGGCCAACGCGGAGCACCCATGCACCGCCTTCACTTTCATGAACTACGTGCTCGATGCCGAGAACGGGGCGACACTGACCAACTGGAACTACTACGGGACTCCCAACGAGGCGTCTTTCGCCCTGGTCGAACCAGAGGTCATCGAGTTCTACGCCGCCGACATTCGAGGCCGAGGGTCTGGAGATCATCGAGGACACCGGCGAGTACGAGATCAACTTCACGGACTACCTGGCGATGGCCAAGGGCTGATCAACCCGTCTCTGGAGTGACGATCTCGACCCATGGGCCGAGATCGTCACCATCCCTGACCACTCTCGATCAGGTCTCGCTCGGCACCGCGGCGGGAGGCGCCGGCGGGCGTCGCTTCTTCCACTGCCGGTAGATGGTGAACCCGATCAGAGCCGGCACGCCGAGCAGCAGGAGCAACATCGGCAGGGTGTAGATGGCGAAGTGGATGCCCCAGTCCGCCACGGTCTGGAGACCGCCGACCAGGCTGCGCAGTGCGTCGCGGGCCACCTCGACCGGTTCCCACGTGTCTTCCACGATGGGCACCACGGCAGGTGTGGGCATGAGACCGATGGTCAAGGTTGCCAGGTCGACGACGTCGTCGAGATAGTCGAGCTGTCCTTGGATCTGCTCGATCTGACCCCTCACGACTGCGATCTCGTTGTAGACCCGAAGCAGTTTGTCCGGGTCGGCCTCGGGCTGCTGTCTGACCTCGGTGAGCAAGGCGCGCAGCTCCACTTCCAGAGCCTCGAGGTTGGTCAAACGCGCCTCGAGGTCGATGAACTGATCGGTGACGTCCTGGGCGCCCTGAGATTCGGAGACCACCTTCTCCACTGATCCCTTGATCGCGGTCATGACTGCGGTCAGCTCGCTTGCCGGGATGCGAAGCGTGATGTTCGCCGACGGCTGGTCTTGTTCTCCCTCCACCGGGTGCACGACGGCGTCGGCGACGAACCCGCCGGCCGCCTCGCCGAGTGCAATGATGCGGTCCAGGGCGGCTCTCGTGTCGTCCGCCTCGAGCTGTAGCTGTGCCTGGCGGATCACCTTGCGATCCTGCGCGATTTCGAGATCGACCGCGATCGCGCCATCGCCCTCGCTCGAGGGCGCAGCCTCCGCCCCCGCTGTCGTCACCGCACCGTCGCCGGAGGCGAACCGGCCTTGTTCGGCCCCCTCCCCGACCGCTGTGGTGTCGGAGGCCCCCACACCTCCACTGCAGGCGGCAATGGCCAGCCCCATTGCCAGAATCAATGCCAGTCGTCTCATCGGCTTCTCCTCGTTCACGCCCCGTCGGGGCCTGCCGGTTGGACGAGAGCTACGGGGTGTCGGTTCCCCGGCGACGAAATTGAGGGCAACGAGGAGGTACCGTTCCGGAGATGAACAGCGGGCCGCTCCGCGTGCTGGAGATCTACGGCGACCCTTCGGATTTCGGCCGTATCCACGGAACCGAGTGCAAGGCGATGGTCCGTGGCTACCTCGACGAGCGCCTCGGTCTCTCAGGTGACGCCAATTGGGCCGGCCGTTCCGCAGCGGCGGACACGGTCCTCGCGCTGGCGGAGCAGACGCTGCCGTACCACCGGGACTACTCGCCCACGCTGTACGAAGAGATGCTGGCTCTGGCGGCCGCGGCCGGGATCACGGCCGCCGAGGCGGTGGTGGTTGGAGGATTCACCGACCTCGTCGACCTGGTCCGGGCCCACGACGGGTGGGCGCCGATCGAGGACGACTGCACGGCAATCATCGATCCGGTGAACGGCGTGTTTGCACAAACTTGGGACATGCACGCCACCGCCGGGGAGTACGTGCTGATGCTGAAGCTCGACCCATTGTCCGGTCCCGGGGCTGTCGTCCAGACCACTGCGGGATGTCTCGGTCAGATCGGGATGAACGAGGCGGGGATCGGCATCGGCATCAACAACCTCACATCCATCGGAAAACCCGGCGTGACCTGGCCTTTCGTTGTTCGCAAGGTCCTGGAGCAGACCGACCTGGATTCAGCCATCGATGCTGTGACCGATGCCGACCTGGCCGGGGGTCACAACTACCTGATCATCGGCCCTGACGGCTCTGGGGCAAACATCGAGGCGATGCCAGGGACGATCGAGGTGACCCGCGTCACCGAGGTGCCGTACGTCCATACCAACCATTGCCTCGACACCGGCACCCGACTCGAGGAGGGAGAGAGGACTCCCGAGCACGTGGCGGGCAGCGACGAGAGATTGGAACGAGGGACGGAGCTCTCCCAGGACCTGGACCGCTTCTTCGCCGACCAGTCGATCGCGCGCCGGGCCCAAGCACCCGGCGACGTGGCCACGTGTGGTGCGGTCGTCATCCGCCCCAAGGAGAAGAAGCTCGATTCGGTCTGGGGGATCCCCGGCGACAACCCATGGGAGTCGTTCCGTCTGTGAGCGAGGTGACGATCGTCAACCTCCAGGCGGAAATGGCCGGTGAGCTGGAGCAAATCGAGCTCACCTGCTTCCCGATGGCCAACCCCGACGACCTGTTGTCCAAAGAGGACATCGTCGCCTACGCCGAGGTGTTCCCGGAGGGCTATTTCGTCGCAATGGCAGATGGCCGCCCCGTCGGCATGGGTGCCGGCATCTATCTGGACTTCGACTTCGATCAGCCCCAGCACACCATTGCCGGCATCACCGGCGAGCACCAATGCGCCAATCACGATCCGGCAGGCGCCTGGTACTACGGGACCGACATCACTGTCCTTCCCGAGTATCGGGGCCGGGGAATCGGCGGCATGTTGTACGAGAGACGTAAAGGCCTGGTGATCCGGGACGGCAAGAGGGGCATCGTCGCGGGTGGCTCCTTGCCTGGTTACTTCCAGCACAAGGGGACGATGCCGATCGACGAGTACGTGAGTCGTGTCGTTTCCGGAGAGCTTCACGATCCGACCCTCACCTTTCAGCTCTCGCATGGATTCGAGGTTCGCGGCCTACTCGAGAACTATCTCGAGGACGAAGCTGACGACGGATGGGCCGCCCTCATCGTCTGGGAGAACAGATCATGACGGCGGCCTACGATTGACGAATGACAGAAGGACCCACGGATCCCGGTGCCGCCGACGATCCAAAGCCACCCTCGCTGCCTGAATCTCCCGCACCCGACCCGGCACCCCAACCCCCGGCTCGACAACCAACTGTCCCGGAGCCGCCGGTGCCATCTTCGGGACTGATGGAGCCTCGGCCACAGGCTCAACCCCCGGCCAGGACCAGCGACCAGCAGATGTGGCAGGTTCTGGCCCATGCGTCGGCCTTCGTCCAGGTCATCGGAGTCCCCTCACTGGTCGGTCCGCTGGTGGTCTGGCTGATCAAGCGCGACGATCCGGCGGTGGAGCCGCATGCCCGCACCGCCCTCAATTTCCAACTCTCGCTTCTGATCTATTTCATCGTTGGGGGAATCATCGGGGTCATCTTTGCGATCACGGTGATCGGGCTGGTGGTGGCGATCCCCATCTTCCTCTTCCTCTTGGTGCTGGTGGTCCTCGAGTTGGTCTTTGCCCTGATGGCGTCGCTGGCGGCCTCCCGCGGCGAGCTATATGACTACCCGATGAGCATCGAGCTGATCAAAGCCTGATCGGGCCGACTTGGCCCGGAAGGTCTACGACTCTTCCCCTTGCTTGCGCTCCGCCATCCCGTTCAGGATCTCGAGCACGACGCGATTGGCCAGATAGGACGTCTGCTCACCTGGCCCGTCATAGGGCGGTGAGACCTCGACGATGTCCGCTCCGAGCACATTGAGATCGCGGGAGAGCCGCCGCACGGTGTCGAGGAGCTCACGGGAACCGAGCCCACCAGGCTCAGGGGTGCCCGTACCCGGGGCAAGCCCAGGGTCGACGACGTCTATGTCGACACTGATGAAGACACCCTTGGCCCCACCCTCGAGCGAGTAGGCGACAGCCTCGTCGACCACGTCAGTGAGACCCCGGTCGACGATTTCGTTCATCAGGAACGACCGCATCTTTTGCTCCCTCATCCACTGCATCACCTCCGGCTCGGGCCAGTAGCCGCGCAACCCGATCTGCACGAAGCGGTGGCCGGGCACTGCCCCCGACTCGATCAGCCGCCGCATCGGGGTGCCATGCCCGTAGAGGGAGCCGTTCTGGGTGAACCCGGTGTCGGCGTGGGCGTCGAAATGAATCAGGGCGATCTCGCCGAACCCATGCACCCGTGCCACGCCGAGTGCGTCAGGCCAGGTGATCGTGTGGTCGCCACCGAGGACGATGGGCACCTTGCCGGCCGCGGACACCTGCTCGACCGCGTCGGCGATCCTCCCGATCGAGATTTCGAGCTCGCCCGGTCGAACGTAGACGTCACCCACATCCACCACGCCCAACGTCTCGAATGGGTCGAGTCCGGTGGGGAGATGGGGCCGGTAACCGTCCATTGCCCCGTAGTCGGCATTTCTGATCGCCTGGGGTCCGAAGCGCGCCCCGGGACGGTAAGTGGTGCCCCAGTCGAAGGGAGCTCCGAGAATGACCACCGATCCATCTCCGAGATCGTCCATGGTGACCGAGGGGACACCGAGGAACGAATTCCGAGAGGCGAAAGAGATGTATTCCGAGGAGGCGAAAGGAATCTCGCCCTTTCGTTGTTCGTAGGGGGTGTACATCGGATCGTTACGCTAACTGCCAGACCTCTTCGGTGAGCCATGACGCCAGAACGCGTTCAACGCACCTATTACCTGCTCTTGCTTCTTCAAACGCTCGCCGCGTCCTTGATCTGGGGGATCAACACTTTGTTCCTGCTCGATGCGGGGCTCAGCATCACCCAGGCGTTCATCGCCAATGCCGGCTACACCGCGGGCATGGTGATCTTCGAGGTGCCCACAGGGGTGATCGCCGACACATTTGGCAGGCGAACGTCATTCATGCTCGGTGCGGCCACTCTCCTCGTGACCACGGCCGCCTATCTGGGGCTCTGGTACCTCGCGGCGCCTATCGGATGGTGGGTCCTGGTCTCGGTGTTGATCGGACTCGGCTTCACCTTCTTCTCCGGCGCCACCGAGGCGTGGTTGGTGGACGCTCTCCAGGCGACCGGCTTCGAGGGCGCTATCGAGACCGTCTTCGGCCGAGGCCAGATTGTCGGCGGGGCGGCGATGCTGGTGGGCACGGTGGGAGGCGGGTTCCTCGGGCAGATCAATCTGGCAATTCCCTATGCCCTCCGCTCGCTACTCCTTCTTGCAGTGATCGGAGCAGCGTGGCTGTGGATGCACGATCTCGGATATGAGCCCACCAGAGGGGTGGCGGTGGGACAGCAGGTGCGCGGGATCCTGCGGGCGTCGATCAAGCATGGTTTCGGGAATCCTCCAATCCGGATGTTCATGTTCGGGGCCCCATTCGCCGCCGGAGTGATCATCTGGGCGTTCTACGCATTCCAGCCCTACTTGCTGGAGTTGTTCGGCGACCCGAATGCCACGTATGTGGCCGGGATCGCCGCCGCGGTGTTCGCCGTCGCCCAGATGGCCGGGGGAGCCTCGGTGAAATTCGTGCGAGGTCTGGTCGCAACCCGGACTGCGGTCATCATCGTCGAGGTCGTAGTCGGCGCAATCGCGCTGGTGGGTGTGGGGCTCGCCGAGATGCTCCAGATCCCGGCCGGGTTCTGGGTGGCGATAGGACTGCTCACTCTCCTCTCCCTGGTCGGGGCCGTCTCCAATCCCATGCAGCAGGCATACATGAATGCCTGCATTCCCTCTGAGCAACGGGCGACCGTGCTGTCGTTCAATTCGCTGATGGGAAGCGCCGGGGGTGTGGTGGCCCAGCCAGCGCTCGGAAGGGTGGCCGATGTGTTCTCGTTCGGGACCGCCTATGTGGTGGCCGGGGTGGTCTACGCCATCCGGCTGCCGTTCGTAGTGGCGGTGCGCCGGATGGGTCTGCGGGCCGACACCGACACCCGCGTCGAGCCGACAATCGTGCCTTGACCTCTGGCATCATGGGGTCGTGGCCGAGCAAGAGAGCGCTCAGACCGATCCGATGGGCCCCGCCATCATCCGGGGGATCATCATCGGCATCCCGGTGGTCCTGGTCGGGATGACAGTCGGGATCTGGCTGATCACTCCATTAGACATCTCCGAATCGGCACTGACGGCAGTGCTTCCCGGGATCCTGCTCGGTGCCTTTGGTGGTGGATTCGCCGGCATGGCGATGACGATGCGCGAGTGAGCTGAGTCAGCCCTCTTCCCTCAGCACGAACACCACGGTCTGCAGGTCGGTGAACTCGTCGATCCGCTGGCGGCCCCAGCCGGTTTCCGTGCCGGCTGCGCCGCCGAACGGCTGAAAGGTCTCCCAGAAGTCGGTCGAGTCGTTGACCACCACCGTTCCCGACCGGATCCGGTCGGCGTACCAGAATGCCTTGGTCAGGTCATTGGTGAAGACGGCCGCCTGGAGCCCGAGATGGGTCCGATTGGCCACTCCGACAGCCTCCTCGTCGTCCGCGGCGCTGAGGATGGGGAGCACCGGTCCGAACGATTCTTCCTGCGCCACCTCCGAAGACTCCGGGACTCGGTCGAGAATGGTCAAGTCGTAGTAGAGGTCGGTGGGGAACCCTGAGGCTCGCCCGCCCCCCATCAGCAACTCGGCGCCCTTGTCGACGGCGTCGGCGATGTGGCGGTCCATCTTGGCCGCAGTCGGCTCGTTGTTGAGCGGTCCCATGTTGGTTGCCTCGTCGAACGGGTCCCCGAGCCGCACGTTCCCCGCCGCCTTGAGGGACGCCTCGACGAACTCGTCATGCACCTCGTCGACGACGATCACCCGCTCGGTGGCTACGCAGACCTGGCCGGCGTTGTAATAGGCCCCATAGACCGCCGCCTCCGCGGCCTTGACCACGTCGGCATCGGCAGTGACCACGGTCGGGCCATTGCCCGACATCTCCATGATCGAGCGCTTGAGGCCCATGACCGAGACGATCTTCTTGCCCGTGGCCGACGACCCGGTGAAGCCAACCGCGTCCACACCGTCGTGGGTGACCAACTGGGTGCCGATGTCGCCCACGCCCGGGATGACCTGGATGGCCCCCTTTGGGGCTCCGGCCTCCTCGAAGACCCTGGCCATCTCGAGTAAGGCCCAGGATGTGAACTCGGGCGGCTTGACGATTACCGCGTTGCCGGTGGCGAGACCCGGCCCCACGTACTCCATCGGGATCATCACCGGGAAATTCCACGGCGTGATCGCCACCCAGACCCCGACCGGACGGCGAACCGTGAACATGCGGCGGTGCCGGCTGGTGGTCGGGATCAACTCGCCCTTGAGACGCTTGACGTCTTCGGCGGCAATCTGGAAATAGTCACCCGACTCGGCGATGTCGTCCTTCGCCTCTGCCTCGAATGGCTTTCCCTGCTCCATGGAGAGGATGCGTGCCACATCATCGACCCTGGTCTGCCACAGGTCATAGATCCGAAGGCAGAGGTCGGCCCGCTCGAACGCCGTCCAATGTCGCATCTCTTCTGCGGCGTCACGGGCCGCGGTCACTGCACGATCGATGTCGGCAGTGGATGCCTTGGGCACGTTGTAGAGGTGGTCGCCGGTGGAGGGGGAGTAGACCTCGTAGTGGTCATTTCCGGTCCCCTCCGTCCACTCACCTGCGATGAAGAGCTGGAGATCGGTCGCCATGGACGCAACGGTAATCCCGATCGAAGTCGGACTGAATGGCGGTTCAGTAGCATCGCTCCGAGAGGAATGAAGAAATGAGCCTCCAGGGAGATCAGACCAGACAGTGGTACCAGCGGGCCTGCAAGGTCCTCGTCAACGGGGTGTCGAGCCAGTTCCGCTATTGGGGACCTGACGACACTCTCGTCATCGACCACGGCGAGGCGGGGCATCTCGTTGACATGGATGGCAAGCATTACATCGACTACCAGTGCGGATTCGGGCCGATCATCCTCGGTCACGGCGATCCGGATGTCTGGGCTGCGGTGGTCGAGACGGCGGGGCAGGCGACGAGCTTCGCCATGACCCAACGTCGGGAGGTCGAGGCAGCCGAGAAGGTGATGGAGGCGCTGCAGTGGCCCGACGCGATGCGTTTCACCAACACCGGCACGGAGGCGACGATGCACGCCATCCGACTCGCCCGCGGGCTGACCGGACGCGACGTCGTGATCAAGTTCGAGGGCCAATACCACGGCATGCACGATTACGTGCTCTTCTCCACTGCGGGGGTGCCGGTGGAGGGCCTCGGGTCACGCTTCCGCCCCATCGCCCTCCAGTCGAGCTCTGGGATACCGGAGGCCATCAGGTCACTGGTGCGAACCATGCCGTTCAACGACCTCGAGCTGGCCGAGCGGGCCTTCAAGGACGAGGGACAGCGGATCGCAGCTGTGATCGTCGAGCCAATGCTGGGCAACGCCTTCGGGATCATGCCGCTGCCCGGGTTCCTCGAGGGGCTGAGGAAGCTCTGTGACGACAACGGCTCACTGCTGATCTTCGATGAGGTCAAGACCGGGTTTCGAGTCGCCTACGGCGGCGCCTGCGAGTGTTTCGGGGTGCGGCCGGACATCGGCACTTACGCCAAGTCGATGGGCAACGGCTATCCGGTGGCCGCCATCGCCATGACCGACAAGGTGGCGGATGGCTGGCGGTCCTCCGGGATCGCCCAGGCGGGGACCTATTCCGGCAATGGCATCGGCACTGCCGCTGCAGCGGCGACGATCGACAAGCTCGCCACCGGAGAGCCGCACGCGCGGATCGAGAAGGTCGGGCGGAACCTGATGGAGGGCATCGAGAAGGTGCTCGCCGACCGCGGGGTCGAGGGGAAGGCCACCGGCCACCCGGCGATGTTCTCGGTGTTCATCGGTGAGGGCGACCTCAACGAGTTCCGGGAGACCTCGAGGCACAACGGGCCGCTGTACGAGGAAGTCCTGTTCGGGATGATCCGGAGAGGCGTCATGCCCTGCCCGGACGCGTTGGAGCCTTGGTTCGTCTGCGCTGCCCACACCGATGAGGACGTCGCCAAGACACTCGAGGTGTTCGACGAGTCGCTGGCGGAGGCCCTCGGCTGAACGTCGCTCTCGGACTGGCGTGGGTCCTCGCCAGATAGCAGCGAATCTCTCCGTAACAATCACGGCTCGGAGTGCGTCACTCCGGTGAAATGACCACTCGATCACGAGGATCACGGGAACGGGTGTGGCCGAGAGCAACGACATCGAGAGCTTCTATCGGCTCCACGCCGACCCCGTCTTTTCCTATCTCATCTCGTTGTGTCGTGATCGCCACCTGGCGGAGGATCTCATGCAGGACACGTTCGTAAGAGCTACGCGGGCGATGGGTGGCTATCGCGGCGAGAGCCCACGGGCCTGGCTGTTCGCTATCGCTCGCAGCGTCTTCCTCGACGACCTACGTCGCCGGTCGCGACGGCCTGTGAGCGTCGAGGAGCAGGACACCAGCGCCAGGCCGGATCACGACCCGGTGGAGCAGGATGCGATAGATCGTGCCTTGGCGAGCCTTCCCGAGCGGCAGCGGACCGCCCTGGTCTTGTCCGACAGGGTCGGGCTGAGCGGGTCGGAGGTGGCCGAGACGCTGGGAGTCTCGGATGGGGCCGCCCGGGTCCTCATCCATCGTGCTCGGCTGGGGTTTCGCCGGGCCTACCAGGGTGATGGCACATGACACACGAGGAGATCCAGGAGCTTCTCGAGGGATATGTAGACGAGACCCTCGACCGCGCCACGCGTCGCGAGGTCGACATCCACCTCGCCACGTGTGACGAGTGCAGGTCCATTCTCGACGGCGTCGCCCCAGTCGAATTGGGTAGCCCGGCCGGCTCCTGGGACCAGAAGGCGATGGGCCGGGCCGTGCGCCGCTCGATGTTGCGGGTCGCCGCCGATGCCCTGCTGCTCTTGTTCGCTGGGTGGATTGCGGCCTGGCTGTTGTCGTTGCTGATCCTGCAGCCGTTCGTCATCAATCGTGGGGGGCGTGCCGTGGCCGCGACCGTCGCCACCGCCGATCTTGCCATCCTGTCGAACCCTGGTGTGGCGATGAGCGAGTACGCCTACCAGAACGCGTTTCTGAGCCGCACAACCGAGGTCGATGTCTCACTTCCGGTGGGCAGCGCGGTGAAAGAAGTGGGCAGCATCCAGTCCCGGATCGGGCTCTTCGCCTTTGGGAGCGCGGATGGTGGCCCGCTGTGGCCTGTTCTATACGACGAGAACGGCGAGCTCGGCGGAGAGGAGAGTCTCCAAGCGGTAGGTGAGGGCACGGTGGCCACCGTTCAGGTCTGGTTCGAGGACGCAATCGAGGTCGATACCGCCCAAGCCATGATCAGCACTGATGCCGATATCAGCGTGATCTGGGCCGGCTTCGAGGTCGCGGGCGACGAAGGTTCGGCATTGGCTCCGGCCGGCGTGCTCGGATACGGCACCTGCAGCAGCCAACTTTTCACGGTACCGGAAATGACGGCCGGTTCCAGTGGTGGTGGCTCGGGCGACTATTTCGGAATGCCGGCGTCGGTCCCCGGTGCGCTCGAGGAGACCCGGAGGGCGCTCCGAAATTTGCTCGACTATCCGGAGCTCATCGCCGGAATCGGGGCCAGTGTCGACGATGGCACAGAGGCGCTGGAGCGACTGGAGACTCCTATGGTCGAGGAACTGGTCGCCACCGGGCCCACCACCGAAGTCCTCGATTTCATCGACGAGGTCGATCCGACTGCGGTCTCGGTCTTAGCGATCGACTTCATGAACTGGTCCCAACCCCCGTGTGCGAGGTGAGCAGATGTCTGTGTACGAAACCATCAGGCTGAACCGGCGGGTGACTTGGGCCGGGATCATCGTCGGATATTCCGTCGCCGCCGCGCTGGTGGTGATTGGGATCGTCAACATCGAGGACGACCCTGGGGCGGTGATTGGCTCTGTGGCCTTGGGCGTCGCCGCCGCAGTGGCTCCAACCATTGCCCTGATCTCGTTGGATCGTCGACCGGCCCTCCTGCCGGCAGCTTCGCTGGCAGCCATCATGCTCGGCTTTTTCGACCTGACCCTGCTTCTCGTTTGGCTCCTCCTGGCTCTGACCTGGTGGTGGGCGTACAACCGGAGGCCCACGAAAGTCGTGCTGTCCCGCCCACTGTGGTGGGCGCGAGTGGCGATGGCACTCGGCGTCTTTGTCGCCCCAATGGCCCTGTTTCTGCATCTGGACCCCTATTGCACCGAGACATATGCGGACGGAACGGTTGTGGAAGTCGACCCGGCTGAGAGGGGTTACGTGTCCGGCTGGAGCTTCGGTTCCACCATCTCATCTGAGGATGCCAGTGGTCAGTCGGGAGTCGACGGCGCGGTGTCGTCGCAGTGCGCCTCTGACTCCATCGTCTGGGGAGAGGGGGTGGCATCGCTCCTGATCAGTCTTGTTGTGGTGGGGGCGGCCCTCCGCTGGCCGGTCAACGCCACGCGTGATGCCCCTTCGACCGAGGAACTCCGTACTCCCTAACGTGGGGCAATGATTCGCGTCGCTATCTCAGGTGCCGGCGGCAAGCTGGCGACACCGATCGCCGACGCGATCGTCGCCTCCGATGACCTCGAGCTCACCGCGCTCTTCAACCCGAATCGGTCCGGAACCGAGATGCATGGCCTGACCGTCACCGCGTCACCCACCGAAGTCGACACGGACGTGGTGGTGGAGACGGCGCACCCCGATGTGGTCTTCGACAATTTGAAGACGTGGCGAGAGAAGGGTCTCGCTGTTGTGGTCGGGACATCCGGCTTCACTCCCGAGCGCTTGGAGCAGCTGCGCGGCATCTGGGGAACTGACGGCCCCGCCGCGCTGGTAGTCCCGAACTTCTCGATAGGGGCGGTCCTAATGATGAGGTACGCCGCCGAGGCGGCGTCGCATTTCGAGGCGGTGGAGATCATCGAGCGTCATCACTCGAGCAAGCCGGACGCGCCGTCAGGGACCGCTCTGGCTACTGCCATGGGGGTGGCTTCGGGAGGTGGGGTGTCTGCCCGGGAATCGGCGGAATTGGTCGAGGGGGCGCGGGGGGCCGATGTGGAAGGTGTGCGGGTGCACGCCGTCCGTCTGCCCGGTCTCATCTCCCAACAGGAGGTGGTCCTATCCAATCTCGGCGAGGTGTTGTCGATCGAGCACCTTTCGACCAGCTACCAGTCCTTCGCTTCGGGAGCCCTGATCGCCATCCGCGGGATCGGGACTCTCCCCCCGGGGGTCCACCTCGGGCTCGACACCGTTCTCTGAGCTCCTCGGCAACAGCAGAGCGCTACATGCCGGTCGGCAGGTCACCCGTGGGGAGATCGGGGAAGAAGGAATAGACCCGTTCTCCGGTGAAGAGCCGGGCGTCGGGATCCCAGGGAAAGAAGATCACGTTGCGCCAGACCATCTTCTCCCCGGTGGGCTCCATGCCCAACCAGGGTGAGGAGAATGTGCCGTTGACCACCGCCTCTTCACACACACCCTGGGGGCCGACCACGATGCTGGTCAGGGCGAAATCGATGTCGGGGAATGCGGAGAGCAACTCGATGTAGAAACGGGTCGCTCCTTCCTTTCCCTCCCAGCGATGCCCGGTCTGCACGAGCTCGTAGACGCAGTCATCGGTGAGTGTGGCCATGAGGCCGGCGATATCCCTCGCGTCCTCGGCCAGGGAATGGGACTTCCACAGTTCGCGCACCGCGATGTAGTCGTCAGGGGTCTGGGTCAAGAGGTCGCGAACGTGCTGCCGCTTGTCGATCGACTCCTGGATGAGGACATGCGTCATCGTTTCTCCTCCTGGCGCCGAGGCTACCTGGTCAGAAAAAGACGACCGCGGTCAGGCCGATCACGAAGCAATAGATCGCAAAGGGGTAGAGGCCGATCCGGTTCAGAGATTTCATCATGAAGGCGATGGCGAGATAGCCCGAGATTCCGGCCACCACCATCCCCACCACGAGATCGAGGGTCAGTCCGCTGGATGGAGGAAGGGCGAACAGCTGGCTGAACCCGGCCCCGGCGATGGCGGGAATGCTGAGGAGGAACGAGAAGCGGGCGGCCTCGGCCGGCTCGAACCTTCGCCCATTGCCTGCAGCGATGGTGACACCCGACCGCGAGATCCCCGGGATGAGAGCGATGGCCTGGGCGATGCCGACGACGATTGCGTCCGGTATCCGTCCCTGGAGAAGATTCCGCGCCCCGGTAGCGAGACGTTGACCGACCACGAGGATCACGCCGGTCGCCACGATCTGCCACCCGACCGCGGCCACAGACTCCTGGAGGCTCTCGACCTGGTCGGCCAGAGGCAGCCCTATGAGCGCCGGTATGGTGCCGATCCCGACCAGCAGCGCGATCTTGCGACCGTCCGGATTGGTCCTGAAGCGGAGGACACTCACCACCTCGGCCCGGTAGTAGATGAGCACGGCGGCGAGCGTGCCGAGATGAAGCACGGCGCCCACGGCCAGCGAAGGTGGCTGCACGTCCATTCCCAGCTCGTTGAGAAATGCCGGGATGATGATCAGGTGGCCCGACGAGGAGACAGGCAGGAACTCGGTGAGGCCCTGGACCAGGCCCCAGATGATGGCGTTGAGCACGGCGGCACGGTAATCCTCAGGGCGGTGCAATCATGACCACGGCCCGCCCTTCCCCGGCTGCCCGGGCGACGTCGGCGGCAAGCCCGGACTCGACCGCGACCAGACCCAACCCGGAGCCAAGCGGGTCCTCGTCCGGGTCTTCGACCACGACTCCGGTAGCCACGACATCCGAGTCGAGCAGGACAATTCGAGCCGAGTCTCCCCGGTGAGCGCCGCGAGGTAGGGGCATCTCCAGACTCCACCATCCCTGGGGAACCGCTTGCCCGGACTCGCCGATGTTCGACGCCAGCACCGGATCGCCGGCCAGGATCGAGTCGAGGGCCACCTGCCCTAACTCGACTTCAGTGAAGGTCCCGATCGGCACCTGTCGGATCTCGGTGTTGGACTCGTCGACGACCGATCCGGCCGTCACGTCCTCAGCGGCGAACGGGTGAGGTGTCGTGGGCTCGGGGCGGAACTCGATCCACAAAGCTCCCGAGGCAATGAGCAGGGCGACAGCCCAACGTGCCCATGGGGGCGACTGCAGCCAGATCACCTGTCCGAAAGTACGGAGTGCGGGCGAGCGTGGGAAGTAGGTTGGCCCCCTATGACGGACACGACGAGGACCGCCTTGCTCGTGAGCGGGGTCGTGGCCCTGGTCGGCAGCATCCTCGGGCTGGTCCTCGGCCTGTTCATGGTGAACAACTTGTCCGACTATCTCACCCAGTCGGTGGCCGTCTCCGAGTCAGCCCTGGGAGCGGTCGAGGAGACCCTCCTCGTCCTCGAATCGGTAGCGGTCGAAGTCGATGAGGGCATCGGAGCTGCCGCCGCCAGCATCGCCGCCGCCTCGGAGGCTGTTCTCACCGCATCTGGGGAGCTGGATGACGTGGCCAACTTCCTCGATGGTGAGTTACAAACGAGCATCGAGACCCTCCTCGACACCATGCCCGCCGCGATACAGACCGCCGGGGTCATCGACAACACTCTGAACGCTCTGTCCTTTCTCGGCGTGGACTATGACCCGGAGCAGTCTTTCGATGCCTCTTTGATGGCGGCTGCGGACGCCTTGGAGGCGATTCCTCCCCAACTGACGGCACAGGCGGAGACGATCAGGGCCCTGGTTCCGGTATCAGAGCAATTCGCCGAGGACGCTGGCGCCACGGCGGAGGCCTTCGACGCCTTGAGGATCGAGCTGGAGTCGAGCCAGTCGCTCATCGATTCCTACCGGTCCACGCTCGACCAGGCTCAGAGCGTGGTGGAGAGCACCGCGTCTTCGCTGTCCACGACAACATGGCTGCTCAGGATCATCGTCGTGCTCATGACGGTGACCGGAGCGGCCATCGCGATCGGGTTGATCACCCTGAGCCGGTCTCGAGAGCCTGTCGAGTCCAACGGTTTCGACGAAGCCCCCGACGGGTAGGTGGTCTCGGAGAGGTGCGTGGACCGCGATTCGTGGGTCATCGGAGGCCACTGATCTTCCCCGGGTTGGGGTCCACCTCCTCCTGAAGCCGCCAGACCAGGAGATGACAATGGGCGACAAGAAGAAGAAAAAGAAGAAGGCCGAAGAGACCGCAGTCGCGGAGGTCCACTGGGTTCGATCGACACTGATCTTGCTGTTGGTGGTCGCCCTGACGTTTGGTGTTTGGTACCTGGTCAACGAGAGGGACTGACCGGACAGGTCAGTCCGACGTGGCAGAGGTACCCGAAGAAGTGGTCGACCCGGTGGTCGCTGTCTCGCTCTTTTTCGATGAGTCGGCCTTCTTGGCCGGCTCGGACTTCTCGGACTTCTTGGATGGCGCGGATGACCGGGAGTCAGTGGAGTAGAAGCCAGATCCCTTGAACACCACGCCGCGGGCGTGGAAGACCTTCTGCAACTCTCCGTCGCACTCCTGGTGCTTGCGCAGCGGCTTTTCCGAGAACGACTGGAAGACCTCGATGTTCTCGCCGCAGCGCTTACAGGTGTACTCGTAGGTAGGCATGACCGACTTCTGACCGCTTGGTGGGGTAGGGCGAATTCTACAACCGGGACAATGGGTCTTCCATTCCTCTTGCAATATGATCGGCACCCATGTCGCCCGCCGTTGCCCTGCCGCTGGCGATTGTCGCCGCCTATCTGGTGGGGAGTATCGACTTCGCCGTGATCGTCGGCCGGATGTACGGCGTCGACATCCACCAGGAGGGGAGCGGCAATCCGGGCATGTCGAACGTGCTCCGCACTATGGGACGGGTGCCCGCCGCCATGGTGTTCATCGGGGACACGTTGAAGGGGACCATCGGGGCTGCGATGGGCTGGGTTGCCTCCGGCTCGCCCGACCCCGCAGTGCATTGGGCGTTTCTTGCCGGACTGGCCGCGGTCGTGGGCCATTGCTATCCGATCTTCCACGGGTTCAAAGGGGGTAAGGGGGTGGCCACCGGCGGTGGTGTCCTTCTCTTCACCGTCCCGATCGTCGCCGTCATCGAGATCGCCGTGTGGTTTCTGGTCTTCTGGCTCACCAAGACTGCCTCCATCGGTTCGATGGTGATCGTCGTCATCACCATCCCGATGCTGATCTGGCAGGGCGTCACCGGGTTGTCCCTGGTCTGGGTCGCCTTGATCATCGCGTTGGTGATCTGGCGGCACCGTGGAAACATCAAACGCATGCTGTCCGGCAGCGAGGAGAAAGTCCCGACATGAGCGTCGAAGTCGCGGTCATCCCCGCAGCGGGTCGTGGCACGAGGATGAGACCTGCGACCCGCGTCGTGCCCAAAGCGCTGCTCACGGTCATCGATCGCCCCGCCATTCAGTACTCGGTCGAGGAGGCGGCAAGGGCGGGGGCGAAGGAGGCGGTCGTCGTCGTCGATCTCGATGCCGGCCATCTCCTCGCCCAGCACTTCAACATCGAGGGCCCGCTTCCCGGTCTCGAAGACATCCAGCTGCGTCCGGTAGTCCAGGAAGAACCGCTCGGCCTGGGACATGCGGTCAACGAGGCGGCGCACATGGTTGGCGGCCGGCCCTTCTACTGCCTTCTGTCCGACAACATCGTGCGGCCCGGTCACGACGTGCTGGCGAGTCTCGGCGTCGGAAGTCGTGACGGATCGGTATCGGTGATGTGTCTGCGCGACCTGACCGAGGAGTTCCTCAGCAAATACGGAGTGGTGATCCCGGCGTCCGAACTGGAGGATCGCTATCTCGACCTGGCCGGCGCAGTCGAGAAGCCGGGGCCAGTCAATGCACCGTCGCGGCTCGGGCTGGTCGGCCGCTATCTCTTCACTCCGGAGGTCTTCGAGATCCTGGGCGGGCTCGAGCCGGGCCACGGTGGCGAGATCCAGCTCACCGACGCCATCAACGAACTGGGTGCCCGTGGGCGTCTCCGCGGCTATGTCGCCGAGGAAGACCTGCTCGACGTGGGCACACCCATCGGCTTGCTCGAGGCGTCGGTCGAGTTGGGTGAGCACGAGTTCGGGCAGGAGTTCAGCTCCTGGCTGAAGGAGCGAAGCGGATGAAGCCGCTGGAGGAGGCCCGCTCCGAGGTGCTCTCCTCGGTCGGCCTTCTCGGAGTCGAGCACGTTCCGATCTGGCAGGCGCATCGCCGCGTCCTGGCCGCAGACGTGGTGGCTCCGGAGAACGTGCCACCCTTCGCCAACTCCGCGATGGATGGTTTCGCTGTGCGCGGGGCCGATGTCTCCGCGGCCGGGGCAGTTCTCGAGGTGATCGGCGATCTCCCCGCGGGGTCGAGCTCGGACCTCGAAGTGGGGACCGGAGAGGCGATCAAGATCATGACCGGTGCCCCGATGCCTCCCGGCGCCGACACAGTCGCCAGGGTCGAAGACACTGCGATGGAAGGCTCGAAGGTGATCATTTCCACGGCTGTGGATTTAGGCACTTCGGTCCGCCCGGCCGGCGGCGACGTGTCCGAGGGCCAGTTGGTGTTCACAGCGGGGACGCGTCTCACCCCGATGCACGTCGGTGTCCTCGCCACCATCGGAATCGGGACGCCCCCCGTGTTCAAGCGCCCACGGGTGGCCTTCATGTCGACAGGCGACGAGCTGACCCCTCCCGAGGCAGAGGGTCTCGAGCCCGGGGCGATCAGGGACTCGAACCGGCCGATGGTGCTCACGCTCCTCGAGGATGCCGGGGTGGAGCCGGTCGACCTGGGCATCATCCCCGACGATCCGGTCGTGTTGCGGGAGGCGCTGACGAGGGGGGCTGATGCGGACGTGGTCGTCTCCACCGGGGGTGTCTCGATGGGCGATTACGACGTGACCAAGATCGTGCTGCAGGGAGATGCCGATGTCGACTTCTGGCAGGTGGCTATCCAGCCGGCCAAGCCTTTCGCGTTCGGGCACATCGGCGACGCCCTGTTCTTCGGGTTGCCCGGCAACCCCGTTTCGGTCCTTGTCTCCTTCGAGCAGTTCACCCGGCCCTCGTTGCTCAAGATGCAAGGAGCTCGTCACGTCCTCCGGCCCCAATTGGTGGCCATTGCAGGTGAAACTCTGGCCACGGATCCTGAGAAGACAGTCTTTCTCCGGGTCCTGGTCGAGGGTCTCGAAGCAGGCCCTCCCATCGTGGTCAAATCCGGGGGACAGGCGTCCAACGTGCTCTCGGCTGCGGCTGCCGCTGACGGATTCGCCGTGGTGCCACGCGGGACCGCGACTATCGAGCGCGGGGAACCGGTGATGGTCGAAATGTTCAAGTGGCCCGAATCGAGGGAGTGGATCGATGGCCGATGAGCGTGAACTGAGCCATCTCAACGAGGCGGGCGAAGTCCGCATGGTCGATGTCGGGGACAAGGTGGTAACCGACCGGGAGGCGGTGGCAGAAGGATTCGTTGTCATGTCCACCGAACTGACCGAGCGGTTCTTCGCGGGCGACCTGCCCAAGGGTGACGCCGCCGCGGTGGCCCGTGTCGCCGGGATCATGGCGGCCAAGCGGACGGCCGAGCTCATCCCGCTGTGCCATCCCATCCCGCTGACCGGGGTGGACTTGAGCCTGGAGCCGAGTGGGCGTGGCATTCGCGTCATTGCTAGCGTGCGGGCGACCAACCGGACCGGTGTCGAGATGGAAGCAATGACTGCCGTCGCTGTGGCCTCATTGACGATCTACGACATGGTGAAGGGCGTCGAGCGCGAGGTGACGATCGAGACGGTCAGGTTGCTGTCAAAATCAGGTGGAAGGTCCGGCAAGTGGGAACGAGGTTGAGTCGTTGATCGGACAGGGTCCCGGCAACTACGCTCATCCGTGGACGGAGTCGTAAAGCCAAATGTCAACAAGCGTCATAGTCGGCCTATTGCTGATAGCCGCTGTGTGGAGTGTGTATCTCCTGCCCTCGGTGTTCGGCGATCGACAAAACGCACCAAAGAACTCGACCGAGGAATTCGACCGCTGGAGCCATCTGATGGCCGATGTCCAGAAGCGGCCATACGACAGGAAGTCGGTAGGGCAGCGGGACGTCATCCGTCTTCGCCGCCGTCGCACGATCGGCGTGCTCGTAGCCCTTGCCCTCGTCACCGCGGGGCTGGCCCTGTGGCAGAACTCGTTGGCATTGCTTCTGGTGCACCTGTTCGTCGATTCCCTGATTGCTCTCTACGTGGCCGCCCTCGCCCAGATGAAGCAGCAGCGTCAGTGGCGGCTCAAGGTCACCCACGTCTCTGAGCGTCCCACCGAGTGGGACGAGCCGCAGATCAAAGTCATCGCCCAATAGGCGATGGGCCCGGATTTCGCCGACGACGCCCGAGTCGTTCTCGACGCCCGATTCGCGGCTCGCGAGAAGGGGATCTCCGGCTCCAGGAAAGTGATCCGCTCCTCCGCCAACGGGATCCGCGCCCTGCATCGGGGTGAGTGGGACCAGGCAACCGGGCTCATCGGCGAGGCGGGAACCGTGTTGGCGGACATCACGACCGCCCTCGCCGACCATCCCGACATCCTCTATGCCGGCTTCGTCTCCGATGCCGCCAAGGAGTATGCCGAGGCCGAGGATCACCGAGGCCCTGTTCCGGGGTGAGCCGGTGCCCGGTTTCGAGGACCTCGGCATCGACCCCGTCCCCTTTCTGCACGGTCTTGGCGAGGCGGTTGGGGAGATGCGGCGGCGTCTGCTCGATCTTCTGCGAGCCGGCGACGTCGAGCAAGCCCAAGCCACCCTCGAGGCCATGGATCGGATCGTCGACCTTCTCGCCGAGATGGATTATCCCGACGGGATGACCAACGGTCTCCGTCGCACCACCGATGTCTCCCGTGCCCTCGTCGAGCGCTCCCGCTCCGACCTCACCGCCACAGTGGTGCAGGAGAGGCTGCGCGAGGACCTGGGCAAACTGCATTCCTGATGCAGACGTCACGGATCAGTGACGCGTCGTGTGACGGATGGTCGATCTGGCCTGGGAATCACCCCTCGGTACAATTCATGTCCCGCAGGGGGCTGTAGCTCAGCCTGGCAGAGCACCTCGTTCGCAACGAGGGGGTCACGGGTTCAAATCCCGTCAGCTCCACCGTTTTCGCCTTGTGCTCGTTGGACAAGACTTGCTCCTCACTTGCCGCGCTAGGTGGTTGCGCGGTCGCCATCCAAGAGCTCCGCTTGTTACCCGAGGTAGCGGGTGGGGCCGTACGTCTTGTCCTGGGGTTCCGGGCACCGGGTAAATAGTCGGACCAGGCACGCAGCATCGGGCAAGATGCTTCGATGGAAAGGGCGGACATCACTCCGGGTCTGGTGACGTGTTTGCTCGCTAGCCAGTTTCCGCAGTGGGCTGATCTTCCCGTCTCGGCCGTCGAACTCGAAGGATGGGACAACGTGACGTTCCGGCTCGGTGGCGACATGTCGGTGCGTCTACCGAGCGCCGACGCTTACGTGGCACAGGTCGACAAAGAACACCGATGGTTGCCGTTCTTTGCCGATTACCTCCCGCTTGCCATCCCTCAGCCTGTTGTACTGGGCGTCCCGGAATGTGGCTATCCGAGACCATGGTCGATCTATCGGTGGCTGGAAGGCCAGCACACCACGATCACGCGGATCGCGGATCTCACCGAGTTCTCCACGGCGCTGGCGGAGTTCCTCGCCGCGCTGTACTCAATCGATACCACCGGCGGACCGCCGGCGGGACCGCACAGTTTCCATCGTGGGGGTCCGCTCTCGACCTAGGACACCGAGACCAGGGCCGTTATCGGTGAGCTCGCCGACAAGATCGACATCGAGGCGGCCACCCAGGTGTGGGAGGCGGCGCTCTCGACAACCTGGAGCCGCCAACCCGTCTGGGTCCATGGCGACGTGGCTCCGTCCAATCTCCTGGTAGTCGATGGTCGTCTCAGTGCCGTCATCGACTTCGGATGTTCGGCGGTTGGGGATCCAGCTTGTGACATGGTCATTGCCTGGACCTTCTTGTTCGGGTCGAGCAGGGAAACTTTCCGAGCACATCTGGCCGTGGACGAGGGAACGTGGGCGCGTGGCCGAGGCTGGGCCTTGTGGAAGGCGCTGATCACACATGCCGAAGCCCTGCGTTGGGGGCCTCACCAAGCGCACCTCGCCGGTCTGAGGTTCGGGTGGCGGCAGAACGCCCGATCGGTCATCGACGACCTACTCGCCGAGTATCAACGGCCCTGAGTTGGCATGACCCATCTGCGCCCTCGGGTGCGTTGACATGCGGTCCTCCGGGTGGGTTTGGGTCGCTCTCGGGACTAATGCGGCCCTGTCGGCACAATCCCGTCAGCTCGCATTCCGGCCACCGACTCCATTCCGGTGCGGCACAGGTGTGGTTCTAAAGGCTGGTCAGGGGTCAGACTCAGACTCAGATTCGCTTCGGGCTCAGGACTCTCACCCGGTCGGATGCCAGGAACGATGGCAAGGTCAGCAGTTGCGCGATCGCCATGATGATGGCTGCCCCCAGGTAGTAACGACCGGCATCGGGGGCGTAGAGAATCGTCATTCCATACGTGGCGACCATCGCCCACGTGACCCACCACGCCCATCGCTCACCACGTCTATAGGCGGTCAGCAATACGGCCAAAGCGAAGACGTTGATGGCCGCAAGGCTAAAGAACACAAACACTTCGGCATTTCCCTCGGCGATGCCTGTCAACGGTCCCGAAAGATGGTTCAGAATGCTGAGCCCGTTGATCCCCACCAGGATCAACCATCCGGTCCTGTAGGTGATCGACTGGGCGCGAATCCCGGCATCCATCAGGTCTACGGCTTCGACCATGGTCTGTCCTTTCCTATTTTCTGTATCCGTTCTCGCGGCGGCCTCTCAAGCGTTGACATCGATCGTTCCCACCATGCCGGCCTGTCCCGGTGGCCGGGGACACCGCAAAAGAACTCGAGGGTGCCTGGGCCGGTCGGCTCGATCGCAACCGCAGTGGTCGAGTTCGGCGGCAGTTGGACATGGATGTCGAGGCTGTCGATGTCGAAGGAATGTGCCCCCGGGTCCTTGTTGACGATGAACAGCCCCAAGACCTCGCCGTCGTCCACGTCGAGACTGGTCTCGACCCAGGCGGTTCTCTCCGCGGTCAGTACCTCGCTGACCGTTGGCTCCTCTGCCACACCCAGCACCACTCGCCGATGCCGAGCCGGCAAGGAGTGAAGTGATAACCGCTCCCACCAGGACACCGATGACGGCGATGGACACCCATCCGGCCCGGCCGGTGCGCGTCCAGATCGCCCGGCCCCGGCGCGCTTCGAGGAAGGCAGTGATGCCCCCCGAAATGACCGCCAGCCCTCCGGCGAGCACCACGATCGTCACCAGGAACGACTCGGGAATGGTCGGGCGGGTGATGTCGTAAACGAGAAAGCGTGCGTTGGCTAGCAGGAGGAGTAGCGCGGGCACGCTGCTCACGAGCCAGAACCAGGGTCGTCTTCGGGCCCCCGACCACATCAGGGAGACGACTCCCACCATGGCCATGAAGGCGGTGATGGAGGCAAAGACTGGGACTAGCGCTGCCACTTCGGAGTCGTCCGTGGCCCGCATGAACAGGGACACCAGATAGGCCAGGCCGACAGTCGTCAACCCATACCCGACGCTGACCACGGTCATGGCGAAGGTACGCCCCAGTTGGGAGCGATCGGTCTGAAGGGTGGTCTCCTCCCCTTCTCTAATTGTGGTCACGTTCTCCTCCTCGCTGATGGCGGCGCGGTTCCGGGCCCTTGATTGAGTGCCTCGGTCGCTACGTGCGAAATTACGGATGGGATGCTGACACGAGAACCCTGGCCGCCTCAGAAAGGGGGTGGGGCTTGCTTCAGTTAACGGCCCATGTGGACTGTGGTGCGCCATCTGGACGCGCGGTCGGTTTATCGACAGAATCGCGATGTGAGACGTCGTCTGCTGTGGTCGCTACTCGCGGTGGTTGCGGCGGTCTACTTCCCGGTCGCCATTTGGGGATTGGGTGCCGGATACAACGATGCAAGCAACATCGTCTGGGCCTTTGTCGTGGTCCCGTCGTTCGTCCTTGCCGGCGTGATCGTCATGATCAAACGTCCCGGCCACCCCATAGGCGAGCTACTGCTGCTGTCCGGCATTGCACTCTGGGCGATCCCCACCATCCTCGAGATCCCCACCATCGTCATCTTCGAACGTTCCGGTGCCCAGGATTGGATGTGGGCCGCGATGTGGGCGTTCCAGACCCTCACCGGCGTGGGTGTAGTTCTCTTCGTCACTCTGCTGGCTCTCCTCCCCGACGGTCGGTTCCGATATGCGCGAGAGAGGCGTTTTCTCCTGACGGCCTGGGTCGTTGTCGCCTTTCCCACGCTCAAGATGATCTCGAACCAGGTCATGTTGACCGGCCCGTTGTCTTTCAGCGGCGTCAGCGGCATCCCCAGCCCGCTGGTTGTCGAGGGCCTGGAGCCATTTGGCCAAATCTTCGAAGCCCTGGAGTCCGTCGGGTTTTTGATCTTCTTGGGGGCGGTCGCGTTGCTGTTCATGCGCTATCGGGCGGCTCCCACCCGGGAACGCAAGCAGATTCGCTGGGTCATCTTCGCCGGGGTCATGGCCATTCTCCTCGGCTCAATCGGCTTCGTCCTTCCCGAGTTTGGGGTAATCCCCCCGCCACAGCATGAGTTCTCGGTGCTGACGGTGGTCTCCGCTGTGATCCCGATGCTCTTGATTCCGGCATCGGTGATGATCGCCGTTTTGGAGCCTGCCTGGATCGACATCGACATCGTCATCCGCAAGTCGTTCGTCTATGGCGCTCTCTCCTTCGTCATCCTGTTGGTTTACATCGGGGTCGCCTCCGCCTTCGGGGTGGCCGCTGGGGCGGGGCTGGGGCTCGGTGTCGAGATGGCGGTGGTCCTCACCGTGTTCGTGGCTCTTCTCTTCCAGCCCGCCCGGTTGCGTCTGCAGACCGTGGCCGATCGCTGGGTGTTCGGGGCACGTCCCAGCAAATACGAGGCGGTGACCGAATTCGGAGTCGACGATCGAACAGGCCGTCGAACCTTCCGAACTGCTCCCCCAATTGGTGGAGACTATCCGAAAGGTCCTGCGCCTGAAATGGGTGAAGGTCATCATCGACGACGGCACTCAGTACGCAACCGGAGGAGTTGCCGGCGAGCCGGCTTTGCGGATGCCCCTGGGGGCAGGGGATGAGCAGATCGGCGAGATCGTCTGCGGGCCCAAGAGCGAGGGAGTCATCCAGGAAGACGAGATTCAATTGATCCGGACCCTGGCCGGGCAGGTCGGTCTGGCATTGATGAATGCCCGTCTGGCGGGTCGCATCGTCAACGCCGCCGAGTCGGAGCGGCGTCGTATCGAGAGGAATATCCACGACGGCGCCCAGCAGGAGCTGGTGGCATTAGTCGCCAAGCTGGGGATGGCGCGGTCGGCCGCCGATGGGGGGGGCCTCAGTGTGAACGAAATCGACGATCTGCGGCTCGAAGCCCAGCAGATCCTTTCGGATCTCAGAGAGCTGGCTCAGGGAATCCATCCCTCGGTGCTCAGCGACGGAGGGATCCTCGAGGCGGTCGAAGAGCGATGTGCCCGGTTACCGCTGCATGTCTCCTTGGAACACTCAGAGGGACTGCGGGCTCAGAGATTCGACGACGAAATCGAAGGGGCCGCCTATTTCTTTGTGTCCGAGTCCCTGACCAATGTCCTCAAACATGCCCACGCCACCCGGGTCATCGTGTCGCTGACCCATGCCGACGGCCGTCTCCGGCTGGAGGTCTCCGATGACGGTCGCGGCTTTGAACCGGTCACAGCCCGGCAAAACGGTCTCGCGGGTCTTCGCGACCGAATCCGTGCCCTTGGGGGCACGGTCACCGTTGCCAGCCGACCCGGGGAGCGGAACGCGCATTTCGGCCACACTGCCGGTAGGTCAGTCGTGAGAGTCGTCATCGCCGAGGACCACTACCTGGTACGCGAAGGAACACGCCGACTGCTCGAATCGAGTGGGGAAGTGGATGTGGTGGCGGCGGTTGAGAGTGCCGAGACGCTGCTAACGGCGGTGGACAGGCTCCAGCCGGATGCGGTCATCACCGACATCCGCATGCCCCCGACCAACCAGATGGAGGGGATCGAGGTCGCCCACGTCATCCGATCTGAGTACCCCCAGTATCGGGGTCGTGGTCCTCTCCCAGTATGCCAACTCGCTGTACGCCTTCGAGCTCTTCCGCGACGGAACAGCCCGGCTCGCTTACCTGCTCAAGGACCGCGTTGGTGAATTAGAAGAGCTATTGAGGGCCCTGCGTGAGGTCACCACAGGGGGGTCGGTCATCGATCCGCAGGTCGTCGAGGGATTGCTCGCACGTCGCCAGCAACTAGCGGGCTCTCTACTCGAGACCCTCACCCCCCGCGAAAGGGAGGTGCTGAGCGAGATGGCGCAGGGTAAGTCGAACGCTGCCATCGCCGAAGCACTATTCATATCCCAGTCGGCGATCGAGAAGCACATCAACTCGATCTTCGCCAAGCTGGCGCTGGGGGTGGACGACGGCGAACATCACCGCCGCGTCGCGGCTGTGTTGACGTTCCTACGCAACCAAGACTTGGGAGGAGCCAGCGATAGCTCCGTCCCCGACCCCGACGCAAGGGAGCGGTGAACCATCTATTTCATGCGTGCTACCTCCAACCGGGCGAGGCGGGCAGGCGGAAAGGACCAGATGAACAACGCGCGCATCGCCGCCGTACTGACCTGGGTTTACGCCGCTGGGTTCGGGCTCTCGACCATCCCGGTGGCCGCCTTTTTTCTCCGGCAAGGGAGGCTGCCAGTTTTCGCCGGCCTGTTCGAGGCCTACGGCGGCCCTTGGTCGGCGCGGCTCCACGCACGCATCTTCGTGGTGCTGCTCATGGCGTTCTTCGTTGTGACACTGATTGCGGCTTGGGCTGCCTGGCTGGTGTGGAACGGTTCGAAGGTCGGTGCCTTGCTCGCTCTGGTCATACTGCCCGTCGAAGTCGTGTTCTGGGTCGGCTTCGCATTGCCGATACCCTGGCTGATCGGTGTCGCCAGAGTCGCTTTCCTTGCCCTCGCTTGGAACGCCCTCAGCTGACCACCGGGTCGCAGCCGCCTAGGGCGCGCCTCGCTTCGATGGCGGCGGCGCGAAGTGCTTTCTCGGCTTCGGCCTGGACGGGCCACCGCCACGCCGCGCCGCGGGAGATCTACTCTCCTCACGATGAACCTCGGCCATTCGGGTATGAGCGGCCGGTGAACGGGGATATCGCCAGGCCTACGGCCTACTCCCTCTGGGCGTTGGTTCGATACTTTCTGTACCTGGGGGCAGCTGGTTTCGGCGGTCCGGTGGCTCTGGTGGAATACATGCACCGCGATCTGGTCGAGCGGAGGCATTGGTTGACCGAGGATGAGTACAGGGAGGGCTTGGCTCTCGCCAACCTGTCCCCTGGCCCCCTTGCCGCCCAGCTCGCCATCTACCTCGGCTTCGTCCACTACTCATTTCTTGGCGCGACTCTGGTTGGTCTCGCCTTTGTTCTCCCATCTTTCCTGATGGTGATTGCAATCGGCTGGGCATACCTCGAATTCGGTGGGCTCTCCTGGATGCAAGCCGTCTTCTACGGAGTGGGGGCCGCAATCATCGGGATCATCGCCTGGAGTGCTTACCGGCTCACTAGAAAGACCATCGCCTCCGACCCGCTCCTTTGGGTCATTTTTCTGGTCATGACAGCCGTGACAGCGATAACCGAAAGGGAGCAGCTAATTCTGTTTCCGCTGGCCGGGCTGGTGGTGTGGCTGGCGCGCCATCCACGGTTCAAGCGCCCTTCCGGCACCGTCGCCGGTGTGCTTTTACTGCCATTCACCTTCCAGGTCGCCGCAGCTAGCCCGTCTTTGAGTGAGATCTTCTGGTTCTTTTTCACTGCGGGAGCCTTCGTTTTTGGTAGCGGCCTGGCCATAGTCCCTTTCCTGTACGGCGGGGTCGTGGTTGATTTCGGGTGGCTCACCTCCGAACAGTTCCTCGATGCTGTGGCGGTCGCCATGATCACTCCCGGTCCGGTGGTGATCACAACCGCGTTCATCGGGTATTTGGTCGCCGGGCTGCCAGGTGCGATCTTCGCCGCTGTGGCCACTTTCCTTCCCGCCTACATCCTGACCGTCTTCCCTGCCCCCTACTTCCGAAAGTACGGGAGTCGCCCCGGCCTCGCGGCCATCGTCGACGGAGTGACGGCAGCTGCCATCGGAGCCATCGCCGGAGCAGTCATTGTCCTTGGCCGCCGCGCCATCTACGACATTCCCACTGCTCTTCTGGCTGTTTCGGCCCTTCTGATTCTCTGGAAGAGTCCATGGCGAATCCCCGAACCCCTGATCGTTGCGGCGGCCGCGGTCATTGGACTAGCCGTCTACCCAGTCGTAACGAACTGACCAATGCCGTTGGTTCTGGTCCAACCGAGGGGGTCCTTGAACGTCCCCGCGGACTTGGGATTTTCGGTGCGATCGCCCGGCACCGTCACGCCGATCGTTCTAGGCCATTTTTCGCGGTCCCCGTGAACCGGAGCGCGGGCTACCCGTCGCCATGGTGTGTCTCCCACGTTGGATGCTTTCGGGTGGCTCTGGGTCGGCAAAGGTTCCGCACGATTCGGACATAGTCCCCACGTGCAACCATGGCGTTTGGGCGTTCGCTCTGATAATCCACTCGCCGCAATGCCTACATAGGGCGTCGGGTTTGTTCGACATCGGCCCCCTTATCGGTATCGAGTGGAAATTCCTGTACCAGCGCGGCCCTATGAAGCCGACGGCAGCTGCCCGTTCAAGTCACCAATGGTGCGGACGACGGCCCGGTTTGGGGAGCTTCATCGGCATAGGACGGCGTAGGGTCGTATTAACCCGATCGGAAGGACGTTGATGGAGCGAAGGGAACGAATACCCGATATCGCCCGTCTCGCAGACGACCTACTGGAGGACCTCCAGCCTGATCCACACGGATCACAGGAATATCTCGATGCTGGAGGAACTCTCAGTGATCCGGCTGTGACCGGGGACGACCTGATCGAGCTTTGCATTCACCTGGCCCAGCGTCTGATCGCTTGTGAGAAGCTTGCGTTCTGACATTCCGGAATCCTTGTAAAGCGGTCCGGCGCCCCTCAGAGGCGGTGGTGATCCAGGTCGTCCGGCGCCATCGTCGGTGGCGAGGCGGAGTTCTGTCTCGATCCGGTTTGTCTGTCCGTCACGCTGTCCGTCTGGGTCAGAAACCAGTCGAACTCCTTCACTGACAGACTGCCTTACCCATACGACAAGACAGCAGCTCAGTCTGTGACACTCATGCTCACGCCACCAGGCGGCGGAGCGCCGAAATCGGATCGAGATGACCCGTTGGCCCACGCGGGCCGTGGCAGACGGGGTCGGGCCGGTCAGGTCGACCGACGTGGGCGTGGAGGAGAAGCCGGCACCAGGCCACGAAGCGCATCGCGATGCTCGACCGCGAGTGCCTGCATCCCCTTCAGGAGGTCGAGCATGGTTTCCAGTTCGGCGCGGGTGAACCGCTCGAAGAGCCTTGCGCCCTCCTCGACCAAAGGGCCATAGAGTCGCCAGACTCGAGCGTTGCCGTCCTCCGTGAGTTCAACGAGGACCTGGCGTCGGTCGTCTGCTCTGCGCACACGCCGCACGAAACCCTTGCGTTCGAGCCGGTCGATCATCGAAGTCGTGGCAGCGGACGAGAGCCCGGTGGATCGGCTCAGCTCGCCAGCGGTCATTCGCCCTCCGATCAGCCAGTCGAGACAACGCAGGTCGGTTGGGTTGAGGTCGAGTACCCGACCGACTTCATCGTCGAACTCGGCGTTGCTCCGCTGGTACGCCTGCATGGCAGTGCCCAGCTCCGCAACGATGGCTTGACGATTCCGCTTCATTCCAATATCCTTCCAAAATCGAAAGATTAGATAATCACGATATTCTAAAGTCGTGGGAAAGGATATCAACATGAAGGTCCTGATTGTCGGAGGAGGCATAGCGGGCCCAGTCGCCGCGATGGCGATGCAAAAGGTGGGTCTGGAAGCCAGGGTGACCGAGGCATATCCCCGTGGGGATGGAGAGATCGGGTCCTACTTCACCATCACTCCCAACGGCCTCGATGCGCTCGCTTCGGTCTCCGCCTTGCACTGTGCTGTCGAATCGGGATTTTCCACGCGGCGCAACGTGATGTGCAACGCGGCGGGCAAGGTGCTCGGTGAGCTGCCACTGGGAATGCCGCTGGCCGACGGCACGCCGGCGCTCACCATCAAGCGGTCGAGACTGGCGTTGAGTCTCGTCGAAGAGGCTGAGCGCCGAGGTATCGCGGTCGATCACAGCCGTCGCCTGACCGGCGCGATCAGGGTTGGCAGCCAGATTCAGGCGACGTACGCCGATGGAGCCACGGAGATGGCAGACGTGCTTGTTGGCGCTGATGGTGTCCATAGCGTCGTCAGGCGGCTCATCGACCGTGATGCACCTGAGGGACGGTACGTCGGACTCACCAACTTCGGGGGAATCACCTCCGGCGGGGTGGTCCCGGTGGAGTTGGAGGCAGAAGCTTGGCGCTTCTGGTTCGGGAGGCGAGCCTTCTTCGGGGCCCATCCAACGCCGGACGGCGACGTGGTGTGGTTCGTCAATGCTCCCCGTCCTGCCATTTCAGAGGAGGAGCGAGCCACCACCACCAATGAAGAGTGGCAGGGGAAGCTCGGAGCCATGTTCGAGGATGACGATTCTCCGGCGGCCTCGCTGATCCGGGCCGGTCGGCTCGAGCTGGCCGCAGACAACACCTACGACCTTGGACACGTGCCTGTGTGGTTTCGGGATGCGATGATCGTGATCGGCGACGCGGCCCACGCACCCGCCCCAAGCTCAGGACAAGGGGCGTCGATGGCCCTCGAGGATGCCGTTCTCCTCGGCAAGTATCTCGGGAATGCGGAGCAAACGGGGCGTACGACAGACGCCGCCTTTGCGGCGTTCGAGGCCGCCCGACGCAGTCGGGTGGAGCGCATCGTCGCCCAGGGAGCGCGAAGCAGCAGCTCCAAGACCCCCGGAGCCGTCGGCAGCGCGTTCCGCGATGTCATGCTGCGCCTGGTATTTCGGTACACGGTGACCGAGAAGTCGCTGTCGTGGATGTACGACTACCGAGTTGGGGACCACCAGGCGGGTGTATTTCCCGAGAACCTCCACCAGGCGAGGGGTTGAACGCGGTCGATATCCAATCAGCTTTCTGCCAGAACCTCCCTGAGCTTGGCCGCGAACGCGTCCGGCTCGCCCATTTGGCCGTACTCGCCCCCAAGGAAGCCCCCATGGTCGCTCGGGAAGACCACCGGCTCGACGCCCAGACGCTCAGCCACGGCGAATGCGCCGCGGTTCGCCATCTCGCCCTCCGAGTCCGCGCCGGCGGCCATGACGATTCGGGTGGATGCGGCGCGCAGGGCCTCGAAGTCGGGCTCGTACCCGATGGATCCGACGAGGGCCAGGCCGAGGAGCGGGTCGGTCCGTGACCCATCATCCTCGGCCGGGAGACCGAACATCGTCGGGTCGGGCGCGGGCTGCTGCGCAAAGTCGGCCGCGAACTCGCCTCGATGGCTGACGACTGCGATGAAGTGGGCCATCCCCGCGCCCCAGCCGCGTTGCCGGTAAGTCTCGTTGACTGCGCGAGCGGCCGCCAGCGCTGCCTCGCCGTCGGGAAGGAGCGTCGGAAGCGGGGGCTCGTGGGCCACGAGCGTCCGCACGTCCTCCGGGTGTCGGGCGACCAGTGCCAGCCCGTTGACCGCGCCGCCGCTGCTGGCGAACAGATCGACCGGCCCGCCTGCGAACTCCTGGATGATCCGGTGCAGGTCGTCGGCGTGCTGCTCGGGTGTCGGCGGGGTTGTCGGCTCGGTCAGCTGGCTTCGCTCGCTTCCGCGGGGGTCATAGGTGATCACGGTGCGGTCGGTGAAGTGGCCCGCCAGTGTGACGAAGCCGGCTGCGGCCATCGGCGAGCCGATGAGGAACAGGGTTGTGGCGTCCGGCGAGCCGCCGGGCGGACGTCGTAGCTCAGGGTCGCGCCCGGCGCCACCAGGGTCCGGGTGATTTGTTCGGTCAGGGTCATCGTGTTGCTCCTCCCATGGTCAGTAGCGAGTTGGGCAATCGGTGATCTGGTTGCGCTCTCCATGCGTGCGGTTGTCATGAGGTCGTTTCGCTCCTTCGGTATGTGATCGGGAAGTCGAGCTCCCAGGCGGTTCCGTCCGGCGAGGATTCCCATCGGCCGTCGATCGTCCGCCCGTTGTCGCGGAACTCGCCGACGAACCGCTGGTGGAAGTCGGGGGCCGCCCGCTCCAGGTACCACTGGTGCGTCGGTCAGCGAGCCGCGGTAGATCCGATTCACGCCTCGGTCGTCCGCATACAGCTGGATGACTTCGAGCGTGGTGTCGTCGAAGCCGATGACCGTCTGGATGGTCTTCGGGGCGTTCTCCACCCACCCGGGGTCGGTCCACTCCGCGACGGATCGCCCGAGCAGGAATTCTCCGCCCCCGATCCACTCGAAGGTCACCCGTCCCGTGCCCGCCGACCCGCCCTGGACGAAGGGCTCGAACTCCCAGGTGCCGGCCAGGCGGCCGAGCGTTGACTCCGCCATCCGTCAGCCTCGCGACGGCTGGCCGGCCGTGTCCTCAGCGAGGATTGCATCGATCTGGCCGATGGCCAGGGTCAGGCCCTCCTCCATGCCCATGGCGAGGAGCTGCTCCATGGCCTCGGTGCTCGGGAAGGTGCTCACGATCGACATCCGGGTCCGGCCGGAGCCGACCCCCTCGATCGTGACGCGGAATTCGTTGGCCGGCATCTCCGTGTTCGGCGAGCCGTCCTCGGAGGCGAAGCCGTCGCGGACGGCGAGGGAGTGCGGGGGATCGACCTCTTGGACCTCCCAGTACGCGTGCGGCTGGTCGCCCGTCGGGTCCGGTCATGTGGTATTCGACGCGGCCGCCGGGTCGCAGGTCGTGCTTCGTGAAGGTGGCGGGGTAGGTCGGCGGGCCCCACCAGCGCTCGAGCTGGCGCGGGTCCGACCACAGCTCCCACACGCGTTCGGGTGGGGCGTCGAATTCGGCGTCGAGGGTCAGGCTCAGGGTCTGCGGATCCTTGCGGATGGTGGTCACGGTCATTGGTCTTCCTCTCTGGTGTACTCGTTGACGAGCTGGGTCATGCGGTCGATCCGGCCACGCCACAGCTCCTCGTACTGGTCGAGCAGCCGGCGCGCAATGTGAATCCCTTCGACGTTGGTGCGGACGACCTTGCGCCGCCCGATGCGATGCTTGGTGACCAGGCCGGCCCGTTCGAGGATGGCGACGTGCTTCTGCACCGCCGCAAAGCTCATCGGGTAGTGGCTTGCCAGCTCGGCGACCCCCTCCTCGGAATCGATCGCGCGGCGCACGATGTCGCGGCGGGTGTGATCCGCCAGCGCGCCGAACATGCGGTCGAAGTCGGGAGGGGCGATCTGCATTGATACAACCATACGGTTGTATCAATGATCTGTCAAGGGGAGATAGGCTGGCCGGTGATGGCCAACGTCTTGGTTCTCGGGGGTGGATTCGGGGGCGCCCAGGCGGCCATCGCCGCACGTCGCCTACTCGACGATGGGCATCGAATCACCGTGGTGGATCGAGCCGACAAGAGCTTCCTCTGTGGAGCCAACCCTCTCATGGTGGTCGGGCAGAGGTCCCGGGAAGGGGTGAGCCGACCGTTGGCGACACTCGCAGAGCACGGGGTCGAGGTGGTCTCAGACGAGATCGTCGCCATCGATCTCCAGGGTCGGAAGGTCGACACCAGCAGACACGAACTTCGCTTCGACTTCCTGGTCGTGGCGCTGGGCGCGGTCTACGACCTGGACGCCGTGCCCGGGTCCTCTGCCGCCCACTCGTTCTACGACTACGCCGGTTCGGTCCTCCTGAGCGAGGCGGTGGAGCGATTCGAGGGCGGAAGAGTGGTCATCGGTGTTGCCGGCGCTCCCTACAAGTGCCCACCGGCACCGCTGGAGACGGCGCTCCTCTTCGAGTGGCATTTCCGGAGAACAGGCATCAACGCCGAGATCCATATCTACATCCCGGAGCCGGCTCCGCTCGCTGTGGCCGGACCGGAAGCGGCGAAGCGGGTAAGCGAGCTGATGGCCTCCCGCGGTGTCAGGCTGCACACTGACACGAGGGTGACCGGGGTCGAGGATTCGGGCCGCCAAGTCCACTTCAATGATGGGTCTTCGATCGACGCCGACCTGGCAGTTGTGGTGCCGACTCACCGGGCGCCGACAGTGGTGGTGGAGTCAGGGCTGACTCAGGGGAAGCCATGGGTGTCGGTCGACCCGGAGACCCTCGAGACCTCGGCGGCAGCGGGGGTATTCGCGGTCGGCGACGTGAACTCCGTCCCGATCGGGGGCGATCGGGCTTTGCCCAAGGCCGGGGTATTCGCATCAGCACAGGGCGGGCAAGCCGCCGCGGTGATCTCCTCGCGGATCCTGGGAACGGGCCCACCGGCGCCGTACACCGGAACGGGAAGCTGCTTCTTCCTCCTCTCGGGAGAGGAGGTGGCCGAGGTGGGCGGCGTCTTCCTCGCCCCGGGCGGTCCGCAGGTTGGGCTTGGTGACCCTCAACCTGCGGCGGCCGAGAAGCGTTGGGAGGACGATTGGCTGCGTTATGCGATCTGAGGGCGTCGCCGAATCGAAGGGCCGGGACATATAGGAGAACATCATGACGAGTGACACCCACATCGATGGCAACGCCCTGGGCGGGCTGTTTCAAGAAGTCTTCGGCCGAGACATGACCGGTCAATCAGGGTGTTGCGACGGCTGCGGCACGGTGAGCATGCTTGGTTCCGTGATGGTTTTTCGCGGGGCCGGCGACGTGGTCCGCTGCCCGGCGTGCGGGAGCGTCCTGATCGTGATCGTCTCATCACAGGGTGAGCATCGGATCAGCTTCGAATCGCTTCGCTGGTTGTCGTTCGAGCGTGCGAGTGGCTGACGATGGCCACCTACGTCCTGATCCCGGGCGCCGGCGGTGAGCCGTGGGAGTGGCACCGACTCACCCGGGAGCTCGAGTTGCGCGGCCACGAGGTCGTGCCCGTGCAGCTGCCGGCGGGTGACGACAGCGCCGGTTGGGTCGAGTACGCCGATGCGGTCGTCGAAGCGATCGGGGGACGGCGCGACGTCGTGCTGGTTGCCCAGTCGCTCGCGGGCTTCACCGCCCCGCTTGTCGCGGAGCGGGTGCCGATCGATCTCATCGTTCTCCTCAACGCGATGATCCCGCTGAGCGGCGAGACCGGTAACGCATGGTGGGGGAACACCGGGCAACAGGAAGCGGAACGGGCCTACTTCGCTAGCGTCGGCCTGCCGCCCGAGACTGCCGACGACGAGATCGCGCTCTACATGCACGACGTCCCGCCCGAGGTTGTGGACGAGGCCGCCAATCACATCCCGGAGCAGTCGATGACGCCGATGGAACAGCCTTGGCCTCTTGCCTCGTGGCCGGACGTCCCGACCCGCGTTCTCATCGGTCGGGACGATCGGCTGTTCCCGGCCGTGTTCCAGCTGAGGGTCGCCGAGGAGCGTCTCGGACTCGATGGTGACGTGATCGAGGGCGGCCACATGGTCGCTCTGAGCCGACCGGGCGAGGTCGCCGACCGGCTCGAGGCCTTCTGGCGCGAAGTGGTCGCGTCGGACGGTTAGCTCGGTAGGTTTCGACGCCAATGGATCAGACCAAACGCGTCGAGACAATGGGTCCGGTCGAGTTCACCTTGCTCGAATTCCCCAAGCGATCGTTCGACGGTGAGATCGCCGAGGCGTTGGCGGATCTCGCCGATCGGGAAATCGTCTCGATCTTCGACCTGCTCCTGGTGAACAAGGCCGATGACGGAAGTCTCGACGTGGTCGAGCTGGTCGACGCCGAACCGGCGATCGCTGAGCGTTTTGCCGAGGTGAGCGGCGAGGTGATGTGGCTGCTCAGTGGCGAGGACATCGCAGAGGCGGCACGCACGCTGCAACCGAATACCACTGGGATTCTCGTCGTATGGGAGAACACCTGGGCGCGACATCTGAGGAGCGCCGTCGCTCACGCCGGTGGGCGCGTGGTGGTCCATGATCGGCTCGACGCCGACGCGGTGGCCGCCTCCATCGCATCGCCGGCTGGAGGCCATTGATGCGGATCCGTCCGCCGGTCGTCCGTGAGATGAATCACAACCTCTGGGTCAAGATGACCGAACCCCCCGACCACCAACGCATCCAGCCGGGAGCCGCCTCCCCGGAGGAGTCGGAGATCGACGTTCGGCTGCATCGTCTCAAGACCCTGGGCGAGCTCAGGGCTTCCGGTGTCCTCACCGACGATGAGTTCGAACGAGTGAAGGCCAGAATCCTTCCTGAATGAGACTGCCCCTCTAGCCGGCGCCGATTGTGCTCTCGCGGATCATCAGCTCGGCGCGGAGCGGAATGGCGATCGGTCCGGTGGCACTGCCATCGAACTCAGACCACAGCCTTCGCACCGCCTGTCTCCCCATTTCGGCGAGTGGCTGCTCAACCGAGGTGAGCGGCGGTGCAAACCAAGCCGCTTCTTCGATGTCGTCAAAGCCCGTGACCGCGATGTCGTCGGGAATGCGTAGTCCTCGACTTCGCAAAGTGTGCATCGCCCCCATCGCCATCCGATCGTTGGCGGCTACCACAGCGTCGAGATCCGGAACGCGGTCGAGAAGAGCGCTCATTGCCACCGCCCCACTTTGGGGTGACCAATCCCCCTCTTCGCACAGGGCGAGGTCGGCCTCGAGCAGGTGTTTGTCCATGGAGCGCTGCCAACCCTGGCGGCGGTCGCGCGCCTCGTGCCAGTTGGCGGGGCCGGAGATATGCCCAATCCGGGTTCGGCCAATCGACACCAGATGGTCAACGACCTCCTCTACGGCGGCGGCGTTGTCGACCAACACACTGGAGTATCGATCGGATACACCGGCTTTGACGAACACCACCGGTTCATGACGGTCGGGCAGCACCGCCTTGATGCGGTCCACCGCGTGCCCGACTGCAGGAACCGACATGATGATGCCGTCGACATGACGCTCGACGAGGGCTGAAACCGCAGGACGAGGGTCGTCGAGGCTGTCGCCTTCGGGGAGTTCGGCGATGAGCACAGTGAGGCCGAGGTTGGCTGACTCATCGATGATGCCCCGCAAGGTGGAAACGGTGCCGGTGTATCCCATCCCCGCCAGGAGCACACCGATCGCGTTGCTGCGTCTGGCAACGAGGGTCCGAGCCACGGCACTGGGCCTATATCCCAGAGACGCGATTGCCCCTTCGATCCGCTCTCTCGTATCGGGGGCCACATCCGGGCGGTTGTTGATGACGCGAGACACCGTCTGTGTCGACACACCACAAATCGCCGCCACGTCTTTGATCGTGACTCTGTGGCGCGACCCCAGCATTTGCTAGCTCCTCTTGGAACGGGACGACTTCGCGAAAACGGTTTCCGACCGGGACAGAATGTTATCGATAACGGGACCGTTCACAAGGTGCAAACGGGGGCGGGTAGACAGGATTCCGGCCATATGTTAGCGTTCCCGTTAACGATAACATACGGCCTCTGACACCGCCAAAGACGCCGCTGAGTGACACCGGCACAAGGAGGAGATCATCAACGACCACACACCCAGAGAGTTATCCCACGAGCGTCACGTAGACGACAGATAGAGAGAACCCGGACCATGAGGAGGAACATATGAGATCACTGAGAGACCGGAAACGGCAGTTTCTGGTTCTGTTGACGGTGCTCGCCGTGGCACTCGCCGCCTGCGGAGGCGGCGAATCGAGCGACACCACCGCCGGCGGTGAGGGCGCCGCCACGACCGCAGGAGAAGCGTCCGGAGAGCTCGTCACGGTCGGGTTCGCCCAGACCGGGTCCGAGTCGGGCTGGCGCTCGGCCAACACCGAGTCGATGAAGACGGCCTTCTCGGAGGAGAACGGATTCGAGTTGATCTTCAACGCGGCCGACAACGACCCGGCGGCTCAGATCGCCGCGGTTCGTGGATTCATCAACCAGGGCGTGGACGCCATCGTCATCGCACCGATTGTCGAGGACGGCTGGGAAGACGTGTTGCAAGAGGCCGCGGACGCCGAGATTCCAGTCATTCTGGAGGACCGCACTGTGACGGCTCCGGAAGACCTGTACGCCACCTGGGTCGGCCTCGACTTCAAACGGGAAGGGGTCTACGCAGGCGAGTGGGCAGCTGAAGAGTTCGGCGACACGCCGACCAAGATGGTGGTGCTAGAGGGCACGACGGGTTCGGCACCCGCCAACGACCGCGCCGAGGGCTTCGACGAAGCCACCGCCGGCACCGCGATCGAAAAGATCGACTCGCAGACCGGTGACTTCACGCGTGACGGTGGCAAGACCGTGATGGAGGGCTTCCTCCAGAAGTACGGTGTCGACGGCATCGACCTGGTCTACGCCCACAACGACGACATGGCCCTCGGTGCCATCGAGGCCATCGAGGCCGCGGGCGGCGTTCCGGGTGAGGACATCAAGATCGTCTCGATCGACGCTGTCCACGACGGCATGCAGGCTCTCATCGATGGCAAGATCAATTACATCGTCGAGTGCAACCCACTCCTTGGTGAGCTTGCTGCGGGCTTCGTCACAAGCGTGCTCGCCGGTGAGGACGTCGAAAAGAAGAACTACGTTGAGGACCAGACCTTCACGCAGGAACAGGCCGTGGAGGCCCTTCCCGATCGGCTGTACTGATCTGCGCGGGGTTCATCCCGAGTAGATAGCTTGCGAGTGTTTGACCGGGAGTCGGTTCGTCACCGGCGCCCGGTCGGCACTCATCAGAGATCGAGAGTGAACGTGTGACCTTGCTCGCGGACACCGTCAGTGCCCCCATCGTCGAGATGCGGGGAATCACCATCAGCTTCCCTGGTGTGCTCGCCCTCGACAACGTGGACTTCTTCCTCCGTCCGGGTGAGGTGCACTCGATCATGGGTGAGAACGGCGCAGGGAAGTCCACCCTGATCAAGGCCTTGACCGGTGTCTATGCCATCGACAGCGGATCGATCGACGTGATCGGCACCAGCCAGGTCTTCCGCAGCACCTCCGATGCAGAGGCGGCCGGCATCTCGACCGTGTACCAGGAGATCAACCTGTGCACGAACCTCTCCGTGGGGGAGAACGTCATGCTCGGCCACGAACCCCGTAAGCGCGGACGGATCGACTGGAAGGCCGTGCATCGATTGGCAGCCGAGCACCTGGATGGTCTGGGGATCTCGATCGACACCCGATCGCTGCTCTCCAACCACTCGATCGCTGTTCAGCAGCTGGTCGCGATCAGCCGCGCGATGGTGCTCGACGCCAAGGTGCTTGGTTCTGGACGAGCCGACATCCAGCCTGGATCGCGGTGAAGTCGAGCAGCTCTTCACCGTGATCCGCGACCTTCGGGCCAGGGGTGCGGCGATAATCTTTGTGAGCCACTTCCTCGACCAGGTCTACGAGATCGCCGACCGCGTCACGGTTCTTCGCAACGGCAAACTCGTGGGCGAGTACCTCGCCAAAGACCTGCCACGTGAAGATCTGGTGACCAAGATGATCGGTCGCCAGCTCGACGACCTCGAGGCCATCTCCTCGACCGCGGCGCGTGCGATCGACCGCACGGATGCGCCGATCCTCAAAGCGACCGGCGTGGGCAGGCGCGGCGTACTCGAGCCTGCGGACCTCGACGTGTTCAACGGTGAGATCGTCGGCATCGCCGGGCTCCTGGGCTCGGGCCGCACCGAGCTGGTTCGGTTGCTGTACGGCGCCGACCGGGCCGACTCGGGAACCATCGAGGTAGTGGGCGCGCCGGCGAGAATGACCTCGCCTCGGCATGCAATCGACCGCCGCATCGCATTCTCCTCCGAGGACCGGCGTGAAGAGGGCATCGTGGCCGACCTGACCGTCGCCGAGAACATCGTGCTCGGCATCCAGGCGCGCAAAGGGTTCCGCAAGATCCGCCGGGAGAAGCAGGACGCGGTCGTCTCGGAGTACATGGAGGCGCTCGACGTGCGACCCGCCGACCCCGATATGGTCGCCGGCAACCTGTCGGGGGGCAACCAGCAGAAGGTTCTCATTGCGCGCTGGCTTGCCACCGCGCCCGAGCTCTTGATCCTCGACGAGCCGACTCGTGGCATCGATGTCGGCACCAAAGCCGACCTTCAGCGCAAGGTCGCCGAGTTGTCGGAACAGGGCCTGTCCGTGATCTTCATCTCGTCGGAGCTCGAGGAAGTGCTGCGACTCGCCCAGCGGATCGTGGTCATGAGAGACCGCAAGTCCATTGGTGAGCTCGACTCGCGAAGGTTCGACCTGGACGGCCTGATCGACTTCATCGCCAACGAGGGCAAAGGGAGCGCAGCTTGAGGAGCGTCACCAAGCACCGGCTCTTCTGGCCGGTTGCCACGCTGGTCATCGCTCATCTTGATCAACACCATCGCTCGTTCGCAGTTCGCCAGCATCACCGTTCGGGACGGCCGCCTCTATGGCGCCTTGATCGACATCCTTCGCCAGAGCGCCCCACTGATGTTGGTGTCGTTGGGGATGACGATCGTCATCGCCACCCGCGGCATCGATCTGTCGGTCGGAGCGGTCATGGCCGTCTCTGGAGCTGTGGCGCTCACGATCATCGATGGCTCTACCGATCCGAGTGCCCCTGGCGTGGTGATGGTCGCCGTTGTGGTCGCGATCCTGGCCTCCCTCCTGCTCGGCGCCTGGAACGGGTTTCTCGTCTCCGTGTTGGGCATACAGCCGATCATCGCGACGCTGGTGCTCATGCTCGCCGGCCGTGGGATGGCACTCCTCATCACAGAGGGTTTCATCACAACCGTCAACAGCACGCCGTTCGAGTTCATCTCGACCGGATACCTTCTCTTGCCGTTCGCGTTCTTCATCTGGGTCGCGGCGGTCGCGGTAGTCGGATTGACCGAGCGCCGCACAGCGCTCGGCGTACTCACGGAGGCCGTTGGCATCAACCCCGAGGCGAGCCGTCTCGCGGGGGTGCGCTCCCGCGGCATCATCTGGAGTGCCTACGCCACCAGCGGCGTGCTCGCGGGCATCGCGGGCATCATCTACGCGTCGAACATCAAGGCGGCCGACGCCAACGCGGCGGGCCAGTTCATCGAGCTCTATGCCATCCTCGCTGTCGTGCTGGGCGGCACCTCGCTCATGGGTGGCAAGTTCAGCCTCGCGGGCACCGTCGTGGGCGTGTTGATCATCCAGACGCTCGAGTCCACCATGCTCTTCCTCGGAGTGCCGTCGGCGGAGAGCCCGGTGTTCTTCGCCATCGTCGTCGTGGTCGTCGTGGTCATCCAGTCGCCGCGTCTGCATCGCCTCGCCCGCGACCTCACCAATGCGGCGCGCTCTCGCCGGACCGCTGAGCCCAGTGATGCAGAGGTTGCAGGATGACGAGCGTCGACACCGCCCGAACGACGACTCGAAAACCGGCCGGGTCCTACGAGACGTTCATGAGCCGGCGTGCGTCGCTGCTCCCGACGCTCGCGGCAGTTGCCATCCTGATCCTGCTCTTCGTCGGAGCGGAGATCTTGGTTCGGGGCGACTTCATCACCCCGAGAAACATCTCTTCACTACTGCTCGACAACGCCTACTTGCTGATCCTTGCTGTCGGCTTGACCTTCGTGATCGTCACCGGGGGCATCGACCTTTCCGTGGGCTCCGTCATGGCATTCACCGGCATCTGGCTGGCGAAGCTGCTCGAGGCCGGCACGTCGCTGGCGGTCGCCCTGCCGGCGATTCTGCTCGCCGGCGCACTGGTCGGCCTGCTCATCGGAGTGCTGGTGCAGTTCTTCGACGTCCAGCCATTCATTGCGTCGTTGGCCGGCTTGTTCCTCGCCCGCGGCCTCGCTTTCGTCGTGAGTCTTTCCTCGATCAAAGTCGAGACCACGGAGGTGCTGTGGCTGCAGTCGACACGCATCCAGCTTGGCGACTGGTACATCACGCCGACCGGCATCCTGGCGCTGCTGGTGGTCTTCGTCGGAGCCTGGGTGATGCAGTTCACCCGATTCGGCCGGACGACATACGCGATCGGTGGCAACCAGCAGGCGGCGCTGATGGGTCTCAAGGTGGCGCGCACCACGGTTGCCGTCTACGTGATCTCGGGTGTGTGCGGCGGTCTCGCCGGTCTCGTGCTGACCGCATACTCGGGCGCCGGCTATCCCCGCAACGGCGTGGGCACCGAGCTCGACGCGATCGCTGCCGTCGTCATCGGTGGAACGGTCCTGGCGGGAGGCCGCGGCTATGTGTTGGGCTCGATGGTCGGTGTCTTCGTGTACGGGACGATCAAGACCATCATCTCGTTCATGGGCGCCGAGCAGTCGTGGACGCAGATCATCATCGGAGCGCTGCTCCTGGTGTTCATCGTGGTCCAGCGTGCGATCGTCGCCCGCTCGGACCGCCGAAGCTAGCTAACTCCAGCGTCCGCTGAGCTCCTCCCAGGTCGGAGCCGGGCCGGGGAGCGGAGCAGCGCCCGGAGCGCGCATTGCCTCGAGAATGAGGGTCGCGTATCGGCGCCGGAGCTGGCGGGTTCGTTCCTCGTCGCCGACGCGAATCGCGGCGATCTGCTCGATGATCAGTGCCAGGTCGTTGACATCGAAGTCGGGACGGAGATCGCCGGCGGCCTTCGTGCGCTCGACCAACTCGAGGTTCAGTTCCTGGGACCTGAGGGCGTCGGTGGCGAGCTCTTCGGTGGGAGTGAAGGTCCCGGCGAGCTTCAGCGTGAGCGATGCGGTGTCCGCGTCCACGATGTTGCGCACGAACGTTGCGAACGATGCCCACGGATCCGAGTCGTCCGCCAAGGCGGCTTCGGCCTCTGCGAGATAGCGTCTCAGTCCATCGCCGCAAAGCTGCCGGAGAAGGTCCTCCTTGCTGGCGAATCGCCGGTACAGAGCACTGATGCCCACGCCTGCGACCTGGGCCACCGCTGAAATGGGGGCGTCCGGATCAGCGACGTAGACCTGGCGAGCGGCCTCGAGAATCCGTGCATCGTTGCGGGCCGCTTGGGCTCGCCGACCGCTGAACGACTGGTCGGTGTGGTCCATGAGCACCAAACTAGCATTGGACCGGAACATTCCGTTCTGTTATCCTGGAACGGAACAGTACGTTCCGATTTGTAGGAGGTTTCCCATGTCCAGCGACCTCGAAAACCACGAGATCGAGCCGTACCGCATCGACATCCCTCAGGCCGATTTGGACGATCTCCGCGTCCGACTCGAACGCACCCGGTGGGCCAACGAGCTCCCGCTGGAGCAACGTGGCACCGGCGTCCAGATCGGCCCGGTACCACCGGGATGGGAGTACGGCGTGCCAGTCGACTACGTGCGGGAGCTCGTCGAGTACTGGCGCGATGGCTACGACTGGCGGACTTGGGAGGCCAAGCTGAACTCCTACGACCAATTCACCACGAACATCGACGGTCAGAACATCCACTTCCTCCACGTTCGGTCCCCGGAGCCCGACGCAACGCCCCTGATCCTGACCCACGGGTGGCCGAGCACCGTGGTCGAATACCTGGGTCACATCGACGAACTGACCGATCCCCGGTCCCACGGCGGCGACCCCGCCGACGCCTTTCACGTCGTGATCCCGTCGATCCCTGGCTACGGATTCTCCGGTCCCACGTATGAGGCGGGATGGAATCGCTACAGGATCGCTCGAGCCTGGGCGGAGCTCATGCGCCGGCTCGGCTACGACCGATACGGGGCTCACGGGAACGATGGTGGAGCGTTGGTGTCGCCCGAGCTGGGCCGCGTCGCGCCAGACCACGTGATCGGGGTCCACGTCACGCAGATCTTCTCGTTCCCCTCCGGCGACCCCGCCGAGTTCGAGGGCCTCGGCGAGGACGATTTTCAGAACCTGCAGTTCCTGCAGGCGTTCAACGACGAGATGTCTGGGTTCTCTTCGTTGCTGTCCACCAAGCCGCAGAACGTCGCCCATGCGCTGGCGGACTCCCCGGCCGGACAGCTCGCGTGGAGCGGTCAGCTGTTCGGCGACGCCCCGAGCCCGGACCAGATCCTCACCAACGTGTCGATCTACTGGCTGACCAATACCGGGGCGTCCTCCGGCCGGATGTACTACGAGGACGGTCATGCCGAGCACCCGAGCGAGCCGACGACAGTGCCCATCGGCCTGGCGAGCTTCGCATACGACTTCCGACCCGTCCGCCGCTTCGCCGAGCGCGACCACAGCAACATCGTGTCATGGAACGAGTACGACCGCGGCTCCCACTGGTCGGCCTACGACGCGCCGGACCTCTTGCTGGACGACATCCGCCAGTTCTTCCGGCTCGTCACGGCATGACGGGCCGGATATCCGGAGCCTGACGCCAGCCCGAATGTGATCACGATTCGCCGGCGGGCCCGTCGTGCATGATTGCCTGCGCCTCTGCGTGAGGGTCGGGGCCCGGATCGACGCCGACCGCCGCCTTGGTGAGCCGACCCAGATAGTGATTCCAGCCTTCGGTGTGACGTAGGTCCTCCTCGATCGGAAGATCGCTGTGGATCAATCGCACCAGTGTGCCCCCTTCCTTCGCCTCGAAGACGACAGTGACGGTGCTCGACCCGGGCGGGACGATGACCGAGCCCTCCCAGCCCCACGTAAATACGACTCGCTCCGGGGGCTGGAGGTCGACGAAGGAACCCCGGACGTGATTGTCGCCGATGTCGACGGAGTAACCGCCTCCGACTCGTGGCTCGAGCACGGCGTGCCCGCCCATCCATTTCCGCATCAATCGGGGATCGACGAAGAACTCGAAAACGGTCTCGGGCGGTGCCTCGACCATGATCTCGAGGGTGACCGGCTCACTGTCTGCCACGGCGGTGCCGCTCCTCTCGTTCGGCCTGATACTTGAGCGCCTGCAAACGGCCCGACCAGAACGATTGCAGGTGCTCGACGACGTCGTCGACGGTGTTCTGATTCGTTTGGTAAATGCGCGTCCTCCCCTCCCGGCGTTCGGACAGCAACCCGGCATTCCGAAGAACCGTCAGGTGCTGGGACACCGCCGGTCGGGAGGTGTGGAAATGGCTGGCGATCTCTCCTGCGGTCATCCCTCGATGGGCGACGAGCTCGATGATCCGGCGTCGGGTGGGATCGGCCAGGGCGCGAAAGGCTGAGTCGATATCGGGCATGGAGAAACCTGATAGTGTTCGCTTACGTAAGCAACAGCTTACAAGTCGTCGCGAGAAAGGAAGGGAAATGCCCAACTACGTGGTTCTGTACGACGCTCCCGTGTCGGCCGCCGCCCAGATGGAGGACAACGACCCGGATATGGCTGCAGCGGCAATGCAAGCCTGGAACGACTGGTCAGCAAGAGCGGGAAACGGCATCGTCGATCTGGGAACTCCGCTCGGGAACGCACGGCGGGTCGTCGCCGGCGGGGCTACTGAGGCCAATACCGAGGTCGCCGGTTATTCGATACTTCAGGCTGCCGATATCGACAGGGCGGTCGCTCTCCTCGACGGGCATCCCCATCTTCAGATGGCGGGTGCATCGATCGAGGTACACGAGACGTTGGAAATCCCCGGGACTTGAGGTTCACCAGCGCTGTGACTGGGGCTGCACGAGCAGGTCCCCTCAGTTCCGCGTCGCGACCCCGCGTGGCCTCGCCGACGACGACGAGAGCGCCTGTCACGAGAAGCACCTGTGTCCGTTGCAGTCGTCTTGAACGGCAACATCGCACGTTCCCGGCGGGTCCCTCCCGGTTCCAAACACATACGGTTCAGCCAACGGGACGGTCATGCCGTAATCCTGCCATCAAATTGAATCCGTTTTATCGACTCGAAACAGTGTCGAAACCTACGGGCCTTACGTTTCGACGATGGACGTGGCGTTGATTCGATGGCCGTCCGATGAGGCCCTCCGTATCGAGCTGGCCCAGCGTAAAGCATCCTCGCCTGCTCCTGGTCGAGCCTCATGCCGACCCGCCCCATGTCTCAGACATCCTCGAGGACTGGGTGCGTCTGCCCGTTTCCCGTGAAGACCGAAACGCCCGGATCAGGGCCCTCGAGTCGCGGGTCTCATCGGGGTTGCCCCATGTCGGTGACGACGGAACCCTCCATCATCGAGGAGAGAGCACGCATCTGTCTGAGATCCAGGGTCATCTCATGAGAGCGTTGATCGAGCGATTCGGAGCGGTGGTGAGTCCCGAGGCGCTTCTCGCCTCGATGTGGCCGGAGGGGAAAGCAACGGCCGGCAATCTGCGTGTCGTGGTGACGAGGCTGAGACCTGTTCTCGTGCCACTCGATCTCCAGATCCGCGCTGTCCGCTCCCGCGGATATCTGCTGACGACATCAGATCGCCAACCAGATCGTCACTAGGCGTCGACTGCGGTCGTGTTAACGACCTGTTCGGCGAGCAGAAACACTGCCGAAACAGAGTCTCGGAACGATGCCCGGCAACACAACCAACCCCGGCTGGGAGGAGTGCTGATGGATACTGGTGACGCGGCGTGGGTGCTGACCTCTTCGGCCCTGGTGTTGTTCATGACACCGGGTCTGGCCCTGTTCTACGGAGGCATGGACCGGACGAGAAACGTCCTGAACATGCTGATGATGAACTTTTGGTGTCTGATCATCATCCCGATTGCGTGGGTAGTGGTGGGTTACTCGTTGGCGCAATCGGGTGACGGAGAATTCCTGGGCAACCTCGACATGGCCTTCCTGCGTGGCTTTGGCATTACAGGTGAAGACGGCGGTTCGGGTCTGTTGACAGTCGCCTTCCTGGGCATGTTCGCGGTGATCACGCCGGCCCTGATCTCCGGTGCGGTAGCCGATCGCATCAAGTTCTCGGCTTGGGCGATCTTTGCCCCGGTCTGGTTGCTTCTGGTGTTCAGCCCGGTCTTCAAGTGGGTGTATGGAGGCTGGATCGGACAGCGCGGCGCTCTCGACTTCGCAGGCGGAACGGCCATCCATGTGAACGCAGGTATCGCGGCACTCGCCGCGGTGCTGGTGTTGGGCAAGCGCAAAGGCTGGCCGGGCCAGGGCCACCCCCCGCATTCGATGCCGTTGGTGATGCTCGGGACCGGGATCCTCTGGTTCGGCTGGTTCGGATTCAACGCAGGCTCGGCCCTCGCCGCCAATGGCGTGGCGGTGCAGGCGTTCATGAACACCTTCCTGGCGGCCGCAGCAGCCGGGCTGGCGTGGGGGTTCGTCGAGAAGTTCCGGGACGGCCATTTCACGAACCTCGGTGTGGCTTCCGGGATCGTGGCCGGCCTGGTGGCGATTACCCCTGGCGCCGGTTTCGTGGCCGGGATGTCGCCGATCTGGATCGGGCTGGCCGCAGGCATCATCTGCTGTTTCGCCGTCGGGTTGAAGACCAAGGCCGGCTATGACGACGCACTGGACGTCGTCGGGGTCCACCTCGTCGGAGGTCTCGTCGGCTCCCTGGCCATTGGTCTGTTCGCCGATCCGGCCTACTTCGGTGGAGACTTCATGGCCGGCGCGTTCTACGGCGGTGGGTTCGAGCTCCTCGGTGTGCAGGCTCTCGCCAATGCAGCCACGATGGTCTACAGCTTCGTGGTGACGGCTCTGATCATGCTGGCCCTGAAGGCCACGATCGGTGTTCGGGTCTCCGAAGACGTCGAGGACAGCGGTCTGGATCTGGCCGAGCACGCAGAGACGGCGTACAGCAGCGGCAGCGCCACCATGGCCGGGCACTGACTGGAGAAACCGATGAAGCCAGAAGCAGCGACGACACGGCTATTGACCGCGGTCGAGAGGATTGGGGTCGAAAGGACTGGGGAATGAAACTGATCATCGCCTTCATCAAACCCTTCAAGCTGGAGCAAGTTCGGGACGCCCTCAAGACGGCCGGAGTCTCAGGGATGTCGGTGAGCGACATCTCCGGGTTCGGCCGCCAGGGAGGCCAGACCGAGGTCTATCGGGGCGCCGAGTATGAAGTGGAGTTCGTCCCCAAAGTACGGCTGGAGGTCATCGTCACCGATGAGCTGGCGGGGCCGGCGGTGGCGGCGATCGAGTCGGCAGCGCAAACCGGGGAGATCGGCGACGGCAAGATCGTCGTCGTGGCGGTCGACGACGTGGTACGCATCCGTACCGGTGAGCGAGGTGCCGACGCCATCTGATTCCGGGAGGAGCCTCCTCCACGACTTCATCGACCTCCGTGACTCGTTGCGACGGCATCGCATCGGTCACGGGGGTCGTGAGGTGTGTGCGGCCTTGACGTCGAGCCTCGACCGGACGGTCTCGGCCCTGGTCACTCCGGGAGCAACGCCGATGGCGGTGATCGCACTCGGCGGATACGGAAGGGGCGAGCTGAGCCCGTACTCCGACGTCGACCTGATGCTCCTCCACGACGGCGGGGACGCCGCGGGTGCCGCAGCCGACCTGTTCCGCCCCCTATGGGACGCCAAGCTTCGTGTCGGTCACTCGGTGCGCACGGTTCGGGAGGCCTCGGATGCCGCTCGGGAGAGGTTCGACACCCAGACAACGCTCCTCACCAGTCGTCTCGTGGCCGGTTCCGAAGAGCTGTTCCAACAGCTGACCGAGGCCGTCACCCGGGTGACGCGGGCGCGTCCCCTCCGCCGCTACCTGGTGGAAGCCGAGCGAACCCGACGGGCCGAGGCCCCGTATCGCCTCATGGCCGTGGATATCAAGACCGGCCGGGGTGGTCTGCGGGCACTGCAGGGTTTCGAATGGGAGCGTCGGCGCCAGGACCTGATCGGCAAGTTTTCCACTCAGCATCAGCAAGAGGAAGAACAAGCGCTCGAGGTCCTCCTCCGGGTTCGCAACGCGCTGCATGCCGTCACCGGCAGGGCGCACGATCTGTTCTCGCCAGAATTGCGCGAGCCGGTGGCACGCTGGCTCGGGCGTGACACATTCGATACGGCGGGCGATCTGGTCGCCGCCATGCAGTCGATAGACCGTCTCGCCGAGCACAAATGGCCAGAGATTCTCGAAGACCGACCGGTTCCTGCCGGCCGGCGGGTCTGGTCCCGTCGCGCGGGTCCCAACGTGTCGGTCAAGGCCGACTCACCGCCGACGATCGACGATCTCGATCGGATATTGGAGGCGGGTGAGCGTGGGAGAGCCATCTTCGACACCCTCTGGGAGGGAGGGCATCTCTCGGATGTGCTCCCTGAGTGGGGCGTCGTGACCAGCCTGCCCCAGCTCGAGCCGTTTCACCAGCACCCGGTTGCCCCACATCTCTGGCGCACCGTGGCGGAGATGCAGGCGGTCCTCTCGGAAAACGGTCCGCTCCGCGATGTCGGGCTCGAGCTGGACCAGCCCCGGCTGCTCCGGCTCGCCGCCTTCCTCCACGACATCGGCAAGGGCCACGGTGGAGAGCACGCCAAGGTCGGCGCCGAGATCGCCGCCGCGTTTGCGAAGCGAATGGTGTTGGACGCCGAGACCACGGACATGTTGGTCGGCGCCGTGCGTCATCACCTCCTCCTTCCCCTGACCGCCACCAGACGTGACCTGGCGGACCCAGCCGTGATCGACGAAGTCGCCTCGGAGGTAGGCAGCCTCCGGTTGCTGCAAGTGCTCTACTTGCTCACGATCGCCGATTCCAGGGCGACCGGGCCCTCGATGTGGAACGACTGGAAGGCGAGCTTGCTCAAGACGCTGTTCCTGAGATGCGCCACCACGTTTGGCGCCGAGGAGCCCGCTGTTGCGGCGGCCGGGGCAACCCGGCAAGAGGTATTGGCCCGGACAGGCGAAGCGACAGATGCGATGGCGGCACATCTCGACGCCATGCCCGCCGACTATCTGCGAAGCCTCGCGGTCGAGGAGGTGCTCTGGCATCTGGAGCTGGTCTCGGACCTGGTCGGTGCGTCCAACCTGGGAGTTCGGGCCGGCGAGCCCATCGAGACAGTGGTCGTGGTTGGCCCGAGCCTCCCGGGCTTCCGCCGGACTGTCGCCGCGGTCTTCGCCGCCAATGGGGTCGACGTGCTGGAGGCTCGACTGTTCGGGCGATCGGACGGCTTGGTCGTCGACTCATTTCGGGTCAGGGATGACCGCACTGGTGGAACGGTCCCGGGGGAGCGATGGGATCGGGTTCGCCTCGATGTCGAAGCCGGACTTCTCGGCGAGCTCGACACCGACGACAGAGTCGCAGTGCGCGCCGCCGCCTACCCGATCCCCGACGTGTCCCGTCCCCAGCCCACGCTCGCATCTCAACGGATCCCGCAACGGGCGATCTGGTGGTGGTGGTGAAATGCTCCGACCGCATCGGGAGACTGGCTGAGATCCTCGGTGTGCTCGACGCCTGTGGCCTCGAGATCCGTCTCGCCAAGCTCGACAGCCGCGAGGGGGAGGTGGTCGACACGTTCCACGTCGGCACAGGTCCATCGATGGCTGCTCTCGACATGACCGGATCTGGAGCGGCGGATCGCCGAGAGCGTGACTCCATGAGCGACCGACCGCCGATCAGTCGACGAGCCGGTCAGACCATCATCAGCGAGCCCTGCGGCGTAGTCCGCTCGCTGGCGGTTGCCTGGTAGACACGATGACCGTCGGAGTAGACGTTGGTGTTGGGGCAACCATCGACCTGGTAGTTGACCCGAAGGGCCTTGGGGATCAGCTTGATCTCCATTCAAAGTGATCGCCACCGGCTCGGACCAGGCGACGACGGTTCGTGGATCGGAACACTCACAGAAGAGCTCGGTCCAGACCACCACCCGGCCGAGGTGGTCGCCGCCGGCGTGGAGGTCGCGGACGACGGTCGTGACGCCTGTGTCGATGTCAGTGACCTCGCCCCGCCAGCCCAACTCCGGTGAGGGGTAGATCCTGAGGCTGTACTTTCGTCCGGCCAGCCAGGGAAAGTCCCGGGTGTTCATATCCCGCGGGGTGCTCGGGAGGAGCGAGCCGGAGCCGGGGAGGATGGTGCCTCGGGTGGCATAGCCACCCCAATTGACGGCCGTGTGGCCAGGGAATCGGGGGTTCCATTGCAGCCCTAGATGTCCCGCCCCGTGCGAGCCGACGCCGTCGAGAAAGGACGCCTGCACGGCCCAGAAATAGAGACGATCCACCGATGGCGGCTCGAGGACTTCGAGTGTCACCGCCACCTCACGGGCTGGTGGGGCTAGATCCCATGAGAGGTGGAACGAGAAGGCCATGCCAGGTTTCGGACGACGTGAGCCGCCGCGGATCAGGGTAACGGCGACGGCATCGCCACCGGATTACTGGCTTGGGATCCGATCTAGGCCGTGGCCATCGAGCCCTCGGTCACCTCGTCCTTGTGTGCAGCGAAGGCGGCGAGGACTTCGTCCTTCTCTCGCGCCGGTATCTCGAAAACGTCGAGTGTCCGCGCCAGTTCGGCAGCCACTTCGTCGAACTCGGCAGGTGTGATCCGGAATTCGCGATGAGCCTCTTCCAGCCCCAGTGTCGTGCTCCCCGGCTCGGTCGGGGTGTACTCGAAAGGGCCCCCGGAAACGTTGCATACCCACAGAGTGCGCATGAACTTCAGACCGGGAAGCCGACCCAGGTTGTTCGTGTGCCATTCGCGCAGAGCCGGATTGCTCGACTGTTGCCCAACGATGGGGTTCTCGATCAACGCATCACTGAATCGGTCCACCACTGCGGCAATGGCGAATACGCCACCCAACCTGTCGTACAAGCTCGCGTCCGTCATGACTTCGTCCTCCTGCTGGTCATCATCCGCTCTCTATCGCCAATCAACTTCAGTTTTACACCAACCCACGAGAGCAGTCAACGGTGCATTCGCGCAATTCGAAGTCGTGCCATGATTTTCTGGTGGCCGAGCCCCAACAAGACCGCCTGCCCCCTCACGCCGCAGACGAGGCGGCGCTGCAGCAGTTCCTCCTCTATCTCGGTAGTGCCCTGACCGCCGCCGGGGAAGCCGTGAATGAAGTCCAGGACCACCTCCAGGCGGTGGCAGCGGCCTACGGGGCGACCAGGGCGCGATTCGCGGTGCTCCCGACTTTCGTCGTGGTCGCCCTCGATCCGAGTAGGCCCGCAACTCTGGAGCCCACGCCCCAACTCAGAGGCGTGCTCCGACTCGACCAGACGTCGGCTCTGTTCGACATTGTGAAACGCGCCACCAGGGCCGAGATCGATCCCGCCGAGGGAAGCCGTGAATTGCTCGAGGTGATCGCCCGACCTTCGAAGTATCGGACGCTCTCCACATTGGCCGGGCACGTGGTGCTGACGATCGGGATATGCCTGATCCTCCAGCCGACCTGGTCCGACGTGGCGCTGGCCGCCCTATTCGGCCTGGTGGTCGGCATGCTCAGGCTCGTCGGGTCCCGCTGGGCGCCGGCACAAACCTTGATGCCCGTCGCCGCCGCCTTCATCGTTTCCGCACTCACCTTCCTGCTCGCCAATCAGGGATGGGCCAACGCCAACCTGCGGACGATGATCCCGCCCCTCGTCACCTTTCTTCCGGGAGCTGCTCTCACCATGGCCGTGATCGAGCTCTCGGCCGCGCAGATGGTGGCTGGAGCCAGTCGCCTCGTCTCCGGGGGCTTGCAACTCGTCCTGCTCGCATTCGGGATCGTGAGTGCGGCCGAGGCTTTCGGCCTGCCCTCGGCCGAGGTCTTGGTGAACGCCCCACAGAACCTGATCGGATGGTGGGCGCCCTGGCTGGGCATGATCGTCTTCGGGATCGGTGTCGCCGTGTTCCACTCGGCACCGTCAGGCTCGCTGCCCGGGCTCTTCCTCGTTCTCTTCGTCGCGTTCGTCGGTCAGCAGGTGGGCAGCGCCCTCTTCGGCGGCTATGTCGGCGGGTTCATCGGCGCCCTTGCCATGACACCCACTGCACGTCTGGTGGAGCGAACCAGGTTCGGCCCTCCGGCTCTCGTCTCTTTCCTTCCCGGGTTCTGGCTGCTCGTCCCGGGTGCGCTCGGCTTGATCGGGGTCACCGAGTACATCGCGTCGGGTCCCATCGTTGGGGTCCAGGACTTCCTGGGAACGGTGGGCGCCATGGTTGCCATCGCAGTCGGCGTGCTCTGCGGGTATTTGCTGGTGGATTCGGTGAAACCCTTGTACCGCCACACGGTTCGTCCGGCCCTCGACCTCCTCCCCTTCCAGCTGATGCCGTCGAGTTGGGATGCGGCCTTCGGTGACCGTGACCGGGACGCGAGGCCAAAGGATCCCGAGCCGGGTGGGGCGGAGGGTGATGGATAGGATGAGATCCCGTGACGAAGTCTGATCCAGTGTCGGGATCCTCCGGGACTGACATCAAGCCTGGTCTCGGTGTTCTCCTCGCCACCTGCATTTCGGCATTGGTGGTAAACGCCAACACCTCCGCGGTGTCGATCCTGCTTCCCTCGATTGGAGAGGATGTCGGCGCCCCGGTAAGCACCCTGCAGTGGGCGGTGACCGGCTATTCGTTGGTGGGGGCGGCGTTCATCGTCACCGCCGGCGCCCTCGGTGACGTCTTCGGCCGACGGCGCATCTTCCTCGGCGGCCTCGCGCTCTTCATCGTCTCCTGTGCCCTGATCGCCATGACCGACACCGCGGCCGGGGTCATCGGCGGCCGTGCCATCCAGGGGGCGGCGGGCTCGACGATCCTGGCCTGTGGCCTCAGCCTCCTCACCGTGGCGTCTTCCGGAGCGGAACGCCTCAGGGCAGTCTCGTATTGGGGAGCAGCGTCGGCGATCGGCGCCGCCGCCGGGCCGCTGGTCGGAGGGGTCCTCGTCGATACCGCGGGATGGCAGGCGCTGTTCTGGATCGACGCCGGGATCGCCTTTCTCTGTGTGCCACTCACCCGGCGCCGGGTAGAGGAGTCACTGGACCCGAACCGCTCCCGCAGCATCGATTGGCTGGGCACCTTCCTCGTCGCCGCGATCCTCGCCCCGTTCATTCTCGCGGTGAGCAAGGGCTCGGACTGGGGGTGGACCTCGCCGGCCACACTCGGCTCGTTCTTGGTCTCGATAGTGGCGGCGATCGCCTTCGTCTACGTGGAACGTCGCTCGGATTCGCCATTGGTCGACCTGAACCTGATGAAGAACCGGGCACTGATCGGGGCCACACTGGGGATCCTGATCGGTGCAGGCACGATCAACGGGCTCATGTTCGTCTTCAGTCTCTACTTCCAGGATCCGGCGACATTGGGGATGACCGCTCTCCAGGCCGGCCTGGCCACCCTTCCCGCCACCGTTGGTCTCGTGATCCTGGCGCCGCTCGTCCCGAGGTTTGCGACCAAGATGGGCACCCGGCAGGTGGTGGGTCTCGGTTTCATCATCATGACTGTCGGGTTCGCGGTGCTGATTGGCGTCTCGTCGTCGTGGGCATACGCTGCTTTCGTCTTCCCCCTGATCGCCGTCGCCGCCGGCATGGCGTTGTCCAATGGGCCATGCTCGTCGGTCGCCACCAGCGCCGTCCCCGAGGAGCAGGTCGGGTCCGCCTCCGGGATTTCCAACATGGCCCGCTACGTGGGAGCGGCGGTGTGGACCGCAGTCGTCGCCACCCTCTACGCCGATGTGAGTGCAGACCAGGTTGCATCCGGCGCCTCGACTGGCGAGGGCCTGGCGGCCGCAGTCGGAGCGGCAGCCGTGTTTCTCACCATCACATCTGCGGCTGGGATCCTCCTCGCCTGGCTGGCAGGCCGGCACCGGCCGCCGGCACCGTTGGCCGTGGATTACGCCGCCGCTGCGACCGCCAGCACCCATACCCTGCCCACTCCGCATCCGTCCTCCGCAGAGAGGGTCGGCGCCGGGCGTGTAGGTCAGCTCCAGTCGGGAATCCGAGGGCTGAAACAGCTTCAGGTCAGGGTTCAGGGGTGTCCGGAGGCCGGGCTTTGCGTGTGCCGGTCTTGGCCGCCGTGGCGAGGAGCCGGACCACGACTCCGATGACCACCAGGTCGAGGAGCATCTGGATACTCACGACGATCCGGGCGAGATCACTTTCGGGCGTGATATCCCCGAACCCGACGGTGGAGAAAACGGTAATGGCCAGATAGAGGGCCCCAGTGTGGTCGAGTGGCTCGCTGAAATGCCCCGGCGACCCCAATGAGAGGGACAGGTAAACGGCGGCGAACGCCACGAGGAAAAGTGGAATCGTCACGGCGAGAGCGTCGACGGCACGCAGCACCGGAAAGGTGGCGCGAGCGACTTGCCGAAGTTGCCAGACGAGGACGACCGCAAAGGCGGCGATGCCGGCCACCAGTCGCAACAGTGCCTGCAGGCTCGTTAGATCATTGAACGGGATCACGTAGAAGATGCCGAGGAGGACCGTGCACGCCAGGGTCGCATCGACAATTGTGGCGATGATCTCGGTGCGGCGCTCGCGGCGATCGAGCTCTACTAACGGGTGCGAGGTCATTCTGTGGTGTTTCTCCCCTCCTTAGCTTGGCACGAGTACGCCGACGCAGTCCTATTGCCGGACTGTCGCGGGCCGTGCCCCGATCGCGTATGGTCCGATCTGGGTGAGGCGAGAGATGGCCGTGGTGCCAAGAATGAGAACTGCCGTCAACTGGGCGGCGCATGTCGAGCAGGAGGTACGTCAGAATGACTATTGGACCAATCCAGGGGTTGGTGATCGGTTTCCCGGACAGCGACATGTTCGAGGGTCGGATCGCCGAGGAGCTGGCGCGTCTCAGTGATATGGGACAGATCCGGGTGATCGATGCTGTGTTCGTGACCCGCGATGGCGATGAGATCGATGTGTTGTCGGTCTCCGGCCTCGACGACGAGCAGAGGGCCGAGCTGCGGGCCGCGGTCGCCGCTCTGGTCGGGCTGGGAGTGGCTGGAGAGGAGGGAGCAGTGGCGATGGCCGAGGCAGGAGCCATGGTCGACGCCGACGCGATGACGGTGGCCGAGTCGGTCGCGGCCGACTTGATCGACGAACTCCCTGATGGCAGTTCTGCGCTTGTGCTCGCGTTTGAGCATCTGTGGGCGGTGCCTTTGCGGGACGCGGTCCGTGATGCCGGTGGTGTCGTCCTCGCCCATCGCAGCCTGTCCGCGGAGGATTTGATCGGGCTGGGGATGCTGATGGGTTATGCAGCCGAGCTCGAGGCCGAGCAGGAGGCCATCGAAACCTCAGCCGACATGTAGTCGAGATCGAGGTGTTCGACCACATCGACGACCCACCAATACCCAGGAACAAGTGAGGGCGCAGGGGACAGTTCCTCCTGGCGTCAGACTTGATCGTCTACGTCGGATGACGCATTGCGGGCCGATTCCGACGTAGCGTGCACGATCAGGATCTGAGCAGACCCGGGAGAGACACGATCAAATCACTCACCGTTGGGCCTTCCTCATACTTCGTCACGTCCGGAGGCCAGCCGCGGGTGCGGCGCCCGAGCGACGTGTTCAAGGCGGTTCTCGGCCTCTTTCTGGTCATTTGGGCCGCAGCCAACGTCGAGAGCATCTCGTCATGGGCGCTTGCCCTCACCTAGCTGGTACAGGCGAGCCCATCGTGGGTGATCCTCCTCCTCGAGGTCGGCTACGCATCCAGCCTCATCTACGTGGTCGTGGTCTTCGGGGCGCTGGTCGCGGGAGGTCGGGAGCGGCGTCCTGCGCTGCGTGATCTGGCGATCGCCGGTGTGACCGCTGCGGTGCTGGTGGTGATTCTCTCGTTCATCATCAACGATGCCTGGCCTTACGTCTTCCCCGAGATCGGATTGGAAAATCCCACTCCGCGATTCCCGGTGCTGAGAGTGGCGATGGTGACCGCCATCCTGGTCGTGGTCGGTCCCCACGTCACACGCCCCCTCCGACGTTTCGGCTGGCTTGCCATAGCTGGCACCGCCTTCGCATCGATCAGTCTGGGATATGGGACCCCGACCCACGTCATCGGCTCGTTCGGGATCGGGCTCTTCTCTGCCGGTCTTCTCCTGGCCATCGTGGGGTCGCCGCGGGGATACCCCGACCCCAACTCCGTGGCCGCAGCCCTCTCCATCCTCGGTGTTTCGGTCAATGCCCTCGAGGCCGCCCCGTACCAAACGTGGGGAGTGATTCGTTTCGTAGGCCGGGATGGCGACAGCGAGGTCGTCGACATCAAGGTGCATGGACGTGATGCCGTCGAGTCACGGCTCGTCGCAAAGCTCTGGCACACCCTCTGGTACCGGGAATCCAGCACGACCCTCGGCTACTCACGACTACAGGCAGTGGAGCACGAGGCTTTGATCACGATCGTCGCGGATCGCGCCGGGGTGCGGGTGCCACAACTGGCGGCGGTGGGGAGCCCCACCTCGGAGATTTCCCTCATCTCCTTCCGGGGCATCGGGACGGCTCTCTCCGAGATGGATCCCGGCGACCTCACCGACGACCTGCTCATCCCGATTTGGGAGCAGGTTCGTCTCGTGCACGAAGGATCCTTGAGCCACGGCTCTCTGGATACCTCGGCTGTCCAGATTGGCCCGGATGGGCCGATCATCACCGATTTCGCTCTCGGTTCACTCTCGGCAGATGGTTCGGATCAAGACACCGACATCGTCGAGCTTCTGTTCTCGCTCGCGGTGTTGGTGGGGGAGGAGCGGGCGGTCCGATCTGCACTCGAGGGACTGGGACGCGAACGCCTCGTTGCGGTCCTGCCCTATCTCCAGGTGCCTGCGGTGAGTCCCACGACCAGGCGCCTCACCGAGAAGCCAAAGAACCTGATGTCCTCCCTGAGCTCGAAGGTAACCGAGGTCACCGAGTCTGAGATGCCGGAGCCGGTGAAGCTGCGCCGGGTCACGGTGAGAAACCTCATCATGGCCGCCCTCCTGTTCCTGGTCGCGTGGGCGCTGATCCCGCTGTTCACCAGTGTCGATTACGCCGAGATATGGGCGGTACTCGAGTCGGCGGATTGGCCGCTCCTCGTTCTTGCTCTGATCGTCGGGCAGACTCAATTCTTCCCCCAGGCGACGGCGACGATGTGCGCCGTCCAGGTCAAACTGCCATTTTGGCCTTTGCTGACGTTGCAGACGGCAAGCCAGTTCGTCAGCCTGGCCATACCGAGCGCGGCCGGCCGCGTCGCGATGAACACGGTGTTTCTCACCAAATTCGGTCTGCCGGTGCCAGTCGCCCTGGTTCAGGGCTCCATCGATGGGTTCTCCGGCTTCCTCGTTCAGACGGCCATCCTCATCCTCCTGGTGCTCTTCGGTGACGTTGATCTCGGTCAGGAGATCGACCCTGCCGACCTGCCGTGGCTGCTGATACTCGGCGTAGTGACGCTGGTCGCGATCGGGTTGGTGGTCGCCGTTCTGAAGATCAAGAAGCTTCGGGAGCGGGTGGTCCCGGTGGTCACTCAGGCGTGGGGCGCCCTGAAAGTGGTGCTCCAACAGCCGTCACGGGCTTTCGGGCTGCTCGGAAGCAACTTCGTGTACTGGAACGTTCTCGGGATCACGCTGTGGCTGACCCTGCAGGCCGTCGGGAGCGACCTCAGCTACGGCGAGGCCCTTTTCGCCGCCGCGGGCACCAGTCTCCTGGCCGGTTTCATGCCCGTGCCCGGAGGCGTCGGCGTGGCCGAGGCAACGATGACCGCATTGTTGGTGACGTTCGGTGTCGATCAGTCGACGGCCTTTGCTGTCACCGTGGCCTATCGGGTGATCACCTTCTATCTACCGGCGCTCGAAGGTTTCTTCGGAGCACGTTGGCTGGGGAAGCACGGTTACGTGTAGATATCCAGGTCAATCGTGGGTCATCATGTCGATGGCCACGGTGGCGGTCAGTATCACTATCGGGTCTTGCCCGGGCTCGATCTCGACCCCGTAGGTGTCGCGAACCCGGAACCACTTCTTCGACACTTCGGCGACCTTGTCACCGCCGTTGGAGATCTCGTATTCGTGGTCGACGAGATTCCCCTGAGCTTCGAGTTCCAGTCCGCTGGCAGTCGAGATCGAAAATCTCTCCCGCAGTGGCGTGATCATGGCCTTCTTGATCGTGGCCATGGTCGACCCGTCCGGAGCCTCGACCTCCATGACCTCCCTCACCCGCACCGGGCGATCCTGGATCTTTGCCACTTCGTTGCCTTGTGGGTCCTCGAACACGAGGGTGCTTCGAACCCTGAGCGCCTTTCCGTTGACCTTGAATGCCCGCTCGCCCCGATCGGTCTCGATCCAAAAGTCGTCCCCGATCGAGACCAGTTTCTCCCGCATCTGATAATGCACGGCGCTTCCCCCGACCCCGAACTCCTGGCGGTCCTCCCGACGCTCTTCTCGTCTACCACGCAATGCCATAAGCGGACTCCTTCGTTGGGCGAGTCCAACTCAACGACCGATCTGTCGCTCGTGGCATCACCCATAGTGGGCGAAACCGTAGTTCGGGCTGTCACACGTCTTGCCAACGGACTGCGGACACCTGATGAATTCCTGACAGACCACGCAACTCCGCTTCGGTGGCGGGCTCGAAGATGAACTCGCCTGAGCTCTCGGTCAGCTCTCGCACCAGTGAGGAGGCCAGTATCTCCGCCCCGCGGGCTTCCGAGGCGATCCGGGCGGCCAGGATCACGGCCTTCCCGTAGAAGTCGTCGGCATCACGAACCGGTTCGCCGGTGTGGAGCCCGATGCGGACTCTCAGGCCGATCCCGTTGGAGTTTCTGGCGTCCAGAGCTCGCTGGATCCCGATGGCGCAACGCAGAGCGTCCTTTCGCCGAGGGGAAGGCGAGCATGAAACCGTCGCCCTGGGACTTCACCTCGAACCCCGAGTGGTCCTTGACCTGATCGCGGACGACCTCGTTGTGAGCACGCAGCACGGTGAGCCACTCGTCGTCTCCCAACTGCTCGGTGAGCTGTGTCGAGCCCTCGATGTCGGTGAAGAGGATGGTGACGGTTCCGTTGGGCGCCGTCGCCGTCGACAGGTCGGGGCGGGACTGGGTGATCGCAGTCGCGATGGTGTCGATGAGACCCAGCTCACGGAATCGATCGATCGCCGGGCCCTGCTCGAAGTCCTCGAGCTCGAAGAACTCCCGGACCTCGATTTCGGCTGCGGCGAGCACACCCGCAGGATTCGGATAGCGCATCGACCACTCGATGGCTTCCTCGCGGCTGTCGACCCGAATGATGGTGTAGCCGGCGATGATGTCAGGCGAGTCGGGGAACGGTCCGGGGACCATCTCTCGCTCCTCGCCCCGGAACCTGATTCGCCAACCGCTCGACGTGGGCTTGAGACCGGTGGCGTCGTAGAGGGCTCCGGCCTTGGCCAGCTCGCCGGTGTATCCGGCCACCTCGCCCATCAGCTCCTGGCTCGGCATTTCCCCGCTCTCGGTGGCGGCGGTGGCCTTCACCAGGATGATGTAACGCATCTCGTATTCCTACCAGGGGAATCTTCCGCCGGTTGAGCGGCCGATCGGAATCGATGAGCGGATCTCGCGGTAAGGACGGTCCTGGTGCCGGACATGAATGGTGTGGAGGTTCCGAACCTGGCGCATTACCAAGCCATCCGTGGATTCACCTGTCACCCATGACAGGCCGTGCCGACGTTCGAGGGAGGCTCAGTGGCTGGTTGTTGATCGGCAGCGGTGCGGTCTATTTCCTGTTCTATGGGCCCCAGTTCCTTGGAGTGGATCTCGATGGACCCCGACAACTCGCGGTTCTCGTCCATCTCCTTCTTTTATCGCTGACATTGGCCGGTTTGATCGGAGCCCGTCGTGCGCTCAACCTCGAGGGCTGGCCCGGATCGATATGGACGGTCTCAACGATCCTGGCAGCCCTCGGCCTCACGGTCGGCAAGCCGTTCTGGTCGGCGGCAATGCTCGGACTCGGCCTCGTGTCCATCGTGTTGTTGCGTGCTCGTCTCGTCGGTTGGCTGCTTGCCGTCGGTGGGGCGATCTGGCTCTACCTGTTCGCAGCAGGGGTGCGGGTCGGTGACGAGAACGGTCGACCTGTGGTGGACGGCGAGCCAACTCTCGCCCTAGTCGCGGTCATCCTGATGGCCCTCGGTCTCATTGGGCTCGGGCTCAAGGTTCGCAACGCCTGCAGTCACGACAGGTCCTTCTCCGGCGTAGGGTGAGGACACCGGAGGAGGACGACACGTGGACGTGAACCCGGTGCCCGAGGCCTATGGCTCTGTGACGATTTCGCTGACAGTGAGCCCTTGCCGCGAAGCGATCGAGTTCTACAAGTCAGCCTTCGGGGCCGAGGAGGCGACGCCTCCGATGATCGGGCCCGACGGGGAGATTTCGCACGCCGAGATCCGGATCGGCGACACAATCGTGATGCTGAGCGACGAGCAGCCTGACTCACCCACCAAATCCCCCCGCTCGGCAGGGACCACTACGGCCGTGCTGTTTCTCTACACAGACGATGTCGACTCCGTCTGGGCGAGAGCTATCTCTTTGGGCGCCCGCGAGGTCTATCCCTTGTCGCTGCAGTTCTATGGCGACAAGGGTGGGCGGGTCGAAGACCCCTTCGGACATCAATGGGGGTTGGGTCAGCACGTCGAAGATGTCAGTCCTGAAGAGATGGAGCGGAGGGTCGCCGAGTTCTTCGAGGCCTCAAGGGCAGAGCGGCAGCGCCTTCTCTCAGACGAGCTCGGCGACCGAGCCGATTGAGGAGACATCCGCCGGGCCGAGATCCGTAGGGATCGACCAAGAACGCCCGCGCCAGCCCTGCCGCTCTGGCGCCGTTCACATCGTGGAACACCGAGTCGCCCACGTACCAGGCATTCGATGGCTCCACACCCATGCGCTCGGTCGCGGATTGGAAGATCCTCGGGTCGGGCTTGGCCACCCCAACCTCATGTGAGTCGACGACGAATTCGAAGAGGTCGAGCAGACCTGCCTTGCCAAGGGAGCCCCGCACCGAGCCGTCCGAATTCGACACCACTGCCACTCTCACTCCGGAGTCTCTGAGCTGCTCGACGGCCCTCCCCACTCCCTCCAGGGCATGGTTCCACAGCCCGTAGCCATGATCGGTCTTCTCCCCGGCCAGATGCGGGTCGACCACGCCCAGGATCGTGAAATAGCGCTCCATCCACCAGTCCCAGTCGACCTCCTGACCTGCCAGTCGAAGATCTGAGTACTCGGCCATGGCCTCGTAGTGGGCCCGGTGAGCCCGTGCGGCGTCGATCGAGACACCCAGCAGACGCCCCATCTCCTCGGTGTCCTGGAGCAACAGAGTCCCGCCGGCGTCGAAGAGGATGGCGGTGGGCCGATCAGCGAATGTCATCGACGGCATATCAGCAGATCGGGCCCCATAGACCCGAACCCGCTAGAACTACGGCATGTCCAAGCTCCTGCCACCGATAGCGAGCGATCTCGAGATCGCCCGCACCGCCAAGCTGAAGCCGATCTACGAGGTGGCGCGGGACCTCGGTCTGGAGGACGAGGAGGTCATCCCATACGGCGCCACCAAGGCGAAGATTCATCTCGACGCCCTCCGCCGGATCGCCGGCAACCCCATGGGCAAGTACGTCGACGTCACCGCAATAACGCCGACGCCGCTGGGAGAGGGCAAGACCACCACAACCATTGGCCTGGTCCAGGGTCTGGGCGCCTTGGGTCACCGCTCGATCGCCTGCATCCGACAGCCGAGCATGGGCCCCACCTTCGGGATCAAAGGAGGCGCCGCCGGAGGTGGGTACAGCCAGGTGGTGCCGATGGACGAGTTCAACCTTCATCTGACCGGGGACATGCACGCCATCGCGGTGGCGCACAACCTGGTGGCCGCCGCCATCGATGCCCGCTGGTATCACGAAGGTCGTCTCACCACCGAAGCGTTGAATGCGCTCGGGTTGAAGCGGCTCGCCATCGATCCCGACCGGATCAGCTGGCGTCGGGTAGTCGATGTCAATGACCGGGCCCTTCGCAATGTGGTCATCGGTCTCGGAGGAGCCCTCGACGGCAGACCGCGGGAGAGTGGCTACGACATATCGGTGGCCAGCGAGCTGATGGCCATCCTGGCTCTGGCCGATGGCGCCGACTATCCGTCGGCGCTGCGCAACCTGCGGGAGCGGGTGGGCCGGGTCGTCATGGGATTGTCCAAGGACGGTGCTCCCATCAGCCTGGACGACCTGGGGGTGGGTGGCGCCGTCACGGTCCTCATGAAGGACACGCTTCACCCCAATCTCATGCAGACGCTGGAGGGTCAGGCCGCCTTCGTGCACGCCGGGCCGTTCGCCAACATCGCGCATGGCAATTCATCAATCCTCGCCGACCGGATGGCACTTCATCTCGGTGACTTCGTGGTGACCGAGTCCGGGTTCGGTGCCGACATGGGCATGGAGAAGTTCTTCGATATCAAATGCCGCATGTCCGGGCTGCGGCCAGATTGTGTCGTCCTTGTGGCCACGGTGCGGGCGCTGAAGACGCATGGGGGTGGGCCGAAAGTGGTCGCCGGGCGTCCACTCGACAGTGCCTACACCGAGGAGAACCTGCCACTTCTCCAGGCCGGAATGGCCAACCTGAAGGCACATCTCGATATCGCCGCCGGGTTCGGAGTGCCGGTCGTGGTGGCGATCAACAGGTTCCCCACCGACAGCGAGCACGAGCTGGAGCTGGTCAGACAGTCCGCGATGGGGGCCGGTGCCTTCGCCGCGGTTACCACCGAGCATCACGCCCGGGGTGGCGAGGGGCGCGCGAACTGGCCACGGCAGTTGTGGAGGCGAGCAGCCAGCCGACCCAGTTCGACTTCCTCTATCCCCTCGACCGCCCAATCAAGGACAAGATCGAGACCATCGCCACCAAGATCTATCGGGCAGGGTCGGTCGTGTACACACAGCAGGCGGAGACCCAGATTGCCGATTTCGAACGGTCGGGGTTCGGCTATCTGCCGATCTGCATGGCCAAGACCCACCTTTCGATCAGCGACGACCCTTCATTGAAAGGCGCTCCGCACGGGTACGAGCTCACGGTGCGGGAGGTCAGGGCGTCGGTCGGGGCCGGGTTCATCTACCCCCTTCTCGGCGAGCTGAACACCATGCCCGGTCTGGGGGCAACACCGGGGTTCATGAAGGTCGACATCGATGCGGCCGGTGAGGTGGTGGGTCTGCACTAGACCTGAATTCATGACGTGAGCTGTACCCGTTGCTCTCCGGTGTAGATGGTGAAGCCGTTGTGGCGGAGAAAGCCGATCACCGTCATGTGGAATTCCTCGGCGAGGTCGACGGCGAGGCTGGAGGCTGCGGAGACTCCACAGACCAGAGAGAGGCCGGCCACTGCTGCCTTCTGGACGATCTCGAACGAGACCCTGCCCGAGACCAGCAAACCGAGTTGGTCGATCGGCCAGCGGGTGGAGGCGAGATGACCGACCAGCTTGTCCACCGCATTGTGCCGGCCCACATCCTCCCGCACCGCCACCAGGGTCCCGTTCGGCTCGAATGCGGCAGCGGCGTGGATCCCCCCGGTCGAGCGAAAGGCGGGCTGCTCCTCGATGAGACGGCCGGGGAGGCCGAGCAACGTCTCCCGGGTAACCACTGGCCCCTCCGGCGGCACCGATCCGGCCACCCGGATGGCGTCGATCGAGGCCTTGCCACATACGCCGCAGGAGGAGGTGGCGTAGAAGTTGCGCTGGAAACGGGACGGATCGACCCTGATGCCCGGGGCGAGCCGGACATCCCAACGCCCTTCGCCGAGGTCGACCACTGACTCCACTTCGCCGGGGCCGTTGACGATGCCCTCGGTGATGGCGAAGCCCAGCGCTAACTCGGCGTCGTTGCCGGGTGTGCGCATGACGACGGCAAGGGCGGTCCCATCGAGTCGGAACTCGACCGGCTCCTCGACGACCAGGTCGTCTTCGACCCGTGCCGCCTCCTCCCGTACCCGGATCACCCGCCGGCTGCTGACCGCCTCAGTCGCCACGGCCGCTGCTGACGTACATCCAACCGAACCGGCCCTTGATACAGAGGTTGCCCAGAGTCACGTCGTGATCGTGCGGCGACGTGACACTGACGATCTGGCCATCCTGGGTGTGGAGATCGAGGTTGCAGCCCACCCCGCAGTAGGAACAGACCGTCCGGGTGATTTCCTGGCGCGACTCGTCCCAGGACCCTGCCTCCCTCATGTCCCACTCGATCTTCCCGGCGAGAGCTCCCGTCGGGCAGACAGCGATGCAATTGCCGCAATAGACACAGGCCGAATCGGGCAGGACAACATCGAACTCGGTGGAGATCCGCGCGTCGAAGCCGCGTCCCGCCACCGCGATGGCGAAGGTGTTCTGGTGCTCGACCCCACATGCGTCGACACAGCGGTAGCAAAGGATGCAGCGGCCGTAGTCCCGCACGTAGAGCTCGTCTTCTACCTTGGCCGGCTCGGCAACCGTGGCGGCGAACTCGAGATCGGCCGGATGGTGGTGTCCCGGCGCCGGCGCCTCACGGGGTGACTCCGGCTCGGGGGTGCCAAAGCGCTCGGGCTGCGCTCCTGCTTCGGTCATCCACTGCTCGAGTCGGGCACCGGCCCGATCCAGCTCCGAGGCCGAGCCCAGCAACTCCATGACCAAGGCGTCGGCTGTGTCGGGCGCGGTCCGAGCCTGTGGTGATTTCCATCCCGTCTTCGAGCTTGCGAGAGCACGAGGGCACGAGAGTGCGGGAGCCTTCGATCTCCACGACGCATACGCGGCAGGCGTTGGCCGCGGTCATGGTGGGCCCGTAACAGAGAGTCGGAATGTCCGCCCCGGCTTGGCGGCAGGCGTCGAGAACCGTGGAGCCGGCGGCGATTTCGATCTCCGCCCCATCGACTCGGGCCGATAGCGTCGAAATCGACTCGCTCACCGCGGTCATCGGGCCGCTCCCGGAAGACTGAGACGGTAGGCCGACTGGACTGCGGACGCGGCGGTCTGGCCCAGTCCGCATATCGAGGCGTCGGTCATCACCAGAGCCAGGTCATCGAGCCTCTGCCGCTCTTCGGCGACGCCGCCCAACGGGTTGCCTGCGGCGAGCCGAGCCAGGGCCTCCTCCTGCCGAACCGTGCCGATCCGGCAGGGCACACACTGCCCGCAGGACTCGTCCCTGAAGAATTGGGCGATTCGACGGAGGACCGGGCCAAAGTCGGTCGTGTCGTCGAAAACGATCACGGCCCCCGAGCCGAGACCGGTCTGAGCTGCGGCAGCGCCTTCGAAGGTCAGTTCCATGTCGAGGGTCTCGGAGTCGACGAAACTCCCCGCGGCGCCGCCCACCAAGACCGCTCCCACCCCGGCGCCATCGCGCACGCCGCCGGCAGCCATGATCAATTGGCGCAGCGTGGTCCCGAACGGGACCTCGTACAGCCCGGGCCTGGTGACGTCTCCGGAGATGCAGAAGAGCTTGGGGCCGGTGGAGCGCTCGGTGCCGATAGCGGCGAACTCCAACGCTCCCATCTCGAGCACGGCCAACACCGCCACCAGCGTCTCGATGTTGTTCACCGAGGTGGGTTTGCCGAATACCCCTTTCTCGGTGGGAAAGGGTGGCTTTTGCCTTGGCTCGCCCCGCTGACCCTCGATGGACGCGAAAAGGGCCGTTTCCTCGCCGCAGATGTAGGCGCCCGCCCCTCGTCTGACCTCGACGTCGAATTCGAAACCCGCCCCAGCGACGTCGGGGCCGAGGAGACCCGCAACCCGTGCCTGGTCGATGGCGCCGGCCAGTCGACGCTCGGCCACCGGGTATTCGCCTCTTACGTAGGCGAAACCCTTCGTGGCCCCGGTGGCGAATCCGGCGATGGTCATCGCCTCGATGACTGCGAACGGATCGCCTTCCATCAGGATCCGGTCCTTGAAGGTGCCCGGCTCCGACTCGTCGCCGTTGGCAATGATGTATTTCACATCGCCGCCCGCGTCGGCGACCCCCCGCCACTTGATCCCGATAGGAAAAGCCGCGCCACCTCGACCTCTCAGACCCGATTCGTCCAGCGCGTTCATGACATCATCCCGCCCCATCGCGATGGCTTTCTCCAGGCCGGCATAGCCGCCGCTCTGCCGGTAGGAATCGAGGCTCTCAGGGTCGATCTCTCCGATCCGGCGGAGGAGACGCAGGTCATTCCGGTCCTGATGGATCAGACCCGTGGGCAGCTCGTCGAATGCGAGTCCAATGAGCCCGGGGGCATCGGCAGGGGCGACGTTGTGATAGCCGGATCCGGCAGTGTGGGTCAATGCGGCTGGAGCCCGGTCACATTGGCCGAGACAGGGGCTCGGCGTCCAGCCGATCCCCGGACCAGCGCCGCCGGCCGGCCCCAGCTCCTGTTCCAAGGAGGTCTTCAGCTCATCCGCCCCATAGCGAGCACAGACGATGTCGTCGCAGACATGGATCAGCGTCGGCGGTCGAGACCTGGTGGTGATCAGGGCGTAGAAGGTGGCGACTCCGTAAGCCTCGGCAGGAGGGACGGTGAGCCTCTCCGAGATGTAGCCGAGCGCCCCTTTGCTCACCGAGCCCACGGCGTCCTGCACCGCGTGCAGCGCGGGGAGCAGGAGGTTGCGTCGTGCCCGGGCGGCGTGGCCTCCGTAGGCGACATGCCCATCGAGCCCGGTGAAGTGACCGCCATCCCAGCCCGACTCGGGCGGTCCGAGCAGACCGTCGACCGCCCCACGTTCGACCTCGGTCGGCCCTTCCAGCAGATTGCGTATGTCCATCAGGTGGAGACCAGCGTCTCGACCCGCACCGCGGTTGCCTTGAACTCGGCCGTCCCTGACTTCGGGTCCCAGGCGTCGATCGTCAGCTGGTTCACGTCCGTGTCGTCGGGGAAGTGGACCGCCATGAAGGCCAGACCGGGCCGGAGCGAGCGGTCCAGCCTGACCGGAGCCTCGAGACTGCCGCGTCGGGACACCACCCTCACCATCTCGCCCTCGTCGACGCCAAGTGCCACCGCGTCCTCCGGAGAGAGATCGAGTACCCCATGGATGCGCCGGGGTGATGGATAACGGCCGCTCTGCACCCCCGTGTTGTACGAGTCGAGACGACGGCCGGTGGTGAGACGCAGCGGGAAGTCCTCGCTCAGGGCGTCCACCGGCGGCACCCATTCGACGACGGAGAATGGCGCCTTGGGCCCGGTCTCCTCCTCCCAGAGCCGTCCGTGGAGGAACAGCGTCCCGGGATGGTCTTCGGCGGGGCAGGGCCATTGCAGCCCGCCCGATTCGTCGAGTCGCTGGTAGGTCATCCCGCCGTGGATCGGCGAGAGACTGCGCAATTCGTCCCAAGCCTCCTCTGGGGTCGGGGTGGGCCATTCGTAACCCATGGCCCGGGCCACCATGCTCATCAGCTCGATGTCGTCCCTCGCGTCGCCCGGCGGGTCGATCGCCCTCCGTACCCGCTGCACCCGTCGCTCACTAGAGGTGAACGTGCCCTCGACCTCACCCCACCCGGCGGCGGGAAGCACGACATCGGCGATCTCGGCCGTGGCCGTCAGGAAAAGGTCTTGTACCACCATGAAATCGAGACCGGTCAGCCGCCGCTCCATCTGCTGTGCGTCTGCTTCTGACTGCAGAGGGTTCTCCCCGATCACGTAGAGGGCGCGCAACTCGCCTTCGTCCATCGCCTCGTGCATGAGGCTGATGTGCTTGCCGGGCCGATGCGGGATGGTGCATCCCCAGACCTTCTCGAATTTCCCTCGCAGATCGGGGTCTGCCACCAGTTGGAAACCCGGCAGGCGGTTGGGGAGGGCACCCATGTCGCCGCCACCCTGGACGTTGTTCTGGCCTCGGACCGGGACCACGCCCGAGCCGTAACGTCCGACATGCCCGCACAACAACGCGAGGTTGATCAGGGCCAGGACGTTGTCAGTGGCGTTGTGATGCTCGGTGATGCCCAGGGTCCAGCACAGCTGGGCGGTCGGGGCGGTGGCGTATTCGTGGGCCAGTTGTTTGATCGCGTCGGCCGGGACGCCGGTGACCTCTTGGCCGCGTTTCAGTGTCCAGTGCTCGACCGATTCGACGTATTCGTCGAAGCTGGAGGTGGCGTGGGCGACGAAGTGCTCGTGGTAGAGGTCCGAATTGATGATCTCCCACGCAATCGTGTTGGAAAGGGCGATGTCCGATCCGACATCGATGCCGAGCCAGACGTCGGCCCAGGCCGCCGAGGAGGTTCGCCTCGGGTCGACCGCGAACATCCTGGCGCCATTGTTGATGGCCTTCAGGACATGGTGAAAGAAGATCGGGTGCGCCTCGCGCGCGTTGGAACCCCACATGACGATGAGGTCTGTGTCGTCCATTTCTATATAGGAGCTAGTGCCGCCACCAGCCCCGAACACAGTCGCCAGACCGGCGACAGAGGGGGCGTGTCAAGTGCGGTTGCAGCTGTCGATGTTGTTGCTGGACATGACCACACGAGAGAACTTCTGTGCCATGTAGTTCATCTCGTTGGTCCCCTTCGAGCAGCTGAACAAACCGAAGGCGTCACCCCGATGGGGGGCTAGCCCGGTAGCTATCCGCTCTACGGCCTCTTCCATGCTCGCCGGGCGCAGGACCCCGTTGTCCCGCACGAGTGGCTGGGTGAGCCGTGCGTAATTTCGCTTCACAATCACCTCCTTTCCACCATCGATGGCGAGGGTACCCAACCGCCGGTTGGCATGGTTGCCACTCACGATCTAGCGATTGGGGGCCGATAATCTGAGGATCGTGACCCGTCTTCTCGCCTCGATCCTCGCGTGCGCCCTGATGCTCGGCGCCTGCACAACGACGACCTCCGACACCACGACGACAGCGCCGGCGACGTCGTCCACCGAAACCGGGGGGACCGCTACCACGAGTGCCGGGGACGCTTCGACTACAACCACTCTCGCCGAACCGACCTGGGAGGAGCTTCCCGGGATCGATGCGCTGCCGGCCGCTGTCCAGGAAGAGCTGCTCGGGCTAGTCCGCACCACGGAAGAGATTCGTGGCCTTCGCTTCCAGGAGCCACCGACCATCGTGATCGTCACCGAGCAGGAGCTCGAAGATCGGGTTCGCCAGCAGATCGAGGACGAATCTGAAGATTTCCCGGCCGACGAGGCGTTGTACAAGCTCCTCGGCCTGCTCGACGCCGAAGTCAATCTCCAGTCCCTCCTCACCGAGCTCTACGGAGAGCAGGTCGCCGGCTACTACGACGGCGAAACCGGCGAGCTCGTGGTTCCGATGCGGGAAGAGGGGTTCAGCGTCGTCCAGCGGGGGACCATGATCCACGAGCTCACCCATGCCCTGACCGATGATCAGCTCGATTTCCACACCAGCTACACGGCGATGCTCGACGAGGACCGTCTCGACGAGGCCTCGGCATATCAGGCCCTAATCGAGGGCGACGCGAGCATGGCCGAGCTTCTCTACCTGCAGACCCTCTCCCAGGAAGAGCTCGGTGAGTTCTTCTCCGAGGCGCTGGACGTGGACACCGCCGCGCTCGATTCCGCTCCTCAATTCATACAGGACTCGCTGATCTTCCCCTACGACTCCGGTCTCGCCTGGGTGCAGGCCCACTATCTCCAGGATCAGTGGACGACGATCAACGAGGCCTACTCCGAGATGCCCGGTCTGCCCGGATCCACAGAGCAGATCATCACGCCGAGTGATTATGAGAGAGACCTGCCCAGGACATTCGAGGCGACCGCGCCGTCGGTTCCCGGCTACGAGCTCGAGCGGGAGTCGGTGTGGGGTGAGTTCGGGTTCAGGATCATGATCGATCAGATCCTCGGGGAGGATGTGGGGGTCGATGCCGCCGATGGATGGGGAGGCGACTACTACGCCCAATGGTTCGACGGCCAGAACGCAGCATTGCTCATTTTGTTCGAGGGGGACACCGATCATGACACCGAGGAGCTGAGGTCTGCGCTGCTCGATTACGCCCTCTCCGCGGTTGCGGAAGAGGACTACGTCTGGGTCGAGGTCCTCGATGGCCGTCTGGCGTTCATCGCGGCCGACCAGCCCGAGGTCGGCGAGTCGATCCTGGCCTCGGTCAGCGGCTAGGCGCCTTACCGCGGCTCGGACGATCACCTAGCGTCGTCTGCATGCAGAGAATCGCGTCTGAGCGCCACCGATTGGCGCACCACCGGTTACCTGGCGCGAACTTTCTCCGATCGTCTGCTCGGTGTCCGGCGCGTCCCGGCCGGCTCGGTCGTGGTGCTGTCAACGACCAGTGTCCACAGCTTCGGTCTCCGCCGGACTCTGGACCTGATCGGCATCGATGACCGGATGAGGGTCGTGGCGACCATGCCCTTGCCCCCCAACCGCGTCCGGGTGATCCCATCGGCTCGCCTCATCGTCGAACTTCCTGCCGGAGGGCCTCTCCCCGAGATCGGGGAGAAGATCGAGATCAGATATGGCTGAGGGCGGTCGATTGCTCGTCTGCGCCACCCCGATCGGCAATCTCGGCGACGTCTCGGATCGTCTCCGTGAGGTGCTGCAGACGGCGGACGTGGTGTACGCCGAAGACACCAGACGGACTGCAACGCTGCTTCGTCACGTCGGGGCGAGCCCAAAGGTGAGGTCGATGTTCGTGGGCAACGAGAAGAGGCGCACCGCAGACCTGCTCGCCGCTCTCGACCAGGGGCTCATGGTGGCGCTGGTTACCGACGCCGGGATGCCGACGGTATCCGACCCCGGTTCCGACGTAGTGCGGCTGGCGCGGGAGGCGGGTCATCTGGTGACGGTTGTGCCCGGACCTTCGGCCGTCGTTGCCTCGGTGGCACTGGCTGGCTTCGGAGGGGACCGCTTCGTGTTCGAGGGATTCCTCCCCCGCAAGGGCAAAGAGCGTTCCGCCCGCCTCGCCCGGATCGGTCCCGAGGATCGGCCCGTCGTCCTGTTTGTCAGCCCTCATCGACTGGTGGCGGACCTGGAGTCGATCGCGGCAGCGACCGGTGTCGAACGTGAGATCGTGATCACAAGGGAGATGACCAAACTCCACGAGGAGGTCTGGTCGGGCTCGGTGGGCCAGGCCATCGAGGAGTGGTCGGATAGAGAGGTGAAAGGTGAGGTCACCGTGGTGGTCGCTCCCGGCCCGTCGGAGTCCCCTTCGCTCGACTCGGCCGTGGCGGAGGCGAGGGGTCTCGTCGATGGAGGCGTGTCTCCCTCGGAAGCTGCCAGACGAGCGGCCGCGGCGACCGGCGTGTCCCGTCGTGAGATCTATCAGGTCTTGATCGGGGATCAGGAACCGAGCTGAGCCCGACAGGTGGCGCAGATCCCCTTTTCCTTGAACTGGGTGACTTTGGTCTCCGACCCACAGAACGTGCAGGTGTCGGTCAGTTTGCGCAAGACGATCGAGCCACCTTCGACGGCGATGAAGAGGTGGTCCCCTTCTCTTATGTTGAACAGCCTTCTCGTCTCCGCCGGGATCACGATCCGGCCTAGATCGTCGATCTTCCGGGCGATACCTGTTTCCATAGCCACCTCAGCTTCCCCGCGGCGAGCCTACCCGGGGTGTTCCAACCGGTGCCGGGTACCGTCCCCGCATGCAATGGGTCGACACCCACTGTCACCTCCAACTCGACGAGCGTGACCCGGTCCTGCTCCTGGAACGGGCGGCCGACGTCGACTGGGTCGTGGTGCCAGGTGTCGATCTGGAGAGCTCGAAAGAGGCGGCTGGCCTGGCTGAAGCTCACCCGGGCCAGGTGCTGGCCACCGCTGGCCTCCACCCTCACGACGCGGGCAAGTGGGTCGAGCAGGGGGCCGCACTCAGCGAGTTGGCCCCCACGGCGACGGCGATTGGTGAGACCGGGCTCGACTTCTACCGCAATCTCTCGTCGCGGTCGGATCAGATCCGGGTGTTTCGTCGTCATGTCGGGCTCGCCCTCGAACTGGGGAAGCCGATCGTCGTCCATTGCCGGGACGCCTTCGCCGAGGTGATCGAGGTGATCGAGGACACCGGTGTTGGTCCGCAGACGGTGATGCACTGCTGGACGGCAGGCCCCAAATGGACCCGTCGCTATCTCGAACTCGGTGTGACGTTCTCTTTCGCTGGGCCGGTCGCATTCGAGACCGGGGACACGGTGCGGCTGGGGGCAGCGCAGGTGCCACCTGACCGTGCCCTGGTCGAGACCGACACCCCTTATCTGGCCCCACCTCCGCACCGCGGACAACCGAACGAGCCGGCCTGGGTAGCGCTGGTCGGCGCGGCCCTGGCCCGGGTATGGGGGCTCGAACTCGAGGAAGTAGCTCGGGTCACCTCGGCCAATGCGGCGCGGGTTTTTGGGCGATGACTGCCCAGACGAGGTCCGAGATCGCCGGTTTGCTGTCCCGGCACGGCCTGTCACCGTCGCGACGCCTGGGGCAGCACTTCCTCGCCGACGCCAACATCACACGGAAGATCGTGGATACAGCCGGGGTGGGGCCGGGCGAGCAAGTCCTCGAGATCGGCGCAGGCACCGGGACCTTGACCCGGGCTCTGGCCGCCGCCGGCGCTCACGTCGTTGCCTATGAGATCGATGCCGGGCTGATGCCCGTGCTCGAGGAGGCCACTCGGGGGTTGTCCGTTGAACTCAAACTTCTCGATATCACCGACGCCGACCTGGCCGGCGAGTTGAGCGGTGGCCGCTGGGTGATGGTTGCCAATCTCCCCTACAACGTCGGGACACCTTTGGTCCTCGATGCCCTGCGTCGCGTTCCCCAGATCGAGCGATTCGTGGTGATGGTGCAAAGAGAGGTGGCCGAGCGACTCGTCGCCGCGCCCGGCAGCAAGCAGTACGGGCTGCCCTCGGTCGTCACGGGGATCCACGCCGTCGGGCGCCTTGCCTTCACGGTCCCTGCTCAGGTGTTCTACCCGCCACCGCGGGTCGAGTCGGCCGTCGTCGTGCTGGATCGGGTCCCGGCTCCAGAAGGCGCCGAGCGGGCCATCGAAATCGCCGCCGCCGGGTTCAACCAGAGGAGGAAGATGCTGCGTGGCACGCTCGCGGTCGTGTTCGACGACCCGGTAGCAGCCCTGGTCCGAACCGGCATCGACCCTACTGCCCGGGCTGAGGACCTCTCCCCGGTCGACTATCTGGCATTGGCCCGGGCGTGACTGTCTACGAATCGCCGGCCAAGGTCAATCTCAACCTCCTCGTCGAGACACGACGGGCCGACGGGCTCCATCCCCTGCAGTCGCTGGTGCAGACCATCGAATGGCTCGATCAACTCGAGGTCGAGGAATCCGAGGAGGACATCCTCGTCATCGCAGGCGCCGACCTGGACCCTGAGGACAATCTGGTGACGAGGTCCCTGAAGGAAATCAGGGCGCGAGGCTTCGTCCCTCCACTCGATATCCGACTCGACAAGCAGATCCCCATCGGGGCCGGGCTCGGTGGGGGAAGCTCCAACGCAGCGGCCACACTGCTGGCGGCAGCGGAAACGGGAAGGCTGCCACGGTCTGTGGTCGAGGAAGTTGCGCCTTCGATCGGCGCCGACGTGCCGCTATTCCTCACCGGGGGAACGATGTTGATGACCGGGATCGGGGATCAGGTGGAATCGCTGAGACCTCTGACCGGATTCGGGGTCGCGATAGCGGTGCCAGTCTTCGAGATGTCCACCGTGGAGGTCTACCGGCGATGGGACGAGATGGAGGGACCGGAGGGCGAGTCGATTTCGCCTCGTCTCCTCCCACCGCGTCTCCGTGACGGGATGCCGATCCGAAACGACCTGATCCCGGCAGCGGTGGCCATCGAGCCGGCATTGGCCGATTTCATGGCCGACCTCCGGATGCATTGGGGTGGACCGGTGCTCATGACGGGCTCCGGCTCGGGCTGCTTCGGCTTCTTCCCCGATCACGAGGAGGCCGCCGACGCCGGTCGCTCGGTCGAGAGCCTCTGTCGTGTCGCGGTCGGGGCCGGTCTGCGACCCAACGGAGTGGCGCCCCGCTAGAGAAGGCGCAGCATCTTCTCGTCGACGTCGACGCCCAGTCCCGGTGCGGTTGGAACATCGAAATGGCCGTTGTCGACGGTGATCGGCGATTCGGTGATGTCCTGGATCACGCCCTGGTTGGCCGGGCTGCACCCGAAGTCGACCCGTTCCATCGCCGCGGCACAGTGGAGGTTGGCGGCCGCAGAGACGCTCGACTCGATGACCTTTCCGGCCAGATTGACGTCGAGCCCTGCCGCCGAGCAGATGGCGGCACCCCTCATCACCCCGGTCATCCCGCCGTGTTTGATCAGCTTGAGGCTCACTCCGCCCAAGGGTGTGCCCACGAACCCGAGCACCGCCTCCAGGCTTCCCGCGCTCTCGTCGGCGCACAGCTTGACCGGTGACGATTCTGCCAGGCGGATCAGCGCATCGCGATCGGCCCTTGGCACCGGCTGTTCGATGAAGCGGACCCGGTCGGGATCCAAGAGAGCCAGGAACGACCTCGCCTCTTCCTCACCCCACGCCTCGTTGGCGTCGCCGCAGACGACTCCCTCCTCACCGACGAGATCTGCAGCATTGGCCACGGTGGTCAACTCGGCCTCGCGGGCTGCCATGCCCAGCTTGATCTTGAACCACGAGAAGCCCTGGGCACGACGCTCCGCCAGCTTGTCGGCGTCGGCCGATGGGTCGCCGCTTCCTACCAGCGTCAGAGCGGGAACCCGGTCCCGGACAGCTCCGCCGAGAAGCTCGAAGGCGGGCACACCGAGCGTCTTGCCCACCAGGTCGTGAAGGGCGATGTCTATGGCTCCGACGGCAGTGGTCGCTTCCGGGCGCTGCGCTGGTCATCCGGCTCCATAGCTCGTTACGTCGCATCGGGTCGGAACCGATGACCTGGGGGGTGAGCATCTCGAGGTCGGACACGATGTCGGCTTGCCGCTGGTGAGTGAGCGACGGCGCTTCGACTCCTTCCCCCCATCCGATGACTCCATCGTCGGTGACCAGCTTCACCAGGACGTTCCCCGTGCTCTCGATCACCCCGTTCGACATCGGAATCGGCGTCCGCAGAGTCATGGTGATCGGATGGATCTCCAGCTTCGCGATTCGCATCGAATCCCCTAAACGGCGAACCGGGTCAACGCCTGATGGTCGTGCCTACCACGCAGGGATGATATGCCCGGGCTCATCTCCACCGTGCGTCACGACGGCGCTCTCCTCGAGCCGTCGAGCCTGTTCTAACCTCGATGCGATGACTTCTCCACCCATCGAAGTCGAGCGCTGGTCTGCATTGAAGGTATGGCTGTTTTCGTTGTTCAACCGGAATCCGGAGAGCAACTCCGTCGCGGTCGATCGTATGGGGCTCGACTCCACCGATCGTTTCCTCGACCTGGGTTGCGGTCTGGGAGCGGCTCTCGAACATGCGACCGTCAGCGGGGCGACCACAGCCGGTATCGACCCGAGCCCGTCGATGGTGGAACGCGCCTCGGAGCGGGTGCCCAAAGCCGACGTGCGTTTGGGATCTGCCGAGGCGATTCCCTTCGATGACGATGCGTTCACAGCAGCACTCTCGGCCTCGACCTATCACCATTGGGCCGACGCGGACGCCGGTTTGAGCGAGGTTCGACGTGTGCTCGCCAGCGGAGGGCGGCTGCTGATCGTCGAGAGGAAGCTGAAGCGGAGCAGCGGTCATGGATTGGACCACACCGGTGCGGGGCGGCTCGGCGAGATGCTCGAGGCCCTCGGGTACACGACGGTCGAGGTCGACACGATGCGGGCTGGTCGAGCCGAGTATCTGGCGGTGTCTGCGATCAGTCCCTGAGGCGAAATTCGAGTCGGTGCCCGGGTCAGTGTTCGGCGGCGTCGGCCTCCGCCTTGGTGCGATGGACCGTGCCGTCGGGATGTTCGGGCGGTGAGTACAGCGAGTAGAGCTTGACCTCGTCGCTCCCCGTGTTGACCACGTTGTGCCATACGCCGGCCGGGACGATGAAAGCCCAATCGTCCTCGACCTCGTGCGTCTCGTCGACCGCATCTTCGGTCCGCCCGAACTCGACACGGGCATTGCCCTGTTCGAGTCGGATGAACTGATCGTGCGTGCCGTGTGACTCCCAGCCGATCTCCTCGCCTGGAGCGAGACTCATCACCGTCAACTGAGTGTGCTTTCCGGTGAAGAGGACCGCCCGGAAGTTCTGATTGTCGAGCGTCGCCTTTTCGATGTCGTCGAGCCAACCGAGCATCCGACCTCCTGATCGATGCCGAAGGCTACGCGCGCCTGCTCGATGAATTCACTCCACTGCCATCGGGGCCAGGGCGTCGATGTCGGTCACGACGTCGAGGATGACCGGGCGGTCGGCGGAGAGGGCACGATCGAAGGCCGGGGCGAAGTCGCCCGGTTTCTCCACGCGGATCCCGAGCGCTCCGATTTGCTCGGCGAGGGCGGCGAAGTCGACCTCGGTGAACACCCACATCTCCAGAGCCTTCTCCGTCTGCTTACCGCCATAAACACGGTCGAATCCTCGCTTCGATTGGTTACCGGAATGGTTGTTGTTGACCACGGTGATCGAGTTGATTCCCCAGCGCACCGCGGTCTCGATCTCGGCGACGTGGTACCAGAAGCCGGAGTCGCCCGTGAAGCAAATCACCGGTCGATCGGGTTGGGCGCACTTGGCACCAAGCGAAGCGGGGAAGGCCCAGCCGAGATGGCCGGCGCTGCGGAGATACGACTGGGTCGATGCCGTGATGTCGAACATCCCGCCCATCCACATCCCGGCATGCCCGGTGTCGACAACCACGATGCCGTCGTCCGGGACCAGGTCGGTGAGCTCGGCACAGAGACGCTCGGGCCGTATCGGAACCTGGTCCGATTCGAGGAGGCTCGCGTACTCGAGGCGCCATTCGTTGACATGGCCCGCGGCGACCTGCGACCACTCCGACGGAGCCTCTCCTGCGTTGGCGAGCTGCAGCATCCGCTCCAGGCTGATTCGGGCGTCCCCATTGATGGCTACCAACGGTGGGTAGTTGCGGCCGATTGCCTCGGGATCGATGTCGAGCTGGATCGCAGCGGCCCCGAGAGGGGGCACCTTCCAGAAATGGGTGGTCATTCCCCCCGTCTCCGTCCCGACGAAGAACACCAGATCGGCATCGAGCACCACCCGGTTGGCCGAGCCGCGGGAGTAGGTCCCGGCTACACCAACCGAGAGAGGGTGCGTCCCGGGGATGAGGTCCTTCCCGTTGAGCGACGTGGCCACCGGTATCGACAAGCTCTCGGCAAACGCCATCAAAGCCGAGCCGGCGCCGGAGGTCCGGACTCCGCCCCCGGCGACGATCACCGGTCGCTCCGCGTTGCCGAGCAGGTCGAGGGCCCCGGTCAGATCCGAATCCGGTGCGACGGGCCGGAACGGGGGCACCGAGGCGTAGCGGGTCTCACAAGTGAGATCCATTTCGGCTTCCCCGGCGTCGAGCTGGCCTTCGTTCCCGCCGAACTGGAGATGGACCGGTCCCGGAGCGCCGGTCGTGGCCACCCTGAAGGCTTGCCGCAACATGTCGGGAATCCGCTCGACGGAATCGACCGTCGCGTTCATCTTGGTCACGGTCTCGAACGCGGGGACGTCGTCGACCTCCTGATACACCTTGCGGAACTTGGTATGCGGATCCCGGCCCCCGGTCAGGGCGATAACCGGAGAGTGGGCGAGGAAGGCGTCGCGGAGGCCGGCGGCGAGGTTGTGAGCCCCCACCACCTGGGCGGCGCAGATGCCGGGACGTCCCGACGCCCTGGCGTAACCGTCGGCCATGTAGGCAGCCGATGCCTCTCCATGGGGTCGCAGACGCTTGATCGACGTGTGCTGCTCCAGTTCGACCATGGTGCGGCGAAGGACGGCAGGGACGTGGAACAGATGGGTCACCCCGTACCCCTGGAGCATCTCGGCCAGCGCCCTGGCGCCGGTGGTCATCATTTGATGGCGAACCTCGCGGTCCCGCTGGTGGTCACCGTGCTGTCCGGCTTGCGGGCCCACAGCTCGAGCTCGACCCCGTCCTCGTCGGATGCAGTCACTGTGCCGCCGCACTCCAGCGAATCACCCAGGTATGCCGGGGCGAGATGCCGGTAGGTGATGGTGGCGAGCCGGGCATCGTCTCCCAGCCATGACTCCGCTGTCTGCACCAGGTAGACGCCCTGCAAGGGGCCGTGGATGAGAAGCCCGGGATGACCGTCGTGCTCGATTGTGAATGGAGTGTCGTAATGGATCCGATGCAGGAGCCACGCCGAGGCGCTGAACATGAACAGGTCCACTGCTGATGGGGTGCGGACCTGAATCGGTGCCTCGGCGCCAATGGCCGGCCGGGCGCTCACCGGTAGATCCTGGTGAAGTTCTCCTTTGCCACCAGCTCGCCTCGTTGGTTGGTGAAGGTGAACTCCATCACGACGAACACGAGCGGGCCCGATCGACCCTCCTTCTCGTACATGTCGGCCAGTCGTTTTTCCACGGTGATCACGTCGCCGGCTACGACCGGCTCACCGAGCACGACCGATGTCTCCCCGGCCATCGCCCGGCGGGTGGGGAGGGGTGGGACGTCGGCCTTCGGCGACCCGTCCAACTCCAACTGGTCCGACGGGACCAGGGCCAGAAGCGTGCATCCGGACCACATAGGGGAACAGGGTGGGGGCGACCACGTCGGCGTACCCGGCGGCCATCGCCGTGTCCCGGTCGAAGTGGATGGGATTGGTCTCCCCGGTGGCATGGGCGAAGCGGGCAATGTCGGTGGCGGTCACCTTCATCTCGAAACGGGGGTAGCCCCGGTCGGCCCATCGGCGGGCCTCCTCGGTGATGACTCCCATCACAGGCCCATCGTCTTGGCGATGATGTTGCGCTGGATGTCGGAGGTTCCGGCGCCGATCACGCCGAGGCGGGACTCCCGGAAGTGGCGCTGCAGGTCGTACTCCATCGTGTACCCGTAGCCACCGAGCACCTGGAGGCCCATGTCGGCGACCTGCTTGTAGGCCTCGCAGGCGTAGAGCTTGAGAATCGCCGCGTCCCTGGTGGTGGCGAGACCCCGGTCGAGTCGTGAGGCGTACCGGTAGACCAGCATCTGGGAGATCTCGACCATGGTCTGCATGTCGGCGAGACGGTGCGACACCGCCTGGAACTTCGAGATCGGCTGCCCAAACTGCTCTCGTTCCTTGGCGTACTCCACCGAATCGGCCAGCGCGGCGGCCGCTGCCCCGGTCCGGGCGGCGGAGAGACAGAGACGCTCGTAGCGGAGGTACACGCCCAGGTCTGGCCAGCCATTGTCGAGGGTCCCCAGCATCCTCGTCTTGGGGACGCGGACGTCGGTGAAGTAGAGCATCGCCGTGCCCAGCGGCCAGTGACCGAGGGTTTCGATCGGCTGCCATTCCAGGCCTTGGCTGTCGGTGTCGACGATGAAGTTGGTGATCCCTTCGTGCTTCGCACCGTCGGAGGAGGTCCGAGCGGCGACGATGTCGAGATCGCTCACCTTGAATCCCGAGGTGAACACCTTCTGCCCATTGAGCACGTAATCGTCGCCGTCTTCCACCGCGGAGAGCGAGATCGAGGCGGCGTCCGAGCCGGCGTCGGGCTCCGTGAGAGAAAAGCAAACTGTCAGGTCCCCCGAGACGATCTTCGGCAACAGCTCGGCCTTCTGCTGCGCGGTGCCGTCCCGGCCGATGGCGAGACCGCCCCAGGTGACGGTGCGGAACACCCAGAAGGAGAGGTCGAGAAAGGCACGGCCCAACTCTTCGAGCAGGATGGCGACCTCAACCGCTCCCGCCCCCGACCCGCCATGCTCCTCCGCGGTGTTGATCCCGAGCCAGCCCTGAGCCGCCAGCTTGTCGTAGACATCGCGAGGGGCGCGGCGTTCCCGATCGCACTCCCTGACGTACTCCCTGCTGATCTCCTTCTCGCAGAACTCCCGGACGGTTGCCCGGAACATCTCCTGCTCGGCGGTGAAATCGTGTTCGATCACGGGGGGCAAGACCTCTGCTGGCGCAACCAGCGGATCATATATCGTGCATACTGCAGAAAAAGCTTGGCGATTGGGATGGAAAGTGACTGCGAGCATCGCAACGGTGCGGGATCTGGGTGCGCGGCACAGCAATTGGGGCCGATGGGGGCCCGATGACGAGCGGGGGACTCTGAACCTGGTCACCCCGGAGATGGTGATGGCCGCCGCCGGGTTGGTGAGGGCCGGCAAGACGATCTCGATGGCCCTCCCCTATGACGAAGACGGGCCGCAGACCGGGAATCTGGGCCGCTTCAACCCGATCCACTTGATGATCCGAGACGGCGCCGATGCCCTCGCCGGGACATCGGTCCGGGACTTCTACGGCGGAGTCGACAAGCACTTCCGCGGCACGGATGACATCATCATCATGCCCCTCCAGTCGGGCACGCAATGGGACGCTTTCGGGCACGTCGTGTTCGAGGGGACGATCTACAACGGGCATGGGGCCGAGTGGGTGTCGAGCAAAGGCGCCTTGAAAGGTGACGTCGCCAACGCCTCCCAAGGCATGGTGGGGCGAGGGGTCCTGCTCGATCTCCCTCGCGCCCTCGGAGTCGACTGGCTCGAGCCGGGACACGCCATCGGCGCGGCCGAGTTGGAACGGGCCGAGGCGCATGCTCGGGTGACCGTTGGCCCCGGTGATTTCGTCTTCGTCCGCACCGGCGCCATGGCCTCGTCCCGTGCCGCCGGCGCATGGGGTGATTACGCCGGAGGTGATGCACCCGGTCTCGGGCTGGACAGCGTGACCTGGGTGGCGGGACGGGACATCGCCGCCATCGCCAGCGACACCTGGGGTCTCGAGGTCCGGCCCAACGAGACGCCCGACGTCGCCCAGCCCTTGCATATCGTCTTCATCGTCCACATGGGCCTGTGGCTCGGCGAGATCTTCGACCTCGACCCATTGTCCGATGATTGTGCCGCGGACGGGGCGTACGAGTTCATGTTCTGTGGGCCCCCCCTGCCGTTCACCCGGGCAGTGGGTTCACCGCTCAACCCGATGGCGATCAAGTGAGGCTGTGAATGGACCCGGTCAGATCGATGCTCTTCACCCCGGGCAATCGGTTGGACATGCTGGGCAAAGCAGTCCATTCCGGCGCCGACGCAGTGATCGTCGACCTGGAGGATTCCGTATCGCTCGACAGCAAGGCGGAGGCCCGCGCCAACCTCGCCCGGCTCCCAGAATCTCCAGTCCCCTATTACGTGCGCACCAATGCGGTCGAGACAGGATTGCTCTGGGACGACGTCGTGGCCGCAGGAACTTCGCCCGCGGTGGGCGTGATCGTCCCCAAGGCAGAAGACCCGAAGGTGTTGAGCCAAGTCGACGGCGCCTTGACCGCGCTGGAGATGACCGCTGGCAAGGCTCGGGGCTCGATCGCTTTGATCCCGCTGATCGAGTCGGCTGTTGGGGTCCGGCTCACATACGAAATGGCGCTGACCAGCCAGCGGGTGCAGTGTGTGATGTTCGGGGGTGGCGAGCAGGGGGATCTGGTGGCCGACTTGGGTGTGGAATGGACGCCCGAGGGCACCGGTCTGATGCAGGCACGCTCGCAAGTGCTGCTCAGCTCTCGGGCCGCCGGAGTGCCCTACCCAATGGAGGCGGTGTTCATGGATTTCCGCAACTCCGAAGGTCTCCGGATTGAGTGTGAGCTAGCCCGGACCTTGGGGTATGTGGGCAAGGTGGCGATCCACCCTGCCCAGATCGACGTGATCAACGACGTCTTCACCCCAGCGCCTGACGTCGTGGAGTACCAGAGGAAGGTCCTCGCCGCCTTCGAGGAAGCGGAGGCCGAGGGCAAGGCCTCGATCGCGGTCGATGGCAAGATGGTGGACTATGCAGTCGCCCGCGTGGCCAGGGCGATCCTGGCTCGGGCCGAGGCCGCCTCACGCGCCGGGAAGTCCACTCGATGACTGAGGCCCGATGACTGCCACTTCGAGGATTGGGGGCATGCTCTCCGGGGTGATGGTCCTCGAACTGGGTCAGGTGATCGCAGGCAACTTCGGAGGCGTGGTCCTGGCCGACCTGGGCGCCGAGGTGATCAAGATCGAGCCCAAGACCGGGGATACCGCCCGGAACGCCACCATCGCCCCCCTCCATGACGAGAGCGCCATCCACCTGTTCATGAACCGGGGGAAGAAGAGCGTCGTCCTCGACCTCAAAGACGATCGTGGGCTGGAGATGTTCTACGAGTTGGTGGAGCAGGCCGACGTGGTCATCGACAACTTCCGACCTGGCGTGATGGCCCGTCTCGGCATCGACCACGAGACCCTGAAGCGGCGCAACCCCGACATCATCACCTCGTCGGTGACCGGCTTCGGGGAATACGGGCCGGCCAAGGACAAGGCCGCCTTCGACCTGGTGGTTCAGGCCTACAGCGGGCACGTCGACATCACCGGGCCGGCCGACGGTGATCCGGCCCGGGTCGGCATCCCGATCGCCGACATCGCCGGGGGCATCTACTCCTGCATCTCGGTGCTCGCCGCCCTCGTCGGCCGTGAGCTGCACGGCAAGGGCGAACACGCCGATGTGGCCATGCTGGACACCCTGGTCTCCTTGCTCTCCTATGACGCCGTAGACCATCTCAACTCGGGGCGGAAGCTGACCCGGCTGGGCACGGCCCATGCCCACATGGTCCCCTGGCAGGCATTCCAGACGAGCGACGGGTACGTGGTGGTCGCCGCTCGCGACGAGAAGTTCTGGCAGAACCTGTGCGATGCCATCGAGAGACCCGATCTCAAGGACGACCCCCGGACCGCCAACAACACGGCCCGGGTCGCCCACCGGGACGAGGTGGTGCCAATCCTGGCCGACGTCTTCCGAACCAAGGGCAACACCGAGTGGCTTTCGATCCTCGACCGGTACGACATTCCCAACGCGCCGGTAAACGACATGGCCCAGGTCTTCACCGACCCTCAGGTGTTGGCCCGTGACATGGTCGGGACCTACAAGCATCCCACCCTGGGTGACATACGATTCCCCCCCACGCCCATCAAGTGGAGCGAGTGGGAGCGGCCCAACGAGACTGCGCCCATGCTCGGTCAGCACACAATCGAGGTCTTGACCGAGAGACTCGGTGCCGACGAGGCCGAAGTGCGAAGGTTGGCCGCCGAGGGCGTGGTCAAGATCTGGCCGGAGAGCTGACAGGAGAGACATGCGTTTCGGGACATTCGTGCCACAGGGCTGGAAAGGAGACTTGGACGGGATCCCGGTCGAAGCGCAATGGGATCACATCGTCGACTTCGCCCGACTGATCGAGGATTCGGGCTACGACTCGATCTGGGTCTACGACCATTTCCACACCCATCCGGTGGTGAAGCAGGAGAGCACCTTCGAGGCATGGACCCTGATGGCTGCCTTGTCGGTAGCAACCAGTGGGGTCCGGCTCGGCCAGATGTGCACCTGCGCCTTGTACCGGCCGCCGTCGATGCTGGCCAAGATCGCCTCGTCTATCGATGCGATCTCCGGAGGCCGGCTCGACGTCGGGATCGGCGCCGGTTGGTCGAAGAAGGAGTTCGAGGCCTACGGCTATCGCTATCCCTCCGACAGGGAGCGTCTCGACATGCTGGAGGAGGCGGTCCAGGTGCTGTTGGCGATGTGGACCGAAGACGAAGCCCGGTTCATCGGCGAGCATTACACGGTCGACGGTGCCATCAATCGTCCCAAGCCGTTGCAGAAACCCCATCCGCCGCTCTGGATCGCCGGTGGCGGGGAGAAGCGGACCCTGCGAATCGTCGCCGAATACGGGGACTTCGCCAATTACGGCGACGACCTCGACGACTTCCGTCACAAATCGAAGGTGTTGGCCGATCATTGTGCTGCGGTGGGTCGTGACTTCGACGAAATCGGCCGCACCTGCCATCGAATGTCGGTGATCGGCCGGAACGATGCGGATCTCTCACGCAAGCTCGAGGTAGCTGCGGCGCGGCGCGGCTGCGCTTCTCACGAGTTCGCCGAGGAGCACTTCGTGGTCACGGTGTCGGAGGCGGTCCAGGAGATGGGGGAATTCGTGGACGAGGGCTGCACCGACATGCTCCTCTATTTCTACGACATGGGGGAGGGCGACAGTCTCGAGCTGTTCGCATCCGAGGTGATCCCCCAGCTTCGATGAGCGATCTGGGTCGGCTTCTCGACCCCAAGTCGATTGCAATAGTCGGTCTCTCCGCTGACCCCGCCAAGCACGGAGGCCGGGTGCTGGCCAACTTGCGCAAGCTGAGCTTCCCCGGCGAGGTTTGGGGGGTGAATCCTGGGCTTCCTTCCGTGAACGGGGGTAAACGTCGTTGCCTCACTTGCCGAGCTGGCCGAGCCACCTGATCTGGTCGTGTGCGCCATTCCGGCCTCGGAGGTGAGAAAGGTCGCCAAGACCGCCCAAGGAACCGGTGGTCTGGTCGTATTCGCCGGAGGCTTCGGCGAGACCGGGTCGGATGGAGCAGCCCTACAGGCGGATCTGGCCGAACAGGCGCACGCGGAGGGGACCAGAGTGCTGGGGCCCAACAGCGGCGGGGTCATCCGGCGCTCCAAGGGCCTCGCCGCCTCGTTTCTCACCTGTCTCGATCGGAATGCGGGAGAGATCCGTTCCGGGCCGGTCGGGTTGGTCACTCAGAGCGGTGGCACCGGCAGCTACATCCACAATCTCGCCGCGGCCCGCGGCGGCGGGCTGGCGTTGTCGGTATCCACCGGGAACGAAGCCGACATCCAGATGGGCGAGGCCATCTCGGCGGTGTCGGTCCTCGACGAGGTGAAGGTGGTCCTCGCCCTGATCGAGACCGTCCGTGACGGCGCGGTATTCATCGAGGCGGTGCGAGATTCGGTGGCCCGGGGCAAACCGGTGGTGGCATGTCGTATCGGGACCGGAGACCGGGGCAGGGCCCTGATGACCAGCCATACCGGGGCGATGGCGGTGCCGGAGCAGGTGCTCGAGGGCGTGCTCGAGTCTCTCGGATGTGGTGGTGGGCGAGACGCCGGCCGAGGCCTATGACGTCGCCGAGGTGCTGGCCCGTGCCTCGATCCCGGCAGGTGACCGGGCCGCCATCGTCACCCACTCCGGGGGCATTGCTATCCATCTCGCCGATCTAGCCGAGCGGAGTGCCTTGAATCTGCCCCAGCCCGGGATTGATCTCAAATCCCGGCTCGACCCTCTTCTCGACATGGGGACGGCCAACAACCCGCTCGATATGGGTGGGCATCATCGGTGGTCCAGAGTCGCGTTCGCTGAAGTCGTCGATCGTTTCGCCCGATCGGGGGAGTACGACATGGTGCTGGCGGTGTCCACGGCTCACCCGCCCACACATTCGGCTGAGCGAGTACAGGCATTGCTGGGTCTCGACACTCCGGTGCCAATCCTCCACCTGTGGATGGCCGGAGACCAGGCCGCCGAAGCTCTGGAAGGTCTGAGACAGGCTGGTGTCCCTGTGACCGAGGAGCCGAGGGCGGCGATCCGGGCGCTGGCCGGCCTGGCGCGGCTGACGAATTGGTCTGCTCCCGAGGAGGTGCAGCCGATCGACGGCGCGTTCGAGGAATGGGGTCTGCCCCTGATCGAAGGTGCGATTGCCCGGACGGCCGACGAGGCCGTCGCCGTCGCAAAGGGTCTCGGTTACCCGGTCGTGGTCAAGGTCGTGTCGGGCGGCCTGGCCCACAAGACCGAGGTGGGAGGGGTCCGGGTGGATCTGCACGACGCTTCAGCCGTGAGCCGCGCCATCGACGAAGTGACCACGGCGGCCTCGGCTGCGGGTCAGTTCTGTCGAGGGAGTGAGGGTGGAGCGGTATCGGCCGGGGCTGGAAATGATCGTCGGTGGTCTGGTCGACCCGGTGTTTGGGCCGCTCGTCTCGGTCGGCCTCGGTGGTGTGCTCACCGAATTGCTCGATGACGTCGTCTTCGCCCCGGCCCCGGTCGAGGAGATCCAGGCGGCCGCGATGATCGACCGTCTTCGGGGGAGGGCGCTGCTGGACGGGTTCCGCGGCGCCCCGCATTCCGACCTCGATGAGCTGGCCCAGATCGTGAGTGTCGTCAGCCGTGGTCTGATCGGTTCAGGTCTGCGAGAGGTAGAGATCAATCCGTTGACCTGGGACGGCGAAGGGTGGGTGGCGGTCGATTGGCTCCTGGTTCAGGAGAGCGGCGACCCCGTGACCGAGGAGACGACGAGCTCGGGAACGTGATCTGCCCAAACGCCGGAGGGGTCCCGAGCCGGGAAGTCGAACACGCCGATCATGAGCTGCATCGGATAGCCGGGCGATTGGTCGACCCGGCGCACCGGTATCTCATCGACGACGATCTCGACGGACTCGGGGTTCCAGACGACTGCGTAGGTATGGGGCTCGGAGACATTGATCTCCAGACGCGGCGCGGAGAAGTCGCCGATCAGCTCCGGGTCGCGGAAACTACGAATCCCCATCCCGACGGCGGCCGAGCCGTCTTCGATCTCATTCCCGAAGACCTCGACGACCAGGATCTCGCCGGAGCGCTCGGGCCGATCCTCGATCCCCGCCAGCCAGAAACCGAACATCGAGCGCGGCGTCAGCTCAGCGCGCATGACGACCTCGATACGGCCGAAACGAGGCGTGTATCCCCAGAAGGTCGGTTGCTCCTCCCTCACCGTCAGCCCCTCCTGGAACGGCTGCTGACCGACTGTCGACCCGACCGGACCGGCGAAACTTCCCGTCTGGACACCCGAAACCCGGAGCGGCTCGTCGTGCTGGTCGGAGCACCAGAGGGGCTGGTGGGGCGGGATGAGCAGGTGCAACTCGCCGTCCCGGATGACGTAGGTCGCAGCCGACTGCTCGCGAGAGCTCCAGTGCGGCAAGTAGTACGGGAACCAGACCTGAGGGTCGAGGCTCTGGCCGGTGAAACGCTCGTCGAGCTCGGTGTGGGTGGCCATTCGGGACTACAGCCGAGACCGTGCCCTCGATGAGGATGTTGGTGTCTCCGCCGATCAGGATTCGATCCTCCGAGGGTCGAATGTAGACCCTCCCATGACGCCCGATCGCGGTGCCCTGGGAGATGGTCAGTGGTTCTTCGAGAAGTCCTGCCTCCTGTAGCCAGAAGGCGAGAGCTGCGTTGAGCGAGCCGGTGATCGGGTCCTCGCTCATCCCGCTGGACGGGGCGAGCAGCCGCACCTCGTAATCACACTCCGAACCAGTGGGATGCGGACCGATGAACCCGATTGCGTCGAAAGTCGGCCAGCGCACTCTCGACGAGTCGAGTGCAAGCACTTCGTCGGCGGAGGTGAGGTGGATCGCCGGGAACACCGGGCCGTTGTCGAGCCGCGCCGATCGCACGATCACCCCGGGATCGATCCCGAGTGCCTCCGTGATGGCGCGCAGCTGTGACTCCTCCAGCGGCTCGATCGATGTCGGCGGCGCCACGAAGGCCAGCCCGCCGCCGGCGACGTCGAGGTCGACGATCCCGATACCGCATTCCTGACGCACCATGCCCGGTTCCCGCGGCTCACCTCCGACGTGGAGCCAAGCGGCGCAGCTGCCGAGTGTTGGATGACCGGCGAACGGCAGCTCCTGGGAGGGGGTGAAGATGCGGACCCGGTAGTCGGCGGCTGGATCTTCTGGTGGAAGCAAGAACGTGGTCTCGGCGAGATTGGTCCAGGCGGCGAAGCCCTGGAGTTGGCTGTCCTCCAGACCTTCCGCGTCGATCACAACCGCCAAGCCGTTGCCCTGGGTCGGGATTGGGCTGAAGACGTCGACCTGGATGAATCTTCGTGATGTCGCCATTGCAGCGACGCTAATGCCGATATCTGTCGAGGTTCCTACATTGGCCGTCTGTGATCGGTCGTCGACTCCTCCTGACAGTTCTCTCGATGCTCGGACTGCTCGTTGCCGGTTGCGGTGATCCGTGTGAGCAGCGTCTCGGCGAATACCCGCCTGACCACATCGTGGTCACCGGAGTCGAGGCAGTCGAGGTTCCGCACATCGGCTGGTCCTGTCCCGGTTTCCATTCCGACACAATCGAGCCGCCGCCCTCGGTCGCACCCGACCCGGAAGGAAACGTCCTGGTGGAGGTCACCATGGAGTCCGGGAGCACGATCGACGTCCGCTTCGGCAATCAACCCGTGGAAGTGGAGCCGGCCCCGACGGACGGCGCCAACTCCTGGGTCCTGCGGGTGCCGGCTCAGGCGGAGCCACTCGTGATCCGACTTTGTTCGGATGACGAGGCGTGCGCCCTCTACTGGGCCAACACCTACTCGGGCTAGGCGAGCAGTTTCATGAGGGCAGCCAGGTCTTCGCCGGTCGGGCTCCATTCCGCGGCGAGGGCGTTTGCCACGACCTGTTCCGCATTGGTGGCCCCCGGCGGTGACTGCGGGCACGGCGGCCTGGGCGAGGAGCCATCCCAGCGCCACCTGGACCATTGTCACTCCCCGCCCCGATGCGAAACGCTCGATCCCCTCGACCAGATCGAAGTTCTCCTCGGTGAGGAAGTCCTGATAGCGGTCCATCTTCAGCCGTCCCTGGGGCTCTCCGCCACGCCGGGTCTTGCCGGTGAGCAACCCATTTGCCAGCGGGTAGTAGGGGAGTAGCGCCACCCCCGACTCGACACACAGATCGGCCAGCCCGTCGGTCTCCGGCTCCCGATGGATCATGCTGTATTGGACCTGGTCGCAAACGAAGGGCGCCCATCCGTGCTCGGCGGACACCGCCAACGCCTCGTTGATCTGGGAAGGATCGAAGTTGGAACATCCGATCTGCCGAACCTTTCCTTCGTCAACCATTCCGCTCATCACCGCCAGCGTGTCCTCGATCGGAGTATTCGGATCGGGGAAGTGGATCATGTAGATGTCGACGAAGTCGGTGGCGAGCTCCGTGAGACTCCTTTCCAGTACTTTGCGGACATAGTCCGGGAGCTGCCCCACCGCTTCCCTCCCAGCCGGGGATGGCAACGCCGACCTTGGTGGCGATGACGACATCGTCTCTGCGTCCTCTCAGGGCGGCGCCCAAGAAAGACTCGGACTGGCCTTCGCCATAGTTGCTGGCGGTGTCGAAGTGGGTGATGCCGGCATCCAGTGCGGCATCCACCACGGCTGCCGACCCGGCCTTGTCCAGGGCTCGCCCGAAGTTGTTGCAGCCCAAGCCGATCACCGAGACCTCGAGATCCCCGATGAATGCCGTCCGCATCAGGTCTGCACCAACGGCCGCAAGAAGCGCTCGGCGTTCTGTTGGAGAACCCGGGCTCGGTCGTCGTCGCTCATTTCCACTGCCTCCACACCGCCCACCGGATCGGTCGAGGCCATGTCGAAGGGATAGTCACTTCCGAGGAGGACGTGGTCCCATCCCATCCTCCGTCCCAGCATCTCCAGCGACAGCGGATCGTGGGTCAGGCTGTCGAAGTACATCGTCCCGAAGAATTGCCGGGGGCCGGTCTCGGCGATGTTGACCTTGGGCTCGGGCCGCACCTCCCAGCCATGCTCCCAACGCCCGATCTGATAGGGGGAAAAGCCGCCGCCATGGGTGAACCCGATCCGAAGTCCGGGGTGGCGATCGAGCACCCCACCGAAGATCAACTTGGCGGCGGCGATGGTCGACTCGAGGGGGATGCCGATCAGGTTCTGCAGGTAATAGGAGCTCATCCGGTCCGCCCCGGCGATCGAGCGCTGATCCGAATGGAACCAGACCGGGAAGTCTCGCCGCTCCAGATCTGCCCACACCGGATCCAACGATGGGTCATCGACATCAGTGCCGTCGATATTGGACCCGATTTGAACCCCGCGAACCCGAGGGAACGCGGCCACGCGCTCGATCTCGGCTCGCGAGGCCGCGATGTCCTGGAGGGGAAGGGTGGCGAAGACGTGAAAATGGTCCGGCTGCTGGTCGCTGAGGTCGATCAGGGCATCGTTCTGGATCCTGGCGAAGTCGGTCCCGACCTCGGGAGGCACGTGATAGTGGAAGTTGGGTGGGGGAATCGCGATGACCTGGAGGTTCACCCTTTGGCGCTCCATGTCGGCAAGCCGGATCATTGGTTCGAAGATGGCCTCGGGAAGGGGGCCGAGCCGCTCCCGCCCCGGATATCGGAGATACCGCCTACCCCCGTCCTCGATCAGCTCCGGACCGTGGTCGGGATGGGCCGCCATCATCCGGGTCAAGGCCTCGGGGACGATGGCGTGTGCGTGAATATCGATCGTGGTCAACTGCTTCCTCGCTGGCTGGTGGGGATCCGAAGCAGCCTCCGGGCATTTCCGCCGACGACGAGGGCGTGTTGCTCCTCGGTGAGGTTGGACCCGGCGAGGAATCCAAGGGGGTCGGTAGGGCCCATGTCGAAGGGGTAGTCGGTTCCCATCAGGACATGGTCCGCCCCGAACTCACCCACGAGGTACTCGATCGCATCCGTCGAGAACACCGTCGTGTCGAAGTAGAGCTTGTGTAGGTACTCACTGGGCGGCCGGGAGATGTGACGTCTCGCCTCCGGTCTCACCTTGTAGGCATGGTCGGTCCGGGCAAAGTAGAAGGGCAGGTACCCACCCCCGTGAACCACCAGCATGCGCAGGTCGGGGAACCTCTCCCACACGCCGCCCAGGATCATCCGGGAAACCGCCACTGTCGACGCCAGTGGCATGCAAACCACATTGATCAGGTAGTAGTCATCCATCCGACCGGGCTCGGTCCAGCCGTGGGGATGGAGGATCACCAGCATCTCCAACTCTTCGGCGGCGGCCCAGATCGGGTCGAACCTCCTGTCGTCGAGGTCGCTGCCTCTCACGTCGGCATTGACCTCGAACCCGTTGAACCCCAGGTCTGCGTTGACCCGTCGCATTTCGACGACGGCCGCCCCCGGATGATCCATGGGAAGGTTGGCGATCCCGACGAATCGGTCCGGCGCCTGCTGTGCCATCTCGAAGATGGCGTCGTTCTGCATGGCATTGACCCGTGGGCCGGTCTCGTCATCGAGCCAGTGGAAATACTGAGGTGGGGCGATCGCCAGCGCCTGGATGTCGACCCCCTGGAGATCCATGTCGGCGAGCCGCGCCGCAGTATCGACGAACTGAGCGGTCTGAGTGGCTCTCAGCTCCCGGTTGTAGCGGGTGCTCTCCTCTGGCTGGAATTGCATCCTGGGGTCGTATTCCGGCCGGAAAAAAGGAGCAGCGACCTCGGCAGCAGTCGGGACCTCGACGTGGGTATGGACGTCGATCGTGGCATAGGGGGGCTTGGGGGCGGCTGACGTCTCCCACTTCGGCCCCAGCTCCGGCCACCACTCGGATATGCCATGCATGATGCACTATGTACCATCTCGGGGTGATCGGATGCCATTCATCATGAGCGGGGTGGAGGAGACGGCAGTCGCCGCCGAATCGCATGCGGCAGTCCTGCGTCCGACGGCACGACCGCGCACCGCGACCAGTTATGTGTCGGATTCGCTTCGACGGTCCATCCTCAACGGTGATCTGGTCGGCGGCACCAAGCTGAGTCTCGTAGAGCTCGCGTCGACCTTCGGCGTCAGCACCACTCCGGTGCGTGAGGCGATGCGCGAGTTGTCCTTCGAGGGTCTCGTCACGATCGACAGCTACCGGGGCGGAGTCGTGACCGCCGTGACCAAGCCCGAGGTCGAGGAGATCGTGCGAATCCGCCAGGTGCTCGAGCCGATAGCAGCCAGAGAGGCAGTGGCCGGCATGACACCAGTCATCCTGGCCGAGGCGCAAGCGATCCTCGACGAGATGGCAGCCTCCGACTCTTGGGACGTCTGGGTACAGGGGAACCGCGGCATTCCATCGCAAGCTCTACGAGGCGTCGCCGTCCCGGCGATTGGTCACGCTGATCAAGAGCCTGCAGGACACTCAGGTCGTGTTCGTGAGTGCAACCCTGCGGAAGAGCCCGATGCTCAAGGAGACGGCCACCAGAGATCACCACACGATGATCGAGGCGATCCAAGCAAGCGACGCCGACCGTCTCATCGAGGTCACGTTGCGGCACCTGACGATCCCGATCAAAGACTGACTTCGACCATGTGGGGTCTCTCGAGGGTGGGGCAGTGACGTCGGGACCGATCGCTTTCATCGGATTGGGTCTAATGGGCTCGCGGATGAGTGCCCATTTGCTCGCGGCGGGTCACGAGATGCGGGGTTATGACCCGGATCGCGCCCGACTCGATGAGTTCGAGGCAAAGGGTGGAATGGCAACCGCATCGCCCGCAGACGCCGTGCGTGGATGTTGGGCTGCTGTGCTCTCGCTCCCCACTTCCGACGTCTCCCGGGAGGTGTGCTTGGGTGAATACGGGATCGCCAGCGCCGGCGTGTCGCCGCTCCACGTGTACGACACCACGACTGGTCGCCCCGGCGACGCCGTCGAGATCGCCGCTGCCCTCGATCAGGTGGGAGTCAGTTACTCCGACACCACCGTCAGCGGGAATAGCGAGGTTGCCGAGAAGGGTGAGCTGGTGGTGATGCTGGGCGGAACGGAGGACGCCTATCGGATGGGCCGGCCGATCTTCGAGGCGATTGGACGCTCCCATCACCACGTCGGGCCGGTCGGCTCCGCCTCCAGGATGAAGCTGATCGTGAACCATGCTCTGACCGTGCATCGGATGGCTTTGGCCGAGGCGCTGGTAGTTGCCGAGTTGGCAGGCATGGATCTTGACACCGCCCTCGATGTGTTGAAAGACTCCCTGGCGTATTCCAAGGCCATGGACGTGTGGGGGGATCGCATGGTGGCCGGTGAACACGCGTTTCCCTATGCACGGCTCCGGCAGAGCCACAAGGACGCCCGACTCATCGTCGAGCACGGCCGGGAACTGGGTGCGACCATGGACTTGGCCCGGATAGCAGAGCAAGCGCTGGCCGAGGGTGAGGACACCGGTCTGGCCGAGATGGACAACTCGTCGATCATGGAGGTGGTTCGGCGCAGGGCGGGGATCGGTCGGGACCAGACGGGTGGCCCGGCATGAGGCTTGATCCTATATTGTGCATGATATGAGTGCTCGCTGTTGAGCGACGACCGCGTCATCGACATCCACTGTCATCGGGAATGCAGTCCGGCCGCGGCTCTGGTCAAGCCGGAGGCGGAGCGTCTCGGTCGAAAGCCCCTCCATTTCGGTAACGAGCTCACCAAGGAGGTCAACCGGAGACAGCTCGAGGACGTCCGACCGAAAATGGAGGATGTCGGGGTACGCCTGGCGGATATGGATGCGATGGGTGTCGATCTCCAGGCGATCAGCCTGTCTCCGTATCAGTTGTTCCACTGGGCGGAGGGCGAACTTGGCCTTCGGGCCTTCCAGACGATCAACGACGACCTCGCCAATCTGGTCGCCGGGCACCCTGACCGTTTCCTCGGACTCGGCGCGGTTCCATTACAGGAACCGTCCGCTGCCATCACCGAGCTGCGACGCTGCTCGGCAGAGCTCGGATTCCGCGGCATCGAGATGGCGACCCACATCGAGGGCGAGGAGCTGTCCAGCCCTCGCTTCGAGGACTTCTGGGAGGCGGTGGAGGAACTGGGGATGGTGGTGTTCATCCATCCCACGGGATTCACCGAGCCGGCCAGGTTCACCGACCATTACTTCTTCAACACCATCGGCCACCCCCTGGAGGAGACGATCTGCGCCGGGCGTCTCATCTTCGATGGGGTGATCGAGCGTCATCCCGGGTTGAAGTTCGTGTTCGCTCACGGCGGGGGATACCTGCCGGCCTATGCCGGCCGATTCGACCACGCCTATCACGCTCGGGAGGATGTGAGGCATGGGCTGCCCCGGCCCCCCAGCGAGTATCTGTCCAGCTTCTATTTCGACACGATGGTGTTCGAAGCCGACCAATTGGGGTTCCTCATCGATAGGTACGGAGCGGAACACATCCTCCTCGGCACCGACTATCCCTACGACATGGGTGAGACCGATCCGCTCGGACTGATCAACAAGGTGAGCGGTCTCGATCCGCAGGATGTCGACCTGATCGCCGGGGGCAACGCAGCTCGCCTGCTCGGGGTCGAGCAATGAGCGGGCAAGGTATCGGGCTGGCCGTAGTCGGCTGCGGCACCGTTGGCCGGATCCGGGCGGTGCTTGCCCGGGAGCATCCGGCGGTGGACTGGATTGGGCTCTGTGATATCGATGCCGAGACGGTCAAGACTCTGGGCGCGGATGTCGACGCCGATCTGGTGACGACCGATCTCGACGATCTGTTGGGCAGACCCGAGGTGACAGCCGTGATCATCGCGACCGCCGAGAACGAGCACGTCACGCCAATCCTCTCTGCGGTAGACCTGGGCAAGCCGCTTTTCATCGAGAAGCCTCTGGCCACGGACCCGGTCGACTCGGCGCGGGTCCTCGATGCCATTGAGCAGGCGGGGATCGATGCCGTGATGGGCTACACCCAGCGGTTCCGGCGCCGCTTCCAAACCGTGAAGCAACGGCTCCGGGACGGTCAGATCGGCGAGGTCACCAGTGTTGTCACCAGGGCGTTCATGAACCGGATGGTCCCGGATGCCACGCTGCGCAAGACCAATGAGCGTTCCAACCTGACCCCGATGGTGGTGTCCGGCACCCACAGCCTCGACATGTGCATGTGGCTCATGGAGCCTCGAGAGCCGGTGGAGGTCTACGCCAGATCCATCGACGCAACCCTCGGGGAGATGGGGACCAAAGATGCGACTTTCGGTCTCTTCACGATGGACGACGGCGCCATCTGGAGCATGAACATCAGCTGGGCTCTGCCCACGGTCTGGCCGGGGGCGGTCTACGGTCTCGAGATCGGGATCGTCGGGACCAAGGGAGTGATCGACATCGAGGACACGCATCGCGACGTGGTGCTGGCGACGCAGATCCCCCAGCCCGCCGGCTACACCTCGAAAGGATACGAGCCGGATTCGCAGCGGTACGTCGACTTCCTCGGCAGTTACCCGCCCGGGGACGTCTCCGACGGCCTGCTGTGGGGGCCGATGCGCGAAGAGACCATGACATGGTTCAACCGGCTCTCCACGGGCATCGCCACCCCCCACGCCACGGCGCGGGACGGGCACAGGAACTTGATCCTGACGATGGCGATGGACCTTTCGGCGCGGACGGGGCAACCGGTCGAGCTTCCCATCGCCCCCGAAGCACTGATCTGAAAGGACTCGAAATGAAACCACTCAGCGTCGGGATCATCGGCACCGGATGGTGTGGTGGGATCAGAGCAGTCGCCGCCGCAAACAGTCCCCTGGTTGGGTCGCTTCATCTCGCTGAGATCAATGCGGATCGGCTCGCCGAGGTAGCGGGACAGACGGACCCGGTCACCGCTACTACCGACTGGGAGGAGCTCGTCGCCGACTCCGGCATCCAGGCGTTGATGATCTCGGCCACCCCCGAGACCCTCCACTATCCGATGGCCAAGGCGTCCCTCGAGGCGGGAAAGCACGTTCTCCTCGAGAAACCGATTTCGATCACCCTGGAAGAGGCCGACGACCTGATCCGGATCGCCGAGTCCAAGAATCTCAAGTTCACCATCGGCTACTCACAGCGTTTCAACGCCAAGCAGGCCCTGGTCAAGCGGAGCCTCAACGACGGCACTCTGGGAGAACCGGTCAGTGTCCTGGTCAGCCGGCACATCACCCGCTCGCTCGGGGCGAAGATCGGCTCTCGGACCAAGCTCTCCCCGGCTGCGATGGAGGCGACTCACGACATCGATTTCTCCCTGTGGTGTCTCGAGCCCCGCAAGCCGGCTCGGGTCTATTCCCAGGTGGCATGGGGTGCCCGACAGGACCAGGGCGTGCCCGACACCCAGGTCATCGTCATCACCATGGACGACGGCGTGACCGTGACGATCGGTGCGGGTTGGTCCTTGCCTCCGGGCTATCCCAATTTCTCAACCACCTGGATCGAGTTTCTCGGCACCGAGGGCGCCCTGATCTTGGACGCCAGTCACCGGGACATCGTGCTGAACACGATCAAGGATGGGGTCCAATTCCCCATCTCCACCATGCCCGGGGAGTATGTGGATCATGTCTACGCGGGCCCGATGGAGAGGGAGACGATCCATTTCCTCGAGGCCGTGGCCTACGACCGGCCGGTGATGGTCGAACCGCGACTGGCCCGTCTCACGATGGAGGTCTATCTGGCGGCCGACCTGTCGGTGGAGACCGGCCAGGTCGTCGATTTGCCACTGGCTGTCGATGACAGCCAGCCCACGTTGCTCAGCGCCATCACGGGCTGACACCTCCGGTTACAGTCGGCTGGCCATCTGAGGGAGGAGTGGGGTGGTCACGGTCAGGGCTGTGCTTCTGTCGGTGTTGATCATCGTTGCGGCCTGTGCGGATGGCTCCACATCCGGAACGTCTCCGAGCACCACCGAGCCGATCTCGAGCACGCCGGTGACGAGCTTCCCGGCGTCGAGCATGGTGGCATCCACCGAGGTCGGCAGCACCCTGCGCTATGTCGCCTTTGGAGACTCATGGCCCGAGGGCGCCCATTGCAACGGCTGTACTCCTTTCCCCGAGCTGTGGCTGGAAGCCCTCGAAGAGCAGACGGGAGCGGAGATCGAATTCACCGATTTCACGGGTGATAGCGAACGAAGCACCGCCGAGGGAAAGGCGAGCGGCAGTCTCCTGGGCAGTCTTCAGACGAACGAGGAGACACGAGCCGCGGTGGCTGATGCGGACGTGATCCTGATTTCCACCGGGCCCAACGAAATTGGGGACGCAGCCGAGGCGGTGAAGGCGGGCACCTGCGGCGGCGCCGACGGGTTTGACTGCATCCGGGCCCTGGGGGAGACGTGGAGCACCAACTTCGAACAGATCCTCACCGAGATCGAGGCGTTGCGAGACGGGAATCCCACCGCTGTGCGGCTCGTCAACGGCGCCAACCCCTTCGTGTTGTACCCGGAGGACAACGAGGAAATGCCACCGGACTTCGCCACTACCGGCGGGACCCTCATCTTCGACCTCCTCGCAGCCGCCATGTGCGACGCTGCCGCCGCTCACGAAGCCGTGTGCATTGACGCGCGACCGCTGATCCAAGTCTCCGAGGACTCACCGGAGTCCATGCAGGCAGTCGCCGACGCCCTTGCCGCCACCGGCCTGGCCGAGCTCGACTAGGAGCCCCAGCCTGCTCGGTGTGATCAGAGGCTGACCTCGCTCCGGCTGCGCAGTCGATGGCTCGCGACGAAGGCCACGCATGCGATCACACACATCACCGTGACGAAGAGCCAGGCACCCGGGTAGTTGCCTTGCCCGGCCAGCCATCCGACGACGAGCGGGCCGATCACCGTCCCGGTGAGGTTGCCCGACAGCACCACTCCCGAGGCGCGGGCGGGCAGGTCCGGGTAGCTGTGGACCACGCTGAAGAAGATGATCCCCGGCCACCCCCAGGCTCCGAGCAGGGCGATTGGCATCGCCACCAGATAGGGGCCAGGGGTCGAGGACGCGAAGAGGACGAAAGCGCCGATCGCTCCCGCCCCCAACATCCACGCCATCTCGGTGAACCCGATGCTCTCGTTGCGGTCGACCAACCACCCGGCTCCCAACCTGACCAGGACTACGAGCAGCGAGCAGCCTGCCAGCACAGCCCCCGCCGCTGCCTCCCCGATTCCGATGTCAACCGCGGAGGGGACAACGAACAACGAGAGCCCATTGCCGGCCATCGCTCCAGCTATGCCGCCGATGGCGAGGAGGACCAACGATTTCGGTGGCCGACCGATCGGCCTCTCGTTTCTCGCCGCGGCCCGGGCCATGTCGAGGTGAGGAGCCGAGATGGCAAGGGCGAGGGCTATCGAACCGGCCAGCACGAACCCCCACCTCCACCCGAAGGCGAGGCCGATTACCGGGAGCGAGATGCCGGCCAGGACACTCGCCAATGGGACTGCGGCCTGTTTCGCTCCGAACCCGAGGCCCTGTCGCTGCTTGGCCACCCCGTCGAAGATGGCCAGGTTCGAAGCCACTTGCGTGAGCCCGTTGCCCATGCCACCGACCGCGGTGGCAAGAGGAATGAGCCACCACGTGACCGCGGTCCCGGCGATGAGGCAGGCGGCCAGTGTGAGGAGGGCGCCGAATCGGAGACTCCGGCCCGGGCCAAATCTGGACACCACCCGCCCCGCCGGATTGGCCCCGAGGGCCGCGGCGCCGAAGTAAGCGGCGGTGGCGAGGCCGAGCTGGCCGACCCGGAACCCGATCTCTTCCTCTAACTGAAGGACCTGGGCGCTGACCAAGGCCAGTGGGAGCAGACAGGTCCCGGTGTAGATGACTGCAGTCAGAAGCGGCCGCCGGGCCAGGGTCGAGCTGAGGGGGTTGATCATTGCTCCGGCTCGAGAGCGAGTCGGATCAGATGGAGCCCGGCGATGGTCGCAAAGCTGCGCACCCGCTCATCGTCGCCACCGAAGTCGAAGACGCGGGTTGTTGCACCGATCGGGGTGGTGACTTTCATTTCCACCTGACGGGTGGTTCGTGGCCCAGGGTCGAGATCGGGACCGATCGGGCCGACTGTGAGCAGGACCTCAGCCGGTGGCGGTTGGCCCGATGCGACGACCGATCCTGCAAGGACATTTTCTCGGGTGAGGGCGATCCGGGCTCCCACCTGGCCCAGGGTCGCCGCTTCGACGGTGGCCACTGTCCACCCGCGGGCAGCGAGGCCTTGGACCACGATTCGCTCCACTGTCTCCTCGTCGGACCCGAAAACGGCGTCGCCCAGCCGGGCCCGTATCTCACTCTCGATCGGGGCGAGGAGGCGGTCAGCTGCGGCCGCGTCGGCGGCTTTGGCGGTGATGCGAATCTTGACCTCCATATCGCTGATCAGGAACGCAATCGACGGATTGGTTGATGCGAAGAGATCGTCCAGGGCTTCGGCAATTCGGGACTCGCCCAGGCCCCAGGCTCGAAGGAGGCGGCTACGCAATATCGATGCCTCCCCGGCCAATCGTCGAAGCCGGGGCATGACTTCGTCGAGGAGCATCGCGCTCATCTCGACGGGGACCCCCGGCAAGGCGAAGAGCCATTTTCCTTCATGCTCGAGAGCTACGCCAAGGGCCACGCCATTGGCGTTGGGGAGGCCCTCGGCACCCTCGGGCAGATCGGCCATCCGCAGCACGGTCGGGTTGACCGAGCCGGTTTGAGACGCGACCCGGGCCTCGATCCACGCGGCGTGATTCTCGTCTCTTGTCATCCCCACTCCGACCACGGCGGACATCGCCTGCCGGGTCAAGTCGTCCTGAGTGGGACCGATCCCTCCAGTGAGGATGACGATGTCGGCACGATTAAGGGCACCGTCGATCGCCGAGACCAAGCGGGCCAAGTTGTCACCGACGGTCACTTGATAATGGGCATCGAAGCCCTCTTCGGCGAGGCGCGCCCCAATGAACGCGGCGTTGCTGTTGATGATCTGCCCAATCAACAGCTCAGTCCCGACTGCGATCACTTCGACGATCAATTTTCCCGGCTCCGGCGACGCCCGCTCAGCCCAGCAGCTCGACGGTCACGAAGCGGAGCGGGCTGTCGCCGACATTCTCCAGATCGTGAATGAGCGCGGTCTCCGGGGTGTGCTCCAGATACTTGGTCTCCCCGACCAGGTAGTCGCGCACGACGAACGTGCCGTCGGTGAATCGCTGAAGCCCGCGGCTCGCCTCCACCACCGTCCAGAAGTAGTTCGTGATGTGGGAATGAAAGGCACCGCGCTCGCCGGGCCGAAGAAGGATCTCCCACACCCTGATCCGGTCGTTCTCGAACCAGAGGGTGGTTCCCACCTCGAAGTTGCCCGGTGCCGTCTCGAGCTCATCGGCGTAATCGGCGGGATCGAAGGCGCCTTCCTCGACGATCTCTGGTCTGGCCTCCATCAGTTGACTTGATAATCGGGCTTCTCGCCGCTGAGAACCTTGATCACCTGGGTCGCCGCCTTTCTCTGCGACTCAGCCAGGGCCTCTTCGGAGTAATAGGCCATGTGCGGGGTCACGACGAGATTCGGCACGCCCTCGATCCGTGCGGCATCGAGCGGTTCGACGTCGAAGACGTCCAGAGCGGCTGCGCCGATCGCTCCCTCCCTCAATGCGGTGGCCAGGGCGTCCAGATCGACCAGTGGCCCGCGCGACGTGTTGATCAGGATGGCAGTCGGCTTCATTCGGGCGAGCGCGTCCGGACCGATGATGCCCCGCGTCTCGTCATTGAGGGGGAGATGCAACGAAACGATGTCCGATCGGGCCAACACGGTGGCCAATTCCAGTAGCTGGGGCATGTCAGGCCCTGGTTGGAGATAGGGATCGTGAGCGATGACACCGGCTCCCAGCGCCTCGAGTGGCGCTGCGATGCGACGGGCAATCCGGCCGTAGCCAACGAGGCCGACGGTCAGGGTGGAGAGGCGGCGGATGGGTCGAAAGTTGTCGATGCTCCAGGTCCCTGAGCGCACCGAATCGTCGGCGGACACCACCTTGCGAAGTGAGGCCAGGATCAGGGCGAGGGCGTGAGTGGCGACCTCCTCCACCGAGTAGTCGGGAACGTTGGTCACCACTATCCCGGCGTCGGTGGCAGCTTTCAGGTCGACATTGTCGAACCCGATCCCATAGCGGGCGATGATCCGGCACTTCTCGAGGCGTGCGATGGAATCGGCGGTCCAGGGCAGGTAGGTGTTGAGGATCGCGTCAGCGTCGGCCGCGGTGGCGAGGACCGCCTCCACGTCACCGGAGGCAACGGTGAGCTCGGCGTCGATCCCGGCGAGAAGCTCCCGTTCGACCTCGACCGAGGGGAACACCTGATCACTCACGACCACCTTGTATCTCGTCAGGGTCTCTCCGGGGTGGGCACCAGGCTGATCCTATATCATGCACGATCGACGTCAGAAACCCCGTGGGAGGAGCAGATGCCGCGTGTCCGCATGATCGAGGAGAGGGAGGACACAATTCCATCCCAGGTCGAGGCCTTCGACCATATCGCGGCGAGCCGCGGCGGCCGGATGATCCGTCCCTTCGCCGCGATGATCCACCGGCCGGAGATAGCCCGTGCTGCCGCCGACCTCGGAGCGGTGATCCGCTTTGAGTCGACGCTGTCCGATCATGATCGTGAGGTGGTCATCTGCACCACCGCCATCGAGAAGGATTGTGCCTTCGAATGGGAGTCCCACACTCCAATCGCCCTCGAATCCGGGGTTACAGCGAGCACGCTCGAATCGATCGAGAGCGGGCTTCCGGTTGACGATGCCGGTGCCGCCGTGCTGGTCGACTTCACGCGCGAGTTGTGCCGAAGCGGGAGCGTGACCGACGTCACCTTCGAACGAGCCTGGTCGCGGTTCGATGAAGAGGGCACGGTCGAGCTCGCGGCCATCATCGGTTATTACACGATGCTGGCGCTGTTCATGAACGCATGTGACGCCTGTTGAGCCCGAGGAGGATCGATGACTGACAAGGTGAGACTGGCCAGCATCGGCACAGGCCGATGGGGCTCGGAGCTGGCTGAGGCGGTGGCCAGAACGGGGACGGCCGAAGTCGTCTCGGGTTGGGCACGACGGCCAGAGGGCCGGGAGGCATTCGCGTCCAAGCACGGAGCCCGCGCTGCCCAGTCACTCGACGAGCTGCTCGCCGATTCCGAGGTGGACGGGGTGATAATCACCACCTCTCATCAGAGCCACCGGGAGATGATCGAGCAGGCGGCGGCAGCCGGCAAACACGTGTTCGTCGACAAGCCGTTCACCAACACGGTCGAAGACGGTCTCGCCGCCATCGCCGCCACCAGGGACGCCGGCGTGCTTCTCCAGGTGGGCCATCAGCGCCGGCGCACTCCCGCCAAACGCCGGATCAAAGCCATGCTCGACGCAGGTGAGCTGGGCGACGTGGAAACGGTCGTCACCAACCAGTCGATCCCCAACGGGTTCAGGATGCCTGAGACCGCTTGGCGCTGGGACCCGGAGCAGAGCCCACTGGGCTCGATGACTTCGCTCGGGGTGCACAAGATCGACACCATCAACTATCTCGTCGGCCCGGTGCGAAGCGTGTTCGCCTTCACCCGTGCCGGCCGGGTCAAGCCGATCGACGAGGCCACGGTTCTGACGATGGAGCTGGAGAGCGGGGCCTTGGCCACGTTGACGACCTCCTTTTTCACCCCGGTGGTCAACGACACCACCGTGTTCGGCACCGATGCCGCCGCGTGGAGCACCAAAGGTGGGGCGAAATTGAGGATCCAGGGCCGCAACGACCCGGAGCCCGTCGACCTCCAGCTGGAGCCGATCGACGAGCTCGCCGATCAGATGGCCGAGTTCGCCGGCGCGATTCGAGGTGAGACCACTGTCGAAGTGGACGGCGAGGCCGGACTCGCCGTCATCGCCGTCATGGAGGCTGCGTTGGAGTCGGCGACGTCGGGTCGGTCTGTCGAGGTGGCCTCGGTCATGGCCGGAGCCTGAAGGGAGAAGCCATGGAATATGCCGAGATCCTCTACGAGAAGCGTGACGATGCTGCCTGGATCGGGATCAACCGGCCCGAAGTGCGCAACGCCTTCCGGGAGCAGACCTTGGACGAGTTGGCCCATGCCCTCGAATCGACCCGGGAAGACCCCACGATCGTCGCGGCGGTGATCTATGGCGTGGGGGGCCACTTCTCCGCCGGGGGTGACTTCCACGCCATGATGAAGCTGAACAAGGCCAACTCCTACATGTGGAACGACCGCATGCTCAAGGTGGCCATGACCTGTCGCAATCTGCCGATCCCGGTTATCGCCATGGTCGAGGGCGCCTGCGTCGGCGGCGGCCACGAGCTGATGTTGTGGTGCGACCTGGTGATCGCGGCCGACGACGCCACCTTCGGCCAGACCGGGGCCCGAGTCGGCGCCTGCCCGACCGTCGGGGCGACCCAGTACATCGCCAAACTGATCGGGGAGCGCCGGGCCAAGGAGATGATCTTCCTCTGCAAGCGGTACACCGGGGAGGAGGCTGCGGACATCGGCCTTGCCAACGAGGCGTTGCCTGCCGGCGATTTGCGAGGACGGGTCGAGGACATCGTCCAGCAGATCAAGGGATACTCATCGCAGACGATTCGGGCCACCAAGGTCTCGCTCAACTTCGACTCCGACGCCCTCTATCCCTCCTGGCAGCACGGCATGGAATTGCTGGCCAACATCTGGGGAACGGAGGAGAGCCTCGAGGGCATGAACGCCTTCCTGGAGAAGCGACCTGCCGATTTCCATCAGTTTCGGGTCCGAAACAAGGACGCCCTCGACACATATCTCGACGACTTCGATGAGGGTCGCAACCAGAGCGAGGCTTCGCAGGCCGCTCGGACATGACCGCCGAAGGCGCCCTGGCCGGTCTCAGGGTGATCGATCTCTCCCGGGTGCTGGCGGGCCCCCTCTGCACTCAGACCCTCGGTGACCTGGGCGCAGAAGTCATCAAGGTGGAGCGGCCCGGGGAAGGCGACGACACGCGGAACTGGGGCCCTCCCTACGCCGGGCCGCTCTCCGCGTATTTCATCGGAGTCAACCGCAACAAGAGGAGCCTCACCCTGGATCTGTCCCGTCGAGAGGGCCGAATGGTCCTCGACCGGCTCATCCGCAGCGGCGACGTGCTGGTCGACAATTTCAAGCGAGGAACACTGGCCCGCTGGGACTTCGACGACGCGTGGTTCGAGGCGAACGCTCCCGGCGTGATTCGGTGTTCGATCACCGGCTATGGCCCGACGGGACCCAAGTCGGAGATGCCCGGCTACGACTTCATCCTCCAGGCCGAGACCGGGCTCATGGCGATCACCGGCGAGCCGGGCGGCGCCCCTATGAAGCTGGGGGTAGCCATCGTCGACATCTGCACCGGGATGCAAGCCTCGATCGCCATCCTCGCCGCGCTCGAAGGCGCGACACCGGACAGGTCGGGGCCAGCGTTGCGAGGTGAATCTGCACGACACCGGTCTCCACATACTCGCCAATGTCGCCTCCAACCACCTCGTCTCCGGCGAAGAGGCGGCGCGCTATGGCAACGGTCATCCCAACATCGTCCCCTACCGGACATATGCGGCCTCGGACGGCGACCTCGCCCTGGCCGTGGGCAACGACCGTCAGTTCGCAGTCCTCGCCGCAGAGATAGGTCACCCCGAATGGTCGGAGGACCCTCGCTTCGCCACCAACCCGGAGCGAGTTCGAAACCGCGGCATCGTCGATGACATGGTTGAAGGGGTGATCGTGACCAGGACCCGGGCGGAGTGGGTCGAGACCTTCGACCGAGCCGGGATCCCGTCCGGGCCTATCAATAGGGTCTCCGAGACGCTGGCCAGCCCGCAGACGCTGGCCCGCGAGATGGTCATGGAGACGAGAGCACAGCGTCGCCGGAACCTTCGAGATGCTCGGCTTGCCCATCGAATTGTCAGAGACGCCCGGCTCGATCCGTCTGGAGCCGCCGGTGTTGGGGGCAGACAGCGACGCCGTGTTGGATGAATTGGGCTACTCGGTCAAGGAGGTCGGCGAGATGAGGGCGGCGGGTCTGGTCTGAGGAGGTCAAATAGGATCCGCGACCGGAGGAGCTTCGATGTCGGACGATCTCGCTGCTGCACTCGAGCATTATCTCGACCACGCCGGCAAGGACGCAGACACTGCCCACGAGATATATCACGACGATGCAGTCCTCGAGTTCCCGCAGTCCGGCGAGCGATTCGAGGGACTGGAGAACTTCAAGGAGTGGCGTAGCCGGTATCCAGCCGATGTCGCGTATCGAGTGCGTCGGGTTACCACGGGGAAGGATCTATTGGTGGCGGAGATCTCCCTCAGCTACGACGGCGGGCCGTGGATGTTCGGAGTGAGTCTGATGGAATTCAGGGAGGGCAAGGTGGCTCGGGAGCGGGTCTATGTCATGGAAGGATGGGAGGCAGCCGATTGGCGGGCCCCATGGCGGTCGGATACTCCAGCTGATCCGCCCATCGATTGACCGGCTGGAATCAGAAATCCCGCTCGGTGGGGTGACTCCGCCCGGGTGCCGGGGATCAACTCACCGTCATCAGGACCTTGAGTGACGATGGGTCGTGGACCAGCTCGAACGCCTTCTCCGCTTCCTCCAACCCGAGTTCGTGGGTCACTATCTGCTCCAACGACAGGGCGCCGGAAGCGGCAAGCTCCACCCCGTCGGCGTAGTCACCCACGACCGCGGCACGGGGGTTGTGGAGAGTCAATTCCTTGTGATAGAGCTGGTAGTAGGGGAGACCTCCCTCACCACCGGTGATGGTGCCGTACACCAGGACCTCGCCCCCGGTGCCGACGAGCTCGATCGCCCGGGCCAGCGTTGCCTCGGTGCCCACAGCCTCGACGACCAGATCGGGGCCCCGGCCCGGACTCACTTCAGCCAGGACCTCGGGCGCATCATCGGGCGAGGCGGTGAAGTGTGTCCCCGTGCTCGCCGCCAGGTCGCGCTTCCACCCCGAGCGGGTGATCCCCACCACGGTCATTCCCCGCAGACGGAGCAGCTGTGTGATGAGCTGTCCGGCCACGCCGAGCCCGATCACAGCCGCTGTCTGCCCGGGGAACGAGGCGATCGTCTTGACCGCGTGGACGCAGGTGCCCAACACCTGGAGGACACCCGAGGCTTTCTCGGAGATCCCGGGGGGCACCGGGATCAAACGACTGAAGGGAACCACCGCGTATTCGGTGAAAACGCCGTCGACATCTCGGCCGAGCAAACCCCCGTTGACACAGATGTTGAAACGGCCGGCTTGGCACATGTGGCACCAACCGCAGGCAACGCCGGGATCGACCAGGACCCGAGTGCCCGTTGGATACGGCGACGTCGGGGGCGCGGTCACCACCTCACCGACCATCTCGTGGCCCATGATCCGGGGGTAGTCGACCGGGATCTTGCCGCCCAGGATCTTGACGTCGGTGCCGCAGATCCCAACGTGACGAACCCGAACCAGGACTGAGCTCCCGGCATCTGGCTCGGGCACGTCGCTCACTTCGATCACCCCAGGGGCACGGACACTCACCGCTCTCACGACACTCCTCGGAAGGTCTGTGGATGGTAGGAGCCGTTCCCGGGTGCCGACTTTGTAGGCTGACCACAATGGATCAAACGCCCGAGCTTCGAATCTCCCCTCCGGAGGAAGGATTCGCCGCCACCCGACAGACGGCGCACGAATTCGTGCGAAGCGTCCTGCGCCGGGCCATCCTCAACGGTGAGCTGAGCAGTGGCAGTCGGTTGGTGCAGGCCGAGTTGGCCGCAATGCTCGACGTGAGCACCACGCCGGTGCGCGAGGCTCTGCGCGACTTGGCAACAGAGGGACTGGTCCAGTTCGACCCCCATCGGGGGGCCATCGTCTCCGAGCTCAGCGCCGAGGACGTGCACGACATCTATGAGATCCGCCGGGTGTTGGAGCCGCTGGCTATGAGACAGGCCGTCCCCAACGTGAGCGATGCCCTCCTCGGCCGGTTGCGTCGGCTCCATCAAGCGATGCTCGACGAGCCACATTCGGTGGATTGGGTCGACCGAAATCGAGTCTTCCACATGGCGGTCTACGAGACAGCAGCGTCTCCGCGCCTGGCCGCCATCATCCGCAATCTCCAGGACGCCTCGGTCATGTACATCGGCGCTTCCCTGAAGCACAAGCCCGGTCTGCGCGAGGAGGCCAATCACGGCCACGCCGACATCCTCGAGGCTCTCGAGAACCGCGATGTCGAAGCTGCCGTGAAGGCACTCGACGAGCATCTCCGCACATCGATCGACGCGTTCGACTCCGCCAACGAAGGCTGAGGACGGATCAGGGCACCTCCTGAGGATCGAGGAATTCCGCCGGCACTGCTGCCTTTTCTCGATCAGACAGCAGGTTCAAGGCAACACCGGCGACCACCAGGATCAGCCCGAGGAGCAGAGAGGTAGTGACATCCTCCCCGAGGATGATGGCGGACGACACGACCCCCACCACCGGCACGCCCATCAAGGTCAGGTTCGTCGATACGGCCGAGAGATTGCGCAGAATGACGATCTGCACCCAGAAAGGCGATCCCGCTCGCCAGCAGGCCCTGATAGAGCACGACCCAGATCAAGTTGCGGCGTCCAGTCGATCACCGGAGGCCCCTCCACCGCCGAAGCCCAGAACGACGAGGATCAGCGTCGCCGCCATCAACTGCCATGGCATCGAGTCGAGGGGAGCGATGCTCCAACGATGGGCCCGGATGTGGACGGACGTCGAGCGCGTTGGTGATCGCAGCGAGGATGAGCAAGGCGTGACCGACCGCCACGCCGGGCTCGGTCCAGTCGAAACCCCACGGCTCGAACAGGGCGAGGACTCCGGCGATGCCGAGTGACAGGCCAACCCATCGCGCTCCAGTCATCCTCTCTCCGAGGAAGATCGCCGCGATCGGCACCGTCCACAGGCTGCTCGTCCACACCACCACCGAGGAGCGGCCGGCAGGGACGAGCTCGAGTGCGGTGAAGACGAGCACCGTGACCGCGGTGAGACGAAACAGTGCCATGGAGGCGACGATGGGAAGGTCGCGGCGCGGTGGCACGACCAACGTCCTCCGCGCCATGGCCACTCCGACCATCAATGCCGTTGCCGTGCCGATGCGAAAGAGCGCCCATCCAGATCGGGGCGATCGACTTCACCCCGGTAGCCATCACCGGCCAGTTGAGGCCCAGAATGAGGACAACCAGGGCAAGCAGCGAATAGATCACCGGTCGGGACAGCTTCATGCCGCGGATCTCTCGTTGGCCGGTATCGTGCCCCGACCCTCATGACCACGATCGACATCCACTGTCATCTGGCCACCCCATCCAGCCGATGGGCGGTCGACGAGTACCGCCGTCCCGAATACGAGCCATACGACTTCTTCATGGGTCAGGACTCCAAGGACCAGAACGAGGTCATGTACCCGACGATCGTCGACCAGCTGACCAACCCCGATGCCAGGATCGAGCACATGGACCGGATGAGGGTCGACGTCCAGGGCCTGGCCACATTTGTCTCCGAGTATCACTACTGGGCGCCGCCGGTTCTCGCCGCGGAGTCGGCCCGGATTCAGAACGACAATGTGGCGTCTGTGGCCTCGGCGAACCCGCGACGTTTCGTGGCGCTGGGAGCCACGGTGCCCCTCCAGGACGTCGATCTCGCCATCGCCGAGATGGACCGGGCGGTGGATCAGCTCGGTTTCAAGGGGATTCAGATCGGGGGAACCGTCCAGGGGCGCAACCTCGATGAGCCCGGCTTCCGCCCTTTCTGGGCTGCGGTCGAAGACAAAGGGATCCCGGTCATCCTCCACCCCAACGGCTATCCGGAGGGTCAGCGTCTCGGCAAGTACTTCCTGACCAACTGCATTGGGAACCCGCTGGAGACGATGGTGGCCGCGTCCCGCATGATCTTCAGCGGGCTCTTCGAGGAGCATCCCGGACTCGAACTGGTGCTCCTCCATGGCGGTGGCTACCTCCCGTTCTACAGCGCCCGGGCCGATCACACCTGGGAGGTCCGACCCGAGACCCGGGTGGCGATCCCGGATCATCCTCCGAGCCATTACATGAAGCGCCTTTTCTACGACACGATGGTGTTCCAGCCCCTGTATCTGCGCCACCTGATCGAGATCGTCGGCGTTGACAGGTTGATGTTGGGGACCGATTACCCCTTCGACATGAGCGAGACCGACCCGCTCGGCCTGATCGGCGCCACCGAAGGGCTGACCGACGAGGATCGAGCGGCGATCTCGTGGGACAACGCGGCTCGGGTTTTCGATCTGCGCTGACCAGGCTCTCATTCCTGGGCCGGCTCGTATCGATAGTTGAAGAATTGGGGGGCCCAACGGGCGATGACCAGGGCACCGATGATGCAGGCAATGCCTCCCGAGACGACGCTGAACCGAATCGACGTGAGCTCGGCGACGACACCCGCTTCGAGATCACCGAGCCTTGGCCCGCCAGCTACGACGGCCGTGTGCATCCCGGACATGCGCCCTCGCATCTCGTCGGGCGCGGTCAACTGGATGATGCTGCTCCGGAAGATCGCCGAGACCACATCGGCGGCGCCGGCGAAGCCCAACATGACGAGAGCGATGGTCAGCGAGTCGGTCAATCCGAACACCGCGATCGAGATGCCCCAGCCGATAACGGCCATGACTGTCGCCCGCCCTTGGCGGCGCACCGATCCGACCCACCCCGAGGTGACGGCCCCGATCATCGCCCCCACCCCGGGAGCGGCATAGAGGAGTCCGACGGTGAAAGCGTCTCCGCCGAACACCTCGGTGCCCATGGCGGGGAACAACGCGGTGGGCATCCCGAAGACCATCGCATTGAGGTCGATGAGGAGAGCGGCCTGGATGACTTTCCGGCCCTTCAGGTACCTGAATCCCTCCTTCACCGAAGAGAGCTCGAGCTTTCTCCCGCCTCCTTCCGTGGCCACATCTGGCACACGTCGCATCAGCGCGGCGCCGATCAGGAACATCACCACTTCTATCCCATATGTGAAAGGGAGCCCAGCCGTGGAGATCAGCAGCCCGGCGACGGCGGGGAGGGCGGCGGCGGCGGCGGTGGTCAGAGTCTGGTTCAGCGCCAGCGAGGCGGGGAGGAGGGCACGCCCAACCAGACCAGGTACGATCGCATGACGGGCCGGAGAGTCGATGGCAGAAACGCCGGCGTTGATCGCAACCAGCACATAGATCAGCCAGATCATCGGTGTCTCGGCCATCGAGTTCCAGAGCAGCCCGGAGGCGGTCGCGGCGAGGGTCAGCTGGGAAATGACCAGGAGCCTGCGCCGTTTGACTGCGTCGGCCAGGGCCCCGCCCACGACCGACACGAGGAGCAACGGGACCAGCTGGGCCAACCCGAGCAATCCGACGGCCAGGGTCGAGCCGGTGAGCTCGAAGATCTGGAAGGGCGCCGCGACGACGGTCATCATCCGTCCGGCGTGCACGAAGAACATCCCGGCGAATAGCCAGCGATAACCCGGGACCTCGCGCAGAGGTGTCACGTCCACTACCGCCAACCGTCCCCAACTGCGTAGCCAATCCCTCAACCGATCATCCTTCCCTGGCCTCGCCCGTGTGACCGTCGGCACCACCCGAGAAGCTGACCTGTTGTCTGCTCATTCTATGGGCTCACTCGAGGTCGACCCGCAGCGTCTCGGGCACAGCCCGCCACAGCACCCCCGCGCCAATGAGACCGACCCCGGCGACGGCGACCGACGCGGCGCCCAGGGACACCAGCGAAGTGACCACCGCCACCAGCAAAGGGCCTCCAGCCGTCCCGAGGTCGCTGACCAGTCGCCATACACCGAAGAACTGACTCCGGCCGGCGACGGGCGACAGGTCTGAGCCGAGAGTCAGGTTCACTCCCGATCCCAGTCCATTGGCGAATCCCACCAGCAGGCTCACCAGGAACAGGCTGGCGAAATCGGTGGTCAGCGGGATCAGCGCCATGCCCAGCGAGAGGAGAAGCAGGCTTGGTATCGCCACCCATTTCCTCCCTTTGGCGTCCATGAGCATCCCGACCGGGTAGAAGATCAGCATCTCGATTCCCGAGGAGGCGCCGAAGACGAGTGAGATCTGGCTTGGGGTCAGACCGAGTTGGTTTCCCCACAGTGGGATAACCGCTTGGCGTGCCGTTCGCAGCACCTGGAACGTCACCGCCACGAGACCCGCCGTCCCCAGTATCCGTCGATGGTCGTGGATCACCTGACGCATCGAGACAGAGACCGGTGCAACCGTTGCCGCCCGTGAGGGTTCAGGGGCAAACCCGAGAGTGACCGCTGCTGCCACAGCAAGCGCCGCCTGCATGAAGAAAGGCGCCACGAGCCCGAACGGGATGATGAGGAGGCCACCGATGAGTGGGCCGATGAACTGACCGATCCGCATCGTGCCCCCCACCATGGACATGACCCGGCCCCGATGCGGGAGGGGAGTGGCCTCGGTGGCATATGCGAGCCGTGCGAGGGCCCATATCGACCAGGCTCCTCCCATCAGAAAGACGAGGACCGCAAACACGGGGAGGGAGGGCCCCAACCCGATGCCGAGAGCGATCAGGCCGAGACCGCCGTGGCGATGAGCATCGCCCACCGCTCGCCAACCCGGGCGACGAGTTGGCCTGCTGGGAGGTCGAAGAAGAGGGTGCCGATGCCGCGCAGGGCGACGATCGCTCCGGCGATGGCAGGAGATGCCCCCAGATCCAGGGCGACCAGGGCGATAACCGGGGTGGCGGCCCCCTGACCTATGGCGAAGAGGATGCCGGGGAGATAGACCGTGCGGGTAAGGGAGGAAACCCGAAACTGCTTGTCGTCGTTAGGGGTCTCGCTCACGCCGTATTGTCGACCGCTCCGCGCACCCACTCCGGGCTCATCGGATCGTGGTTCACCAACCCCGGGTCCACCGTGCTGAGGGTCGGCCCGATCACCGCTCCAACCCGCCCAAACCCTCCAAGTATCTACACAATGCGGCGGCGTCGAGGTCGCCAAGGCCTGCCTCGCTCGACGCCTCATATATCGGGACGGCGGCATCGAGCAGAGGAGTAGGCGCCCCGACCGACCTCGCATAGTTCCTGATCAATGTGGAGTCCTTGAGCAGGATGTCGAGACGCGCTGCGGCCGGGTAGTCGTCGGCGACCATCATTGGCCCCCGGATCTCGAAGATCTTCGACGAGCCGACCCCATCCTCCATCACCTCCTGGACCCGCGCCGGGTCGAGCCCGGCGGCTATGCCCAGAGCGTGGGCTTCGGCGGCGGCAAGACCATGCACCGCGACCAGGAGGTTGGCGACGTATTTCATCTTCGACCCGTTGCCGAATTCCCCCAGATAGTGGGTAGAGCGGCCGATCGCGTCGAAGACCGCTTGGGCCTGTTCGAATCCTTTACGGCTGCCCGAGGCGAACACGACCAGCGTGGCATCGGCCGCTTGGAGACCGGTCCCCGAGAGTGGTGTGTCGAGGAGGTCGATTCCGGAGCGGGCCAGGATGTCGCGGGCGGCGATCTTGTCCTGCAGGGGGAAGGTGCCCGTCTCCAGACAAACCAGCCCCGGACGCTCCTGCTGCGCGATCTCCGCGGCAATCGAGGCCAGGGCCGAAGTGGTGGGGAGGGAGAAAATCACGATGTCGGAGACGTCGGCTACTTCATCGGCCGATTTGGCAGGCTCGCCTCCGAAATCGGCGAATGTGGAGATCTTCCCGGGGTCGATGTCGAACCCGAGCACCCGATGGCCCGCCCGGATCAGGCTTCTCGCCATCGCCGAGCCCATGACCCCGAGCCCGATTACGCCAATCGGCTCAGACATCCTCATCTCCGTCGAGAGGGATCGTCGCGACCACGCCGGCGTGTCCATCGACAGCGACGATTTGGTCGCCGGGGGGAAGGCTCACCCCGCACACCGCGGGGACCCTGAGGCGCGCGGAGACTCGAAGAGGTGGGCAGCCGGACTGCCCGATTCGGTCACCAGCCCGGCGGCGTCCCAGAGCAAAGGGGCCAGATTGGGAATGGGCTGGGAGGCAACGATCATCGCCCGGGGTCGGTAGTTGGCCGCGGTCCCGTCCGGAGGGTATCTCCCCGTCGAGATCCCGGCCCCGATACCGGGACCAGCCCCAATGCCCTGTTTCCTGGCCCCGGTGTCGAGGACGATCGCGGCGAGGAAGGGCTCCCATCTGCCAATCCCCCTTCTGTGGGCCGGCTCTTGTCCTTCCAGACGTTGCACCAGTGCCCACAGCGATGCAGCGCGCTCCGGGTCTGGAGCCCGGAGATTGTCTATGACCTCTAGCGCGGGCGAAGGGTCGGGCCCGAGCAGCGTCGTCATGCAAGAGTGAGCTGCGGCCAATGCGTCATGAGCAGGAAGGCCCCAAACCTCGGCCGTGAGGTTGTCCCGCATCTGCGCGAGCCTTGGCCATGGCCTTTCGGGGAGGACACCGGGGAGTGTCTCGGCGGGGAGGGAGACCACCCAAGGCCCAGGGAAGGATCAGCTCTTCGCCGAGACGCCCTGCTGCCTTCGCCACGGTGCGGGCGATCGGCAGCAGCCGGATGTCAGCGGGATGAGAGCGGGGCTGCGGAGACCGCGACGGAGTATCGCTTTGGGATAGTTGCATCAGCCACACCTGGCCGTCTAGCCCCCATTCACATCGATTGGCCCCCAATGACGACCGGGCGAGGTAGAGGGCATCGGCAATCTCGTCGAGTCTTTCCACGCCGAGCAAGTCGACCAGGTCTCTGCCCACCCAGGGCCCTCCTTCGGTTCTCTTGGCCTCCAGCCCCGCACTCCAACCCTGGAGAAGCGCAGCGGGTGAGCCCTTGATGCCGATCACGACGATCGACCCGTCCTCCTCGATCGAAGCGGTGCCCCCTGCCACCGGGTCCAGGGCGGGCTGGATCAGGATGGCCATCGGGAACGATCCGGGCTCGATTCGAGCCGCGTCTTGACGCTCCAGAGCCGCCACCGAGAAGGCCGACGCCCAGCACCCTGCGACCGCTCGAGGCAGATCAGCGGGCGCCAGGTCGAGATAGGAGGTGAAGGCGCCGGACCATTCCCCCGAGGATTCGATGATCGTGGACGAACGGGCCACCAGGACGTCCGCCAGTCGGGCTCCGCGCTCGACCAGTTCGGCACCGAACGGAACCGGTTCGGCGGTCATCGCGAGCCGGGCGCCTCCGGAGCCACGACCGGCCAGCTTCTCGACTCCGAGCCGCATGTGCTGCAGCGAATCGCCGGTGTCGGTCACGAGCCCGGGTAGGACCGGGAGCCCGGCGCGGCGAGCCATGGCCAGCCAGACGGCCTTTGCCCCGACCCTGGCCGGGTCGAGAGCAGCCTCGTGATCGAGGTCGTGGATCAAACCCGGTCAGATGACCGAGATGATCTCGTGTGAGGCGTAGCTGGAGACCATCTCGATTCCGGTATCAGTCACGTAGAGCATCTCCTCGAGACGCACGCCGTGGTCGTGGAGTTTGCCGTGCTGGGTCTCGAGGGCGAAGGTCATGCCGGGCTGGATCTCGACCGGGTAGTCCAACGACCAGATGCGGGAGATGACCGGCGGGTCGTACTGGGCCAGCCCGAGACCATGGCCCCAGAAGTTGGCCGCGGCCTGGTCCTCCTCCTCGTAGCCCCACACCTCCTTGGCCGACGGCCACTTCGAGGCGACGTCGGCGGTGGTGACCCCGGGCTTCGTCGCCTCGATGGAGTCCCAGAGCCATTTGTGGGCCAGGTCGTAGGTCTTCTGGTGCTCGTCGGTCGGCTTGCCTCCGACGCAATAAGTGCGATAGACGCACGATTTGAAGCCGTTCCAGGTGAGCGCGGCCAGGTCGACGATCACCAGCTCGCCGGGCCGGATCATCCGGTCGGAGAAGTTCCGCCAGTTCGGCCACGCGTTGGGGCCCGAGGAGACGATGACGTCTTCGACGTCCTCCATCCCCGGCATCGAATACAGCTTCTCGAAGCCGAAGGCCGCGACCTCGTTCTCGGTGAGCCCGGGCTTGATGAAGTTGGTGATCTCGTAGTGGACGTAGTCGCAAATCGCCCCGACGATCGAGAACGCCTTGATCTCATCCGGGCTCTTGATGGCCCGCGCCTCCATCATCGGCGTCATGCCGTCGGTCCAACTGATCCCGCGCTCCTCGAACTGCTTGATCAGGTTGATGTCGATGAAGTCGACGCCGAGCGGCTGATCCTTTACTCCGGCCTCCTCGAGGTCATTGAGCAGGGAGTTGACGAACTTGGTGACCTGCTGTTCGGCCGCAGGGCCAACCGCACCTTTGATCCAGGCGTAGGAGTAGCGGATGTTCTCCTTCGGGATCCAGGGGTTGTGCACCTTGAGGTGGAAGCCGATGTCGCCCTGCTCGTAGACGATCGGGTGCTTGCCGGCGGTGAGGACGACGTAGCGGAGACCCGGCTTGAGGCGGTTCCAGCCCGGGGTCAGGGTCGAGGAGACATATCTCATGTTCTCGTCGTACATGAGGAGCAGGGCTCCGAGACCGTGCCGCTCCATTGCAGCGTGGGCCCGCTTCAGCCTCCAGTCACGCACATTCGCCCAGTTGATGCCCTCTTTCCAGTCGGTGCTCAGCCCGAAGAACGCTTCTCTCATCCCTACTCATGCCTCCGTGGGTTGCTTGGTCAATCGACCCTATCCGGGATCACTTCGCGGACGATGTCCAGGAACTCGTCGTCGTCGAGGAGCCCCTTCTTCGCCAGCGAACGGCCTTTGACCTCGGCCAGGATGGCCTCGATCTCCTTGGTCTCGGCATCGTTGATCCCGTGAGCGCCCAGCCAGATCGCAACCGAGTCGAGGCCGGAGCCTTTGCCGAGGACGATCTTCGGGTCGGCTTGCCCGACCAACTCGGGACGGAATGGGAAAGGCTCGAGAAGGTCGTCGCCGACGTTCTTCACCCAGGTGGCGATGATCCCGGATTCGACGTTGTAGAGCATCTCGCCGGTCACTGGCCGGTTGGCGGGCTGGGTGACTCCGGAGATGTCGGCGACCATGCGGGCAATCTCGGTGAACTTGGTGGTATCGATCCCGGTATCGATGCCGTACATGGTGAGCAGAGCGAGGACGGTCTCCTCGGTGGGGGCGTTCCCTGCTCGTTCCCCGATACCGCTCACGGTGGTGTGGATGATCGACGCCCCTTCGGCGACGGCGAGCGCGGTGTTGGCCACTCCCATCCCGAAGTCCATGTGGAAATGGGTTTCCAGAGGGACCGCCATCCTTTCCCGAACCCGCTGGGTGTAGTAGCGAATGGCATGGGGTGAGGTGACGCCGAAGGTGTCGACGAGTGCGATGTTGTCGACGTGGCCCTCGGTGGCGACCTGTTCCAGATCGTCGAGGAGCTCGGTCATCGTGGCCCGGGTGGCGTCGATGGGGAAGAATGTCACCTTCAACCCGTTGTCGTGAGCATATTTCGTGGCCTCGACCGAGGCCTCGATCGCCTTCTCAACCGGCCAGCGATAGGCCTTCTCGATGAGGTGGTGACTCGCCGGAACCTCCATGACCACCCCACTCACTCCGCAGTCCAGTGCGAGCTCGACGTCAGGGACCATGCATCGGCTGAAGGCGTAGATCTCGGTGGGCAAACCCTCGGCCACCATTCGCTTGATGGCATCGGCATCGGAGGGGGAGACGGCGGGAAGGCCGGCTTCGATGCGATGGATGCCCGCCTCAGCCAGGGCGGTGGCGATCCTCAGCTTGTCGTCGGAGGAGAACTCGACCCCGGCCTGCTGTTCCCCGTCTCGAAGGGTCACATCGTGGACCTGGACATCGGAGGGGATCGAAAATCCCTCGGTCACCTCGGGGAGGTAGTTCCACGGGCTGGAGAACCACAGGTCGGTCTTCCAGGGCGCTTGGGCCATAACTCCGTCTCCTAACCGTTCGACAGGACGATCCTGCATCATATACGATCGACTATGGAGACTTCCAACGGGCCCTCCATCAGCCAGAAATGATTCCGAGAAAGCTCTGGGTCGGCGGTTACGGGCCGGAAAAGAGTGCCCACGGCGACGGTCTGAGAACGTTCAAAGAGACGGTGGAGCGGGCGACTGGGGGTGAAGTCGAGGTCGAAGTGACCTGGAACATCATGGATCAGGGCCGTCCCAATACCGACCTTTTCGAGCTCGTCGAGGTCGGAGAGATGTTCATGTGTTACTTCTCCTCCAGCTATCTAGGGGACCGGGTGCCCGAGCTGAATGTCCTCGAGACACCCTTCTTGTTCATCGACCTCGCTGCCGCGCATCGTGCCCTGGACGGCGAGCTCGGCCAGGCCCTGGCCCGAGCGGTCCGTGCCACGACCGGCTTCGAAGTGCTCGGATTCTGGGACAACGGGTTCCGGCACATGACCAATCGGCTCCGTCCCATCCGCGCCCCCGAAGACTGTCGCGGGATGACGGTTCGCCTGCAGCCGAACTCGATTCATGAGGAGCTGATCCGATCATGGGGAGCCACGCCGGTGGCGGTCGAGCTCAGCGCAGGCATCCAGATGATCTCGCGTCTCGAGGTCGACGCCCAGGAGAACCCCCTGGCCAACACGGTGGCCTACGGGGTCGATCAAGTCCATCGTCACGTGACCATGACCGGACATCTCTACGGGGCGAGGGGATTGTTCTCCCATCGGCCGACGTGGGATGACTTCGAGCCCGATCTGCGCGACGTGGTGTCCCAAGCGGCGAGGTCCGCGGTAGACGTACAACGCCGAGCCGCTGCGGCAATGGAGTCGACGCTTCGGGCAAGATTGGAGGATGACGGGGTCGAGTTCGTGGATCTGACCGAGAAGGAGCGGTCTGTCTTCGTGGAGACCTCGGCGCCCGCCATCGCCCTGGCCCATCGAAATCTGTCGGAGGACCTCTTCGACCTGGCTCGGATATGAGTCATGATTTCGCGGGCCGCATCGTGGTCGTCACCGGCGCCGCCGTCGGCATCGGAAAAGCCACCGCTGCCGCCTTCGGCAACGCGGGGGCGACGGTCTACGTCGTCGATGTGGACGATGACGCCGGGCCGGCGTCCGCCGGGGAAGTCACCGGGGCCACCTTCATCCTCTGCGACCTGACGTCGGAAGATGACGTGGCGGCCGCGGTCGAGGTCATCGACCGAGCCTCGGGACGAGTCGACGTCCTGGTGAACAACGCCGGTGGGTTCCCGGAGACACTCGGTCTCGAGGAGACCTCGTTGGTGGAGTGGCATCGGATTCTCGACGTCAACCTGACCTCGGTGTTCCTGATGACCCGGGCCACCCTCCCCCTCTTGCGGCGATCGGATGGCGGTCGAATCGTCAACCTCGGGTCGCTCGCTGGTCAGACCGCGGGCTGGCAGACGGCGCCGCCCTATGTCGCCGCGAAAGCCGGAGTGCACGGCCTGACCCGGGCGTTGGCGGCCGAGCTCGCCGGGGAAGGGATCACCGTTAATGCCGTCGCCCCGTCGGCAGTGCTCACCGAGCGCATCGCCAGACTTCGCGACGAGTCCGAGCTCGCCACCACGGCCGCATCCATCCCGCTCGGCCGTTATCAGTCACCCGAAGAGGTGGCCGAATGGGTGATGTTCCTGGCCTCGCCTTCCGCAGGCTTCATGACCGGCCAGACCGTGTCGGTCAACGGCGGTAGGTTCATGGCATGAGACCAGGTCAGGGCTCATGGCCCGGTTGATCCGATTCGACGAGGCCGATCCGGTGGCGCGGGGAGACGGGATCGAAAGCGTCCGACTGACCCCGACGCCGCTCGAGGGACAGGGATTCACCGTGGGCATCACCAGCTTTCCGCCCGGCACCAGCATCCGCCTCCACAGCCACAACACCATCGAACAGGTGACGGTGCTTGAGGGAAAGGGACTCGCCGAATTGAACGGTGAGCAGGTTCCGGCCCGGCCCTACGACACGACCCAGATTGCGCCAGGGGAGTGGCACCGGTTCATCAACACCGGCGACGGGACCATGAGGATTCTCTGGGTTTACGGGAGCACCGAGGTCACTCGAACCTTTGCCGACACCGGGGAGACCGTGGACCAATTCGAGCGGTGAGATTCGCCTTCGAGCGTCTCGTCGCATTCTCCCGCGATGTCCTCATTGCTTTCGATGTGCTGCCCGAGCACGCGGAGGTGACTGCCCGTCGCCTTCTCGAGGCTGATCTGCGGGGGAGGACGGGTCACGGCTTGATCCGGGTCCCCCAGTACGTCTCGAGGATCGAGGCCGGGGGCATCAACCTCCGGCCCCAGATCTCCATTCTTCGCGAGACACCGGTGAGCGCCCTCGTCGACGGTGACAATGGCCTCGGCCAGGTGGTGATGACCCTGGCCGCAGAGACAGCGATCACCAAGGCCACAGAGTCAGGCATGGCTTGGGTGGGCACGGTCCATTCCAATCATGCCGGCGCTGCCGGGGTCTACACGACCATGGCCGTTCGCAACGACCAGATCGCCGTCTACATCGCCGTGGCCAGCGCCAATGTGATGCCCCCATGGGGTGGACGGGAGAGATTGCTCGGGACCAATCCGATCTCGATCGCCGTCCCAGCAGGCTCGGGCGACCCTTTCGTTCTCGATATCGCGACCACGGTGACATCACACGGCACGATCAAGGTGCTGGCTCAGGCCGGGGAACAGATGCCCGAAGGCTGGGTGGTGGACCTCGAAGGCCGTCCCATCCTCGACCCGAACCGCGCCGACGAGGGCTACCTGATGCCCATCGGGGGCTACAAGGGGTCAGGTCTCAATATCGCCCTCGGCTTGCTCGCCGGGGTCCTCAACGGTGCCGCGTTCGGAGCCGAGGTGATCGATCATCGCAAGGTGCCGGGGCAGGCGGCCAACACCGGGCAGGCGATGTTCGTGATGCGCCCCGATCTGTTCATGGACCTCGACGACTTCCGTGCCGAAATCGATCATCATCTCGATGCGCTCCGCGCGGCCGGGCAGCCGGGATCAGTCCAGCTCCCAGGCGATGTTGCCGCCGTGCTGGAGAAAGAGCAGTCAGCGGAGGGGATCCCGGTCGGCGACGTCCTCCTCGGCCAGCTCCGTGACCTGGGAGAGCGACTGGGATTGGACGATCGGCTCGACTGACCCGATCAATCCGGGGGGCTGACCATGGACCAGCGGACGTGTGCCGGCGTGATGTCGGCCACCGATCGGCAGCCCAGGTTGGCCATCGTGGTGCTGATCTCCTGTTCCAGGATCTCCAGGACATGCGTCAGTCCGCCGGTGCCACCGAGTGCCAGCCCCCAGCATTGAAGACGCCCGATCCCCACTGCCCGTGCCCCAAGCGCCAGCGCCTTGCACACCTCGGCCCCGCGGGTGAAGCCACTGTCGATGGCCACCTCGGCGCTCGACCCGACCGCCTCGACTATCTCGGCCAGCATTTCGATGGTGCTCACACCCTGATCGACCATGCGGCCACCGTGATTGGAGACGTACACGGCAGCTACCCCGGAGTCGACGGCTTGGAGTGCGTCATCGGCTGTCATGACCCCTTTGAGGATGACCGGCAGCGCGGTGTGGGCACAGAGCGAGGCGAGGTCGGGCCAGGTGAAAGTCGACCGGTAGGCGTAGTCGAATCCGTGTCGACTGAGGCTGTCTGTCCCGCCTGTCGGAACGGCCCAACCGAACCCGCTTGCCAGGCTCCGGTCACGTCGGCCGATCACGGGAGAGTCGACGGTCACACAGATCCCGGAGAAGCCCGCCTGTTCCACCCGATCAGCGATATCGCTCATCCAGACTCGATCACCCATCGGATAGATCTGGAAGAAATGTTGGCCAGGTGCGGTGGCCGCCACCTGCTCCCAGCTCGATCCGGTGAGCATGGCACAGAACGACGATGTCCCAATCTGGGTCGCAGCTTGCGCTGCGGCCAGGGCGTCTCCGGCGTCGTACAGGCCGAGGGCCGCCACCGGGGCGAGCACCACCGGGATGGCGAGTGGCACCCCGGCGAGCGACGACGTGGTGTCGACAGCGCTCACGTCACGCAGGACACGTGGGAGGAGGGCGAGCCGGTTGAGGGCCAGGGCGTTGCGTGCCGTGGTCACACCCTGACCAGCGCCAGCGGCTCCCCACTCGTAGGCGCCGGGGTCGGTCAGCTCCCGGGCGCGAGCAATGACCTGATCGATGGTCACCACATCTTGGAAATCGGGGGAGCCTGTCACCAGGGCCTCAATAAATCACTTCTACCAGCCGCCGCTCCCGAGCCGATCGCTCGATGGCCTCGCACACCTGAGCGCTACGCAGTCCGTCCACACCGGATGGGTTCGGCTCCTCCTCCTTCAACACCGCATTGGTGAAGGAGGCCAATGACAGCCGGTGCGCGTCGGGGGCGGGATAGTGCGTGATCTTCTCGCCGGCCTCGGTCAGGATCGCAAGCTCACCGTCGCTCCGCGATCGGGTGAAGGACCTGCCTATCACCCGACCTTCCGTCCCGTAGATAACGATGTCGTTGAGGGGGTCGCGCAACGTCTCGTTGGCGTTGTACTGGACCATCGCGCCGTTCTCGAACCGCAGCTGCATGAGAGCCAGCATCTCCACAGCCCCGGACCCGGGAGCCCTATCGAACATCGCCATCACCTCTACCGCCTCCGAATCGAGCAGGACTCTCAGGAAATCGAGCCCGTGGACCCCCACGTTGTGCACCGACCCCAGGCCGGCAATCGCCGGGTCGGCCCGCCAGTTGTCATAGCGACGCGGCCCCGAGGCGACCTGCAGTTGGACCACTCTGACATCACCAATGATCCCGTCGGCGATGAGCCCACTCACGTCGCGAACCCAAGGGAGATGGCGATTGTGGAAGTTGACCCCCAGCGAGACTCCAGCCGAGGCGCAGGCGTCCAGGGCGCGCCTCGCATCGGAAACACTGTTGCCGAGCGGCTTGTCACAGAAGACGTGCTTGGCGGCGCCGGCTGCAGCCACTACCTGGTCGGCGTGGAACACGTTGGGGGTGGCGATGAAGACGGCGTCGACTTCGGGGTTCGCCAGCATCTCGTCGTAGCTCGTGTAGGCGAAGCGAGCACCGAATTCCCGCGCGAACCCGTCGGCCCGCCCCTGGTCCCGGCTGACAGCAGCCACCAGCTGACACTCCGGCTCGGCCGCCATTGCCGGCGCCATCGTGGTTCGGACGATGTTGCCGATGCCAATGATTCCCCAGCGGAGACTGTCTCCTCCGACCGCCATCACGACAAGCCCAGGATCCGGGCAGGGTTCCCGCTGAGGATTGCCTGCTTCTCCCCGGCACTCAACTCGGGGAGGCCGTTTACCCAGTTGACCGCGTCGTGCTGCACCATCGGGGCTGGATAGTCGGTGCCGAGAACGACCCGGTCGATGCCGACTGCATCGATCAGAAAGCGCAAGGCCGGCCCGCTGTATGTGCAGGAGTCATAGAAGAATCGGCCGAGATAGTCGCTTGGGGGCATGGCCTGGGCGAACCCGTCGGCCTGCCCGAAGGGAGGGATGAATCCTTCACCGGAATCGGGTTCCAGCGCTCCGGCCACCTTGTCCATCCTGGCGATTCCGAACGTGGTGAAACCACCGCCGTGGGCCAGGAATGGCTTGAGGTCGGGGCAGTGGTCGAGAATGCCGCCGAATACGAGTGTCGCGAAGACGAGTGCCCGCTCGGTGAGATTGCCCACCGCATTGCCCAACTTGTAGCGACGAATGCGTTGGTTGACCACCGTGTCCCCGCCCTGATGGAAGAACACGATTGCCCCGAGCTCCTCGGCTGCGGTGAAGAAAGGTAGGAAATCCGGCTCGTCATAGGTCCGGCCCGCAACATGATCACTGACGATCACGCCTTCGAGTCCGAGATCGTTCATGGCTCGCTCCATCTCGACGATGGCACTCGGGGGGTCCTGCATGGGCAATGTTGCCAAGCCGGCGAACCGGGTCGGGTGAGCGCTCACCATCTCGGCGATCTCGTCATTGCATTCCCGGGCGATGCGCCGCGTCATCTCGAGATCGTTCCCGTACTGGTAGAAGCCGACCGTGGGCGTGACGAGCTGCATGTCGACGCCGATCGAATCCATCTCCGCGAGCCGCTCGTCCAGCATCTTGTCGAAGCCGCCCAGTCCCAGCTCGCCGGCTACGGCGTCGAGACCGTGCCATTCGCCCCGTTCCCTGATCGCCTTCTTGTACCGCTCCGGCGTGACGTGGGCGTGCATGTCGATCACGGGCATCGCGGATCGATATTACATTTTGCATTCTACCGAACCGACCCCGGGGGGATGCGATGCCCGAATTGATGAAACACCGTCTCCAACGCGGAGAGCGATTGGTGGTGTTCGCCGTGGGGAGAATGTTCCACCACAACATGATCCGTTACCTCGGCATGGCGGGTGATTTCGACGGCTTCTGGATCGACGTCGAACACGGCGGTCTCACCACCCATGACATCGAGATCGCGGCGACGGCGGGGTTGGCGCACGGTCTCGATTGCTTCGTCCGGGTCCCTCCTACCGATTACGCCACTGTCACCCGCTGCTTCGAGAGTGGTGCCACCGGGGTCATGGCTGCACAGATCAAGAGCGCCGATGACGCCGAGGAGTTCGTCAGGTGGGCCAAGTTCGCGCCTCGGGGCCGGCGCGGGCTCAACCCGCTGGGCTACGACGGCCGGTACGGGACGATCCCGCTGGGTGAGTTCGCCGAGCGGGCGAACCGGGACACATTCGTAGCCGTCCAGATCGAAACCGCCCAAGCCGTCGAGGACGTCGAGGACATAGCGGCCATCGACGGCGTTGACCTCCTGTTCGTGGGCCCCTCCGATCTGAGTCAGGCGGTGGGCGTCATCGGCGACTTCATGGGCGATGCCTCGCTCGCGGCGGTGGACCGTGTGGCCGCCGCCTGCCGGGCGCATGGCAAGCAATGGGGGGCGGTTACGCCGACCCCTGATTACGCCGCCATGCTCATCGAGAAGGGATGCACCCTCATCTCGCCGGTCAATGACGTGAAACTGGTCACCACGGGTCTGGCTGCCATGAAGGAGACCTACTCCCTGCTTTGGTGATCGCTCAGCCGGGGCGGCCGCCGTCGAGCTCGAAGGCCTCGAGTGGCAGGCTGATGTGACCGTGCTGGATCTCGATGGCACGATCGGCCTCACCCGCGTCGAACGCTTCGAGGAGGGCGAAATGATCCGCGATCGCCCTTCGCCGGATCTCCGGGTGGAGTTGCTGCGCCTGGGCCACGAACACGCCGCCTGCCTCCTCCAGCGCAAGCAGGACGCCACTCAAGCGCCGGCTTCGCGTCGCCTTGTGAAAGATCGAATGAAAGAGGATGTTCGTCTGCACCCAGGAGCCCAGATCCTCTTCCTTCGAGAGCTCGGTCGCCACCTGTTTGGCTTCCTTCAGCTCCTCAGGGGTGATCTGCGCCATCGCCCGGCGGATGGCGAGGCCCTCGAGAGACCGGCGCATCTCGACTATCTCCGTCATCTCGTCCCAATCCGGCATGCGAACGGTGCCGATGCGATGACTGTCCAGAGTTATCAGGCCCTCACTGGCCAGATCCCGCATCGCCTCCCGGACCGGGGTGGTGCTCACGTCGAGCTGGGCGGCGATGTCGGTTTGCACCAGGCGCGACCCACCCGGCAGGTCGCCACGCAAGATCGCGGTGCGCAGGGCATCCCGGACCAGATCGACGGCGGTTACCCGTCGAGAGCGCGACACATCGAGGCGGAGCCGATCCTCCACTTTCTGTACTCTACCGAATATAAAGCGTATGATCCGCGACGCTCGTCGCCGACCAGGAGGGAGCCATCTCCAGATACGCCAAAGGGCCATTTGCCGTCGATTGGGAGGATCGCTACGACTTTGCCGAGCTTCGTCGGCAGCGTGTGGCAAAGGCTCATGAGGCCCTCGCCGGCTCGGATGCCGACGCCGTGTTGGTCTGGAAAGACGAGAACGTCCGCTACCTCACGTCGTTGCGTGCTCAGCTGATCGCAGGCAAGACAACCTCCTTGAATGGAGCCCTTCTCACCGCCGATGACGATCCGGTCTTGCTCGGATCGGGTGGCGAGATCGACAAGGCCCGGTTCGGGATGAGCTGGATAGGCGAGGCACACGCCGTCCCGATCATGGAGCAGAGAGAGCTGGTGGATGGGTTCGTCAGGGACATCCTGATCCCACTTCTCCAGACGAGAGGCTTGACCGCCGGACGACTCGCCGTAGACCAGGCCAACATCTCCTTCATCGACTCGATGCGAGCCCACCTCCCCGACCTGGAGCTGGTGGACGGGGACACCGTCATGCAGAAGGCCCGATGGATCAAGACCGACCTCGAGGTGGCGGTGATCGAAGAGGCGTGCGCCATCGGTGACTCGGTGACCCAACGCGCTCTGGACGAGACCCGGGCCGGTCGTCGGGAACTCGAAGTGGCCGCCGACGCCATGCAGACCTTGTTCCAACTCGGCGGGGAGATGGCTCACGTGATCACGCCGTTCGTCGCCAGTGGTGAGCACATGTCGCCCCCCCACCGTCTCGCCACCGACAAGATCATCCGCAACCAGGACCTCTGCTTCATTGATATCGGTGCCATGTGGAATGGGTACTTCGCGGACATCGGGCGCACGACCATCGTGGGCAAGCCCTCACGGGAGCAACAGGACATCTACACCGCCGTGTACGAGGGGTTGATGGCCGGACTCGACACGATGCGACCGGGGAACACCAACCAGGACTGCGCCGACGCGATCATCGGCAAGATCGCCGAACACGGCCTCGACGATCATCTGTTCAGTCTCTTCATCGGCCATGGGATCGGGATGGGCGCCAACGAGCCCCCCTACATCGGGGAGACCCTCCCGGGGGCTACCACCTACGACTTCGAGCCCAACATGGTGTTTGCCGTCGAACCACTCGTGTGGGTGCCGAACGTCCGAGGCGGTGGGGGCGTCCGTCTCGAAGACATGGTCCTGATCACCGAAGGCGACCCGCACCTCCTCTCCCGCGTCGAGTACGAAGAGCGTCTCCTCGTCTAACTCGATTGCGGCACAAGCTCCTCGAGCACCTTCTCGACGATCATCCTCGCCACCCGATCGACCGACTCGCGGGTGTTTCCGGCGACGTGCGGCGTCAGGAGCAGGTTGGGGATGCCGGCGAACACGGCTGCCGGTTCCGGTCCGAGCGGCTCTGCGGCAAATACGTCGAGGGCGGCACCCCCCAACTTCCCTTGGAGCAGTGCCTCGGCGAGAGCCCTCTCGTCGACGATGCCACCCCGGGAGGTGTTGATCAGGACAGCGGTCGGTCTCATTCGGCCCAACACCCCGGCATCGATGAGGCTGCGGGTCTCATCTGTCAACGGGATGTGAAGACTGATCACGTCGGCTGATTCGAGCACCGTCTCCATGCCGACACTGCGAACCGTTCGCCACGCCGGGTCGTCATCGGCCAGAAATGGGTCGTGAGCGATGACCTCCATTCCCAACGCGGCCGCACGCGTCGCCACCTCTCGGGCGATGGAGCCAAAGCCGACGAGCCCCATGGTCTTTTCCATCAGCTCGAACCCGAAGGCATGGCCCTGGCGGGGCCACTCCCCGGCGACCATCGACGGCGACATCCCGTAGACGCCTCTGACGAGGACCAGCATCGCCCCGATGACGTACTCGGCAACCGAGACGGCGTTGGCGCCGACAGCCGAGATCACACGCACTCCGGCCCTCTCACAAACTCTCAAGTCGATGTTGTCGAGACCCACTCCGAGCCGCCCGACCACCCGGAGGTCGGGATCCGCCGCGATCAACTCATTGTCGATCCGGGTGCGATTGCGGATGAAGATGGCTTCGACGCCCGTCATTTGTTCGAGCAGCCGTTCTCGGTCGGTGCACAGATCGGGGTCGTAGACCACCTCGTGTCTGGTGCGAAGCAGATCCAGATAATCATCTGGCAAATACTCCGAGACCAGGATCCTGCTCATCCCTTCTTGAGTCCGATGATCAATCGTGTCCAAATCGAGTCTCCTGACCGCTGGTGGTCCGCTATTTCCCCGACCCGGACACCAGTCCGGCCACGACATATCTCTCCACCCGGGTGTAGACGAGGACGAAGGGGAGCACCGTCAAGAGCGTGAAGGCCGCCTCCGCGGGGAAGTTGGCCAGACCTTCGATGCCCTGCATGAGGTAGAGCTCGAAGGGAAGGGTGCGTTTCCCTGGTGTGCTGGTGAGCACCAACACCAAGGTGAACTCGTTCCAGGCCTCACGAAAGGCCAGCACCCCGATGGTGATCATCGCGGGCGCGGCCAGAGGGACCACGATGTAGCGAAGCCGGGTCCACAAGGTCGCTCCGTCCACATTGGCCGCCTCCTCGATGTCACGCGGGATCTGCTGGAAGAAGCCGACCATGAGCCACACCGCCAGGGGGAGGAGCATCCCCGTGTAGACGATGATCAGCGTGGTCCGCTTGTCGAGTTGACCGGTCGCCACCGCCAAGCGATAGATCGGCACCATGATCCCGAGACTGGGCACCAGCCGGGGGAGGAGTGTGAAGAGAAGAAGGAGGTGTCGGCCTCTGAACCGGAACCGGGCGAATGCATAGGCGGCGGGCACCCCGATCGCCAGGGTGAGCAAAGTCGTGCCCACCCCCACGACGACGCTGTTGACGAAGGACGACGTGAAGCTCTCGCTGGAGAGCACCTCGCGATAGGCGTCGAGCGTGGGATCTCGCGGGATCAGGCCCGGCTCGGAGAAGACGTCCCCCTTCTCCTTGAACGACACGGATGTCGTGACCACGAATGGGGCCACGGTCCACAGCACCAGGGCGATGAGAGGGATGGCGAGGAGGACCTGGCGGAAGCCGCGTCGGACCTTGCTCCCGGCCGGCCGCCTCTGCTCTCGTTTGGGGCCGGTCACGGCCCCAGCGGCCGCTGCCGTCTCCGCTGACAGCGGCACACCTCCGGGTCTCTGCACGTCGGTCATTGCTCGTACTCGTAGCGTCGGGCCACGCCCACGTAGGCCAGAGTGAGCACGGCATTCAGTATCAGGATGAACGTGGCGATGGCCAGCGCCTGGTTGAACTCGAGAGCGCGGAAGGCGACCGTGTACATCTCCATGGCAAGCGTCTGGGTGGCCAGGAGCGGCCCACCACCGGTCATCGCCAGCACGACTCCGAGGCCGGTCAGGGTGGAGTAGCTGAGCCACACCGTGCTGATCACCAGTTGGGGGGTCAGGAGTGGGATGGTGAGAGAGCGGGCCCGGGTCCACCCCGTCGCCCCATCGACCAACGCGGCATCGAGGTAGGACTTGTCGATGGTCATGAGACCGCCGAGCAGGACGAGGATGGTCAGTGGCAGGTCGGTCCACACCTGGGTCACGATGACGACGAACATCGCCAGCCCGGGGTCGCTCAGCCATCCCAGACCGTCGAGGCCGAAGAACTCGATGACTTGGTTCACCGCCCCGAACTGACTGTTGAACAGGAGGCGGAACATGACCGCGGCGGCGACGTTGGAGATGATGTACGGAGCGACGGTCACCGCCCGGAGGAATCGGAGTTTCCCGACCACCCGGAACAGGGCGAATGAGAAGAGGAGTCCGAGGACCGTTCCCAGGATGAGGGACCCAAACACGAACACCGCGGTCCGATTGAGCGCATGCCAGAACTCGGGCCCGGAGAACATGTCGGCGTAGTTCTCGAAGCCGACGAACTCGACCGGCGCCCCGAGACTCGGCGCCCTGAAAAAGCTCTGCCAGGTCCCGTAGATGACGGGGAACCCGAGGATCGCTGCCACCAGGAGGATGGCGGGCAGGCTGAAGATGTAGGGGGTGGCTCTGCTGTGTCCGATCAGGGCGTTGTTGTCACGGCCTCCGGCGCCGCCCGTGTCGGGTCGCCGGAGCAAGCGTCGCGCTCTTGTGATCGTCGTAGCGGTCATTCAACCGTTTCTTCGAGACACCACCCGAGAATGGCACACCCACGTTCACGGGGCGTGAACGTGGGTGTGTCGGTCATGGCGCGGTGGCCGGTCAGGGTGCCGTTTCGTCCAGCTGTGGCTGGTATTCGGCAGCCAGCTCCTCTGCGGTCTTCTCGGTTCCGACGACGATCTCGCCAAACATCTGCTCCAGAACGGCCTCGACCTCTCCGGCGTTCTCGCCGACAGGGGTCGGAGTGCTGTTCAGATAGGCCTCCTTGACCTCTTCGGTGAAGAAGGGCCAGAACTCCTGGAGACGTGGGTCGTCGATCGCCTCGGTCTGACGCATCGGCACCGAACCGTTGCCCGCAGCCGCCACCAGGTTTTCGGTCTCGGCGATGTAGCGGAGGATCAGGGCCGCCGCCTCCGGGTTCTCCGACCCGGCCAGGACCGCCCAGGTGCGGGCCGCGTTCAGGGCGACGCCACCTTCCGAGACGGGGACCGGTGTCAGGTTCCAGACGTCCGGATACGTGAAGTCACCCACGTCGTTGAAGTCACCCGCGGTGGTGAATCCATCGAGGATGAGCCCTGCGTCACCCGAGATGAAGGCTCCCCTGGCCTCGTCCTCGCCCCAGGCGATCGCCTCGGGCGGGAGAAGCCCCTCGGCAGCAGCCTGGAGGAACCAGTTGATGGTGTAGAGGCCACCCTCGGATGTGAGGTCGGGGATCGGGCCGTCGAACGGTGTGCCCGATGCGGCGAGCACCGTCTTCAGCGTCGTGACCCCGTCGCCGGCGCGCGCCTGCACTGTGAGCGGGATGCCATCGGGACGTGCCTCCTTCATCGCTCTCATGCCATCCAGCACCGCGTCGAGAGAGTCGAACGGCACGGTGACCCCCGCTTCCTCGAACCATTCGGAGTTGTAGTAGAGGATGTCGAAGTTGGCCGTCACCGACATGCCGGTCTTGGTGCCATCTTCGAGGGCCGTTTCGTCCCAGACGAGGGGGAGGAGCAGTCCGTACGTGTCGGGGTCCTCCGCTTCCCACTGAGCAGCGATCTCGTCGTGGGACTCGACCAGCCCGGCGTCATAGAAAGTCTCGAGGAGGAAAGCGTCCTCGGCGCCGAGAATGTCCGGCAAGGGTTGGCCGGCGTCTTGCATCCGGAGCATCTGTTGGAGCATGTCGTCGTTGGACTGGATGTCGAAGGTGACGTTGACGCCCGTCTCCTCGGTGAAGCTGGCGAACTCATCGGGCGGGATGTAGTAGGGACGCGAGGCCCACACCAGCAGGTCGCCTTCGCCCGCCGGTTCTTCTCCACCAGCCGCGGTGGTGTCGGTGCCGCCGCCGGCCGTCGTGTCGGTGCCACCCCCGGCCGTCGTGCTGGTGTCCCCGCCTTCACTGGCGCAGGCGGCCAGCACGAGCCCGAGGACCAACAGCAGGGCAAGCATTCGCTTACGTCTCGGTTTCAAGTTCATTTGCCTCATCTCCTCCGGATCAAAGACTTGGTCCCCGAACCAAGCGGCAGGCACAGGGGTCCTGTCCTGCACAATGCAAAATACTTATTGTTGAGAAGCCGGTCAACAAACGCTTGCACTCGGGTCGGCAACGCCCTCGTTGCCGCGGCCGAGTCGTGCGCTATTCAATACCCAGGAGGCGGTCACCGTTAACCTGTGGCGCGATCCGAAGCCCTGCCGGAGCAGTTTCCATGCAGGTCATCGTTAACCTGTCGCGCGATTCTTGAAGCCCCATTTTTGGGGGGTGGTGTAACCGGTAGCACCGTCAGGTACGGGGTCCTGCCGGAGCGGGTTCGGAGGCGGTCACCGTTAACCTGTCCCGCAGGTCGGAATCCCCATTTTGGGGGGTGGTGTAACCGGTAGCACCGTCAGGTACGGGGTCCTGCCGGAGCGGGTTCGGAGGCGGTCACCATTAACGTGTCCCGCAGTTCGGAATCCCCATTTTTGGGGGGTGGTGTAACCGGTAGCACTGCAGGTTTTGGTCCTGCCGGAGCGGGTTCGAGTCCTGCCCCCCCAGCGTCAGCACGTAACAGAGAGGTGCCCTTGCCGATCCATGTCGTCGTTCTCGCCGCGGGGCAGGGGAAACGGATGATGTCCGATCTGCCCAAGGTGGCACACATGGCGGCAGGACGGACCCTGATCGGGTGGGTGCTCGAGGCTGTCCGCCCACTGCGACCTGCGAGCACGGTTGTCGTCGTCGGGCATGGTGCCGAGGAGGTGAACCCGCACCTTCCTGCCGGTGTGGATGCGGTGGTGCAGGAGGAGCAACTGGGCACCGGTGATGCGGCACGAGCGGGGCTCGAAGCCCTCGGCGATGTCGCGCCGAACGACACGATCCTCATGCTCTACGGGGACATGCCGCTGCTCACCAATGAACTCCTTGCCCGTCTCGCCGATCGCCCAGACGAGGTTGCGGCCCGGATGGTCATCTCCGTCTTCGAGAACCCTGCCGGCTATGGGCGGGTCGTCCGCGACGCCAGCGGCCTGGTGCTCGGTGTAGTCGAGGAGCGTGATTGCGATGAATCACAGCGCGCCATCGCCGAGATCAACGCCGGGGCTTACGCGTTCAGAGCCAAGGACCTGATCGACGCGCTCGGGAATGTGTCCAACGAGAATGCACAGGGCGAGTATTACCTGACCGATGTGATTGGAATCCTCGCTGAGCGAGGTGAGCGGCTACAACCGGTCGAGGCGACACCGGAGGAGGTGATCGGCATCAACTCTCAAGACCAACTGACAGAGGCCAGGCGCCTTTTGCAGGCCCGCACCAACCAGAGACTCATGGAGTCGGGGGTTTCGATGCTCGACCCCGATCGCACCTACGTCGACGACACCGTGACGGTCGAGCCCGGAGCCCGGCTGTACCCCGGAGTGCACCTCGAGGGCAACACGACGGTCGCCGGCGGAGCCCAAGTGGGGCCCGACGTCTTTGCCGTCGACTCTTCGATCGGAGCCGGCTCGACCGTGTGGTACGCGGTGCTTCGCAAAGCGGTCGTGGGGGAGGGCTGTGAGGTGGGGCCCTATGCATCGCTGCGACCGGGCACGGTGCTGGAGAACGGCGCCAAGGTGGGCACCTTCGTCGAGACCAAGAACACCACCCTCGGAGAAGGCGCCAAGGCACCCCATCTCGCCTATCTCGGCGACGCCACGGTCGGGGCGAGGGCGAACATCGGAGCGGGTTCGATCACCTGCAATTACGACGGCTACGAGAAGTATCAGACCGTGATCGGCGAGGGTGCATTCATCGGATCCGACACGATGATGGTGGCGCCATTGACGATCGGCGACAATGCCGTCACCGGGGCCGGGTCGGTGATCACCGAGGATGTGGAAGCCGGCGCACTCGCAATCGAGCGAAGTGAGCAGCGTGATTTCCCCGGCTACTCTCAGCGCCGCGCAGAGAGACAGAGCGCCAAGAAAACCGAGGACTGAGTTGGACATTGTCTCCCGCAACCGAATGATGCTCTTCACCGGAGGGGCGAACATCCCCTTGGCCGAGGAGGTCGCCGAGGTCCTTGGTGTTTCCCTGGGTGAGCTCGAGCGTTCCCATTTCGCCAACGGGGAGATCTACGTGAGGCCGGCTGAGAGCGTTCGCGGGGCGGATTGCTACGTGATGCAGAGCCACTGCGAGCCGATCAACGACCACATCATGGAGCAGCTCATAACGATCGACGCCCTCAACCGGGCCTCGGCGCGACGCATCACCGCTGTGATGCCTTTCTTCGGCTACTCGAGGCAGGACAAAAAGGTGCGGCCACGAGAGCCCATCACCGCCCGACTCGTCGGCGATCTGTTCATGACCGCCGGCGCAGACCGACTCGTTTCTGTCGACCTGCACACGGGTCAGCTCCAGGGCTTCATCCACAAGCCCTTCGACTCGCTCACCGCACTCCCGATCATCACCGACTACCTGGCGCAGAAACTCAACGGAGAGACCACCGTCGTCTCTCCAGATGCCGGCGGCGTGAAGCGTGCCGAGCGTTACGCCCGTTTCCTCGACGCCTCGGTTGCCTTCGTCTACAAACGCCGGGATCCGGTTCGCCACAACGTTTCGGAGGCATTGGAGTTGGCCGGGTCGGTTGCGGGGAGGCATGTCGTGATCGTCGACGACATCATCGACACCGCCGGCACCGTGACCAACGCGGCCGAGATGGTGCGCGATCAGGGAGCGACCAGCGTTCGAATCGCGGCGACTCACGGCGTCTTCTCCGAGCCCGCGCTCGACCTCCTCAAGAACGCGCCGGTCGAGGAGGTGATCGTCACCAATACCCTTCCCGTGTCGCCCGAGGTGCTCGAGTTGGACAAGGTCCAGGTGCTCTCGATCGCTCCGATCCTGGCCGAGACACTCCAAGCGATCTTCATGGACTCGTCGGTATCGGAGATCTTCCTCGGCGAGAACGCCTGACGCGACCGGCTCCGGCGCCTTGTTTCCTACACTCCCGATCTCGTGAGCGCCCGCCACCGCCAACCCGCATCGACAGCACAAGCGAGGCTCCGTGCTCTCGTGATCGCTCTGGTCGCGATCTTCATAATCGCCTTCTTCTTCCTCCGCGGGGAGGGCGAGGGCTCTGGTCCAGAGAGCACCAACCCTCCGGTTGCTGGCGGCGGGACGACCACCACCACCCCGGCCGGCACCGGATCGACGACTCCGGGCGGAACAGCTAGCACGGTTCCCGGTGCGTCGACGACCGCCCCGTCCAACCTTCCGGCGCTGCAGGGAGTGAGGCTGGAAACACTGACCGGGGACGTTCGGCAACCGACCGCCATCACGACTCCCCCTGGAGACGACCGCCTCTTCATCGCCGAGCGATTCGGCGTGATTTTGATGATGGACGCCAACCGGGAGTTGCAGGAGACCGCTTTCCTCGACCTCACCGACCGGGTTCTTGCCGGCGGGATCGAACAAGGTCTGCTGGGTCTCGCCTTTCACCCCGACTACGCCAACAACGGAAAGTTCTACGTCTACTACACCGACCAGGGCGGCCGCCGTCAGCTCTCCGAATTCCAGGTTTCCGTCTCCGATCCCAACATTGCCTCACCGGACACCGAGAGGGTCTTGATCGAGTTGGAGCAGCCACCGGATGCCACCGACATCCGCCACTACGCCGGCAATCTCGCCTTCGGCCCGGACGGCTATCTGTGGGTGTCGATGGGGGACGGAGCCGATTCGCGGGACCAGGGGCAGGACCCGAACACGCTGTTCGGCGCGGTCTCCCGCATCGACGTGGACGGTGGCGATCCCTACGGGATTCCGCCCGAGAACCCATTCGTCGATGGAGGGGGGGCGGGTGAGGTGTGGGCCTACGGATTGAGAAATCCTTGGCGGTTCTCCATCGACCCGGTCGACGGCCTCATCTACATCGCAGACGTGGGGCACGCCGACCAGGAGGAGATCGACATTCTCCCAATCGCGGAAGGCGGGTTCAACCTCGGGTGGTCCGACGTCGAGGGAACCCGTTGCTTCCACGTCCAGGACTGCGATCTCGCCGACTACACCTCGCCGGTCCTCACCTACAGCCACGAAGAGGGATGCTCCATCACCGGTGGATACGTCTATCGCGGTGCTGCGATCCCCGAGTTGACCGGCACATACTTCTACAGCGACTGGTGCTCGGAATGGATCCGTTCGTTCAAATATGTCGGCGGCCAGCTCACCGAGGAGCGCGACTGGACGGAAGATATCGGCGAGCTCGGACAGATCAACACGTTCGGAGTCGACGCTGACGGTGAGTTGTACGTGGGAACCCACGAAGGCATCGTCGCCCGGTTTGTAGCTGACCGTTAGCCAGTTGGGGGCAGGGTCACCACCTCACCGGGATAGATCAGGTCGGGATCGCCAGATATGAGCCCGCTCCGGTTCGTCTCGATCACGGCAAGCCAGTAGGAAACGATTTCCCCGGGCCGGACAGGACGGTCGAGCATGGCGTGGAGGTGGCCCTCGGCGATCTTCCACAGATGGTCTCCGGGCTCAACCACAACCGTTCCGGGAGACTGGCCCGTCTCGAGCGTCACCGGCACGAAGGACGGCGTCCCGGCCGGCTCGGCCATCGCGGCCGAGCCGATCATGACCATCATGGTGGCGATGGCGACTCGCTTCCCCCACGCCATGTCTCCTGATTACGGCATCGGGAGACCGACTAGAAGAGGGTTACAGTGCCCAACATGAAAGTTCGCATTGGGATCGCCGACACCAGCAAGGTCTTCGAGATCGAAATCGACGAAGTGAAGGCGTTCCAGGCCGAGATGGAGCGGGCGGTCAGCGACGGCGGTTTGGCCTGGTTCACCGACACCAAGGGGAGGACTGTGGGTGTTCCCGCGCAGTCCGTCGCCTTCGTCGAGATCGATGCCGCCGATGGCGGCCCTTCCGTGGGATTCGCTCCGGCGGTCTAGACGGCGCGTCGGCGGCGTTCGGCGAGCCAGCGCTTGCGCAGGCGCCTGCGATCGTCCTCTGCGTAGCCGCCCCAAACACCAGACTCCTGGTTGGTCTCGAGGGCGTACTGGAGACAACTCTCCTGGACCGGGCAGGTCGCGCAGATGGCGATGGCAGCCTCGATCTGGTCGATTGCCGGTCCGGTGGTGCCTATCGGGAAGAACAGAGTCGGCTCGGAATCCCGGCAGTCTGCGAGATCCCGCCAATCTGTCGTGATTGTCGTTGTGGTGGTGAGCAAGATGTTCCTTAGTTTGTGATCTTTTTCACAAGCGCCCCGTGAGAAGTGAATCGCTTTGGAGCGGTGGTTTTTCCGGGGCGCACGATAACGTCGGATTCCTCGCCTGTAAATGGTTTTCTCAAAGGAGTCTGGTGAGCGACCCACCGGTTGTTGTCGGCCATAGGGGCTGGCCGAGCCAATTTCCCGACAACACCCTGGCCGGATTCCTCGCGGCCTCGGCCGTCGCCGGCTCGGTTGAGACCGATATCCGGCGAAGTGCCGACGGAAAGCTGGTTCTCTCCCATGATCCCGAATTGGGGGGTATCGGCGTTGCCGCGCACCCATGGTCCGTCTTGAGTGAGCTCGACTTGGGCGACGGTCACCGTCCGGCTCTTCTCGACGAAGCGATCGCAGCGATCCCGGGGACGTCGTTCCAGTTCGAGATCAAGAACATGCCGCACCAGCCTGGTTTCGAGCCTGATCACCGTCTCGCCCTGGAGGCAGCGGAGCGGGCCCGGCCAGGCGACATGGTGACCTCGTTCAACTGGCAGACCCTGGCCGCGGTCCGCCAGGTGTTTCCCGACGTACCGACTGGTGTCCTCGTCGATGGCCACGGTGAGATCGACCGCGCCATCGAAGAGTGTTTCGCTGTCGGCCATCGGGCCTTGGTTCCCTCTGTGTTGCTTCCCACCTTGGGCCTCGTCCGGGCCCTCGAAGCGGGCCTCGATGTCTATCCCTGGGTCGTAGACGATCCGGCAGCGCGTTATCGAGTTGGCCGGTCTCGGGGTGTCGGGCATCATTACCGACGATCCGGCCGGAGTCGCCGCGGCCCTGCGGAGCCACTCATGAGCATCAGAGAAGAGCTCGCCAGCGAGCTGAAGGACGCGATGAGAGCCAAGGATGGCCCGCGTCGGGACGTCATCCGCCAGATCGAGACCGAGGTCTCGGTAGCCCGGAGCGAGCCCGGCTTCTCGGGAGAGGTGGACGACGACCTCTACCGCAAGGTGATCGGGTCGTACGTGAAGAAGATGGACAAGACCCGCCAGGAGTACCTCGAGATCGGTGAGCGCGGCGAGGCCATGGCCGCCAAGCTGGGCTACGAGGTCGAATACCTCTCCCGCTGGCTTCCGCAAAAGCTCGATGAGAGCGAGACGCGGGATCTGGTCAAGAAGACGATCCAGGATCTAGGAGTCGGCGCCGACGAGAAGGCGGCGGGACGCGTGACCGGTCAGATCATGAAAGAGCACGGCAAGGATCTCGATGGGGCGGTGGTGAACCGAGTGGTCCGCGAGGAGCTCGCGACCGGTTGAGCGTCCCCGACTTCGAGCCGATGCTGGCGACACGGGTGGAGGCTCCCTTCGACGACCCCGGATGGTGGTTCGAGGTGAAGTGGGATGGGTACCGGGCTGTCCTGGCCGCAGACGGAGGGCGGATAAGGGCGCGATCTCGCCGAGGCCTCGATCTGACCGGGCCATTTCCTGAACTAGCCAAGCTTCCTCTCCCCGATGGCGTGGCCGTCGATGGCGAGGTGGTCGCCTTCGACGAGGACGGCAAGCCGTCTTTCTCATATCTCCAACAACGCACCGGCTTCGGTGGCCGCGGCACCAGGGCCGACGTCGGGGTCAATTTCGTGGTCTTCGACCTCCTGTACCGAGATGAGAGCCTGATCGCCCACCCGTACGAAGAGAGGGTGGAGCGTCTCATCGACCTCGGGTTGCCTTCGCCGATCGTGGTGCCGACACCCACACCCGAACGTGGGAAGGCGTTGTTCGAGTTCGCCAGGGCCTCCGATCTGGAGGGCATCGTCGGAAAGCGGCGCGGGTCGCCATATCTACCCGGTCGAAGGTCACCCGACTGGCGGAAGATCTCGGTGAGACGCCGGTTACGAGCAGTGGTGGGGGGGTATCTGCCCGGCGAACGCGGGAGAGCGTCCACGTTTGGCTCGATCCTGGTCGGCCTCTACGACGACGCAGGGTTGCGGTGGATTGCTGCGGTCGGTTCGGGCTTCGACGACGCCACGCTCGGAGTGTTCGCAACCCATCTCCATCAGATCGAGCGACCGACCTCTCCGTTCTACAACAACGTGATTCTTCCCAAGCCGACCAGGCCCGTTTGGGTAGAGCCAGGGATCGTCGTGGAGGTGGAGTACAAGCAATGGACCCACGATGACCATCTCAGGGCGCCCGTATACAAGGGCGTGCAGATGGCCGATCCGAAGACGGTGACCTGGACGGAAGAGGGCCCCGGCTAACCGGCCTTCGCGGTCTTGGTCTCTGTGGTCTTGGTGGCCTCGACCGACGCCTTGAGGGCCTCGAGCAGGTCGACCACTTTGGTCGGCTCCGGTGAGACCGTTGCCACGATCTCCTCGCCCGCGACCTTCTTTGCCGCCAGATCCTCGATCGCCTCGCGGGTGGCGTCGACATAGTCCTCGGCCTCGAAGGGACGGGTCAGGTTGTCGATGAGCGATGCGGCCATCTTGACCTCTTCGGGCCTTATCTCGACCTCAGACTCGAGTTCCTCGAACTCGGCTCCTCGAAGCTCATCGGGCCAGTACATGGTCTCCATCACGATGACGCCGTCCTTGGCCCGGAGGGTGGCGAGCTGCTGCTTCTCTCGGATCGAGACCTTGGCGATGGCGACCCGCCCCTTGTCCTCGAGAGCCTGCCCCAGGATCTTGTATGCCTTGACCCCGGTCTTCTCAGGCGAGAGGTAATAGGAGGATTTGTAGAACATCGGGTCGATCTCGGATTCATCCACGAACTGGACCACGTCGACCAGCTTGTTGCCGGCTTGATGTGCCGAGTCCAGCTCGTCGTCGGTGAAAACGACGTAGCGGTCCTTCTCGAACTCGTAGCCCTTGACGATGTCGTCCCACTCCACCTCCTTGCCGTCGACTTCGGCGACCCGCTTGTAGCGGATTGGTGAGTGGTCGGTCTTGCGCAGTTGCTTGAACTTGGGTGTCTTGTTATCGGTCGCTGTGTACAGGCCCACCGGGATCGTGACCAGCCCGAAGTTGATGGCGCCCTTCCAGATCGCTCGTGGCATGGCCCAATTCTATGCCACGACGGACGATGGTTGGGAGGTCATGACGACCGCACTCTGAGGGATTTCTGGTGGCTTTACGGTTTGTCTCGACCGGGTGCGCTTGGTTTAGGGATGCCTGGCCTCACAAGGTGCGCGCTGTCAATCGAGAAGACTCACACTCGGTTTTAGGAAACCTGCTCTGGTATCTGGACCCTCAGACACACGAAAACGCCAATGAACATGGGGTTTTCGCGTTCTCTAAGTTTGGCCCGATCCGGTGCTCAGTTTCGGGAAGTACAACGCTTCCGGAGCCGAGCTGACAGCGACCCGGGCGAAGGACGTCTAGTTGCGGGTGCCATGTCGATCCGTGAGCCGGGTATGGGGAGGGGCTTCCGGCTGGTATGAGCCGGCCTCGATGGAGGCGTCGATTGCGGCCATCTGGGCAAGGGATGTGGAGGCCAGCTCTCGGGTTAGGGCAGCTTGGGTGCGCGCCCAGGTGTCGTGGACTGGACAGGTTTGTTCCCAGTCACAGGGACCGTCGCGTAGGACGCAATGGTCGAACGTGGCGGGCCCTTCTGCGGCTTCCACGATATCGAGGAGGCTGATATCGCCGGGGGGTCGGGCCAGGCGATAGCCTCCGCGGGGCCCGTGGGCGGCTACCAACAGTCCCTCGGCGACCAGTCCGGCCAGGATCAGGGTCAATGTCTTGTAGGGGATGTTCATCTCGGTGGAGATCTGACGGGCTTGGCGCAAACTGCTCTCATGGTGACGGCCGACCGAGATCATGGCCCTGACGGCGTAGTCGCCTTTTCGTTTGAGACTGAGTTGCATTCGGCATCTGACAAGTTACTTCAAAACTACGCCATCGTCTCAGAATTCTGTCTTAGACTTAGAACTCCAAATGTGTGTTAGAGTATGTGTCACACAAGCAGCTATATGAGGAGGACTCATGATAAATACTGCAATCCGCCACTCAGTGACGGACTATGGCAAGTGGAAGAGCGTGTACGACACGTTCCTACCTACAACGGCAGGAGCGAAGTACGCGAGAGTGAATCGCTCGGTTGAGGATCCCAACACGGTGACCGTTGTTGCCGGTTTCGAGACCCTCGAGTTGGCGAAGTCATTCCTGAACAACCCGAACCTCAAGGCCACGATGACCGAAGCCGGCGTCGTTGGCTCCCCGAGGATCGAGATCAACGAAGAAGTCGAGTCGATCTAGTCCACATGCCCGGATCCTTTCCAGGACCCGGGGAATGCTGACAGACGTCTGATAAGACATCTGAAAAGACTGAGGCCCCCCTGAAGGACAATCCGACGGGGGGTCTTTCTCGTCCGACCCTGTCTAGCTCTGTCCGCGTTGCACCACGATGGCGGGTCGAAATGCCGGGGTGCCACCGAGAGCTATGAGGAGGGTGCGGAGCAGGTTGGCCAAGTCGATCTGCTCCGAGGGTTGGAGCGTTCCAAGGCCATCGTCGAGTGCGGCGAGCCGGTGGACGCGCTTCACCAGCGAGTCGCTGTTGGTCGATCTCAGATGTCTTCCCCAGGCACTCGTTCCGTCGAGCTCCCTACCCGAGCGGTCGAGGTGTGGGCACCTTGCCAATGATCACCTCGACACCGTCCCGTCGAAGGGCTTCGAGCTCTTGCTTCGGAGCCTTGTCGTCAGTGATGAGGATGTCGATGTCAGCGACACCTATTGTCTGCCACATCGTGTCCTTGCCGACCTTGGTGTAGTCGGCGAGCACCACCCTCCGCTCACCCGCAGCAGCAAGCGCGCGATCCGACGCCGCAACGGTCACCTCCGGGGTCGTCAGCCCTCGGGCCCGAGACAGCCCGTTCCCCGACATGAAGACCTTGTTGACCCGGAGCGACCGCAAGCTGTCTTCGGTGAGTGGGCCCACCAAGGCGCGGATCGAACGTCGGAGAGAGCCGGCGGTTGCTTCGACTTGGATGTTGGAGACGTTCATCAGGGCATCGATGACGAGTAGGGAGTTGGTCACCACGGTGAGATCGGGCACGAGCTTTATCTGGTTGGCCAGTTCGAGGGTCGACGTGCCCGGCCCGATGATGATCGAATCCCCGGCCTCGATCAGCGCGGCGGCCTCCACGGCGATGGCGATTTTCTCATCGTGCGCTTCTGCCGTCTTCTCCAGATAGCTCAATTCCCGGGCCATGGAGTCCCGCATCGAGGCGCCACCTCGAGTCCTGAGCAACAAACCTTCGTCAGCCATTCTCTTCAGGTCGCGTCGCACCGTCAGCTCGGACACACCGAGTTCATCGGCCAAGGACTGGGTGGAGACAACTCCGGCCGACCTCGTCCGCGACAGGATGCGTCTTCTCCGTTCCGCCGGGATCATGTCATTACATTATGGCGCCCTTGATCGTTAGTGAAGTCTCTTGGTCAGAAATGAACAGAAATTCAGGATTCAAAAGACCGCTTGTTGATTTCAACGATTTCATTGGGAGTAGTGGTGAAAATGCTCCACATTACGGATCCGAATCCTGGTTGACGCACGTGATCAGAATTGATACGGTAACGATCGTAATTGGTAACTCTCGTTCGTTTCTGGACGTAGGGTTGTGCCGACGCATGAAGACCCGGAGGAGGATGATCCATGCGACACCAGCGAATCATGGCGAAAGCCACGGTGCTACTCACGGTTCTCGCCCTGCTCGTTGCCGCCTGCGGCACCGAGGGAGGCGATACCACGACGTCGGGGGCTACGGACACGAGTGTGGCGACAACTGAGGCGCCGGCGACGACAGCAGCACCCGACACGACTGAAGCGGCCACAGAGACTACGGCGGCGGGCGGTCTGGAGACCGACGAGGCTGCGCAACAGGTCGACCGGACCGAGGGCGATAGCTGTGTCTACGGGGACTACAACGGTGGAGTCGAACACGTCGATCTCCTCGAAGGTCTGGTCGGCTTCGCTCAGTCGGAACGAGAGGCAAACCCGTTCCGCATCGCGGAGACCGAATCAATCGTCTCGGAGGCCGAGAAGCTCGGGATCGAGTTGATAACCACCAATGCCGAATCCGATCTCAACAAGGAGATCTCGGACATTCAGAGCATGGTGGATCAGGGTGTGAACGCTCTGATCATCTCGCCGTTGAATTCCGAAGGCTTGGACCCCGCGCTCACCTACGCCCAAGAGGCGGGCGTTCCGATCATGACGATCGATCGCCAGCTGACCACGAAGACCGCATGCACCGATTTCATCGGATGGGTGGGCTCCGATTTCGTCGAGCAGGGTCGTCGGGCCGCCGACGCCATGATGGCGGTAACCGGTGACGAAGGAAATGTCGCCATTCTCCTCGGGGCTCCCGGCGTGAACGTGACCACCGATCGAAATAACGGATTCCTCGAACAGCTCGAGGCCGAAGGGTCGAATCTCGAGATCGTTGCCCAACAGGCGGCCAACTACGAGCGGGCCATGGGCCAGACAGTGACCGAGCAGCTCATCACGAGCAACCCGGAGATCACCGCGATCTACGCCCACAACGACGAGATGGCGCTTGGTGCCGTGGCCGCGTTGCAGGCGGCCGGGTACGCACCGGGCGATGTCGCCATCATCACGATCGACGGGACCCAGGGCGCCGTCCAGGGAATCATCGACGGATGGATCTCCGGTGTCATCGAATCCAATCCTCGATTCGGACCACTCGCCTTCCGGGCTCTCGACCTCTTCTACAACGGAGAGGGAGTGCCCGAGGTGACCATCATCTCCGACAAGGAATACACCCCCGAGAACGCCGAGGCCGAACTGGCAAACGCATACTGATCACCACCTAACCACGCGAGACTCTCTCCGGTAATTCGACGACGACAAGGGCGGTGACTCCCGTGACCCGTGGCGAACCGACGCTCCAAGCGATCGATCTCACCAAACGGTTCCCGGGGGTCATCGCCCTCGATGCGGTCTCTCTGGACATCTACCCCGGGGAGGTCCACGCCCTGGTCGGTGAGAACGGTGCCGGCAAGTCGACACTCATCAAGCTGATCAACGGGGTGTATCGCGCCGATGAGGGCGAGCTGCGCCTGGAAGGCGAACCGGTCTCGTTCGCCGGTCCCCGTCAGGCCTGGGAAGCGGGCATCAGCACCACTTTCCAAGAGATCAACCTCGAGCCATTCATGACCGTGGCCCAGAATCTCCTCCTCGGCCGAGAGCCAATACGCGGGTTCGGGCTGGTCGATGTCAAGAAGATGAACGCAGATGCGGCTCGTCTTCTCCGGCGGTATGGGATAACTGTCGACGAACGGCGACCGCTCGGCTCGGTCGGGGTGGCCGTACAACAGATGATCGCCATCGTCCGGGCCGTGTCCACTGATGCAAAGGTGGTGATCCTCGACGAACCGACTTCGTCTCTGGAGCCGAACGAAGTCGAACAGCTCTTTCGGGTGATTCGAATACTCCGCGACGACGGTGTCGCCCTGCTCTACGTGAGCCACGACCTCGATGAGATATTCGAGCTGTGCGATCAAGTGACCGTCCTTCGTGACGGTCGAAGAGTCCACACCGGACCGGTTGCCGACATCACCAGGCTCGAGCTCGTTGCCACCATGTTGGGCCGTGATGTCCAGGACGTCCGTTCCTCAGGCAAGACCGCCTTTGACATCGAGGGCCGCCGGATCGGCGCCGAGCCGGTGCTCGCCGCCTTCGGCCTGAGCCGGCACCGCGTCCTCTCCGATGTGTCCGTGGATGTGCGTGCGGGTGAAGTGGTCGGGCTGGCCGGCCTCCTCGGATCGGGGCGAAGTGAGACGGTTCAGGGGATCTTCGGACTGCTCCGTCTCGATGACGGTGAGATCGAGGTAAATCAGGCCGTTCTCAAGCGTGGCTCCCCCGCTGCCGCCGTCGCCAAGGGCATTGGCCTGCTCCCCGAAGACAGGAAAGCCGAAGGCATCGTCCCGACGATGTCGGTGAAGGACAACATCACACTCGCTGCTGCTCGTTCCGTTGCGAAATGGGGCTTCGTATCGAGTTCCAAGGTGGAGGAGATCGTCCGCAAATACGTCGATCGCCTTCAAATCAAGGTGACCGATCTGGATCAAAACGTCGGCGAGCTCTCCGGTGGCAACCAGCAGAAGGTCCTGTTGGCGCGGCTCTTGAGCAACGACCCTGACGTCGTGCTGCTCGACGAGCCCACTCGCGGCATCGACGTTGGGGCCAAGGCCGAGATTCAAGCCCTCATCGATGAGCTGGCAATCGGCGGTTTGGCGGTCATCCTGATCTCCTCAGAGCTCGAGGACGTCATCGAGGGATCAAACCGGGTCTTCGTTCTGAAGGAAGGGATGGTCGTCGGCGAGCTCCAAGGCGAGGCCATCAGCGAGGACGCGGTGATGGACCTCATCGCCCACGCTGTCACCGATGTCCGGCCGGCGTCGCCATGACAGCGATCACGAGCCAAGCGCCGGCGGTCACGTCCGAGAGAGCTTGGCGCTTCGTACGCGAGAACGGTGTCTATCTAGCCCTAGCCGCGGTCCTGTTGTTCAACCTCCTCGCAACGCCGAATTTCGCGTCGCTCCGCAATCTGCAGCTCCAGCTCGTTCAGGTGGCCCCGGTGGTGATCGTCGCTCTGGGCATGGCCCTGGTGATCGGGACTGCTGGGATCGATCTCTCGGTTGGCGCGGTCATGGCGCTGGCCGCAGCAATGGTCGCCGTCTTCGTCGACCAGAGCCCTTGGCTCGCCATAGGGATGGCGCTGGTGGCCGGGGTTCTTGCCGGGCTCCTCAATGGATCCCTCGTGGCCTTCCTGGGCATCCAGCCCATCATCGCCACTCTCGGTCTTTTCGTGGCCGGACGTGGTATTGCGCTCGCCTTCACCAGCGGTCGCCTTGTCGAGATCTTCGACCCGACCCTGGCGGCCCTCGGGCAGAACCGTCTGTGGGGTGTGCCGCTCGCTGCGCTCCTGGCAGGACTGCTTGCTCTGGTGACCGCTGTGATGATCAGACGCACCCAGTTCGGCAGAAATGTCATCGCCATCGGCGGCAATCCCCGGGCGGCGTTGGGCGCCGGCCTGCCGGTGCGGAGGGTGCTACTCATCGTCTACGTCATTTGCGCAGTTTTCGCCGCAATCGCCGGCACTCTCGTCACTGCCCGATCGGCTGCCGCTGACCCGAGCTTCGTCGGTCTCCTGATCGAGCTCAGCGCCATAACCGCGGTCGTCGTGGGGGGCACGCCGCTCAGCGGCGGCAAGGTCAGAGTCCTGGGGACTGTGGCGGGTGCGTTCCTCATGCAGCTGGTTTTCTCGACCCTCATCCGGCATGACCTCTCCGATGCGGATGCGAGGATGGTCCAGGCGGCGATCATCATCGCGGCGGTGTATTTCCAGCGGGATCGAGGCTCCACATGAGCGCTCTCGACCTATCCCGACCCCCGGCACCTCCGCCACAGGAAGGCGAGGTGGAACAGAGGAGCCTGGTCCCCGCCACGCTGGCCTATCTCCGGCGAACTCCCGCCATCCCGGTGTTCATCGTGGTGGTGGCTGCTGGTGCCATTGCGTTCGGGAGTACCTTCCTGAGTGCTCGGAATTTCGCCAGCATGGCTGTGGCCAGCTCGTTCCTCCTGATCATCTCGGTCGGCATGACCTTCGTGATCATCAGCGGCGGAATCGACCTGTCTGTCGGATCGATGCTGGCGTTGGGGGCCGTGCTGACCGCCTACTCGGCACGGTGGGGCTCGGGTCCCGCCATCCTCGTCCCACTCGCGGTCTGCACCGCGATCGGCCTGACTCAGGGGCTCTTGATCAGCAAAGGTCGAATGCCGCCGTTCATCGTCACCCTCGCCGGGCTGCTCTTCGCACGAGGGCTCGCATTCAAGGTATCCGACAACGGCAATATCACTCATCTGATCCCCGAGGGTGAATGGGTGATCTCCCTCGGTCAATCCACCTTCGTGGGGGTGGGCCTACCCGCTTGGATCGCCCTGGGAGTGCTCCTGCTGGGGATGATTGTGCTCTACCGAACACGACTCGGCCACGCCACCTACGCCATCGGCGGCTCTGAGGAGGCGGCCGTCTTGATGGGAGTAAGGGTGGTGAGGGTCAAGCTCCTCCTCTACACACTGATGGGCTTCCTCGGCGGTCTGGCCGGTCTGCTGGTCGCCGCCAGGTCCTCGTCGGGTCTGTCCACCATCGGGGCGGGCTTCGAGTTGGAGGCCATCGCCGCGGTCGTCATCGGAGGGACCCTGCTCACAGGAGGGTTGGGCGGCTTGACCGGAACTCTCGCCGGTGTCCTCCTGCTCGGAGTGATCGAGAATCTCATCAACCAGGTCGGGACTCTCAGCTATTACCACCAGCTCGTGGTCAGCGGGGCATTCCTGATCGTCGTGGTCTCGGCTCAGAGCCTCTTCGCCAAGCGAGAGCTCCGCAGAGCCGGAAGGGTCACGTAGCGATGGTGGCTGCTCGCCCCGTGGCCAAGACGTCGACCAGCCTTGCTGACGGCCGCGCCCTCATCTACTTCGACGACCATTTCGGCGTTGGCCATCCGGAACTCGACTCACGCGAACTCGCGGACACCTCGACCGACTCCGAACTGCGTTTCGACCCCCTCCAGGAGGAGTGGGTAATCGTGGCATCGCACCGCCAGGAGAGAACACATCTTCCTCCCCTCGACGAGTGCCCGCTCTGCCCCAGCACCTCCGGCCACGCCACCGAGATCCCGGCACCGGGCTACGACGTAGTCGTGTTCGAGAACCGCTTCCCATCATTGACACCATCGCCCGAGCTCACGACCTATAACGGTCTACTTGCGGTCGCGGGCGGTGTGGGCCAATGCGAAGTCATCTGCTTCAGCAGCGACCACGAGACATCCTTCTCATATCTGTCGGATGAGCGGCTCAGCACTATTGCCGATTCGATTGTCGATAGAACCCAAGTTCTGTCCCAGATCCATGGTGTCGAGTACGTGCTGGTCTTCGAGAATCGAGGATCAGAAGTCGGGGTGACTCTGCATCATCCTCACGGTCAGATCTACGCCTATCCGTTCATACCACCCAAGCCGAAGAGGTCCCTCGAGGCAGCCTCGCGATATCGGGCCGAACACGAAAAATGCCTGTTCTGTGTCGTCGTCGAGGCCGAATTGGAAGATGGCCGGCGCATCGTGGCCGAGACCGCGAACTTCGTCGCCTACGTTCCCTCTGCAGCTCGCTGGCCCTACGAAATCCACATCCAACCAAGAAAGCACGTCGCCGATCTCGTCGACCTCAGCCGGGAGGAACGCGGCGAGCTGCTTCGCCTGCAAGCCAATGCCACTGCTGCATTCGACGGGCTGTTCGGCGAGCCCATCCCCTATCTATCGACCGTGTTTCAGGCTCCCGTCCATGTGATGCGTGACCTCGCACATCTCCGCATCGAAGTGGTCTCGCCGAGGAGAGCACCGGGGAAACTGAAGTACCTGGCCTCAAGTGAATCGGCAGCCGGTGCTTTCATCAACGACGTCGTCCCCGAGCGAGCCGCGGCGCAGCTGCGGGCGTCCTGGCCGGCTCGCTCCGACGAAGATCCCACTCATGGCTGAGAAAGTGCGGGTCGGCGTAGTCGGGACCGGAGAATGGTGGGGCCGCGAGCATGCCCGATTGTTCAGCCGGCGCACCGACACCGAATTGGTGGCGGTGGTGGGCCGAACGAAAGACACGACCGAGAACCGGGCCGCCGAGTTCGGCACGACGCCGTATCTCGACCTGGATCGGATGCTCGAGGAGCAGCACCCGGACCTCGTCTCACTCTGCTTGCCCAACGAGCATCATTTCGAGACGACCCTCCAGACCATCGAGGCCGGCTTTCCACTATTGGTTGAGAAACCCTTCGTCTTCGACCTCGAGGAATCCGAACGCCTGCTGGCGGAAGCTGACAAGCGTTCGCTGTTCTTTGCGATCAACTTCAACCACCGTTATGCGGTCCCGGTGAGCCGCGCCCGTGCGTCTATCGAGGCTGGGGACGTGGGCGAGATCGTCTTCGCCACCTGGAGATTCGGCGGCGAGGCGGGGACGAGCAAGCACCCCCAAGCGAACCTCATCGAAACGCAGTGTCACGGCTTCGACATGCTCGAGTACCTGTGCGGCCCGATCGAGAGCGTGATGGCGCAGATGGTCGACAACCTCACGGGTCGGGCGAACTCGACGATGGCCATCTCTCTGAGCTTCGCCAGCGGGGCGGTGGGAAGTCTGGTTGGCAGTTACGACTCCTCGTATGCCTACCCGAACACCCACTACCTCGAGGTGAACGGCACCGAAGGCAGGGTGCTCGTCGAAGACACGGTCCGAAGATTCGTCCTGAACAGGGCGGGTGACGAGAACTCAATGGTGTGGGAAGCGGGTTACTTCAACGACCGGGACCGCGACTTCCATGAGATGTTCGATCGACATCTCGACGAACTGATCCCCGCTTTCACGCGTGGGGGTGAGCCCCCGATACATGCCCGCGCCGGGCATCGGGCGCTGCAGTTGGCGCATGCCTCGATCGAGTCATTCGAAACGGGCACCCGGGTGGTGACCACCGCCTAGGCGCTCCAACCGACCGACACCCCCGTGTGACGAGCTACCGCCAGCTGGTGGGACCAGTTCGCCGATGTCAACGGTGCGATGCTGATGGAACACATAGAACCAATCCACGCGAGGGATCGTGCCATCAACTTGTATGGGGACGAGTTCGAATCCGGTCCAACTCAGCTGGTTCGATCTCGGGGTCGAATCAACATCATCGGTGACCACGTGGACCACGAGGGCGGGTTGGTGCTGCCAATCGCGATAGACCTGGCGACCTACCTCGCCTTCACGCCTCGTGCCGACCAGCGGATAAGGATGAGGTCGGAGGGGCAGTCGTCTGCTGATTTCTTGCTGGGCCACCGTCCGGAGCCGAAAGGTCGATGATCCGACTATGTGGCGGGCGTGGCCCGGTCGGTGTGGCCTGTCCTCCTAGAGACGAACGGGCTCGGCGAGTTTCGACAGTCCTCACGAGGCAATCGCACAGTGCCTTCTGCCTCGTTCGCCGTTGTGGTGGGCCAATAACTACCGTCCCGTCGCCCATGAAATTCAGGATCGTCCCAACCAGCCGAGAGTTCTTCGATGATTTCTCTTTGGCAGCACAGAACCTCTCAGAGTGCGTGGACCGTTTCAAGGACGTGCTGGCAGACACATCCGAGGCTTCGGAGCGTCATGTCGCCGTGAAAGAAGTGGAGCGGACGGGAGACGAATACACCTCGCGCATCCTCACGAGGCTCGACTCCACCTTCGTAACTCCGTTCGATCCCGAAGACATCCAGAGGCTGGCCCAAGGGATCGATGACGTCGTCGACGACATCTACCACGTCTCGGAGATGGTGGTGCTCACCAACATCACGGATCTGATACCCGAGGTCACCGAGCAGGTGGAAGTCCTCAGCAAGATGGCGTCGAAAGTCGTCGAGCTGTTCGATCGCTTCGAGGACATGCGAGGGCTGAAACCCATCATCGCCGAGATAGAAGGGCTGGAGAGCGAGGGTAATCGCATCTATCGCAGAGCAGTCGCCCGACTCTTCTCGGGAGAAATGGGCGCCGTCGACGTCATTCGCTGGAAGGATATTGTCGAGTCTCTTGAAGCGGTGCTCGACCGAATCGAGGACATGACAAACATCGTCACCACGATCGTCGTCAAGCAGGCCTGAGGTCGACCGATCGTGGAGATCGGCGCGATCGTCGTCATCCTGCTCGCGCTGGCCTTCGACTTCACCAACGGATTCCACGACGCGGCCAACTCGATCGCCACGGTCGTATCGACCGCGTTCTCTCTCCTCGCTATGCGGTCATCTGGGCCGCGTTCTTCAACTTCGTCGCCTTTCTCATCTTCAGTACTCGGGTTGCCGACACAATCGCCAACGACGTCGTGGTCCAGAGCGCCCTCACCGTTGGTGTGATCTTCGCCGGCCTCCTCGGTGCGATCGCCTGGAACCTGTTGACGTTCTGGCTTGGCCTCCCAACCAGCTCGTCGCACGCCCTCGTCGGTGGCATGGCGGGTGCTGCAGTGGTGCGCGGTGGTTTCGATGTCCTCATCTCGGAGGGGTTGGCGACTATCGGCGCCTTTATCGTGCTTTCTCCGTTGGTCGGACTCGCCATCGGGCTGCTGTTGACGGTGATCATCCAGTGGCTGTTTCACCGGGATCGGAACATCGACAGATTGAACAAGGGCTTCCGCCGTGGTCAGCTCGTCTCGGCGGCCGCGTTCAGCTTGGGACATGGCGGCAATGACGCCCAGAAGACGATGGGGATTATTCTGGCGGTCCTCATCGCCGTCGGGAACGTCCCGGCGGATGCCGAAGTGCCCTTGTGGGTCGTCCTCTCCGCACACACCGCGATCGCGCTGGGAACCCTATTCGGCGGATGGCGGATCGTGAAGACGATGGGGTTCAAACTCACCAAGCTGCAGCCGTCGGGCGGTGTGGCCGCGGAGAGTGCTGCCGCCGCGACACTCTTCTTCGCCTCGGCACAGGGCATACCGGTCTCGACGACGCACACCATCACCGGGGCGATCGTCGGAGTGGGGGCGGCCCGTCGCATGTCGGCGGTGCGGTGGCGGGTGGCTGGCAGGGTACTGTGGGCGTGGATCTTCACCATCCCGGGCGCAGCCCTGGTCGCCGGCATATTCTCGCTGATAATGGAAGCGTTGGCATGAACGATCGGAGGGCGTACTTCTTCTTGGCAGCGGCCCTTGCGGTCCTCGCTGTACAGGGCCTCGTTCCCCAGTACCGATGGTTGACCCTTTCCGTGGCGATCCTCTACCTGGTCTTCGCCCTCGCTTTTGCGACCGCCAACCTCTCGGCCAGGCGAGCATCGATCAAGAAACGCCAATCTCAGGACGGCTGAATCAGCCTGTCGTCCGCAAGCCCGTCGAGACCTCCCGTCAGATTGAAGCCCATTCTCTTCTCTTCATGGTGTTGATCAATACTTTGTCTGGTTGGTGGTGGAGACTGGAATGCCTCTGCTTGGCAGTGGCCGCACTCCTGTTCTCGAGTCTAAGTTCATTTGACAATGAACGACCTGAAACTCCTGGTCAGAGAGTTGCGCGCTCCCGGCAGGATTCGAACCTGCGCACCCGGCTCCGGAGGCCGGCGCTCTATCCCCTGAGCTACGGGAGCCCGATCGCGCCGATTGTATCGGCCGCCTAACCCCTACCCTCCGGCAGGTGAAATACGTGTCGACCCGGGGAGAGGCCCCTCCGCTCGATTTCCGGGGGGTGATGCTGGCCGGCCTGGCCTCCGATGGTGGGCTCTACGTGCCAGAGGAGATCCCGAATCTGCCCGAAGGCTGGATGGACTGGTCGTACCAACAGGCGGTCACCGCCACCATGACCCTGTTTGGGGCGGAGCAGGTTGGGCCGCTGGTCAGACAGGCTGCTGCCAGATTCGCCCGCGAAGAGGTCGCCCCACTGGTCGGCCTCGGAGAGCGATACGTCTTCGAGCTGTTCTGGGGCCCCACCCTCTCCTTCAAGGACCACGCTCTGCAGATCCTCGGGGGTCTCCTCGATCGGGAGGTGACGTCCCGATCCACGGTGCTCGGCGCAACGTCCGGGGACACCGGCTCGGCCGCCATCGAAGCCTGCCGGGGACGGGAGAATCTGAGGATCGTCGTCCTGTATCCCGATGGTTTGATCTCAGATTTCCAGCGGCGCCAGATGACAACTGTCGGAGACGACAACGTGTTGGCGGTAGCCGTCAAGGGGAATTTCGACGACTGCCAGGCAATGGTCAAGGCAGCCTTCTCCCGTCATGAAGGGTTGCTCGCCTTCAACTCGATCAACTGGGCACGCGTTGCAGCCCAGACGGGCTACTACGTGTCTCTAGCGGCTCGGTTCGACCAACCGATCGATGTCGTGGTCCCCACCGGCAACTTCGGCAATGTTCTCTCTTGCTTGGTGGCGAAGCAGATGGGTTTGCCGATCGAGAGGATCGTCATCGCCAACAACACCAACCACGGCCTCTCCGACCTGGTCAACACCGGCACCATGGACCCAGGCCCCGTGACTCCGACCCTCGCCCCAGCGATGGACGTGAGCTGTCCCCTCGAACCTCGAGCGATTCACAGGTGACCCGTCGCACGTGTTCACAGCCGGGTATGCCGACGACGAGGAGATAGTCGACACGATCGCCGAGGTGAACAGGCGCCATCGCTATCTGCTCGACCCGCACACCGCAGCGGCCTGGCACGTCTCTGACTCGGTCATCGGCGAGAGACCCGTGATCGTGGTTGCCACCGCTCACCCAGCCAAGTTCGGTGACGTCGTGGAGCGGGCGGTGGGCCGGCGTCCCAAACCACCTCCGGGCTTCGAGGACCTGGCCGGAAAGCCGGAGCGAGTGACCGTCATCGATCCCGATCCTTCAGAATTAGACCGGCTGCTCCGATAATCGGTCATCGCTGCTTTGCGCAAACGCAGCGAACAGCTACCATGCGGGCAGCCGACAACGCCAAGGGACGTTGCGGCCACCCACTCACAGTCCTCATCCGAGGCATGCCACATCATCGTCTCGATGGTGCGTATCCCGGTCCGTTTGAGCCCGAAAGCGAAGAATCGCGAAGGATCCAATGACCACACGAGCTCAACTCCAGAGCAAGACCATCGACGAGCTGCGACAGATCGCCGATGCGGTAGGTATCGAGACCGACGGTCTCCAGAAATCGAAACTGATCAGCGCCCTTGTCGACGCCGGTCAGGTGGCCGACTCCTCGCCCGCCGAGGAGGTCGACCTGCCCCAAGCCACACCCCGCACCGAGCGGGTGGCCCAGGACGGGGAGAGCGACTCCGATCAGGGAGCGAGCGATGAGCCGCGCCCCGAATCACGTCAGGGCGGCCGCCCCGATTACGACGATCGTCAGGGCGGGAGCCGGAATCGCAACCGTCGCCGTCGTGGTGGCGGAGGCCGCGAGGACGAGTACATCCCCGAAGAGGACCTAGAGACCCGCGAGGGCTTGCTCGACATCCTTCCCGAGGGATACGGGTTCCTCAGAGTCACCGGATATCTCTCCGGCGACAAAGACGTCTACGTGTCGGCCAACCAGGTGCGAAAGTTCGGCCTACGCAAGGGTGACATCGTCTCCGGCCCGATCCGACCGCCGCGTGTCCAAGGAGAAGTTTCCCGCGGTGATCCGGATCGACAAGGTCAACGGGATGACCGCGGACGAGGCGATGAGACGACCCAAGTTCGAGTCGCTCACTCCGCTGTTCCCCGACGAGCGACTCCGTCTCGAGATCGACGGAAGGCCGAACGGGATCCTCACCCGGATCGTCGACCTGATCGCCCCTATCGGCAAAGGCCAGCGCGGGCTGATCGTCTCGCCGCCCAAGGCCGGCAAGACAACAGTCCTCCAGGAGATCGCCCAGGCGATCACCACCAACAACCCCGAGTGCTACCTGATGGTGGTGCTGGTCGACGAGAGACCCGAAGAGGTCACCGACATGCAGCGCTCGGTCAAGGGTGAGGTCATCTACTCGACCTTCGACCGTCCCGCCGAGGAGCACACCCAGGTATCCGAGTTGGCCTTGGAGCGTGCCAAGCGGCTGGTCGAGATGGGCACCGACGTCGTGATCCTGCTCGACTCGATCACCCGTCTCGCCCGCGCTCACAACCTGGCAACGCCGGCCTCGGGCCGGATCCTCTCCGGTGGCGTCGACTCGACAGGCGCTCTACCCGCCCAAGCGCTTCTTCGGCGCCGCCCGCAACATCGAGGAGGGCGGCTCGCTCACGATCCTGGGTACGGCGCTCGTCGAGACCGGGTCCAAGATGGACGAGGTCATCTTCGAGGAGTTCAAGGGCACCGGGAACATGGAGCTGCGGCTCGACCGAAAGCTCGCCGACAAGCGGATCTACCCGGCCATCGACATCGAGGCATCGGGAACAAGAAAGGAAGAGCTGCTGTTCGACGACAAGGAGCTCGCCCAGGTGTGGAAGCTGCGCAGGGTGCTGCTGGCCCTCGAGCCCGGAGCCGCCCTCGAGCTTCTCATCGACCGATTGAAGACCACGAAGTCCAACCCCGAGTTCCTCGCCGAGGTGGCGAAGAGCAGCGGCAGCTAGATAGGAGCCAGCGGTGAAGACCGAGATTCATCCGACATACGCCGAGACCCACGTCACGTGCTCGTGCGGCAACACCTTCACCACCCGAAGCACGAAGCCGGGCGAGATGCATATCGAGCTGTGCAATGAGTGCCACCCGTTCTTCACCGGCAAACAGAAGCTCGTCGACAGCGGTGGTCGTGTGGAGCGATTCCAGAAGCGCTACGGGAAGACCGCATTCACCAAGGCCGGCGATCCGGTCGAAGCTGACGCAGAGGCTGAAACCGCTGAAGCGGAGTGAGTCGACGGCTTCCGATGCGAAGCCGAGAACCACAATCCTGCATTTGACCACCGAGCGCCCCAACTACCAAGGGCCGAGCGGCCCCATCGACCCGGCCAAGACGGTCGGGGGACAGGCAGTGATCGAAGGTGTGATGATGCGCGCCCCCGGTGCCTGGTCAGTCGCGGTGCGCCAGCCCGACGAAACCATTGTCGCCAGACGTCATGTCCTCGGCCGTCTAGCCGACCGCAACCGCGCCGCCCGCATCCCGTTCGTGCGGGGCATCGTCGTGCTCTGGGAATCGCTGAGCCTTGGATTTCGCGCCCTGTCCTGGTCAGCCGAGATGGCTGCCGGCGAGGAGGAGGAGCCCCTCAGCAAGACGCAAATCGGTTGGACTATGGCCCTTGCCTTCGCCCTTTTCGCCGGGATATTCATAGTCCTCCCGGCACTCGCTGCCGGTGCGCTGTCGGGCGAATCGGGCATCTTGTTCAACGTCACCGAAGGGGTGATCCGTCTCGCCCTCTTCATCGGCTACATCTGGGCGATCGGCCGCTCCGCCGAGATCGGGCGTGTCTTCGAGTACCACGGAGCCGAGCACATGTCGATCCATGCCTTCGAAGCCGGGGAACCGCTCAGTGTCGTATCGGTGCGCCGCTACCCGCCGGAGCATCCCCGGTGCGGCACGAGCTTTCTTCTGATCGTCGTGCTCGGCTCGATCATCCTCTTCTCCTTCTTCGGCAGGCCCGGCTGGGTCTTCCTCGTGATATCGCGCCTGGTCGGCATCCCGATCATCGCCGGCCTCGCCTATGAGCTGTTGCGGTGGTCCGGGACCCGGAGCACAGGCTGGCTGGCCCGAGCCCTCGCCGCTCCCGGGATTTGGCTGCAAAAGCTGACGACGCGGGTGCCTGACGAGTCCCAGATCGAGGTCGCCATTTCGAGTCTCGTCGTCGCCCTCGACAACGAGATGGTCGACGACGTCATCGGCCGAGGCGGGCTTCCCGAGACGGCACTCGAGGTTCGGCGCGCCGCCTTCGGGCTGGCACCTCCGGCCGCCGGCGCCTGATGGACGACACACTCGAGCGGAGACTCGCCGAGATCGAGTCGGCCTTCGACGAGACCGAGGCGGCTCTTTCTGACCCCGAGACGCTGGCCAATCATGGGATGCTCGCCGAGTTGGGGAAGCGTCATGCCGACCTTCGCGAAGTGGTCTCCGACATCCGCCAACTCCGTCGATTGCCGCGAGGATCTCGAAGAGGCCCGTGCCATGGCCGACGACCCCGACATGGCTGATCTGGCCCGTGAGCTCGTCGGCGAGATCGACGGGATCGAAGAAAGGGTCAGGCTTTCCCTGATTCCAACCGACCCGGCCGACGCCAAGGACGTGATCCTGGAGATCCGATCTGCGGCGGGTGGTGATGAGGCTGCCATATGGGCGGGAGATCTGCTTCGGATGTACGAGCGGTTTGCCGACCGCAGCGGACTCGAGATCGAGCCGCTCGGGAGCTCACCGTCCGAGGCCGGCGGCTATGACAAGGTGACGGTTGCGATCAAAGGCAAGGGCGCCTATTCGCGGATGAAATACGAGGCGGGCGTGCATCGTGTCCAGCGGGTACCAAAGACCGAGTCGCAAGGGAGAATCCACACCTCCACCGCGACAGTTGCCGTCCTCCCCGAGGTCGAGGAGGTCGAAGTCGACATCGACCCGAACGACCTGAAAGTGGATGTGTATCGGTCGACGGGGCCTGGGGGGCAGTCGGTGAACACCACCGATTCCGCCGTGCGGCTCACTCACCTCCCCACATCGCTGGTCGTCACCGTCCAGGACGAGAAGAGCCAGCTCCAGAACAAGGAAAAGGCGATGCGGATCCTCAGGGCCAGGCTGTATCAGCTGGAGTCGGAGCGTCAGCAGTCGGAACTGGCCGGAGCGCGCCGATCACAGGTGGGCTCAGGCGAGCGCTCCGAGAAGATTCGCACCTACAACTTCAAAGAGAACCGGGTCACCGACCATCGGGTGGGACTGACCTTGAAGCGGCTCGATCAGGTGCTCGACGGCGACCTCGACGAGTTCGTCAACGCTCTCAGTGCCGACGAGCAGGCCACCCGCCTCGCCGAGGGGGTGTGAGTTGGCGCCGCGTCGAGTCACCGGCGTCGCACTCAGAGCGAACTATCTTCTGACGGCTGTCGTATCAGATAGCTCTGGGGCGAATGACGACGATTCCCGAACATGAGAGGCTGAGGCTCGAAGCGGTCGCAAGCGCCGACCTGCCTCTCGAGGACCTCATCGCGCGACGTCTACGTGGCGAGCCCCTGCAGTACATCGAGGGCATTGCGGCGTTTGGCTCTCTGGACCTCCTGGTGGACCAGCGAGTCCTCATCCCCAGACCCGAGACCGAAGGCATGTTCGATCTGGCGACCCGGATGGTGCGCAGCCCGGAGATCATCGTCGACTTGTGCACCGGATCCGGTGCCCTGGCCCTGGCGCTGAAGAGCCGGTTCCCGTCGGCAGCCGTTTTCGCCACCGACATTTCGCCGGATGCCGTCGAGGTCGCGACGGACAATCGTTATCGGACCGGGCTCCAGGTGTACCTGGCGGAGGGCGATCTCTTCGACCCGCTTCCCACGGCCATCCTGGGGACGGTCGATCTCATCGTCGCCAATCCCCCCTATGTCGCGGAGGTGGATTTCGCCAAGTTGCCCGCCGACGTGCAACAGGAGCCGAGGGTGGCGCTCGTCTCGGGCCCAACCGGTCTGGAAGTCATCCAACGAATCGGGGCCTCGGCGGCGTCGTGGCTTCGCCCCGGTGGCGTGGTGATCTGTGAGATAGGGGAGAAGCAAGGGATCTCGGCGACCAGCTCGTTCATGGACCTGCCGGCGATCGTGCGCCAGGACCTCACTGGACGCGATCGCTACATCGTCGCCGTCAAGCCTTGAGCCTCGATCGGGCGATCGCAGCCATCCGGAGCCGGGAAGTGGTCGGGCTTCCCACGGACACTGTTTACGGGATCGGTGCAGACCCGCTCAGCGAGGAGGCCGTGTCCAGGCTGTTCGAGCTCAAGGGCAGACCCGACCACAAGCCGATCGGTCTGCTCGTCGCGTCATTGAGGCAGGCGGAGCTGATTGGAGAGATCGAGGGCGTGGCCGCAGAATTGGCTGCCGAACACTGGCCGGGTGCACTCACCCTGGTCGTCGCCCCGAAGGTGATCCTGGCGGATTGGGTCGGTGACTCTCAGCGGCTAACCGTGGGCCTGCGAGTCCCCGATCTCGAGATCGCCCTCGAATTGCTCGAGGCGGTCGGACCTCTGGCGGTGACCTCGGCCAATCTCACTGGTGGCAGCGAGTCGATGAGCGATCTAGATGCGAGGTCGGTCTTCGGGAATCTGGTGCCCGTCTACGTGGAGGGCACTGCCCCAGGCGGTGAAGCCTCCACCGTGGTGGATGTGACCGGAGCCGAAGTCGTGGTGCTCCGGCAGGGGCCAGTTTTCATCTAGTTACCCTCGGCACATGATCTCGATGGACCCCCTGGAGCATGTCGATCCCGCTATCGCCGGCCTGATTCGCAAAGACGTCGAACGTCAGAACACCCACATCCATCTGATCGCCTCAGAGAACTTCGCTTCCCCGGCCGTGATGGCGGCATCGGGATCCGTGTTCACCAACAAATACGCCGAGGGCTATCCGGGCCGGCGTTATTACGAAGGCTGTGCGGTCGTCGATGAGATGGAGCAACTGGCGATCGATCGGGCCAAGGAGCTCTTCGAAGCCGAGCACGCCAATGTCCAGGCCCATTCCGGGGCCCAGGCCAACATGGGCGTCTACTTCTCCCTGTTACAACCGGGCGATCGGGTGCTTGGGATGCGTCTCGATCAGGGCGGGCATCTGACCCATGGCTCACCGGTCAATTTCTCCGGGCTCTATTACGACTTCGTCGCTTATGGCGTCGATCGGGAGACCGAGTTGGTGGACATGGACCAGGTCCGCGCCCTGGCTGTCGAGCACAAGCCGAAAATCATCCTGGCCGGCTACTCGGCCTACTCCCGCACTCTCGATTACGAGGCGTTCCGGGTCATTGCCGACGAGATCGGTGCGATATTCATGGTGGATGCGGCCCATTTCATCGGGCTGGTCGCAGGGCGGTCACACCCGTCGCCGGTCCCTCACGCCGACATCGTGACCGGGACCACCCACAAGGCTCTGCGTGGACCGAGAGGAGGCCTGATCCTGAGCACAGAGCGCTTCGCCAAGGACATCGATCGTGCGATCTTCCCCAACGCCCAGGGCGGGCCCATCGAATCCCAGATCGCGGCGAAGGCCGTGTCTTTCCATGAGGCGATGCAGCCAGGCTTCCGTGCCTACACCGACCAGATCGTGACCAACGCCAGCGCGATGGCCACGGCCATCCAGGAGCAGGGTCTTCGAGTGGTCTCAGGTGGCACCGACAATCATCTCTTCCTTGTCGACCTCAGATCGGTCGCCGACGATCTCGATGGCAAGGAGGCAGCAAAACTCCTCGATGGCGTCGGGATCACCCTCAATTTCAACACCATCCCCTTCGATCCGCGGCCACCGTTTCGAGCGTCGGGCCTGAGGATTGGGACACCTGCCATGACCAGCCAGGGCATGAAGGAGGATCAGGCGGCGGAAGTGGCCACGCTGATCGCCCGAGCCCTGCACGGACGAGCGGACGACAGCGAGCTCGCCAAGGTGGCGTCGCTTGTCGGGGAGCTGGCCGCCGAGTTCCCGCCCTACCCTCCCGACTTCGTCGGCCATGTTTGAAAGCCTCCTCTGGCCCTCGCCGGCCAGGTCCCCCAACGTGGCTGTCGCTCCTGCGGGAGGAAACGGCTAGGTTCCCGATTTCGCCTGCCAGGGTCCTTTCCCTAGACTTTGTGAATAGATTCACAAGCCCTCCCAGCGGCCAATGAGAGACGAGACCATCAACCAGAGCATCGGACGCGCCGTAAGTGAAGGGTGGGGTCGATCTGGTGCTTTCGCCGGATCGATCATCTCCGGCACCCTTCTCGGTCTGCTCGCCGACAATTGGCTCGGCACCGAGCCCTGGCTGGTGGTGATCGGGGCGCTCGTCGGCTCGTACTCGGGGTTCATGAATATGTGGCGCTGGTCCAAGGAAACGGAAATGGCCGATCGTGAGCGTTGAACACGGTCCGCCCCTCGAGGCCAACCTGGCGAAGGAGACGGTGGCTCGCGCCGTCTACATCGGGCCGGTGCTCGTCCTGTTGTTCGGCCTACTCAACGGGTGGGATGGGGCATGGAGCGCAGCGCTCGGGGTCGTGGTGGTGGTGGCCAACTTCCTTCTCGCCGGGGCCATCCTCTCGATTTCACTGAGGTTCAGCCTCCAGGCTTATCATGCCGCCGCTCTGATCGGCTTCCTCCTCCGTCTCGGCCTGTTCGTCGGCGCGGTCTATCTGATCGCCACACTGGTAGAGGTGGACCGGATCGCCTTCGGGATCTCGGCAGTGGTGTCCTATATCGCCCTGCTGGCCTGGGAGGCGGTGTCGATCACCAGGGATAGAGAAAGGGAGCCCAGTTGGCGCAGGTGATATTGGCGGCCTCCGAATGTGACGTGGTCAACGAGGTGATATGCGCCCCGGCCAACGTCAACGAGCTCTTCGAGTTCCCCACGATCTTCACCATCGGTGGGTTCGACGTCACCCGGACCATCATCCTCATGTTCCTGGCGGCGTTCGTCGCGGTGGGAATCCTCTATTTCGGGCTCCGGAAGCAGCAACTGGTGCCGACCAAGTTCGGAGCGGCAGTGGAGGGAATGGTCGGGTTCGTCCGGGACGGGATCGCCCGCGACGTGATCGGGCCCGAGGGCACCAAATACGTTCCCTACCTGATGGCGATGTTCTTCTTCCTCCTGGTGGGGAACCTGTTCGAGGTGACCCCGTTGATCAACTTCCCCATCACCGCCAGGATGGCGATCCCTGCCTTCCTGGCGGTGGTCACCTACGTCATCTTCATGTTCGTCGGCTTCGCCAAGAACAACTTCCGCTATCTGATCGACACCATCTGGCCCAAGGCGGTCCCGATCGGCCTCCGATGGCTGGTGGGCCTGATCGAGCTGTTCTCGATCTTCATCCTCCGGCCAATCACGCTGGCCGTCCGGCTCTTCGCCAACATGGTGGCCGGGCACCTGATGCTCACCTTGCTGCTCACCTCGGGGGTCATCTTCGTGGCCGCCATCCCCGAGATCGGTGTGAAGGGGACGATTGGGTTCTTCTGGTTCGGCCTCGGCCTCTTCATGTTCCTCCTGGAGATCCTGATCGGCGTGCTCCAGGCATACATCTTCACCTTGCTGACTGCGATCTACATCGAATCGTCCATCCACTTCGAGCACTAAGGAGAACAGAATGGAAGGCAACATCGAGGCCCTCGTCGGCCCCCTCTCCCTGGTCGGGTACGGCCTGGGGGCGATCGGCCCCGGCATCGGCATCGGCATCGTGGCCGGCAACGCCATCACCGCCATGGCCCGTCAGCCCGAGATGCAGGGGACGATCCGGACCACCATGTTCCTGGGTATCGCCCTGACCGAGGCGCTGGCGCTGATCGGGTTCGTGCTCTTCTTCATCGCCTCAGCCGGATAGGGGAAACAGGATGCAGTTCTTGAACGCCCTGGTGGTCCTGGCCACTGAGGAGGGGGGAGAGTCCGGAGGCGGGCTCAGCCTGGTGCTGCCCCATCCCGAGGAGCTGATCGCTGGGGTCCTCGCCTTCCTCATCGTCTTCTTCTTCGTATGGAGGAGGGCCCTTCCCACCATCAACAAGACGCTCGAGGCCCGCCAGCAGGCCATCAGCGGCCAGTTGGCCGACGCCGAGGAGTCGAAGCGCGAGGCGGAGAGCCTGCTCGCCGACTACCGGGCGCAGCTCGCCGAGGCCAAGTCCGAGGGCAATCGGATCGTCGAGGAGGCCCGGACCGCGGGCGAGCAGCTCAAGACCGACGTAGTCGCCCGTGCCGAGGAAGAGGCCGCCCAGATCCTGGCCAAGGCGCGCGAAGAGGCCGAGAACGAGAAGACCCGTGCCCTGGCGGACGCCCGCCGCGAGGTGGGGGAGATCTCGGTCGGCCTGGCCGAGAAGATCGTCGGTGAATCGCTCGACGACAAGATGCAGAAAGACCTCATCGATCGCTACCTGGCGGACCTGGAGCAGCTCTAGATGGACGATCGGATCAGCGGCTACGCCAGCGCCATCCTCGACCTTGCCGACGCCGAGGGTGAGTTGAGTCGCGTCGAGACCGAGTTCCTGGCCCTGGGGCAGGCCTTCGAGAAGTCCGCTGAGCTCAGAGTCGACACTGACCGACCCCAACCTTCCCCTGGACAAGAAGAGTGCGATCATCGACGACCTGATGAGTGGCCGTGCCTCGTCGCTCACGGTGGGGCTCGTCCAATTCATCGTCAGTCAGGGGCGATCGTCCGACATCCCGGAGATAGCCAAGAGCTTCGTCGAGAAGGCAGTGGAGTCGCGGTCCAAGGCTTTAGCCGAGGTGCGTTCTGCGGTGCCACTCGACGACGCGACCATCGAGCGTCTTGCTGCGGCTCTGGGCAAGGCCACCGGAAAGAAGGTCGAGGTGAAGGTCGTGGTCGACGAGTCGGTCATCGGCGGCATCGTCGCCCGTGTCGGCGACGTCGTGATCGACGGGACCATTGCCAACGCCATCGGCGACCTTCGCCAGGCCGTACTGAGCCGCTGAGGAGTCATATGACCGATTTGACCATCACTGCCGATCAGATCACCAAGTCTCTCAAGGAGCAGCTCGCGGGCTGGCAACCTGAGGTGGACAAGGAAACGGTCGGATACGTCACCGCCATCGCCGACGGCGTCGCCCGTGTCGAGGGCCTGCCCAAAGTCATGGCATCCGAGTTGCTCGAGTTCCCCGGTGGGCTGATCGGTGTCACCCTCAACATCGACGAGGAGGACCTCGGCGTGGTGGTCCTGGGAGAGGCCAGCCACATCCAGGAAGGCGACCCGGTCAAGCAGACCGGCACGGTGCTGTCGGTCCCGGTGGGGGATGCCCTGCTCGGACGTGTCATCGATCCGCTGGGCAACCCGGTGGACGGCAAGGGCCCGATCAACACCACCGAGCGCCGCCTCCTCGAGACCCAGGCGCCCTCTGTGGTAGAGCGGCAGCCGGTCAAGGAGCCGCTGCAGACCGGGATCAAGGCCATCGATTCGATGACCCCTATCGGTCGTGGGCAGCGCCAGTTGATCATCGGCGACCGTCAGATCGGCAAGACCGCCATCGTGGTCGACACGATCATCAACCAGAAGGTCAACCAGGGGACCAAGGACGAGGTCAAGTGCATCTACGTGGCCATCGGGCAAAAGGCCTCCACGGTGGCCGAGATCGTCGCCACTCTCGAAGAGCACGGCGCCATGGAGTACACGGTCGTGGTCAATGCCGCAGCCTCTGCCGCCCCTGCGTTGCAGATGTATGCGCCGTATGCCGGATCGGCCATCGGCCAGCACTGGATGTACAACGGTGAGCACGCCCTGGTCATCTTCGATGACCTCTCCAAACAGGCCGTGGCCTATCGCGAGATCTCGCTGCTCTTGCGCCGGCCCCCGGGCCGTGAGGCGTACCCGGGCGACGTGTTCTATCTGCACAGCCGTCTCCTCGAGCGCTGCGCCAAGCTCTCCGACGAGCTCGGTGGCGGCTCCCTCACCGGCCTCCCGGTGATCGAGACCAAGGCCAACGACATCTCGGCCTACATCCCGACCAACGTGATCTCGATCACGGACGGACAGTGCTATCTGCTTGCCGATCTCTTCTTCCAGGGCATCCGCCCTGCCCTCGACGCAGGCATCTCGGTTTCCCGGGTCGGCGGCGCCGCCCAGGTTCCGGCCATGAGAAAGATCGCCGGGCCCCTTCGCCTCAACTTGGCGCAGTTCCGCGAGCTGGCCGCTTTCGCCGAGTTCGGTTCGGAACTGGACGCCACCTCGCTGGCCCAGCTGGAGCGTGGGCGCCGGGTGGTCGAGGTGCTCAAGCAGCCGCAGTTCGCCCCGGTCCCGATCGAGGAGCAGGTGGTGTCCGTCTACGCGGTTACCGAGGGTCATATGGACAATGTCCCTATCGCGGACATCCGCCGCTTCGAAGGGGAGCTACGCGAGTTTTTCCGGAGCCGGCACCCCGGTCTCCTCTCCGAGATCCGCGACACGGGCAAGCTTGCGGAGGGTGACGAGGTGCCCAACGCCATCGCCCAGTTCAAGGAGACCTTTGAAGGCTCCGAGGTCGAGGAGTAGGGAGAACCGGGCATGGCCTCCGCCCAGCTGAGGGACACCCGGCGTCGCATCAGGAGCGTCGAGGCGATCAAGAAGATCACTCGCGCCATGGAGCTGATCGCCACCAGCCGGATCCCGAAAGCCCAGGCCCGGGTGAATGCCTCGAAGCCATACACCGCCAAGCTGATCGAGGTCATCGAGAACGTCGGCGCCGCCGGCGCCGGGGCCAAGCATCGCCTCCTCGAGCAGCGTGAGGTCAAGACGGTCGGACTGGTGATCGTGACTTCGGACCGCGGGCTCGCCGGGTCCTATGCCTCCAACATCATCCGGCTAGCCGAGAACCGGATTCGCCAGCTGGACCGGGAGGGAAAAGACGTCGCTCTCTACGCGATCGGGAAGAAGGCGCAGGCCTACTTCCGTTATCGGGGGTTCCGCATCGATGGCGCCTATATCGGGGTCACCGACACCCCCGGATACGGGGATGCCCGGGCCGTGGCCAGCTCGGTGCTGACGGCTTTCGCCACCGAGCACATCGATTCGGTCGAGGTTTTCTTCACCCGATACCAATCGGCGATGAATCAGGCCCCGACTCGTCTCGACCTGCTCCCTATCACCCCACCGGATCGAACCGAACAGGAAGGCCCGTCGGCCACGTACGAGTTCGAGCCCTCGCCCGAAGAGATCCTCGACCGCCTCCTCCCGCGATATGTCGAGGCCACGGTCTTCAACGTGCTGCTCGAGGCGTCTGCGTCGGAGCACAGCGCCCGGCGCCGCGCAATGAAGGCCGCCACGGACAACGCCGAAGACCTGATCCGGGTCCTCTCCGTTCAGGCCAACCGGGCCCGGCAAGCCGAGATCACCACGGCCATCTCCGAGATCGTGGGCGGTGCCGAGGCCCTGGCCGAGGCAAGCAGATGAAGGATTCAGAAACCAAGATTGGAGATAGCAATGAGTGACGCCAGGAGTGTCGGGCGGATCGTAAAGGTCGCCGGCCCCGTGGTCGATGTCGAGTTCCCGCCGGATGGGATGCCCGAGATCCTCCACGCCATCACGATCGACTTCACCCTCGGTGACGAGAAGCGCTCGGTTCTGGCTGAAGTCGCCCAGCATCTCGGTGGCAGCAAGGTGCGGGCCATCGCCCTCGCTCCAACCGACGGGTTGACCCGCGGCGCCGAGGTGGTCAATACCGGAGGCCCAATCACCGTGCCCGTCGGCGACCAGACTCTCGGCCATATCTTCAACGTCTGGGGCGACTCACTCGATGCACCGGATCAGGACTTCTCCGACCCGAGATGGCCGATTCATCGAACCCCGCCCGCGTTCGAGGACGTCGAGCCGCAGAAGACCGTCTTCGAGACCGGGATCAAGGTCCTCGATCTGATCAGCCCCTACCTCCAGGGTGGGAAGATCGGGCTGTTCGGTGGCGCCGGTGTCGGCAAGACCGTCCTCATCCAGGAGATGATCAACCGCGTTGCGACCCAGCACGGCGGCGTGTCGGTGTTCGCCGGCGTCGGCGAGCGAACCCGTGAGGGCACTGACCTCTTCCTCGAGATGAAGGAAACCGGCGTCATCGAAAAGGCGGCCCTCGTGTTCGGTCAGATGGACGAGCCACCCGGGGTCCGTCTCCGCGTCGCCCTGTCCGCGTTGACCATCGCCGAGTACTTCCGTGATGTCCAGCGTCAGGACGTGCTGCTGTTCATCGACAACATCTTCCGTTTCACCCAGGCGGGATCAGAGGTCTCCACTCTCCTGGGCCGGATGCCGTCTGAAGTGGGTTACCAGCCGAACCTGGCCGACGAGATGGGCTTCCTCCAGGAACGAATCACCTCGCTCAAGGGCCGGTCCATCACCTCGATGCAGGCGATCTATGTCCCTGCCGACGACATCACCGATCCCGCCCCGCACACGGCGTTTGCCCATCTCGATGCCACGACCGTGTTGTCCCGCCCCCTTACCGCCCTCGGCATCTACCCGGCCGTGGACCCGCTCGACTCTTCGAGCCGCGCTCTCGACCCGCAGGTGGTCGGCACCGACCATTACTTCGTGGCGACCGAGGTGCAGCGAGTCCTGCAGAGGTACAAGGACCTCCAGGACATCATCGCCATCCTCGGCATCGACGAGTTGTCGGAGGAGGACAAACTCGTCGTGGGTCGGGCCCGGAGGATCCAGCGGTTCTTCGCCCAGCCGATGTTCGTCGCCGAGCAGTTCACCGGCCAGCCTGGCATCTACACCCCGATCGAAGAGACGATCTCTGCCTTCAAGGCGGTCCTGGATGGCGATATGGATCAGTACCCGGAGCAGGCCTTCTACATGGTCGGCGGCCGTGAGGATGTCGAGCGCAAGGCAGCCGAGCTGACCAAAGACGCCGCTTGATCCCGCATGGCTAATACCTTCCAGGTCGACGTGGTCTCCCCCGAAGAGACGGTGTGGAGTGGCACGGCCACCTTTCTCCTGGCCAAGACTCCGGAGGGTGAGCTCGGGATCATGGCCAACCATGAGCCTTTGATGGGCTCCCTCGTCACCGGCGCGGTGATTGTGGAGGCCGAGGACGGTGCTCGCACCACTATCGGCGTCCACGGCGGGTTCCTCCAGGTCCTCGACAACCAGGTAACCCTCATCACCGACCGGGCCCAGATCACCGCGGGCGGCCGCGAAGAGGCGAGGCAGGTGGCGGAACAGCTCGCGGCCGAATCGGATGAACCGGAGGAAGCTCCCGCGGCCGAGCCCGAGGCCTGACCGTCACAGTCCGGAGACGAATTCCTCCACAGTCGCCGCGAATCCGCCCCCGATTGCAGAGGCGATGACTGGGAAGAAGAGGGAGCCGAGCATCCCGACGCCTTCGACGGCGAGACGGACGTGGACTCTCGTGCCGTCGGCATCGGGCCCGAGCTCGATCGACACGTTGCCCTTGACCTCCGAGGAATCGATGTCCCAGGCCATCAGGCGCCCCTCCTCCCGACCGGCGGGCGTCGCTTTCCCGAGGTACTTACGGCCGCCGACGTCGCTCTCGAACGAGAAGCCGCGTAGACGGCCGTCTGCATCCACCGCGGCGTCGGTGACCCGATTCACTCCCGGTATCGCCTCCCACGTGTGAGGCTCGTCGAGCGACTGCCACACCCGGGAAGGCTCGAGTGATGTCGTCGCTGCGTGCTGGAAGGTCTGCCCGGGCATGCGGGCAAGCTAATGATCGGAGTGGCGGAGGGAGGGAATCGCCCGGCGGTATCGTGGGCGGGTTGTCTGCTTGGCCCCATAGGAAGTAACGATGGCCGAGATCGTGTCGCTCGCCGACGCCGTCGGTGCCCTGGTCCCGGATGGGGCGACCGTAGCCATGGAGGGGTTCACCCATCTGATCCCGTTCGCCGCCGGTCACGAGTTGATCAGGCAGGAGCGGAAGGACTTGACGCTGGCTCGCATGACTCCCGATGTGATCTACGACCAGTTGATCGGCATGGGATGCGCACGCGGCCTGATCTTCTCCTGGGGCGGAAATCCGGGCGTCGGTTCGCTGCACAGACTTCGGGACGCGGTCGAGCATGGTCATCCCCGGGCACTGGAGCTGGAAGAACACAGTCATGCCGGCATGGCGGCCCGGTATGCGGCCGGTGCCTCAGGTCTTCCTTTTGGCGTTCTCAGGGGATACGCCGGCTCGGACCTCTTGGCTCACACCACGGTCGCGCGCATTTCGTGCCCGTTCACAGGTGAGGAGCTGGCGGCGGTTCCGGCACTGACTCCTGATGTCGCGATCATCCACGCTCAGCAGGCGGATCGAAAGGGAAACGTCGGCCTGTGGGGGATCACCGGTGTCCAGCGTGAGGCGGTGCTGGCCGCAAGGACCTCGATCGTGACCGTCGAGGAGGTCGTCGATGAGCTGTCTGTTACGGGGCCGAACCACGTGGTGCTGCCGACATGGACCGTGACGGCCGTGGCCCACGTGCCCCGAGGCTCGCACCCTTCGTACTCGATGGGATTCACGAAGCGGGACAACGCCTTCTACACCGATTGGGACGCCATCTCCCGAGACCGGGTTTCGTTCTCGCATTGGATGAATGAGTTCGTGGTCGGCACGCCCGATCACTCCGCCTATCTGGACATGATCTCGAGTCGTCCCCATGGCTGAGACCGGTCCGGAAGGGGGGACGTTCACGCCGGATGAGATGATGACGGTGACTGCGTCCCGGGGCCTCAGGAACGGGCAGGTCTGCTTCGTCGGGATCGGTCTTCCCAGCGAGGCGGCAAACCTGGCCCGCCTCTCTCATGCTCCCGGCGTCGTGCTCATCTACGAGTCGGGCACGATCGGGACGCGCCCCGAGGTCCTTCCGCTCTCCATCGGCGATGGCGAGCTGGCCGAGAAGGCAGACCTGGTCGTCAGCGTCCCCGAGGTCTTCAGTTACTGGCTCCAGGGTGGTCGGATCGATGTCGGGTTCCTGTCGGCTGCCCAGATCGACCGCTACGGGAATCTCAACAGCACCGTGATCGGCACCTACGAGAACCCCGATGTGAGGCTGCCCGGGGCGGGCGGCGCGCCCGAGATCGCCTCATCCGCCGGGGAGGTCATCGTGATGCTGCGTCAGAATCCGAGATCCTTCGTCGACGCGGTCGATTTCGTGACCTCGGTCGGTTTCGGGCGTCACGGCGAGGGGCGCCAGGGGAATGTCGGAGCCGGGCCCACTGTGGTGATCACCGATCTAGGGGTCCTTCGACCGGATCCGGTCACCCACGAGCTGAACCTCGTGTCGGTTCACCCGGGAGTCACTGTCGAGCAGACCGTGGCCGCCACCGGTTGGGATCTCGCGGTGAGAGAGCCCCTCGAAGTCAGCGAGCCGCCGACAACGGCGGAGCTCGCCACGCTTCGCGCCCTGAAGGCGCGCACCAGCGAGGCGCATTCCCGAGCCGGGGCCTAGCCGGCTCCCTGCTCCGCCAGGAATCGAGCGACCACCTCCGTCCAGGCCTGGGGTTGTTCGAGATTGGCGAAATGGGGGGCGCCCTCCAGGATGTGAAGTGTGCTGCCCGGGATGTGCTCGTGCAGCCACACCGACTGCTCGGGTGGGGTGGAGATGTCCTCGCCCCCACCGATCACCAGGGTCGGGCAACGGATCGCCTCCACCAACTCCCGAAGGTCGGCGTCGCGCAGGGCGGCGCAGCAGGCTGCGTAGCCGCCTGGGTCGGTGGCGAGCAGGGATCGAGATGTGCGGGCGAAGACGTCGGGCTGCTCGGAGGCAAAGCTCGAGGTGAAGAACCGGGCCAGAGCCTGCTCCGAGACCGCCTCCATTCCCCCGTCGGTGACCGCGTCGATCCTGGCCTGCCAGATCTCCTCGCTTCCGATCCTGGCTGAGGTGTTCGATGCGACCAGGCTCATGACCCGGTCCGGTGAATGGGCCGCCATCCACATTGAGATGACGCCGCCCAATGACATCCCGCAGAGGTCGAATTGGGGGATCCCGGCGGTGGCGGCGATGTCCAGTATGTCCTCACCCATGAGCCCGGATCGTGTACGGCCCAGGCCCTGCCACCGAGTTGCCGTGCCCGGGGAGATCCACTGTCACCACTCTCCTCATAATCGAGAGCTCGGGGAGTTGGGCATCCCACATCTCGCTGTCGGCGCCGAGGCCGTGGATCATGACCAGAGGTCGCGCCATCTCGTCCCCGACCGTGTACCAGGTCAGTGTCCCGGTGCGTCCGGAAGTGGTCATTGGCGGCCTGCGACACGCTCGAACTCGGCGAGGACGCCGTCAATCAGGGCCCGGTCGATCGGCCCGCCTCCCGCGGCTCGGGCGGACATGGTCCCCGCCTCCACCTCGACAGAGCCGAGACAGGTGGTCATCGCCTCCACCGTCGCCGCCGTGGCTTGGAAGACCAGCGGCAGCGCCACCCACTCCGCATGCCAGCCGCCGATGCCGCGGTCCAGCTCGGAGACTCGGCCTTCGGTGATCATGCCCGCACCTGCCGTCGCCAGCTCGGCAGCTGCTATCGCCCGGACCGAGTCGATCGGGTTGCGCTTCTCGACCATGCTGGACGAGCCGCCCGGTCGCACTGTGATCTCGGCGATGTCGCTCGACGCGAGGAGCGCGACGTCGAGGCCCACCTTCGCCATGGTTCGAGCGCATCGCTCCAAGGCCGACGCCAGAGCAGCAATTCGGGATCTATCGGAGTGCCAGGGAAGGGCCGGAGCGGTGAGCCCGAGCCGTGCGGCCAGGGCCTCCATAACCGCCATACCCTTGCCTTCATACCCGCCGAGATTCCCAACCGGGCCCACCCAGTTGGACTGCCAGATCCGACTTCATCTGACGGAGCTCGACGAGGTGACGGACGGTGGGCTCGAGCCAATCCCGCCACCGTCATCCCAAATGTGGTGGGCAGGGCGTGTTGGAGGAAGGTCCTCGCCATCTGGGGCTGATCCCGGTGCTCCCGGACCAGCCCGGCCATCTGGCCCGAGATCGTCAACAGCGCAGAGTCGAGGACATCGAGCGCCTCACCCGCCTGGAGCATGGTGGCGGTGTCGATCGCATCTTGGGTCGTCGTCCCGTAGTGAACCCACTTTGCCTGCTCCTCGGGCAGACGCCCGCGAATCTCTTCGAGAAGGGGTGTCAGTGGCGATCCATCGCTCCAGGTGGCTGCGAGGACGGTGTCAGGGTCGATCACGGAGGTTTGACAGGCTTCGGCCACTGCCTTGGCGTCATCGCCGGGTGCGACGCCTGCGTCGGCAAGGGCGAGGGCGAGGGCCGCCTCGAACCGCGTCATCGCCTCGACCCGACGAGCCGCGGTGAAGACTCTTGCCATCTCCTCGGTGGTGAAGCCGGGATCAAGCATCAGAAGTCGAAGAAGATGGTCTCGTCATCACCCTGGAACAGGACGTCGAATCGGTACACCCTGGGCTCCCCCTCGTCGACCAACTCTGCGATCAGTGTGCCGCGACGATCAGCCGGCACGGTGCGGAGGATGAGATCGTCGCGGTTTGCCTCGTCTTCATCGGAGAAGTAGATCCTGGTGAACACCGGGTTGAGCATTCCACGTCCCTGCACGATCAACGAGATGTGCGGCGCCTGGAAGGCCCCTTCGACATCGGGGACCGGCCCCGGTTTGAGCGTTTCGAACGTGTACTCCCCGGTCTCGAAATCGGTTATCGCCCGGCCGAAGCCGCTGAAGCCATTGTCCAGGGCCAGCTCGCGGGTGTCGTCGGGATGGCGGTAGCGGCCCACTGAGTTGGCCTGCCAGATCTCGAGGAGGGCGTCCTCGATGGGCTTTCGATCGCCGTCGAGCACCCTCCCCCGGATGACGATCCGTCCCGGCGGCCCGGGCCGACCAGGCTGTTCTCACCTTCTCGAAAGAGCCGCAGGGTGTAGTAGGGGCCGACGGTCTGCGACGGGGTCTGCCCCAGCAGCCGACTCAATCGTCCCCCTCGTCCATCGGTGTGGCCCGCTCTCCACGCAGGACGATGTTCCATCGATAGCCGAGTGCCCAGTTGGCCTCGGTCACCTCGTGGTCGTAAGTCGCGATCATCCGCGACCTGGCGTGAGGTGGCACTGAGTTGAAGATCGGGTCCAGCGGGATCAAGGGGTCGCCCGGGAAATACATCTGGGTGACCAGCCTCATTCCGAGCGATGGCCCCATGATCGAGAAATGTATGTGCGAAGGCCTCCAGGCGTTGGGGTGGTTCCCCCAGGGGTAGGGGCCCGGCTTGATCGTGGTGAAGCGGTATCCGCCTTCGAAGTCGGTGAGGCATTGGCCGACCCCGACGAAGTTGGGGTCGAGCGGGGCGGGAAATTCGGTCTCCCGCCAGTGGGCATAGCGGCCACTCGCGTTCGGCTGCCATATCTCGAGGACGGTGTCGGGCATGCCACGACCATGCTCGTCGAGCACGTTTCCGGTGACGATGATCCGCTCGCCGATTGCGGGGCTTCCGGTTCCGGTGTTGGTGGTGAGGTCGGTGTCCTCCTCAGAGATCTCGTCCACGCCGGCCCTGGGCCGGTGGTCTCCGACAGGGTCTGGACGATCCGGATCAGGTCGTGTGTCGGGCTTCGCTTCACTGTCGACCGGTAATCGGGGTAGGAGAACGGGGGATGATCGGCGTATGCCTTCGGCCCATAGTGCCTGATGACCGGCTCGCTCACGAGCCCTCATCCCCGTAGATGTCCTTCGCTACCTTGAATGCCCGGTTGGCGGCGGGGACTCCGGCATAAACCGCAACGTGCAGCAGCGCTTCCCGGATCTCGTCGGGGGTGACCCCGGTGTTGCGAGCGGCGCGAAGGTGGAGCTCGAGCTCGTCGTGGTTCAGAGCACCGAGGATGGCGATGGTGATCAGGCTCCGGGTTCTCAGATCGAGGTCGGGCCGGCCCCAAACCCCGCCCCAGGCGCTCTCGGTGATCCAACGTTGGAAGTCGGCGTCGAGACTTGTCGCCGCCTCGGTGGCGGCATCGACGTGCTCGTCGCCGAGCACCGCTCTTCGCACCTTCATCCCGTCCTCGTATGCACCCATGGGGAATCCTCGCTCGTCGTCGTGTTCAGTAGGGCAGCCCGACGTAATTCTCGGCCATCGTGCGCTGCGCATTCTCAGAGCCGAACAGATAGTCCAGGTCGGCCTCCTGCAGTCGCCGCTCGAAGTCATCGTCCACCCCCGGGAAACGGTGGAGCATGGTCGTCATCCACCAGGAGAATCGCACGGCTTTCCACACTCGCGCCAGCGCTCTCTCTGAATACTCGTCGAGACCGGCCATCGAGCCGGTGCCGTAGTGGCCGGCAACGGCATCGACGAGATAAACGACATCGGAAATGGCGAGATTGAGGCCTTTGGCCCCGGTCGGAGGCACCACGTGGGCTGCATCCCCGGCCAGAAGCAATCTCCCATGACGCATGGGCTCGGTGACCCAGCTCCGCAGAGGGGTGATGATCTTCTCGATGGAGGGCCCGGTGACCAGCGTGTCGGCCACCGCGTCGGGCAGTCTCGCCGTCAGCTCGGACCAGAAACGCTCGTCGGGCCATTCGTCGAGGGTGGTGTCCGCCGGACCCTGGACGTAGTACCGGCTGAGATGCTCGTTTCGCATCGAGCAGAGGGCAAAGCCCCGCTCGTGGCTGGCGTAGATCAGCTCCTCGTCTACGGGTGGGGTCTCGGAGAGGAGCCCGACCCAACAGAACGGGTACTGCCGCTCGAAAGACCGTCGGGCGCCGCGAGGGATGAAGTCCCGGCTCACGCCGTGTGCCCCGTCGCAGCCGATGACGAAGTCACAGGCGATGACGTGAGCAACACCGCGATGGTCGAAGCCCACACGGGCCGCGTCTCCTTCGATTCCGTCGACATGTACCTCCTCGGCCTCATCGATCAGCGGGATTCCGTCGGCGTCGATCAGTTCATAGAGGTCCTTCTGCAATTCGGTCTGCCCGTAGATCGTGACGTGCTTGCCGGTCAGTCCCTGGAAATCGATCCGCAGCACGTCGCCGCCGTGGGCCACGTTGACTCCTTCGTGGACGAAGCCCTCGGCATCCATGCGCTTGCCCGCCCCTGTCTCCCGCAGGACCTCGGCGCTCCCGTGCTCGATCACCCCGGCCCGCACGCGCTCCATAACGTGCTCACGAGTGCGAAGCTCCAGGATGACGCTCTCGATCCCGCGCAGTTGGAGCAGATGGGCCAGTAACGACCCGGCCGGCCCGCCGCCGATGATGACGACCGGGGTGCGGGTGGGGATCTCGCTCATCTGCGACGCGGAAGCCTATTGCGAAGTCCTGGAGCGCAACGAGATCGGGGCGACACTGGTGTCGCCCCGATGATCCTGGGAGGAGGGATCTGTTGTCGCCAGTGATACCGGGAGGGTCCCTGGCAAGGCATTTGTACCGGGAGGACATGACCGGACGGTGAACGGGTGCTTTCGTCCGCCCGAACGTTCCGTTCTTTGTCTCGCCGCTAGGCCACGGCCGAAGGCTCGCGCAGCGGTTGGAGGTCGCCCAGCGATTCGGCCACGATGACCAGGTCATCGTCGAGGGCCACCCGGAAGTCCTGGTCCGGGTTGGCAAAGGTGAGACCTCCGCGGACCACCGCCAGCAAGGTCGCCTGGTGTTCTGAGCGGAGTTTCGACGCGAGCTCGTCAATCGACATGCCGTCGCAATCCTCGGGCAGCGCGACGCGATAGAGCTCGGATCCCTCTCCGCCTGACACGATGTCTGTCACGAGCTGCGACAGGCCCGGGTACATCGCCGAGCGCGCGAGCAGGTGGGCTGCGAGCTTCGAGGTGACCATGATCTCGTTGACGTTCGCCCTCCGGAAATGCTCGACGTGGTCGGGGTTGTTGACCTCCACGACGGTTCGCACCTCCGGATTGATCGACTCGATGGCGAGAACGGTGAGGATCGATGACATGTCGGCCTGATCGGAGCCATCGATCGGACATACGATCGCGGCGGTTGCGTGCTCGATCCCGGCCCGATGCAAGTCGGGATCGTGGCTGGGGTTGCCTCTCACGAAATACACGCTTTCGGCCGCAGGGCTTCGCTCTGCGTCGTAGAGGAGCACGACCTTCGTCCCGTACTCGTCCCTGCTCAGCTCATCGATGAGGTCGCGTGCGGTGGAGTTCCAACCGCACACCACGATGTGGCCCTTGTATCCCGAAGCACCCATCCCTTGTCCCTCCTTCAACAGGAAATCGATCACGAATCCGACCAGGGCGCCCGTGAGCGTGGCCACGATCGCCACCCCGAACAGACCGAGCAGCCAGCCGACGACCCAGCCCACCGGGCCGGACACCAATCCGCCCTCGCCCAGCCCGAGCACGGTGGCCCCGGCCCAATAGAACGACTGGCCCAACATGTCGACCGAGCCGTCGGTCTCCGCCAGCCAGACGACTGCCGCCGCCAGCGCCAGGATGACCACGAGGCCGAGGAAGAGCGAGACGAAGAATCGCCGGTCGATCTTCGCTCCCACCCTTTTCACGTGCCAGCTCACCCGGCGCAGGAACGGCGAGTCGAACAAAGCCCTGATCCGCCCCAACATCGGCCCCGAAGTTAGTAGGGGAGCGCCGTCAGAGAGCGCCCTGACGGCACTTATTCAAACGTGGTTGCCCTGTGCCGTCTTCTAACGTCTGACCCACAGGTTCACCGCAAATGCTGATCGCACGCGACCTACGGATCGATGTTGGCCCCCGCACCTTGCTCGAAGGGGCCTCTTTCAGCGTGCAATCAGGTGATCGCATCGGCCTGGTGGGTCGGAACGGCGCCGGCAAGACCACCCTGATGAGGACGCTCACCGGCGCGCTCACTCCGGTTGAAGGCGCCGTTCTCCGTTCCGGACGCATTGGCTACTTCTCCCAGGAGGCAGCCCTCCCCGAGCTGGAGCATCCCGACGCCACGGCGCTGGAGCGGATCCTCATGGCGAGAGAGATCGGGGCCCTGCAGCGCAGGATCGAAGAGGCCCGACACCGACTCCATGACCTCCACGGCGTGGAGCGGGATAGGGGAATCGCCCGCTTCAGCCGTCTCCATGAGGAGTTCGAGGCGAAGGGCGGGTTCGTTGCCGAAGCAGAGGCGAAGCGGATGGCAGCTGCTCTCGGGATCGGGAACGACGAGCTGGACCAGTCTGTGGTCACCATGTCCGGTGGCCAACGCCGCCGGGTGGAACTGGCCAGAATCCTCTTCGCCGAGACCGATGTCCTCCTGCTCGACGAGCCGACGAACCATCTCGACCTCGACGCCAAAGCCTGGCTGATCGAGTGGCTCACCACCTATCGAGGCGGGATGCTGGTCGTGTCCCACGACCTCCCCCTGCTCGACGAGGCGATCACCTCGGTCCTCGCCCTGGAGCATGGGGAGCTGGAGGCCTACCGGGGCAATTACAGCCACTACCTGGTCGAGCGCGATCGTCGCCGGTTGCAAAAGGAGCGAGAGCGCAAGCATCAGGACGAGGCCATCGCCCGCCTCGAGGAGAACATCAGGCGCTTCAAGGGCACCACCGAGAAAATGGCGAAGATCGCCCGATCCTGGGAGACACGCGTCGATCGAATGAAGCGAGACCTCGTGGAGGTCCAGAAGGGCGGGAAGCAGGTGAGAGTTGCCTTCCCCCAGCCGGAGAAGTCAGGCCGAGTGCCACTGTCCGCCATGGGCGTGGCCAAGTCTTTCGGTGACAATCTCGTCTTCGTCGACGTCGAATTCGCTGTGGAGCGTGGTGAGCGCATGCTGCTGATCGGACTCAATGGCGCCGGAAAGACGACATTGCTCCGAATCCTGGCCGGTGTCGAGACTGCCGACCTGGGCGATGTGTCTTTGGGGCACAACGCCAGCGTCGGGTACTACGCGCAGGAGCACGAGCAGATCCAAGCCGGGCGCACTGTGCTCGATCACATGCGACAGGATGGCGCCCTGACCGAACAGACACTTCGGTCGCTGCTCGGTCATTTCCTCCTCGCCGACAAGGTCGAACAGGATGGCTCGACCCTCTCTGGGGGGAGAAGACCAAGCTGGCTCTGGCCATGTTGGTGGCCGCACGTCCGAACGTGCTCCTCCTCGACGAGCCGACCAACAACCTCGACCCGCAGGCGAAGGAGGCGCTGCTCGACGCCCTCACCATCTATGAGGGGACCGTGGTGCTGGTCAGCCACGACACAGACTTCGTGGCCCAGCTCATGCCCGACCGCGCGGTCCTGATGCCGGAAGGTGAGATGAGGTTCTTCGACGAGGAGCTGCTCGACCTCGTCTCCCTGGCGTGATGCCAGACGGGAACCATTTGGCCGGCCCAGGGCATCCAAGCGTCATGAGAAGGCATCTCGTGATCTTCGCACTTGTCATGGTGGCCACCGCCTGTGGCTCGCCCGATGTCATCGGTGGTGGGGGTGACCCGGCGCCGACGACGTCGATCGACCCTGATCAGCCCGTCGACAACGACGGCGACCAGCCGATCGCCGAGCCCGGGCCGGTCGGCTCCATCCCCGAGCCGCGGCCGCCCATCGAGGGGAGTGTCGATGGCGAGGTGTGGGTGACCGGCGCCGACGTGAGGGTCATGGAGAGCTTCCCCGTTCAGATCATGCTCGACGTCACCGGCGACAAGCCGACGCCATGCCATGAGATCTTCTGGACAGTCGAAGACGACGGCGAGGTGATCGAGATCGAGATGATCTCCCAGGTCGCCACCGAGCAGAGTTGTGCCCAGGTGATCGAGCCCTTCACTATCGCGGTGCCTCTGGGCAGCTGGAACGAGGAGACCCGGGAGATCCGGCTCAACGGCGAGGTTGTCGGCTCCTTCGAGACCTGAGCCGCAAACGGTGAAGGGAGGGCCTCCCTGTGGTGAGACCCTCCCTTCGGGTGATTTCAGAGACCGTTGCCGGGCACTCTCGACTGCAAGCCAAATGCCGAAGGGGTGAGCCCCTGGCCTCGATCCCCGCTTCCGTCGCGCTCTCTCCCAGCGCACTCACCAATCTCCCTCGTTTCCGCCGCCGGCTCCAGAGCCGTTCCCGATTCACCCCTGGTAACTAGTCCATCTGACCCTAGCAAACGAACGTTCGTTTGTGTTACCCTGGATTCGTGACACCAGAAGAGCGTTTCGACGCGATCGTCGCTGCCGAGGACAAGATCGAGCCACCCGACTGGATGCCGGAGGACTACCGGAAGACCCTGATCCGCCAGATCGCCCAGCACGCCCACTCCGAGATCATCGGGATGCAACCGGAGGGGAACTGGATCTCTCGGGCACCGACGCTCCATCGAAAGGCGATCCTGATGGCGAAGGTCCAGGACGAGGCGGGCCATGGCCTCTATCTGTATTCGGCCGCCGAGACCCTGGGCGTGGATCGCGACCAGTTGCAAACCCTGCTCCACCAGGGGAAGCACAAGTACTCGTCGATCTTCAACTACCCCACCTTGAGCTGGGCCGACATCGGCACTATCGGCTGGCTGGTCGATGGCGCGGCGATCACCAACCAGGTGATGCTCGACTCGCTGCTCCTACGGGCCCTATGCGCGGGCGATGGTGCGTATCTGCAAGGAGGAGTCGTTCCACCAACGGCAGGGTTATGAGAGCCTTATCCGGCTCTGCTCCGGCTCTCCCGAGCAGAAGGCCATGGCTCAGGACTCCCTCGATCGGTGGTGGTGGCCGTCGCTGATGATGTTCGGCCCCCACGACACCGATTCCACGCACACCGAGCAGTCGATGGAATGGAAGATCAAGCGGGTCTCCAACGACGATCTACGACAGCAATTCGTCGACATGACCGTCCCTCAAGCCGACTATCTGGGCCTGCAGATCCCCGACCCCGACTTGAAATGGAACGAGGAGCGAGGGCACTACGACTTCGGCGAGATCGACTGGGACGAGTTCTGGTCGGTCGTGAAGGGCAACGGGCCGATGAATCGCGATCGTGTCGAGCACAAGGTCCGGGCATGGGAGGAAGGAGCGTGGGTCAGGGAAGCCGCCCTCGCTCATGCGGCGAAGGGGTCAGCCGACGGGAGCGCGACATGACCTACGAAGTGCCCGTGGCGCCTGGCGAGAGCGCGGAGATCGAAGAGACGGCTGATCTGAGCGCCGAGGCATGGCCGATGTGGGAGGTCTTCGTCCGGGCGCGACGTGGGATCTCCCACGTGCACATCGGAAGCCTTCACGCCGCGGACGCCGAGGCCGCCCTCCAGAACGCCCGGGATGTGTACACCCGCCGGGGCGAGGGGGCCAGTCTCTGGGTGGTGCGCAGCAGTGAGATCCACGCCTTCGAGCCGGGCGAGATCTCCGACTACGTCGACGCCAATGAGAAGACATACCGGTTGGCCACCTCCTATGACATACCCGACGAAGTCGGTCACATGTGAGCGAGGCGACCCTGTCCACGGCTCCCCAGGGCGCGCCCGATTCCGACCGATCGGACCCGGTTCACGCCCTGGTCGCCCATGCCGACGACAACCTGATCCTTGCCCAACGGCTCTCTGAATGGATTTCCCGAGCCCCCGAGCTCGAGGAGGACATCGCCCTGGGGAACATCGCCCTCGATCACATCGGCGTGGCACGCGCTCTATACGCGCAGGCCGGGTCCAGGGAAGGGAAAGGGCGCAGCGAGGACGACTTCGCCATGCGGCGGTCGGAGCGCGAGTTCCTCAACCTCCTCCTGGTTGAGCAACCCAATGGCGATTTCGCCCACACCATGGTGCGGGGGGTCCTGTTCGACGTCTATCAGGTCGAGCTCTGGGCCGACCTGTCCTTCGCCGAAGACACGGCTCTGGCCGGGATAGCGGCGCGGGCTCTCAAGGAGGCGCGCTATCACCTTCTCCACTCATCGGCGTGGGTGATCCGCCTCGGTGACGGCACCGAGGAGTCCCACCTTCGAGCGCAAAGGGCAGTCGACCACCTTTGGAGATATACCGCGGAGCTCTTCGAAGGACGGGCATCGGGGTATCGCGACATCTGGGAGAAAGGTGTCGGAGAGATCCTCGACGAGGCCCACCTGCGGATTCCCGACGACCCGTATCAGCGGAGCGGGGGCCGCCGGGGATTTCACTCGGAGCATCTCGGGCCGCTCCTCGCCGAGATGCAGTGGATGCAGCGCAGTCATCCGGGGCTGGAATGGTGATCGCAACCAACGAGCTCGACCACGACCGAGCCCACGCAGTGGCGTCGCGTGTCGTCGACCCCGAGATCCCCGTGCTCAGCATCGCCGAGTTGGGGATCCTGCGCGATGTGCGAATCGACGGGCACCGGGTGGTGGCCACCATCACACCCACCTATTCGGGATGCCCGGCCATGCGGCAGATCGAAGATGACCTGCGCGCCGCGCTCCGAGCCGCCGGCTTCGACGAAGTCGATGTGGTCACGGAGCACGAGCCTCCGTGGAGCAGCGAATGGATCACACCGGAGGGCCTGGAGAAGCTGACCGGCTTCGGAATCGCACCGCCTGGAGGAGAAATCGTCTGCCCGAGGTGCCGATCGGGGTCGGCCCGGCTCGTGTCGAGGTTCGGGTCCACTGCCTGCAAGGCGCTGATGGCCTGCCGCACGTGTGGCGAGCCATTCGATCACTTCAAGGAGTTCTGAGACGAGCGTGGATTTCCACCCGTTGCGGGTGCTCGAGGTGTCGCCTCTCACCGAGGACTCGATCGCGGTCACCTTCGACGTGCCCGAGCACCTCAGCGACGTTTTCCACTACCTCCCGGGCCAGCACGTCACCGTGCGCGCCGAGATCGATGGCGAGGATCTGCGGCGTTCGTACTCGATCTGCTCGAACGCGGCCGGCGGCAAGCTCAGGGTGGGGATCAAGCGCTTGCCGGGGGGCGTCTTCTCGGCTTGGGCTATCGACCAGCTGAAAGCCGGAGACGTACTGGGGGTGATGCCGCCGGTGGGGGAGTTCACCATCCACCCTGATCCGGCGATGCCCGGGCATCGGGTCGCCATCGCCGCAGGCTCGGGGATAACGCCCGTGCTGTCACTCATCGCCACCACTCTCGAGATCGAGCCAGACTCGTCATGGACGCTTCTCTACGGGAACAGAACGGCCAACACTGTCATGTTCCTGGAGGAACTGGAGGGATTGAAGGACCGCTATCCCGGCCGTTTCCAACTCTTTCACCTCCTCAGCCGGGAGGGCTCGGATCTGCCGCTTCTCTCCGGCCGTATCGACGACGCCAAGATCCGCGTCGTCCACGATCGCCTGCTTGGCGGGCGGGAGGTCGATGGCTGGTATCTCTGCGGCCCTTACGACATGGTGATGGCCGCACGGGGCACCTTGAGCGATCTTGGGGTAGACGAAGCACGCATTCACGATGAGCTCTTCTTTGCCGGGCCGTTGGACCCTGATTCCCTGCCGCCTGAGCCTCCGCCCGGGGAGGGGTCGATCGATCTGACCGTCATACTCGACGGAAGGGCCGTCGAGACGAGGATGACGCCAGAGACTTCGATCCTCGACGCGGCACTCAGGGTGCGATCCGAGCTCCCCTTTTCGTGCAAAGGCGGGATGTGTGCCACATGCAAGGGACGCATCGAAGAGGGCGAGGTGCGAATGGACAAGAACTACGCCTTGGTCGACTCCGAGCTCGAGGCCGGCTACGTGCTGACCTGCCAATCGCACCCGGTCTCGGATCGGGTCGTCGTCCGTTACGACCACCGCTGATGGTCGCCACTCGCAACAGTCGCTCCGACGTTGTGGCCGCTGCCGGGAGGCTGTTCGCGGAGCGTGGCTATCACGGAACATCGATGCGCGACCTGGGACGAGAGCTTGGCCTTCTCGGTTCGTCGCTATACGCGGATGTCGAGTCGAAGCAGGACCTTCTGGTCGAGGTCGTGGAGGAGGGGGCGCGCCTGTTCCAGGATTCGGCGGAGGAAGCGCTCGGCCGGGGTGGGACCGCAGCCGAGAGGCTGCGTCGCCTCGTTGCCGGCCATGTCGCAGTGGTCGTCGACAACTCCGATGTCGTCCGCACTTTCCTCAACGAGGCGCGAATGCTCGACGAGGTGCATCGTGCCCGTGTGATCGCCGCCCGGGATGCCTACGAGGCGGCTTTTCGGGCCGTTATCGCCGACGGGGCGGAGGACGGGACGTTCGGGGCGGGGACGGATCCCAGGATCGCGTCGATCTTCATCCTGTCCATCCTCAATGCGGTGGAGCGCTGGTACCGCCCCGATGGTGCCCTGGATCGTGCCGGCCTGGTCGACGCCATCGTCGCCGCAGCAACGCGCGGCATCGTCAGCTGATTGGCTCGCTCCCAGATCCGGCCGGAAGTCGGATTCAGCCCCCGTTGGACGACGGGTCTTTCACCGTCCAGGTGCCCTGGCTCGTTATGAGGCGGGACAGGTCACCCTCACCGTTCTTCTCTTTGGCGGCCTCGATCTGGGCGTGCATCTGACCTTCGTAGGTGGGACGGCTCACATCGCGGAAGATGCCGAGCGGAGTCGGCCCGTAGGGCCCATGTGAGAGCCTGCTGAGGGCGAAGGCGATCGCCGGGTCGGGCCGGGTCGGGTCATGGACCAGGATTGCCTTTGGGTCGACGCTCGACGAGTCGACGATGGTCGCCTGGCCCTCTCTCATCACCACGGCCTTGGCCCCGCCGTCGAACACGATCGGCTTGCCTATCTCCAGGTCGATCCGGTTGTGGACCCGCTCCTCCTTCCCGGTGAGCTGGATGAAGGCCTTGTCGTTGAAGACATTGCAGTTTTGGTAGATCTCGATGAAGGCCGAGCCTTCGTGCTCGTAGGCAGCCTGGAGCAGGGCTTGGGTGTGGTTCCTATCCATGTCGAGCGTGCGGGCCACGAAGGTCGCCTCGGCGCCAAGGGCCAGTGACACCGGGTTGAAGGGGTAATCGATCGAGCCGTACGGCGAGGACTTGGTGGTCTTCCCGGCCTCTGAAGTCGGCGAGTACTGCCCCTTGGTCAACCCGTAGATCTGGTTGTTGAAGAGCAGGATCTTCATATCGACGTTGCGGCGGAGGGCGTGGATCAGATGGTTGCCGCCAATTGAGAGTGCGTCACCGTCACCTGTGATCACCCACACCGAGAGGTCGGGCCGGGTGGCGACGATCCCGGAGGCTATGGCCGGGGCGCGCCCGTGGATGGAGTGCATCCCGAAGGTGTTCATGTAATAGGGGAACCGGGCGGCGCACCCGATGCCCGAGACGAAGACGAACTCCTCCCGGGGGCGACCCAGGCCAGCTAGGAACTGCTGAACCGAGGCGAGGATGGTGTAGTCCCCGCATCCGGGGCACCAGCGAACCTCCTGATCCGTCTGGAAGTCGGCGCGGGTGTAGGACGGGGCGGTCACTTGATCATCTCCAGGATCTTCTCTGTTATCTCCGAGATCTTGAACGGCTCGCCGGCCACCTTGTTCAAGCCCTTGGCGTCGACGAGGAATTCAGCCCTGATCACCTTGCGCAGTTGGCCGGTGTTCAACTCCGGGATCAGGATCTTGTCATAGCGGTGCAGGATGTCCCCGAGATTCTGAGGCATTGGGTTGAGATGACGAAGGTGAAGCGTCGCCACCTTGCCGCCGTGGTCCAGCCGCACTCGCCGGGCGGCAGCTCGTATCGAGCCGAAGGTCGATCCCCACCCCAGCACCAGGATGTCGGCATCCTCGTCACCATCCACCTCGAGGTCGGGGATGTCGTTGACGATGTTGGCCACCTTCCACGCTCTCGTGTCGGTCATGAGCTGGTGGTTGGCCGGGTCATAGGACACGTTCCCGGTGATCGCCTCTTTCTCCAGACCACCTATCCGGTGCTCCAGCCCGGGAGTGCCGGGCACGGCCCACGGGCGGGCAAAGGTGTCGATGTCCCGCATGTAGGGAAGGAACGTGCCGTCGGGCCCGTTGGGATGCTGGGCGAACGCGACTTCGATCGGCGCCAGGGCATTCACGTCGGGCAGCATCCAGGGCTCAGAGCCGTTCGCGACCTGGTTGTCGCTCAGGAGCAGGACCGGAGTCATGTACTTGATTGCGAGTCTGGCTGCCTCGATGGTCAGCTCGAAGGCGTCCGACGGCGAGGCGATCGCCAGGACCGGGATCGGTGACTCGCCGTGTCGACCGTACAGGGAAAAGAGCAGGTCGGATTGCTCGGGCTTGGTGGGCAGACCGGTCGATGGGCCGCCTCGCTGAACGTTGATGACGATGAGGGGCAACTCCATCATGAAGGCGAGAGATATGGCCTCGCTCTTCAGCGCGATGCCAGGCCCGGATGAGCCGGTGACGGCCAGGCTCCCTGCGAAGGCGGCGCCGATGGCGCTCCCGACGCCGGCGATCTCGTCCTCGGCCTGGAAGGTGCGAACCCCGAAGTTCTTGTGACGGGCCAGCTCGTGGAGGATGTCCGAGGCGGGCGTGATCGGATAGGTGCCGTAGAACAAGGGGAGGCCGGAGAGCTTGGAGGCGGCGATCAGCCCCCAGGCGAGTGCGGTGTTGCCATTGACATTGGTGTAGGTGCCGGGGCGAAGCGAGGCAGGCTTGACCTCGAATGTGATCTTGGCTGCCTCGGTGGCCTCACCGAAGGTGTACCCGGCCTGAAATGCGGCGACGTTGGCAGCAGCCACCTCGGGGGTGCGTGAGAACTTCTTCTGAGCCCAATCGATGGTCGGCTGGGTGGGTCGGTGGAACAGCCAAGCGAGCAGGCCCAGGGCGAAGAAGTTCTTGGATCGAAGCACGCTTCGCCCCGACACCCCGGTGTCTTTGACTGCTTCCTTGGTCAAGTCGTCCATGGGGACCTTGATCACCCGGTATCCGTCCAGCGTGCCGTCCTCGAGGGGGTCGCTCTCATATCCGGCCTTGGCCAGGTTGCGCTCGTCGAAGGCGTCGGTGTTCATGATCAGGGTCCCGCCCTGACGCAGGTCCTTGAGGTTCTTCTTCAGCGCCGCCGGGTTCATCGCCACCAGGCAGTCGGGCGAGTCACCGGCGGTGAGGATGTCGAAGTCGGCGATCTGGACCTGGAAGCTCGACACCCCGGGGAGCGTCCCCGCTGGAGCGCGGATCTCGGCCGGGAAGGAGGGAAGGGTCGCCAGGTCGTTTCCGAACAGGGCACTGGCGTCAGTGAACCTTGATCCGGCTACCTGCATCCCGTCGCCGGAATCTCCGGCGAATCGGATCACTACTTTGTCGAGGGTCTCGGTCTTGGTCGGGGTTGAGGGTTCAGCTGTGGCGATCTCGTCGGCCACTTTGGGTCACATCCTTGAGTTGTCATCAGTACGCGTCTCGCCAGGGCCTTGAAACGAGGTTCTGGTGAGAAGACCGCATCCCGGTTGCCGCGCCATCTCAGTTTATCGGCCTCATGTGCTACCCGCAGCCATAGGCGCCGGTAAGAATCCGACCAGACCGGAATCCTCCAGAGTTCTACCGAACTGGAGGAGAGTTGTCTCTGAGCCGAGCGGCCCAATGGCCTGGAGGGAAACCGGTGGGGCGCCCGTGCCGGCCAGGGGAACGGCGATCGCGGGGAGCAACGCGTGATTGACCAGAGCGCTGAACCAGGAGAGGACGGCCCGGTAATGACGGTCACCGATCATGTCGTCGCCGATGACCTTTCGCATGACCGGGGTTGTGGGAGTGAGGACGAGGTCTACGTCTTCGAAGGCATCGGCGAACCGGCTCCGGATCATCTGCTGCCAGGCCCGGCCTCCGTCGATTCTGTCCCGGCCGGTCTCGAGACAGTCGTCCACTCTCTTGGCCACGTCGGCGCCATAGGGGAGGCCCTCCTCGCGGAATCGACGATGCACCGCTGCGACCTCGCCTGCGATGGCATCGATCAGCTCAGGTGCCGGCAAGACTCCAGGCATCTCGATGCGAGTCACCTGGTGCCCGACGGCAGCGAGTGCAATCACCGCATCCTCGAACGCTTCTCCGACCTCGTCGTCCGTCGGGGCCTGTCCGACCCAGGGCTCGGGTACACCGAGACGAAGGACCTCACGTGACCCGTCACTTCGATCGCCGGAAAGGGCCCGGTACGAGCGGTCGAGGCCATCGATCGAGTCGGCAAGAGGGCCGACGGTGTCGACGGAGCCGGCCAGGGGGAACACTCCGTCGAGCGGAATGCGCCCGTGGGTCACCTTGAGCCCGTAGCATCCACACAGGGCGGCCGGGACGCGCACCGAGCCACCGGTGTCCGTGCCGATGGCGATCGGGGTGATCCCGGCGGCAATCGCTGCGGCCGAACCACCCGATGACCCTCCCGGTGAAGTGCCAGGGTCCCACGGATTGCGCACCGGCCCGAAATGCGGGTTCTCCGAGGAAAAGCCGAAGGCGAACTCATGAAGACCGGTCCGACCGATCACCACCGCCCCCGCTTTCTCCAGCCGGCTGACCACCGAGGAAGACCGTTCGGCCTCGTGGCGGTAGAAGGCCGAGCCGGCAGTGGTGATCCGACCCTCATGATCGATCAGATCCTTGATCCCTATCGGCACTCCGGCCAGGTCCCCGCCAGGCATGCCGTCTCCGGCAGCCGCGTCGATGCCGGTCGCGCGGTCCATGGCCGCATCGTGGTCGAGCTGGGTGAACACGTTCAACGTGGCCTGAGCCTTGTCCGCCCGCTCCAGCGCCACGGTGACCCGATCGACGGCGAGGGCTGCGTTCACCGGGGCGAAGCTAATGCGACCGTGGCGCCGCGCTATTCATAGGTGAGGCCGCCGGTGTCCGGTACCAGCGAGATCCACACCTGGCCCGGGGGCACCGCGATCGTGTTCCCATCGGCATCGGTCAGGGTGTACCACTCGGTCTCGGTTTCCCTTGTCCAGGTTCCCTCGACGACCTTGCCGTCGGCGAACACCCAGGCCTGTCCGGTGCCGGTGGTGTGCGAGCTGGGCAGGCCGTTGTTCGAGTACTGCTCCGAGACGAGACCGATCAAGTTGGGGAACCCGATGCGGCCCTCCGTCTCGTCCTCGTTGCGCCAGTTGGAATCAGCACCGTCGGTGCTGCGCAACCACGTTCCTGTTGCCTCATCCCACGTCCAGTCGACACTGGTCCCCTGAAAATCGATGTGGACCGTGCTGGCAGGTGCCGCGTCGGCGGGCATCGGCCCGAACTCCCAAACCGGGCCGGTCGGAGGCAGGTCCTCGTATCCCCTGGCGTCTGCATCGGCTCTCAGGCTCGGGGTAGTGGTGTAGAGATTGTGTGGAGCGCTGCGGAACGGCACCCGGAAAGCCGCCGGTGTCGTCTCGGTGAGGAGGTTGATGTTCATCGAGGTGATCATCGCCTGAACCCAACCCTGAGCCCCTGAGATGGCGAACGTCGGGGTGTTGAGGGCACTGAGGAGAGTTGCGTCCGTCGGTCGCCCCGATCGCATCGGGCCCAGGAATTCGGCGTCCGACTGCATCCAGAGGGTCAGGAAGCGGGTGATCCCCTCCACTCTGATCTCGAAGACCATGTCGGCGAGGTTGATCCCGGATTGCGGCCGCGCATTGGGATGGTTGTCGACCTTGACCGCCAGCAATCGGCGGTCCAGGAGGGCAGGGTCGTCGACCGGCACCCCGTTGATCGGCGACATGGTGGAGGCCACGGTGGTGGTGGGGGCCGATGTGGTGGTGGCCAGGGTGGTGCTGGGAGCACTGGTCGTCGATGGCTCGCTCGTTGTCGTGGTGGCTCCTGTTGACGCGTTGGCTGCCATGAAGATTCCGGTGCCAACGCCGACGACGAGAACGGCGCCAGCCAATATCGAGATGACCTTATGGGCAGTGACCCATTGTGCGAATGATGAGAACATGGGGCGGCAGAGTATCGCTGCCCCGTTATTAGACCACTAACGCCCCACCGGTTATCGGCAACTCGGGAACGGCGTCGTCGGTCTGGTCGATGGAGATCGCGAGTTCGATTCCTTCGGCGTTCGATCTCAACACGTAGAGGGCGTCGATGTTCACACCGGCGTCTGCCAGGAGGCGAGTGAGCCGGGCGAGCTCGCCCGGACGATGCGGGAGTTGTGCGGTGAGCACCGTGCGCTCTTCGTTGTTGAGCGCGGCTTCGGCGAGCACCCGCCGAGTCGTAGCGGCATCGTCGACGATCAGCCGGACGGTGCCTTCCCCGTCGTGGCCATAGGCGGCGAGGGCCTCGATGTTGACCCCGAACGCGGCGAGGGCCTCGGTCAGTGCCGCGAGTCGGCCCGGACGATTCTCCATCTGGACCACGAACTCGGTCATGGGATGACTCTACGCCGGTGGCACGACTCCGCGTCCAATGGTGGGGTCCGGTGGCTCAGCCCGCCCTCGGTGTCCCAGATAGGCATGCCAGATGATTCTCGCCGCCACGGCCCGGATCGGGCGCCAGGGGAGGGAGAGGAGCTCGAGCTCCTCCCCATCTGGCACCGACGTCATGCCGAGAACCTCGCCGGCACCGACCTGGAGCGCCCGGTCGCCGAGAGGGAAGACGTCGGGGAAGCGAAGCGCGGAGAGAAGGTAGACGTCTGCGGTCCAGGGACCGATGCCCTTGACTCCGAGCAAAAGCTCTCTCGCTTCGCTGAGGGGCATCGTGGCGAGGCCATCGAGATCGAGCTCGTCACTCGCCACCGCACGGCCCAACTCGATGAGATAGGCGGCCTTCTGCCGGGTCACTCCGATGTCACGGAGGGCCAACTCGGTCGAGCCGGCGACCGCCTCCGGTGTGATGGCTCCGAGCAGCCCGTGAAGTCTTCGGTACATCGCCGCCCCCGACTCGAGGGAGACCTGTTGTTCCATGATGAGCCAGACCAGCGTGGCGAAGCCGGCCGGGCGGGACCAGAACCGTGGTACCCCGTGCAAGTCGATGACGGCGGCCAACGCCGGATCCTCAGAGGCGAGGAGGGTCACGGCCTCGTGAAAAGAGGCCTCGTCGAGGCGGGTGACCATCGGCAGCAGGGTGGAGATCGGGACGGGGCCGAAGCTGCGCGAGTCGGCCGCCTTCACTTCGGGATTGTCCGAGATCACCCAGGCCGCATCGGGCGCCAGGGGGCCGTGGCCATCGACCCGGTCGCCGGGGCCCGCGCCGAGACGTTTTACCAGCCAGAAGTCTGGGCGGTCGGGATGGGGGAGGGCGACAACCTCGCCGATCTCAGGCTGTTTCGAGGAAGTGGCGACGAACTCATCGCCGGGCGCCAGCGTGGGCCTCATCGAGTCTTCGGACACCTGGAATCGCTGCATGAGAATCGACCACGCAGGGTATGGTCGGCTGAGCAACTCGACAACGAAGGAGTGCCATGCGGCAGACAACGATTGCCCACGCCCACTGCGATCTCTTCTGCGGGGTGTACGACCCGGCCCAAGCCAAGATCGAAGCGATGTCGGTCCTCAAGTCAGCCGAGAAGTACCAGGCGTCCGACGACGAGGTGTTCCGCCCGAGGGCCATTTCGATCAAAGAGGAGCGTGCGGAGCTGGTCAAGCATCATCTGATGGTGCTCTGGGTCGACTTCTTCACCGCGGACCATCGCAAAGAGTTCCCCGACCTCGATGATCTCTTCTGGCGCGCAATCCTGCAGGCAGGCAATGCCAAGAAGTCGGTGGACCCGGCCGATGGCCAGAAGTTGGTCGATCTCATCGACGAGATCGCCGGAGTCTTCTGGCAGACCGAGAAGGCGAAGACCGCAGGGGTCTACCCGCCTGGTTGATCCTGGTCCGGCTCGGGTGGGCCGGCCTTCTTAGGCCTGATCCGATCGGTCACGCGCTTGGCCCAGGGTATGTCACGCTCCAGAAGGGTCAGACCTCCGAGGATGGCGAGGACACCGGGCCCGGGTGAGGACGAGCATGGCAGTGCCGGCGCCGAGCAGGACGAATCCACCTGCGATGCGGGCTGCCCTTTCCATTTCCATGTGAGAAGTGTATCGGCCCTGCCAGGTTGCAGTTCAGGGGCTCAGTCGTCCAGGGCGTCCGCATCCAGCTTGGTGAAGAGGGTCGTGACGATCCCCAACTCGGTGCCCCCGACCACCTCGGGTCGTTCCCAACCGGTCACTTCGGTGCCGATCCCCAGCATCTCTCCCAACCGCCCCGACGTCCACGGCAAGAACGGGGTGAGGGCCACCCGGATCCCGCTTATCGCCTGGATCGCGGTCCACAGAATGGTGCCCGCCCGCTTCGGGTCCTCCTTCATCACGTGCCACGGCTCCTCGGAGTTGAGATAGGCGTTGACCTCCGATGCGGCGTCCATCGCCGCACGCAGCCCGGCCCGTAGCTCGACTGCCTCGATGTGGCCGGCAGCAGTGCTCAATGTCTTGTCGATCGAGGCGACCAGCGCCTCGTCGGTGGCCGTGAGCGGCCCCGAGTCGGGGACTCGGCCCTCGAAGTTCCGATCGCTCAGCGAAAGAACCCGATTGACCAGGTTGCCCCAGGTGGCAACCAGCTCTTCGTTGATCCTTCGGATCATGTCGTCATCGCTGAGATCGGTGTCGTTCTGTTCGGGGAGCACCGAGGCGATGGCATAACGCAGAGCGTCGGGCTCGAGGCGCTGGGCGTACCACCCGATCGATCGCCCGATCCCCTGGGATTTCGAGGCCTTCTGGCCCTTGAACGTGATGTATTGGTTGGCCGGGACATCCGTGGGCAGGTTGAGCCCGCCGTAGCCCATCAACATCGCCGGCCAGATGACGGTGTGGAACGGGATGTTGTCCTTGCCGACGAAGTAGTACGACTCGGCATCGGCGTCCTCCCACCACTTCTTCCATGCGTCGGGATCGTCGGTAGACGACGCCCATTCCTTGGCCGCGCTCAGGTACCCGATCACCGCGTCGAACCACACATAGATTCGCTTCCCGGGCCCGAGATCGTCGACAGGCACTTCGACGCCCCAGTCGATGTCCCGGGTCATCGCCCGTTCCGGCATCCCCTCGTCGATCATCCCGAGAGCCCAGTTCCTCACATGGCGGCGCCAGCTTGTCTTCGACTCGAGCCAGGCGCGAAGCGGTTCGGCGAACTCGGGAAGCTTGAAGAAGTAGTGCTCCGTCTCCCTGAGCACCGGCGTCGCCCCGGTGAGACGGGAGCGGGGATCGATCAGGTCGGTGACGTCGAGAGTGCGACCGCAGTTCTCGCATTGGTCACCACGGGCTTGGGCGTAACCGCAATGAGGGCAGGTTCCTTCGACATAACGGTCGGGGAGAAATCGCTCGGCCTCGGGGTCGAAGTATTGGGTGGACGACCCTTTGACCAGATACCCCTTCTCCAGCAAGCGAAGGAAGATGTCCTGGGTCACGGCGGCGTGGTTATCTGTCATCGTCGTCGTGAACAGGTCGAAGGAGATCCCGATCGCCTCCCAATAGCCGAGGATCTCGGGGTGATAGCGCTCCACCACCTCTCGGGGAGTGATCCCCTCTTCGTCCGCCTTGACCGTGATCGGGGTCCCGTGCGCGTCGGATCCGGAGACCATCAGCACCTCGTTCCCGGCGATCCGGTGGTAGCGGGCGAATATGTCGGCTGGGAGGTAGGCGCCGCCGAGATGCCCGAGATGTAGCGACCCACTGGCGTAGGGCCAGGCCACCGCCACCAAGATCCGCCTACTCATGCTCGGAGAGTAAACGCGACCCCGGTGTGTCACTCGGCGATATCGACGCCGGGGACGGGGACGTGACGGCTGGAGCGCTCGGTGACGATGACGCCGCTGATGATGAGGACGGCTCCGACGACCACGGCCGGGGTCAGGTTCTCGCCGAGGAAGACGACCGCCAGAGTGACCGCGACCACCGGGACGAAGTACGCGGCGACGCCGAGTCGCGCCGCCGGATTCACCTCGGCGGCGATCAGGAACGAGGTGAACGGGATCGCCGTGGCGAACACGCCCAGTGCGAGGAGCAAAACCCACTGCTGCGTTTCGATCGACGACAGCGGAGTCGTGTTGAGGAATGGCGTCGCAAGCACCCCGAGGGTGGTGGCAGTAGCGAACTGAGGTATCACCAGCCGGTCCCCGCCCACCTCCAGGGCGAACCTGCGGGTGAGGGCTCCACCGGTTCCGGCGAGGATCACCCCGATCAAGGTCAGGCCGACGCCTCGCCAAAGATTGCCGACGCCTTCCATTCCCTCACCACCCAGCCCAACCAGGATCCCGGTCCCGACCAGGGATGTGACCAAACCGGGTATCGATCGTGGGTTGAACAGCTCACCTTCGACGAGGAAGTGGGCCGCGCCGACTGTCGCGATCGGGATCAGGGCAATGAGAAGCCCGCCGATGTTGACAGGAAGCTCTACCAGCCCAAGGGTGAAGAGGGTGTTTGGTATGACCAGGGCGATCGTGCCAAGGACGACGCCTCTCGCCCAGTGGCGTCGCTCGAGCCCACGGAAGCGGGTCCAGAAGAGGGAGACGAGGAGGAGCACGGCCAGGGCGACACCGAAGCGCATCGGCACCACGACAAAGGGCGACACGCCGCTGGTGAGGACAGCCCGGGTGAGGACCGCTGCCGAGCCCCACCCGAGGATCGCTGCCACGAGCGGGGTCCACGGATTCACGAGGCGGGACGCTACAAGGCCGTTTGGGGCTAAAAGATAAGGCCACGGTCACCGATAACGTGGCGGTATGAAACGTCTTCTCGCTCCCGTCGCGGTGCTCGCGCTCGCCCTCGCAGCATGTGGCGAGCCATCCAGCAATCCCGATGCCATGCTCCTCTCCTACACCCTGACCTCCGGGGATGAGTTCCAATACGAGGTCGGGCTCGACCAGCACATCGAGATGACTGCCTCGGGCGACGCCGCCATGCTGGCGGGTGAGGATGTCCCGGGCGATGCCTCGGTCGACATCGCCGGAACCGCCACCTTCACCCATGCGATATCCGACGGGCCCGAACCGGGGACGTTCGAGGTGCACATCACCGGTGAGTTCACCGATGTCAGCGCCTCCGGGACTGTCGACGGCGAGTCCGTCGATTCGAGCGACATCCCCGACTTTGCCGCGATGGAGCCGATCGACGTCACCGTCGTGGTGGACGAGCAGGGCAACATCATCCATGAAGGCACCGAGATCGAGGATCCGATGAGCGGGCTTCTCGGCGGCCTGGGCGCACTGGGTGGCGGTGCCAGCCCGGCTCCCGGGTTGGATCCTGGCCAGTTCGTCGGCCCCCCACTGCCCGACGAGGAGGTGACGGTGGGCGACTCCTGGTCCGACGAGATCGAGACCACCGGTCCCGGCGAAGACCCGATCGTGACGAGCATCAACAGCACGGTGACCGGTGTCGAGGAGCTGGACGGGGCCGAGGTTCTCGTCATCGATAGCAACGCGACTACTCCATTGATCGAGGTCGATCTCGCTGAGTTCTTCGCCGGCATGATCGGTGGTATGGCCCCGGAGGGGGCCTCGGCCGAGGAAACCGCCGAAATCGACGCGATGTTGGATCAGCTCCAGTTCCTGATCACCGTCGACGACAGCACCGCCGACAGCACGACCTGGTTCGATGCGGAGGCAGGCTTGGCTCGGCAGTCGGAGACCACGGCTGGTTCCAGCGTCTCGATGGACATGAACATCCCCGACGAGAAGACCGGCGAGATGGCCGGCTTCGTCATGGACCTGACTCTCGATCAGGACGTCACCTACCGGCTGATCAGCGGCCCGGCTTGAGTTGCCGGCCGCTTTGCCCGAGCCCACATTTCAGGTCGAGCAATCGATCCCAGGTCGTCTCGTCCAAGCAGCCTCGGGCAAACAGACGCCGGTCGGCCGCGGCTGCCGTTCCGCGTCGGTTACCTCTTGCGGCCCGAGACTGCCATTCGCCACAAATAGGCGGTGAATCTGGGCATTCTGACCGGCCGTACCGGTTCGGGATCGGCAGTGATCGGCGTTTCCTCCAGTGGCGGGCCCTCCTCCTCCAGTGGCGGACCGGGAGGTCCTCTCAGCTCGGCGAGACGCTCGCGCAGGAAGGTCGCCTCGGTCTCGGCGCGTGCGGCGCGTTCTCTGGCCTCCGCCAATTGCTGGCCTGCCTGGTGCAGGTTCCCGAGCTGCAAGAGCATCTTGTCCCAGGCGTCGATCGGCACCAGCATCGTGCCCGGGGGCGGGGTGGCTGGCTCCTCGACATGCGACGTCGTCGCCGGCGGCGCAACCGACTCTGTCGTCGTCCCTGGCTCGACGACAGGGTGGCCGAGCTGCCGGGCCCGCGCCCTGACCCCGTCCAACGAGACCATCCGGTGGGTGCCCTCGGCCGACTCCTCGAGGGCGGTTGGCACCCGGCCCTTCCTGGCCCAGTTGCGGAGTGTCGAGAGCTGAACGCCGGTGGCATCGCTGGCTTCTCGAAGGGTCACCCAGTCTCCTGATGCGAACCTGCTCGCGGTTGGGGCCTGGGTACCGAGGTGCGGAGCGCTTCGGTTTCCCAGAGGAAACGCGGGGTCCCGGTTGACCATCACCGCATCATAAGAACATCAGACGGCGCGGTCCTTGGCGTCGGGCCATCTTCCTAGGATGGGCCCGGTGAGGAGGCCGTAGCCAACGCGATGACAGCACCCGCCGGGCCGAGGTCACCCTCCGAGCAAGAAGTTCGGTCCCTTGTCGAACGTGTCCTCGATGGGGTCATCGCTTCCGACTCTCCCGCTGCCCCTGAGATCACCACCGGCCCACCGGCCGGGGCGACTCCACACCGAGAAGTCAAGCGGAGGGTCGCGATCGGAGCGGACCATGGTGGCTTCCCCCTCAAGGAGAGGATCGGGTTCCGGCTGAGGGAGGCCGGATACGACGTGCTCGACTGCGGAACGGACAGCCACGATGCGGTCGACTACCCCGATTTCGCCCACGCCGTCGCCCGAGAGGTCGCCTCGGGCTCTTGCAGCTACGGGATCGTCGTCGACGGAGCCGGAATCGGCTCGGCGATGGTGGCCAACAAGGTGCCCGGAGTGCGCGCCGCCCTCTGTTACGACCTGTCCACGGCCCGGAACAGCCGTGAGCACAATCACGCCAACGTGCTGACACTCGGGGCGGGATTCATCGGGGAGGCACTGGCCTGGCAGATCGTCGAGGAGTGGCTGTCCGTCGAATGGGGTGGCGACCGTCACGCCCGGCGGGTTGCCAAGATCGACGACATCGAACGGCAATACTCCAAAGCCGAGATGAGTCAGGATCAGCGATGAACCGGGAGGCCCTCGTCGAGGCAGTCACTCGTGAGGTGCTGGCCGCCCTCGCCACCGGCAACGACGTCTGCGAGACGGGTGAGAAGGTCCGTGAGGTTGTCGCCAATGGGGCCGATCGGGTCGCGTTCCATGGAGAGGCGGCCGAGGTGCCTCTGGACATGGCCCGCTACATCGACCACACCCTGCTCAAGCCGGAGGCAACGGCAGCAGAGATAGATCAACTGTGCCGTGAGGCGGAGCAGTATCACTTCGCCTCGGTGTGCATCAACCCAACCTGGGTGAAACGCGCAGCCGAGAACCTCAGAGGCACGTCGGTACCCGTTTGCACCGTGATCGGGTTCCCTTTGGGGGCAAGTACGCCGGAGATCAAAGCGATGGAGGCGCGTCGGGCGCTGCGTGATGGGGCCCGGGAAGTCGACATGGTGCTCAATATCGGCGCGCTCAAATCTGGCGACTTTGAGCTGGTGAGGACCGATATCGAAAAGGTGGTGGACGCGGCCCACGACGGGGGTGCGCTCTGCAAGGTCATACTGGAGACAGCCTTGCTCACCGACGAGGAAAAAGTCATCGCCTCCTCGCTGGCCAAGAAGGCGAGGGCCGACTTCGTCAAGACCTCGACGGGCTTTGGTCCCGGAGGAGCCACGGTGTACGACGTGGCTCTGATGCGAGAGACCGTGGGCCCTGAAATGGGGGTCAAGGCGTCGGGAGGCGTCCGCACCACCGGGGATGCGGAAGACATGATCGCTGCCGGTGCGACCAGAATCGGGGCGTCGGCCGGGATCGAGATCGTCGGAGGGAAGGACGGAGGCAGTGGCGAAAGGTATTGAGCTGAGGTCGTTTGCGTTCCTGGACAGTCTCCAGCCTCAATACGCCGCCTTTCTGGGGACGGTGGCCCAGGGATTTCTCCCCCTCGCCGGCGACGCCTCTCTCTGGATCGAAGTGGCTCCCGGGATCGAGATCAACAGGCTCACCGACGTGGCCCTCAAAGCGACCTCGGTCAAGCCGGGCCTTCAGATCATCGAGCGCTACTACGGGGTCCTCGAGGTGCATTCTCCAGACCAGTCGGATACCCGAGCGGCCGGTGAGGCCATCCTCGAGGGGATGGAGAGCAGCGAGGACGACCGGATCAAGCCGCGCATTCTCTCGTCGCAGATCATCCGACGACTGGACGACCATCACGCCCAGCTCATCAACCGGACCCGGCATGGCCAGATGATCATCCCGGGTCAGACCCTCTATGTCCTCGAGTGCGAGCCGGCCGCCTACGCCTCCCTTGCCGCCAACGAAGCGGAAAAAGCAGCGGAGATCAACGTCCTCGAGGTGCGCAGCTTCGGTTCGATGGGCCGGGTATATCTCGGTGGCGAGGAGCAGGACATCGATGTCGGATGGCAGGCGGCGGTGGCGGCCCTGGAGGGCCTAACCGGGCGGGACGCCGGGTCTGGTTGAGCCGATGAGTCGAACACAACGAAAGGAGGAGCTTCATGGCTGAAGCTCTGGGAATGATCGAGGCACGCAGCTTCCCGGCGATGGTGGAAGCGGCAGATGCCATGGTCAAGGCGGCCAAGGTCGAATTGGTGGGCATGGAGAAAACGGGGGGCGGATACGTCACTGCCGTGGTTCGCGGTGATGTCGCCGCAGTCAAGGCGGCGGTCGACGCTGGAGTTCGCGGTGCGGAGAAGGTGGGCGAGGTCATCGCCACCCACGTCATCGCGCGGCCCCACGTCAACATCGATCTGGTGCTCCCGCTGGGTCGTCAGGACCAGGCGCAGGACGACCTCGGCTAGCGGAATCCAAGTTCGAACCGGGCAGGAGGTCGCAACGTGCATCTAGGCCGCGTCGCCGGGACTCTGGTCGCCAGCAGGAAAGAGCCCCTCATGGAGGGGATGAAGCTGCTGGTCGTCCGGCAACTCGACGCGGACAATGCCGAGACCGGGAGCTACGTGGTGGCCGTGGATGCGGTCGGGGCAGGCGAGGGAGAGATCGTCCTGTATGCCTCGGGCAGCTCGGCGCGTCAGACTGAGCTCACCCGTGACCGACCTGTAGACGCTGTGGTCATGGCGATCGTGGACTCGTGGGACGTGGGTGGCGAGGAGCGATACCACAAGGGCCGGGAGGAGGGTCGCACCCGATAGCGATGCTGAGCGACACAGAGATACAGGCGATCATCGAGCGGGTCAGGGGCCGGGTGGCCGCCGCCGAGATTTCGGGGCGGACGGCGCCGGCGTTGCGCGCTGCTGACGAGCTCGCCGTGTCGGATGTCGAGCTCGGTGACGGGATCCACGCCGACATCGATGCCGCAGTGACCGCCGCCGGAGCGGCGTTCGTCGACTATCGCGAGATGGGGCTCGGAGCGCGGAAGACCATCGTCGAGGCCATGCGCGCCGCCATGCTGCGTGAAGGCGAGCGCCTCGGGTACATGGCGGCCGAGGAGACCGGTCTGGGGCGCGGGGAGGACAAGGCGATCAAGAACCGCCTGGTGACGACCAAGACCCCGGGGCCCGAGGACCTGGAGCCTCAGGTTGTGACCGGAGACTCGGGGATGATGGTCACGGAGTTCGCCCCATACGGGGTCATCGGGTCCATCACCCCCACGACCAATCCGACATCGACGATCATCAACAATGCCATCGCCATCGTCTCGGCGGGCAACGCCGTCACTTTCAACGTTCATCCCAACGCCCGGATGGTCTCAGTGGAGAACGTGCAACTCCTCAACCGGGCCATCGTCGGCGCCGGTGGCCCTCCCGATCTGGTCACAGCGATCCCGTCGCCGACCCTGGAGACGGCCAAAGAGCTGATGAATCACCCCGAGGTCAGGGTGCTGCTCGTCACCGGCGGGCCGGGTGTGGTCAAGGAGGCGTTGAAGACGAGCAAGAAGGCGATCACTGCCGGGCCAGGCAACCCACCGGCGGTCGTCGACCAGACCGCCGATATCGAGGCGGCGGGCCGAGCCATCGTGCGGGGTGCCTCGTTCGACAACAACGTGATCTGCACCGACGAGAAGACCACGATCGTGGTCGATACCGTGGCGGACCGCCTCGTGCAGGCGATGGTGGCCGCCGGCGCCTACCGACTCAAGGAGCATGAGCTCAAGCGCTTGGAGCGAGTCATCTTCAAGGAGATGGGCCCGCCGCAAGAAGCCGGGGATGATCAACCCGGAGTGGATCGGCAAGGATGCGGCCAGGATCCTCGCCGAGATCGGCGTGACGACCGGAGAGGACACGCGTCTGCTCGTCGCCGAGGTCCCCCGCGACCACAACCTCGTCTGGACGGAGCAGATGATGCCGGTGATGCCGGTGGTTCGGGTGAGCAACGTGGACGATGCCATCGATCTTGCCGTCCGAACCGAGCACGGATTTCGCCATACGGCCTCGATCCACAGCACCAACGTCGAGACCATCACCAGGATGGCGCGGGCCATGAACTGCAGCATCTTCGTGGCCAATGGCTCCAATTTCAACGGCCTGGGCGAGGGAGGGGAAGGGTTCACCTCCTTTTCGATCGCCAGCCCGACCGGGGAGGGTTTGACCCGGCCCCGCACCTTCTCCCGGGTGCGGCGAGTGACGGTGGTCGGGGCCTTGCGCATTGTTTGACCGCTATTCCGCCATCGCCCTTTTCGAATTCGGTTCGATCAGCGCCGGCATCGTCGCCGGTGACGCCATGGTGAAGACTGCCCCGTTGGGCGCCATCTACGCGGGAACGGTGCATCCGGGCAAGTACCTGGTGCTGGTGACAGGCGACACGGCCAGCGTCGACGAGGCGGTGCAGGTGGGCAATGAATCGGACTCGCTGACCGACATGGTCTTCCTCCCCGACGTCCATCCTGCTGTTGCGTCGGCCATCACCGGGAATGCTTCCCGGGCCCCTGTAGGCGAAGAGGCATTGGGTGTCATCGAGACGACCACGGCTGCGGCCGCCATCGATGCGCCGATGCGGGCGCAAAAGCCGCCGAAGTCGAACTGGCCGCGATTCGTCTCTCCGACGGGCTGGGGGGCAAGGGCTATGTCCTCTTCTCAGGCGTGGTGGCCGAGGTCGAGGCGGCTCTTGCCGCCGCCGTCGAACGAGTCGAGAGCCACGGCACTCTGGTCCGCAGCGACCTCATCGCCCAGCTGCACGAGGAGATGGCCGAGAACCTCCGTGCTGAGCTTCGATTCCTGAGCCGCGTGTCAGCGCCCACGAGGGGAGGATGAGATGCAGCTGGGTCGTGTCCTCGGCAGTGTCGTTGCGACCGAAAAAGCGCCCGGCCTGGAGGGGATTCGCTTTCTCATCGTGCAACCGCTCGACAAGACGAGCCGGCCCAGGGGCGAGACTCTGGTCGCCGCCGACGCGGTCTCGATGGCCGGGCCCGGCGAACTCGTCTATTTCGTCGCGTCCCGAGAAGCGGCCGAAGCTTTGCCCGAGCGGTTCGTTCCCGTCGACCATGCAATCGTCGGGATCGTCGACGATGTCAATCTCGAGGAGGAATGAATGAAGGTGGGAAGAGTCGCGGGGACTGTGATCTCGACGATCAACATCCCGTTACTCGAAGAGCACCGGCTCCTCCTCTGCGACGTGCATGACGTCGACGGGATCCCGTCGGGCTACACCATCGCAGTGGATGTGGTCGATGCCGGAGTGGGCGACACAGTGCTCATCCTCGACGAGGGGAGCTCCGCCCGCCAGATATTTGGCCTCGATCACGGCGCCATCCGGGCCGTTGTGGTGGGCATCGTCGACCAGCTCGTCGTGGACGGCCATGTCCGGGCGATCAGTTAGACGTCTGACTCCGGGTCGGTGTCCGTCTCGATCTGCTGCGGGTCGCTGACCGTTTCGATCTGCTGTAGGTCGCTCACCGCCACCACCTCGGGCTGCGCAACGGCTCGGTCACGGGCCCCCGCTAGCCACCAGAGGACGAGAGCGAGCAGCGCTCCGATCACGAGGACGGTGACCCATCCGAATCCGATGAGGAAGAGAGCGACCAGGGCGATTGCGACCGCACCGATCCTGAGCAGGTCGTAATGACCGGCGATCCATCGATTCATGCCACCGGTCTCTGGGACTCCCGGGCATGACGGTGCTGACCTTTTCGCCGGTGGTAGTGACCCACTGAGGTCGGCCGACCAGATAGAGCACCAGCGCGGTCACCGTCGAGATGACGATCAGGGCGATTATCCCAGTTGCGCAGACCGGCGAGGAGATGACCGAACAGGACGGCGGCGGTCTCTCCCGCCACCGGGTCGGCGATCTCGGCGACCAGCGCGGACTCGACACGGTTGATCACTGCGGCAGACACGACAAAAGCCACCGCGATCCCAATCGCGAGTTGGATGCCGGTGCGGCGACGCGTTTGCGACACGAACATCGTGATGACGATCAGGACGATGGTGAGGATCACGATGCCCCACACCCAGCGATCGATTCGGTCGGCCGAAGCCTGGGCCGCGGTCAACCGTTCTTCGGACATCAGGGCGATCTGCCCGAAGTCATCGGGTATCCGATCCCCGAGCGACTTCTTCAACTGGGCGACTGCCTCGGGTACCCGATCTGAGATGGCCGAGGGCAGGTTCACATCGGGGAGCACGTCGCGCAGCTCCGCGACGACCTCTTGCAACACCGTGGCGATGATCGGCAACGTGTTGAGACGAACCTCCCCCTCTGCGATAGAGATGTTGGGGGTCTCTTCGATGTCGCCGCGCAACAAGGCGACGGCACCCTGGTGGGCCCTTCTCACCACCTTGGGGATCAGTTCGGCCATCTCGTTGGATTCGACGACCTGGTCCACTCTCTTTTCGATCCGCCCATTGAGCTCATCGGCGATGGGGCCGGCCAGAGCGGCCAGGGTTGGGCGGTCGATTTGGCCGAGGAAGCCCAGTGTTCCCTCATCGATGCCGAGCAACCCGAACAACGCGGAGGTCAGGAAGGCATCCAGATTCTGCAGCGGCTCCTGGAGTCGCTGCTCCAGGTCCAGAGCGCTGGTGATCTCATCGGTCAGGTAATCACCCAAGGCAGCCGTGAACTGGGGGTCCTCGATGGCGGGCTCGATCGTCGCCATGAAGACGTCTGTGTCGAAGATGGTGCGATGGGCCCAAACCGCCACCGCCGAGATCACCACGAAAATCGAGGACACGACGACGAGCAGGACCGCGATCCACTTGCGTGGCCTCGACCTGTCCGTCGTCGTGTCGCTCGTGGTGGTCAACTGTTGATCACACGCCCTGGACGATGTCTCGTCCATGGGCGGTCAGCGCCCAGATGACGAAGATGGCCGCGGCAGCGATCAGCCCGCCCCAGAGCGGGTAGTAGGGAAGCCAGGCGAAGGCGGCGATTGCACTCACCACTGCCAGGATCACCCCGATCGTCCTTGCCCACACCGCGCCGCTGAAGAGGGCCACTCCGGCGAGGATCACCACGATGCCGAGGATCAGATGGACCCAACCCCAAGTGGTCACGTCGAACTGGAACACATACTCCTTGACCGACGACATAGAACTCGTTCTCGAAGAGGGCAACCAGTCCGGCGATTGCGTGCCAAAAGCCGATCATGATCATCATCAAGGCGGCGAAGGTGGTCCAACCGACCGCCCAACCGCTGGTTTCTTGGGTCATTTGCTCCTCCTATTTTCCGTCAGGTCGATTCTGGACGACCAAACCTAGAGAGTATTCGCCCGATCTGGGTGATTGAGGGCATGTCGGAGGATGTAGCATCGCCGTGAAACGGAATAGTTGGCCGTCTCCAAGTGCCAACGAAATGAGAAAGGTGGCGTCGTGCCCTTAATGGATCTGTTCTGGAGCATGCTCTGGTTCTTCTTGTTCTTTGCCTGGATCTGGCTGCTCATCATGATCTTCTCCGACATCTTCCGCAGCCACGACCTCAGTGGGTGGGGGAAGGCGTTCTGGACGATCTTCGTCGTGATCCTGCCCTGGCTCGGGGTGTTGATCTACCTGATCGCCCGCGGCGGCTCGATGCAGGAGCGCGCGATGGCTCAAGCGGTGCAGCAGGAGAAGGCGCAAAGAGAGTACATCCAGCAGGTGTCCGCTTCGAGCGCTGGCCTCGTCTGCCGACGAACTGGAGAAACTGGCCAACCTGAAGAGCCAGGGAGTCATCACCGACGAGGAGTTCGCCGCCCAGAAGGCCAAGCTCCTCAGCTGAGAATCACTGCCGCGATGCCCGGGCTCGTATAGGCCCGGGCATCGTCGCGTCCGGGTCAGCCGAGCCGGAGAAAACTTGTTTGAGGTTTGGCGAGGCGGGGTAACAACGCCGGCTTGGAAAGTCAAGAATGTGGGACGGGTCCGGAAACCGCTCCCGCCTCCCTCGGCGAGCAAAAGCCCCACCCCGCCCGATCCGTCCCGCTTCTTGACCTTCCACCATCCCCCGGGGTCCCACCGACTACTAGTAGTAATCCAGGTATTCGGCGATCTCCCAGTCGGTCGTGTGCTGTCGGAAGCGCTCCCACTCGGCCCGTTTCACGGCCAGGAAACCTTCGACATATGCGGGTGAGAATGCCTCGACGAAGTCCTTGTCTGTCTCCAACGCGTCCAGCGCCGCCCCCAGATCCGCGGGGACAGTGACATCGGCGTCGGCGCCGGTGATGCAGTCCTGGGTCTCGGCCGGAGGGCATTGCAGGCCCTTCGTCACTCCTCGCAGCGCCGCCAGCAGGGTTGCGGCTGTGGCCAGGTGAACCCCGGCTGAACCGTCGGCAAGTCTGTGCTCCAGCCTCGTGGCGCGGCCCCGGGCCGGCGGCACCCGGAGCGCCACACCCCGATGATCAAATCCCCAGTTGGCGTAGAAGCCATTGAGTGAGCCCGGGCGAAGTCGCTTGTAGGCGTTGACGGTCGGCGCCACCAGCGCTGACATCGAGACATGGTCGTGGACGATGCCCGCGATGCATTGTCGGGCCAGATCGCTGAGGCCGTCTCGCGCCGATTCGTCGGCGAGAGCATTCTCCCCGTCTTCGGCGAGAAGGGAGAAATTGACATGGATGCCGCTTCCGCCCCGATCTGTGATGGGCTTACCCATGAAAGCGAGCAGGTATCCGCGGCGGGCCGCCACCTCCCGGGCCATGACCTTGAACAAGAACGCATCGTCGGCTGCCTTCAGCGCCTCTCCATAGCGCAGTGTGAGCTCGAACTGGCCGTCGTCGTACTCGGAGTTGACCGATTCCAACTCGATGCCCATTGCGTGAGCGGTCTGCATGATCTCTTCGATCGTCCCGCTGGGGTCTACCGCGGTCCCGGTCCCATATACGTACGAGCCGGGGGTGTGTATCGGAGCCCAGCCCCGGTCCCCGTTGGGCTCGAAGAGGAACGCCTCTAGCTCGAGCCCGACCATCGGGTCGTAGCCCGCGGTTCGCCATTCACCAACGACTCGTTCCAGGATCGACCGGGGCGCAAGCTCGACCGGCACGCCCTCCTTGGTGATGGAGGCGACCACGACTCCCGTGTCCTTCTCCCACCCCGGTCTGATCGCATCGACGTCGAACCGCGCTTCGACATCGGGGAAGCTCTCGTGATGTGCCCCGGGGAAGGGGATCATCACGCGGTTCAGCTGAAGTGAGAACAGGGCGACGCAGTGGTTCGAGCCTTCGGAGGCGCGGGCTGCAGAGAGGTACTTGCCCCGGGCCAAGCCCAGATGATCAGGCCAGAGGAAGCGGACGCGGGCATAGGGGAGGTCGGTCACTCGCCCGGACACAGTATCAACGGACATCCGGCTGCGACAGACCTGATTGTGGGTCTCGTTACTCTGCAGCCCCGTGCGCACTCTCGTAGTCGAACACGACCCTTTGTCCACACCGGAACGGGTGGGAGCCCATCTCGAGAAACGGGGCGCGAACCTCGAGTCTTTCGTGGTGGTGGAGGACATCGCCGACCCCACGGTCACCGCCACGTTCCCCGAAGACCCATACGATCTCGTGGTCCTGATGGGCTCCCCATGGTCGGTCTACGAGGAGCGCGTCCAGGGATGGGTCGGCCCGGAGCTCGACTTCGTCCGGAGACGTTTGGCCGCCGGTGTCCCCATGCTCGGTATCTGTTTCGGCGCACAGACGATGTCTGCCGCCCTCGGCGGGAAGGTGACGCACGCGGTCAGGCCCGAATACGGCTGGACAGAGGTCGGGTCGGCCACGGAGCACATTGCCGAGGGCCCCTGGTTCCAGTTCCATCACGACGAGTTCACTGTGCCACCCGGAGCCATCGAGCTGGCCAGGAACGAGTCCGGAGTCCAATCGTTCCGGGCCGGGCGGGGCCTGGCGGTCCAGTTCCATCCCGAGATGACCGCCGACTTGCTCGCCTCATGGTGTCGGGTGGAGGGAGGGGTAGAGGAGCTGGTCGAGGCGGGTCTGGATCCCGAAGACCTCATCGGAGGAGAGCCGTCTTCGAGGAGATCGAGTCACAGCCGGCGTTGGAAGCATTGCTCGACTGGTTTGTCGACGAGGTGGCCGGGGGAGATCAGGTGGCGATGGACGGCGCCGGGTAGACCAGGTCGGCCATGATCTCGTCGAAGGGCAGATCCAGATCGAGAAGGTAGAAGGGCGGTTTGGGCTGACGCCGTTGCCTCCGCAAGCTTCGGAAGAATCGCATACAGGCCTCCTTGCTCGAACCCCTATTTGTGAGTTTCGAATAGCTACTGACGACCGTACCCGAATCAGTAGTGCATTGCAACCCGAAACTCGCTAGTCTGATCGTCATGTCCCGCAAGTCGCTTCAGCACCTCGATTGCGCAGTGGCCAACACCGTCGAGATGGTCAATGATTCGTGGACGATCCTCATCCTCCGCGACGCCTTCCTCGGGGTGCGCCGCTTCGACGAGTTCGTCAACGACCTCGGAATCGCCCGCAATGTCCTCACCGACCGTCTCGAGCGACTGGTCGGCAACGGGATGCTGGAGACGCGGCTCTATCAGGATCGCCCTCCCCGATACGAGTATCGGCTCACCGAGCAGGGCAAGGACCTCTTCGATGTCTTGATGACTCTGTGGAGTTACGGCGAGCGATGGAAGCCACCTGCTGGTAGTGATAGGCAGACGGTCGTGCATGTCAGTTGTGGAAACGAGGCACAGGCCGTGACCCACTGCGCTCATTGCGGGGAGAGGCTCACCCGGAGGGATGTCCGGATCGAGCCGCCGCTGCCGGTTGTCCGGGACCGCACCAGCGAGGTGACGGCCGCCGCGACATGACCACCTCGATCGACTTCAGGACTTGCCCACTCTGCGAGGCGACCTGCGGTCTCGAGGTGACGCACGAGGACGAGAAGGTCGTCAGGATCAGGGGTGACCGTGACGACGTCTTCAGTCACGGGTTCATCTGTCCCAAGGGATCGACTCTGGGCAAGATCGACGAGGACCCGGATCGGGTGCGTTGGCCGCTGATCAAGCGGCGCGGCCGTCATGAGCCGGCGACGTGGGATGAGGCATTCGAGCTGATCGAGTCCCGTCTCCTGCCGATCATCGCCGAGCACGGGAATGGCTCAGTGGGGGTCTATCTGGGGAATCCGAATGTCCACTCGATGTCGGGCACCCTCTATCCGCGGGTCTTTCTGAAGATGCTCGGGACCAAGAGCATCTTCAGCGCAGCCACCGTCGACCAAATGCCAAAGCACGTCTCCTCCGGTTTCATGTTCGGCCATCCGGATCTGATCCCGGTCCCCGACATCGACCGGACCTCCTACCTCCTCATGCTCGGCGCCAACCCGTTTGAGTCGAACGGGAGCCTGGCCACCGCCCCCGACTGGCCCGGTCGTCTCCAGGCGATCAGGGAGCGCGGTGGCAAAGTGGTCGTGGTTGACCCCCGTCGTACCCGGACCGCAGACGCCGCCGACGAGCACGTCTTCATCCGCCCCGGCGCCGATGCCCTGTTTCTCTTTGCCCTGGCCAGTGTCCTCTTCGAGGAGGGTCTGGTCGACCCGGGGGCCCTCGAGGCCCACGTCGCCGGCATCGACGAGTTGGCGGCAACCGTCGAGCCTTTCACTCCGGAGCAGGTCGCCGATGCGACTGGTGTCGACCCGGGTCGTGTCCGGCGGCTGGCGAGAGAGCTGGCAAGCGCCGACTCGGCCGCCGTTTACGGTCGGATCGGGACCCACACCGCCGAGTTCGGGACGATGGCGTCCTGGATGGTCGACGTCCTCAATGTCCTGACCGGGAACCTGGACCGCCCCGGCGGCGCCATGTTCTCTCATGCCGCCCACGAGCAGCCGAGGGCATCGAGGGGATTCCAGGTCGGGAGATGGCAGAGCCGGGTCAAGGGGCTAGGCGAGGTCAGGGGGGAGCTCCCGGTGTCGACCATGGCCGACGAGATCCTGGAGCCAGGTCCCGGCCAGATTCGCGCCCTCGTCACCATCGCCGGGAACCCTGTCCTTTCCACGCCGTCCAGCGATCGCCTCGATGCGGCGCTCGCCGGCCTCGACTTCATGGTGTCGGTCGACATCTACCTGAATGAGACGACCCGTCACGCCGACGTGATCCTCCCCGGCGCCTCTCCCCTCCGCAGGCCCCATTACGACTTCGCCTTCAATCAGCTTGCCGTGCGCAACATCGCCAACTACTCACCACCGCTGTTCCCACTGCCCGATGGCACCCCCGACGAGTGGGAGGTGTTGCTCCGGCTCGGTGCCACGGTGTCCGGGCAGGGCCGGGACGCCGACCTCGACGTTCTGGACGATGGCGTGTTCGGGTTGATGGTCGGATCGGCCGTCGGCAACCCGCGCTCGTCGATCCACGGCCGCGATCCCGAAGCAGATCTTCACGGCGACGACCGGGGGCCGCGGCCCGGAGAGAATGCTGGATTTCCTGGTGCGGACGGGCCCCTACGGAGATGGGTTCGGGGCCGATCCGGACGGGTTGACCTTGGAGCGCTTGAAAGGGGCGCCGCATGGGATCGATCTCGGGCCACTCCACTCCCGCCTGCCCGAGGACTTGTGTACCCCTTCGGGGAAAGTCGAACTGGCGCCCGAGCCACTGCTGGCCGACGTACCGAGGCTCCTCGACTCCGTGGGCCGCTCGCCGAACGGCGGTTTCCTGCTCATCGGACGAAGGCACATCAGATCCAACAACTCGTGGATGCACAACATCGATGTGTTGGTCAAGGGCAAAGAGCGCTGCACCCTTCAGATCAACGAGGACGATGCAACACGTTTGGGTCTGAGCGGCGACGCCCGGGTCAAAGTGTCGTCCGCGGCGGGGACGCTCACCGTTCCGATCGAGATCACGGACTCGATAATGAGCGGGCGTGGTCAGCCTTGCCCCACGGCTGGGGGCACGACCTCGACGGCTCGGTCCTCTCGGTGGCCGCCGAACGCCCCGGGGTCAATACCAACCGCCTTTCTACCGGTGCCATGGATCCGATTTCCGGCAACGCCATTCTGAACGGGATCCCGGTCGAGGTGGTCCCGGTCTGAGCCGCCGCGTTAGGTTGCGCCGATGGAAACATGGGATGCCATCACGGCGCGACGCGCCACCAGGGAGTACGACGGGACACCGCTCGCGGATGCCGACCTCGAGCGGATCCTCGAAGCGGGGCGCCGTGCTCCGTCTGCAAGCAACAAACAGGGATGGGATTTCGTCCTAATCCGGGATCGTGCACAGTTGGAGAAAATCTCTCACGTCTGGCAAGGCGCGGGCCACATCGCCAACGCCGCCGCAGCTGTCGGCCTGGTGGCCCCGTTCAGCGACGATCTACGTCTCACTGCGGTGATCAATTACGACCTGGGGCAGGTGGCAATGTCGATGATGATCGCCGCCGCCGATCTCGGGATCGGAAGTCGTACGGCTTCGGTGCATGACTACGAGCTTGCGGCGGAGGCTCCTCGGTCTGCCCGACGATCGGCGTCTCACCTGGCTGCTCGGGCTCGGTTATCCAGGAGACCGGCCGCTGAAGCCGATCAAGAACCCGGCCCGCAGACCGTTCGAGGAGGTTGTCCATCACGATCGATGGTGACGATGATTTCGCCCGTGGATGCGATCAGCGATTCGATACCGATCGACGGACTCCTCGATCTCAAGGCGACCCTTCGTCCATTGCATGGATGGTTCGCCGATGATGGCTGGTGGTTGACCGCGCGCACCCCGCTCGGACCGGGCTCACTTCGGATCAGACGAACCAAGGAAGACCTATTTGGTGATGCCTGGGGGACCGGTGGGCCATGGCTGCTCGACCGTCTCGGCATCATTGCCGGGCTCGGTGATGACCCTACGGAATTCGAGACCGACCACCCTCTCGTCGGGGAACTGCATCGACGTCACCCGGGCTGGCGTTTCGGGAGGACTGATCTGGTGTTCGATGCCCTGGTGCGTGCGATCTGCGGCCAGAAGGTGACAGGGGAACAGGCGACAGCCGCGCTCCGGGGCCTGCGGCGCCAGTTCGGTGATCCGGCGCCAGGGCCGCGGGAACTGCGTCTGCCACCGGACCCGCAGCCGAATGTCCTCCGCCCCGTATTGGGTCTATCACGGGCTGCACCTGGAGAAGCGACGTGCGGACCTGCTCAGAAGGGTTGCGGCGTCCGCGGTCCGCATCGACAGAGCCAGAGAATCGACTCCATCAGAGGCGGCGGCGCAGTTGGTCACGATCCAAGGGGTAGGGCTCTGGACGGTGTCGAAGACGCTCTCCGTATCCCATGGTGACGCCGACCAGGTCGATGTCGGCGACTTCCATCTCAAGCACATCGTGGTGTATCACCTGACTGGCCGGCCGCGGGGAACAGACGAGGAGATGCTGGAGCTGCTCGAGCCATTTCGCCCTCATCGAGGACGGGTGACCCGGCTCCTCCACACTCTGGGCCATGAGCCGAGCTTCGGACCTCGTGTTGCCGCCAGAGACATCAGCCGGAGCTGAGAACCGTGGTCGGGTCGTTCTGACCGAACAGAGCAGGACTCGAGCCCGATCACACAGGCCGGCCTGTCCGGCCGGGCCTTCACCAGGTCATCCTACGATCAGGACCAATGATCACCTATCGCACCGGCAACGACATCGGCCTGGACGAGATGATCGAGCTCTACGTGGACTCCACCCTCGGCGAGAGACGCCCCGTCGACGACCGGGAACGAATGGCCCGAATGCTCGATGATGCCAATCTGGTGATATCCGCCTGGGACGAGGAGCTGATGGTCGGGATCTCACGGTGCGTCACCGACTGGGTCTATTGCACATATCTCTCCGACCTGGCGGTGCGAGCCGACTACCAGGGCAAGGGCATCGGCAAAGAGCTGGTCCGTCTCACTTGCGAGGCGACGCCCGAGGCCACGGTGATTCTCCTCGCTGCGCCGGCCGCGGTCGATTATTACCCGAAGATCGGGATGACACGTCACGACAGCGCCTGGATACTCCGGCCAGGAGAAAGGCCGGTCTAGTCCCGGTCCAACCAGGCGAGGATCAAATCGCCGACGACGTCCGGGTCGTGCATCTCGTTGTGGCGCGCCCCCTCCACCACCTCGACAACCGCCTCGGATCCCGCAGCGGTGAGCGCTTCTGCGAAGTCGGTGGCGAAGCTCAGATCAACCAGGCCGTCCTCTTCGCCATGCATGATCAGGCTGGCCAGGTCGGGGTTGTTCGCCACCTGGTTGAGCGGATTGCCGGCTTGCCACATCTCGGGGTCCTCGTTGGGCCGGACCCCGAAGAACGGGAGGATCAACGGCCCGAGCCGGGCCACGTCGTAGGGGCCCGCGAGCCCGACCAGACGGTCCGGGATCACGGGCTCAGTGAGCGTGCACCCCCGGCCGTACACATCGGTGTCTAGAGCGACGAGCGCGGCCAGATGCGCCCCCGCCGAGTGGCCTGCGACCGCGACCGTGCCGTCGCTGGCCGGATGATCGGCGGCGGTGCGGACGGCGCAGGCGACATCGTCGACCGCGGACGGGAAGCCCGCGACGCCGTTGGAGAGGGTGTACGCGGTGTTGAAGGTGAGAAAACCTGCCTCCGTGAGGAACTGCGCCAGGTCGCTCATGAGCGTCGGCGACCCGCCGACCCATCCACCCCCATGAGCGAGGACGACAGCCGGGAACGGTCCCTCCCCCTCTGGCACCCGGACCTCGAGATCGACCGGGGAGAGGTGTGTGGTGGTCGTGGCGCCCGTCGAGGACGAGGGCGTGAGCGGGACGGTTGTGGTCTCGCCGACAGATGTTGTCCTGGTCGTTTCTGGTCCTGACGTCGGGTCGCATGCGACAACGACGAGGATAGCCAGGGCGCCGGCGATCAGCCGAGCAGCGACGCGGCGTCCCGATCCAGGTACCACTCGACCTCGGCCTCCCCATCGCCCAACTGTCCGGCCGGCGTGGTCCCCTCGAAGCTCGCAAGCACCGCGGCTGCCTTGGCGACGCCGACCGCGAGGACCATCAGGAGCCGCGTCCTCCACAGGAGATTGAAGGTAGCGGTGAGCCGGTCCTCATCGAGAGCAGGCACTTGGTTGGCCACGAACCATCGGCCAGGCTCCGAGAGCGCCCTCGTGCCGGGGAAGAGCGAGGCCGTGTGGCCGTCTTCCCCAACGCCGAGCAACACCACGTCGGGGCGGCCTCCGGCGTGGATCGACCTGAGTCTGGCTTCGTAATGGGCCGCGGAGTCCGCGGGCTCGATCAATTCGCTCCATTGCGGACGGTGAAGGACGGCGTCGACATGGTCGAACAGGACGCTCGCGGCCATTCGCCCGTTCGACCGCTCGTGGTCGGGAGGCACCCATCTCTCGTCAGCCAGCCAAGCGTCGACCTTGTTCCAGCCTGAAGCCCGGCCCCGCAGGTCCTTGTAGGTGGCCTCCGGCGTGGAGCCACCGGCCAGACCGAAGGAGAATCGATCTGGCCGACGTGGCCAGGAGGTCGGCCACCCTCTTCGCCGCCGCTTCGGCCACATCCTCGGGCGTCTCATGCACCATCGTCTCCATCCGACCACGGTACCTGCCCTAAATTTGCCCAATGGCCACCACCACCGCGATCACTTTGCCCGACGGCCAGGTCTCCGGCCGCCTCGCCGGGTCAGGCCGATCCGGTGTGCTCCTCGCCCACGGTGCCGGGACGAACCAGGAACATCCTTTCATGATCTCCCTTCGAGATGGGCTGGCCGGGGCCGGCTACACGGTGATGACCTTCAACTATCCCTACACCGAGAGGGGCTCGAAGCGGCCCGATCGAACCGAGCGGCTCGTCGAGGCCCATCGTGCCGCTGCCGAATTCCTCGGCGCACGAGTCGATGATCTCTTCCTGGCGGGAAGGTCGATGGGGGGGCGCATGGCGACCTATCTCGTTGCCGAGGGCTTCTCCAGCGCCGGGATCATCCTCTATGCCTATCCGCTCCATCCTGCCGGCAAGGAGGATCGGCTCCGCGTCGCCCATTTCCAGGATGTGCATGTCCCGCTGCTCTTCTTCCAGGGGACCCGGGATGCCCTGAGCCGCATGGAGCTCTTCGATCGGCACATCCGGTCTCTACCCAACGTCAGCGTCGAGCTGCTCGAAGGGGCGAGCCACGCCTTCCGGGGAGGAGGGTGGACAGAGGACGCGATGCTCGACCGTCTCGTTTCCCGCACATCACGCTGGATGGACTCGGTCTCGTCTGGCACAAGCAACGTATCCGGGCCATAATTGGGCCTCACCCACCTCCTCAAGGAGCCCTTTAGATGTCCTCGCAAGTAACTCTGCGCGCCGAGACGGGCCGGCCCACCGGCTCGCGTGAGTCGCGCCGTCTTCGCCGGACCGGTCGCGTCCCGGCGATCGTGTACGGCAAGGCCATCGACCCCATCAACGTCGCAGTCGATGCCCACGACCTCCACATGGCCCTCCACACCGAGGCCGGGGCCAATGCGCTGATCAACCTCGAGATCGAGGGCCAGGACCTGGTCCTGACCATGGCTCGGGTAATCGAGAGACACCCGTTCCGCAACGAGTACCGCCACATCGACTTCGTGACCGTCTCCCTCGATGAGACGGTTCACGCCGAGGTCGTCATTCACTTCTTGGGCACGCCGGCGGGAGTCGAGGAGGGTGGAGTGCTTTCCCCCAGCAAGACCCATGTCGTCGTGGAGACACTGGCAACAGCGATTCCCTCGGGCATCGAACTCGACATATCCGGCGTCGGCATCGGTGATGCCCTTCGCATCGCCGACCTCCCTGAGCTCGAGGGAGTGCTCTACACCGAGGATCCCGAGACCGTGCTGATGAGCGTCACCGCCCCGGCCGCTGAGATCGAAGAGGAGCCCGAAGAGGTCGAGGGCGAGGAGGTCGAGGGCGAGGAGCTCGTCGAGGGTGAGGAGCCCGATGGCCAGGCTGAGGAATCTGCTGCGGACGAATCCGGAAGCGAGTCAGGCGGCTAAGCCGGCCCGCGCCGTCATCGGGCTGCGCAACCCCGGCTCCGACTACGAAGGTACGCGACACAACTTCGGATACGAGGTGCTGGCCCGCGTCCTGGAACGAGCGGGTGAGAAGCTGGGCAGGGGCCCCTCGCGGGTGCAAGCCCAGATGACCCAGGTCGGGGTGGGAGACGAGCGTCTTCTCTACGCCGTGCCGATGACATACATGAACGAGTCGGGCCGCGCGGTCCGCTCCCTGCTCGACTACTTCGGGCTGGCCCCTGAGGCCGTTCTCGTATTGCACGACGACATCGACCTCGCCTTCGGTCGACTCCGTCTCCAGGTGGGTGGGGGGAGCGGGGGCAACAACGGGGTCCGCTCCATCGAATCTGCCCTCGGGACCAAGGACTTCAACCGCCTCAAGCTGGGTGTCGGGCGACCACCGGGCCAGATGGATCCAGCAGATTTCGTACTTCGCGCCTTCAACAAGGCGGAGCGCGGCGAGGTCGCGCTGATGATCGAGGATGCAGCGGATGTCGTCGAGCTCTGGCGAAGCGACCCGGCCCGGGCCCAGGAGATGGCCGCCCACAGGGGTCGGGAACCGTCTTCCTGACTTCTTCTGTTTGGCCGGCCGATCAGATCGATGGACCTCTCTCATCGTTAGCCTCCGGCCAGGATGTCTCCTGCCGCCAAGCGCACCCGATTCGCCGAGCTCCACGAAGCCGGCTGCTTCGTGATGCCCAATGCCTGGGACATCGGATCGGCCCGCGTTCTCGCTTCGCTCGGGTTCGAGGCGATCGCAACTACCAGCTCGGGGCAGGCCGCCTCGTTGGGCCGGATGGATCAGCAGGTGACGGTCGAGGAACTGCTGGCGCATGTGGACGCGTTGGTGAGAACGGTCGAGGTGCCGGTCAGCGTCGACGCCGAGCGATGCTTTGCCGACGACCCCGCCGGTGTGTCAGCAACCGTGGAGAGGATTGCCGGCACCGGGGCCGCAGGGGTATCGATCGAGGACTATGACCCTGACTCCGGGATCGACCCGATCGGCATCGCCGTCGAACGGGTGGCCGCCGCAGCCGAGGTGTCCCGATCGCATGGGATTGTGCTGACCGCCAGGGCCGAAAACCACCTCTACGGGATCGACGATCTAGATGACACGATCGCCAGGCTGACGGCTTATCGCCAGGCGGGAGCAGACGTCGTATACGCGCCGATGGCTGGCCGACATCGGCCAAATCGGCAGGGTCGTATCCGAATCCGGAGCCCCGGTCAATGTCCTGGCTCGGGTCGATGGGCCAACGGTCGCGGAACTGGCCGCCGCCGGTGTCAGACGGGTATCGACCGGTGGTGCCCTCGCCTTCGCCGCCTACGGGGCGCTGGCTGCCGCGGCCAGGGAGTTGCTGTCGGAAGGCACGTCCAGCTACATCCGGCGAGGGCTTTCGGTGGACGATCGCCGGGCCGCGTTCCAAAGTTAGGGATCGACATGCCCGACCTCATTGGCGCCCTCGATCAGGGCACCACGTCGACTCGCTTCATGATCTTCGACCACGACGGGGCGGTCGTCGCAGTCGATCAGCGAGAGCATCGCCAGATCTTCCCCCAGCCAGGGTGGGTGGAGCACGACCCGGTCGAGATCTGGTCGAAGACGACATCGGTCATCGAGGGCGCTCTATCCCGAGTGGGACTCGAGGCATCAGAGCTCGCGGCCGTTGGTCTCACCAATCAACGGGAGACGACGGTGATCTGGGACCGGGCGACAGGCGAGCCGGTGCACAACGCCATCGTATGGCAGGACACACGTACCGCTGACCTCTGCGCCGAGTTGGCCGGCGACGCCGGCCCGGACCGATTCAGGGCGAAGACCGGGCTTCCCCTGGCCACCTATTTCTCCGGGCCCAAGGCCCGCTATCTGCTCGATCATCTCGATCTCGGCGAGCGCGCCGAACGGGGGGAGCTGGCCTTCGGCACCATCGACTCCTGGATCGCCTGGAATCTCACCGGCGGCCCTGACGGTGGACGTCACGTCACCGATGTCACAAATGCCTCGCGCACCCTCCTCATGGACCTGGCGACGACGACCTGGGACGCCGACCTCTGCCTCGAAATCGGTGTGCCGGCCGCCATTCTCCCCGAGATCGTCCCGTCGATCGGGATCGACATCGAGTGCACCGGGCCGCTGGCCGGGGTCCGTCTGGCCGCGATCCTGGGCGACCAACAGGCGGCGCTGTTCGGTCAGGCCTGCTTCGATCCCGGCGAGGCGAAAAATACATACGGCACGGGGAATTTCATGCTGCTCAACACCGGGGAGAGCCCGGTCACCTCGGACGCCGGGCTTTTGACCACGGTGGCCTACCGGGTCGCCGGGCGGCGTCCGGTGTTCGCTCTGGAAGGCTCTGTTGCCGTCACTGGTTCGCTGGTGCAGTGGCTTCGAGACAATCTGCGTCTTCTCGACGACGCCTCCGAAGTCGAAGCTCTGGCCCGCTCGGTCGAGGACAACGGCGACGTCTATTTCGTCCCTGCCTTCTCCGGTCTCTTCGCCCCACACTGGAGGCCCGATGCGCGAGGCGTGATTGCGGGCCTCACCCGATACGCCAATGGTGGTCACATCGCACGCGCTGCGCTCGAATCCACAGCGTTTCAGACCCGCGACGTCCTCGATGCGATGGTCGCCGACTCTGGTGTCGATCTGTTGGAGCTCCGTGTCGATGGTGGGATGACGGCCAACGGCCTGCTCATGCAATTCCAGGCCGACATCCTGGGAGTGGACGTGATCCGACCAGTGGTCGCGGAGACCACCGCTCTCGGCGCCGCCTACGGGGCGGGTCTCGCCGTCGGATACTGGTCGGGTCTCGACGAGATACGCAGCCTGTGGTCGGAGGATGCCCGTTGGTCCCCTTCGATGAGCGTCGAGGAGCGTGATCGGCTCCATCGTCGTTGGCAGCAGGCGGTCGAGCGATCCCTCGGCTGGGTCTGAGCATGTTCGACGGATTCCGACTCGAGATGCTCGACTTGGGTGAGATCCGGGTGCGTGTTCGGGTTGGTGGCGAAGGCCCACCGCTGCTCTTGCTCCACGGCAATCCGCAGACTCATGTGATGTGGCACCGCGTCGCCCCGGCTCTTGCGGAGCAGTTCACCGTCGTAGCCCCCGACCTGCGTGGTTACGGGAAGACATCCAAGCCCGCCTCGACGCCGGACCACACTGCATATTCGAAGCGCACCATGGCGCTCGACCAGATCGCTCTGATGAGGACGCTAGGACACCTCAGGTTCGCCGTGGCCGGGCACGACCGGGGGGCACGGGTGGGCTATCGGCTGGCCCTGGATCATCCTGAGTCGGTCGAAAAGCTGGCGGTCCTCGACATCATCCCGACCGGGGAGATGTTCGCCCGAGGCGGCCGTGAATTCGGCTTGAGCCACTATCACTGGTTCTTCTTGGCCCAGCCGGCGCCATTGCCCGAGACGCTGATCGGCACCGACCCTGAGTGGTTCTGGCGATGGCACACCACGAGAGGCCCGGACACCAGGTTCTTCGACGAGGGGGCGCTGGAGGACTATCTGCGTTGCTTTGCCGACCCGGACACGATTCGTGGCATCTGTGAGGACTATCGGGCCGGGGCGACGATCGACTTCGACCATGACATGGCCGACAAGGCCGAGGGTCGCAAGATCGAATGCCCGCTGCTCGTGCTCTGGTCGGGTAGGGGTCCAATCGACGCCTGGTACGACATCCTCGAAGTCTGGGGGGAGTGGGCAGACGACGTTCGCGGGTCGGCCCTTCCCTGCGGGCACTATCTCCCCGAAGAGGCTCCGGAGGAGACCGGCGTCGCATTGATGTCCTTCTTCTCTGAACCTGCGTCACCGATAAGATCGGATCGGTAGTCGAGGAGGACCCCGATCTCAACGCCTGACATCCTGGCGCTATCCCGGATCCTTCTGGTGCCGTTCATCATGGCGTTCACCCGTTCCGATCGGATCGACAACGCTCTCGTGATCGCGGCCACTCTCTTCGCCGTTGCTGCCTTCACCGATTTCCTCGACGGCTACCTGGCCCGCAAGACCAGCGGGGGCACGATGCTCGGCGCCTTTCTCGACACCACAGCTGACAAGATCCTCATCACGGGCACCCTGCTCGCCCTGGTTTCGATCGATCGGGTCTCCATCTGGCCGGCCTCGATCATCATCTTCCGCGAGTTCTTGGTCATGGCGCTGCGAGGAGTGGTGGCGACGCAGGGTGGTCTGATCCGACCGTCGACTTGGGGGAAGATCAAATTCGGCACCCAGTTCCTCGCCATCTTCCTCGCCTATTTCCGGCTCGCCGATCGATGGGGGCCCTGGTACCTCGATCAGTGGGTGATGCTCATCGCAGTCATCGCCACGGTGGGCTCAGCCTGGGGCTACATCTCCGCCTTCTGGCACACGGTTCGCTCGGAGCCGACTCCGACCCGCACGTGAGGGTCGGGGTCACCGGTGGTAGCGGTGTCGTTGGGCGCGCCCTCATCCGTCGCCTGGTCGAGGAAGGTCACCGGGTCGACGCGCTCACCCGAACTCCGGCGTCCGCTGCGGATCTGAGAGATCGCGGGGCAACGCCTGTCGAGGGTGACGTGCTCGACGCTCCCGGTCTCCAGGCGCTGGTCGCCGGCAAGGACTGGGTGTTTCATGTCGCCGGGATCAACGAGCTCTGCTCACCGGACCCGGATCGAATGGATCTGGTCAACATCGAGGGCACTCGTAACGTGATGGAAGCATGCCGCTCTGCGGGGGTGACGAGGATGATCCACACGTCCTCTGCCGCTGCCATCGGTGAGGCGCACCGGACCATCGGATCCGAAGACAGTCCTCATCGGGGGAGCTATCTGTCCAGATACGAGCGGTCAAAACATCTCTCCGAACGGCTCCTGTTCGACCATGCGGGGGACCTCGACGTGGTGGCGGTGAACCCGTCGTCGGTCCAGGGACCAGGACGTGCGACCGGAACGGGGAAGCTCATCCTCGACATACTGAATGGGAGGCTCGCCTTCCTGGTGGAGACCACGGTGTCGATTGTCGATATCGACGACTGCGCCCGCGGTCACGTTCTCGCCGCCGAACGTGGAATCGCCGGGCAGCGCTACATCCTCAACGGCTCCAGCTCCTCGATCTCCGAGCTGGTCGACAGGTTCAACGCGATCACCGGCCGGGACCTGGTTCCGAGATTCCTGCCCGGCTGGGTGGCGTCCGGAGGAGCGTCCACGATCGAGCTTGGCGGACGGATCACGGGGCGACGTCCCCCGCTGTGCCGTGAGATGGTCAAGGTGCTGCGGGCCGGTCACACCTACGACGGGAGCCGGGCAACCCGCGAGCTGGGGCTCGATTACACCCCTTTGGAGATCACCATCGCTCGCACCGTTGACTGGTTTCGCCAGCAAGGCCTGCTGGTCTGAACCACAGGTACCATCGGCTCCCCGATGGTTGCCCCCCTCGAGCCACTCCTGTCAGGTTGGCGGTCCGCCCCTCTTCCCGATCTCCACGGCACCTGGTCCGTGGCACCGGGCGGGCGCGCCTTCGCCATCGCAGGGCTCGCCGACCAGATCGAGTCATCACTCCTCGTCGTGGTGCCCGGCGAGCGAGACGCCGAGGAACTGGTCGACGACATCTCTTTGTTCGTGGACGCCGTGCTTCTCGCCCCGGCGTGGGAGACCCTGCCTTTCGAGCACGTCTCGCCGAACATCGGCACGATGGCGCGTCGCTCGGAGGCGAGACATGCCTTGGATCAGGGTGGCCCCACAGTGGTCGTGACCAGTGTCCGCGGGGCGATTCAGCGGCTGAGCCCGTCACCTCACGGACCTCTGATTCTGTCGCCGGGAGACGAGGTGAGCATGGACGCCCTTTCCCGTTCACTCGCCGACCTCGGCTATGCCCGCACCGACCGGGTCGAGGCGCGTGGCGAGTTCGCGGTGAGGGGCGGGATCGTCGACGTGTTCCCGGCCCAGGCGGACAATCCGGTGCGGCTTGACTTCTGGGGCGATCAGCTCGAGGAGACACGGGCCTTCTCGGTGGCGACGCAACGCTCCGAGGACGTCGTGCCTCGCCTGATCGCATTTCCGGCCCGTGAGGTTCGACCGGACCCGCTGATTCGCGATCGGGCCGCTCAACTGGTCCGGAGTGAGCTATGGAGCGCCTCCACTTGGGACCGGATCGTTGAGGGACAGCTTTTCCCCGGAATCGAGTCCTGGCTTCCCTGGCTCGCCGAGCCCGTGTCGATGATCGACGCCATGCCCGAGGGCGCCGGCCTGGTCCTGGTCGAGCCAAGCCGCGCCCTCGACCGCGCTCGCGAGCTGGTCAAGGAGGAGTCTGAGCTCGCGGCGGCGCTGGCCCCGACCTGGGGGGACCAGGCGCCGATCGCGGGTGAGCACCCCGCGCTGTTTCTCGATCTCGAGGACAGTCTCACCGGCCGGCCTCATCTGCGAATGCCGTCGAGCCCCACCGGCCCCGGCGACCGGGTGCTCGAGATCAGCGCCCTCGATGCCATCCCGGGGAGCCCGGAGTCCGTCGCTGCCGGGGTGGGGAGGCTGTTGGGCCGGAGGGATCGACACGGTGATCGCCATGGACGGCGAAGCCGCGGCCGACCGCGTCGCGGCGGCGCTGGCCGAGCAGGGCCTCGTGGTCGACCGCCTCCCGCGCCTGGAGGCACCGAGGTCGGCGGTGATTCCGCTCGGCATACACAAGGGCTTCGTCGTGCCGTCGATCGGGGTGGCCGTCCTCGGCGAGCAGGAGATCGCAGGGCGCCGCCGCGCCCATCGCCGGTCTGGCCGGGCCCGAGCCGAAGTGGGCCAACAGTATCGGGACCTCACGGAGGGCGACTTTGTCGTCCATCATCAGCATGGCATCGGCCGGTTCGAAGGTTTGGTGTCGCGTTCGATGGCCGGAATCGAGCGTGATTATCTCGTGATTGCCTACGCCGGGGGGGACCGGCTCTATGTGCCCGTCGACCAGCTTGCCGCGGTTCGCCGTTACACCGGGGGCGAGGTCCCGCGTGTCTCCCGGATGGGGGGGAAGGACTGGACCGACCAGAAGTCCAAGGTTCGCAAGGCGGTGGCCGCGGTCGCCCAGCAGGTCGTCGAGCTCCATCGCGAGAGGGCTGCCGCCACCGGCCACACCTATGAGCCTGACACCCCCTGGCAGCGGGAAATGGAGGGGTCGTTCCCATACGAGGAAACCCACGACCAGATGCAAGCCATCGTCGACGTCAAGCGGGACATGGAGGCCGGGCAACCGATGGATCGCCTGGTCTTCGGTGACGTCGGCTATGGCAAGACGGAGGTGGCGATCAGAGCCGCGTTCAAAGCGGTCCAGTCGGGAAAGCAGGTCGCAGTGCTCGCTCCCACCACACTCCTGGCTCAACAGCACCACCAGACATTCGCCGAGCGATTCCAGAGCTATCCGGTCACGGTCGAGGCCCTGTCTCGCTTTCTCACGCCCAAACAGCAGAGGGCCGTCGTCGCCGGTCTGGGCACGGGCGAGGTCGACGTCGTGATCGGCACCCACCGATTGCTGTCCGATGACATCCACTTCAAGGATCTCGGGCTTCTCGTCGTCGACGAGGAACAGCGCTTCGGAGTTTCTGCAAAGGACGCCATCAAGAGGCTCAAGGTGGGCGTGGACGTCCTCACCCTCACGGCGACCCCGATCCCGAGGACGCTGGAGATGGCGCTAACCGGCATCCGCGACGTCTCCCATATCAGGACCCCTCCCGAGGACCGTCATCCGATCTTGACTTACGTCGGGCCTTACGACGAGCAGTCGGTCTCGGCTGCGATTCGAAGGGAGATACTTCGTGAAGGCCAGGTCTTCTACGTCCACAACAGGGTCCAATCGATCGACCGAGCCGTGGCGCGGCTTCAAGAGCTGGTGCCCGACGCCACTTACGTAGTGGCCCACGGACAGATGTCCGAGGGCCAGCTCGAGCAGGTGATGATCGACTTCTGGAGCGGCGAATACGACGTGATGGTCGCGACCACGATCATCGAGTCGGGTCTCGACTTACCCAAGGTGAACACCCTCATCGTCGAGCGCGCCGACCTACTGGGTCTCGCCCAGCTCTATCAGCTCCGCGGTCGGGTGGGACGGTCGGACCAGCGCGCCTATGCCTATTTGTTCCACCCCGCCGACCAGTCGCTGACAGAGGACGCCCACCGGCGGCTGGAGGCGATCGGGGAAGCCACCGACCTGGGATCCGGCTTCCAGCTCGCCCTGCGCGATCTCGAGATCAGGGGGGCAGGCTCGATCCTGGGAGAGGTCCAGAGCGGCCATATTGCTGCGGTTGGCTTCGATTTGTACGCCGAGCTCGTGGCCGAGGCGGTGTCGGAGTTGGAGGGGCGGGAACCGGTGACCTCGCCACAGCGGGAGGTCCGCATCGATCTGCCCGTGGACGCCCATTTGCCCGATGCCTATGTCGCGGATCAGGAACTGAGACTCGAGGCCTACCGCCGCCTTGCGACGACCACGACCAACGACCAGGTCGATGATGTGGCGGCCGAATGGGTCGATCGGTACGGCCCCCTGCCGACAGAGGCCGAGGCTCTGATCTCCTTGGCCCGGCTCCGGGTGGAGGCATTGCGGGTCGGTCTGGAGGAGTTGGTCCAGCTGCGTCATGAGATCAGGATGGGCCCTGTCGACCTGAGGAGCTCACAGGAAGTGAGGCTGAAGCGACTCCAGCCGCGCTCGGTCCTGAACGCACAGGAGGGCGTTGTCTTCATCCCCGCGCCCCGCGATCTGGTCCCCGGTCTGATCTCGTTTCTCAGTCAGATGTGGGAAAAGGAGGAGTGATAAGCGTGGATCTTCGTACCACGTGGCGCCGAGTACCCTTTCCGATCTCCCCTCTTTCGAAGGAATCCGTCTTGAAGAAGCATGCAATTCTCTTGGTCATTGCCGCCCTCGCCCTCGCCGCGTGTGGCAGCGGCGGCAGCGGTGGTGGTGTGGCGGCAACAGTCAATGGCGAGGACATCACCGTCGAAGAAGTCGAAGCTCTGATCACTGGCGATGGGGAGGAGATCCCGAAGGCAGACTTCGCCGGGGCCCTCGGCTTCCTCGTCCAGCAGCAGATCGTGTCCGAAGCCGCCGAGGCCGACCTCGGCATCGTGATACCGGAGGACGAGATCACCGCCGAGGCGACGGCACTGTTCGAGGAGTCGGCCAACGGCCAGACCCGCGAAGAGTTCCTCGAGGCACAGCAGATAACCGAGGAGTTGTTGCAGCAGTTCGCCCACAGCCAGTTGCTGGTCGCGGAGATCGAGCGAGAGCATGCAGGCGGATGTCGAACAGCCCACTCCGGAAGAGATCGACACCGCCATCACGGCCGCAGAGGCGAACTATTGCGCATCGCACATTCTGGTTGCGACCGAGCAAGAGGCCAATGACGTCCTCGCTCGCATAGAGGCCGGCGAGGACTTCGCCGCCCTCGCCACCGAGCTGTCGACCGACACCGCCAGCGGCGCCCAGGGTGGTGACCTCGGTTGTGAGCCGGCGGACCTGTACGACCCCGCCTTCGCCGCCGCACTCACCACTGCTGAGGTGGGTGTCCCCACCGACCCCGTCGAGAGCCAGTTCGGCTTCCACGTCATCCTGCTCAGGGACGACGAGTTGCCCACCGAGGAGGAGGCCATCGACGCCATTGACCGCCTCCGCGTCGACCGAGGCGCTCAACACCTGGTTCACCGAGCAGTTCGAGGCCGCCGAGGTGACAATCGACGAGACATACGGCACCTGGCAGGCGACCCCTCAACCACAGGTGGTCCCACCGGCCGAGTGATCACGGTTACCGGCCTGGGTCCCGGCGATCTCGACCGGATTCCGACAGCTGTCCGTTCGATCTTGCTCGATCCAGTGCGGACGGTCATCGTCCGCACCGAAGAACATCCCGCCGCCCAGCAGCTGGCCGCCTCGAGAGAGGTTGTCACCTGCGATGACCTGTACGAGGAAGGCAGTTCGTTCGAAGACGTCTATCGGGCAATCGCCGATCGCGTCCTGGAGACGGCATCGAATGGGCCGGTGGTCTATGCGGTCCCGGGCAGCCCGCTGGTTGGCGAGTTCGCGGTGAGGATGCTGCTGAAGTCCGGTGCCGAGATAGAGCTGATCCCGGCAGAGTCCTTCATCGATGCAATCCTCGACGAGGTGGGCTACGACCCCTTGGACCGGGGCTTGCAGATCCTCAACGGTCACGACTTGCCCGACCCGCTCGTGTTGGACAAGCCGACCATTGTCGCCCAACTCGACCGGCCGGAGGTCCTGGCTGACGTCGCGGTCTCACATTGGGCGGGTGATCCCCGAGGATGCGACGATCCTGGTCCTGGCGGGCCTGGGTGCCACCGACGCGGTACGGGTCGAGGCGTCTCCCCACGATGTGGACCCCGCGCTGGCCGGATACCGGACGTCGCTGTTCATCGACACCGTTCCGGGAGGTCTCATCGGCGCAGTTCGGACGATGACGACCCTGCGCGAGGAGTGTCCCTGGGATCGGGAGCAGACTCATCAAACTCTGGTCAAGTATCTGGTCGAGGAGACCTACGAGCTGATCGACGCGGTGGGCAAGCTCGATGGCGACGAGACTGATCTGGTTGCCTACGCAGCGGTCGAGGACGAGCTAGGAGATGTCCTGCTCTCGGTTCTCTTCCATGCCGCCATCGCCAGGGAGAAGGGGGCCTTCGACATCGACGACGTGGCAGAGGTCATGAGACAGAAGCTGGTGCGTCGGCATCCACATGTATTCGGGGAGGTCGATGTCGATTCGGCCGCCGATGTGAAGCGAAACTGGGATCAGATCAAGGACGAAGAGAGAGGCTCCGGGCGGGAGTCACAAATGGACGGGATTCCCAGCGCCTTGCCTGCCATCCATCTGGCCTCCAAGATCCAGAATCGTGCGGCGAAGGTGGGTTTCGATTGGTCACAAGCGTCCGAGGTCCTGCCCAAGGTCAGGGAGGAGCTCGACGAGCTCGAGGCGGTCCTCTCCGATCCGGCCGAGGCCCAGTCAGAGCTGGGCGATGTCCTGTTCTCGGTGATCAATCTGGCCCGTCACCTCGGCATCGACGGCGAGCTCGCCCTGCGTGGGGCCGTCGATCGATTCGAGACCCGATTTCGGGCAATGGAGGGCATGGGCCCGATGGCGGGGCTGTCGCTCGAGGACATGAACCTCCGCTGGGAGCAATCGAAGTGACGGCGTTCTCCGTTTCGCGCTGTACGTTGTACGACGTCGTAGAACGTAAAACGTAGACACAGGGACATACACCTCCAATGCTCCACCATCCCAAGATCGAGCGCATCATCGCTCGCCAGGTCCTCGATTCACGAGGAAACCCCACGGTGGAGGCCGAGGTGCACACCTCGGGAGGAGGCTTCGGGCGTGGGGCCGTGCCCTCAGGGGCATCGACCGGCACGCTGGAGGCGGTTGAGTTGCGTGACGGCGGGGAACGATGGGCGGGCAAGGGCGTGACCAAGGCCGTCGGCAACGTCGTGGACACGATCGGGCCTGCCCTGGTTGGGATCGATGTCACCCGCCAGGAGCACATCGACCAGATGATGATCGATCTCGACGGGACGACGACCAAGGGAAAGTTGGGCGCGAATGCCATTCTCGCCGTGTCTCTGGCCGTGGCCAGGGCGGCCTCGTCGGCCGTGGGCCTCCCTCTCTACCGCTATCTGGGTGGCCCCGCCGCACAGGTCCTCCCGGTGCCCTGTCTCAATTTGCTCAACGGCGGCGCCCATGCAGCCAACTCCGTCGATATCCAGGAATTCATGGTCGTGCCCGCCGGCCTCCCGTCCTACTCCGAGGCCCTTCGGGCTGGGGTCGAGGTCTACCACGCCTTGAAGCGGGTGATCGGCGGACGGGGCCTCGGGACCAACGTCGGCGACGAGGGCGGTTTCGCCCCCGACCTGCCGACGAATGAGGCGGCCTTGGAACTGCTGGTGGAGGCCATCGAAGTGGCCGGCTACCGGCTCGGCGACGAGATCTCGTTGGCCCTGGACGTTGCCGCCACCGAGTTCCATCGGGAGGGCCAGTACCTCCTCGAAGGTGGGGAGATGGACTCGGCGGAGATGGTCGAATACCTCGCCGGCCTCGTCGACCGTTATCCACTGGTTTCGATCGAGGATGGGATGGCCGAAGACGATTGGGAGGGATGGAAGGCGCTGACCGACCGTTTGGGTGACGGGATCCAGTTGGTTGGTGACGACCTGTTCGTCACCAACGAGGAGATCCTTCGGAAAGGCATCGCAGAAGGCGCGGCCAATGCCATCCTGATCAAGGTGAACCAGATCGGATCCGTCTCCGAGACCCTGCACACGATGGCCGCTGCCAAGGGCGCGTCTTATGCCACGATGGTCAGCCACCGGTCCGGCGAGACCGAGGACAGCTTCATCTCCCACCTTGCCGTGGCCACAAACTCCGGTCAGATCAAGACCGGCGCCCCTGCACGTGGCGAGCGAACAGCCAAGTACAACCAGCTGCTCCGCATCGAGGAGTCTTTGGGTGGCGAGGCTCGTTTCGCGGGATGGGACAGCTTCCGGAGGGCGGGATGACTCTGATCCGGCGTCCCGGCGTTGCCCTCGTCACACTCCTCTTCCTGCTTCTCGGCGCGGCTTTCATCACCCAGGTAGTGCCTTACCGGCAGATCATCGACTCGCAGCGCCAGGTCACCGCAGCCCAGGAGCGCCTGGCCACTCTCGAGGAGGAGAACGCGGTGCTCCAGGCCGATGCCGCCGCCCTGAACACCGACCAGGAGATCGAGAAACTGGCTCGGGAGAAGCTCGGCTACGTTCGCCCCGGTGAGACGGCATATGTGGTGCTCGACCCGCCCGGCTCCAACCAGTCGGCCGTTGTGGAGGAAGAAGCGTCGACCGTCGACGAGAGGACCTGGGTGGATCGGATCTGGGATTTCCTCAGCGGCGGTGACCTAGATTCGGCGGGATGACCTCCTCCGATGACCGTCAGGTCGTCGAGATCCAGATCGGGCGCCCGATGCGGGCCGAATCCACCCCGGTGTCGCGTTGTCATCTCGGGCTGCCCGTCGTCGTTCGGGTCCCTCCCGTCCTCGACGATGGGACCCCTTTCCCCACCCTCTACTGGCTGAGCTGCCCACTTGCGGTCGGCCGCGTGGCGCGGCTGGAAGGGGCTGGCGGGATCAAGCGCCTCGAACGCAAAGCCGAGGTGGATCCGGTTTTCGGGACAAGGCTCACCGAGGCGCACGAGTCGTACGAGGCAGAGCGGCGCACGTTGCTCCCTCCGGACGCCCCGAACCTGCCCACTGGAGGAGTTGGTGGCACCCGGACCGGCATCAAGTGTCTTCACGCCCACTACGCACACACGCGGGGCGGTGGGGACAACCCGGTGGGGGAACTGGTCCAGGATTGGATCGAGCCCCTCGATTGCACGGTGCCCTGTGTGCTGAACGGGGAGATGAACCCGGAATGGATCGCCCGCCCGTGAGGGTGGGAGTGGTGGATATCGGGACCAACTCGATGCGGTTGCTGATGACGGACGGGTCGGTGGATATCGATCGCAAGGTGGAGGTGACCGGGCTCGGCCGCGGCGTCGATCGAACCGGGAATCTCTCCCCAGACGCAATTGAGGAGTCGCTGGCCGCCCTGGCTCGTTTCCGGGCGGACATGGATCGGGCGGAAGTGGAGAAGCGGGCGGCGATCGCCACATCGGCCTCGCGGGACGCGGCGAATCGCGAGGATTTCTTCGACCTCGTCGAATCCGCCCTCGGAGTGCGCCCGAGCCTGATCACAGGGGAGGAGGAAGCCCGTCTTGCCTTTGCCGGCGCCACTCGTCAGATCGACGCCATTGAACCGATCGTGGTCTCGGACATCGGCGGAGGCAGCACGGAGTTCGTGAGTTCCGGAGGCGAGGTGTCTTTCGATATCGGGTCGGTTCGCCTCACCGAGCGAGCGATCAACGGCCGTCCCGCGTCGCCGAACGAGATGAGCGCGGCGCGTGAGCTCGTCGCGGGTCTCTTCGCCGGCGTCGACTTGGAGACGGGCACCTTGATCGGGGTCGCCGGGACGTGGACCAGTCTGGCGGCAATCGCCCAGGAGCCTTCCCGAGTACTCGCGCAAGCGGGTGCACGGTTACGAGATGAGCCGTGGCTCGCTGGCCGAGCTGGTCGATTCGCTGTCTTCGATGACCCTGGAGGAGACGGCCGCCATCCCTGCCCTCGATCCACGGCGTGCTCCAGTGATCCTCGGGGGGGCACTCGTCGCCGAGGGAGTGATGGACACGCTGGACGTCGGTGAGGTGACCATCTCGGAGCACGACACACTCGACGCCGTCGCAATGGAGTTGCTGGCTATACCCTGAGTCTGGCTCAGGCCCGGGTGGCGGAATGCAGACGCGAGGGGCTTAAACCCCCTTGAGCCGAATCGGCTCGTGTGGGTTCGAATCCCACCCCGGGCACAAGCCATTCGTGGTGCGAGTGGAAGCGCCGCCCCTCGTTCTGAAGATCAGCCGGAGCCCGTGGATGGGCTGCCTCGCGATGTGTCGGCATCGATCGAAGGCTTGCGCTTGGAGAGAGGTCGTGGGACCCGGGCCGGTGGGTGGGGGAGGGGAGAGGAACCGGGCCCGGGCCCCACGGTGCGCGATGGAAGATCTACGTCCTTGTGATTCTCCTTTCCCACATAGATCAACCCCGTTACCGACAAGTCTAACCCCCGCGGGATCGCTGGCCCCGGGCAAGTCGCGGTAGCGTTTGGTGATGGCCGACTATCCGTCCGAGTACGAACTGGATGTCGCGCTTCGGGACGGTGGCGGGGCGCGGGTCCGGCCGATCAAGCCCGACGACGGGCCTCTCCTCGTTGAATTCTTCGAGCGGCTCGGGCCCGAATCCCGATACTTCAGGTTCTTCAGGATCAAAGAGACCCTGGAGCCGAAGGAAGTCGAGTTCTTCACGAATGTCGATTACTCGGACCGCATGGCGCTGATCGCGGTACTCGACGGCAGGATGATCGGGCTGGCCAGCTACGACCGTGAGCTCGAGAAGGACGGGACGGCGGAAGTGGCCTTCGCAGTGGCCGACGAGCATCAGGGGCGTGGCATCGGGACACAACTCCTCCAACTCCTCACCAATCACGCCCGATCGCACGGCGTGCGGCGCTTCGAAGCCTTCGTGCTGCCCGAGAATCGGCAGATGATGAGGTTGTTCCGAAACTCGGGATACGAGTTGACCCGCACCATCGACGAGGGTGTCTTCACGGTCGACTTCCCGGTGGCGGAGAGCGAGGGCATGCTTCAAGCGGAGTGGGAGCGGGAGAAGCGCGCCGTGGCCGCGTCGATCCTCCCGCTGTTCTTCCCCCGATCGGTCGCGGTGATCGGGGCCTCGAGCGACCCGACATCGATCGGCGGTCGGCTGTTCCGAAACATCCTCTACGGAGGCTTCAACGGTCCCCTGTACCCGGTCAATCCCAAGGCCAAAGTGATCGGATCGGTCCGGGCCTACCCGACGATCGGCGAGGTGCCCGACGAGGTGGACCTCGCATACATCGTCGTGCCTCAAGCATTCGTCATCGATGTGGCCCGACAGTGCGCTGCGTCCGGCGTTCGGGGCATCGTGGTGATCTCGGCCGGTTTCTCTGAGACCGGTGCGGAGGGGGCGAAGCTCGAGGCGGAGCTGCTCGAGATCGTGCGGGATTCGGGGATGCGCATGGTCGGCCCCAATTGCATGGGTTTGCTCAACACCGCCCCCTCGGTCCAATTGAACGGGACTTTCGCTCCGGTCTACCCGCCCGCCGGGAATGTCGCCATGTCCAGTCAGTCGGGGGCACTCGGCATCGCGATCCTCGACTACGCCACCCGGAACAACATCGGGATCTCGCAGTTCGTCTCCGTCGGGAACAAGGCCGATGTGAGTGGCAACGATCTGATCCTCTCCTGGGAGGACGATCCGCAGACCGATGTGATCACCTTGTACCTGGAGTCGTTCGGCAACCCGAGGAAGTTCTCGAGGATCGCCAGGCGGATCGGGCGCCGAAAACCGATCATTGCCGTGAAGTCCGGCCGGTCCGAGGCCGGGAGTCGGGCCGCCTCTTCCCACACCGGGGCCCTCGCCTCGTCGGACGTGGCGGTGCAGGCACTCTTTCGCCAGTCCGGTGTGATCCGCGTCGACACCATCGAAGAGCTTTTCGCTGCCGCCAACCTGCTGGCCAGACAGCCGATCCCCGCGGGGGGACGGGTCGGGATAGTCACGAATGCCGGTGGGCCCGGGATCCTCGCCGCAGACGCGCTCGAGGCCAATGGCTTGACCCTCCCCGAGCTCTCACGCCCGCTTCAGGAACAGATCGGCTCGAGACTCCCTGTCGAGGCCTCCACGAAGAATCCTGTCGATTTGATCGCATCGGGAGGGCCGGGAGAGTTCGAACACGCCAGTTCGCTCCTGCTCGAATCGGGTGAGGTGGATGCGGTGATGGTGATCTATGTGCCCGTGACCCCGGAGGGTGCGCAGGATGTCGCCGAGGCGATAACCCGGTCTCAGCTGGCCCACGAGGGTGAGGTCACGATGCTCTCCGTCTTCATGCAGACCGGCGAGGCCGCCCACTTCCTGGGCGGATCCGATGGAGGGAGGGCCGTCCCGACCTACCTGTTCCCAGAGTCGGCCGCCCTGGCTCTGGCCCGGGCGGTCCGTCATGGAGAATGGCGACGCCGTGATCCTGGCGTTGAGGCGAGGCTCGACCCGGACGTCGAGGCAGCGATTCGGATCACTGTCGAGGAGGCGTTGACGACGGTCCCGGCAGAGGGTGGGTGGCTCGATCCTGATCTGGTCGACTCGATCCTCCAGCAAGCAGGGCTTCGCGTCCCCCGCTCGGAGGTGGTCGCATCGGAAGACGAGGCAGTCGCGGCCGCCGCCGGGCTTGGTGGGCCTGCGGTTCTGAAGGTCATCTCGGAGTCAGCCCTGCACAAGTCCGATGTAGGTGGCGTGGTCCTCGGTGTGCAGGGGGAGTGACGAGGTGAGGCGGGCTTTCCAGCAGGTCACGGCGGCGGTGGACGATGTCGATGGCGTCCTGGTCCAGGAATTCGCCTCCGGGGGCCACGAGGTGCTGATCGGGATGACTCAGGACCCAAATTTCGGTCCGCTGGTGGTGTTCGGATTGGGTGGGATCTATGTCGAGCTCCTCCAGGACGTCGCATTCCGCATTCATCCACTCACTGATGTCGACGCTGCCGAGATGATGCGAGAGACCAAGGGGTTCCGGCTCCTCGAGGGATACAGGAACCAGCCGCCCGGCGATGTCCCTGCCCTGGAGTCGGCGCTAATGCGGGTCTCGGGTTTGATCAGTGCCGTGCCGGAGTTGTTGGAGATGGATCTGAACCCGGTGAAGGTTCTCGAGCCGGGCGACGGAGTGGTAGTGGTGGACGCTCGGATGAAGATACGTCGTGTCGAGCCGGCGAGGCATCCCCGTATGCGGGACCTTCCCGGTGTCACATCATGAGGGAGGTCAGATGTCGTTCTTGAGGACGGTTTCCGAGGGTGAGGCGACTGGGGACGTCGCGGTCAACTATCAGAAGGACATCGAGCGAGTCGGGTATCTGCCCAACTACTCGAGGACGTTCTCGCTACACCCGGCGGCTTATCAGGCTTGGCGGGGTCTGATTGCATCGATCGCCAAACCGATGGACCCAAGACGCTATGAGATCGCGACAGTGGGGGCAGCTCGCCGACTTCGCTCGTCGTACTGTTCGCTGGCACATGGTGAGATCCTCGCCGAGGAGCATATGGAGCCGTCGGTGGTCGTCCGCATCGCCGAGGACCCGGACCATCCGCCACTAGATGAGACCGAGGCGCAGGTATTCCGCTTCGCGACGAAGGTCGCCGACGACGCGACCTCGGTGACGGAGGAAGACATCGCCGCGCTGCGCTCGGTAGGTCTCAGTGATCGGGATATCCTCGACGTGGCTCTCGCCTCGGCGGCGCGCTGTTTCTTCTCCAAGGTCCTCGACGCCACCGGGACTCTCGCCGACTCGGTCTTCAACGAGATGGACCCGGAGCTCCGGGAGGCTCTCACGGTGGGACGTCCGATCGCCCAAGAAATCTGAGATTTCTTCCCTCAATGGATCGTTTTTGACCTGAATTTGTCACACCCAGATCGTACGTTGGGATTCATGGTGAGGGAGACGTTCACCAATGATGAGGTTGAGCAGGTCCTGGGGAATCTGTTCTCGGGTCTTTCGATATTTCACGCTTCGATCTGCGAATGGTTGATCGATGCTGATCTGAGCCAACAGTTCTTGGCGGACGGGGCTCGGGATCTGGTCCAGTGGGTGTCGGCACGATTTGGCCTTCGACATTCCACGGCGGCTCAGCAGGTGCGGGTAGCTCGCCGCCTTGAAGATTTGCCAGTCCTGCGATCCCGATTCGCTTCCGGTGAAGTGAGTCTGGATCAAGTGGACGCAATCTCGAAGTTGGCCACAGCCGAGACCGAAGACGAATGCGTGCTCAGCGATCATCGCCGGAGCCTTGGTATCGGTCGGAGGTCCCGTCTCGTACCCGCCTGGTTGCGTCGCCAGCTCTGGTTCCGCGATGGGGGATGCCGATTCCCCGGGTGCGGGACCAGGAGGTTCGTGCATGCCCACCACGAAAACATTGGGCCGATGGGGGACCCACCGACCTGGAGAATCTGGTCCTCCTCTGCGGATATCACCACCGATTCCTTCATGAGCACGAGTGGACCATCGAAGTGGATCCGAACGGCAGGCACGCCTACCGAAAACCCAATGGGATCGGTCTACCCGCCGCCCAAGCCAGGGCTCGATCCCCGACTCCGAGAAGTAGTCGGGCAACGAACCTAGGGGCCAATGCCCCCACCCCCGCCGTTCGCACCCATAACTAGCCTCGGCCGATGGAATTCGTCGAAGTCGCCACGGAAGCAACGGTCGCGGTCGTCACCCTGAATCGCCCCCCGGTCAACGCCATGACCGAGGATTTCGCCCGCGAGCTGAAGGAGGCTTTCACCGACTGCGTCGACCCCGAGATACGGGCTGTCGTGGTGACCGGGCGGCCCCACTTCGCCGCCGGCGCCGACATCAAGGGCTTCCAGGCGACGTTCGATGCCGGAATCGAAGAGCGCAGCGCCTGGACCCTGCAGGAGGCCATCTCGGTGCTCGAGTCGCTGGAGAAGCCAACCATCGCCGCCGTCCATGGGTATGCATTGGGTGGAGGTCTCGAGCTGGCCATGGGGGCCGATTTCCGCTTCGTCGCCGACGACGCCCGGCTCGGTCAACCCGAGATCCTTCTCGGTCTCATCCCCGGAGCAGGCGGAACCCAGCGGCTGGCCCGGATCGTCGGTTATCAACGAGCGAAGGAAATCGTTCTCACCGGTCGTCAGGTCGATGCGGCGGAGGCGCTGGAGATCGGTCTCGCCGACCAGGTGTTTCCTCCAGCGGAGTTGCTCGATGCCACTCTCGAGATTGCTCGGGATTGGGCCACCAAGGCGACCCGCGCCATCGCGGCGGCCAAGAAGGCGCTCAACGCCGGATTTGGCCGACCGGTCAGTGAGGGGCTTCTCGTCGAGCGTGACGCCTTCAACGACTCCTTCAAGACCGAAGATGCGCGAGAGGGTGTCGCCGCTTTCATCGCCAAGCGGGACGCGGCATTCAAGGGCCGCTGAGCTCCAGCCGCTCCTTCAACCTGTTCAGACTTCCACGCCAGATCCGGCCCAGAATGGGTCGGGCGAGCGCCAAGCCGACCGGTCCGCCCATCCACCAGGGAAAGCGAAGGTTCTCCACCCAGCGCATCTCGGTGCCGGTCCCAGCCGGCATGATCTCAAACCGTCCGAGCCCGGTGACCGAACCCACGTGCTCGACCACGATCCTGCGCTCTTCCTCCCATTCGACCACTTCCATCACATCAGTTGCCCGCAGGGGACCGACGTTGGTCGCGACCTCGATCCGAGTCCCGACACCGGTGGTCCGATCGGTGAGGAACCGCACAGTCGCCGCGTCATCCATCCACTCCGGGTGGGAGCTGAAATCGGCCAACTCCTCCCACAGCCGATCCGGTGAGGCGGCGATGACGATGGCTACTTCGATAGGCCTGGCCATGGTGGGTGAATCGTGACAGCGACCGTGGCCTGCGACAATTGACCCGACGTGATCTACCTCGACCATGCCGCCACCACCCCCATGCGTCCCGGAGTTTGGGAGGCCATGCGCCCATTCGCCGAGGACGTGTTCGGCAATTCGTCGGGCATCCACGAGATCTCCAGACGCGCCAAGAACGCCTTGGAGGAGGCGAGAGAGAGGATCGCCGCTGTCATCGGCGCCGGGCCACGAGAGATCGTCTTCACTTCAGGGGGCACCGAGTCAGACAACCTTGCAATAAAGGGAGCCGCCCTCAGCAGCATGCCCCGGCGAGGGGTGGTCACGGTCGCCACCGAGCACGAGGCCGTGCTCGAGACCACCGATTTCCTCCGCCGTGTCGGAGTCCCGACGAGCGTCGTGGGTGTCGATCGGTACGGCGGAGTCGATCTTCCCGCGCTGACCGATTCAGTCGATTCCAACACCGCCATCGTCTCCGTCATGTACCTGAACAACGAGACCGGGGTGATCCAGGATCTCGATGGCATCGTGGGCGCGATGAGAGCGCACGAGCCCGACGTCCTCGTGCATAGCGACGCGGTGCAGGCGTTCTCCTCTGAGACGATCGATGTCGACGATCTCGGGGTCGATCTCCTGACGATCACCGGGCACAAGTTCGGTGGCCCCAAGGGCGCCGGCCTTCTCTTCGTGAGGGAGGGGACCGCACTCGAGCCCGTGCTGCACGGGGGCGGCCAGGAGTTGGGGCGCCGTTCCGGCACCCATGATGTCGCCGGAGCAGTCGGCCTCGCCACCGCCATGGAGGCCGCCGCCACGGACCGGTCCCGGTTTCGTAGCCAGGTCGGCCAAATCCGGGACGATTTCGAGAAGCGGATCCTGGCCGGGGTACCCGACGCTGTCCTGAATACTCCCGAGAAACGGCGCTCCTCTCACCATTTGAATCTGAGATTCCCGAACGTGCGCAACGAGACGCTGCTCATGCGACTCGATCGGGCCGGCGTGGCGGCATCGGCCGGGTCGGCCTGCCAGTCGGGAGCCTCTGAGGTCTCCCACGTCCTCGAGGGGATGGGCCTGAGCCCGGAGGAGGCTCGGGAGAGCGTCCGTTTCAGCTTCGGCTGGAACAGCACGCCTGACGAGGCGGTGGATGCTGCCGCCATCGTCGTCGACCTGATCGAGGACCTGCGATGAGGGCCCTGGTCGCCATGTCGGGCGGCGTCGACTCCTCGGTAGCCGCGGCACTGATGCGAGAGGCGGGCCATGAGGTAATGGGTGTCACACTCAAGTTGTGGGCCGGCCCCAACGGCGAGGCGCCGACCGCAGGGTGCTGCACCGTTTCCGATGCCGAGGATGCGCGCCGGGTCGCAGCCCAGCTCGACATCCCCTATTACGTCCTCGATTACACCGACGAGTTCCGTGATGGCGTGGTCCACCAGTTCGTGCGGGACTACGGCTCGGGTCGGACGCCCAACCCGTGCATCGAGTGCAACCGGACAGTCAAATTCGACCGGCTCCTCAACGGACTCGCCGATTTCGATTCCGAGGTGCTGGTCACCGGGCACCACGCCCGAAACCGGTATGTCGACGGCTCCTGGCAGTTGCACCGTGGGGAGGACCGCGCCAAGGATCAGTCCTATGTCCTCTCCATGCTGACCCAGGCCGAGCTCTCGAGGGTAAGGCTCCCCGTAGGTGAGCTCACCAAGACCGAGGTGAGAGCGGTCGCCACCGAGATGGGGCTCCGCACCGCAGCCAAGCCCGAGTCGATGGACATCTGCTTCGTCGGTCAGCGCGACTACCGAGGCTTCCTCCGCGACACAGCGCCCGAGGTCTTCGAGCCGGGGCGGTCCTGGTTGCGAGCGACGGCACGGAGCTGGGGCGTCATGACGGGGTCGTCGGGTTCACTGTCGGTCAGCGCCGTGGGCTCGGCGTCGCAGTCGGAGAGCCGAGGTTCGTCGTCCGCATCGACTCTGCGTCTTCCACTGTCGTCCTCGGGCGTCGCGAGGACCTCGCCGTGGCCGGCGCGTGGCTCAGAGACCTGACCTGGACGGAAGGAGATCCCTTCTCGGGCCAGATCAAGGCCCAGTATCGGGCTCATGGCGAGCCGGTCGAGGCGACACTGCACGACGACCGCCTGCTGTTCGCCGAAGCCCAAGAGGCAGTAGCGCCCGGTCAGACCGTGGCCTTCTACGACGGTGATCGGGTACTCGGTGGCGGGTTGATCGCCGAGACGTTCGTGTGACCCCACGGCGGTAACGTCCGGCGACCATGGCCGAAGCTGCGAGCCGGATCGAAGAGCTCCGCTCTCAGGTCAACGAGCATCTGTACCGCTATCACGTGCTCGACGATCCGATCATCTCCGATGCCCAGTTCGACGCACTCATCGCCGAATTGCGCCGCATCGAGGAGGAGAACCCCGAGCTGGTCACCCCGGACAGCCCGACACAGCGTGTCGGGGCGCCGGTCGGCAACCTCTTTGCACCCGGTCCTGCATCTCCGTCCGCTGTTCTCGCTCGACAACGCCGACTCGTCCGAGATGCTCCTCGCCTGGGAGCAGCGCATGGAGCGCCAACTGGGAAGGCCGCCCATCGGCTACGTCGCCGAGCTCAAGATCGACGGGCTGGCCGTCGTCCTCACCTACCGCGACGGTGTCTTGTTCACCGGGGCCACCAGAGGTGACGGGGTGACCGGCGAGGACGTCACGGCGAACCTGCGAACCATCAAATCGGTCCCCTTGCGGCTGCTCGGCATAGATCACCCAACCGTCCTCGAGGTGCGCGGGGAGGTCTATATGCCCGAGAAGGCCTTCGAGGAGCTGAACCAGCGACAGGCCGAGGCGGGGGATCGGATCTTCGCCAACCCTCGGAATGCCGCCGCCGGCTCGGTCCGCCAGAAGGACCCCACGGTCACCGCGTCACGAAACCTTGCGATTTGGGTCTACCAGTTGGGCCTGGTCGAGGGCGGCCGCGTGTTCGAGACGCACGCCGAAACCATGCAATACCTGCGGGACGCCGGCTTCAGGACCAACCCGGCGAGCGAGCGATTGAGCACCATCGACGAAGTGCTCGGCTACGTGGAGCGGGCGGAGAAGGGCCGTCACGACACCGGATATCAGACCGACGGGGTGGTGATCAAGGTCGACGCGCTGCCGGATCAGGATTCGCTGGGCTTCACCTCCAAGGCGCCGAGATGGGCGATCGCCTACAAATTCCCGCCGGAAGAGCAGGTCACCCTGCTCAAGGCGATCCAGATCAACATCGGGCGGACCGGAGCCGCAACGCCGTTCGCGGTGCTCGAGCCGGTGTTCGTGGGTGGGGCAACGGTGGGCATGGCGACGCTGCACAACGCCGATCAGGTGGCGCTGAAGGATGTGCGAGTGGGGGATCAGGTCATCGTCCGCCGCGCCGGCGACGTCATCCCCGAGGTGGTCGGGCCCGTCGTTGCCGCCCGCACACGCCGGCTCAGAAAGTGGTCGATGCCGGCCACTTGCCCGTTCTGTGGCAACCCGATCGTCCGCGCCGAGGGTGAGGCGGTAGCCCGCTGCACCGGCGGATTCGAGTGCCCGTCCCGTGTCCGTGAGTGGTTGTTCCACTTCGCCTCCCGGGGCGGCATGGACATCGAGCACATGGGCTACAAGACGATCGATCTCCTCCTCAACGACGGGCTCATCACCGACCCGGCCGACATCTTCACCTTCGACGTGGGACAACTTCGGGGCCGCGAGGGTTGGGGCGAGATCTCGATCAACAACCTGAGCCAGGCGATCGAAACCGCCAAGGACCGGCCGGTAGCCCGACTCCTGACCGCCCTCGGAATTCGCCACGTCGGCGGCACGATCGCCCGGACCCTGGTCCGGCACTTCGGGGGCCTCCCCGCGCTGTTGGCGGCCAGCGAGGAAGAGATCGCCCAGGTCGAGGGCATCGGGCCCAAAATCGCTCGAGGCGTCGCCGAGTGGGCGGCCGACCCGGTCAATCGTGACCTGGTCGCCGACCTGGGCAAGGCCGGAGTCCGGTTGGAGGACGAGGTCGAGGCCGGAGCCTCCGGTGACCTGCTGGCGGGGGCGACCTTCGTCGTCTCGGGCACCGTGGAGGGATTTACCAGGGAGGAGGCCCAGGCCGCCATCGAGCAGCGCGGTGGCAAGGCAACCAATTCCGTGTCGTCGAAGACCACCGCTCTCATCGTCGGCGAATCTCCAGGCGCTTCCAAGACGCGCAAGGCCGAGGAGCTGGGGGTGCCCATCATCGACGGCGATGCCTTCAAGGAGATGCTGGAGAAGGGGCTCTCGGTCCTCGGCAGCTAGGCCATCTGCTCCCGGGCAACGCCACTGCCGCCTCGAGCGCATCGAGGTCGAGATCGTCTGTCATCTCGAACCTGATCGCCGGGCTATTGACCCAGGCGGGTTTCTGACCATTCGATGGCGGAAACTAGCGTTTTGCGCCATGGTGTCCATTTGGTGTCTTGACAGACACCACCTGGGTGTCATAGTGGTGTCATGAATCTGTCACCACATGTTGAAACCCTTCGTCGGGAGCTCATGGTCGCCGCCGAGGCGGGTGGTGATGAGGCTCGCGCTCTTGCCGAGCGCCTCATCACCCCCCTCGACTCGGCCACACGGCTCGTCCTGTTGGAGGCGTTGTCCGACGCCGCAAGCGAGATCACACAAGAGCTCGCCCCAGGCTCAGTCGATCTGCGTCTACGCGGCCGAGAGCCCGAGTTCGTGGTGACACAGCCGCCAACCGATCAATCGTTCGAGGACGTCGGCGTACGCAGCATCGAGGCCACCACCGCCTACTTCAGGTGAGCTGGACGAGAGCGGAGCGTCGCGGACCACCCTTCGCCTGCCGGATCACGTCAAGGCCCGGGTCGACGAGGCTGCCGGCCGGGAGGGCCTCTCGGTCAATGCCTGGCTGGTGCGCGCCGTCGTCGCTGCCCTGGAGCCAGGTGCCCGTGATCGCCGTCGGAGTCCCTCGATGGGGCAGCAGTACACCGGCTGGGTGCAGTAGCCATGTCGGTTTTCGAGACACCACAGCCGATCTCCGCGACGCTCGATTTGAGCGTGGCCGACGTCAGGATCATCGCCAGCGACCGCGCCGACACCTTTGTCGAGGTGCGACCCGACCAACCATTCCAGGAGCGCAGATATCAAGGCGGCCGAGCAGACCCGTGTCGAGTACTCCAATGGCCGTTTGTCGGTCAAGATGGCGAAGGAGTGGACCAGGTTCACGCCCTTTGGCGGCGTGGCTTCAGTCGACATCACCATCGAGCTGCCTACCGGCTCCGCAATTCACAGTGAATCCGAGATGGGCTCATACGACGTCGACGGCCGTCTCGAGGAATGCAATCTTCCGAACTGGAGCGGGCAGCGTTCGCCTCGATCGGACCGGTCCCCTCACCGTCAGCACAGGGATTGGCGAGATCATCGCCGATCGAGTTGCCGGTGACGCCGATCTCAAGACCGGTTCGGGCCAGGTTCGCGTCGGCTCCATCGACGGGGCGACAGTCGTCAAGAGCGGGAACGGCGACACCAGGATCGGCGAGGTCGGCGGCGACCTACGGGTGAAGACCGCCAATGGCGAGATCGTCATCGGCCAGGCTCGATCTTCGGTTGTCGCCAAGTCTGCCAACGGCAGGATCCGGATCGGCGATGTCGTCAGCGGCACGGTCGTGATGGAGACCGCAGCCGGCGAGATCGAAGTCGGCATCCACGAAGGCACCGCGGCATTCCTGGACGTGAAGACGCACTACGGGAACGTGCGCAGCTCTTTGCAGGCCTCCACTGCTTCGGAGCCGTCGAACTCGACCGTCGAGGTGCGCGCCCGCACTTCCTACGGAGACATCGTCATCACCAGAGCGCCTGCCTAGTCACGCAATTCAGAGAAAAGGAGCATCTAGCCATGAACGAAGCAAATGCAATCGAGGTCCAGCACCTCGAGAAGGGATACAAAGGAGTACCGGTGCTCGACGACGTCTCGTTCGAAGTGAGACGGGGCACCGTATTCGCACTCCTCGGAGCGAACGGGTCGGGCAAGACGACGACGATCAACATCCTGACAACGTTGATCAAGGCCGACGGAGGCACGGCGACTGTCGCCGGGTTCGACGTGGCGACCCAACCGGCGAGCGTCCGGGAGCTGATCAGTGTCACCGGCCAGAACGCAGCCGTCGACTACATCCTGACTGCCCGAGAGAACCTGGTGCTCATGGGCGAGTTGCGCCACGTCGATGATCCCCAACAGGTTGCCTCTTCCCTGCTCGACAAGTTCGACCTCAACGATGCGGCGGACCGTCGCCTGCTCACCTACTCAGGTGGGATGCGGCGTCGGCTCGACATCGCCATGAGCCTGGTGGGCGAGGCGCCCATCATCTTCTTCGACGAGCCGACGACCGGGCTCGACCCACAGAGTCGCAACGACATGTGGCAGACCATCCGGGAGCTGGCCGGGAAGGGGACCACCATCTTCATCACCACCCAATACCTGGAGGAAGCCGACCGTCTTGCCGACGAAATCGCCATCCTCCACGGGGGCAGGGTCGTGGCCGGCGGGACACCGGAAGATTTGAAGGCCATGGTGCCGTCCGGGCTGGTCGAACTGAATTTCACCGCCGACGAGGAGTTGGCAGCTGCCCGGAGAGCGCTGGGCGACGGGTATGAGCTGAGCCAGGTGGATTCGAAGCTGGTTGTCGCCAGCAGTGGCTCGGTGGCCGACATGGCCGACATGTTCATCAGGCTCGACAACGCCGGTGTGGAGCCAGCCGGATTCAATGCGAAGGCACCGACTCTCGACGATGTGTTCTTCAAGATCCTCGGAGAAAACAAGGAGGAAACTCATGCGAACTCTCATTGACACCTGGACGATGGCGAAGCGGAGCCTTCGTCACACGACACGCAGCATGGACACGATCATCACCGTGGTCGTGATGCCGATCGCGCTGATGCTGCTGTTCCTGTACGTCTTCGGCGGCGCCCTCGGGGCGCAGACTTCTGTGGACTATGTCGACTTCGTGACCCCAGGGGTCGTCGTAATGACGGTGATCAGCGGGATCGCCTACGCCGCCTTCCGTCTCAGCATGGACATGCAGAAGGGGATCATCAGCCGCTTTCGGACCATGCCGGTGAAACCTTCGTCGGTGTTGAGCGGTCAGGCGATGTCATCGACGGTGTCCAACGCCCTCTCCTGCGTCCTCGTGCTCGTAGTGGCGTTCATCGTCGGATTCCGCCCGGTTGCCGCCCCTGGCGCCTGGTTGTTGTTCGCCGGCTTCCTGATCCTGTTCATCCTGGCCACCACCTGGCTGGCCATGTTCTTCGGCTTGGCCGCCAGGACTGTCGAAGGCGCCGGCGCATTCAGCTACATCCTGTTCCTGCTGATCTTCATCAGCCCGTCGTTCGTGCCGACAGACTCGATGGCGCCGTGGCTGAGGAGCTTCGCCGAGAATCAGCCACTGACGCCGATAGTGGAGACGGTTCGCTCACTTCTCACCGAGGGGACACCCGGCCCTCGAATTTGGGTGGCCCTGGCTTGGGCGACAGGGATCCTCGTCGTCTCCTACACGCTCGCGCTGGTTGCCTATCGCCGCAGCGACCCGCCCCTGGCCGTCACATGACGGCTCAATCATGACGCTCACCCGACCCGGAAGGACCATTCGTACTGTCCCGGGTCGGGGAGCCCACTGATCCGGTCCCACACCACCCGGACGGTGTGCTCGCCGGGAGCCCACTCTGTGATAGACGGATTCTGGGGCGAGGGCGACCACCTGTAGACACCGGTGCCCTCGACGAAGGTCACGTCGGTCACCAGCCAGCCATCGACGTAGATGTCGGCGCGGTAGGCGACTGGCAGGTCGACCTCGACACTGGTTTGCGGGGGGACCAGGTCTCCGGGACTGGGCGAGATCGACTCGATCTCTTCGGGCAGGACCAGCTCGTCACCGCTCTTGTTGAAGACGATCCCGAGTGCGATGGCGGCCACGGCCAACAGGCCAAGCCCGATGTAGAGCAGCCGATAGGGCATCGGCTCGCACCGTAGCGGTGAGCCGAGCCAATTACCCTGCCGCCAGACCGACCTGGGAGTCACTTGCCCGACCAAGACACGATACGTGCCGCCTTCTCCGGCGAGGTCGAGCCGGAGACGGCCCGCGAGGCCGTGGAGAGCACGATCGCGAGCCTCGACCGGGGTGAGTTGAGAGTCGCCGAGAAGGTCGACGGGGATTGGGTGGTGAACGAGTGGGTCAGGGAGGCGATCCTCCTCTATTTCCGTCTTCGTGAGATGGACACGTTCGAGGTCGGCCCGTACGAGTACCACGACAAGATCCCGTTGAAGACCGGCTTGGCCGAACAAGGGATTCGGGTGGTCCCACCGGGCACGGTGCGTTATGGGGCGTTCTGCGAGCCGGGGGTGATCGTGATGCCCGGGTTCGTCAACATCGGCGCGTATGTCGGGTCGGGCACGATGGTCGACACGTGGGCCACGGTCGGCTCCTGCGCCCAGATCGGCCGGGACGTCCACCTTTCCGGTGGCGTTGGCATCGGTGGCGTGCTGGAGCCGCCGGGGGCGCGTCCGGTGATCGTCGAGGACGGTGCCTTCATCGGCAGCCGCTCGATCGTCGTCGAAGGAACCATCGTCGGGGAGAAGGCCGTATTGGGCGCCAACACGGTCTTGACCGCCTCCACTCCCATCATCGACGTGACCGGCCCGCAGCCGGTGGAACATCGAGGGCAGGTCCCGGCGGGCGCGGTCGTCGTTCCCGGCACCAGGCCCAAGGAGTTTCCCAGCGGGACCTACTCGCTGACCTGCGCTTTGATCATCGGCAAGCGAACGGCGGCAACGGACGAGAAGACCGCCCTCAACGATTTCCTCCGCGAGTTGGACGTCCAGCTTTGACCGATCTGGTCGAGACACTCACCTGGCTCGTCGACATACCCTCGGTCACCGGCGAGGAGGCCGCTCTTCGTGACGCCATCGCCGCCCGTCTCGACGGTATGCCACAGCAGGTGATCGCCGACTCCCTGGTGGTCGGAGAGCCACGTGACGACAGCGGTGCTGCTGGCCGGGCATCTCGACACGGTGCCGCTTCAGGGCGAGGTCGGAGTCAGGTTCGATGGCGACAGGGTGCACGGTCTCGGTGCCACCGACATGAAGGGCGGGTTGGCGGTGATGATCCATCTCGTCGAGGCCCTCGGAGCCGACAAGCTGGCCTGTGTCTTCTACTCGGGCGAGGAAGGGCCGCTGTCCGGCAACCAGCTGACGCTGGTCCTCGACGAGGCGCACTGGCTCAGGAGATCCTCGGCCGCTGTGGTCATGGAGCCAACCGATCGGGCGATCGAGGCGGGATGCCAGGGTGTGATCAACGCCGAGGTCACCTTCATCGGGCCAGCCGGGCCATTCGGCCCGGCCCTGGTTGGGGGACAATGCGATCACGAAGGCGGGAGCATTCCTCACCGCCCTCCGGGCGCTGGAGCCGGAGCCGCATGTCGTCAACGGTCTCGAGTTCCTGGAGGTCATGTCGGTGACCACCGCCCATGGGGGGGTGGCACGCAACGTCATCCCGGCGGAGTTCGTCATGAATGTCAACTATCGCTTCGCCCCGGACCGCTCGCATGACCAGGCGCTGGGCCGTCTGCATGAGGTGTGCGCGGCCGCCGATCGCGTCGAGGTGATCGAGCTGGCCCCGGCCGGGTCTGTCGATACCGATCATCCCGTGTTCCGCGCCCTGATACAGCGCACCCGGGCGACCGTGCACGCCAAACAAGCCTGGACCGACGTGGCACAACTCTCATCGGCGGGCATTCCTGCGGTGAATTTCGGGCCGGGAGAGCCCTCGCTCGCCCACAAGCCGGGTGAGTCGGTGCGGGTCTCAGACCTGGAATGGGTCTACGGGTCGCTGCTCGACATCCTTCGCTGACGACCCAGGAGCACCCACACCGCCCATCCGACCAGCGCCGCCCAGACCAGCCCGGGTCGGGCCAGGACCAGGACGAGTCCGAGTCCGGCGACGACCAGCGTGGGGAGCGACGGCTTGCGGATGGTCGGCAAGATCAATGCCAACGCACCCAGGACCGCGCCGACCCGGATGATCAGGCCACCGAGACTGCTTCCATCGTCGGCATCCTGGACGAGGACCAGCACCACGCCCACCGCGATCACCAGCAGCCCGATCACCCCCATCGCGATCGCGGTGGTCCTCAGCGGGTTTGCCTCTGTCACCGGGCCATTCTGACGGGTTCTGGTGGCTCGGCGGCGACTCGTAGACTTCGCCCCGATGCCCATCGAGATCGACATCGCACACGTTCGCGCGCCTGGCCCGCATCGATCTGACCGAACGCTGAACTCGAGTCGTACAAGGCCCAGCTCGGAGTGATCCTGGAGCATGCGGCAAGGGTTCAGTCACTGGAGGTCGAGCCGGATGTAGAGGCCGCCCATCCACTTGGCATGGCCAACGCGTTCCGGGACGACGAACTACGGCCCTCACTCGATCGAGATGAGGTCCTCGGCCAGGCTCCGGAAGCCGTCGATGGGTTCTTCGTCGTGCCTCCGGCGATGGGGGCAGAGTGATTGCGTCGAGCTTCTCCGAGGCCGGGCGGTTGCTTCGCTCGGGTGCGACGTCGGCCGAGGCTCTGCTCGACGCCGCCCTCGACACGGCCTCCCGGACCGAAGCCCAGTTGCACGCTTTCCTGACCATCGACGCCGACGGGGCGAGGGAAGGGGCAAGGCAGGCGGATGCCGACCTTGCCGACGGGATCGATCGTGGCCCATTGCATGGCATCCCGGTCGCCCTCAAGGACAACATGTGCACGCGGGGCATCGAGACCACAGCGGCTTCGCAGATCCTCGCCGGGTATGTCCCTCCCTATGACGCCACTGTGGTCACGAGGCTGCGCGCTGGCGGCGCGGTCATCGTGGGTAAGACGAACCTCGACGAGTTCGCCATGGGCTCTTCGACCGAGAACTCGGCGTACGGGACCACCTACAACCCATGGGACTTGAGCCGGGTGCCCGGGGGATCGTCGGGTGGCTCCGCTGCTTCAGTGGCAACAGGATCGTCACTACTGGCCCTGGGCTCCGACACCGGCGGGTCGATCAGACAGCCCGCCTCTCTGTGCGGTGTTGTGGGAATGAAGCCGACGTACGGCACGGTCGAGCCGGTACGGATTGATCGCATTTGCCTCGTCGCTCGACCAGATCGGCCCATTCACCAAGACCGTGGAGGACTCGGCGCTGGCTCTCACCGCAATCTGGGGCTACGACCCGCTCGACTCGACCTCGTATCAGGGTGAGTACCCGAATCCAGGTGCCCGGCTCGATCGAGGCGTGGACGGGCTCCGCATCGGCGTGGTGACCGAGTTGTCCGGCGAGGGATTCGAGCCCGCGGTCGAGGCGGCGACGGCCGACATGGTGGCCCGACTGGAGAAGGAGGGGGTGGAGGTGATGGAGGTGTCGCTGCCCACCTTCGACATCGCCCTGTCCGCCTACTACCTCATCGCACCGGCCGAAGCCTCCTCGAATCTGGCCCGCTTCGATGGGATCCGGTACGGGCTCAGAGTCGAAGGCGCCACCACCGAGGAATTGATGACGCGAACGAGGGCAGAGGGGTTCGGGCCTGAGGTGATCCGTCGCGTTCTCCTCGGCACCTATTCGCTGTCCGCCGGGTATTACGACGCCTTCTACGGCCAGGCGCAGAGGGTCCGGGCCGCCATCCAGGAGGACTTCGCCAGGGCCTACGAACAAGTCGACGTCCTCGTATCGCCGACGAGCCCGACAGTTGCTTTCGCCGCCGGTGCTCGGACCTCGGATCCGCTTGCCATGTACCTGTCGGACATCTGCAACATCCCGGCCAACCTGGCGGGCCACCCCGCCATATCCGTGCCGGTCGGCCTCGACGAGGCGGGCCTGCCGATCGGATTCCAGGTGATGGCGCCTCCGCTAGGGGAGGAGACGATGTACCAGGTCGCGGCCGAGGTGGAGCGTCTCGCCGGCTTCGAAATCTCGCCGCGGGCCTTGGAAGGGGCAGCGTGACCTGGGAGCCGGTGATCGGGATCGAGGTCCACGTCGAGTTGATGACCGCCTCGAAGATGTTCTGCGGCTGCGCCGTCGCGTTCGGCGGCGAGCCCAACACGAGGGTGTGCCCCACGTGTCTCGGCCTGCCCGGCGCTCTCCCCGTGACCAACCGGGTCGCTATCGAGTCGATCATGGCGATCGGGCTGGCCCTGGACTGCGAGGTCTCGGAACGATCGGTGTTCCACCGGAAGAACTACTTCTATGCCGACCTTCCCAAGAACTATCAGATCTCGCAGTTCGATGTCCCGGTGTGCCACGACGGGCATCTCGACATCGAGGTCGATGGCGAGACCCGGCGTATTGGCATCGAGCGAGCCCACATGGAAGAGGACACTGGAAAGTCGACCCATCTCGGGGCTGGTGGCCGAATCCACGCCGCTGAAGGCACCCTTCTCGACTTCAACCGATCCGGTGTGCCGCTGGTGGAGGTGGTGTCCAGACCTGACCTGCGAAGTGCCTCCGAATCACGGGTGTACGCCCAGGAGCTGCGATCGATCGTGGCGGAGCTGGGCGTGTCGGACGCCAGATTGGAGGAGGGATCGATCAGGTTCGACGCCAACGTCTCGATCCGACCCCAGGGGGAGGAGGGCTTCGGCACCAAGGTCGAGATCAAGAACATGAACTCGTTCCGTTCGTTGGAGAGGGCGATCGCGTTCGAGATCGAGCGGCAGATCGAACTCGTCGAGTCGGGCGGCGAGGTCATCCAGGAAACGCGTCACTGGGAAGAGGAGTCCGGTGTCACCCATTCGATGCGGGTCAAAGAGGGCTCCTCGGACTATCGCTATTTCACCGAGCCCGACCTCGTGCCCATGGTGATGACCCCGGAATGGATAGCCGGCATCAGGGAGCGTCTCCCCGAGCTGCCCGCCGACCGGCGGGTCCGATATGCAGCACAGGGTCTGGGCGTCGAGACTGCCGGCGTCCTCTCCGGTCTCGACGCCGGACTGCGCCGGCTCTACGACGACGCTGTCCTCTCCGGGGCTCCTCCCCGATCCGCCGCGAACTGGGTCACCGGTGAGGTGCTGGCCTGGTTGCGCAAAACCGGACTCGACGCTCGAGAGGCCAGGCTCGACGGCCCCGTTCTCGCCGAACTGATCGAGATGGTCGATGACGGCTCGGTGTCGAGCTCTGCGGCCAAAGAGGTGCTCGCCGGTGTCCTCTCCGGTGAGGGCCGGCCCCGGGAAGTTGCGGAAACGAGAGACCTGCTTCAGCTGAGTGATGCCGGCGCTCTGGGGACAGCGGTTGCCGAAGTGCTGGCGGCGAATCCCGGGGCGGTCGAGGAGTTTCGAGGCGGCGAGGAGAAGGTGGTGGGATTCCTGGTCGGTCAGGTCATGAAGGCCACCGACGGCAAGGCGGACCCCCGGATGGTCAATCAGCTCCTCAGGGAGAGGATGTCGGGCTGACCCGACACCGGTTACCGTCGGTCTCACATGCAGCGGCACACCAAGATCATCGCCACGCTGGGACCCGCCGTGGCCTCTGCCGCCAGGATCCAGGCCCTGGTGGAGGCCGGCATCGATGTGGCGCGGCTCAACTTCTCGCACGGTGATCGCGAGCTACATCGGACCATGGCCGGCTGGGTGCGTGATGCCTCTCGTGAGACGGGGCGAACCGTGGCTCTCATGCAGGACATCCAGGGGCCCAAGCTGCGGGTCGGTGAGTTCGCCAACGGCAGAGTGACGCTGGAGCCTGGCCGTCACGTCACCCTCGTGGCCAATGGGGCGCTGGGAAGCGAGAGCGTTATCCCGGTCGGTTACGAGCCCTTGCTCGACGATGTGGAGCCCGGCGACCGCATCCAGCTTGCCGACGGCCTGATCCGTTGCGAGGTGGTGGATCGGACCGAGGCCGGCCTGGTGGCCACGGTGCGGGTCGGAGGGGTCCTCTCCGATCACAAGGGTGTGGCTTTCCCCGACAGCAAGCTGAGTCTGGAGATTCTCACTCCCAAGGATGAGTCCGACCTCGCCTTCGGCCGGGAGCTCGGGGTCGACTACGTCGCGGCGTCGTTCGTGCGGAGCGGCGACGACATCCGGAGCGTGGCTCAGTTGGCCGGCGATGCGCCCATCATCGCCAAGGTCGAGCTGGCTCAGGCCTACGAGAATCTGGACGACATCATCGGACCATCCTCGGGGATCATGGTGGCCCGGGGTGACCTCGGTGTTCAATTGCCACTTGAGCGAATCCCTCTCATCCAGGACGAGATCCTCAAGAAGACGAACGCTGCCGGCCGAATCTCCATCACGGCGACCGAGATGCTCGAGTCGATGACCAAGAGCCCTCGGCCCACCCGGGCCGAAGTCACCGACGTGGCGCATGCGGTGATGGCCGGCACCGACGCCGTGATGCTGTCGGGCGAGACCGCCGTCGGCGACTACCCGGTGGAAACCGTCACCGCGATGGCCGCCATCTGTGTGGCGATGGAGGAGGGCACCCTTTCGATCCGAGGCCATCACCCCATCCCATTCGTCGGCGACGGCAACACCGTGGCCTCGGCCGTGTCCCAGGCGGCCACCGAGATCGCGGTCAACGTGGACGCGCAGACCATCGTGGCCTTCACCGAGTCGGGAAACACCGCCCGGCTGATCTCCAAGTACCGGCCCGAGGCGCGGATCGTCGCCTTCACCCCCAACGAGGCGACGCTCCGTCAGATGGCCCTCTACTGGGGGGTCAGCCCTCACCCCTTCGAGCGCCGCACCTATACGGACGAAGAACTGGCCTCGGCAGCCGACATCCTCGCTCGAGAAGGAGTAGTCAGCATCGGCGATCGGGTGGTCATGGTGGCCGGCGTGCCCCCGAACGTGCAGGCCTCCACCAACCTCGTCAAGGTGCATGTGATCGGCGAGATCTCCGGCGGCCTCGGGTCCTGAGTACCCTGCCGAGGCTCATGGGCCAGACCGTCATCGTGAACGATATGAGGGAGCTCGATGATGTCCTGCTCCTCGACACCGATCGCAGCTTCACCGGCCAGGACGGGACCGCGATGTCGCCTGCCGATCGGGGTCGCGGCGTCCCGGGCGCGCTCGCCGGTGAGCTCTTCGATCTCGGGCTCGGCATCGATCACGTCTACGTGCTCCAGAACACCGTGACCGTGAGGCGCCCCGGGGGATGGGAAGACCAAAGCAGGGCTGCCGTGACCTCGGTGGTCGAGCGGTTTCTCCTCTTCTACGACGAATCCTGACCGGGGTCAGGGTGTCGTTGGTGGCGTTGGCGGGACCGTGGTGGTGCTCGTCGTGGTCGGGGCGGTCGTCGTAGGCGGCTGCGTGGTCGGGGGAATTGTGGTTGGCGGGGCGGTTGTCGTCGTCGGGCAGGCCGTGGAGGTCCCCGGCACCATGCAGGGGTGCACTTCGTAGACGGCGAATCTCGGGGCGTAGCGCACCGTCCACTCTTGCTCGTTGACCACCTGGTTCTCATCACCGCCGAGCAGGATGCGCCGAATCACTGTCACGCTCCAGCCACCGAGCTCGGTCTGCGTCTGGTCCTGCTGGTTGACACCGAAATCGGGGTTCGGCTCATAGCGGGGCTCGGGCGGGTCGGTCAGCGCGAAACGGTCGGAGACCAGCCCCTTGACGTGGAGGGCGCTGGGGCCACCTTCGGTGTCCACCCAGGCACGGCTGCTGCCATCCGACTGCTCCCCCTTCAGGGTTCGACCGTCGTTCTCCCCGAAGATCCGCACCGTGATCGAGGTGTCCGTGTAGGTGGTGTCGATCAGTATCCCGTTGTCGGTGTTGTTGCGGAACTTGAGGTCGGGGCTTCGCCAGTTGAGCGTTGCCTCGACCCCCTCGGGATAGCGGGAGAAATAGTACGAGTGCGGCTTGTGCTCCACATCCTCGTAGCCCCCCCAGAACACCGCGTTGTACAGCGTCGTGGTGAACTGGCTCACCCCGCCCCCAACGGTGTCCTCGACCTCGCCGGCGATGATGGTGCCGGCCGGCAGGTATCCGTCCTCGAGGGTGCGCTGGCCCACGTGGTCGTTGAGGCTGAAGGTCTGTCCAGAAAGGACGATCGCACCGTCCACTTCGTCGGCGATCCGGTGAATGTTGACGACCCGGTCCTCACAGCAATCGTGATAGGTGGTGAACTGGGCCACCAGGTGGTTGATGTTGAGGCTTTCGAGGTACTCGGTAGTGACCTCGGGCTCCGCGGCTTCGACCAGTGGAAGCTCCCCGGTGCGCCCTGCGGTCATCGCTGCATCGGCCAGACGGACCGCGGTCTCGTCCGCATCGATCCGGGTCCCGCTCGAGCCGGGGACGATCGAGATGCTGTCGCCTGAGATCTCGTAGGTCGCGTTCACGGGCTCGGCCTCGACATCTTCTCGTATGGGGTTCAGGAATCCATCGACGGCCTCCGGGTCGAACGAGTTGACGATCCGTGGCTCGCTCTCGGTCAACGTCTCGGAGCGAAAAGCTTCGGTCAGTTGGTCGACTGTGAACACCACCTCCACGTCCTCATGGTCGAGTTGGATCGGCTCGACGAGCATCGCCTCAGCCTGGTCGACGGCGCGATCGACGTCCTCGTCGGTCAGGATGGGCACGACGGTCGCAGTGGGGATAGAAGTTTGCTCCGGTTCGAGCGCGAGCAAAGTCGCCTCGACGATGGCCCTGGCCGGAGGACGATCGACGCCGGTTCCGACCTCGGGGTAGACCGGGGCGGGCCGGCCGTCCGTGAGGACAACGCCTCCCAAGGACGGGGGCAGTGCGATCACTTCGGCGTCCCAGATGTCGAACACCTCTTCGATCGCCACGTCGTCCACCGATCCTCTGACCGGAACGTGCACGGTGTCGAAGATGTGGGTGAGCCACCAGGCGAACTCGGAGATGACATTGCCGTTTCGCCCCACCAGCAACGCCTCATCGGCGATCGCCTGCTCGTCGATGTCGAGCCCTGCCTCCGGTGGCTGCATGCTCACGAACTTGCCCTCGATGTTGAACACCGCCGGTCGGCCCAGGTACTCCTCTTCGACCGCCAGCAAGGCGCTGAGGGCTTGCTCCTCGTCGAGACCTCCGATCTGGGTGCCCGCCACCTCCACCCGCCCCATCACCTCGCCCCTCGAGGCGAGCCGGGTGAGGCCGTAGGCGGTGAACAAGAGCAGCAAAAGGCCGGCAACACCCACGACGAGCGCGCCAAGCGGAGTCTTGACTGCGGAGAGATGCTTTTTCATGGAAGGCCGCCCCAAAACGACCTTTTTTTGCCCGGGGCCGGCGATGGTAATGAGCAACTCGCACTTATCCGAAAATGTGACAGGGCTGCTCTGTACCCTCGATTCGAGTGACGATCCGATTCCCGGAAATGGTTCATGGGGACGCCATCAGGGTCTCGGCTTCCACCTACGTGACGTTCAAGAAATGCCCGGCACAGGCCGGAGCGAGGCTGCAGGGGGTCTATGGCGAGGAGAGCCGTCAGTCGTTCCTCGGCATCCTCGCTCACCGGATCTTCAGCAGGCACCTGACCTCGGGCGCTATCCCATCCGAGGAATTCGTGCAGGCCTGTCGGGAAGAGATCGGTGGCTCCGCCCTCAACAACAAGATGGCCGGGCTCGAGATGCGGCCGTCGGCCCTTGCCGGCGTCATCGAAGAGGTGCGGGGCCTGTACGAGCGCTTCACCCGGCTGCCCGGGGAGGGATTCGAAGGGTCCGAGCACACCATCGAGGCCACGGTGGCCGGAGGAGTCGATCTGGTGGGCACCGTCGATGCCGTTTACCGGGAAGACCTCGGCGGGTTCCGCCTGGTCGACTGGAAGACCGGCGAGCTCGGCGACGCAGAGGATCAGCTGCTGTTCTATGCCCTCTTGTGGGTGCTGGAAAGCGGGGAGCTGCCGGCATACGTCGAAGCGGTTTCGGTGAGGACGGGGGAGCGGTATCGAACGGTGCCCTCCTCGGCCGACGTGGAGAAAGTGGCCATCGAGCTCAGCGAGCTGGTCGACGTGATTCGGAATGCCTGGGCAACCGGCGCCGATCTGCCCCGGGCCGGAGGCCCATGGTGTCGGTACTGCCCGCTCCTGGAGGATTGCGACGAGGGGAAATCGGTCGGGGCGCTGCTCGACTGAGCAACGCCCCGAACCCTGCTACCGATCAGCAGCAGCGAATCCCGCCGCCGCCGCAGCAACCGCTGTCATCGAGCACGATCATCACTCCTCCCTTCATATCGATGACCTTCGATACATTGATCTTCCTCGATACATCGACTAATGTCAATATGAGAAATGGAATGCTGTGAGCCCTTGTTCGAGGGAGTCCTCGAGGAGGAGGGAGCCGCCCACACGGCCGCTCTCTTTGCCGCGTTGGCCGACCCGGTCCGTCTCCGGATCGTCTCCATGCTCGCGGCTGCCCCGGGAGGGACTGCCTGCGGCTGCGAGCTCGAAGACCCCCTCGGCTTGGCCCAACCGACCGTGTCCCACCATCTCCGCATCCTCCGGGAGGCAGGGCTCGTCGTCGGCGAGAGGCGTGGGCGGTGGGTCCATTACCGGGTGGTCCCAGAGCGCCTGTCGGAGATCAGGGATGCCCTCAGCCCACCGGTCCTCGAGTCGGTATAGATCACTCCTCGAGCATCTCGTGCAGGCGGGTCACCGTGTTCCAATTGCGGGCGGTGCCGGTCACGCCGAGGATCTTCTCGAAGTAGCTCAGACCGAGTGAAGAGCGTCCCGACCCGGCCGGTCCGTAATGGACGAATACCTCCGTCCCGACCACGGAGAATCGATCCTCTGGTGATCGCTCGGGGTCGAGGCCGGCCACCCGATCCGGGGCCGGCTCCGACTCGAGGAAAACCGCGTGCAGCAGTGTCGGGTTGGCCTTGGGCCCGAGGAAGGGGTTGGTCGCAACAGTCCTCGCCATCTGGTCACGGTCGCGAACTATCACCCTGATGCTCAAACCGAAACCTTCCCGGATCACCTTCTCGATGAGACCGGCGACGGCGCTGGAGCTGCTGTTCGGTGGGGTCACGATCACATTCCCGCTCTGGAGATGAGTCCGCACTTCGCCCATGTCCTCTCGGGCGAGCAGCGATCGGAGGTCTCCCATCGGCACTCTGACGCCGCCCACGTTGACCCCGCGGAGCAGCGCTACGACACGCAACGGTGCTTCAGGCATCGAGCTCAGAGCGGTAGTGCGTCGACCCAGAGCCGAGCGGCGCTCTGATCCCGCGGAGCTCCCAGTCCCCACCGAGCGCGGTCGATACCACCTCCTCGGAGTCGCTGGGCTGGGCCCCAACGGTGGAGTCGATCCCGGCTGGCCCGTCGACGATCGTGTTGGTCAACTCCCCGAGCCCCTCCACAACGACTGTCACAACGTCACCCGGCTCCACAGGCCTCGACCCGGCCGGTGTCCCGGTCAGGATGACGTCACCAGGCAGGAGGGTGATGGTCCGGGCCAGGTCTGCCACGAGATATCCCATGTCCCATTCCATCTCGTCGGTCGACCCTTGCTGTCGCAGCTCGCCGTTCACCGAGGTCGAGATCCGTTTCCCCCTGAACTCCCAGCCGGTGACGAGCCCGGGCCCGATGGGGCACAGTGTGTCCGATCCCTTGACCCTGAGCATCGACCCGGCATCCGTGTCACGGAAATCGTGGATCCCGAAGTCGTTGGCGATCGTGTATCCGGCAATTCGCGACTCGGCCTCGGCCATCGAGACATTGCGACAGGTCTCCCCGATGACGATGGCGATCTCCCCCTCGTAGTTGAGAAATCGGCAGCCGGCCGGCCGCACCACATTGCCGCGGTGTGAGTTCAGGGCGGTTGTCGGCTTGTGGAAGTAAGTGGGCGCCGGAGGGAAGCTCGTCATGAACTCGTCCACACGGCTGCGGTAGTTGAGGTGAACGGCGATGATCTTCGACGGCTCGACCGGGGGGAGGTGGATCGCCTGGTCGGCCGTAACCGACCGCCCATCACCCGCCAGAAGCTGCTCACCGTCCCTCACGACGTGGGTGGCCACTCCCTCGAGGAGGATCCTTCGGTATTCCGCCATTCGGCCACACGGTACCCAGGGGAGTGCTGCGATCATGTCGGGATATGCCCCTGAGCACCCTTCACCAGGATCCAGGTGAGGCCGACGCCGATATCACATCACACGACACATTCGTACGTTCCGTGCCTCATGCGACCTTCGCCCGGATGCGCCGCGAGGAACCGGTGGCCTGGGTCGTGGAAGCCGACGGTCAGGGCTTCTGGGCGCTGACCAAACATTCCGACATCTCTGCAGCGAGCCGCGACTTCGGGAGATTCACCGCCTCGAGGGGGATCAGGATCGAGCAGATGGCGCCAGACGAGCTCGAGGCGCGGCGGACGATGATGGAGTTCGACCCGCCGGAGCACGCCAGGCTGCGGCGGCTGGTCCAACCCGGATTCACCCCCAAGGTGGTGTCCACCTATCAGAGTGCCTTCCGGATCCTGGCCGGCGATGTCCTCGACCGTGTCCTCTCCCTCGGCCGGTTCGACTTCGTGACCGAGATCGCACGTGAGCTGCCGATCAGGCTCCTCTGTCGGCTTCTCGGTGTGCCGGAGTCGGACGCGCAGCAATTGGTGGCATGGGGAGATCAGATGATCTCCAATGCCGACCCGGAGTACACCCCGGTGGTCATCGACAAGATGGACACCGAGGAGTACCGGCTGCTCCCGTTCCGATCTCCGGCCGCTCTCGAGGTCTTTCGTTATGCCGAGGAGGTGGCGAGGGAGCGTCGAAACCACCCGGCCGACGACATCATCACTGTGCTCCTGACCGCCGAACCCGACGGCCAGCCGCTCACCGACCTGGAGTTCAAGAACTTCTTCACCTTGATGATGGTCGCCGGGAACGAGACGACGCGACACACGGTCAGTCACGGCCTGATCTATCTCCTCGAGCATCCTGACCAGATGGAGCAGCTGCGCGACGACCCGGCCGGCCTGTCGGCATCGGCCACCGAGGAGATCCTTCGCGCCTCTTCGGTGACAATGCATTTCCGACGCACCGCCACCGAGGAAATGGTCATGCGAGGAAGGACCATCATGCCCGGAGACCGGGTGGTCATGTGGTACCCATCGGCCAATCACGATGAGGAGGTGTTCGACCGCCCCTTCATGTTCGACATCCGGCGCCACCCCAACGACCATCTCGCATTTGGCACGGGCCGACACGTATGCCTCGGTGCCTCGCTGGCCCGTCTCGAGGTGCGGGTCCTATTCGAGGAGTTGTTGAGCCGGGTCGCCTCCATCGAGATCACCGGGCCGCCCGATCGTCTTCGGTCCAACTTCATCAACGGGATCAAACATCTCCCTGTCGAGGTGACGACGGTCTGAAGCTGTGTGATCGCCTTCAGAGGTGGGTCAGCAGCAGACCGATGGCGAGGGTGATGGTTGTCCAGGTCAGGAGCCGAAGAGGCTTCTCCCAGCTCAACAGGAGCTCCCTTCGGTCCCATGACCGGTCGCCGTCGAACAGCGTCACCGACTCACGGGTGCGACGCCTGACGAAGCGAGCCGGCGTGCTGAGCGCCCGTTGCGCCAGGCTGAGCAGGCATGCCATGGTCGCCATGACGATGACGGGCAGGGTCAGTGTCTCTGTCTGGGCCCAGTAGCCCACCAGCAGTGGGAAGGCGCCCCATGCCAGCCCGAAGCCGAGATCGCTGTGCACGAACGGCCATTCCAGGGCATAGCCGACGGCGAGGAAGATGCCCACGACCGCCCACACCAGAACCAGTGGCGACACCACCACCGCACCAACGAGCGCGATCGCCATCGACACGATCATGGCTCCGATGCCGAGTGCCCACAACGCGCGGTCCGAGATATGGGTCCCGAGTGGTCTGCTCTTCACCTCGTCGAGGGCGTGCGCACCCACCCCGAGCCCGACGGCGAACGCGGCCAGTGTCCCGCCCAGGACCAGCCAATCGAGCTCGGCGGCGAGCGCGGCTCCGATCGGCACGTAGGAGAGATGCCACAACGTGTAGGGGACGTGGAGAAGGGACACGACATCACCGGTGAGCGAGCCGGTGGGAGCGTAGAAGGCGGGTCGCCGATCGCTCACGATCCCCCCGCCTCGGATCGCCCCGATTTGTCCGCCCACATCACGAGACCGCCGCCCAGGGACAGCCGCTCGAACCGGACACCGGAGAGACCAGCGCTTTCCCAGATCGCGGCCAACTGGTCGGGCGGGTAGCGGTCGGCGAACTCCTCGATGCTCGGACCGAGGAATCGCCCGACCTCGGGCCAGCCGTCACCCGCCAGGACCCCGGCTCCGGGCAGCACGAGACGCGTGTAGAGCCACCACAACGGCCGCCAGATGCCGTTTGGCCGGCCGAACTCCACCATCCCGACCCGGCCGCCTGGTTTCAGGGCACGGCTGATCTCGGTCATGCAATCGCCCACGTCCCCGACATAGCGAAGGAGATAGCCGAAAGTGACGATGTCGAATCGGGCGTCGGGGAACGGGAGGCCCTCCGCGGAGGCGAGCACTCCGGTCGCACCCCGGGCGGTCGCCGATGCCAGCATGGGCGCGCTCTGGTCGAGGGAGATCACCGAAGCCCCCTCCTGCTGGATCAGTCGGGTGATCGAGCCTGTGCCCGCGGCGATGTCGAGCGCCACGTCCCCAGCACGAGGCGCGATCGCTTTGACCATGCGGGCCCGCCAGCGACCGTCTTGTCCCATGCTCAGAATCCGGGCCCAACGCTCGTATCCGGGGGCTAGAGGGGCGAACAGCGCACGCGCAATGCGGGGCGGAGTGGCAATCACGGGCGCGACGGTACCGATCGATGGCAGGGCCGGTCATACATCCTCGGTGGTATCTAGGTCGCAACTCCAGGCCGACGACCCGGTGGCAGCACCGCCATTCATGTCCCGTTCGGTGTCGGCCTGTTGGCGGCATCCGTGATCCTCGCCATCGCCTCGGCCAGGACCGGCGACATCGGCTGATTCTCCCGCATCGTGGTTTGAGGGCACCCGTGTTCGTGGAATGGGGGAGAGATGGTCAATCGCATACGCCTCTTCCTCGCACTGGAGGCGGCCGTATTCATCGTGGCGGCCCTCATCCATTTCGAAGTAATACTCGACGGCTACTTGGATCGGGAAGCGGGCACCGCCGAGAGCATCATTGCGGTGGTCCTGCTCGGGGGACTTGCGGCGAGCTTGCTCCGACCTGCCGTCACCCGACGAGCGGGCATCATTGCCCAGGGCTTCGCCCTGGCCGGGACCTTCGTCGGTGTGACGCTTCTCTTCACCGTCGGCCCACGGACCACCGTCGACGTCGTCATCCACCTGCTCATGGTGGTCGTGCTGTTGGTCGGCCTGATCGTGACCGTCCGGACACCGCGCCCCGTTTCGGGGCGGGTCACATCGGGTATTTGACTCGCACAGGAGGTGCAAATGCAGACCATTGAAGAAGTGATGACCAGAGATCCCCTCACGGTCGACGAGAGCGCGCCCGTCAGCGAGGCGGCCCGCATCATGCGTGAGGCCAACATCGGTGATGTCCTCGTCAGCCGCTCCGACGGGAGCGTATGTGGGATCGTGACCGACCGAGATCTCGCCCTGAACGTCGTGGCCGAAGGCAACGACCCGGCTTCGATGGTGGTTCGCGATGTCTGCAACCACACGATCGAGTCCGTCGAATCGGGCGATCCGGTGGGCAAGGCCGTCAAGATTATGAGCGAGCGAGCCATTCGCCGGCTCCCGGTGATCGACGACGGAAGATTGGTGGGCATCGTCACGTTGGGCGACCTCGCCATCGAGCGAGACCCCGCATCGGCGCTGGCCAACATCAGCGAGGCTCCACCCAACAACTGATCCCGAATCAGCCGACCAGCAACTTCTCGATCATGTCGATGGCGTGGTCCAGGTGTTCACTTGTGGTGCGCCGATTGAGGATGGCGAACCTGAGCACGTATCGGTCCGCGATCGTCGTCGGGGAGAGGTGAACCACTCGTTCCTCATTGATCGTCTCCAGAGCGCGACGGCCAAGCGAGTCGTCTTTGAATCGGAACGCCACGATGGAGAGATCGGGCTTCCACGGGACCTCGAGATCATCGATATCGATCAGCCTTCGGTGGGCGTATTCCGCAAGGTCGAGGCTGGAGTCGAGTGCCTCGCGGAATGGGGCAACCCCGTGGAGGTGGAGGGGGAGCCACATCTGCATGGCGCGGAACGGGCGGGTCAACTCCGGGCCGAGGGAGGCGATGTCCCTGATCCCCGAATCGTGGTCATCCTCGCGCAGGTAGGCGCCCCGTCCTTGGTTGGCGTCGATGAGGTGAGCCTCATCCCGGACGAGGAGTGCGCCGACCCCGAAGGGCACGGACAATCCTTTGTGCGGGTCGATGGCGATCGAGTCAGCTTGCTGGATCCCGGACAGGACGGCGTGGCCGCGCGTTGTGAGTTGGAAGAAGCCGCCGTAGGCGGCGTCGACGTGGAGCCAAAGCCCTTCATCGGCAACGATTCTGGCCAGGGATTCGAGGGGATCGACGGTGCCGGTGTCGGTCGTCCCGGCCGAGCCGACGACGAGGAAAGGGTCCCGTCCGGCGGCCCGGTCATCCACGATGGCCGCCGCGAGCGCCTCCGGGTCCATTCTCAGGTCGAGGTCTATGCCGACCGCACGTATCTGGTCCTTTCTGAATCCAGCGATCCGGGCGGCCTTCTCCACCGAGTGGTGGGTGTGCCTGGTGACGTAGATGACCCCGTTGGAGAATTCCTCCCCGAGCCGGGCAGTCCGGGCGGCGACCACAGCGGTCAAGTTGGCCATCGATCCACCCGACACGATGAGACCCGAAGCAGATGGGCCCATTTCGAAGAGAGATGCCATCCACCGCACCATCCCGTGCTCGATGGCGCTCATGCCTGGCGCGGCCCCCGAAACCCCGGTGTAGCGATTCAGGCCGGCGGCGAGGAACTCGGCCAGCGCCGCGGTGTAGAGCCCGGCATTGGGGATGTAGGAGAGATGCCCGCCGGACGGGTGGAACACGCCGGAGCGCCCGGCTTCCTCGACCTCGGCCAATATCGCCTCCAGAGACCGCCCCTCATCGGTAGGTGGGGACATCAGACGCGCGGCCAGATCGTCATCCAGCTCGACTCCCGAGGCGGGCATCGTGTCGGCCCGATCGAACCAATCCTGGAGGACGCCGAGGACGCTCTCCGCCAACTCGGCGCGTTCCTGGTGCCCCGGCTCGAGGATTCCCGACATCGGGGTCAAGGTAGCCCGGGTGAGATGCCTTCGCCCACCCCGGATTGGCGCATATACGATCACGCGATCTACTGCTTGCAGACGATCTGATGTCAGGTTTCCTGTTCCCCCGCACTCCCAGCGGCCGGTCCTCCCTGATACCGCCCCCGCCGTGGCACTACTCGGGCGAGATGCTCACCGTCGAGTACCGCACCGACCCCGAGCGTGTTGCCGAGCTGCTTCCCGCCGGGGTCGAGCTCGCCTCCGAGGATCCGGGTGCCGTGGCCTTGATCTGGGCCGATTGGCAGAGCTGTGGTGACAGCTTCGAGGAGCTTCTCGACCCGGTGCGCTCCCAGTACAAGGAATGCTTCGCCGTAGTCCGATGCCGGTGGGGTGCCGAGACATGGAGCCGGTGTGTGTTCATCTGGGTCGACAAGGACTTCGCACTGGTGCGGGGCTATCACCAGGGCTACCCCAAGAAGCTGGGCAGCATCTGGATGACCCGCCCTATCACGGTCGGCAGCGCCGGGCCCAGACTCGAGGCCGGAGCGAGATTCGGCGCCACTCTGTCCGCGGCGGACCGGCGCCTGGCCCGCGCGGTGGTCACTCTCGAGACACCAGGAGCGGATCCCGGGTTCGTAAACGGGCATCCGATGCTCCACAATCGATGGTGGCCGGCGATCGAATCCGACGGCACGGAGTCGCTCGATGAGTTGGTGACAATGCAGGGCTATGACGGTGAGATCGGGGACGTCTGGAGTGGTTCGGCCGAGCTCGAGCTCCTCCCGTCGCCGTCCGACGAGTTGTCGCTGCTGGCGCCCCTGGAGATGATCGGTGGCTATTACCACCGGGTAGGAGTGTCATGGAAAGGCGGCACGACACTGCGCCGCACGGTGCCAATGGAGGTTGATGGTCAATGAGCGCGATCCTCGAAGAGCTCAAGGAGAGAGGAAAGACCGGTCTATACATCGGTGGTTCCTGGTCCGCGGGCACCGGTGAGCTACCGGTCGTCGACCCTGCCACCGAGGACGTGCTGGTCGATGTCGGCCTGGCCGAGGCCAGCGATGCCGGGAACGCCGTCGATGCGGCTGCCGGCGCACTGGGGCCGTGGTCGGCCACGGCCCCACGTGAGCGCGCCGAGGTACTCCGCCGAACATTCGAGGCCATGCGCCAACGAGAGGACGACCTGGCCGAGCTCATCGTCCTCGAGAACGGCAAGGCATTCCCGGATGCTCTCGGCGAGGTCCGGTACGCCGCCGAGTTCTTTCGCTGGTTCTCCGAGGAGGCGCCACGGATCGGGGGCGAGGTTCGCCTCTCGCCGGCGGGGGACAAGAGAATCATGACCGTGCTCCAACCGGTTGGGGTCAGCGTGATGATCACGCCGTGGAATTTCCCTGCGGCGATGGCCACCCGCAAGATCGGTCCCGCCCTGGCCGCCGGTTGCACCGCCATCCTCAAGCCGGCGTCGGACACGCCCCTGACGACGCTCGCCGTCGTCCACCTGATGGAGGAGGCGGGACTGCCTCCAGGGGTGGTCAACGTGGTCGTAGCCAAGGGCTCATCGGGGGTGATCGAGCAGATGCTGCACGACCCGCGGGTGCGCAAGCTGTCGTTCACCGGGTCCACCGAGGTGGGCCAGACGTTGCTCAAGGTGGCCGCCGACCAAGTGCTCAATGTGTCGATGGAACTCGGCGGCAACGCGCCCTTCATCGTGTTCGAGGACGCCGATCTGGACGCGGCGCTCGAAGGTGCCATGGTGGCCAAAATGCGAAACGCCGGTGAGGCCTGCACCGCCGCCAACCGATTCCTGGTCCACTCCGCAGTCGCAGAGAAGTTCACGTCGATGCTGGCCGGTGCCATGGGAGCCATGAAGCTGGGACCCGGGATCGACCGGAGCAATCAGGTCGGTCCCATGATCAACGAGCGCTCTCGCGACGACATCGCCCGCATGGTCCAGGAGGCCGTCGACTCGGGCGCCGGTGTCGCGGTGGGTGCGTCGGTGCCCGACCGCAAAGGGTTCTTCTACGAGCCGACCGTCCTGTCGGGAGTCTCCCCGGACGCCGCGATCCTCGACCAGGAGATCTTCGGCCCCGTGGCGCCGGTGGTCGAATTCGCCAGCGACGATGAGGCAATCGCCATGGCCAACGACACGGTCCACGGTTTGATCGCCTACGTCTACACGGGCGATCTGGCTCGCGGCCTCCGGACGGCGGAGGCCCTCGAGTCGGGAATGGTTGGGCTGAATCGAGGCCTCGTCTCCGACCCGGCTGCCCCCTTCGGCGGTGTCAAGCAGTCCGGCATCGGCCGCGAAGGGAGTCACGAGGGCATCGAGGAGTTCCTCGAGACCAAGTACATAGCCACCAGTTGGTGACAATGCTCCCCCGCGGCCGGAGTGAGCGCTTGGAGGGAGCATCGGCAAGCAGGTAGAGGGGTTTTCCTACCGCACCGTTCCCTGGCTGATCTGGACGGTCTTGAGGTCGGAATGGAAATCGAGCGCATAGTCGCCACCTTCGCGCCCTATGCCCGAGATTCCGATGCCGCCGAAAGGCGCGGTGAGGTCACGAATCAGATAGGTGTTGACCCAGATCGTCCCGGCTCTGATCCCCCGACCAACCCGCTCGGCGCGCTCTTCGCTGCCGGTGTAGACGATCCCTGACAAGCCATAGGAGGTCGAGTTGGCGAGAGTAACCGCCTCCTCCTCATCGGCGAAGGTCTGGTAGGTCAGGACCGGGCCGAACACCTCGCGCTGGACTATCTCGGAGTCGTTGTCCAAGGGCTCGATCAAAGTCGGCTCATACCAGAGCCCGTCCTGCTTCCATCGGTCTCCACCCCTCAAGACCCTGTCCCCATGACGGCGCGCCCGTTCAACGAAATTCTCGACCCGGGCCAGATGGTCGGGATGGATCAGCGGGCTGACTGTGGTCCGCGGGTCGCGGCTGTCGCCGAGGACGTGGGCGTCGGTGTGGGCATTGAAGAGCTCGAGGAATTCGGTGGACACAGCTGGCCTCGACGAGGAGCCTGGTGCCCGCGAGGCAGGTCTGGCCGGCGTCGTCGTACTGCCCCGCCGCCTTCCGGGCGGCTGCCTCCAAATCCGAGTCGGCGAAGACGACAAGGGGTCCCTTGCCCCCTAGCTCCGCGGTGAACGGGACGATGTTGCGCCCCGCCGCCACTCCGATGTGCCGCGCAGTCTCCGGCGACCCGGTGAACGAGATCCGCCGCACGCGGCGATCGGAGACCAGGGCCGCACCGACCTCTTCGCCCGCCCCTTGGACGACATTGAGGACGCCCGGCGGGAGCCCGGATTCTGTCGCCAGGTCGGCCAGGAGAGAGGCGGAGAGGGGGGCCCACTCCGCCGGCTTGAGGATGACGGTGTTGCCTGCGGCCAGTGCGGGGGCCAGCTTCCAGGTCGACAGCAGCCAGGGAGCATTCCACGGAGTGATGATCACGGCCGGCCCCGCCGGCATTCGCTCGACATGGTTATCCGTGCCCTTCGACGACCAGCGTCGTCCCTGATAGGAGAGCGCGAGATCTGCATAGTTGCGGAGATTCTCCGCACCGCGGTGGATGACCCGGGCCTCGAGGCTTTGGAGCAACATCGCCATGTCGATGCACTCCACCCGGGCCAGCATGGCGATGTTCGCATCGATGAGATCAGCCAGCCGATGAAGCGGCTCCGCTCGCTGGTTGGGCGTGAGCTTCGCCCATCCCGGGAACGAGTCGACCGCCGCCGTTACCGCCTGATCAGCAGTGAGCGAATCTCCCCGGGAGACATCGGCCAGGAGCCAATCCCAATCGAGCGGTGAGCGCACCTCGAAAGTCGTCGGTGACGACACGCGTTTGCCCCCGATGAAATGATCGGGGGAGACGGCTGTTTCGGAGATCTCGGCTCTGGTGGAAGGCATGGGGATCGTTAGCTAGCTAAGGATATGCTGAAAGGTGCACATGCCGAGACCTCTCCATGACCACGACGACGACGTCGTCCTCGAGGCCGAGCGTGACATCCGGTCGAGACTGGGGGACCGTGCCCTCGACTTCGAAGCGATGCTGGCCGTCTCCAACATCTATCGGGCCGCCAATGCGGTTCGCAATCGGATGGAGCGCGAGGTGCTCGCCCCGGCCAACCTCTCCTGGGGCGGCTTCACCATCCTCTTCGTGCTCTGGGTCTGGGGCGAACGGGAGACGGGCCAACTCGCGGAAGATTGCGGGCTGGCCAAAGGCACCCTGAGCGGCATGCTCACCACACTCGAGAAGAGCGGGCTGGTCGAGCGATCGCGTCATACGGAAGATGGGCGACGGGTGGTGGTGAGGCTCCTCGAAGTTGGTCTGGACACGATCGAGTCGGTGTTTCCCGAGTTCAATCGCTACGAGGCCAAGTTCATCGCCGACCTCGACCACGAGGAGCGACGCGAGCTGGCCAGGCTCCTGCGCCGGGTCACCGCTACCGCCGACGGGGCTCGTCTCATCGCCGAGTGAGGCCGTTTGTCGGTACCATTCGTTCGGTTGCTAACGACCCGAGGAGGGATCGATGGGCGAGATCGTCGGTGTCGGCCTGATCAGCCATGCCCCCACCATCATGTTCGATGAGGCGACCCGCCGTGAGATCAACGACGGCAAGGAAATCAGCCTCGTGCCCGGCCTGGTGCGTCTGCGAGACGAGGTGTTCGATCGCCTGCGACCCGACACGATCGTGATCATCGACTCGCATTGGTTCTCGACCGTCGAGCACCTCCTCTCGGCTCACGCCCGGCGTCAGGGCGTTTTCACCTCGTCCGAATTGCCCCGGGGCATGGCCCAGATCCCTTACGACTATCCCGGTGATCCCGAATTGGCCAAGCTCGCCGCTGCGCTGGGCGAGGAGCTGGGAACCCCGACCCACGCCTCCGAGGACGACGACCTACCCGTTTACTACGCGACGATCAACCTCCTCCACTATCTGCGAGACAACGAGAACGTCGTCTCGGTGTCGGTGGTCCAGACCGGCGAGACCGACGATTTCATGGTCATGGGCGAGGCCTTGGGCGAGGCAATCGCGCGACTCGATCGGAAGGCGGTGGTGCTGGCATCGGGAGGGATGAGCCACACCTTCTGGCCTTTGAAGCAGATCTCGAAGCACGAGGCATCGGATCCGGTCCACATCATCACTCCCGAAGCCAGGGCGGCCGACGAGGAGCGGTTGGAATGGATGAAAGGGGGCGACCACGCCCGGATCGTCGACACAATGGATGAATACTTCGAGCACTCGCCCGAAGGCGCCTTTGGGCACTATTTGATGATGCTGGGGGCGGTCGGTGGTCGTGACTGCAGAGCTCGCGGCCGGCTCTTCTCCGATTACGAGAACGCCACCGGGACCGGCCAGGTCCATGTCTGGTTCGATCGACCCGAAGGTGGATGGGTCAGCTGACATCGGAACCGGGGCGGCGCATGGCACAATCCCTAGAGCCGTGGACGAGCCGACACGCGACGATCTGGCAGGTGATCTCGAGTATCTCGCGTCGTCCCTCGAAGCTATCCCGATCGCGGATGTCGCCGAGAGTGGCAGGCTGATCGCCAGACGCGACTGGATCATCCGCACCATCCGCGACTACCTGATCCCTCGAATGGGAGATCCCACCGCGCCTCTGATCGTGGTTTTTGCCGGCCCTACCGGCGCCGGCAAGTCGACCCTCCTCAACTCGGTGACGGGGGCGGCCCATGCATTGGCCGGCCCGCTTCGACCCACCACCAAAGAGCCATTGGTCCTTTCATCCGAGGCAAGGGCGGACGACTACCGGCAAATCGGCGGTGTCGTCTGCGACGTCGTGACGGGCCGGGCCCCAATCCTGGAGGAGCTGATTCTCGTCGACACTCCGGACATCGACTCGACCTCGGTCGAGCATCGGGCGATGGCGGAGTCGATGATCGACAACGCCGACATCGTGGTCTACGTCAGCTCGGCGCTGCGCTACGCCGACTTGGTGCCGTGGGAAGTGCTGCGGCGGGCCGACTCGAGGGGTGTCCCTGTGATCCAGGTGATGAACCGGATCCGCGGGTCGTCACGCGGTGCCCTCGCCGATTACTCGTCGAGACTGGAGGCCGAAGGGCTCGCGTCGGAGGTGGTCGCTGTCCAGGAGCATCACATCGGTCCGGGGGCACAAACCATCCCGCCAGCAGCGGTCCAGGAGCTGCGAGACCGGCTGGTAGCGGTTGTCGAAGGGCGACGGGCGGGCGCCGCGGATGTGGTCCGGTCGGTCTTCGACACCACGATCGAGCAGACCCGCCAGGTGATCGACGACGTCGCGGTCTTGCTCGACGAGAACGGCATCACGACTACCCATGTGAAGCATTTGCTCGACGTCGATCTGGGACGGATCGGTGTCCGTCGTGAGAATGTGAGAGGGGCCGGTCTCGACCTCCGCCCTTTGGCCGACCTCGCGCTCCGACGGTTTCGGACGAAGGGCATGATCCGACGCCGCCTGCCGTTGACAGCCGACGTTGCCCGCAGCCTGGCCCTTTTCGACGAATCACTGATAGCCGCAGTCGACGCCGACTTGCGACGGCAGCTCCACGCCGGGGGCCTGATTCATGGGGAGGAGCGCAAACAACTCCTCTCCGACACCCACCTCGCCACACGAACGGCAATCACTCGGTGGAGGAGCGAGATCCCGGATCTGCCTTCGGTGGTGGCGTCTCTCGACCCACCCCTGGTGTCCCTGATCCTCGGTGGATGCTGCTTCGAGGCACCCGACAGAGGCATCGAGGAGGTTGTGAGACTTCTGGCGCCGAAGGCCCGACTGGACGAATTGTCGTCTGATGTCAAGGCGCGCCTGGCCGACAGCCTCGTCCCGGTGTATGGCGGCGCGGAACATCGCGTCGTCTCCCGGATGTCGACCGCCGCTATCACCCGGCGCTCGATCGATCGTGTCAGGGCCTCGCGGTGGGCCTTGATCGCGAGGTCGTCTTTCGCCAATGCATGATGCGCTTGTTGGCCTTCTCGACAAGGTCGACACGGCTGTGGCGGAGTCGGCAGGGGCTCTACATCGACCCGAGGTGGAGTCGGTCGCGGCGTTGGCGCGTGACACGCAGAATGAGATTGTCGTATCCCGAATCCATCGTGGTGGTCGCGTTGGCGGGCGGCACCGGATCGGGCAAGTCGAGTCTCGTCAACGCGATCGTAGGCGAGGAGGTGGCCCTCACCGGGGGCATCCGCCCCATGACATCCGAACCGCTCGCTCTGGTGCCGGCGGATGGTGCAGGGGTGCTCACCGGATATTTGGACGAGCTGGATATCACCGACCGTGTCCAGCATCACGGCCCATCTTGGCTGTGTGTCCTCGATCTCCCCGACAACGACAGCGTCGAGGTGGGACATCGTCACCGGGTCGACTCCCTTCTCCCCCGGGTAGACATGGTCGTCTGGGTCACCGATCCCGAGAAATACCGGGACGCATTACTCCATCACCGATACGTCACGGCGATGTCCGGCTACCAGGACCAATTCCTATTCGTCCTGAACCAGATCGACCGGCTCGACCCGGAAGACGCAGTTCTCGTGGCTGACGACCTGAAAAAGGCGCTCCGTGAGGATGGCATCCGCGAGCCAAAGGTGATTGCGACCGCAGCGAGCCCGGTGTCAGGGCCTCCCTATGGGGTAGATCTGCTGATTGGTGCGCTCGAGGCCGCCGTGGAGCGACGTCTGGCGGTGAATCGGAAGGCTCTCGCCGATCTGGCTACTGCGTCCTCGCGGTTGGTGACGTCAGCATCGACCTCCCATGCCGTCGACTTCGAGAAGCAGTGGGCCGAGGAGGTGGCCTCCGCCGTGGACCTGGCCATCGCCGGCAGGGCGGCGGGAGGCGGCCACGATCTGGCGGCGTACGTCGCCCAGCTCGCCAGCGAGATGGGCGGCGAGACCCAGCATCGCCTGCAAGATCTCGCAATCGAGACCCATGGAGCATTCCTCAGATGCGTAGCCGCTCAGGGCTCGACCACGCGGAAGCCGCGGTCCTGGATCAGACGTAGACGCCGTGACGTCGGTCCCGACGAGGAGCAGAACCGCGAAGACCTGATAGCCAGCGTCGACGTCGAGGTCGGGAGGCCGATTCGGGAGGTCTTGATGCAGAGGGGCCGGGCTAATGCCGCGATCACCGATCTCGCCCTGGCGCTGGGAGATCTGGAGCGGACGTCCGGATAACTAGCCTCGGCTGGAATGGACGCGACCGCTGCGAACCCCTGGCTGGCGACAGCGATCGTGGTCGGGTCCGGCGTGGTGCTCTATCTGATCCTGGCGGGCATGGGAGCCAGATTCGTGGATCGAGTGGAGCAGAAGACGCCGGGCTCGGCGGCCCGTGTCCTCACACTCTGGGTGATGGTGAGGCGGGTGACCCTCATCGTCATCCTCGTCCTGGTGGCCCTGATGTTGATCGACATCTGGGGGCTGAGCATGGCCCCCTTCCTCGCAGTGGGCACCGCCATCGCCGCCGCACTCGGGTTTGGCGCCCAAAACCTGATCAGGGATGTCATTGCCGGCTTCTTCATCCTCGCCGAGGACCAATACCGGATCGGTGACACCGTGACGGTCGCCGCCACCACCGGCAAGGTGGAGGACATCCAGTTCCGTGTCACCGTCCTCCGTGATGGCGAGGGCAATGTCCACTACGTCCCCAACGGGCAGATCACCGTCACCTCCAATCTCACCAGTCTCTACGCGTCACCTTCGATAGACGTCAGGGTCGGCTATCAGGCGAATCTGGACCGCGCCATGGAGGTCATGCTCGACGAATTGATGAAATTGTCTGCGGAAGCCCCTTGGTCCGACATGATCACCAAGGAGCCCCAGATGTTGGGCGTGCAGGATCTGGTCGGCTCTGGTGTCTTTCTCCGAGCCCGACTGACCACTGTGGTCGAGCAGCGTTGGTCCGTCCAGCGGGAGGCGCTCCGCAGGGTGAAAAATCGGTTCGCAGCCGAAGACATCGAGATCATGTGATGCTCAGTCGGGCGTGGTCTCGGGACCGGCCACGACCCGAAGCGAGCCCGGGACCCACTCCACAGTTCCGCCATCGACGAGACCCAGGGACTCACCGTCGGCTTGGACGGCCACCGGCGGGTCGGCAGCGACCTCCATCTGCTTCACGTGGGGGACGACGTTCAGGTCGGGGACAGAGCGGAGCTCGCCGTTACGGAGCAATTTCGTGACGATGCCCGGGATGTGCCGGCGTCTCAAGCGGCCGATCGTGAGCAGCGTCATCGGGTCGGGCCGCTCCGGTGACACCCGAAGCGGGATTGCCCCGAAGTAGGTGTACACCTGGCGGAACTGGAGCAGCGCGGCGATGGCCATCTCCTCATCGTCCCCGTGAGTCACTTGAACGTGGGGCTTTCGACGTGGGAAGTCCCTGAAGGCGACGCCGAGAGCGGTACGGGCGTAGTGGAGCGAGCCGAATCGGTATTTCCGGTAGGGATCCTTCTCGGCTTCGAGCACGACTACGGCATCCAGTCCGAACCCACAGGCAAAGACGGCATGATGCGTTGTCTCGACAGAGCCACGGGTCAGCACCATCCGCGCGGTGCCCAACGTCAGTATCGGGGCGTGACCTTCGACGATGAGCCGGGCGGCCTTCGCCGGCTTGGCGGGGACGCCGAGCAGCCGGGCGATGACGTTCGTGGTCCCAACCGGGATGATGCCGAGCGCGGCATCGGTCTCGACCAGGCCCTGTGCCACGTGGTGGACGATGCCGTCCCCACCCATCGCAACGACTACGCGGGCACCGCTCTCGACGGCCTGTGCGGTTTTCGTCTCGGCGTCGGCCGGCGTCTCGGGCCACAGGGTCTCCACATCCGCTACACGCCCCAGCACCGACATGACTGTCCGATGGGCGCCACCGGTGAACTGGGATGCCGAGGGATTGGCGACGACCACGATGCGGTCCATTGGGCGTCGAGCCTACAGGGGTACCCTCCCGCACCGTGACAGACTCGGGATCGAGGTTCACGCTGGTGTCAGGCGAGGGTGACGGGGCCGTGTTGGGCCTTGCCGCCGGCGACACCGCCGGTGGTGCCTGGGAGCTGGGTTACAGCGCCGTCACCGAGCAAGCGACTGTCATCGCCTATCAACTGATCGAAGGCCGGGCCCTCGACCTCGATGCCGTGGTGAGCGCCCTGCGTGAGCTGGACGGATCGAATGAGGAAGAACCGGTGTATCGGGCCGAGAGCCCTCAATTCCGGTCTTGGCTCGATCGAGTCGCCGCCGGACGACCAGTGCCCGAGGAGGACCCTTCACTCGATGCCGCACCCCGGGCGGTTCCTCTCGGCGTGACGCTCCGTCGCGAGCCGGCCCGGCTGCGCGACGAGGCGCTGGCGCTGGGCAGGCTCTTTCACGACAACCCGGCGTCGATCCTGAGCGGTGTCGTCGCCGCGGGAGCCGTTGCCGCTTCTTGCTTCGGACAGTCCGGCCGGGATCTCGTGACGGGGATCGTCGAGATCGCCGAACCGGCCGCGGCCACCCTGGCGCCGGATCCGGCTTCCGGTGCCGAATCCGGCGACCTCGTCGATGGACTGCGTCAGATGGCCCGGCACGTCGGCGTAGTCGAAGGCGACGAGGCGCTCGCCCTCATCGCCGATGGCGGTGAGCCGTCGCCGTGGGACCTGGTCAGGGCAGGTCTGTTGCTCTCTGCCCCGGTGGTGGACCGGTCCCATCTCCCGGTGGAGCAGGCTGCACGTATCGGAGGGAGCCCGCTGGCGGCCATGGTTGGTGGAATCGTCGGCGCCCGGGTCGGTATTCGGGCCTGGCCCTGGGCGTTCGCCAACGACACCTGGTTTGCCGAGATCGGGAGAAGGCTGGTGCGAGGGCCCAACGAAGTCCGGGATCTGCCCATCCCCTATGCCGTCGAGCACCACCTCATATCAGGGGAGCGTCAGGGGCTGTACTGATCACAGGGAGATCGGCGACGGGCCAAGCCCGTTCCGAGTCGTCCACCCGGCGCAGCACCCACCATCCGATGCCGATGAAGCCGATCAGCGCCCCCATGGCCACCCGGCGACCCAATCCGATGACATCGACGATCAGCGCCCAGGTCAATGGCCCCAAAATCGTGGCAAACCGGCCCACCGTGGCATAGAGCCCGTAGAACTGACCGAGATGCCTTGGTGGTGATATCCGGGTCATCACCACCCGATCCGCGGTCCAGGTGGCCCCGAGAGCGATCCCTCCCAACGACCCGATGGCCCAGGCGAGGCCGGTCTCGCCGGTCACCGCCGCCGCGATGCCGGCCCCGATGGCCACGATCCACAAGACGAGCACGGCGCGAAGCACACGCATCGGCCCGAATCTCTCCACCAGGCGGCCGGCGCCGAGTGCCCCGACGATGGCAGCTGCGATGGCCACTCCAAGCAACATGGTGGTGAATTGGCTGTCGAGACCCAGCTCCTGGATGACGAAGATGGTGAGAAAGCCGCCGATGAGGGTGTTGATCGCGTCGGTGTAGAGGAACCTGCCGACGAGGAATCGAACGACGCCGTCGTAGGTGCCGGCCAATCGCCATGAGGCGACCAGCCGTCGGGCGATGTCCCGCAGCTCCGGGAGAGGGGCTTCGTCGTGACCGCCCCGTTCTTCGATGAAGAAGAACGCGGGCAGGGCGAGCAGCAAGAAGGCGAGGGCCAGCACCAGAAACGTGGCGGCGTAGGACCATCCGAGCACATCGAGCGTCACCACGCCGATGCCGAGACCTATGAACGAGCCGAAATAGCCGACTCCGACTCCCAGTCCGGAGATTCGGCCTCGGTTGGCCGGGGTGCTGACATCGACGAGGAGGGCGTCGTAGACCACGGCGCCGACATTGAAGGCGACCAGGGCGACGCCGAGGAGGGCCAGTGTGACGCTAACCGGGCCCGAGGTGAGGAGGGCGGTGGCGGCGACGCAGACGATGGTGGTCACCACCAGGGTCGGCACCCTCGTGCCACGAACGTCGCTGCGTGCCCCGGCCCACGGGGCCAGGAATATCACCAATGCTCCAGCACCCGCTTCGACCAGGGCGAGAGCGCTGTCCGGACGGCCCATGGAGGTGAGCCATTCGGGGAAGTAGCGCCCGATGACACCGAGGGCGAAGATGGTGTTGGCCAGGTCGTAGAGGACCCAGGACCCGACGGACAACCGGCCCGGGGCAACCCCGCGACCGGTCATGTCAGAACGTGACGGCCACTGAGATCAGCTCCTCGCGCCCGAGCAACCCGGCGGCCGCCTGGAGGGCACGGGATGACTCCGAGAGCGGGAACTGATGCGAGACGAGATCGTCGATGCGGGGGTCGGTTTCGATCTGGCGGGCGGCCCACTGGTACCCGACCGTCGTTGCTCCCATGGCGCCCTTGATCGTGAGTTGTTTGGCCACCAGGACGTCGCTGATGAAATGAAAAGCGCGGTTGCCCTTGGTCGACGCCAGGATGACCCGCCCGCCGCTGCGGACCAGGTCGAGTGCAGTGAACAGCGCTTCTGGATCGTCGGAGGTGACATCCACGACGATGTCCGGCCTCCGCCCTATCGCCTCGGCGATGGCGCCCCCGACGTCTTCTTTCTCGGCGTCGATGGCGAGGTCGGCGCCGAGCCGCTTGGCCAGCTCCAGCCGATCACGATCGTGGGACAGACCGGTGACACCGACCCACCCCGCGCCCGCTGCTTTGGCCGCGATCAGACAGGCCAGTCCGCGCGGCCCGGGGCCGAGAATGAGGACATTCTCGCCGCTCTGGAGATGGGGCAGCTCGACCGCCCACGTATGCCCAGCCGCCAGCGGGTGGACGAAGGTCCCGACTTCGGCGGGGACATCGTCGGTGAGAGGGTGCAGCCGTGCCGCCGGATCGATGTAGAGGAACTCGGCGAGACCTCCCCACAGGCCGGGTGGCTCGATAGACGGGATGAAGCCGTATGAGTTGGAGGGGCGGCGCCGGACACAGGTCGCCAGGTTGAGCTTGCAGCGATGACACTCCCCACAGTGGATCCGGGGCTCGACCACGACCCGGGTTCCAACCGGGAAGGGGATGGATGGGCCACCTCGGGCGATGCGTCCCACGACCTCGTGGCCGGGTATCAGTGGGTAGACGACATCCTTCGCCTCTCCTTTCCACACCTGGACGTCCGCCCCCGAGATCCCGGTCGCCTCCACTGCGAGCCAACCGCCGTCGAGGCCGGGCCTGGCCGGCAACTCGGTGAGCGAGAAGTGACGGGGCTCAACGAGCATCATGGCCCGCGCAGTCGTGCCTTCCATCGATGGCGAGTGTAAACCCGGTTCGGTAGCCGCCAGTCACCCGGCCAGCAGGCGAGCGATTCGCTCCATTCCCTTTTCGATTTCTGCTTCCCCGGTGGCGTACGAGAGTCGCAGGTGTCCGGGGGTGCCGAACGACTCGCCAGGTACCAGGGCGACGCCCGCCTCTTCGAGGATGACCGTGGCCAGCTCGTCGGTGGACGACCACCGCCCCTGCAAAGCACCCGTCACGTCGGGGAACACATAGAAAGCGCCCTGGGGCTCGACGCATCGGACACCAGGGATGTCACTAACGAGCGAGAACATGAGCTTTCGCCTGCTGTCGAACGCCTGGCGCATCTCGTCGACTGTGTCCTGGGGCCCGCGCAGCGCGGCCAGGGCGGCGTGCTGGGCGACGTTGTCGACATTGCCCGTGGCGTGGGATTGATGAGCGTTGGCTGCGTCGATGATGTCGGTTGGGCCCACCATCCACCCCACCCGCCATCCGGTCATGGAATAGGACTTGGCCACCCCGTTGATCAGGACCCAATTGTCGAACCGAGGGGTCACCGCCGCTATCGACGGAGCGACGTCGGTGAAATAGGTGAGACGCTGGTAGATCTCATCCGCCATCACCCAGATGTCATTCGCCTTGGCCCACTCCCCGATGGCGCGAGCCTCGTCCGAGGTGTAGACCGCCCCGGTCGGGTTGGAAGGCGAGACGAACACGAGCAGCCGGGTTCGGTCCGTCCGCGCCCTCTCGAGACTGTCTACATCGACTTTGAACTCGTCCTCGATCCTCGTCGGCACCGAGATGGTGACCCCACCGGCGAGGTCGATGCCTGCCGGGTAGGTGACCCAGTGGGGCGAAGGGAGCAACACCTCGTCGCCAGGGTCGAGAAGGGCGGCGAAGGCCTGGAACACCGCTTGCTTCGCCCCGTTGGTGACCATCACCTCGGCCCAGTCGACCTCCACCCCCGAATAGCGCCCGACATCCTCGGCGATGGCCTCGCGTAGCGGCCGCAAACCGGCCGAGGCCGTGTATTTGTGGTTCTCCGGGTCGTGACAGGCGCGCGCTGCCGCAGCAACCACGTGTTCAGGTGTGGCGAAGTCGGGCTCGCCGGCCCCAAAACTGATCACGTCGAGGCCCTCGGCGCGCAGTTCCCTGGCCCGGGCGCTTATGCCAAGGGTGGCGGATGGGGGAATCTTGCTGAGACGGTCTGAGGCGCGTTTCATCGTTCTGTCGTGGTCATTGGGTCGAGGGTGATCATCGAGCTTCGTTCAGCCGCCCAGCTCGTCCTTCGCCTCATCGATCGCGCCTTCTGCCGCGTCTGCGGCCTTGCCGACGGCCTCCTGGGCCGCATCACCGGCGTCCGCTGCCTTCTCCTGGGCGCTGTCGACGACCTCGGCTGCCTTCTCCTGGGCGCCGTCGACCGCCTCCGAGCCCGAATCCTCGAGCTCTTCGAGCTTGGTGTCGGCTGTGTCCACGGCGTCCTCGGCGAAGTCCTTCGTCTTCTCGACATAGGGCTCGGCGTTGTCGATCAGCTCGGAGCCTTGCTCCGCGGCCTGGTCGGCGATATCCGCTCCCTGCTCCTTGGCCGTCCCGAACCATCCCTTGATGGTGTCCATCAATCCCATTCTTTTCCCTTCTCGAGAGGCCAATGGTAGGTGCCAGGATCCAGGCGATCGTGCGACTTCCTGCCTACCTGATGAAGGCAGGATCGGATGGTTCGCCTTCGGCCACCCAGAGCACCACGTCGTTGTCCCCGGGATGGAGGAGATCGGGGGGGATCATGACCTGGAATCGAGCCGACGACCCGTCCGGCTCGAAAACCCGGGTCACCGCCCTGACCACTCCATCGACCGCTGCCACCACGATCTCCTCGCCGTCCGCCTCCCGATCGAGGGTCACGGTCCCGGAGAGGAATACAGGAATGAGATCCGGGTCAGGAGGGACGTCATCCAGCAGGTCCTGCTGGCGGACCGTCACCATGACCCCGTCATCGTCGTCGGCAGCGGTGGCATCCGACGTCGGGCGACCGAGCCACTCCTGCCATCCGGGTGGGGTGAGCAGCCACGGGTTTCCTTCGGGGAACCACGTCTCCTTGACCGCGGCGGCTGCGAGCTTCTCCTCGCCGCCGACTCCGAACGAGATCGGACCGTTCCTTCCCACCATCACCGATTCGGTTCGCCCGGCACGGTCGGGAGCGAGCAGCGACGTCCCATCCATTGTCCAAGGGACCACGGTCCGGGTCACGTCGGCGATAGTGGGGAGGATGTCGACAGTCTCGGCCCTCACGTCGTCGACGGTCCCTGGCTCCACGCCACCTTGCCCGCTCGGGTACTTGACGAACATCGGGACTGCGGCGATCGTGCCGACCGTGTCCTCTGTGATCAACCGCTGATTGTCGATTCCAGGTGAGATGGTGATCCCGTGATCGGCCACCACCATGACGAGGGCCTGGTCGTAAACACCCTCTTCGCGCAGCCGGTCGATCACCGAGCCGAGGACGGTGTCGGCGTACTGCGACTGGAGGATGTGCCGCTGGTAGCCCTGGCCCACGAGCCAGCTGTCGTTGCCCCAGCCTGCTCCCTCGGACCCAGGGGCGCTCGAGGCTCCCGTCCGATGCCCGTCGGCGGTGACCTCCCAGGGGTGGTGGGGGTAGAGGAAATGGCCGAAGCGGAGAGGCGGCTCGGCCCCGTCGAACTCGAACGTGTCGAGGAGTCGGTCGACCTCGAGCCTCCGGTCGTCGTCGACGTTGGCAAGGAACCGGTCGATGATGTCGAAGTCCGAGCGCTCACCCGTCGTGAAGTTTCCCCAGGTTTGATCGATCGCGGGAAGGCGTTCCGACACTTCCCGCGGTGTCGTGAGGTGCCCGTAGACAACGGCGATGTCCACACCGAGACCGGCCCATCGCTCGGCCAAGGGTCGATCCGTCTGCTGGAGTTGCTGCAGGCGAAGTCCGGGCAGAGATTGGTCACCGTCTCCACTGCCGCGACGTCATATGTGTCCGAGAGCAGGGTGAAGAGATTGAGCGGGTGGTCCGAGAAGACCGGGACGCTTCCTTCGTCCGCCCCAACCCCGCTCAGGATGGTGGGGAGAGCCTCTTCGGTCTGCTGCCGTACACCCACTGCGTTCCGGTACCAGACCCCGTCTCCGGCAAGCTCGGCGAAATTGGGGAAGAGGTCGCCGAGGAGGTCGCCCCGGGAGTCGATCATCGTCGCCACCGGGAACTCGTCGAAAACCAATAGCACGACGGGCACCGGGTTCTGGACCTCTCCGACCTCGGGCAGGTCGCCGGAGCGGGCCAAGGCCACGTCGCCAGACGGGGTCATGAATAGGAACCACGCGGCAAAGATGGGCACCGCCCAGGCCGGCGTAGACAGTCCAGGTCTGCACGACCGGTAAAGCGAGGAAGGCACAACCGAAGGCGACGCCGGCGCCGATCAACGGCCAGCCCGAACAGGAGCGGGGAGGTGTCGCTCCCCAGCAAGGCAATCCAGGCATTGGCCACGAAGAGTGAGAACAAGGCCCCGATGACGATGGCGTGACCAATCCCCGCGGTCCGGGGCCCGATCCAACGAAGGGCGAGCACCGGGAGCGAAAGCAGGGCGGGCAGGAGGAGCAGCAGCGCAGGGAAGATGATGACGTCGATAGCGGTGAATCCACGAGCGATGAAGAACTCCGGGTTTCTCCCCAAAAGGTCGAGCACGGGCTGAGCCAGGGCAAATGAGCCCACTGCCGCCAGCGACAATGGCACCGTCAACCAGGGCGACGAACCCAGCCGCGCCGGCTTCATCGCGGCTCGAGAGCGAAAAGGATCCTCGTCGCCGAGGAGAGGACATGCTCGTCGGAGGTGACGAACCACTTGTCGAGAATCGCCCGGAACTCCGACTCCTCGCCACCGGGGTGGAGCTCGTGGGGGAGCTTGTTGCCGACGAGTTTGCTCACCATCTCGTCTGATGGTGAGACGAACTCGAGGACGACCGGGCATCCGAATGTGGACAGCCATCGCACGACCTCGCTCGGAGGGATGCTCGCGCCGTAAATCAGGTGGTGGATGACGCCAAAGGCGATGATCAGATCGGGGTGGGCTCGCTCCATCAGGGAGGCCCTCTCCTGGCTCGCCCAGCCCTGGGAAGGAGACGGGTTGGCGAGATCTGTGAGCACGAAGGCGAGACCGGTGCCGGCACTTGTCCGATAGACCTCGTCGAGCACGGGCTCATAGCTGTCGATGGCGATGGCCAGGGCGCCGTTTGCGGCGGCGATTCGAGAGAAGTGGCCGTCGTTGGCTCCCAGGTCCACGACCCGCCGTGGAGCGAATCGCTTCAGCGCATTTTCGAGGAACTCGCTCTTCGCGGTCCGGTCGCGGGTGACATGGCTGCACTCGCCGTAGGTGGACCATCCCTGCTCGCCTTCCTCCCAGCTGAGGGAGTCGACCAGGGTCCGCAGCTTTCTCACGTTGGCCAGGATCAAATCGGCGTTGAATCCGGCTTCGCTCAAATCCTTGCGAACTGCGCGATCGGCCATCCGGGACTCCATGCGGGCCTGGGCCCGGACATGGAACAGTGCGCTGGTGTTGAAGCGCTTCCGGCCTGCGAGGAGCTTTGACATCTGGGCTGGGGTCGGGCCTTCCAGATCCCCGCGGAGCCAAGGTTGGAAGGGCACGCCGACCCACGCACGCAGCATCAACGGGAACAGGAACTGGCGGGTGAACTGGCGGTACCCGATCCATGGCTCGCCCTTGCGATAGGTCTCGAACGAGCCGATGTCGATGAATCTCGGCCGCCCGTCCACGAACTGGATGTTGTAAGGCGTCGCATCCTTGATGGTCAGTCCCGCCGAGAGCGCTTCCTCGAGCAGGTCGAGCTGAAGCAGGGCCGCATCACGCAGCATCGAGAAGGTCCACTCGTATGGATAGGTGATGAGATCGAGGCGGGGGTGGATCAAGGCGCCGGCACTGCCGTTTGGAGGGTCGACCTCCACTGACTCGATCAGCCGGCCGTCCGCCACCGCCTTGCGGAAGAACTCCGTCCCGGAGAGGGCGCGCCACCCCTCGACTCCTCGCTCATCGAGCAGACGTGTGACTTTGTCGCCGTCGAGGACGACGCGAGAAGCCGGATCGCGGAACGACCCGGGGTCGGGCGTGCTCATGTGGGGAGGTCAGGACTCGGCGGGCAAAGCCGCGTCTCCGGCATTCTCCTCGTCACCGTCCTGCTCAGAACCGGGATCGACTTTCCCGAGGCCGCGTCTGGCGCGGTAGGCCTTGTATGCAACGCCGATTCCGGTGAGGCCCCCGATGACAGCCTGGAGGATCAAGCTGCCTGAGCCCGGGTCCAGATAACCAAAGATCATTCTTCAACTCCTATGAGCACAGGTGGCCTGTGCCGGCCCATTGTTATCCAGATCGGAAATCAAGCAAACCAAACTGACATCTCGGGTTAACCCGGTGGTTGTGGTTCGTTCCCCTCACCGCGTGATGCGATGTCTCGCCCGGGACTTTGACGACAGGAGGATGGCGGACAAGACCCTCCCCGAACGGGGCCGGTCAAGCGTCCCGCAATCTCCGTAGCTCCTCTTTCTCGTCACGGCGCCGCCGCCGTCTCCGGCGATAACTGACACCGACCAGCTCGGTGAGCAGGATCACGGCGCCGACGGTTATCAGGATCACGATGGCCAGCGGGTGCTCGCCCTCCATCCATAGAAATCTGACCGGCACAGGATCGGTGTTCTGCACGGCAAATACGATGACGAGTGCGATCCCGACGAAGGCGACGATCGCCCCCCACGCGAGGCCTGTGGATTCGGAGCTGCGCCCGAGCGTTTCGATCGCCTCCGCGTCCGGCTCGGCAGGAAGGTCTCGTTCGTCTTCGAACGGGTCCTGATGCTCGTCGGTCATCGAAACGATCCTATGTCATCGCCGCCGGGGTGCGCAGCGCCTCCCGATTCCGCCGTCCCTCGTCGATATCGACCGACCTGAATAGAACTCCGCCGGCAACGAAGAAGAGGGCGATCGAGAGAATCGCCAGCCGGGCAGATCCGGTCACCTGGCGGACCAAGGCGAACATCCACGGCCCCCAGATGGCGCTGAACTTGGAGAACACCGAGTAGAAGCCGTAGAACTCGGCCGACTGGTCTTCGGGGATCATCGATCCGTACAAGCTCCTCGACAGAGCCTGAGTGCCACCGAGCACGAAGCCGATCACCACGGCGAGGGCCAGGAAAGGTGCCGCCGCACCGGTGGGGAGGAAGAAAGCGGTGAGGGTCACGACCGACCACACCACGATGCTGGCGAGAAGGGCGCGCTTGGTGCCGATCCGTTCGGCAAGACGTCCGAAGCCCATCGCACCGAAGAAAGCGATGAACTGCACCAGGAGCACTCCGATGATCACGATCGTGATCCCCAGGTCCAGTGTCTCCGTGGCGTAGATGGCCGCCAGGGCGATCGTGGTCTGCACCCCGTCGTTGAAAAGCATGAACGCAATGATGAACACGAGTAGTGGCCGGTTGTGCACGACCTTTCGCAACGTGGCGAGAGTGCGACTGAACCCGAACCGGGCATAAGCCCACCAGGACGGCACCACCCCACCCGGGAGCTCGTGGGACACGCCGACCCTCGGCATGCCCTTAAAGGCGGCCAGGCCGAAACCGAGCCACCAAATGCCGGCTGAGCCGATGGCGATCCTGGTGGCCAAGGCGGTGTCGATCGGGATGGGGCCGTCACTGAACTGGATCAGCGCCAGCGAGAGAAGGAGATGGAGCCCTCCACCGAGGTACCCCCAAGCGAACCCCCTCGAACTCACCATGTCGATCGTGTCGTCGGTGGTGAGGTCGGGGAGGAAGGCGTCGTAGAAGACATTGCCGCCGACGAACCCGAGGTGAGCGAGCAGGAAGAGCCCCAGGGTGAGCAGCACGTCACCGGTGGCGGCGAAGAAGAGAAGTGACGTGAAGATCGCCCCCCAAATGGCGAACACCATGAGGAATCGCCGCTTCGAGCCGGAGAAATCGGCGATGGCCCCGAGCACGGGTGTCGCCAGGAACATGATCAGCGGCCCGGCTCCGACGGCCAGGGCCCAGAGGTCCTGACCGGTCCAGTCACGACCGAAGAGGGCGAACCCGTCGTCGCCCACGACCTCGGCAGCGAAATAGGCGGGGAGAACGGCGGCGAGGATCGTGGTGGCATATGCCGAGTTCGCCCAGTCGTAGGTGATCCAGGCCCGGATGCTGCCCGGATCGTTCTGGTGCTCGGCGACCACGATTGGCGGAACATATACCTAGCTTGGCGAAGATGCGCCGTCGTCTGATACCCCTGTTGTGCGTGCTGGCTGCATGCACCGTCGAGCCCGAGGCGGAGCCCACCACCTCGACCATCGCAGCCGTCACGACGTCGACGAGTGCGGGGAGCACCGTCCCCGACACGACGTCAACGACGGCGCAAGCGGAAGCAACGACCGCTGCCCCGACCACTTCGACCATCGCTCTCGCCGACACGGTTCTTGCCTATGAGGAAGTGGCCGATCTCAACTTCCCGGTTCAACTCACGGCGCGGGCGGGAGAGGCGCATTCCTACGTGATAACGAAGGAAGGGCGCGTCTGGCTCTACGACGGGAGTGCCATCGCAGAGGCGCCGGTGCTCGACATCCTGGAGAAGGTCCGCAACGACGGGGAACTGGGGTTGCTCTCGATGGCGCTTCACCCCACGGATCCGGCACGTTTCTATCTCCACTATTCGGATACCTCGGGAGACACGGTCGTCTCCGAGTTCATGTTCTCCGGTCCGGACCAGGCCGACCCGGCCAGCGAGCGGGTGTTGCTCCAGGTCGATCAGCCTGCTTCCAATCACAATGGCGGCATGATCCAGTTCGCTCCCGATGGCGCCCTGATCCTCGGTCTCGGCGACGGGGGTGGGGCGGGGGACAGCTTCCTAAACGGCCAGAATCCCGACACACTGCTGGGCGGGCTCGTTGCGATCGACGTCGAAGCCGCCGAGCCCACTGCGAGCAAGTACGCCATGGGCCTGCGCAACCCGTGGAGGTTCTGGATCGACGGCGACATGATCTATATCGCCGATGTGGGCCAGAGTGCCTACGAGGAGGTCTCGGTGACGAGTCTGGAGCCGAGCCTGAACTACGGATGGCCGATTCTCGAAGGGCTGCACTGCTTCAGCACGTCCGACTGTGACGGGACCGGGATGGTGGCCCCGATCCTCGAGGTCGAGCACGGAGATGGGGGGACGTGTTCGATCACCGGTGGCCCCGTATATCGGGGAGCCGCCCTTCCCCAACTGCACGGCCATTACTTCTACTCCGACTACTGCGGTGGGTATCTCCGCAGCCTTCTCCTGGCAGATGGCGATGCGACCGAGCTTCGAGACTGGTCCGATCAGGTCGGGGTCCCCGGTCAGATGACCGGGTTCGGGGTCGATGGGCGCGGCGAGATGTATGTCACGACGACCAACCAGTTGCTGAAAGTGGTTGCGGGCGGGTGAACCGGGATCGATAGCATCGGGCGCGATGCCGACGCTGTTCACTCGCATCATCGAGGGAGAGATACCAGGCACGTTCGTGTGGCGTGACGACCAGTGCGTCGCGTTCCTCTCCATCAATCCCTTGCGACGGGGGCACACCCTGGTGGTGCCGAAGCTGGAGATCGACCATTGGATCGATTGCCCGCCCGAGCTGTCGAACCACCTGTTCACCGTCGCCGGTCACATCGGCGTGGCTCTCCAGACCGTCTTGCAGCCGACCCGGGTCGGTCTGATGATTGCCGGTTTGGAGGTTCCCCACATGCACATCCATGTGGTGCCGATGGACGGCATGCATGATCTCGATTTCTCCAATGCGGCCACCTCGGTAGAGCGTGAGGACCTCGAAGACGCCGCGGCTGCGATTCGCAACGAGCTCGAGGCGATGGGCCTGTCCGGGGCCAGCAGCTAGGTGGAGGTAATCCTCGGGGGCATCAGCTCTCTCCTCTACGGAGTCGCCGATTTCCTGGGGGGAGAGGGAGCCAAGCGGGCGCCGGCCGCTGCCATCGTCCTCTGGGCGGGCGTGATCAGCTTCCCCATGATCCTCGTGGCCGCGTTGATCATCGGTGGCGACGCCGGCCCTCAGGACCTCCTGCTCGGGGCCGCAGCCGGGATCGCGGGCGCGTTCGGTCTGGTGTCCTTGTTCGCCGGGCTCAGCAAGGGCAACGCGGCTGCCGTGGCTCCCACAGCTGCCGCCGTCGCTGCCGTGCTCCCGGTGATCGTCGCTGTCGTCGATGGGGAGCGACCCAGTGCCCTTGCCTGGGTCGGGGTGGCGGTGGCGGTCCCGGCGATCGTTCTCAGCTCATGGGTGGCGGATCCGGGCGAGACGCCAAGGGGCAAATTCGGATACGGGCTGGCCGCCGGGCTCGGGTTCGGCGGATTCACCGCGATCATCGGGTTCACCGATCCTGAGTCGAATCTGCTCCCGCTCATCACCTCTCGGGCCGCGACCATGCTGGCGGTCTTGTTGCTCGCTGGCCTCGGAGTCTGGAATCTCGTCGGGTTTGGCTCGGTGCCCCGCACCGTGGTCCTGGGGAATGCCGTCCTCGACGTGAGCGGCAATGTCGCTCTCCTGCTGGCCGTGCGGGCCGGCTCTCTGGCCCTGGCCGCGGTCGCCGCCTCCTTCTACCCGGCGGTCACCGTGCTGCTCGCCCGGTGGGTGAACGCCGAGCACCTCCGCACCCGGCAAATCGTCGGGCTCGGGCTCACCGTCGTGGCGATGGCAGCCATCGCCGTGGGCTGAGCTCGATCAGCCCCGGACCACCAGCCAGGTGCCCCCGATGACGAGTGCGACACCGAGCAAGCGGATGAGGTCGAAGGAGCGCCCGTCACCGAACCAGCCGAAATGCTCGATGACCGCTCCCAGAACGAGGATGGCAGCGGTGAAGAGAGTCAGACCTGCGGCCAGGCCGAGATTGGCGACGCTCACGCCCAGTGAGGCGACCACGACCAGCCCCATGATGCCTGCGCCATACACCCACCAGGGCAGGTCTCGCAGCTCGGACACCCGGCTCCCCTGAAAGACGAGCATGAGGATGGTGACGACCAGACCGCCTCCGGCGTAGGTGACGAAGGTGGACGCCAGCGTTCCGACCCGCTCCTCCATCACACCGAGCATCTGCGATTGAAGCGCACCGGCGAGGCCACCGAACACGGCGATCACGACAACGAGGATCAAGCTCATCTCCACCCAGAATGGTCGGTCGGCGCCCGGATATGGGGGAAAGTGCGCCCTCCCTAGGATTCCAGCCATAGCCGAGTCACCCCTCCGCAGACGGCCGTTTCGGCCCGCCGTGGTCACCCTTGTGTTCCTGAAGCTGGTGGCCAACATCGGTTTCCGGTTCGTTTACCCGTTCCTGCCCGCCATCGCTCGAGGATTGGGCATCGACCTGACTCAGGCCGGGGCCTTGGTCTCGGTGCGCTGGGCAGGGGCTCTGACCACGCCGGTGGTCATGTCCTTCTCCGGGAACAGGGGCCGTAGCCGTCGTCTCCTGGTGGCCGGATTGGCCCTCTTCTCCATCGGCTCGATCGTCACGGCGTGGACCGGTGTCTACGCCGGAGCTGTGATCGGGTTCGTCTTGCTCGGTCTGGCCAAGCCAATGATCGACATCAGCTCCCAGGTGTATGTGTCGGAGCGGGTGGCCTACGAGGAGCGGGCCCGGTACCTCGGAATCCTGGAGATCGCTTGGGCGGGCGGGCTGCTCCTGGGCGCCCCACTGGCCGGCTGGCTGATCGAGAACTGGAGCTGGGAGGCCCCGTTCTGGGTGGTCGGATCGCTCGGGATCCTCGGCATCGGATTGGCGATGTTCTTCCTCGAGAGGAGAGATGACGAGGTCACGAGCGTCATGGCCGCGGACAGCCCCGGTCGTCAGGTGGTGCTGGTCCTGGTGACGGTCGCGCTCTTCGGCTTCTCGCATGAGTCGCTGCTGGTCGTACTCGGGGCGTGGCTCGAGGGCAGCTTCGGGTTGAGCTTGATCGCCCTCGGTGGCGTCGGGACTCTCATCGGGCTCTCCGAGTTGGCCGGCGAGGTGTCGATGGCCGCCTTCACCGATCGCATCGGCAAGCGAAACTCCCTCGCCCTCGGGTTGGCAGTGGGCGGGGTGGCGCTTCTGGTGCTCTCGAGATTGTCCGAGCAGTTGCTTCCGGCAATGGCAGTCCTGGTCGTCGTCAGCGTCGCCATCGAGTTCGGGATCATCTCGGCCATCCCGTTGACCACCGAGCTGCGGCCGCGTGCCCGGGCTCGCGTGCTCTCGCTGCTCATCGTCGCCAGCGGCCTGGGCCGGATCGTCGGAGACCTCGTCGCCCCCCGGGTGTTCGCCGCCGGAGGGATGCAGTCCGTCACCGTGATGGCTGGGATCGGGGCGCTGATCGCATTGGTCGTCGTTCTGGTGGGTGTCCACGAGGTCGTGGCCGGCTCAGATGATCAGGACGATCCGGCCGCCATCGTCTCGTAGTGCACGATGGTCGACTCGAGATACGCCATTGCAGCGTCGAAGCCCTTGCCGGCCTGATTGGTCGTGTAAGCCAGCACCCGGGTCAGCCACAGCCGGAATGCCAGCGACTCCCACGCCGGATCCTCGAGGGCGAAACCCTCCATCAAGAAGCCGTGCGCCACATACCAGCGATCCGCGTCCATGAGCTCGAATCTTGGACGGGCGGGGTCGTCGAGGAGAAAACCGAACAGCTCGGCGGGAAGCCTCTCGACCAGGCGGATCTCCTCCTCGCTCCAGCGGGCTTCGAGCAGAGGAACAGTGCCGGCTACGTCGTAGGCGACGATCTGTTTCAGGTCCTCCGGGACCGGTGCGGGCGGATCGGTTCCGTGCCTGGCGCCGTTCCCAGGCCCGGGTCTGCCTGACAACGATGCGGCCGCATCGAGACATTCGATGAGCATCTCTCGCAGCTCGTCGAGGGACCCGTAGAGCGCGTGCCTCTTCCCGTCCGGCACGTGGTGCTCGTACAGGCCCACGTCCATGACCGAGGTGGCATAGGTCAACATCGTGTCTATCCCCCAATCGGACCGGTTACGGACCAGGTCGGACCCGGCCAGCAATTCGACGGCTCGCCCGGTGAGCAGGACCTCACCGCCCAGCGGTTGGTCGAGTCTGGGGAGAAACGTCCCCGGGAAGAGGCGGGCCAAGGCAGGCCGGGTGATCATCCACGTGATCATCGCGTCGGTAGCGGCCCGAGGGAACCGGTGCCTCACGACGCCAAAGCCACGGTCGGCCGCGACCTCGGCCCCTTCGATCCACGACGAATCGAAGTTGGTGATGTCGGCGTCGTAGAAATGGACCCGATCGCGACCCTGCCCGGCGGCGCGAGCCAACGCCGTGTTCATCGCGTCGCCCTTCCCCGAACGGTAGATGCCCAGGCGCTGCTGCTCGATGACTTCGACCGGCTTGGCGTAGGCGCGGGCCACCTCCTCCGCAATCGCCCCAACCGCCACCTCCGCGGCGCCTTCCTCCGGGGCTACCGCCCACACCTCATCGATCGCCGGGTGTGACTGCTGCCGTGGCAAGGTTGGAGGCGACCAGGGCGGGCTCCTCCGACTTGAAGGGAAACACCGCAAGGCTCACCTGGCGAGCCTAGGTAGTCCTCGACCTGTCCCACCTCGGGTCTACGCTCGGCCACATGGAGGAGATGGTCGGTCGTGTGCTGGGGACCGTCGACGCCACCCCACTCGAGTTCTGGGTCGGCGTGAGCGAAGGCGAGTACCTGGAGCTGGACGACGTCGTCGCCCTCGAACGGGTCCTCCCCACCGGGGAGCTCGTCAAGATCTTCGGGACGATCAGCCAGGTTCGCGCCCGGCATGAAGGGGCACGTTTCGATTCCGATGTCTTCCTCATCGAGGACGGTGTGCTGCCGGCCGAGGTCATGGAAGCGGCCCAGGTCACCGCCACCCGGGTCGAGCCCGAGATCTTCGTCCCGCCCCGCCCCGGCCAGCCAGTGCGAAGGGCACATGGCCTGGAGCGGGATCAGGCCCTGTTCTTCGATCGCATGGAGCGCAGGTTCCCGGTTGGGGCGTCGCGCAATGGCGAGCCGTTGTACGGCAACTTCGAGTTCATCAACGGCCAGCGAGGCGCCCATGTCAACATCTCCGGTGTCTCCGGTGTCGCCACCAAGACCAGCTATGCGACCTTTCTCCTCCATTCGCTCTTCACCTCCGGGGTGCTGGGATCGGCGGTGGTCAACACAAGGGCGCTGATCTTCAACGTGAAGGGTGAGGACCTGCTCCATCTCGATCGATCCAATACCAGCCTCGACGAGGACGCCGAACGTCGCTACCGGGCGTTGGGACTGCCCGCCCAGCCATTCGAGTCGGTAGGTCTCTTCGCTCCACCACGGCCTGGGTCGGACCGGGCTGTGGCGGATGTGAGCAGTCGCTCCGATCTCACGTCGTTCTTCTGGACATTGGCCGAGTTCTGCCATGAGGACTTGATGGTCTTCCTCTTCGCAGATGCCGAGGATGAGCGTGCCCAGTACACGATGGTCGTCTACAACGTCATGGCCCAACTCAGGCACGCCGAGGCCGGCGACGGAGGGTCGGTCCGCATCGAAGGGGAGGCCGTTCGGACATTCCGGGACCTGGTCGATCTGGTGACGCGGAAGGTCCAGGAAGAGGAATCGCGGAACGAATGGGCGGGTCCCCATATCGGGGCGGGGACCGTCAACGCATTCGTGCGGCGACTCCAGGGGGCGGTCCGCCATGTCGAGCGCCTGATCCGCGGTGACATCAGCAATCCCGATCGGCACCGAATCGAGGTTCAGGGCCATCAGATCACGGTGGTGGATCTGCACAATCTCAACGATCGGGCAAAGAGGTTCGTCGTCGGTGTGGCCGTCCGACGCGCCCTCGAGGACAAGGAGAGGGCGGGTCAGTCCGACGAACTGCTGTTTCTCGTCCTCGACGAGTTGAACAAATACGCTCCGAGAGAAGGCGCCAGCCCGATCAAGGAGGTCATCCTGGACGTCGCCGAACGAGGGCGCTCTCTCGGTGTGATCCTGATCGGGGCCCAACAGACGGCATCAGAGGTGGAGAGGCGGATCATCGCCAACTCCTCGATCCGGGTGGTGGGCCGGCTCGACTCGGCCGAGGCATCACGGGAGGAGTACGGATTCCTCCCGGCAGCCCAACGACAGCGCGCCACCATCCTCAAACCGGGCACCATGCTCCTGGCACAACCGGAGATACCGGTCCCACTGGTGCTCGAGTTCCCCTTCCCGGCCTGGGCCACCCGGGCCTCCGAGGCGGGGATGGCACCAGACGGTGTCGACGGTCCGGCCGACCCCTTCGAGGACCTCTAGGAACCTCCCAGGATCTGTCCCCGCCCTGACCTACGATCGAGGTCGATGACCTGGTCGAACCCGCCGTGAGGCTTCTCCATACCTCGGACTGGCACGTGGGGAGAAAGATTCGTGGCCGCTCACGGGCCGACGAGCACCGGGCGGTCCTGGCCGAGATCGTGGGCATCGCCCGGGACCGGCATGTCGACATCACCCTGGTCGCAGGCGACCTCTTCGACATCTCCTCGCCGTCACCGGAGGATGAATCGATCGTCTATCGGGCACTGCTCGACCTCGCCGAGGTCGGTCCGGTCGTCGTGGTGGGGGGAAATCACGACAGCGCTGCCCGCCTGGAGGCGGTGAAACCGCTCCTCGACCTGGGCCGCATCACCGTCGTCGCCCGCCCGACTCGGCCCGCCGATGGCGGTGTGGCTGTGTTCGACTCACTGGGTCTCAAGATTGCATGCCTCCCGTTCGTTTCGCAGAGGGGAATCATCAAGGCCGCGGAGATCATGGATCTCGACCCCGACCAACATGCGCAGGGATACGAGGATCGGCTGAGAGCGGATCATCAGCGGTCTGACCGAGGACATGGGAACCGACACCGTCAATGTGGTGACCGCGACATCTCACGGTCTACGGGGCCGAGAGCGGTGGCGGCGAGCGGGAAGCTCACATCTTTGGCTATGCAATCCCCCCTCAGGCCTTCCCGGGCAGCCTCTCTTATGTCGCGCTCGGTCATCTTCATCGTCAGCAGCGGATCCCGGCCTCTGCCCCGGTGTGGTATTGCGGATCTCCGATGCAGCTCGACTTCGGGGAGGTCAGCGACAGAAAGGGCGTCCTCGTCGTGGAGGCCGAAGCCCGGTAAGCCGGCGTCTGTCGATGCGGTCGTTCTCGAGAGCGGGACCAGGCTCGTCCAGATACGGGGCACTCTGGAGCAGATCCTCGGCCGGGCTTCGGAATTAGAAGGGTCTTACGTGAAGGTCCTTCTGGACGAGCAAGCCAGAGCGGGCCTCAACGAGGAAGTCAGAGATGCGATCCCGGGGGCGGTCGACGTGATCATCGCCCAACCAGAGGACCGAGCGCCCCAGGAACGGATCGAGCGGGTGGGCCGGTCTCCGGCGGCACTTGCTGGAGGCCTATCTCATCTCGAAGGGGGTGGACGATCCTGCCGTAGTGGAACTGTTCCGGGAGCTCGAGGAGGAGGTTCTCTCCACGTGAGACCGCAGCGCCTGGTCATGGAGGGATTCCTCGCCTACCGGCGCAAGACCGAGATCGACTTCACCGATGCAGACCTCTTCGTGCTTTCAGGCCCGACGGGATCGGGGAAGTCGAGCGTCATCGACGGCATGACCTTTGCCCTCTACGGGTCGATCCCCCGGGTTGGCAAGGGCTCGGTGGCGCCCCTCATCTCGGCTCAGGCGGACATCTGCCGCGTGGAGTTCCGGTTCTCGGTCGGTGAAGAGACCTATACCGCTGTCCGTCTCGTGGAGCGCCAGGGTTCCAGGGCGACCACCACAGAGGCACGCCTGCTCCATGGTGAATCCCTCGAGGTGCTGGCGGGCACAGCACCGGAGGTAACCAACGCCGTCACCGATCTGCTCGGTCTGCGTTACGAGCATTTCATCAAGGCGGTGGTCCTGCCCCAGGGTGCCTTTGCCGACTTCCTGACCGACCAACCCAGCGATCGTCAGGACCTCCTCAATGCCCTGCTCGACATGGGCCTGTACGAGCAGGTGATGCAACTGGCCAACCAGCGGGCCAAGCTGGCAGAGGGCAGGGCGAAGTCGGTCGGTGACAGCCTGGCCAAGCTCGAAGTCGCCACCCTGGAGCAGATCGAGGAGGCACGGCAACGCTTGGGCGACCTGGCACAGGCCCGAGTGGAGCTGCCTGCCCGTCTCGAGGAAATGGGCCGGCTTGAAGCCCTGTTGGGTGAGGCACGATCCAGCCACGCTGCAGCGGTCGATGGTCTCAAGCAGCTCCAGGCAATCGAAGTCCCCGATGACCTGGAGACTCTCGACACCGACATGGCGGCCGCCGCCAAGCACCTCGAATCGGTCGAGAAGGAATTTGCGGCGGCCGTCGAGCCTGGGCAAGAAGGTCGACGAGGCCTTATCAGGGCAGCCCAAGTTGGCCGACCTCGAATCGGCTCGAGCCGACCGACTCCGGCTTCGTGATCTCACGGTCAGGAGACAGGAGCTCCCACTCGAATCTCTCACCACGGCTTTGAGCCAGATCACCGCCGACCGCGATGAGAAGCGCCGCTCATTCGAGGCGCTCCGGGTCGCACACGCGGCTCATGACCTGCGTCGCGGTCTCGCCATTGGTGACACCTGCCCGGTGTGCCATTCCGTGGTTGCCACGATGACGGACGAGGCCGATGGGCCGGACACATCGCTAGATCAACTCGCCACCGAGTTGCGAGAGTTGGAAGAGCGGGCCGATCGCTCCCGGGACGGCCTGAAGGAAGCCGAGGGACAGGCCAAGCAGATCGATCGTCAGCTCGAGGAGGTGGAAGAGCGCCTGAAGGGACAGCCGGGCCTCGACGCTCTCGATGAGGCGATCACCACTGTTCGAGAGTTGGTCGAATCGAGGGAGGCCGCCGAGAAGGCGGTGACCGGCGCTCGACTCGCCGTCGAGCAGGGACGTGTCGCGGTAGGCGACCTCGGCGAACGCGGCTCGAATCTGCGCGACGCGCTTCTTGCCGTCAGGGACCGGATTGCGGCCGAGAAGCCGCCACTGCCCGGTGACGACGCCATCGATGCCTGGCGGCGGTTCGACATATGGCTGAGGGAGAAAACTGCATCTCGCGTGGAGGAATTGGCTGATCTGGAGAAGGCCGTCGAGACGGCAGCCGAAGGCTTGGCGAAGGTGCAGGAGGAGCAGCGTTCCTGGCTCGAACTACTCGGAATCCCATCCACCGAGTCACCCGACCGGGACCTGGCGCTGGCGGAGGAGCGTCGGCGGGCCGAAATCGATGAGATGGAGAAAACGATCAACCATGCCAGGGAGCTGAACGAAGAATTGGGTGTCGAGATGGGCCACGCTCGCGTCGCTTCATCACTCGGGAACCATCTGAAGGCCAACAACTTCGAGGCGTGGCTCCTCGAGGAGGCGATGGAAGTGTTGATCGATGGGGCCAACCGTCTTCTCGACGAGCTATCGGGCGGCAGCTATTCGCTCAGGGTCAGGAAGAGTCAGTTCGAAGTCGTCGACCATCGCAATGCCCGGCTCACCCGAACCACACGCACTCTGTCCGGTGGGGAGACATTTCTCGTTGCCCTCTCCCTCGCCTTGACCATGGCCGAGCAGTTGGCCGAGCTGACGGGGATGTCCTCCCGTTTGGAATCGGTGTTCCTCGACGAGGGATTCGGCTCGCTCGACCAGGAATCTCTCGACGTGGTTGCCTCGGTGCTCGACGAGCTGGCCGGTCGGGGCCGCACCGTGGGCATCGTCACCCACGTGCGTGAGCTCGCCGAGCGGATGCCCGTCCGCTTCGAGGTCACCAAAGGCCCCGAGACATCGTCGATCGTCAGGGTGGGGGAATGAGGTTCACGGTCGAGGCCTGGGATCCCGATTACGGGGCACCCTCCGAGGCGGATCTTGTCGACTCGACAGAGAACGTCGATCCCTCGGTCGAGCTTCTCCCCGAGCAATGGCGTCCGATGCCACCAGACGGCGAACCCGCCCCGGACATCCTGTTCGTCGACGGGGTGCGCCGGGTCGACGCGAACCTGTGGATCGACCGGGAAGACCGATTCCCGGGGTTCGGTCTGGCCGCGACCTTCGCTGCCGGCGCGGTCCGCTGCAACAGCATTGCTCGGGTGGTGGCGGCCGAGGTGCGGCGCGGGGTATTCACCGGCGCCGATGCGGAATCCGTCGAGACCTCGGTGGGGACCTACGAGATCATGAGCACGAAGGGGTCGACACCGGAAGAGCTCTGGCTGGGGATCCAGGAGCGGATGGGTGATCTCGAGGGGGTCGTCGCCGAGGCGCACGCCGATGTTGCCCTCGTGGTCGTCGATGGGCCGCTCTCGCATCGCCGGCATGTCGAAGGGGCCGTCGGTTATGTCAAGACCCAGCACGTCCAGTACCTCCCCGAAGAGCTGAGGGGCATCCTCGGGAGCCTGCCGGTGGGATGCCGAACTCCGCTCTTCCTCACCACGACTTCGTGGAGCCGGTTCTCCTGGTACCTGAGGCTGGCCAACGGAACCGGACCGGCCGGCGGACTGGTTCGTTGTGAGGTAAAGGCCGACATGACTGTGGCGGAAGCAGCGGGCAGGGCCAACATGGTGAGTGCGTCGTTGCCCCGCTATGCGTCCGCCCGGCACAAGGACCCTCGGGCCCCTCAGAACCTCTATCCGATCGGCGGCCTGGAACGGGAGCTTCGTAGGAGGCTCGGCGATCGTGATCTGGCTACGAGGGCCCTGAGGCGGGCCGCAGCCGCCTGAGCATCACGCGGCGTCGTCGTCCTCGAGATCGGGGGCGGCGGCAGACGCTGCCGGCGCAACCGGTGTCTCCCGCCGCGAAGCGAGGATCGCTCCCGATATGACGAGGAGCGATCCGACGATGGCGACCGGTGCCACGATCTCGTCCAGGAACACGACGCCGAGGACCAGGGCCACCACCGGGATCAGATACGTGATGAAGCTGGCCCGGGTCGGCCCGACGCTTCCCGCCAGCCCTCCCATGATGATGTAGGCGAGCCCGGTTCCGATGAACCCGAGGGCCATCATGGCCGCCAATGACCCCCAGGCGAAGGTGGATTGGGACACTCCGAACAGCCCGTAGGGGAGCAAGAATGCGGTCGCCAGCCAGAGCATCCTCGCCATGACCGGTATGGAGCCGTATCGCTGCTGGAGCGGTGTGACGATGTTGGTGGCGAATCCATAACAAATCGTTGCCACCAACACCAGGGCGACACCGAGCGCCGCAGTGTTCCCGGTCTCGGCCGACGAGAGGGCGATGGCGATGATCCCGGCGAAGCCGACGACGAGACCCAGGACTTGCAGACGGCCCGGCCGATGTTGGAGCAGGATCGAGGCGATGATGGCGGTGAAGATCGGCACCGCTCCGTTGAGCATGCCCGCGACGGCGGAGTCGATCCACTGTTGGGCGATGGGGAACAGGGTGAGCGGGATCGTCACCCAGACCAGGGCCAGGAGCACGATGCGGGGACGGTCTTCGGGGAGGATCTGAACCGATCGCGCCTGGGGGAGGGCGGCCATGAACAAGGCGCCGAAGCCAACCCTGAGCAAGGTCACCGCTCCGGGGTGGAACGCGTCGAGGCCGATCTCGATGAACAGGAACGAGGCACCCCATATCAGCCCGATCGAGACGAAACGAGCCCAGTCCCGGGCAGTGAATGCCTCGCGGTTGGTGCCATGAGATGTGGTCAGGAGCCGATCGGCCATCTCTCTAGAACCCCAGGTCCCCTACGACGGTTGCAGCACCATCAAGAACGCCTGTAAGGACGCAGATAGTCCGGAACTTGGAGATCTGGCTCCAGATCGGGAGCCGGGTCAGGTTCGCCGTAGCTGGTGGTGACCGGCACCACCCCCGCCCACACCCCGGTTCCTATGTCGGCCGGATCGTCTTCCGGTGGGCCGGTGGACACCTTCGCCGAGACGATTTCGATTGGAACCGAGACCACGACGGTCTTGCGCAGTTCGATTTCTGTGGGCGGCCTTATGTCGGCGAGACGGCCCGGGATCAGTCCATCCACCATCAGGTCGAGGGCACGGGCGTGGGCGTCCCCTGAGAGGACCGTGCCCTCACCGTGTATTACCACCGAGCGATAGTTGACAGAGGACTCGAACCCGCTCCGGGCCACCACGAGCCCATCGACCAATGTCACGGCAACGCTGAGGGGCGATCCCCGACGCGCCGCCGCGGCGATCCCAGACGCGGTGGACCCATGGAGCAGGCAGCTGTCATCGTCGCGCACATAGAGGGTCGGGATCACCACCGGCCGACCGTCGACCAGATACGCAACGTGGCACACGTAACCCTCGTCCAGAATCGCGTCGATGACGGCCCGGTCGTCCACGGCCTTTTCGGGCAGACGGCGGATGGTGTCTTGGCGACCTCGCCATCTAGCTCTCGGACTTGGCGCCGCGGGTCATCAGCATCAAAACGGCGTCTCGCGGGTGCATGCCCTCGTAGAGGACCATGCCGACATGCGTGGCGATGGGCATCTCGATTTCGTGCCGGCCGGCTAGGTCGAGGACGGCCCGTGTGGTCTTGATCCCCTCGGCCACCATCTGCATTTCTTCGACGATGCCCTCGAGTGTCTCGCCCCGGGCCAGCCCGAATCCGACCCGGTGGTTCCGGCTACTGGTGGAGATGCAGGTGGCGATCAGGTCACCCATGCCGGCCAACCCGGCGAAAGTCGACGGGCGCCCACCCAGGGCGGTTCCCAGACGGGTGACCTCGGCCAGGGCCCGCGTGATGAGGGCAGCGCGGGTGTTGTCGCCAAAACCGAGTCCGTCCGACATGCCCGATGCGATCGCCATCACGTTCTTGAGCGCACCACCCAACTCGCATCCCGCGACGTCGTCATTCGTGTACACCCGGAAGGTGGGGCCCATGAACACCTTCTGCAACGAGACTGCTGGATCCGGGTCTTGAAATGCGATGACGGCCGCGGTTGGCTGTCCGGCGGCGATCTCCGATGCGAGGTTGGGCCCGGTCATGACCCCGATCCGCCCCCGGTCGTGACCGGGTGAGACCTCTGCGACCACACTGGGTCATGGTGGCCAGGGTGTCCTGTTCGATGCCTTTCGTCAGAGAGAGGATCGGCACCGACTCATCGATATGGGGAGCGGCGGCCGAGTAGACGTCACGAAAGCCATGCGACGGGACGGCCATGACCACCACGCGGAGCGCCGTCGATCGCTTCGGTGAGGTCGGAAGTGGCGAGGAGGCCCTCGGGGAGCGTGTGACCGGGCAGGTAACGAGGGTTTCGATGCTCCCGGTTGACCCCCTCGGCCACCTCCTGTTGCCGCGCCCAGAGGATGGTGGGACTTCCACCGGCAGCCAGGGCTGCGGCGGTGGTCCCCCATGACCCGGCTCCGATCACTGCGATTCTGTCCATCGGCGGCGACGCTAGTGGGAGTACCCGGGGCGCTCCCTAACCTGCGGTCCCGATGGCGCTATCGATTGGCATCGTCGGCCTCCCCAACGTCGGCAAGTCGACGCTCTTCAACGCGCTGACCGACGCAGGCGTGCTCGCCGCCAACTATCCCTTCGCCACGATCGAGCCGAATACGGGGGTCGTCCCGATACCCGACCCCCGCCTCGAGGTCCTGGCCCGGATCTTCGACTCGACACGCGTGATCCCGGCAACAGTCACCTTCGTCGACATCGCCGGGCTGGTGAAGGGCGCCAGCGAGGGCGAAGGCCTCGGCAACCAATTCCTGGCCAACATCCGGGATGCCAATGCCATATGCCACGTGGTCCGTGGCTTCAGCTCTCAGAGCGTTGCCCACGTCGACAACGAACTCGACCCATCGAGGGACATCGAGACCATCGAGACGGAGCTGGCGATCGCCGACCTGCAGACAATCGACAAGCGACTGCCCCGTCTCGAGAAGGAGTCGACTCTCGACCGGTCGCTGGTACCCCGCGTCGACCTGGTCAGGGACCTCCGATCGGTAGTGGCGTCGGGGCGAGTCGTGAGCAGCGTTCCAGCGATGATGACGCGAGCATCTGAGTTCGCCGATCTCCATCTGCTCACTGCGAAACCCGTGATCTATGTCTTCAACCTGGATGAGGCCGGCTTGCGAGACGAGGATCTACGAAGCCGGCTGTCCGCCCTGGTCGCCCCGTCGGAGTCACTTTTCGTAGACGCCCAGATCGAGGCGGAGATGGGGGAGCTCGATGAGGGGGATCGCCGGGAGCTGCTTGCCTCTGTAGGGCAGGACGAGCCAGGCCTCAATGCGGTGATCCGGGCTGCCTATCGCACCCTCGGATTGCAGAGCTTTCTGACCGCTGGCGAAAAGGAAGCCCGTGCCTGGACCATCCGATCCGGGGCGACCGCCCCGGAGGCGGCCGGCGCCATCCATACCGATTTCCAACGTGGATTCATCGCCGCCGAGGTGGTGGATTATGAGGCCTTGGTCGAGTCAGGGTCCTGGGTGGCGGCGAAGACGAAGGGCCTGGTCAGGACCGAGGGCAAGGCTTACCTGATTCGCCCGAACGACGTGGTCGAGTTCCGCTTCAACGTCTGATTCCTGACCGACGAAGGGAGCGGATCTCACGCGCGGCGGAGAGCTCCGGCGCAATCAAAACAGTCGGTCGGCAATTACACTGACGAAGCCATCGACGCCGAATGGGAGAGCCCCTGGCCGGCAGGGGCGCCGAAGGGGCAACTCCTCCCCGGAAACTCTCAGGCACTTGGACCATTCGGTCGAGGCATCGCTGAAGGTAACGACAGCGGGGGAGGGCATTGCACCCTGAGGAGAGAGATGCCCAACCCAAATGAGCGGTTCGTCGACAGACACATCGGCCCCGGGCCGGACGACATCGACAAGATGCTGGCGACGATCGGCGCGGCAAGCCTCGACGATCTGGTCGCCGAAACCATTCCTCGCTCGATAATCGACACCGATCTCGACCTTCCACCCGCCCTCTCGGAGGGCGAGGCGATCGAGAAGCTGCGGGAGCTCGCCTCCAAGAACATGGTCATGACTTCCTTGATCGGCCTCGGCTATCACGACACGATCACCCCTGCCGTGATTCAGCGCAACGTGTTGGAGAATCCGGCCTGGTACACGGCGTACACGCCGTACCAGCCCGAGATATCACAGGGTCGGCTCGAGGCCCTGCTCAATTTCCAGACGATGGTGGCCGACCTCACCGGTATGGACGTCGCCAACGCCTCACTGCTCGATGAAGCCACGGCGGCGGCCGAGGCCATGGCCATGTGTCGCCGTCTCGCCAAGAGTGACCGGTCTGTGTTCTACATCGATGACGACTGTCATCTCGCGACCATGGAAGTGGTGAAAACCCGGGCCGCGGCAGCCGGCGTCGAGGTCCGGATGCTCTCGGAAGGCTTCGAGCCCGAGGTCGCCTTTGGCCTCCTGCTCCAGTACCCGGGATCCTCAGGCGAGATCCCGGACCACCGCATGCTGGTCGAGGAGGTGCGGGGGTCCGGAGCCCTGGTCGCCGTCGCTACCGATCTGCTCGCACTGACATTGCTCACGCCCCCCGGAGAGTGGGGTGCTGACATCGTGGTGGGCTCTGCGCAGCGTTTCGGGGTGCCGCTCGGATACGGCGGGCCTCATCCGGGGTTCATCGCCACCAAGAACGAGCACGTGCGGGGCCTGCCGGGCCGCCTCGTCGGAGTGTCCCACGACACCTCGGGGCGGATCGCATACAGACTGGCTCTCCAGACGCGGGAACAACACATCCGGCGGGAGAAAGCAACCTCGAATGTGTGCACCGCCCAGGTCCTCCTCGCGGTCATCGCCGGCTTCTATGGGTGCTGGCATGGCCAGATCGGTCTTACAGAGATCGCAAAGGAGACGAACCGCCTCACCTCGTTGGCCGCTGAATCGCTGCGCGCAGCCGGATTCGAGTTGGTCAACGGGTCCTGGTTCGACACGATCACGATCGCCACCCCGGGGAGGACGTCTGAGTTGACCGCCGGGGCCATCGATCGAGGGATCAACCTCGGTCCGGTGGACGATGGTCACGTGCGCATCGCCTTCGACGAGACCACCACCGAGGAGATCGTCGTGAGTTTGCTCGCCGTGTTCGGCGCGGCCGTGGCCGGTTCCCCTCATGCCGACTCGATACCCATCGACCTTGTCAGGCATTCGGAATTCATGACCCATCCGGTTTTCAGCCTCCACCGGTCCGAGCATGCGATGCTGCGCTACCTGCGACGTCTGTCCGATCGCGATCTCGCCCTCGACCGAAGCATGATCCCGCTCGGGTCGTGCACCATGAAACTCAACGCGACGACCGAGATGATCCCGATCACCTGGCCCGAGTTCTCGGCCATCCACCCCTACGCTCCGGACGACCAGGTGGCGGGATATCTGGAGCTGATCGATGACCTCGCCGGTTATCTATGCCGAATAACCGGCTATGAAGCGGTATCGCTGCAGCCCAACGCCGGCTCGCAAGGAGAGCTCGCCGGCCTGCTCGCCATCCGCGCCTACCAGCGCTCGATCGGCGAGGGGGAGCGGAACATCTGTCTGATCCCCTCCTCGGCGCACGGGACCAACGCCGCCTCGGCGGTCATGGCCGGGATGAGGGTGGTGGTGGTGGCGACTGATGAATCGGGGAACGTCGACCTGGCTGATCTCGAAGCGAAAGCAGAGGAACACTCCGAGCGCCTGGCCGCGGCGATGATCACCTATCCCTCGACCCACGGTGTCTTCGAAGAGGGGGTCCGGCGGCTGATCGAGATCGTGCACCAGCACAATGGGCAGGTCTATGTAGACGGGGCCAATCTGAATGCGATGGTGGGTCTGGCCAAACCAGCCCAATTCGGAGCGGATGTCGGCCATCTGAACCTTCACAAGACTTTCACGATCCCCCACGGCGGTGGCGGCCCGGGCGTCGGCCCGGTCGGCGTCAAGGCACATCTGGCACCGTTCTTGCCCAATCACCCTTTGAACCAGAGGGCAGGGCCGGCGACCGGGGTCGGACCTATCTCGGGAGCCCCGTTCGGGTCGGCCGGGATCCTTCCCATCCCGTATGCCTATGTCCGGCTGATGGGCGCCGACGGCCTGCGGGCTGCGAGCAAGGTGGCGATCTTGTCGGCGAACTACCTGGCGCGGCGTCTCGACCCGTATTTCCCCGTGCTCTATGCGGGCAAGAGCGGGCGCGTTGCCCACGAGTGCATCGTCGACGTGCGTCCGGTGACGCGGGCAACCGGGGTCACCGCGGAAGACGTCGCCAAGCGCCTCGCAGATTACGGGTTTCACGCTCCGACGCTCTCATTCCCGGTGGTCGGGACGTTGATGATCGAGCCAACCGAGTCTGAGAGCTTGGAAGAGCTGGACCGGTTCGTGGATGCGATGATTGCAATTCATGGCGAAGTGGCCCGCGTCGAGTCAGGGGAGTGGACCGCCGAGGACAACCCGCTCCACAATGCTCCTCACTCTGCCGAGCAGGTGACGGCCGACGAATGGAGTCATCTCTATTCCCGGGAGACTGCCGCCTTCCCGGTAGCCTCACTTCGAGTCGACAAGTATTGGCCGCCGGTGGGTCGTGTTGATGGGCCCGGTGGCGACCGGAACCTGGTCTGTGCCTGTCCTCCATTGGAGGCCTACGCCTGACTCTCGGCTTGACATTCGCGTGCTGGATGGGATCTTGTGCATTGCATAGGCGGGTAGGGACGCAGAGGTGACGGTGCAAGGGTGAAATTCACCGGTCAGGTGAGGGTTCCTGAGGTCGACCATCCGGGAGTCCCAGCAACGATCGTGATCGAAGAGGGCCAGACCGAGGTGTTCCTCGAAGGGGAATCGCTCGGCCGATGGTCCTTGTACGACGTGCGCGCCTCGCGTCTCGTCTCCAGTGCCTTCTCGTTGGATCTCGACGGCGAGGAGATCACCTTCATCGCCGACGAGCCCGTCGATTTCGCCTACAAGGGCGTCGATCACATGGCGGGTGCCTGGGCGCGATACAAGTCGATGACCATGCCGCGTCGAGTGGTCGCGGTGGGCCGTTCCCGACGTGGCACCATTCCCTCGCGAATCTCAGAGCTCCGCCAGGCGATGTTGTCGAATCTGCAGACCGTGGGCAGGCCCGCCGCCCGGCTGACCGCGATCGAGGCCACCACATCCATCCCCTCGGTGCCGGCATCATGGACCAAGCGGATCGAGGCTTACTCCAATGTGCCCGCGCCAATCGACACCGATCCGATCGATGGCGATGCCCTCGCTTCCGCTCGTACCGTCGCGCCGAGCTGCCGAGCCCGAGCTCGCGGCGCCGACGCCGAGTTCGACGGAAACGAAACGGCGGAGCCCGAGTCAGTGTCGTTCCCTGCGCCGATCTCAGAGCCCGAGCTCGAGGCCGAGTCGGTGTCGGCGGAGAGGGACGAGACGGACGAGACGGACGACACGGATGAGACAGTCGCCCTCTCCCCGGAGATCGAGTCGATCTCCGCGCCGTTGGCGGTTGAGGATGTCGAGGCCGAGACGCCCCGAGCGCCGCTGCGGCCGGGCCCGGGCCTGATCCCACGCCGCGTGGACCGGCCCCGAGGCCGCAGGGGCTGATCCTTCAATCTCACCCCTCTGGAACGGAGTGTGGGAGGAGCCCCCGATCGATGACGAGCCTTATGACGACCTTCCTCCAGACGCTGATCTCGTCCTGATCGACGAGGACCTGCCGGTGGAGGTCGCCCCTGCTTCCGAAACGCTCGAAGAGGTGGAGGTCGTGGCCTACGAAGAGCCGCCGATCCTCGCCGAGGAGATTTCTGCGGAGACGGCGTCACCTGCCCCTGCGGCGGTGGAAGATGCCGATGCCGATTCTCCCGAGGTCCCGGTGTCGGTGGACGATCGGCCGGCCGTGTTCCCGGCGCCCGGGGAGACAGTTCGGCCTGAGGTGGTGGTCGATCTCGACCATCTCCACGTGGAGCCGCCATCGCTCGAGCCCGACCTCGAGCTTCTGTTCGCCGGCGCACCCCCACCAGAAGGGGAGAAGAGCGGACTGCTCGGGGCGGTTCGTTCCGCCTTCGCACGCAACAAGACATCGCATGAGCACGAGTTCGTCGAAGCGCCCGGGGGAATCGGCATCGTCCGGCAGATTTGCGCCGACTGCGGCTACATCTCCATCGGGGTCTCTGACTGAAGCCGATCGCGGCGTGGCATGGGCCCCGGGTACCCTCGCCCGGTGAATCCCTCCGTCCGGCCAGTGGTCCTCTCCGGCGGGGTCGGCACACGTCTGTGGCCTCTTTCGACCAAAGAGACCCCCAAGCAGTTCCTCGAGCTTCTCGGTGAGCCGCTGTTCGAGGCCACCCTGGGCAGGGTGGGGCAACTGGGCGGATCCGACCCCATCGTTGTGACCGGGCGCGAGCAGATTCCGCCCGTCGAGAAGTCCTTGACCGACATGGAGATGGATGGAGCCACGATCGTGGTGGAGCCATCGGGGAGGAACACCGCACCCGCCGTGGTGGCCGCGGCCCTGATCGCGGACCCCGAAGACGTGCTCGTGGTTCTCCCCTCGGATCACCTGATCGCCAACGACCTCGCTTTTCGCGAAGCTGTCACGCAAGCGGTTGACCTAGCCGGCGACGGCGCTTTGGTCACGTTTGGCATCGAGCCGAGCCGGCCGGAGACCGGATACGGATATATCGGGATGGGAGAGCCGATCGGGCCCGGGTTCCAGGTCGACCAATTCAAGGAGAAACCTGACGAGGTCGAGGCGGCGCACCTCGCTGCCGACGGTGCCCACCTCTGGAACTCGGGGATGTTCGTCTTCGGTGCGGGAGAAATCCTCGACGAGGCGAGGCGCCAGGCTCCCGAGATCGTGACTGGAGTGGAGGCGGCCCTGCCGGCTGAGCGTTCAGGGACGATCAGACTCGGAGATAGCTTCTCCGGAGTGCCGTCGATCTCCATCGACCACGCCATCATGGAGGGGGCAGAGAACGGAGTGGTGATCCCGCTGGACGCCGGCTGGAGTGACGTCGGCTCGTGGCAGTCGGTCTGGGAGCTGAGCGAGCAGGACGAAAATGGCAATTCACTCATCGGTGATGTGGTGGCCATCGATGCCGCCGACAACTATGTCCGATCCGGCTCGAAGACGGTCGCGATCGGCGGAGTGGCGGGGTTGGTGGTGGTGGTGACGCCAGACGTGGTCCTCATCGTCCCCAAAGAGAGGTCCCAGATGGTGCGTGACCTCGCTGCGGGCTGGGAAGCGAGTCGGCTCGCAGATTGAGGCTCTGTGCCGGCGCTCCATACCATCGCCGCCGATGAGACCCGTGGCGATCATGGCCCTGTTGGGCGTGCTCGTCTCCGCATGTGTGGGGCGCCCGGCGTCCGACGCAAGCGGGGAGGAGATCTACCTCCAGCTCTGCTCGAACTGCCACGGTGATCAGCTCGAAGGTGGGATTGGCCCACCTCTGGGACCTGCTTCCAACGCCGCCGACCAGCCGGATGAGTATCTCAGGGTGACCATCACCGAGGGCCGAGGCCGGATGCCATCGTTCTCGTCCTCGCTGAGCGAGGAACAGGTGCGGCGGCTGATCGACTATCTGAGGGAGGCCCAGGCCGGATGAGTGTCGTGCTGGAGGCCCTCGAGCTGTATCCGGTTCGGATACCGATGCGTCACCGGTTCCGCCGGGTCGATCACCGCGAAGCAGTTCTCATCAAAGGCCCGGCCGGGTGGGGAGAGTTCTCGCCGTTTCCCGACTACCCGCCGCATGTGACGACCCGGTGGCTGGCCGCGGCCCTGGAAGCGGCGTGCAGCATTCTTCCCGAGCCGGGCCGGCCGACGATCCCGGTCAATGTGACCGTGCCGGCGGTGGCGCCCGAAGTGGCGGCCCGCCTCGTTCTGGAGTCGGGTGCGGGGACCGCCAAGGTCAAGGTGGGTGAGCCCGGACAGACCATGGAGGACGAGGAAGCCCGACTCGCTGCGGTCCGGGCCGCGATCGGGCCCGAGGGCAAGATCCGCATCGATGTGAATGCGGCCTGGGACCTCGAGACCGCCGCCGAGCGTCTTGCCGCCTACGCCCGATTCGACCTGGAGTACGTCGAGCAACCGGTCAAGACCCTGGAGGAAATGGTCGAGCTCAGGCGGATGACCGAAGTCCCGCTCGCCGCCGATGAGCTCGTCCGACTTCGACCCGATCCGCTGGAAGTCGCCGCGATGGGCGCCGCCGACATCCTGGTCGTGAAGGTTCAGCCATTGGGTGGAGTGGCGAGGACCCTCGATATCGCGGCACGAGCCGGCATCCCCGTCGTGGTGTCCTCTGCCTTGGAGACCTCGATCGGGATCTACTCCGGTCTCCTCGTTGCCTCCCTCCTTCCCCAGCTTCCCTATGCCTGCGGCCTGGGGACGGTGTCACTCATCGAAGGGGATCCGACCCGTCTCCCCCTGGTCTCGATGAACGGGGAGCTGGAAGTGCGCCGCCCGGAGCCCGACCCAGAATTGCTCGAACGATGGCGGCCGGATCGAGACCGGTCTGCCGAGCTCTTGCGTAAGGTCAGGAACGCTGCCGAGGTGCTCACCTGACTTCACGATTTCAGACATGACACAACCCAATCCCAGTACTGCCCAGGCCCGGGTCATCGTCGACGAGCTGCACCGCCACGGGGTCGACTACGTGGTCATCTCGCCTGGCTCGCGATCGGCGGCCCTGGCCATAGCCTTCGAAGAGCATCCGGGAATCACGACCAGGGTTGTCCTCGATGAACGCTCCGCAGCTTTTCATGCCCTCGGCCGAAGCCGGGCGACGAGGGCGCCGGTCGTCGCGCTGGCCACATCGGGCACGGCGCTCGCCAACCACCTGCCGGCGGTGATCGAAGCCGACCTGTCGCTCATCCCCCTCATCCTGATCTCGGCCGACCGGCCGCCCGAGCTCCTCCACGTCGGCGCCAACCAGACCATCGAACAAGGCGGCATCTTCGGGGAGAAGGTCCGCTGGTCGTGTGGGATCCCCCCGGCGGAGCCCGATCTCGACTCCAACGCATACTGGCGTTCGACGGTGTCCCAAACGGTGGCGCGGGCGAAGGGGCACGGCGCCCGCCCCGGACCGGTCCATCTCAACGTGGCGTTTCGAGAGCCTACGGTCCCGGTCTCCGACGACGGGCGGACCAGGGCCGAGCCCTACCGCCACCCGATCGACGGCCGGTCGAACCAGGACCCGTGGCAGCATCACCAGCAGCTCACACCGGTGGGCGCCAGCCTCGGTTTGGGCGGTCGTGGTCTCGTGGTGGCCGGCGAGGGCGATTTCGACCCCAAGGAAGTGTTCGAGGCAGCCTGGAGCCTCGGTTGGCCTGTGCTCGCCACCGCCACCTCGGGGCTCCGGGTCTTCGAGGTGGTCAGCACATATCACCACTTGCTGGTCAGTGGAGTGCCCGCCGGGCTTCGGCCCGACCTGGTGGTGACAGTCGGGCGAACCGGGCCCAGCGACCGCCTTGGATCGCTCACCTCGTCGCCGGTGCCCCAGGTCCACGTGGATCGCTGGGGAGTCTGGAACGACCCGCGCCGGCATTCGACCCATCTGCTCCAGGCCGATCCGGCTCAGACCCTTGCCGGCTTTTCCCCGGCCCCGGATGACCGTCTACGGCGCTCTTGGCTGAATGCGAACGCCACCATGCGGTCGGCTCTCGATGAGCATCTCTCCGCCGACGAGACACCCTCCGGCCCCGCCGTGGCCCGGGCCCTCGACCCCGTCGATGACATCAGATTGGTCGCGGCGTCGTCGATGCCGATCAGGGACGTCGACGCGCATGTGGCCCATACGGGCGGGGTGATCGCCAATCGCGGTGCCTCGGGCATCGATGGCTTTGCTTCGACTGCGTTGGGCGTCGCCTCGGCTTCGACCGCCGTGGCGCTCGTCGGAGACCTCTCGTTTCTGCATGACGCCTCGGGGTTCGTCGTCGATGAGATAGGCGATGTGGTCTTCGTCGTCGTCGACAACGGTGGCGGCGGCCTGTTCGATCTGCTTCCTCAGGCGGAGCATGCCCCGGCCTTCGAGCGGCTGTTCGTCGCGCCCCATCATCTCGACCTGAGCCAGGTCGCCTCCGCCTACAAGCTGGGGGTTTCCGTGGTCGAGGACGTCCCCGAGATCAAACGCACGATCCGGGCTCGGCTCGATGCCGGCGGCCCGCATGTAGTGGTCGTCCCGGTTGAGCGAGAGGCCGATCTCAAGGTCCGGCGAGGTCTCGATGACACGGCGCGTGCGGTGTGCGCCGGGCTCAGCTGAGACCGAGCGCTCCCAGCATCGGTCGCAGTTTGATCTCCGTCTCCTCGAACTCCATCGCGGCATCGGAGCCCTCGACGATCCCCGCACCGGTGTAGAGGGTCGCGGCAGATCCATCGATCTCCCCGCAGCGAAGCGCGATCGCGAACTCTCCGTCGCCTTCTCGGTCTAACCACCCGACCGGGCCTGCGTACCTACCGCGCTCATGGCCCTCGAGCTCGCGGATCAACTCGACCGCAGTCTTGGTGGGCGTCCCCGCCACGGCCGCAGTCGGGTGCAGGGCTGCGAGCAGATCGGCCACCGTGGTCCCCGGATGGACCTCCCCCTGGAAAACGGTCGACAGGTGCTGGATGTCCCCGAAGGTGGCAACAGTTCGCTCCGACCGCTGGAGTCTGGCGCAGAACGGGATGAGCGCGTTGTCCACCGAATCGGCCGCCAGCGCATGCTCCCGCGTCATCTTCTCGGTGTCGAACGTGCCGGCCGAGGCCGGGTCGCCAGGGTCTGCGGACCCGGCCAGCGAGATCGATCGCACCCGTCCCTTCGGCGAGCGAGACGAGTAGCTCGGGGCTCGAGCCTACGAATCCGTCGACCAGGAATGTGTGAGAGCCGGGCTCGTTTCGGGCGAGATTGGACAAGACCAGGGCGGTTGGCAAAGACCCGTCGAAGTTCGCGTGAATCCGTCTGGAGAGGACGACCTTCTCCACCTCGTGTTCCCGGATCGCCTCGAGCGCGTCACTGACAAGGCTCGTCCAGACTTCGAGCCCACTGTCGCCGAGGTGGCCGGGGGGCAACGACAGTGGGGGGAGCGGGTGGGGGCAGATCGTCGGGGTCCCCGATCAGGAAGGATGTCCCATTCGCGTCGACCTTCACCAGCTTCCGTGGAATCACCACCACCGAGCCGGGGTCGTTCTCATCGAAGGTGAAGCTGGCCATCGCCAGCGGGGCCTCGAAGCTCGTCAACCGCCGCATGGCCCGGTCGAATCGATCGGCTCCGGTGCCGACATCGATCCTTGCGGACACCCCCCAGCCAAAGAGGGCCACGTCGCGGTGGATCCATGCCGAGTCGGGAGCGCGGGAAAGGGCGTCGCGCACGCCGGACTCGAAGACTTCAGCCGTCATTCCAGGTGCAGGCTAGGACCGGCTCGAGGGCGTCGATCCCGGCCAAGGCGTGGGCAACGCGGCGGAACCTCTCCGGGTCGCCCGAAGTCGCCAGCCTCAGCAGGCCCGAGCCCTCTGTGACCGGCGCCACTCTCCTCACCTGGCGGGCCACCGCAGGTGCCGGGTCGACGATCGTCATTTCGGGACCCGCCGCCCTCTCGATGAGGGGGATCAGGAAGGGAAAATGGGTGCAACCCAGGACCAAGGTGTCGGCGCCACCGTCGAGGATCGGGGCCAGACAAGACTTCACCTCGCGCGTCGCCTCGGGGCCGTCGACCTCGGCTCTCTCCACCAGCTCGACCCAACGCGGGCAGGCCTGGGTGAGCACCGTCGCCCCGGCAGCATGCCGCTCCATGACGGATGCGAAGAGCTCGCCCTGGAAGGTGGCGGCCGTTGCCACCACTCCGATGACACCGGTCGCAGTGTTCACTGCCGCCGGCTTCACCGCCGGCTCCATCCCCACGATTGGGACCTCGGGGTGGCTGGCGCGCAACGCATGGAGGGCGGCTGCCGATGCGGTGTTGCAGGCGATGGTTATCGCGGTCGCTCCCCGGTCGAGGAGCCATCGGGTGGCTTGCTCCGTCATCCCGGCGACCTCGTCCAGGGTTCGCACCCCGTACGGAGCCCGACCCTGGTCGGCGAGATAGAGCAGGTCGGCGAGGGGCAGCTCGCGTCGTATCTCGGCCAGGACGCTCAAGCCGCCAACACCAGAGTCGAAGATCCCGATCATCGATGACATATCAGCAGGGCCGCCGATGGGCCTGGTGGTAGCGTCGCCGCCCAGAGGAGGTCCAGCGTGAAGATCGAGGGCTCGGTGGCGCTGGTCACGGGTGGCGTGTCCGGTCTGGGCTTTGGTGCCGCCTCCCGGTTCGTCCGCGGCAGGGGATCGGTGGTCATGCTCGACATCGACGAGGCGCAGGGCGCCGCGGCCCTGGATGCGCTGGAGGGCGATGCCCGGTTCATCCGTTGTGACGTGCGTGATCCACAGGGCGTTGCGGACGCAGTGGGCAGGGCCGCAGAGGAGTGGGGACGGATCGACATCCTGGTCAATGCCGCCGGTGTGGCGCCGGCGCAACGCCTGATCTCGCGCGACGGCGAGTTGTTCGATCTGGATCTCTTCAAATTCGTGATCGAGGTGAATCTGGTCGGCATGTTCGACGTGACCCGGAATGTCGCCGCAGTCATGTCCCGAAACGAGCCGGGCCCGGACGGGGAGCGGGGAGTGATCGTGAACGTGGCCTCGATCGCGGCCTTCGAGGGCCAGATCGGGCAGGCTGCCTACTCCGCATCGAAGGGCGGAATAGTCGGCATGACCCTGCCGCTCGCCCGGGATCTGGCCGGCATCGGCGTCAGGTGCGTCGCCGTTGCACCGGGGATCATGGACACCCCCCTCCTCGCCGGTGCCCCCGAGGAGCTCAAGGAATCCCTGGCCGCGCTTCATGTTTTCCCTCGTCGTCTCGGGACCCCCGAGGATTTCGCCCATCTGGTGCAGGCGATTGTGGAAAACCCGCTGCTTAATGGTGAGGTGATTCGTCTCGACGCCGGCGCCAGGATGCCGCCTCGGTGAGCTCCGGCGCAGGAAATCCGATCCCTCCTCGCATGTTTTGCCGAGATTTGAGGTATATGCTCCCCGATTGACGGGCTTAGCGGCCCGTCTGCCCAAAGGAGGGAACTCATATGAAGAAAGGACGACAGAGGAGCGCGCTTGCCGCTCTTCTTGCGTTTGGACTGTTCCTGGCGGCGTGTAGCAGCGGGGAACCAACGGAAACCACGGAGGCGGCCGGAGATCCGACCACCACCGGAGAAACTACAGAAACCACTGCGGCGCCCACCACCGAGACCACCGAGGCCCCTGCGGCCGAAGGCGGGATCATCACGACATACATCACGGAGCCGGAGTTTCTGCAGCCACCACAGACCAATGAGTCGGAAGGGAACGCGGTGCTCACCGCCCTGTTCCGTGGTCTGATCGACTACGACCCGGAGACCAGTGAGCCCGTGTTCACCGGTGTCGCCGAGTCGATCACATCACCCGACGAGGGTCTCACCTGGGAGGTCGTCCTCAAGGACGGTTGGACCTTCCACGACGGCACCCCGGTGACGTCGCAGTCCTTCGTCGACTCGTGGAACTACTCGGCATACGGGCTCAACGCGGCCCAGGTGTCGGGGTTCTTCGCACCGATCGCGGGATACGCAGACCTCCAATGCGGGACCGTGACCGAGCCCGACCCGGAGACCGGTGAGGACGTCGACGTGGCCGATTGCGAGAACCAGCCCCCCGCAGCGGAGGAGATGAGCGGTCTGTCGGTGACCGACGACCTCAACTTCACGATCACGTTGTCCGCGCCCGAGACCTTCTTCATGACCAAACTTGGCTACACGGCCTACTACCCGCTGCCGGAGGCGTTCTTCGCCGACCCGGCCGCCTACAACGAGGCGCCGATCGGCAACGGGCCATTCATGATGGACGGGGCCTGGGAGCACGACATCGAGATCAGGACGGTGGCCAACCCGGACTTCGCTGGTGAGGACAAGGCACAGATCGAAGGCTTGACCTTCAAGCTCTATGCGGACGTCGATGCCGCCATCAACGACCTGATGGCGGGCAACCTCGACATCGTCGACTCGGTGACCCCGGAACGGTTCGCAGAGGTCCAGACCGCGGTCCCGAACTCGGATCAGTCACCGCAGTCATCGACCACCTATCTGGCCTTCCCGTTCTATCTCCCCCAGTTCGAGAACCCGGACGTGCGGGCCGCGCTGTCGATGGCCATCGACCGACAGGCCCTGGTCGACAGCCCGATCTTCAACGGGCTCCGTCAGCCGGCGTTCAATATCCAGGCACCTGTCATCCCTGGCTACCAGGAGACGGTCTGTGACCACTGGAATTACGACCCGGAGCAGGCAGCTGCTCTGTGGGAGTCGTCCGGTGGTATCACGAGCCGATGACGGTCTGGTTCAACGCGGGCGCGGGTCATGACGCCTGGGTGGAGGCAGTGGTCAACATGTGGGCCGAGACGCTCGGGATCGACCCGACCACGGTGTCGTTCGAGCAACTCGAGTTCGCCGACTATCTGCCGCGTCTCGACGAGCAGGGTATGACCGGTCCGTTCCGCCTCGGTTGGGGAATGGACTACCCGCACCCGCAGAACTTCTGGCAGCAGCTGCTGGACAGCCGGTTCCAGCCGCCCGTGGGCTCGAACACCTCGTTCTACAGCAACCCAGAGTTCGACGCCAAGCTCGATGAGGCCAACGCCCAGGCCGACATCAACGACGCCATCCCCCTCTACCAGGAGGCGGCGGCGATCGCCTGTGAAGACACCCCGATGGCCCCGATCTACTTCCTGGAGAACCTGTACGCCTGGAGCGACAACGTCGGCGGCGTCTATGTCGATGCCTTCGGCAACATCGTCTACACCGCCCTGACGGCAGGCGGCTGAAAACCGATGGCGGCGGCAACGTCGCCGAGTGTGGAGCGGCATCCTCGCGATGCCGCTCCACACTATGGTTCCATTCGGGTGGCGCGGATGGGGGGCTTCGGCCTTCGGGACGGAGGAGGCGATTGGGTGAAGACTGACCGATGACGAGTTACATCATCCGGCGGGTCGGGCAGTTCGTCCTCGTGTTTTTCGCCGCCACCTTCATCATCTTCGCCATGGTCTTCGCCATCCCCGGGGACCCGATCCGAGCCCTGGCCGGCGAGAAACAGATGCCAGCCTCCTTACGACAGACTCTCACCGAGCGCTACCACCTCGACGAGCCGTTCCTCGCCCAGTACTGGCACTACGTGTCGGGTGTGGTCCAGGGGGACCTTGGCGAGAGCTTCAACCAACGGCCGGTGCTCGACATCATCAAGGAGAGGTTCCCCAGGACCCTTCGTCTCGCCATCTATGCCTTCATCATCGAAATGGTGATCGGGGTCACCGCCGGGATATGGGCCGGGATTCGAAAAGACAAATTCCTCGACTCCCTGGTCAAGGTGAGCACGGTTGCAGTCATCTCGATCCCCATCTTCGTGCTCGGGTTCATGGCCCAGTTGCTCATCGGGGTGAGACTGGGCTGGCTCCCGGTGACCGCGGGCAACCCACCCAGTCTCCACGGGTACCTGCTCCCGGCGATCGTGCTCGCCGCGGTGTCCCTGGCCTATGTCGCCCGGCTCACCAGGTCCAGCCTGGTGGAGAACCTCCGCGCCGATTACGTTCGCACCGCCAAGGCGAAAGGTCTCAGCCAAGCGCCGGGTGACCGGGGTCCACACCTTCCGCAACTCACTCATCCCGGTGGTCACCTTCCTCGCCATCGATCTGGGGGCGTTGATGGGAGGCGCGATCATCACCGAGACCATCTTCAACATCCCTGGCATCGGCCAGGAGATCTACAACGCCACCCGTTCCCAGGAAGGCGCGGTGGTGGTGGGGATCGTCACCCTCCTCGTGATCATCTACGCGGTAGTCAACCTGGTGGTCGACGTCATGTATGCGGTGCTCGATCCGAGGATCCGTTATGACTGACACCACCAACAAGACGCCAACCGAGATCCTGGCGCCGGACGTCGTCACCCCGGAAGTAGTCCCCGCGCAGGCCCCCAAGCAGGGCAAGCCGGCCAGTCTTGTGGACCGACGCCTGGAGGGAGCTGCGGCGCAAGCCAGGCTTCGTCATCTCGGCCCTGCTCGTCATTCTGATGACGATCATGGCCGCCTTCCCCCAGCTTTTCACCTCGATCGACCCCCGGGAATGCAGTCTCATCAACGCTCTGCAGACTCCCGGCGCAGAGCATCGGTTCGGCACCGACCTCCAGGGTTGCGACTACTACGCCCGCACCATCTACGGGGCGCGCACCTCGGTGTCGATCGGTCTGGTCGTCACCTTCTTCGCCACGCTGATCGCGGTGACGCTTGGATCTCTTGCCGGATACAAGGGTGGCTGGCTCGACTCGACGCTCTCCCGGTTCACCGACATCATGTTCGCCATCCCACTGATCCTGGGCGCCATCGTGATCCTCAACGCCCTGGGCGGCAGCCGGGGCATCTGGACGGTGTCGGCGGTGCTCATCATTTTGGGATGGCCCACCATGCTCCGGCTGATGCGATCGTCGGTGCTCTCGGTGCGAGAGCTGGACTACGTCGATGCCGCCCGCGCCCTCGGCGCCAGCGACTGGCGGATCATCACCCGTCACGTCCTCCCCAACGGGATCACCCCGGTCATCGTCTACGCCACCATCACCGTCGGTGTGATCATCACGGCCGAGGCGACGCCTGTCCTTCCTCAACGTCGGTCTCCAACTGCCTGCCATCTCCTGGGGGCTGATGATCTCGGCGGCGCAGAACCGCATCCTGGCTTTCCCCCACCTCCTCTTCTTCCCCGGGATCTTCCTCAGCGTGACCGTTTTCGCCTTCATTCTCATGGGTGACGCACTCCGCGACGCCTTGGATCCCAAGCTGAGATGACGAAGGTCACCCCGCTGGACACGGCGTTCGACCCGCACGCCGCCAGCACCGGCGTGCTGCTCGAGGTGCGTGACCTCGAGGTCGAATTCCGGATGCGCTCGGGCACGGTGAAGGCATCGAACAAGGTCAGCTATCAGGTCGACAAGGGGGAGACCCTCGCCATCGTCGGCGAGTCGGGCTCCGGGAAGACGGTGAGCGCCCAGGCCATCATGGGGATCATCGACTCTCCCCCCGGGTTCGTCACCGGCGGTGAGATCCTCTACCGGGGCAAGGATCTGCTCAAGATGGGGGAGAAGGAGCGCCGCCAGATCAGGGGGGACCGGATCTCGATGATCTTCCAGGACGCACTCACCGCGCTGAACCCGGTGTTCACGGTGGGGTGGCAGATATCGGAGATGTTCCAGAAGCATCGTGGGATGTCAAAGGCGGAGGGATACAAGCGGGCAATCGAGTTGATGAATCTGGTCAAGATCCCGTCAGCCGCCGAGCGGGTCAACGCCTACCCCCACGAGTTCTCCGGTGGCATGCGGCAACGGGTCATGATCGCGATGGCGATCGCCCTGGACCCGGATGTGCTGATCGCCGACGAGCCGACGACGGCCCTCGACGTCACCGTTCAAGCCCAGATCATGGGGCTTCTCGCCGACCTGCAGCAGCAAACCGGGATGGGCCTGATCCTGATCACCCACGATCTCGGGGTGGTCGCCGAGGTGGCCGACAAGGTGTCGGTCATGTATGCCGCCGAGATCGTGGAGACCGCCGATATCCGGCGAGCTGTACAGGCGGCCCTATCACCCCTACACCGAAGGTCTGATGCGCTCGTTGGTCCGCCCCGATCACAAGGGTGGCCGGCTGTCGCCGATCAAGGGGTCGCCGCCGGACCTCCTCCACATCCCTTCGGGGTGCCCCTTCCATCCCCGTTGCGACTACGCACAGGACATCTGCCGGACCGATGACCCGCCACTGCGGGTGATCGAGGAGGATCGCACCTCCGCCTGTCACTTTGCCGAGGATTTCATGGCCGAGGCGTTGACGGATGCCTGATCCGATTCTCTCCGTTCAGGACCTGGTCAAGCACTATCCGATCCGCAGAGGGGTGTTCCGCCGCCAGGTCGGTTCGATCAAGGCCGTCGACGGGGTGAGTTTCGACCTGATGCCGGGCGAGACGCTGGGGCTGGTCGGTGAGTCGGGATGCGGGAAGTCGACGGTGGCCCGCACCCTGCTGCGTCTGATCGAGCCAACCGCGGGATCGGCGCTTTACAAGGGCACCGACATCTTCTCGTTGGACAAGGGCGATCTTCGAGAGCTGCGTCGTCACATCCAGATCATCTTCCAGGACCCGTATGCCTCCCTCAACCCGAGGATGACGGTGGGGGACATCATCGCCGAGCCCTGGGCGATCCACACCGGCTTGCTCCCCAAGAACCAGGTGAGGGACCGGGTTCGCCAGCTACTCGAGTTCGTGGGCCTAAACCCCAATCACATCAACCGCTACCCCCACCAATTCTCAGGCGGGCAGCGGCAGCGGATCGGGGTGGCACGGGCACTGGCCCTCAACCCGAGCATCATCATCTGCGACGAGCCGGTGTCTGCCCTCGACGTGTCGGTGCAGGCGCAGGTGGTCAATCTCCTCGAGGACATCCAGGATGAGTTCAACCTGTCCTACATCTTCATCGCTCACGATCTATCCATAGTTCGTCACATCTCGGACCGCGTAGCTGTCATGTATCTGGGGAAGATCGTCGAGGAGGGGGTGGAGTCGGATCTGTACGGCAACCCGTCGCACCCTTACACCCAGGCCCTGCTTTCGGCCGTGCCGGTGCCCGACCCCAACTTCCATTCCGAAAAGCGCATCCTCCTCCAAGGCGATGTGCCGTCGGCGGCGAATCCACCATCCGGATGTCATTTCCGCACCCGTTGCTGGAAAGCCCAGGACATCTGCGCCGAGGTCGAGCCGCCACTCGAGCAGCATTTCGACACGCTGGCCGCCTGTCATTTCGCCGCCCCCGTGAGATCTTCGCGGATTCCGGCACCGAGTAGTCACAAGCCTCTGAGGCTCTCCGGGTTCTCCAGACCGGATAGATCGCCCGGCTCATCTCCGAGAGCCACCGCCTTGATGACCCGGCGCATGATCTTCGCCGACCTGGTGCGGGGCAGGTCTTTCACCCAGCGGACGCTGGTCGGGCGAAAGGCCTTGCCCATGCTCTCTGTCACCGCAGCCATGACCGACGTAGTCAGCTCGTCGTCAGGCTCGACCTCGGGGGCGGGCACCACGTAGAGCGCGATCGATTCCCCCTTCACCTCATCGGGGACTCCGATCGCCGCCGCCATCATCACCTCGGGGAGCGCCACCACCGCCGACTCGATCTCGGCCGGGCCGACCCGTTTGCCGGCGATGTTGAGGGTGTCATCCGACCGGCCGTGGAGAAACCAGAAGCCGTCGTCATCGATCGACGCCCAGTCACCATGGACCCAGACGTCAGGAAACCGGGACCAGTACGTTTCGAGATATCGCTCGGGCTCGCCCCAGAAGCCGCGGGTCATTCCCGGCCAGGATCCCCTGATCACGAGCTCGCCCACCTCTCCCCGCACCGGGTTGCCGTCGGGGTCGTAGATGTCGGCGTCGATGCCGAGAGAAGGGGAGCCCACCGAGGTCGGCTTGAGCCCCTGCAGGATGTTCACTCCGACGATGACGGCACCGATTTCGGTCCCGCCCGAGATGTTGATGATCGGCCTCTGCCCCTCCCCGACCTCCTCGAAGAGCCAGCGCCAGGGGTCGGGGTTCCATGGTTCGCCGGTCGAACCGAACGTGTGGAGCCGGGAGAGGTCATGCTGCCGAGCCTGCTCGGCGCCGTGGGGTTGAAGGGCGCGGATGAGAGTGGGTGAGACCCCGAGGAAGGTGACTCCGAGGTTGGCCGCCACCGCCCAGAGCCGGTCCGGGCCGGGATGATCGGGAGCGCCGTCGTAGGTGGCGAGCGCCGCCCCGTTGGCCAGACCGGCGAGCACGATCCATGGCCCCATGATCCATCCCATGTCGGTGGCCCACATCACCACGTCATCCCGGCCGATCTCGGCGTGGAATGCGCCCTCGGCTGCGAGCTTCACGGTGAGACCGGCCTGGACATGGACGGCTCCCTTGGGCCGCCCGGTGGTGCCCGACGTGTAAGCGATCAGCACCGGGTCCTCGCTGCCGGTTGAGCTCGGGGCGACGGGCTCGGCCTTCGCCACCAATTCGTGCCACCAGACATCCCGCCCTTCGATCAGTGGGGTGTCGGCGCGTCCGGCGTAGTCGACGACGATCACCTTCTCCACACCGCCGACTTGGTCGATCGCCTGGTCGGCGACCTCCTTCATCTCGATCGGCGTGCCCCGCCGCTGGAAGCCATCCGCACAGATCAGCACCTTCGGCCTCGGGTCTTCGAGCCGGGTCGCCACCGCCTCGGCCCCGTAACCCGAGAAGACCGGGATGAAGATCGCCCCGATGCGGCCCACGGCGAGGAGTGACACCACGGCCTCCTCTCCCATGGGCAGGTACACGGCAACCGCATCGCCACGGGAGACGCCGAGTGCGATCAAGACGCCGGCGAGACGGCTCACCACGTCCCTCAACCCGCCAAACGACAGCTCGCGGGTCTCTCCGGTCTCCTTCTCACCGCGCAGTGCGATGCGCTCGGGGTCTTCGTCTGCCCATCTGTCGACACACGCCCGACTCAGGTTGAAGCCACCGCCCACGAACCAGGTGGCCCATGGATGTCCTCTCGAGGTGTCCCGGATGGCCCGCCATGGCCGATCGAAGGGGAGACCGAGGAACTCGACGACCGCCTCCCAGAACCATTCCGGGTCGGATGCCGACCTCCGACGCAGGGCATCGAAGCTCTCGATCTGATGAGCACGCATGAATGCGGCCGTGTTGGAGGCTGTCGCCCTCTCCTGAGTGGGCCGCCAGACCACTGTCATGTCTCGGGGGCGACCCCCAGACCCCCGCTTGTCGAATTGCTCCATCGTCCTCCTCGTGGGGTGGTGCCCGAGGCTAGATCGCTGCCGATACAGCGACCCGCCCAGCCCTAACCTCCCCGTCGATGAGCGAGAGCCATGAGCGACTCGACAATCGCGTGTTCCGGAGGCGGACGTTGGTGGTCGCCGGTGTCCTCCTGCTCACGGCACTCGCGGTTTATCTGCTGTTCCGCCTGAGGAACCTGCTCTTCATGGTGTTCGTCGCGCTCTTCATCGCGGTTGCCATCGAGCCCCCGGTCCACTATCTGGAGAAGCGGGGATGGAGGAGGGGCCTGGCGACCGGGTTGGTCTTCCTCGTGGCGTTTCTTCTCGTCGTTGCGTTTCTGGCCCTGCTCGTGCCGCTGTTCATCAACCAGGTCAACGACCTGATCGACGCCTTGCCCGGCTACATCGAGACGGTGTCGACCAATTTGAACGAATGGTTCGGCCTCGAGATCTCGACCGAGTCGCTCCAGGAGGAAGCGGCCGGGCTCCCCGACATCATCGTCGGTGCCGGCGGGACCATCCTCGGTGGCGTCGTGAGTGTCACCACCGGCATCTTCAGCTTCCTCTTCTTCGCCACGACCGTCGCCCTCTTCTCCTTCTACATGGTTGCCGAGCTTCCCAAGTTGCAGAGGACGGTCCTGTCCACGATGAAGCCCGACCGGCAGCGGGACGCGCTGCACATCTGGGACGTGGCGGTGGAGAAGATGGGGGGCTACATCTATTCGAGGCTGATCCTCGCGCTGCTGAGCGGCACCCTCACCGCGCTCTTCCTCACCATCCTCGGCGTCCCGTTCGCGGTCTCCCTCGGGATCTGGGTTGGCGTGCTCAGCCAATTCATCCCGGTGGTCGGCACCTACCTCGCCGCCATCCTCCCGGCAGTAGTGGCCCTCTCGTCGGGCGGCATCGGCACGATGCTGTGGGTGATCCTCTATTTCCTGGCCTATCAGCAGATCGAGAACTATCTGATCGCCCCTCGCATCACCCAGCGGACCATGGAGATCCACCCCGCGGTATCGATCGGCGCGATCATCATCGGTTCGGCCTTGTTCGGGCCAATCGGTGTGATCCTGGCCCTGCCCATGGCCGGGATCATCCAGGCACTCATCTCGGAGACAAGAAGCCATCACGCGGTGATCCTGGATCATGGCCACGACTCAGAGGCGTCACCGTGAGCAGGTCCGTTTCGATCCGAGCGGTCTTGCTCGCCGTCTCGGTCACGTTGGCGGTGGCCTGCACCGGTGAGGCCGAGCCAACGACCACAGTCGCCCCGGTCCCCACCACGACGGTGCCGGAATCCACGACTACTCCCGATCCCACGACGACCATCGCGGGCGCCTGTCGCGACACGTTTTGCGTCAGGTACAACATCCGGCCGGAGGCAGCCTGGGCCGATGGCACGCCGGTAACCGCCGCCGATTTCGTCTTTACATACGAGACGATCGTCGACCCGTCGCTCGACATCGTCAGCCGGGAGGGATACCACCTGATCACCGGCTACGAGGTCGTCGACGACAAGACGGTGGTGTTCGCCTTCGACGAGATCTACGCGCCGTGGCAAACGCTGTTCAGCTCCGTCCTTCCGGCTCACATCCTGGAAGGCGAGCCGTTCAACACGGTCTGGGACGATGCCATCTCGATGGGCTCGGGACCGTTCACCTTCGTCGAATGGGTGCCCGAGGAGCGGATCACGCTGGCGCGAAACGAGAATTACTGGGGTGATGCCACTGGCGACGTGCAGACCCTCGATGTCATGTTCCTCGGCGGCGAGGAGGTGCAGGTGGATGCCCTGGGAGACGGTGAGGTCGACATGATCTACCCCCAGCCCTACGTGTCCCTGATGGATGAGATAGACGGAATCGGCCACATCGATTCGGTCACGGGCCTTGGCCCTGTGTGGGAGTACTTCGGCTTCAATCAGGATGACCCCCGGTTGCAGAACCTCTTCATCCGCCAGGCGATCGCCCAGGGCATAAACAGGGACGCCATCGTGGAGGAGGTCGTCCGCCCCATCACTCCCGACGGCCAGCTTCTCGGGAACGCAGTCTGGCTGAACAGCAGCGTGTACTACCAGGACCATTTCAACGGCCTGTACCCCTACGACCCGGTTGCGGCGGAAGCCTTGCTGACGGAAAACGGCTGCGTCGAGGGCGAGGATGGGATATACGAATGCGGCGGGGAACGACTCTCCTTCTCCTGGGCGACCACATCCGGCAACGAGGCACGGGACGTGCATTTCGAGATGGCCCAGGCCGATCTCGCCGCAATCGGCATCGAGATAACGCCGAGTTTCGGACCGACCTCAGAGCTGCTGCAGACCAACAACCTGCAGGGCGGGGCCGACGTCTGGCAGGTCACCAACCTGGCGTGGGTCGGCTCACCGGACCCGTCCTGGGGCAACTCCCGCTTCTACTGCCAGGGCAACGCATTGAACGGCTTCGGCGAGCTGAACTTCTTCCGCTACTGCGATGAGGAGGTGGATGCACTCATCAGACAGACCGATGTGATCGTCGACCCCGACGAGCGGGCCGCGACGTACAACCAGGCCGACGAGCTGTGGCTGGGAGCGATCCCGATGATCCCGATGTATCAGAGACCGACGCTCCTCGCCTGGGATTCGGTCATCCAAGGGCCCGGCGACAACCCGTCGGAGATCGGGCCTTTCTGGAACATCGCCGACTGGAGTGGAAAAGAGGAGGTCACCTTCGGGGCGAACATGCAACCCGGGTCGATGAACGTCCTCGAACCCGACGGCAACCAGATCGAGAGCATCTTCATTGCCAACGCAATCCTCCAGGGCGCCTTCACCATCACTCCGGACTTCGAGTACGCCCCCCTTCTCGTCGAGAGCGCGGAGCCGATAGTCAACGAGGGCTGAGTAGTCACGGACGTGCGCAGCTAGGTTGCCCCGGAAATGACGGGCCCCTTGCAGGGAATGAGGGTTGTGGAGATCGCCGCCCTGGGGCCGGCGCCCTTCTGCGGGATGGTCCTCGCCGACCTGGGGGCGGACGTGGTGAGGGTGGATCGAGCGGACGCGGTCACTGGCGGTCACACCGTCTCGACGAGAAACGACCTCCTGGGGCGCGGGAAGAACTCGATCGGAGTCGACCTCAAGCACGACGAGGGAGTGAGGGTCGTGCTCCGGCTGGCGCAGAGCGCCGACGCGCCTGATCGAAGGTTTCAGGCCGGGTGTGGCCGAGCGCCTCGGCATCGGGCCTGCTCCGTGTCTCGCCCAAAACCCTGCACTTGTCTACGGGCGGATGACCGGCTGGGGCCAGGAAGGCCCGCTGTCCGGTCGCGCCGGCCACGACATCGACTACATCGCCCTCTCCGGTGCCCTGGCGGCGATCGGCCCGAAGGAGCGGCCGCTGCCTCCGCTGAACCTGGTGGGGGATTTCGGTGGTGGAGGCATGTTCCTCGCCGTCGGCCTCCTTGCCGCCGTTCTCCATGCTCGGGAGACCGGAAAGGGCCAGGTGGTCGATGCCGCCATGATCGATGGGTCGGCGTTGCTCACCACGGCCATGCATGGCCATGTCGCCGAGGGGTGGTGGACGGCTCGGCGCGAAGCCAATCTCCTCGACGGAGGAGCGCCATTCTATGCGGTCTATGAGACAGCCGATGGTGGGCATGTCGCCGTCGGGGCGCTGGAGCCGCAGTTCTTCGCTGCCCTCCTCGAAGGTCTCGGGATCGATCCGGAGTCGCTGCCTGCACAGGGCGACAGAGAGGGCTGGCCGTCGATCAGGGCAGCGTTCGCGACGAGGTTCGCCTTGCAGAGCCGTGACCATTGGGCGGAGCATTTCGCCACTACAGACGCATGCGTAGTCCCGGTTCTCGACGTCACCGAGGCACAAGAGCATTCCCACAACAGGGCGCGGAAGGTGTTCATCGAGGTCGACGGGCTGCCTCAGCCAGCCCCCGGCCCCAGGTTCTCGGCCACTCCATCGTCCCTCCCGACGGAACCCGGTTACCCCGGTCGGGACACAGATCACGTGCTGACGACGCTCGGCTTTAGCGGGACCGAGGTAAGTATGCTCCGCCGGGTCGGAGCAGTGGCCTGACCGCGGAGGAGAAATGACCCAGGAAGCCGTTTTGGCGGAGCGAGCGGCAATCGATGCCGAGGTAGAGGGCAAGACGATCGTCGATTACCTCGACCGGAATGCCCAGCGCCATGGTGCTCAACCCGCGCTCCACTACAAGGACGGAGACTGGAAGAGCCTGAGCTGGGGCCAGTACCGCCAGGCTGTGCACGAGGCGGCGGCAGGTTTCCAGGACCTGGGCGTCGGGGACGGCGAATTCGTCGCCATAATGGCCGGGAACCGTCCGGAGCACGTGATCGCCGACTACGCCGCCATCCACTCCGGGGCCACCGCAGTCACCATCTACTCCACCCTCACCGCGCCCCAGATCCAGTACATAGCCGACAACTGCAAGGCGACCGTCGCGGTGCTCGAGGACCTCGAGTTCATGAAGCGCTGGGAGGAGATTCGGTCTGAGCTGCCCAATCTGCGCTACGTCGTCCTGATGTCAGGTGCCGAGAATTACGACACAGCCGATTGGGTGTTGAGCTGGGACGAGCTCTTGATCAGAGGCAAGAAACGCCTTGCCGACGACCCCGACGCGGTGAACCGAACCGCCGGCGCGATCACCCCGGAGACGCTGGCCACCCTCATCTACACCTCCGGCACCACCGGCACCCCCAAGGGCGTGATGATCAGCCACCGCAACGTGGTGTGGACTGCCGAATGCCTGCGACGGGCGGCCAACATCGACATCGGGCCCCGAATGGTCTCTTATCTGCCACTCGCTCACATCGCCGAGCGGCTCGCAACCCACTATCTGGCCACATACATGGCCGGCCAGGTTTGGTTCTGCCCGAATCTCGCCGGGGTCCTCGAGTACATCCTGGAGGCCCGGCCGACCCTTTTCGTCGGGGTTCCCCGGGTGTACGAGAAGTTCCACTCCCGGCTCACGGCGCGTTTCGGCGAGACTCATGGGGTCAAGAAGACCCTGCTCGATCGGGCTCTGAGCGCCAACCGGAAACGTGTCGCTTGCCGAGCAGGAAGGAACATCGGGGCCGATGCTGGCCGGTGCGCTCGACTCCATCGTCCTGTCCAAGGTCCGAGAGCAGCTGGGGCTGGATCGAGTCGATATCGCGATCACCGCCGCCGCACCGATCAGTCCGGACCTGATCCTGTTCTTTCAGACGCTCGGGCATCCCGTTGTTCGAGTTGTACGGGATGTCGGAGACCACCGGCCCGGCAACGACCAACATTCCCGGAGCCTTCCGGCTCGGCTCGGTGGGGAAAGCCCTGCCCGGCGTCGAGGTGGAGCTCGGAGAGGACGACGAGCTGTTGATGAGGGGCGGGGTCATAACCCAGGGCTATTACAAGCTCGCCCAGCGATACTGCCGAGGCATTCGATGCCCAGGGCTGGCTCCACTCGGGCGACCTGGCCCGGATCGACGACGACGGCTTCGTGTGGATCGTCGGCCGAAAGAAGGAGATCATCATCACGGCCGGAGGGAAGAACATCGCCCCGGCCAAGCTGGAGACGATCCTCGGCAACCATCCCCTCATCTCGAAGGCGTGCATGGTCGGCGACGGACGCAAGTTCTTGACGATGATCGTCGCACTCGACGACGAGGAGGCGCCCGCGTGGGCCGAGGCCAACGGTCTCGTCTACCAGGACCTGGCCACATTCTCCCGGCTCCCCGAGGTGAATTCCGAGATCGAGCGGGCCATCGACGAGGCGAACGACACCGTTTCCTCGGTCGAGCAGGTGAAGAAATGGATCATCGTCCCCGACGAGTGGACCCCGGACTCTGGAGAGGTGACACCTTCTCTGAAGCTCAAGCGCAAGGTCGTGCTCGACAAGTACGCCAATGAGATCGAGAGCCTCTACGTAGGAGTCTGAGACCCGGCCCCCGGGACGATATGGAAAGAGACCTGTTCGAAGCGGACCATGAGCTGTTCCGCTCCACCGTCCGTGAGTTCGTCGAGCGGGAGGTTGCTCCCAACGTCGCCAAATGGGAGGCGGAGGGGAAGGTCGACAAGGACATGTTTCGCAAGGCGGGAAAGGCCGGGCTCCTCGGCATGGCGTTGCCTGAGGAGCACGGCGGGGGAGGGATAGCGGACTTCCGCTTCAACGTGGTGATCGGCGAGGAGTTGATGCGCGCCGATGCCATGGCCTCGGGGATGTGCATCACCCTCCACAACGATGTCTGTCTTCCCTATTTCGCCCACCTGTGCGACGGTGAGCAGGCCGCGCGGTGGATGCCCGGTGTGGTGTCGGGGGATCTCATGTCCGCCATTGCCATGACCGAGCCCGGCGCAGGCTCGGATCTGGCCGGGATCAAGACAACGGCCATTCGCGATGGCGACGTCTACGTCGTCAATGGGTCTAAGACCTTCATCACCAACGGGATCAATTCCGATCTGGTGATCACTGCGGTCAAGACCGACCCCCACGAGAGGCACAGCGGTATGAGCCTCCTCGTCATCGAGGAGGGCATGGAGGGATTCAGCCGAGGCAGGAACCTGGAGAAGATCGGGCTCCACGCGCAGGACACCGCGGAGCTCTTCTTCGATGACGTCCGGGTCCCGGTCTCGAATCGGTTGGGGGACGAGGGGCAGGGGGTTCGTCTACCTGATGGAGAACCTGCCCCAGGAGCGGCTCAGCCTCGCCACCGGCTCTGTTTCCCACGCCCAGACTGCGTTCGACTGGACCCTCGCCTACGTCAAGGAGCGTCAGGCGTTCGGTCAGCCGATCGGGAGCTTCCAGACTGTGAAACATCTGATGGCGGAGATGAGGACCGAGCTCGACATCGCCCAGACCTATGTCGACCGCCAGGTGATTGCGCTGAACCGCGGCGAGCTGAGCGCGGAGGAGGCGGCCAAGGCCAAATGGTGGGTGACCGAGATGGAGAAGCGGGTGATCGACCGCTGTCTCCAGCTGTTCGGAGGGTGGGGATTCATGGAGGAGTACCCCATCGCCAGGGCATATCGGGACGCTCGGGTCCAGACCATCTACGGGGGCACGACCGAGATCATGAAAGAGATCATCGGGCGGTCCCTCGGTCTCTGAGCCAGGAATCAATCGGAGGGAGTCTGTAAATGGGTGAACCGATCACGTTCGACGGGCGGGTGGCAGTGATCACCGGGGCCGGCGGCGGCCTTGGGAGGGAATACGCGCTCGAGCTGGGGAGACGAGGGGCAATGGTCGTGGTCAACGACCTGGGTGGCGCGGTCGACGGGAGCGGCTCCTCCCATTCGGCCGCCGACGAGGTGGTGGATCAGATCAAGAAAGCCGGCGGCGAGTCTGTGGCCAGCTACGACTCCGTCGCCACCCGGGAGGGTGGTGAGGGCGTCATCCAGACCGCCCTCGATGCGTTCGGATCGATCGACATCGTGATCAACAACGCAGGGATCCTCAGGGACAGGTCATTCGCCAACATGACCCTCGACGAGGTGGATGCGGTCCTCGACGTGCACCTCAAGGGCGCCTTCCACGTGTCACATCCGGCCTTCAAGGTGATGAAGGAGCGGGGGTACGGTCGATTCGTTCACACCACATCGGCCTCGGGGCTGTTCGGGAACTTCGGTCAGGCCAACTACGGGGCGGCGAAGGCCGGGCTGGTCGGTCTGTCCAATGTCCTCGCCATCGAGGGGGCGAAGTACAACATCAAGTCGAATGCGGTGGCGCCCACCGCCCGCACCCGTATGACCGAGGACATCCTCGGCCCGTTCGTCGAGATGCTCGACCCCAGACAGGTGATGCCGATGGTGGTCTATCTCTGCTCGGAGCAGAACGAGCTCACCCACGAGATCTTCACGGTCGGTGGGGGCCGGTATGGCCGGGTCTACCTCGGCACCAATAATGGCTGGTTTGCCGGCCAGGGCGTGGTCCCCACGGTCGAGGACCTCTCCGGGCACCTCGATGAGATCCGCGACGTGACCGAGCACCTCATCCCTGGGGACATCAACGAAGAGCTGATGATCCTGGCCCGTTTGGCCGGCGGCTGATGTCGATCGACCTCGAGACAGCGGTCGGAGCAGAACTGACTGGCGGGACTGCTACCTGGGACGAGGACGACATCATCCTCTACCACCTTGGGATTGGAGCCGGCGTGCCACCTACCGACCCCGACGAGCTGCGCTACGCCTATGAGGGCGATCTGAGGGTTCTTCCCACCTACGCCACCATCCCGCAGTTCCCGGTGATGATGAGCATGGGGTTTGCCTCCGGATTCGACATCAATCCGGCGATGATCCTCCACGGCGAGCATGAGATCGAAGTCCACGAGCCGATCCCGACCAGCGGGTCGGTCACTCAGACCGGCCGCGTCACCGAGATCCTGGACAAGGGGAAAGGTGCGCTCGCGCTGGTCGAGATCGTCTCCGTCCTGGAGAGGACGGGGAGGCCTCTCTTCACCAACCGTGCTTCGATATTCATCAGGGGAGAGGGCGGCTTCGGGGGAGACAGTGGCTCACCGACGGAGGATCTCACGCCCCAGCGAGACCCGGACCATGTCGTCGAGTCGATCACTTTGCCCCAGCAAGCTCTGCTCTATCGCATGGCATCGGGGGACAAGAACCCGCTCCACGCCGACCCTGGCTTCGCCGCCTTTGCAGGATTCGAGCGGCCGATCTTGCACGGATTGTGCACTTTTGGGATCGCGTGCAAAGTGGCTGTCGATCATGCCTTGGCCGGTCAAACCGACGCGGTTGCGGCGTTCCGGGCGCGCTTCTCGGGTGCCGTCTTCCCGGGAGAGACGCTGGTCACCTCGGTCTGGGACGAGGGGAATCGACTGATGATCAGCGTTGCCGCCAAGGAGCGGGGGGTCACCGTGCTGTCGAATGGCGTCCTAAAACGCAGAACGTAAGACGTAGAACGTGAGACGTATGACGCTAAGCCCGGATCTCCACCGGCGTCCCGACGGCGACCACCTCGTGGAGGCGGGTGATGACATCGTTGGCAACACGAACGCATCCGAGGGACATGGCACGACCGATCGACCATGGGTTATTGGTCCCATGGATGCCGATGATCCCGTCGCCCCCGTTGAATTCCGTGACGGTCTCCGATCGGGCGGAGAGCCCGAGCGCATGAGGGCCCCACGGGCTGTTCGGGTCGGCCAGGGCGACGCTGTCGGTGACGAAGAACTTCCCGGTGGGAGTGGGATGGGTGTCGCTACCGACTCCGACAGGCGTGGCGATGATTTCCGTGTTCCCTACGCGGTAGCTGAGAGTCCGGTCTGAGAGGTCTACCACAACCCTGCCTTTCACCACGAAGGCGACCATCTCGTCGGTGCGAACCCATCCTTCGGCCCCATTGGGCCGACCCGGGAGCAGGACCCGAGCCCAACCGTCATTCGGTCCCTCCACGACCATGAGCACCGTTGTGGTTCCAAGGATGGTGGTCGGTTCCAGGGTGCGGATCGTCTCCGACCCGTTTGGGCCGGCGAACACCTCGACGGCTTCCCGCGCCCCCAGGACGAGGGAGGACCCTTGGGGCAGGGACGCAACGTCGAGAACCTCCGCTTCCGTTGTCGTCGGTGCGGCCGTTGTGGTTGTGCTCGGCGCCGTCGTGGTCGTCGTCACGACGGTGGTCGTGGGCGGGACGGTGGCGACGGGCCGGGTTGCGTCAGCCACACCACAGGCCGCAGACGTCAGGCAAAGCAGGGCGGACAAGGCGATGCGTCGCATCTCGAGGAATGGTATCGGCACGCTCGAAGCGAACTGTGGGTCTGAATGGTTGGATCGTTAGCCTGCTGAACCGATGCCGAGGGTGTTCGTCAGCGACTTCATCCCGGGGGACATCCTCGAGCCCCTGGAGACGCTCGCCGAGGTAGAGGTCTGGGCTGGAAAAGAGCGCGTGCCCCGGGAAACCCTCCTCGAGCGGCTGTCTGGTTGTGATGCGCTGGCTGTCGATGCTCTCCGACACGATCGATGTGGAATTACTCGATTCAGCTCCGAAGCTGAGGGTCATCTCCCAGATGTCGGTGGGTGTCGACAACATCGATGTCGACGCATGCCGGGATCACGGGATTTCGGTTGGCCACACCCCCGACGTTTTGACGGAGACCACCGCGGACACCGCGTTCGCCCTCATCGCCGCCGCGGTCCGGCGCCTTCCCGAAGGAGAGGCAATCGTCAAGTCCGGGGCGTGGGGCCCATGGGACCCATGGCACTTCCTCAGCGGCGACTTGCACGGCGCCACACTCGGGATCGTGGGGATGGGCCGGATCGGCCAAGCGATAGCTCGCCGCGCCCGTGGTTTCGACATGCCGGTGCTGTACACGGCGCGGACCACCAAGGATGTCCCGGGAGCGACTCGGCTCGATCTCGCCGGGCTTTTGGAGAGGGCGGACATCGTTGTCATCGCAGTCCCCCTCGCCGTTGAGACGCGGGGGATGATCGGCCGGGCCGAGTTGGGCATGATGAAAGAGACGGCGATCCTTGTGAACGTGGCCCGCGGGCCGATCGTCGACGCCGACGCGTTGGTGGAGGCGTTGGCGAACGGCGACATCGGGGGCGCTGCCCTGGATGTGACCGACCCGGAGCCTTTGCCACCGGATCACCCGTTGCTGCAATTCCCGAATTGCCTGGTGGTGCCTCACATCGGGAGCGCGACGATCCCGGCGCGGAGAGCGATGGCGAGCCTCGCCGTGGCGAATCTCGTCGCCTTTCTCCGACGGGAGCCCATGCCGGCCTGGCTCCGCGGCAGTGCCGAGCAACCCTTCGGTGACTACTCTGCCTCGAGTCCCCCGTCTGAATCGAGTGATAGCTGACGCATGTTCGAGCTACCCGAGGCCAGGTCGATCGAGGTAAATCCGACTCAGGATCGGCTGCGTGAGCTGACCCTGGAGCGGATGCCTCGGGTCACGGTGACAGAGTTCGGGAACCTCAACTACCAGGCCGAGGTCACCGCCCGTCTCAAGAACTCGACCTTCTTCGTCGCCGATGAGGAGATCCACCAGAACAGGATCTCCCGAGCCGAGGCAGGAGAGTGGGCGGCCCGCCAGGACGCACACATCGCGGCTCAGGACATGTTGCTGATCGAGGGTAGGGTCGGGCCCGATCCCTCATCCAGCACACCGAGCCGGCTCATGATGGAGGCGGGCCAGGCGAACATCGCCGGGATGCAGGCACAACTCTTCTTCCCGCCTGCGCCGGGCGGAGGTCCGCAGTTCACTGTGATCTACACGCCGACGCTTCCCGCACCGGGTAAGCCCGACGATCGTCTCATCATCGTCGACCTCGAGAACTGGGTGACGCGGGTCCTCGGCTCGGACTACTTCGGGGAGTCCAAGATGGGGAGTCTTCGAATGTGGGGCAAGCTGGCCCATGACTGGGGCGGCATTGCGTTACATGCCGGCCTCAAGACCTTCCCGGCAGGGTCGACCCGCTCGGGCAACGAGGAGTCGATGCTGATCATCGGACTGTCGGGGACCGGCAAGACGACCACGACCTTCCGCGAACAAGCGGGATCGCTCCCCGTGCAGGATGACTTCCTCGCGCTGATGCCGGGGGGTGCAATCCGAACCACTGAGAACGGATGTTTCGCCAAGACCTGGGGGCTCGATCCCGATGACGAGCCGACGATCTACGGTGGGACGACCCGGCCGGACGCATGGCTGGAGAACGTCTCCGTCAGCTCCGAAGGCAAGGTCGATTTCTTCGACACCAACTACACCGCAAACGGCCGCAGCACCTTCCCGCTCGCCAACATCAGGCATCGCGACCCGCGCGATGTCCCCCCGGCCCACTATCTACTGATGCTGAACCGATCCGACCATGTCATCCCCGGTGTCGCCAGGCTCCGTCGCGACCAGATCCCGGCGTTCTTCATGCTGGGGGAGACGAAGGGAACTTCGGCTGGTGGTGCAGCTGAGGCCGGAAAGAGCCTTCGGGTGCCTGGCACCAACCCGTTTTTCTTCGACGACGACGCATTGCAGGGCAATCGCCTGTTGGAGCTGTTGGACACGATCCCCGACCTCGAGGCCTTCGTACTCAACACGGGCCGGGTCGGGGGAGAAGGGGAAGGCTCGAAAGACGTCAGGATCCTTGACTCGTCGGCCATCGTCCAGGGAATCGTGGAAGGCACCATTGAATGGGTCACCGATCCGGACTTCGGCTACGAGATCGCCACCAGTGTCCCCGGCGTCGACGACGACGAGTTGCTCCAGCCGGCGCGTCTCTATCAACGGCTGGGCAGGGAGGCCGAGTACGAGGAGATGGTGGCGCGCCTGGGCAAGGAGCGGTCCGAGTACCTGGCCGGCTACCCGCGGCTCGACCCGACGGTGGCGGCCGGACTCTGATCGGCCCGGCAGCGGGCTATGCGGGGAACACCACCAGAAGACACCCCGAGTCGATCCTGATATCGGCGACGGGGGCACGCAGGACGTTGCTCACACCCCTGGTGGTCCCGGCCTCGAAGGTGTCCCCATCGAGGTCCCATCGCAGCCCGTTCGTAGTGAGACCGGAAACCGTTCCACCGATGGGAATGAGGCTGACCGTCGCCCCCACGTCGCCGTGCAGGACCCGACGCCGGTGCACGACGTGGGCCCGACCTCGTGACGACACCCAGTCGAGCTCGTCGATCAGCGACCAACGGGTGGAGCACAGCAGCCCGACCGTTGCGGTCTCGTGGTCGAACCGCCCGCCGATCCCGCCGATGATCACGACGCGTGAGGGGTCGTCACGAGTTGCCAGTTCCAATGCCAGATCGAGGTCGGTCTGATCTTTGTCCACCGGGTGGCGCTCGACGATCACATGGTCCGGGATGGGCGCCGCCGCGATCGAGTCCAAATCGCCGACCAGCACATCCACCCGGAATCCGAGGTGCACGGCGGCGTCGTAACCACTGTCGGCGGCGACGACCAGATCTGCAGAGGGGAGCTCGTCGGCGATTCCGTCATCGGGGAGGTCGCCACCGGCGAAGATCAGAATGGTGTCCATAATGACAAAATCGTCTTACGCGCGCTTTCGCGGGTAAGCACTAACCGTCAAGTAGAGGTTGAGACCATGCGCCCCCGTCGACGTTGGTGAAACCGGCGACCCGAGGTCGGTGATCATTCGATGTTCACCGTGATGATTTCCTGGGCCCGGCGCAGCGAAGCCTCCACCTGGTCCCGATCCGGCCCTTTGGCGAATACGAAACCCAGGTAACGGTCACCTTCCGGCGGCGGCTGCACCCGGCTACCCGGAGTGGCCGTGATGTCGATTGCCGAGATGTGACCGAGCTCCCGGACGCGGTCCAGGCCCGAGATGTCGGTGAATTTGCCCGGTCGGGGAATGGGGATCATCAGGACCCCACTGGCGGAGGCCTCGCGACGCAACTCGGGCTTCTCCATGCCGATCGCGTTGCGCAGGATGAGCGTCTCCAGCGTGGTCCCGAGGAGCCCGAAGTTCAGGCTGCGGGAGCAGAGGCCACCTATCGACCTGGCCGCCACCTCGATGACCCGGACGACGTCGCCATCGACCTTCATCTCGACATGAACCGGCCCGTGGCCAATGCCGATGGCCGACAGTGCCGCAGCCGCCACCCGGCGACACTCGGCCTGGGCTCCTTCGTCGAGCCGGCTCGGCGTGACGAGGATCGTCTCCGGGAAGTAGGGGCCCTCGACTGCGTCAGGTTTGTCGAAGACGGCGAGCGTGGTCAGCTCCCCATCGCGGACCAGGCCCTCCAGCGCCACCTCCTCTCCCCACATGAACTCTTCGATCAGCAGGGGAGCGGCCTCGCCAACGATGGCGCGCGCTCGTGACAATGCCGGCGCCAGCTCGTCGGGCCGATCGACCTTGATCACCCCCTGTCCGGCGGCCCGGTCGACGGGCTTGATGACCAGGGGGTAGCCAACACCGGCTGCCACCTGCTCGCCGTCCTCACTTGGTGAGATCGTGTCGAACCGTGGCTGGGGCACCTCGGCCGCGCCGAGCAGGGCGCGTTGACGCCTTTTGTCCCTGGTCGCCGCCGCGGCTTCGGGGTCGTTGGCCCGCACACCCAGCTTCCGGCCGGCTATGGCAGCGGCCACCACCCCGGCGTCGTCGGCGGCGACGACGCCGTCGATCGGGGCTTCGTCGCCGATGCGGACGATCGCCTCGGCAGCAAGATCGGGGTCCGAGCAATCGACCTGGAGATAGCGGTCCCCCATGTCGAAAGGCGGCGGGTTTTCGGAAACGACGATGAGGTCGATGCCGAGCCCTTCCGCGGCACGCACGAAGTCCGCGGCACGGTAGGTGGTGCTCGGGAGGAGAACGACAGCTGTGGGCATGGGATTGAGTCGGGGGACCAGTTACCATCATTACAGATGTCAGAAGACACCGTTCTCAGCATCGCGCCCGACGCGCTGGACATGATCCTCCAGTTGAGGGATCAGGAGCCAGGCGACGGGGAGTTCGCCCTATCGATCGAGGTCACAGGCTTCCGCGGCCCTCAGTTCACGTATGAGCTCGCCTTCGTCGCACTCGACGACAAGAAGGAGGGCTGGGTCGTCGAGCGACATGGTGGCCTGGCCCTGATCTATCCAGAAGATGACATCGAGAAACTGGACGGCGCCGCTCTCGAGCTGACCGATCAGGGGCTCTCGATGAACAACCCGAACAGCCCAGCCCCACCGCCCATGTCGGCCCCGGCGGGCGACCTGTCGGGCCCGCTCGTCGACCAGGTGCAGCAGGTGATCAAGGACCAGGTCAATCCGGCGATCGCGGCCCACGGGGGCGGCGCCGAGTTGGTCTCGGTCGACGGGACGATTGCCTATCTCCGCCTCTTCGGGGGTTGTCAGGGTTGCGGTCTCGCCCAGGTCACGCTGAAGCAGGGGATCGAGCGAATCATTCTCGAATCAATACCTGCCCTGACTCAGGTCGTAGATGTCACCGATCATGCGTCCGGCGAAGACCCCTACTACCAGAGTCAGAAGAAGTAGCTCGGCTCCCCGATCCGGTGAGCGCCATTGAGCGGACCGGTCCAACCCGCCGACGCTTCGGTCCAACAGGGCCCCCTGGCGCGCATCGATGTCCGTGAGGGACGTTCGACCACGGTTGGCGGCGTGCCCATCAGCAGGGTGCTCCCCACCAAGGGACGAAGAACCGTCGGACCCTGGTGCTTCGTCGACCTGATCCTTCCGCCCGATTTCGACGATCCCCATCCACTCGAGGTTGGCCCCCATCCCCACACCGGTTTGGCCACTGTCACCTGGCTGCTGGAGGGAGAGGCGTTGCACACCGACTCTCTGGGCAGCGAGCAGTCGATCAGGCCCGGGCAGCTGAACCTGATGTCGGCCGGGAATGGGATCGCACACGCCGAGTTGGGGACCACCGACGGGATCCACGGCGTTCAGATGTGGTTGGCGCAGCCCGAAGCGACGAGACACGGGGACTCCAGGTTCGAGCACATCCCTGATCTCCCGGTCTTGGACTTCCCCGCCGCTGAACTGAAGGTGATGATCGGGGAGCTCGACGGGAGTCGATCGCCGGCCGAGGTCGACTGGGGCACGGTGGGCCTGGATGTGACGCTGCACGGGAAACAGATCGAGATCCCCGCCGACGCGGGCTTCGAGTACGCCGTTATCCCGATCGATCACACACTGAAGGTGGATGAGGCCATCGTCGAACCGGGATGGCTCGCCCTGGTGCCTGTAGGCACACAAACCCTTCCGATCGAAGCAGAGGGGGAGGAGGCGCGATTCCTGGTCCTCGGGGGCGAGCCGTTGGGGGAGCCGATCGAGATGTGGTGGAACTTCGTTGCCCGGAGCAAGGAGGAGATCACCGAGGCGTGGCGGTCGTGGCAGGAACACGACTTCGACCGCTTCGGCCCGGTCTCCTCCAAGCTGGCTCGAATCGACGCTCCGCCTCCTCCCTGGCTCCCGGCGGGCTGAGGGCTTTGCTTACCCGATGGGTTTCACCAAGGAGCAACTCTCCGCTTTCGCGGGCAAGACCGTCGACGACCTGCTCGGCCCTCATGTTCGTTTGCTCTTCGTCGGCATCAACCCCGGGTTGTGGACCGCGGCGACGAACACTCACTTCTGCCATCCCACCAACCGCTTCTACCCGGCGCTCCGCCGCGCCGGGCTGATCGACTGGGCGATCGACACTGCTGCGGGAATGAGCCCCGAGGAAAAGGAGCGCCTGGAGAGGAGCGGGATCGGGATCACCAATCTCGTGCGAAGGGCGACGGTGCGGGCTTCCGAATTGGGTGCATCCGAGCTGCGGGAGGGGGCGGTCCGGCTCGGAATCGTCGTCGCCGAGGTGAAGCCGCGTGTTGCGGCGGTCGCCGGCCTGACCGCATACCGGACCGCCTTCGAACGGCCGAGCGCGGTCCTGGGACTGCAGCCCGAGCCACTGGGCGATGCCCGCCTCTGGGTCGTCCCCAATCCGAGCGGATTGAACGCCCATGAGACGATCGACTCCCTCGGCCAGTGGTATCGCCGCGTCGGTGAGGCGGCGGGATTGGTGTGAGCGAGCCGAGCCCGAGGCAGGTCCTCTACGCCTTGGTCGCCGCTGGGTTTCTGGCGGTGGTGGCCATCCTGATAGTCGGCGCCGCCGTCGCCGGCCTGGTGCCGGTGTGGTGGAGCATTGTCATGGCGGCATGTTTGCTGGCGATCGCGATCTGGTCAGCCATCAATTGGCGACGGACCGCGCCCGTCCTTCTCGTCTCGATCGGACTGCTCGTGATCTGGGCCGCGGGGACTCTGATCGTCGCCATTTAGAAGCCCCATTCACTTGCCGATCACCTATCAGGTGATGAAGCCAACCCTCGTCATAGGATGACCGTTTGTGACTAGTGAAGTAACCGTATCGGGGCCCCTGACGACCGAGACGATCAGGAGAGTCGGCCCTCCCCTCGTGGTGGCTTCGGCTCTGGGGTCGACGCTGGGGATCGTGGTCGCTCAGTTCATCGATGACCTCGGAGATGGCATCCTGGCTTTGATCCTCGGCGGGAACGCCGTCGTCTACAACAACCGGGTTGAAATCAGCGGCGTCACCTCAGACCTGGTCTGGGCGGGCGGTTTTCTCCTCTGCCTGATCCTGGGCTTCCTGACCCTCTTCTCGTATCCGACGGCACGGGGTCACGGGGTGGCCCGTCTCACGCTGCTGTGGATGGTCCTCCATCTCCTCCGCCAGGCTTTCGTCCAGGCCGCCTTGGTCCCCTTCGACACCGACAGCCAGCTCGCACTCGCCTATCGGGCCCTCGACGCGCCCGCCGGCCTCGAGTACGTGTTGGCGGCCGCGGGCGCGATCGGCCTCCTGTTGATGGCACTCTCGGCGGCTGCCGCTTTTCTGGCATTCGCCCCCCACCACAAGCTGATATCGACCGGTAGATCCCGCGTCACGTTCGCGTTCTGGATCGCTCTCGTACCTGCCATCGCCGCGGTGTTCCTCTCCATCCCGTTCTTCGTCCCCGACGCCGGCAGCGGCGTGGTGCCGACTCTTCCTTTGACCGCGGTCATCTTTCTGGCGACGCTCGCGGCGGCGCGGGGGACGACGACCGTCTACGGGCCCGAGGAGCAGCGGGAGACCCCGTGGCCGTGGGGCCTGGGAGCGACCCTGTTCGTGGTCCTCCTCTTCGAGCAACTAGTGCTCCGCGGTGGGGTGTCGGTCAACCCGGCTCTGTGGGGTTGACGCCGACAGTCGCTCACGTGATCACGGTGAGTGACGGTGTCGCCGCCGGAGTCAGGGAGGACCTGTCCGGCGACGCCCTGGCTCAGATCTTGGCCGACGCCGGCTACCAGGTGGATCGCACCGTGGTCCCCGACGAGGAGAAGGCGATTGTCTCGGCGATCCATGGGGCTACGGCGGAGGCCCGCTTGGTGCTCACGACCGGCGGCACCGGATTTGGCCCGCGGGACGTGACCCCCGAGGCGACCGCCCTGATCTTGGAACGAGAGGCACCAGGACTGACCCATGTGATGATGTCGAGGGGTCTCGAATCGACCCCGATGGCGGCGCTTTCGAGGGCCAAGGCCGGCTCGATCGGATCGTCACTCGTGGTCAATCTGCCCGGGTCCACGAAGGGAGCGGTCGAAGGCCTGGAAGCCATACTCGACATCGTGCCGCATGCTCTCGATCTCCTCGCAGGCGACACGGAGCATCGTTAGGGATACGGATCCGCCGTTCACTACCGTCTGCCCCGCTTCCGCGGCAGGAGGATCATGAAGATCGAACATGAGTTCACGGTGGGCCGTCCACCCGACCGGGTATGGGACTTCTTCCAGGACATCCCGTCGGTGGCGCAGTGCCTGCCCGGTGCCGAGTTGCTCGGACGGTCTGACGATGGCTCCTACGAAGGAAAGCTGTCGGTGAAGCTCGGGCCCATGGCGGCTTCCTTCGAGGGAAAGGCGACGGTGAGCCCCGTCCCCGAGTCGATGAGCGCGGTGATCGACGGGAAGGGGGTCGACCGCAGCGGTGGCTCCAGAGGCCAGGTGAAGGTTTCCTATCAGATCGTCCCTGAGGGCACAGGGTCGAAGGTCGGAATCGACGCAGACGTCACCCTCTCTGGCCCGGTCGCCCAATTCGGCCGCACCGGGCTCATCAACGAGATGTCGAAGCGACTCATCGGCGAGTTCGTGCAGTGTCTCGAAGGCAAGCTGGGCGCCGAGACCGCGTCCGAGGCGTCGACCATCGAGGCTGGTGAAGTGCAAGGCATCTCGCTCTTCTTCGCCTCTCTTTGGAGCTGGTTCACCGGATTGTTCGGGCGAGGGGAGAAACAGGCATGAAGCGGATGATTTGCGCCATGATCGGCTTACTGCTGGTTGCGGCGTGTGGAGGCGGGGACGGAGGTGGCGAGCCGGTGTCCGGCCAGGACGTCGTCGTTCAGATGTTCGACAACCGGTACGAGTTCACGGAGATCAGCGTTCCGGTAGGCGGGACGGTCACCTTCGTCGGGGCGGGTCGGAACCCACACAACGCAGTCGCGGCCGACGGCTCCTGGTCGACGGAGGACGTCTTTGGCAGCCTCGAGCAGCTCGAAGGTGAGGAAGCCGTGCTCACCTTCGACCAGGCCGGGGAGTACGTCTTCTTCTGCACCTTCCATGGCAATGCCGACGGGGACGGGATGGCCGGCACCCTCACTGTCGGGCCTGCTGCCGGATGAGGAAGGGCTGGCTCCTGCTCATAGCGGGAGCCGCCCTGACGCTCGCGGCTTGTGCCGGGCCCCCGGAGGGTGAGCCATCGCCCGCCGCCCTGGGAGATCCGGCGACCGAATCGCCATCCGAATGGTCGGGAGAGACAAGGCTCGTCCCCCAGGACTACCCGACGATCCAGGCGGCGGTGGACGCCGCAGCTCCAGGAGACCTGATCCTCATCGATCGCGGTACCTATCGCGAGCAGGTCGAAGTGACTACCCCCGGCCTGACTCTGCGCGGAGTCGATCGCAACGAAGTGGTGATCGACGGCGAGTTTCAGCGGTCCAACGGGGTCATTGTTCTCTTTGCCGACGGGGTGGCGGTGGAGAACATGACTGCGATCAACAACACATCCAACGGCTTCTACTGGAGCGGGGTCCGTGGATACCGCGGGTCGTATCTGACTGCGGTCAACAACGCCGTCTACGGGATCTACGCCTTCGACTCCAGCGACGGCCTCTTCGAGCACTCCTACGCCTCGGGGTCACCCGACGCCGGCTTCTACATCGGGCAGTGTGACCCGTGCCAGGCAACCATCACCGACTCGATATCCGAGTGGAACGGGCTCGGATATTCGGGGACCAACGCCTCTTCGGACCTGTACATCGTCAACTCGATATTCCGCCACAACATCGCCGGGATCGCTCCCAACACGCTGGACAGCGAATTGTTGCCGCCCTTCCACAATGTGACGGTGGTGGGCAACCTGGTGCACGACAACGGGAACATCGGGGCCCCCGCCCTCGCCCTCGAGTGGGCGGCGCAAGGGAACGGAATCCTGCTCGCCGGGGGAGGCGATTCCTATGTGGCGAGGAACCGCGTCGCCAACCACCCGCAAAGCGGGATCGCAATCTTCCCCGTGCTCGACGACAACTTCTACATGTCTTACGACCATCAGGTCGTCGAGAACGTCGTGGAGGGATCGGGTCTCGCCGATCTGACTCTGGGAGGGCCGGCGACATCGGGCAACTGCTTCGAGGACAACGAGTTCTCGACGACCCTGCCCGCCGCCCTGGAGATCAAGCAGCCGTGTGAAGGACTCCGGTTTCCCGCCCTGTTCGAGATCGGTTCGACTACGGCACAACTCGGCCGTCTCTTCGAGAGCGGGCTCGATCTCCAACCCCAGGTCGACATCGCCTCCCTTCCGCATCCCGAACCGCAGCCAAACATGCCAGAAGGCGCTGCGGCGCCGGTCACGCCGGCAGTCAACGTGTTCGCCGGATCGCAGCCAGACATCGACAGCATCGGCATCCCGGCGATGCCTCGCAGATTTGGAAGTCGCCCAGCAGAAAGGAATCAACGTCATGGGTGTGAGCTTCGCCTCGGCCGCAGGGGTGTTCTTCGGGCTCTATGCGTACGTCCTGCCCTTGGTCCTCTACACCTCATGGGTGGTCCTGGCGCTCTTGGACCTGTCGCGGCGGGAAGACCTGAGCCGCGGGAAGGTGATCGCGTGGATGGCGGCGATCCTGGTCATCCCCTTCCTCGGTGTGGTGGCGTACTTCATCTTCGGCAAGAGCACCATCCCTGCCTGGCAGCGGTGGGTGTTCATGGCCGGGGGACTGGCCGTTTATCTGCTGTTCCTGGGTCTCGGAATGGTCATCGGTGGGATCGTCTGAGTCGACGGGAGGGCTGGTTTGCTGCGGTCTTGAAGGATGGGTCGATCGACCCCTTGATCCCACCTCTTGGCGCTGCCGATTCATAAGGTGACATGAACCTGTTGGTTCGGGCCAGGAGGCCTGGACCGGAAGATGGACCGGGTGCGATATGAACTATCCGCTGCTCTATCTGGAGCACCTCAGCCAACGGGACCTCGAGCTGCTGGCGCAGACCGCTGGAACCGGCGACGCGGTGTTGAAGCAGCGAATGCTGGAACGCCCCGAGGTGATCGACGAGCTCCTGGCATCTCGCCGGCTCTTCGACACGATCTTCGACAGCTCCCGCGAACTGGCCGAACCCGGCGCATCCTCCTTCCTCGCCTTTGCGGCGCTCGTAAACAGATCCGCAAGTGATCTCCACGACGCGAGTTACGTCTCGGAGTGGGCAGCGCCCGGGAAACGTCTTCCGGTCTTCGACGTCGAGCCACTGCGGCATTTTCTCGACGACGGGGCTCGACGGTATTTCCTCATCGAGTTCCTCAACTCTTTCACGTCGGTGGCAAGCGGCAGCTTCGTCGTCCAGACCCGCGATGGCCTTCGACGACGGCGTTTCAGCGAGCTCGATCCGGTAGCCCTCGCCGAGATGGTCGAGCTGTTGCCACCGGCGGAGCGGCCCGGGGGGTATCGACGGCTCGGCGATGTCGCCCTGTTCCTGAGCGGGGTCATGCCCGACCATACCGCCCGGCACCCCTACACCCCCGCGCAGCGAGAGTGGCTCGCCCAGTCGGCGGAGCTCGGTCCCACCGAGGTGCTAGCCGAAGATCAGGCGCTTCGTTTCATCGAGGTGGCCGGTGCTGCCTGGTATCGGCGTTCTGTGGATGAAGCGAAGGGGACGTTATCCACCGGCCCGACTTTCCTCCGCACCGTGGCCGACCGTTTCTCCGATGCCCGTCGCATCCTCAACTATCTGGCCGACCGGTATCTCTTCCGCCACGAGCTGGGCTTGGTCGGCGACGCCGGTTAGGTCACACGTCGCCGGGGCCCATTGCTCCCGTCGGTGAGATCGCGCCTCCTAGGCTGTCGCAGCGAAGGTTCGAACCCTCGCATTGGAGGTACCGACGATGACCACTCCCGAACAGCCAACGCAGCCGACCCCGGAGCAGCGACCGACCTGGCCCGGATGGTGGGTCATCCTCGGCGCGGTGATAGTGCTGGTGGCGATCCTCGCAGTCGTCTATTTGGGCGACGGGGACACAGATGACACCACGGTGACGACGGACACCACCGAGGAGAGCGGAACAACGAGTCCTGACGTCGCGACTACCGAGGTCGCCGAGACCGAGGCTCCGACGGAGACAACGGCGGCTTCGTAGAGGTCTGGAGAGCTTTGCCGGTTACGGGCCGGCCACCCTCCGGCTTTTCGGCTTCAATTCCTCGCATGACGCTTCCATCCGGCCTGGTGACGCGTCCGATGGCTCCCGGTGACGAGAGTGCAGTGACGGCACTGATCGCGGCAGGGCAGCTGGAGGACGTCGGCGAAGTCGTGATCGAGGAGGCTGACATCGTCAGCGACTGGCAACGTCCCAGCTACGACGTTGCCGCCAGCACCATCGGGGTCTTCGATGGCGACCGGCTGGTCGCCTACGCCGAGCTCTCGGGGGGCGACCGGGGCGACGCCGCCGTCGATCCCGCCTACCGGGGGCGGGGGATCGGCACGTTCCTGGCCACCTGGATGCAGGAGCGTGCTCGAGGTCGGGGCCTTCATGTGATTGGGATGCCAGTGCCCGAGGGCTCCCCCGGTGACCGGCTGCTCGAGCGCCTCGGATACCGGGTCCGCTGGACGAGCTGGGCGCTCGCGCTCCCCGAAGGCAAGGTGATCGAAACGCGGGCGCTCCCTCCCGGCTACACGATCAGGGCCGGTGAGGAGTCTGATCATCGTGCCGCCTGGACAGTCATCGAGGACGCCTTTCTGGAATGGTCGGTCCGGGATCGGCAGACGCTTCGAGGATTTCTCGGCTCAGATATTGCGGAGACCCGGGTTCGAGCCATGGAACCTCCGGGTCGTGACCGATGGGAACGGGGAGGTGGTGGGTGCGGCGCTGATCCTTCTCGCAAACGAGGCCGGGTTCGTGGAGAGGGTGGCCGTTCGCAAGGACCACAGAGGTCTCGGGCTCGGCCAGGCAGTCCTCGCCGATGCGTTTGCTCGAGCCCGGGAACATGGGGCCACCCGGTCGGAGCTCTCCACGGATTCCCGGACCGGTGCGCTCGGTCTCTACGAGAGAGTTGGTATGGAGGTCACCTCGGTGTGGGTGAACCGGGGCATCGATCTCTGAGCGCCGGTGCTTGGCGCTCCCCGACCTGGCCGGTACTTTGATCGCCGATCGGGCCCAATCAGGAGGACGGGATGATCTTCGATTTCTTTGGCGAGTTGAACTGGCTTGCGATCGTGGTGGCAACGATCGCATGGTTCGCCTTCAGCGCCATCTGGTATTCGGTGCCTCCACTCAGCAAGGCATGGCAGAAGGCGTCCAAGGTCGACATGACTACCGAAGGCCCACCGCTGGCATCGCTGTTCGGCCCGACCCTCGTCGGATACTTCGTGACCACCGTCGTCATCGCCTTGATCGCACGCGGAATCGGCGCCACCGAAGTGGTCGATGGGGTCGCTCTGGGCGCTGCACTTGGCGTGGGCTTTGGGGCGGTGAGTGCCCTGGTGAGCCAGATCTACGAGCAGAAGGGCTCTTCGTACTGGTTGATCAACGGGCTCAACGCGATCATCGCCTACATCATCGTGGCACTGATAGTCACCATCTGGGTCTGACCCTCAGTCGAGAGCGATCTCCTCGATCGCACCCGCCCGTATGTAGAAGCCCCTGATCTCGTCCGGGGCGGCGATCAGGTACATCCAATCCGGCTCCAGGGCGCTCTGCACGTCGATCATCGACGGCATCGCCTTGCCATCCGGATGCGAGTGGAAGACCCCTGCGATCTCCCAGCCCATCGATTCGGCGTGTCGCATCGCCTGGAAGTGCTCTCCGGGCTCGATCGTGTAAGACACCGGCGAGGGGTCGGCGTTGCTCAACGGGTAAGCAAAACGGAAACGCCCATCACCGTCCACGGCAAGGAGACCGCAGCACTCGTCGGGGGCGCAATTCTCGGCATGGGCCAGGATGGCCCATCGGATCTGGTCAGGTAGCTGCAGCACGCTCCACATTGCCCCCCGGGCGGCAGGTCTGGTCGTATTCGACGATCCTCGGTGGCCGGTCGGGGTCGGCACATGCCGGGCAGTTCGGGTCGCGGTCGATGCTCACCGAGCTGAAGTCCTCCTCCAAGGCGTCGTAGATGAGGAGTCGTCCTGTCAGCGGCTCACCGAGATCGAGCAAGAGCTTGATGGTCTCCATGGCCTCGATCGACCCGATGATCCCCGGCAGAACCCCGAGGACGCCGGCCTCGGCGCATGACGGGGCGAGCTCGGGCGGCGGCGGCTCGGGAAAGAGGCATCGATAACAGGGCCCGGCATAGGGATCGAACACCGAGACCTGACCTTCGAAGCGGAAAATCGAGCCGTGGACCACCGGGACCCGGAGGTGCAGCGAAGCATCGTTGACCAGGTACCGGGTGGGGAAGTTGTCGCCACCATCGAGGACCACGTCGTAGCCCTTCATGATGTCGAGGGCGTTGTCGGCGTCGAGCCTGGTGTTGTGGGTGACCACCTTGACGTCCGGATTGAGAGCCGTAATCGCCTCCCGGGCAGACTCAGTCTTCGGCATCCCGACCCGGTCGAGGTTGTGCAACACCTGGCGCTGCAGATTGGTCCGGTCCACCACATCGAAGTCGACTACTCCGATCGTCCCCACTCCGGCGGCCGCGAGGTACAGGGCAGCCGGCGAGCCCAACCCTCCGGCACCGATGAGCAGGACGCTGGAGTCGAGCAGGCGAGCCTGACCGGCTTCACCCACCTCCTCCAGGACGACGTGTCTCGCGTACCGGTCACGTTGCTCGGCGGTCAGACCTTCGCCGGCCCCCCATGCCCTTCCCTCAGACTTCCAACGGTCGAAGCCACCGGCGAGTGAGTAGACCGTCTCGTAACCCATCCCCCGCAAGCTCACCGCGGCCAGCGCCGAGCGCCCGCCGCTGGCGCAGTAGAGGACGATCGGGTCGCGACCTGTCCGGGGCTACGCCGGTTATGTCGCGCTCCAGCACCCCGCGAGGGAGGAGGCGGGCACTGGAGATGGCCCCCTGCTCGTGCTCCCCGGTCTCGCGAACGTCGATCAGGATCACCTCGGCCAGCTTCGGCTCGAGATCCTCGGGTGTCATCTCTTCGATCTGTGCCCGTGCCTGGCCGACGAGGTCGCGGTAGGAGGTCATCAGCGGGAGATGGCCGGGTCTGGGGCCTCCGGGTCAATCTCGTAGCGATCGAATGCATCCCTAACCAGGGTTTCGGGCACGGCGCCCTGGCCCGCGAGGGTGGAGAGGGTGGCGGCGACGATGTGACCTGCGTCCACCTCGAAGTACCTGCGGAGTGCCTTGCGGGCATCGGAGCGGCCGAATCCATCAGTGCCGAGAGTTGTGAGCGGACCCGGGACCCATCGGGACACCTGGTCGGGCACCAGTCTCATGTAGTCGGTCACCGCCACGATCGGACCGCCCACGTCGGAGAGGAGGCGGGTCACCATCGGGATGCGGGGCTGCTCGGTCGGGTGGAGGAGATTCCACCGGGTGACCGACAGTGCCTCCTCTCGCAATCTCTTGTAGGACGTGGCCGACCACAGCTCTGCGCTTACTTGATAGTGCTCGGCGAGGTCCGCGGCGGCCTGGCGGGCGGCGAGATTGGCCGACCCTGAGAAGAGGATGGCCACCTTCGGCCCCGACACCGCGGGACCCTCGGCCCATTTGTACAGCCCGTCGACGATCCCTTGCTCCGACCCATCCGGACGGGGAGGTTGTGAGTGGTTCTCGTTGTAGAGGGTCAGGTAATAGAAGATGTCTTCAGGCTCCGACCCGTACATGCGCTGCAAGCCATGCTCGACGATGGTGCCGACCTCGTAGGCGAATGCGGGGTCGTATGCCTCGCAAACCGGCACCGAGGTGGCGAGGACGAGGCTGTGGCCGTCTTGATGCTGAAGGCCCTCGCCTTCCAGAGTGGTCCTCCCCGCGGTCGCCCCGAGCAGGAAGCCGCGCACCCGGGAGTCGGCCGCCGACCAGATCAGGTCACCGACCCTCTGGAAGCCGAACATCGAGTAGAAGATGAAGAACGGGACCATCGGGACGCCGCGGGTCGCATACGACGTCCCGGCGGCGATCCACGACGCCATCGACCCGGCTTCGGTGATCCCCTCCTCGAGGATCTGGCCACTCTGGCTCTCCGAGTAGGAGAGGATCATCGACGCGTCTACGGGCTCGTACAGCTGGCCCTTGGAGGCGTAGATCTTGAGCTCGCGAAAGAGCGAGTCCATGCCGAAAGTCCGCGCCTCATCGGGGACGATCGGCACCACGTGCGTGCCGAATCCCTCGGAGCGTGCCAGACCGCGCAACAGTCGAGTGAAGGCGGTCGTGGTCGAGGCTTCCACCTTGCCTGACCCGGCGTAGACCTCGGAGAAGGCCTCGGGAGGGGGGAGCACGAGCGTGTTCTCGGGCACGACACGACTCGGGACGGAATCCACCCAGCTTCTGACGTCTGGCGTGGAGGTATTCGTGTTCGGGCGTGCCGGGCTCGGGCCGGAAATAGGGGGGCACGCTCTCACCGGCGAGGGATTCCTCGGGGATCTCTGCCTGGAGGCTGAGCCTCTCGCGAAGCACCATCAGCTGCTGGTTGGTGAGCTCTTTGATCTGGTGGGTCGCGTTCCTGCCCTCGACGTCAGGGCCCAGCGTCCATCCTTTGATCGTCTTGGCCAGGATCACCGTCGGCTTGCCGTTGTCGAGCTCGGTCGCCACCTTGTAAGCCGCGTACACCTTCTTGTAGTCGAGCCCACCCCGGCGCAGCGCCCAGATCTCGTCGTCGCTCATGTCGGCGACCATCTCCTTGGTGCGAGGGTCCTTGCCGAAGAAGTGCTCCCGGACGTAGGCGCCGTTCTCCGCTTTGTACCGCTGGTACTCCCCGTCGACGGTGGTGTTCATCACGTTGATCAGGGCGCCCTCGTGGTCGTCGAGCGAGGAGTGCGTCCCAGCCAGAGCCCCAGATCACCTTGATCACGTTCCAGCCGGCTCCGCGGAAGGCCGATTCGAGCTCGGTGATGATCTGTCCGTTGCCGCGCACCGGGCCGTCCAGGCGCTGCAGATTGCAGTTCACCACCCAGGTCAGGTTGTCGAGGCCCTCCCGGGTGGCCAGCGAGATCGCGCCGAGGGTCTCGGGCTCATCGACCTCGCCATCGCCAATGAAGCACCAGACCCGCGACTTGGAGGTGTCGTCGAGCTCACGGTTGTGGAGGTACTTGTTGAACCGGGCGTGATAGATCGAGTTGATCGGACCGAGCCCCATCGACACCGTGGGGAACTCCCAGAAATCTGGCATGAGACGGGGGTGGGGATAGGAGGTGAGACCGTGGCCATCGATCTCGAATCGGAAGTTGTCGAGATGCTTTTCGTCGAACCTTCCCTCGAGATAGGCCCGGGCGTAGATACCGGGTGCCGCATGCCCCTGCATGTAGACGTGATCGCCCTTGCCGTCAGCGCCCTTGCCTCTGAAGAAGTGGTTGAAGCCGACCTCGTAGAGAGTCGCCGAAGAGGCGAAGGTGGAGAGGTGCCCCCCGATTCCCTTGGAGCGATGGTTGGCCTTGATCACCATCACGGCGGCGTTCCACCGGATGAACCGACGGATCCGTCTCTCGATGTGCTCGTCACCGGGGAATTCGGCTTCCTCCTCGGGGGGGATCGTGTTGATGTAGGGCGTAGTGATTGCCCCGGCGATGCCGACGTTGTTCTCGTGGGCACGTTCGAGCAACTTGGCCACCAGGTACTTGGCGCGGTCGGGCCCCTGCTCGTTGACCACCGCGTCGAGGGAATCGATCCACTCCTGGGTCTCCACCGGATCGGAGTCCGGCATCTGATGGACGTATTCGTCACCGAGGGTGCGGCTCAGATCGCCTGTCATGAGCCCAAGCCTAGTTAGGCGGTTTGTTTCTCCCCTCGGGCGTCCCCAGGCGCCGACTGCTCGCTCGTCGGCTCGCTCAACCAGCTTCGGACGACGTCGACGAAGCGGTGCGGGGCGTCCATTTGGGGGGTATGCCCGGTGTCGTCGAGGTGGACCAGATCCCAGTCGGGCCGCAAGGAGCACAGCCATTCCACCGCAGTGGGAGAGACAATGTGGTCCGATACGCCCTGCACGACCAGGGTCGGCGCCTCGATGGCCAGGATCATCGCCAGGTATTGGGGCCGCCGCGTGTAGAGACGAGCGATCGATGTCGCCGTCCGTGCCGTGGCGTACGCGGCCCACGGCAACTGCTTCCTGATCCGAGCCATCTCACGCGACTCCTCGATGAGTGACATCGGGACCCGGCCCGGCTTGTGAGTGATCATGTTCAGGCTCTTCCGTACCAGTTGTTCGGGGGTGTTGGACCGCAGGAACCGACGGCCGTAGGCCTCGCCGACACCAGGCATCGCCTGGATGGCCAGCCGAGCCGCGGTGGGCCAGTCGAGGCGCGGGTCTGGTACCACAGGCGGGGTGGCGGGCGACACCAGGATCAGCCGCTCAACAAGGTCGGGCCGAGCCGACGCGATCAACTCGGCGAGTAGACCACCGGTCGAGTTACCGACGAGGGTAAAGGGACCCCCAATGGTGTCGAGATACGCGACCACCGAATCGCGATGGGTCTCGAGCCGGAAGTCGGACCGCGGCGGAGTGAGGCCGAACCCGGGGAGATCAATGGCTCGCACCCGGCCCAGTGACGTCAGGGATGGGGCCACCGTGTTCCAGTTGGTTGTGGATCCGCCCAGCCCATGGATCAGGATCAGGTTCGGCCCGATCCCGCCGAAGTCGACCTCGTGCATGGGCCCCTGGGGGGTGCTCACGTAATTGCCCATCGGCGAAAGGCTACCGGGGGCCGGCCGTACACTGGCTCGATGCGTGTCCTTCTCGTCTCCACCTACGAGTTGGGGCGCCAGCCGGTCCACCTCGCCTCTCCGGCGGCAGCACTCGCCGCGGCAGGGGTCGGTGTCAGCTCGGTCGATCTCGCCGTGGAGGACTGGGACATGTCACTCTTGGAGGACGTCGGCGCCGTCGCTTTCTCCGTCCCGATGCATACCGCGATGCGTCTTGCCGTTCCGATGGCCAGGGAAATTCGCCGACAGCGACCCTGGATCCCGATCGCCTTCTATGGCCTCTACGCCGGTGTCGGCAAGGATCAGGTGTTGGGAGCGGTGGCCGACTCGGTCTTTGTCGGCGAGTACGAGCCCGATCTCGTCGAGTGGGCTCTCGCCATCGAGTCGGGCACGGGGACGGCCGGCATTCACCAGGCCACTGGAAGGTCGGGGTTCCACAAGCCGGCGCGTTCGGGTCTGCCCTGGCACGACAACTATGCCCGTCTCGAATGGATGGGCGAGGCCCGGCTCGCTGCAGCCGTCGAGGCTTCGCACGGGTGCCGGCACCGATGCCGGCATTGCCCCATCCCGGTCGTCTACGACGGGAGGATGCGGGTGGTTGGAGCAGATTCCGTCATGGCGGACCTCGATCAACTCGTATCCGACGGGATCCAACACGTCACCTTCGGCGACCCGGACTTCCTCAACGCCCCCCGGTACTCGATGGACCTCCTCAGGAGAGCCCATGGTGCTCATCCCGCGCTGACCTTCGACGTGACCGTGAAGGTCCAGCACGTCCTGGCCCACCGAGCCTTGTGGCCGGAGATGGCGGACCTCGGGCTCCTCTTTGTCGTCAGCGCGTTCGAGTCCACCGACAATAAGACCCTGGCGATTCTCGACAAGAACCACTCCGCGGCCGACATGTCCGAGGCCGTGGCTGTCCTGCGCTCCTCCAGCATCCACGTCAGGCCGACCTGGCTCCCCTTCTTCCCTTGGACCAGCCCGCACGACGTTGCAGGCGTCGTTGATTTCATCGACAGCCACCGGCTGTGGGCGGCAACCGACCCCGTCCAATTGGCGATCAGGCTCCTCATCCCCGAGGGATCGCTGCTGGAGACCCATCCTGCGGTGATGCCTCATTTGACGGGATACCGGGCGGAATCCTTGACCTGGTCGTGGGAATTCGAGGATCCCACCACAGAACAGCTGCACCGCGAGCTCGACTCGATCGCCGCCCAGGCCTCCGACTGCGGGGCGGATGCCGGCGAGACTCTGCAACGGATGCGGGAGACGATCGGGGAGATCGCCGAGGTCGACCTGTCTCCGATGCCCTCGTCCCCGTCGGTGCCCCGACTCACCGAGAGCTGGTTCTGCTGTGCCGAGCCGACGGACCGGCAGGCGGCGACGGTCGGCCTGGCCATCGGTAGGGTGCCGCTCGCATCGGCATAGAGGAGTAAATGACGACGGTCCTGGCGGCGGAGGGGCTCACCAAGAGCTTCGACGATTTGATCGCGGTGAACGGGGTCAGCTTCGAGATCGCCGAGGGGGAGACCTTTGGGCTTCTCGGCCCCAACGGGGCGGGGAAGACCACGTCGATCTCGATGGTGGCCGGGCTATTGGAGCCGGACAGCGGCACCATCCACGTAGCGGGCACCCCGATCCGGACCAATTCGACCGCCGGGAGGTCCGACATCGGGCTGGTGCCCCAGGAAATCGCCATCTACCCCGATCTGACCGCGGCAGAGAATCTCAGGTTCTTCGGGCGTCTCTATGACATGCCCGACGATGAGCTGGACAAACGCCTCCAGGAAGTGCTCGAGGTGATCGGTCTCTCCGAACGCCAGGACGATCTCGTCAGTGAATTCTCCGGCGGCATGCAGCGGAGACTCAACATCGGCATCGGGCTGCTCCATCGGCCCCGTCTGCTCATCCTCGATGAGCCGACCGTCGGGGTGGATCCCCAGTCCCGGAATGCCATCCTCGAATCGGTCGAAGACCTGTCGGGCGAGGGGATTGCAGTCCTCTATACCACCCACTACATGGAGGAGGCCGAGCGGCTCTGCGACCGCGTGGCCATCATCGACGAGGGGGTCATCAAGGCCGAGGGCACGCGACGCGAGCTGGTGTCGCTGGTGGGGGAGAAGGACAGGATCAGGGTGACGGTTGGCGGGGACCTGGTCGAAGTGGCGCGGGTGGTTTCCGAGTTGCCTGCGGTCCACGAAGCCAGCCCTGCCGACTCAGGCGTCGATGTACTGGCCGACGATGCTTCCTCGTTGCTCCCCGAGTTGCTCACCCGGGTAGCCGCCACCGGGGCCAATGTCACCGGTGTGGCGGTTTCGGAGCCGAATCTCGAGGCCGTCTTCCTTCATCTCACCGGCAAGGCCCTGCGCGACTGATCATGGGGGCGGCGACCCTGATCGCGGGAAAGGACCTCCGGCTCCGGGTCCGTGATCGCTCGGCGTTCATCATGGGCATCGTGACCCCGCTGGCCCTGGCCTACATATTCCACCTCGTCTTCGGAGGCACGTTCACCGCAGAGGCCTTGGACCTGGAGGTCGGCCTGGTCGATCTGGACAACACGCAGGTGTCGCAGTCCCTGGCCGAGGCGCTCTCGGGGCTGGAATCCGAGGGGTTACTGGTGCTGACCGAGTTCGATGAGGCCACTGCGGCCCAAACGGCAGTCGAGGAGGGAGAGACCGAGGCCTACATCCTGCTCAACCCGGGTCTGGCCGATGCCGTCATCCAGGCCCAGCCGTTCACGATCGAGGTGGTGGGTGATGTCGACAGCCAGACCACCACTCAGGTGGCGTCTTCCATCGCCTCCGAGTTCGGGTCGGCGATAGAACGGTCCCAGCTCTCGGTGACGACAGCGATCGCGCTTGGCGAGGGGCCGTCTTCAGAGGAGTTGGTCTCCTTGGGCGAAGAGGCGGCGCTCCGACCTCCACCGTTCGCCTTCACCGATGTCTCGGCGGAGACCCGGCAACTCGACGGCAACACGTTCTTTGCGGCCGGAATGGCAGTGTTCTTCCTCTTCTTCACCGTTCAGTTCGGAGTAAACGGGCTACTCGAGGAGAGACAGAGCGGAACCCTGGCGCGGCTGCTCTCGGCGCCAATCGGACACAGCAGTGTGGTGGCGGGCAAGGCAATCCTTTCGTTCGCGCTCGGTCTCATCTCGATGACCGTCTTGATCGTCGCCACCCATTACTTGATGGATGCACGGTGGGGTCCTCCACTGGGAGTGGCCATGCTCGTCATTGCCGGGGTGCTGGCCGCAACCTCCATCATGGGCGTGATCGCCGCCACGGCCACCAGTGCGGACGGGGCCGCCAACCTCGGAGCGATCATCGCGGTCATCCTGGGGATGCTGGGCGGAACTTTCTTCCCGATCGGGCAGGGCAACGACCTCCTCGCCAGGCTCTCCTACCTCACACCGCACGCTTGGTTCATGCGTGGTCTCTCCGACATCTCGGGCGGTGCGGAGTGGACCGAAGTCCTTCCGGCGGTGGGCGCCCTCCTCCTGTTCACCCTCGTTTTCGGGACCGTGGCCTGGGTCCTCCTGCAGCGGAAGCTGACGCAATGAGGAAGATCCTCGCCATCGCGGGCTCCAACGTCCGCCGAATGCTGCGTGAACGCTCGAACATCTTCTTCGTCTTCATCTTCCCAATTGCCCTGATCCTGCTCATCGGAGCCCAATTCGGAGGGGACTTCGACCCCGGAGTAGGGATCCACCAGGAGGACCAGGACCCGCTGGCGGCGGCAATCACCGAGGAGATCCAGAGTGACGACTCGTTGGCCGTGACGATTTTCGAGACACGGGACGAATTGATCGACGCTGTCGAGAGAGGCACCGTTCAGGCCGGCGTGTTCATCCCGGCAGCGGTCAGTGAGCTAGCGGAAGCCGGCGACCAGGTGGAGGTGGGGTTCGTGGCCAGACCCGATGGGGCAGGCCCGCAGTTGCAGTCGGTTGTCGGGGCCGGTGTGGCCCGGGTCATGACGCCTGTAGGTGCCGCCCAGTTCGGCGCCGAGAAGACAGGAGCGGGCTTCGATGAGGCCCTCGAGGTGGCGCGGTCGCAAACCGATGCCGCACCCGGGCTCGATGTCGAGACCACGGCGGTAGGAGAGGCCGTCTTCCCATCGACTCTGGGGAGATTCGACCTGGGTGCTGCCCAACAACTCGTCCTGTTCACCTTCCTGACCGCCCTCGCCGGTTCTGCGGCCCTGATTCTCAGCAGGAGGCTCGGCATCTCCCGCCGAATGCTCTCCACCCCAACCTCCTCAGGGACCATCGTCGGTGGCGAAGCCACCGGCCGTTGGGCGGTGGCGATGGTCCAGGGCCTCTACATCGTGATCGTGACCTACCTGCTGTTCCGGGTCGACTGGGGTGACCCTTGGGGCGCCGTCGTCATCCTGATCGCCTTCTCCGCGGTTGGCGCCGGCGCAGGCATGCTGATGGGCGCGACCTTCAAGAACGACCAGCAGGCCGGTGGCATCGGTGTTGTCCTCAGCCTCGGGCTGGCTGCCCTCGGCGGGTGCATGCTGCCGATCGAGCTGTTCTCTCCTGCGATGACCCGGGTGGCGCACCTGACCCCCCATGCCTGGGCCCTCGACGGCTTCGCCGAGCTCGTCCGTCGTGATGGGACCGTTGCCGACATCCTCCCCGAGATCGGTGTCCTCATCACATACGCCACGGTCCTCCTTCTTCTCGCTTCCTGGCGGCTACGGGCGGTGCTCACCCGGCCTTGATGTTTGAATGAGCGTTGGTGGCGGATCAGAACATCAATGCTGTCGGCTGTCTGGGGCGGACGCTCACCATCCTCGGGACACTGTGGCTCGGATTCCTCGTATTGGGTGGAATCGGCGTGCTCTCGAACGTGGGAATCAGTGAGGGCTTCTTTGCAGGTGCATTTGGGAGCGCCATTCCTGGTGTGCTGCTCTTGTGGGCCGGTCGGGCCCTGCGCCGCCGGGCCCGCGCCATGGAGGCGCAAACCGAGCCGGTCTGGCCCCTTCCCGAGCCCGACCCCACTGGAGAAGAGGGTGCCCAGCATCCGGGTCGAATCATCACAGACCGAACCGCCGATTTTGCCAACGCCAATACCGGTCAAGCCCGTGCCGAAACAGGTCACACCCCCACAGGAGATTCCCCCGGCGGACCTTTTCGACCTCCCCCCACCCCTGGAAGCCCCCGAGCCGAAGACATCGCGCCAGCTGATCGACGAAGCGCGCAGGAAGTGGGGCAGACCGCGTGCCTGAAAGGCGGTGCGCTACAGCCCGACGGCGGCCATGGACCGTGCGTTACGTACCTCGACGGCGAAGGCGGCGCGGCGCGTAACCACGCCTTCGGTGTCCTCGATCAGACCACGGTTGGCGGCGAGGGCCAAAGCCGATTTGAAGAGGACCTGGCTCGCGCTCTCACCCGAGATGAGCCGCTGCTCGATCCGATACATCCGGGCCCGGGCCAGACATGCCTTGAGAAAGGACTTCTCCTCGAACCGACCCTTGAGGGCCTCCAGCTCGTCGCCGACCACCTGGTAGGCGTCGAGGATGGGCAGCACGGCCCAATAAGCGAGTGAAGGCCCGAGCTTGGCCGACACCTCGGCCGCGCCGGTGGTGGCCAAGACATGCTCCCATCCAGGGACGTCCAGGGTGATATCCGACTCGACGTCGGCGAGGAACTGATCCTTTTCGGGAAAGAAGAACTCGAACTTCAACAGGTCACGGAATGCGAGCAGAGTGTCCCGCACTTGCTCGGGGCGCTCCTCACCCGTGTCGGCCACAGAGCCGATCGCCATCTCGGCCAGGGCGCGATTGACGAAGAAGTGGACGATCATGTTGCGGTAGTAGGAGATGCGGATCATCTGGTCTTCGTCGAGCCAGAACACTCGCCTTCCCAGCGCTTCGTGGCTGCTCACGTTGTCGTGCTCGGCGAGCCAGTCGAGGATCACGGCCACGCGTGACGGGTCGCGCAGGTCCGCGTCTTCGGTAGTGGGGAGATCGCGGGCCTGGGCGAATTCCACCAGCCGTGCCGCCTCCTCGGCGAGCTGATCCGAAGACCTGGCTGTCCCTCTCGCCGCGAGCAAGGCAACACTTATCAGGGCGGTCGGGGTGATCGGAGTGACATGACCAATCCGGTACATGACCTCGAATGCCAGCTTCTGCAATCCGACCGCCGTCTCCTCGCCCTGGTCCGTCGGGCCGACCATGCTCCTCGCCGACACGGGCTCCCCGAACCGGATGTGGATGTCTCCGTAGCGCCGACGCAGCGAGCGAACGGCCTTCAGCATCCACCCGAGTGATTCCTTCTCCTTGTCCTTGCCCTGCGCTTCGCGCGCGTAATCGGGCACGTCCTGGATCTGGTCGTACGCGATGGATACCGGAACCAAATGGAGGTCGTCCGCCTTGCCCCGGTGCATGGAATCCACCACGTAGCTGAGCAGCCCGAGGCGCGGCGGCATCAGCTTCCCCGAGCGCGATCGCCCGCCTTCCATGTACCACTCGAGGGGGAATCGCTTCTCGACCAGGTAGTCCAGGTAGGAGCGCAGCACCATCCTGTACATGGGGTTGTCCTTGAAGGAGCGCCGGATGAAGAACACGCCGGTCCGCCGCACCAGCGGCCCTACGGGGAAGAAATTGAGGTTGATGCCGCCGGCAGTGTGGTTCGGTGGGAAATCGTTCTCCCACAGCATGAACTGAAGGCTGAGACGATCGAGGTTGGAGCGGTGGGCGGGGAGGAAGATGATCGGGTTGCCATCTCCGAGGGCGGCCAGACGCCGCACATCGTCCTCTGAGTACTTGATGTCGCCGTAACCCTGGCTGTACAGCTTGTGAATCCCGTTGGCGATGAGGTCGATCACGTAGGGCGAATGAGTGGCGGCGATCTCACGGAGATACCGCTCCGCCTTCTCCCTGGCCAGAGCCGGGGGCATGGCGGTCTCCGCGGCGATGGCGTCGACGGCCTCCAGGAACTCGCGGCGGGAGAGGATCGCCTCGGGCACGAATCGCGGGATCTTGTATCGGTTGCCGACCAGCCGGCGCTCAGCCCGATCGAGGATGAGCCAGGCCCGCCTCGTCACATAACTGGTCAGGGGGTCCACCTGGCCCGAGGTCTGATAGTCCTCGGCCAAGGCGGAGGCGTGCGCTCCGGCGGCGGCGGTGAGCCTGATCCGCCCCGGCCGGGCCAAGCGAATCCACCTGGCCCGAAGCCCTCTGGGGTCCCGGGCGTCGCCAGGTCGAACCACATCCCACCAACTGACCGCTCTGCGGCCTTTCTTCATCGGGGCCAGCCATAGGACCCGGAGCGGGATGAGGAAGGGGTCGTCGGGGGCCGCCAGTTCCTCGCCCAGCCTTTCGACTTCACCGCCCTTGCCGCGCCGGGACGATGTGATCCTGATCGTGTCGACCTCGGCACCGATCTCCTCACCGGCCCACCGGGTCAGAAGAGAGGCCTCGTAATCGGAGGCGGCATCCATCAGGTACACAACTCGCGAGCCGGCCGGGCCTGTCAACAAAGCTGGGGGATCGGCCGGTTTCCTCGCCACGGCACCACTCTATTGGGCTGCCACAATCGCCTCCCGTGCGGATCGTGGTGCAACGAGTCAGTGGGGCTTCGGTCGATGTCGAGGGCCTAGAGGTGGGCTCGATCGATGCAGGGCTCCTCCTCCTCGTCGGCATCGAGCCCTCCGACACGGAGCAGGACATCGTGCGTGCCGTGGAGAAAGTGGCAAACCTCAGGGTGTTCTCCGATGAAGAAGGGCAGATGAACCTCTCGCTCGTCGAAACCGGCGGGTCGGCTTTGGTTGTGAGCCAGTTCACCCTTCTAGCCGACCTCCACAAGGGCCGGCGGCCGTCGTTCCTGAGGGCCGCCCCACCAGAGCTGGCGGAGCCAATGGTCGATCGCTTCGTCGAGGTGCTTCGCAGCACCGGCACTCATGTCGAGACGGGCTTGTTCGGCGCGTCCATGAACGTGGAACTGGTCAACTCCGGTCCGGTGACGGTGGTGTTGGAGATCAGGGACGGACGGGTGACCTGAGGCGGTTGCGGGCGTCGCGCCAATGCCTCGGGCCGATGATGAACCCGAGGCCGATCACCATGACCACCAGCAGGGTTGGGTCGGCGAGACCCCATGGGTTGTCGATGCCCGTTCTCTCCCAGGCAAGGGCAGTTGCGAGAAGGGCTCCCAGCGTCATCAGGCTCCCGAGCCCTGTCGACCTCGTCAGCGCAGATGCCAGGATGAGTGTGACCACGACGAAGGGGAAAACCGAGGGCCAGAGCCCGAGGATCACGCCGCCACAGATGCCGAGGCCTTTTCCACCTTTGAACCGCAGCCAGACGTTGTAGACGTTCCCCGCCACTGCGCTCACACCCGCGGCGAGGGCAGCCGCCTCGCCGCCTATGACCAGACCCACCACCACGGCTGCCAGCCCCTTGCCGATCTCGACGATCAGAACCAGGACAGCCAGTGTGTAGCCGCCGAGCCGCCGGGCGTTGTTCGTCCCCGGGTTGCCGGATCCTTCACGGAGGAGGTCGACTCCCCAGAGCCGGCCCAGCCAGACTGCGGTGGGAACCGAACCGATCAAATACCCGGCCAGTGCTGCGGCGACGATGTTCATTCGCCCATCTCGCGCTTGCCCTCAGGACAGAAGCGGAGAAAGTCACAGTGGCGACACCAGTCTCCCGGCACAGCTTCGAACCGGTCGTCCTCGATGGATGAGGTCAGGTCTTCGAGATTCCTGACGGCATCCCGGCGCCATCTCTCGTCGGCGTGTTCCGTGTGGACATCGAGGCCGCCACCGAGGTAAGCGAAAGTGACGTCGATTTGCTCCGGCTTGTCGAGCCCGAAGTCCGCCGCGGTGGCAGCCACCGCGTATGCCTGCAGCTGGACGAGGCGAGCCGGCTCGTCCTTCCGTCTCCCGCTCTTGAAGTCGACGATCTCCCACTTGCCCTCCCGCTCGTATACAGCGTCGATACGGCCCCGGATCACGTAGCCGCTCTCGGTGCGGAAGGTGAAGGGCGCCTCGACCAGTCGTGGGTGCTCGGTCCCGAACCGTGAATCGAGAAAGGCCTTGAAACCGCCCTCACCGGTTGCTTCGTCCATGGCGTCGTACAGGTCGGGCTCGAAATCGTCGAAGGGAACCTGGCCTCTCTGATGAAGCTCGATCCGGCGATGCAACTCGGTGCCGGCGACTGCGGCCTGGTTGCGACGACGGGGCAGTGGGTCGACCTCTGACCAGAAGAATCGCTTCGGGCACTGGGCATAGGTGACCAGACCCGTCACCGAGACGAACCGAGCCTTCTCCGGCTCGGCGGCTATCTCCCCGGCGGCATCGAGATCGAAGAGGGTCTGAAGCATCTCCTCGACCTTCTGCTGGTAGGCCTCGACGACGCCCATCGCCCCGGCCACGCCGAGAAGCGCGTCCTCGTCTGTGATCGCGGCCCGCAACGCGCCATCCCAACTGTCCTCGAACAGCGGGTCTGGCGATGCAGTTCCTGCGGCGAATCGCAGCAGCGCCGGTCTCGGTGGCTCATCGACATGGCCTTCGTTGCGGGTCACCGGATGCTGTTCGACGAGATCGAACAGCTCGGACGGCTTCTTGGCATTGACAGTGGGCTCGGGCAGCCCATACCAATATGAGCCGGTCATGATCAGCATCGATCGGGCCCGCGTCGCCGCCACATAGGCCACCCTCCATTCCTGGAGGGCATTCTGCTCACGGAAGTAGTCGTTTCGCTCCTTCTCATCGGCCGGCATGGCGGTCAATGCGTCGTCGATTCGATGCTCCGGAGGCAGGAATTGAGCGAAGCGGACCGGGTCGGGGAAAGTCCCGCCCTTCACCGGGAAGCTTCCGTCCGTCACGGCTGGGATGGCGACGACATCCCATTCCAGCCCTTTGGCCCGGTGCACCGTCACCAGGGTCGCCGCCTCCTCTCCGGAGAGATGCGCCGAGTCGAGCTCCTCGGCCGGCTCATCCTCCATCGCATCCAGGTACTCCAGGAACGCCGACAGCGAGGGGCGCCCTTTGAGGGGGCTCCACTCTTCAGCCAGATCGAGGAGGCGATACAGATTGAGCCGGGCGGTGGTCCGTTGATTGGTGGGGAGCGATTCGACGTCTTGCCAGGCGCGGGTTCTGTCGAGGACCAGCCGGCAGACCTCGACCAGGCTGGCGCCCTGGCTCTCGGCCAGCACTGCTCGATAGATGCCCAGGAAGTGCTCGTAGGCTCCCCTGGCCTCGGGACGCAGGCCCTCGATCTGGTCGATCTGTTCGATCGCCTCGAGCAGGGTCAGGCCAGGCACCGCATCGCGATCCACGTCCTCTCGCCGAGTGCCACCGAGCCAGCGAGTCAGCGGGGCGATATCGGCGTAACCGAGGCGATAACGGCTCCCGAAGAGGATCTGGACCAACGAGGGTGAGTGCTCGGGGCGATCGAGCACCGTCAGCCACGCCCGGAGATCGGACACCTCGGGCACGGACAGCAGTCCACCGAGGTTGGCCACTTCGACCGGAATATCGTGCCGGGCGAAGGAGTCGACGATCACGGCGAAGTCTCTGTTCTTCCTGAACAAGACCGCCATCTCCGACCAGGGTGTGCCCGCCTGGTGCAACGCATCGAATCTGCGGGCGATCCAATCCGCCTCAGCGACCGCATCCTCCGCCCAGTAGGTCACGACCTCGCCTTTGGAATCGGGCCGATGGGAGACCAGGTCTTCTGCAGCCGGATTGGCCCGCCGCCGAATCTCATTCGCAACCTCGAGGATCTCCGGAGCCGAGCGCCGATTCAGGGTGAGGGCGCCGTGCTTGGCGGGCCCTCCGTCCGGGGCCGGGAAATGGGTGGGAAAGAGCGCGAAGTTCTCCGCTGATGCCCCCCGCCATTCGTAGATCGTCTGGTCCTCGTCACCGACGGCGATCACGGGCAACGCCATCTGTCCGTTGGCCGGGCCGAACGCCGTGGTGAGCAACACGCGCTGCGCGGGATTGGTGTCTTGGTACTCGTCCAGGATCACGACCTGATAACGACCCCGGATCTCCGCCGCCAGTTCGGGGTGGCTGGTCAGCAGATGGGTGGACAGAGTGACCAGATCGGAGTAGTCGACCACGTCGAGCCGCCTCTTGTCCGTCTCGTAGCTTCGAAGGGTTTCCAACATCTCGGCTCTCAACGCCCATACCTCGTCGGTCGGATCGATGTGGCTGATCAAGTCGGCAGGCGTGAGTAGATGGTCGCCCATCCGGTCGCCGAGGGTGCGGATCTTGTCCAGCCCATGCGCGTTGGTGATGTCGAGATGGGCATACGTGGTGTGGTGATAGGTCTCGGAGAGGATCTGCCGGGAGAAGGTCGGGGTTATGACCCTGACTCTGGTGTCCACCCCGGCGAGGGCGCCGAATTCGGCCAGGATCTGTGCGGCGAATCCGTGGTAGGTGTGGATCTCGGCCTGACGCCCTTCCTCGACGGCGTTCCCGAGGAATGCCTTCACCCTGTCGGCCAGCTCGGAAGCCGCCTTGTTCGTGAATGTGATCCCCAGGATCCGCTCCGGGTCGACGCCATGGTTCTCCACGAGGTTGGCGATGACCAGGGCGACGGTCGTCGTCTTGCCCGTCCCCGCCCCGGCCCGTATCCGGATGGTGTCCAGACCCATATCGAGGACCGTCTTCTGCTCTGGTGACGGATCGAATGGGCTCACGGCAGGTAGGCGCCCTTTCCTTCGGCCCAGGCCGGGCATGACAACCGGAAGTCACATCTGTTGCAGCGGTTGTTGACCCTTGGCTCCCATCGCTCTTCGAGGATCCCGGCGGTCACTTCCTCCATTGTCTCCATGACCTCGGGAAGGAGATCCATGTCGAATGACCGCTTGGTGACGGATTTGGCCTCCTTGCGTGGGAACCACATTTCGGCTGCGGAGACTGGTTCTCCCGTTTCGCTCGCGACCGCCGACGCATAGAAGCCGAGTTGGACCGACTGCTTCGCCTCGGGGATGCTCGGGGGGCTCTTCGAGGTCTTGTAATCGATGACCCGCAGCCCGTTCGGACCCTTTTCCAACCGGTCGATGAAGCCGACCCATTCGACGCCACCGATCTCACTCTGCACTTTCTTCTCCAACTCGATGGGCACCCCGTCGCTGGGCCAGGCCCCGTAGAGCCGGAGAACGGTGTCACGGGCATGTGCGAGCCACGCCTGATCGAGTTGAGGGGTGCCGAAGTCCGCGCCGGCCCACGCCCGCTCCAGATGCCTCATCGCGTCTTCCAGATCGGCATGGGTCTTGCCGGATCCGACGACTTCGCGTTCCGCTGCCTCCAACGCCGAATGGACCAACGTCCCCAACGCGGCGTACGGGGAGGAGGAGTCGCTCAATCGGAGACGACGCTCCAGGGCGTATTGCCGGGGGCAGTTGATGTAGGCGTCGGCCTGGCTCGGGGAAAGACGAAAACTCTGCTCGAGAATCGGCCGCTCGGGTCCCGGAGCGGGCACACCGGCGAAGGCCATTGGGTTCCACCATGGGGCCGGTGGCCGCGCCAGTATCTGTGCCGCGGCCAGACGATCGAAGGCTGCGGCGCCGGGGTCGAGCAGGGTTCGCCTCAGGGAGACCTCGGCCTCGCTCAGAGACACCGGAGGGCCTTCTTGCTCTTCGGGCAGACCGGGGCCCGAACCGGGCTCGGCGGCGGCCATGAGGAATCGGGAAGGCCGGTGCTCACCCTGATCGACGCCAGCCGACGTGGCGGTCCAGACCACTTTGGATCTGGCCCGGGTCATGGCTGTGTAGGCGAGACGCATCTCCTCCTGGATCTGAAAGAGATGTTGGGCCTCGGGGTTCGTTGTGCGTTCCGGGGAGAGCAGTTCGGGTCTGAGCATCCTGCGGCCCCGTCGAAGGTCGGGGAACACCCCTTCGACCGCGTTGGCGATGTAGACGACGTCGAATTCGAGACCCTTGGCTTGGTGCAGAGTGGTCAGCGTGACCTGCTGCTTGTCGGGGCGGTAGGGCAGCAGCGGGATCGACTCGATGCCCTCGTCGTCGGTCAGTCTGAACACGGCGTCGAGGGTCACTGTGGTGTCGCGTTCCGCCTGGCGCTCCAACACCTGGGAGAAAGACGTGAAGGCGAGTCGCCATTCCTTCCGCTCCGGGTCGATGACCACACGTTCGAGCTCATCGATGCGGGTCCAGAGCTCCCAGAAGCCATCGATCGCCGGCAACTCGATTGCCCACGCCTGCTGGTCGAGCAGAGTGGCCAGACCGGTGTGCTCGGGGAGCTCCCGGGCGAGGACGGCCGGCCATGGATCCCAGGTGCGCATGCGGGAGCGAAGGATCTCCCGCTCTTTGCCCAGCCCAACCCCGATGAGCGGCCCCAAGAGGAGCCGTCGCATCGCCCGATCTGCCTCGGCCGCCTCTCCTGGGGTGAGCAGAGGGGTGGCGCCGCCATCTTGGCCACGGTCACCAGGTCCTGGATCATTCGGACCGCCGCGTGCTCGACGAGACGGGTCTGTGGCGAGTCGTGAGGCACCTTTCTCCGGTCCAGCGCCCTGCTCAGCTCGTTGAGCATCTCCCGCTTCGACCTGACCAGCACAGCGATCGTGGACGGCTCGCGCCGTTCGACCCGGATCTGATGCTCGATATCCCGGGCGATCCAGTCCGCCTCGGCGGTCTCCTGATCGAACACGTACGTCTCGACCCGCCCGGTGTGGGCGGCGGGCGCGACCGGCCCCGCCGCCCCGGGCAGGTCCCCGGTCGAGACGATCCGCAGCGCCGAGTCGAGGATCTGGGCCGGGACTCTCAGGCTCCGGCCCAGGACGATCCGACGTGCTTCCGGGTGCTGTTCGGTGAAAGCGGCGATGTTCCTCACCTCCGCGCCACGGAACGAGTAGATCGACTGGTAGGGGTCGCCGGCCGACGGTGAGGTTGCCGTGGGGCAAGGCCATGAGACGGCGCGATCTCGGCCTGGACGGTCGACGTGTCTTGGTACTCGTCGACCAGCACATGACTGAATTGCGCACGCCAAGACCTGTCCCTCGGGCCGGCCGAGGAGATCGACAGCTGAGACGAGGAGGGTGGCGTAGTCGGTGCGGCCGCGCTCCTCGAGTGTCCTCCTGGTAACGGCGAAACAGTCCAGGGATGCCTCTCCAATCGGCTCGCTCCGTAGCCCTGGCCTCGAGATCCACTGGCGAGAGCAGCCTCTCCGAACAGCGCATGAGGAAGTCGGCGACCTCACCTGCGAAAGCCGTCGTGCCCAGGATGCCCCGGTAGAGGATGGGCCATTGCTCCGGGTCCTCGGTCTGGAGGAGCTCTCCGACCAGGCCGATCTGCTCGGGCGTGGTCAGTGGGATGGGACGTTCGGATTCGGGCGCCGCCTCCAAGAGTCGGAGAGCCAGTGAGTGGAATGTGGAGGCGCCGACGGGCATGCCACCGCCACCGAGGGCCGCCTCCACCCGATGCCGGATGTCGCCGGCGGCGCGTCGGGAGAAGGTGAGCAAGGCGATCTGGTCCCGCCGCGCCTTTCCGGATTCGACGAGGGCACACACCCTGCGCACCAGGAACTCGGTCTTTCCGGTGCCCGGCCCGGCCACCACGATCTGGGGGCCGTCGGCATCGGCGAGCGCGGGGCCCCAGTCTTCCGGCTCGAGCCGGATCTCGGTCAACGCCACTTACTGATCGTAGGGTCAGGCCGCCTCGGGGAGGCGTGCGACCTCCGCGACCAGGTCGGCTTCGATCCCGTGTTCGGCCAGGTAGGCGACCGGATCTGCGAACGGGTCGAAGTCAGGCTCGATGACCGGATGGAATGTCTCGAAGTAGCTCATGTCGGGAAAGCTATCGGGCGGGTGTGACACATTTCCCGGGTGGTCCCGGCGCATAGGATGGGCGGCGTGGCGGTGAACGAACGGAGGTCGGCGTGACCACTGCGGTTGGCAACGAATTCGACTCACCGATGTACAAAGAGGCCGCCGGACAGTTCGACCGCGTGGCCCGCCTCATGGGGCTGGACGACAATATCGCCGACCGGCTCCGTGTCCCTCAGAAGTCGACCATGGTCAGCTTCCCGTTCCGCCGGGACACGTATTCGGAGGTGGAGACACTCTTCGGCTACCGGATCCAGCACCTCACCACCATGGGCCCGACCAAGGGCGGGATCCGGTTCGCCCCCGACGTCGACCTTGGCGAGGTCGCCGCCCTCGCGATGTTGATGACCTGGAAATGCTCGATCGTCGGTGTCCCCTTTGGCGGGGCCAAGGGCGGGGTCCGTGTCGATCCGATGGAGCTCTCCCGTGCCGAGCTGCAACGCGTGACCCGGCGCTTCACGATGGAGATCATCAACGTGATCGGGCCGGAGACCGATATCCCGGCGCCCGACCTCGGCACCAACGAGCAGGTGATGGCCTGGCTGATGGACACCTACTCCCAGCATGTCGGGCACTCGGTCCCTGCGGTGGTGACAGGGAAGCCGCCCGCCCTCGGGGGGAGCGTGGCTCGACGGGAGGCGACCGGCCGCGGGCTGATGTTCCTCGTGCCCCAGGCGGCTGGACTGCGCGAGCTCGACCCGAACAATCTGACGGTGGCGATCCACGGCTTCGGCAACGTGGGGCGGTATGCGGCCATCGCCGGCCATCAGATGGGGGTCAAGATCGTGGCGGTCTCGGACATCTCCGGGGCGCTCTATGACCCGGACGGGCTCGAAGTGGACGCCGTCGCCAAATGGGTCGACGAGAACCGGTTTCTCGAGGGCTTCCCCGATGCCGACTTCATCGACGGTGACAAGATCTTCTCCCTCCCTGTCGACGTGTTGGTGCCGGCTGCGATTCAGAACGTCATACGAGGGGACAATGCCGAGGAGATCCAGGCCAAGATCATCATCGAGGGGGCCAACGGGCCCACCACCATCGAAGCCGACGACATCCTCCGCGAGAAGGGGGTGCTCATCATCCCCGACATCCTGGCCAACGCCGGCGGCGTCACTGTTTCGTATTTCGAGTGGGTGCAGGACGTTCAGAAGTACTTCTGGACCGAGAACGAGGTTGTCGCCCGTCTCCGAGAGATCATGACCCGCGCCTTCAGCGACGTCCACAACATCGCGATCAATGAAGACGTCGATCTGAGGACCGCCGCCCTGATCAAGGGGATCCGCAAGGTGGCCGACGCCAAGCTGGTGCGGGGGATCTTCCCCTAGGACGCGATCGTCGCCGGTGAAGGCGGGGCAGATCTCCTTGAACGAGCACCAGTTGCACAACGTCCCCGGTCGGGTGGGGAAGTTCCTCGTGGCCAGTGCCCGATCGATCGCGTTCCACAGCGCTCGGAGTTGGGTGTCCATGGCATCGAGTTGGCGGTCGTCGATGTCGAGCTTGTACAGGGTCGGTCCGTTGAGATAGAGAAGGCGAAGCTCCTTGGGCGTCTCACCAGTGCGACGACGAATGAGCAGGGCATAGATCTTGAGAGCGAAGAATGCGGGGAGGGCGTATCGCTCCGGTGGAGCCTTGCCCGTCTTGTAGTCGGTGATGACCAGGCGACCGTCGTCGTCGCGATCGATGCGGTCGAGGATCCCCCTGATGGTGATCCCTTCGAGGTCCTCGAGCATGTCCAGCTCCCGGTCCACGGGGTCGAACCCGGTCGGGTCCTCGATGCTGAAGTAGTTGGTCAGAAGAGCGAGGGACTCAACCCCCCATTCCCGCTCTTCGGCGGCATCGCCGAACAGGTCCACGAACTCCTCGGTCCCGCGGAGCTCGGTCCAGGCGTCCCGGAACAGGTCATAGAGCAACTCGGGTGAACGCTGGGCGGACGGATGGTCGAAGAGCCGCTGCAGGGCGAGATGGGCCGTGGTGCCTCGAGCCTGATACACCGAGACAGGTTCACTGAGACGGTCTATCGCCCGGAATTTGAAGAGCTGCGGGCACGCCTTGAAGTCCCCGGCTCGGCTCGGGGAGAGGGTCTCCAAAGGGGCCAATTCCAGTTCTACGGTCACGATGCCGAGTGTAAGACGGGGCTGTGACAGGAACGGGGAGATCGATCAGGTGGGTCGTCGCCACAGCCAGATCTCGCCCGCGATGACGTGCATCGTCCACGCCAGCCAGAAGGCTGCACCGAACGCGTCGTCGAATTCGAGCAGGCCGGTGGCCTCGAACAGCCCGACCCAGAGTCTGATGGTCCCCACTCCGAGCCCGATGGCGAACGCTCTGATCATCCATCGGCGATGGCGTACGGTGTCGCCGGCTCGGATGTAGCTGTAGGCCAGGGCGAGGGCGATGACGAACCAGGTGCCGAACACGACGGCGGCGCTGGCTTCGGCGAACCCGCCGAACGAGAAGAAGAAGCCAAAGATGACTCCGAGCACTCCAGAAAGGATTCCGATCGGCACCAGGAAGCGGCCCATCTTTCGGTGCAGGTCGAGGTGGCGATTGCGGAACCGGCGGGAGACCTGGAAGGGGGCAAGGACCAGGTAGACGACTCCGGGGAGGATGTGGGCGTAGGCCAGGATCGGATACTGGGCATAGCGGCGATCGAACTCGCCCTCTTCGAGGGATCACTCCGTTGGCGATGTTCTGGCTGTCGTTCGTCACCCTGATGACGGCGAAGACGAGCACTACTGCGATCAGGAAGAAGACCACGCCCCATGCCGTCGGCACCCTTTTCCGGGCCGTTGTCATCGTCGAAGGCTAAACGCGAAAAGATCGGCTAGGCCGCGAAAACAAGGCCGCGTTCTCGCTTGACGACCGGGGTGGCGTTTCGTACTTTCCCGTCTACCGACACGGGTTCGCCCGGGTCGGGGAAGGAGAGGCTTCGGCCCCTCTGGATCGCCACCTGACTGGGGGCCCGCTTTCCCGGTCGAGTGGCACTGAGAGCCCCGAGAGGGCTTCGGCTTCGGCCAGAGCTTTCTCGGGGTTTCTCGCGTTCCGGCGGGCAAATCTGTCACACCCTTCTCTTAGGTTGTCGGGTATGGAGTTGGGGAGTTACTCCGAGGATCGGTTGGATCAGATCATTGTCGGGGCTGAGTTGGAGATCGGTCGGATTCGGCTTCTTCAGATGGCTGCGATCTCTGAGAAGAGACGCCGGAAGTCTCATCTTCAGGATGGTTACCGGTCGATGGTGGATTGGACCGCGGCCCGGGCCGATGTCTCCCATGAGATCGCGCGGAGTCTGTGTTGGACGGCGTCTCGGTTGGCGGATGCTCCGGAGGTGGCCGAGCAACTGGCTGCCGGTGAGATCAGCTTCGATCGGGCGGCACAGTTGGCTCGACTACCCGAAACGTATCGGACAGATCACCAGGGTTATGACATTTCCGGTTTGCGTCGGTTGGTGGCTGATCACAAACGGTTGACTCGGAGACGGGAACGGAGAACCGGGAACGGATATCTGCATTTCGGTCATTCCGATGAGCTGGCCACTCAGTTTCTGGGGCGAATTATCCGGTTTGGATGCCCGGGTCGATGGAAAAGGCGGTCGACCAGCGGGCCGATGAGATCATCCCCACCGACCAGAAACTGGCCGTGGCCGAACGCAGGGCTTTGGCCCTGGTCGCCATCTGTCAGGACTCCCTCTATCAGACCGGATCCTCGGAAGAATCAGGACCTGTCGACGTTGCAGTGATCGTCGACACCAGGGTCGCCGGGAAGACCAATGGGGAGACCGGAGTCAGGGTTCTGGCCGGACCCCGGATCGGACCGGGAGCCCTCGAAGAGATCCTCTGTCAGGGGAGGATCGGACCTGGTCGGGATCGCCGGGAACGGCAAACCCTTGGATCTGGGACGACGCTCCCGCACCGTGGGCCGGAAACTGCGTCGTCATGTCCTCCACCGAGATGGTGGATGCACCGTGGAAGGCTGTACCAGCAAATACCGGCTCGAAGTCCACCATGTCCAACCTGGTCCCACGGAGGACCACACCGACATCGACAATCTGATCAGCCTCTGCTGGTATCACCATCATGTCTCAGTCCATCGGGAAGGTCTCCACATCCACCGGATCGGGACCAGTCGGATCCGACTGAAACGACCCCGATAGGGGCGTCCTTCCCCCGCCCCGCCATCACCTCGTCGTCTCTCATCGTCCACTTCGCGGAAACTTTCGGTCACTCGCGAAAAAGAATGACTGCCTGGAGTTGCCAGGGCCAGAGGGTCGGTCTACGTTTCCACGCACGCCGAAGGGGAAACCCGGCGGCGGCTCGGATCGAGAGGTGCGGAGAGGTGAGAGCCGCTCCGAGGCTGCGGTTCGAGAACCTGGAACCACCGGGAAACCGAGGGAGCCAGGGACGGGCGGGCGACCGGACGGGGATCCTTCGGGATCGTCGAGCGGTCACCGAACGGCGAGTCTCACGACTCGCAAGGTCTTCCCGGAGACGGGGAGGTCGCGATCTTCGGATCGCACACCTGCCGACGGCTTCGGCCATCGGCAAGAACTCCATTCGGAGTTGGGTCCCCGGCCCGACATCGAATGGGCGAGAGTCCCGAGAGGGTTGAGGCTTCGGCCAAGGCTCCCTCGGGACTTTCTCGTTGGCGAGGCGTCACCCGAACCACCTGATCGGTAGCCTGCGCCGATGGCCTACCCGGAGAAACTGCTCAGCCCTGGCGAGGAGATCAAGGCCGAATTCCGACCGCATTGGTCCGGGAATCGTCCAAGGAAGCCATTCTCTCGATTCTCGCCCTCGTGCTCATCGTCCTCGTCGCCGTCGCGGGCGAGACTGGGTCTGTGGGCTATCGGCGCGCTCATCCTCGTCTGGCTAGTGCTGGTTGCGAGAGGGTTCATCCGCTGGTTCACGACCCTACACGTGATCACGACCGAGCGACTCATCCACCGGATGGGCCTCGTCTCCAAACAGGGCAAGGAGATCCCGCTCGAGGTGATCAACGACGTCGCCTTCAACCAGTCGGCGTGGGAGCGGATCTTCGGCACCGGTGATCTCCTCATCGAGTCGGCCGGCACCCACGGGCAGACCAAGTACACCGACATCCCCGACCCGAGGCGATCCAGTCGCTGATCTACCAGGTCGAGAGAGGACCGCCAGCACGCCCTTGCAATCGGCGAGCCGTGCCGCCGCTGGAGAGAGCTCCGCTTCCCAGCTCGCCACGCTGTCCCGGCTCCACGACGAGGGCAAGCTGAGCGATGCCGAGTTCGAGGCAGAGAAGCAGAAGCTGATCGGAGGCCCGTGATGCCACACATGCAAGACTTCCCGCTCAATCTCTCCACTCTGTACGAACGTGCGGTCTGGCTCTATCCCGATCAGGAGATCGTCTCCGTCGAGGCAGACCGGTCGGTGACTCGCACCACTTATGGCGAGACCGACACCAGGGTGCGACGTCTTGCCACCGCCTTCCAGGCCCTGGGCCTTTCGCAGGGCGATCCGGTCGGGACATTTGCCTGGAACAACCGTCGCCACCATGAGCTGTACTGGGCCACCGCCAACACCGGGCTCGTCTGTCACACCGTCAACATCCGGCTCTTCGCGGATCAGATCGCCTACATCGTCAATCACGCCGGTGACAAGGTGTTGTTCGTCGATCCCGATCTTGCCCCGCTCCTGGGACCGATCACACCGGAGCTGAAGACTGTGGAGACCTTCGTCGTCATGGGGGAGTCGCCCTCGGATGCGATCCCCGGATCGATCGCCTACGAGGACCTGATCGGCGACGCCGAACCCCACGGCGCATGGCCCCAGCTCGATGAGAGGTCCCCGATGATGTTCTGTTACTCGTCTGGCACCACCGGCAATCCCAAAGGGGTCGCCTACACCCAGCGATCCACCTACTTACACACGATCTCGAACCTGGCCAACTTCAACATGCTCCCGAGCGACAACGTGCTGCCGGTGGTCCCGATGTTCCATGCCGCCGCCTGGGGTTACCCCTTCATGGCCGTTACCCAGGGCGCCAAACTCACCTATCCCGGCCCCGACTTGACCCCCCAGGGCCTGGTGCCGCTACTCGAGCGGGAGAAGGTGACATTCAGCGCCGGGGTGCCCACGGTCTGGCTGGGGATCAAGCAGTATCTCGAGGCCCATCCCGAGGCCGATCTGTCCTCGATCCGCGCCTTTCTGTGTGGGGGGTCGGCGGTTCCCAGGGCGATGATCGAGTGGTACTGGAAGGACCAGGGAATCCGGGTCGTGCAGGGCTGGGGCATGACCGAGACCAACCCGGTTGCCTCCACCAGCCTGCTCAAGCCGGAGATGGAGGAGTGGGATCTCGATCGCCAGCTCGACTTCCTGGAAACTGCTGGCATGCCAGTGGCCGGGCTCCAGGTCAAGATCGTGGACGAGGTCGGCGAGGAGCTGCCCCACGACGGGGAGGCGTTTGGCGAGCTGCTGATCCGCGGCCCCTGGATCGCCGCCGAGTACTACCAGGACACCCGCTCCGCCCAGTCGTTCGAGGACGGGTGGCTCCGGACCGGCGACGTCTGCAAGATCACGCCGGAGGGTTACATCAAGATCACCGACCGGGCCAAAGACGTCATCAAGTCGGGCGGGGAGTGGATCTCATCGATCGACCTGGAGAACGCCCTCATGGCCCACCCCGACGTGAGCGAGGCAACCGTCGTCGGCCTGAAGCACGTGAAATGGCAAGAGCGCCCGGTGGCCTTCGTCGTTCCCCGGGAGGGAGCCGAGGTGTCGGAGGAGGATCTGCATTCGTTCCTCGAGGAGCGGGTCGCCAAGTGGTGGTTGCCCGACAAGATCCTGTTCATCGACCAGATCCCAAAGACCGGCACTGGCAAGTTCGACAAGAAGGTCGTTAGGAACGAATACGCCGACCTCCTCATGGAAGAGGGATGACTCACGGTTCCGTCATGAGCGGTGCGTAGTTGGAGCGATAGATCCGATTTCCCGCAAGCCGGAGTGAGAGATTGCGAACTTGCGCGGGAAGAGACCTGATCCGGTCCCTTCGGTGCGTTTGCTCCCGGATCCACTGGATACGAGGCTGTCGCCGCGTGACATATGTCGCCAACGCCTCCGGCACACTTGCGTGACCGGTGAGGCACTGTGCGAGTACCACCGCGTCTTCGAACGCCATCGCGGCTCCTTGCGCCATGTTCGGTGAGGTGGCATGCGCCGCGTCACCCACCAGGACAATCCGACCGTTCACCCAATCGTCCGTCACCACTTCTTCGATGGCTCCGAAATGGACGGGGTCGATCTGCGTGGCTGCCCGAATCAGGTCGGTGGCCGGGTCGGCGAAATCGCCGAACACGTCCTCGAGACGGCCGGGGTCCCCCCGGGTTGGGTCCGTGCCATCTTGGCGCGACAGGTCGAGGTAGCAGTAGGTGCGGCCTCCACCGAGAGGGACTCCAAGGAATGTCCGTGCGCCCCCGAGCATGACCGTCCAGTTGCTGAGGTCGGCGTCACCCTTGACGATGAACCGCCAGCTGACTTGGCCTACCGGACTCGGTTCAGCCCCCCTCGACATGTGTTCGCGGACAGAGGAGTGGATGCCATCAGCCGCCACCAACAAATCGAATTCCCCACTGCTCCCGTCGCTGAAATCCACCCTGGCGGACTTTTCATCCTGGTCGATCGCCGCGACCTCGACACCCAGATGTAGGTCGACGCCGAGCGCCTCGTCGCGGAGGGAGCGGTGCAGGTCGGCGCGGGAGATCGCCAAGCACGGTCCCGTGCTTCCCCACATCTCTTGCAGGTCGACCTCGGACAAAGTCCTCCCGGTGTGATCCATGAAGACCTGGCGTCTGATCTGGAAGCCGTGATCTCGCACCACGCTGCCGATTCCCAGTGCCTCCATGGCCCGATGGGCGTTGCCCGGCAGGTACATGCCGGCGCCGACGTCGGCCCACTGGTCGGCCTTCTCGACGACTTTCACATGAGAGCCGACGCGAGTCAACGCGATGCCAATGCTCAGCCCCGCCAGCCCGCCGCCGACGACGAGAACCCGCTCTGCTCTCACCGGCGTGCCGTGGCGGGGGCGGGCAGTTCCTGGGTCGAGACAGACGCCGCGATCAACCTCGCCACTCGCTGTGCGTCGCGGCCGACTCCATTCACCTGCGCGGAGGACACCGAATAGAGACCCTTGAGGCCGATGAAGTAGAGACCCGGGACCTCTGCGACAACACCTCGATCGTGTTTGACACGACCCGCTTCGAACACGGGAAGATCGATCCAGTTGAAGCCGGGCTCGAATCCGATGCACCAGATGACATTGGCCGCGGTGGATGACGCGTCCGTCTTCGAGCATTGGCCAGCCGTCCTCCACACCGACGACCCGAGGCGTCCGCTCGATCCCCGCTTCGGCCAGGTCGCGTGGCTTGGTCCGCACCAGAGGCTCGCCGGAGGCGATCATCTTTGGCATCCTCCGCCGGGCGATCGGGTTGCTCATGGTGAGGACCCGATGAAACATGAACCGGACGACAGGGACCAGCAACCGCCCGACCCGGCCTTCGACTCGGAACGGGACGTGGCCGGTGTCGGGTCCGGCCACCATGGTTTCGTGGGAGCCGGCGACATCGAGCGCGATCTCGACTCCCGAATTTCCGGCTCCAACCACCAGGACAGGCCCTTGCTGCAACTGAGAAGGGTTCCGGTAGTCGGTGCTGTGGAGTTGCTTGATCTCGGGTCTGAGATCCTCGGCGAAGCCCGGTAGGCGGGGGATCTGCCAGCTGGACATGGCCACGACCACGTTGTCCGCCTCGAACCGGCTGTCGTCCGTCTCGACGATGAAGGCTGAGTTCCGCTTCGAAAGGCTCGTCACTCGCTCGCCGCTTCGGACCGGGAGGGCGAACTCTGCCGAGAACGCCTCCAGATAGTCGGCCATCTCGTCCTTGGTGGGAAACGCATGGCGGGGAGCGGGGAAGGGCTTGCCGTCGAGCCCATCAAACCTGGCTGGAGTGAAGAGACGGAGAGAGTCCCACCGGTTCCGCCATGCCCCACCGACTCTTTCCTGGGCGTCCAGGATCACGAATGGCACGGCGAGCCGCTGCAGGTGATATCCAACCGACAATCCAGCCTGGCCCCCACCGATGACGATGGTCGGGATTCGCCGACGTATTTGCATGATCTTCTCCTTCGCTTCTCTGTCGCATGAAACTGGCGGTCTGCACCCAGGCCGATATCAGGCATCCCGGCACGAAGCCGATCTGGCTCGTGATCAGGGCGTAGGCGATCCACACTGGCTGCACCGCCCCTCCCAGGAGCCATCCCCACCACCGGCCGCGTCCAGCCGACCACAGGGCGAGCACCTGTAGCGCGGTCAGGAGCCATGGCCACCAGGCCGGTGCCCCCAAAGTCGTGGTGCCCACCGTCGAGGTTGCGACCAGTCCGATCGAGAGACTCAGGCTGAATGCACCCGCTGCGATCAGCTGTCTGCCGGCCGCTCGACCTCGATCACCATGCACCCTCGACATGGAATCGACCGTACGTCCATGGCGATCAGGGCGAAATCGGGAGTTCTCCCCATTGCACCAGCCCGTGTTCGCTGGCGTAGAGCGTGGCCGCGGCCCGGGTGGAGACACCGATCTTTCGGTACGCGTTTTGGATGTGGCGGTCGGCGGTCTTGGCCGAGATATCCAATGCGCGCGCTACTTGCTTGGTCTGAAGGCCACGGGCCAACAGCCGGATCACCTGCACTTCGCGAACGGTGAGACCCGCCGGGCGTTCAACAGGCGATGTTTGCTGACCGGCGGCGCGCGAACACCGCGGCGACCATCTCGCCGTCATGGCGACCGGCCGAAGACTCCTCCCGAAGTAGTTCGGCGGCTTCAGCGAGCGGCATCGGGGGGCGATGGTCCCGTGGTTCCGTCATGGCATGAAATGCGTCGGCAGCGGCGAGCAGCCGGGGCGCCGGCTCCAGGGTCGTGCCGTTCAGGCCGCGGTGATACCCGGAGCCGTCGATCCTCTCATGGTGTCGGCAGGCGACGGCCGCCACCGGCGCCAGAAAAGGTGATCTGTTGAAGACCCGCTCCGTTTGATAGGCGTGCAGGCGCACCTGTTCCCACTCGTCGGCATTGAGCGAACCGTTCTTCTGCCATGTCCGCGGATGGACCGCCACCCGGCCGATGTCATGGATCAGGCCTGCCCTGCGAACGCGGGTGATTTCGGCTGGTGTCATGCCGAGGCCGGTCGCCGCCTCGCCGGCCAATTGGGCAACACCGGACGAGTGTCCCACCAGTGATGGGGAGACCATATCGGCGAAGTCGCCAAGGGCGCCGAGGGCTCGGTCCACCCCTCCCGGGTCCAGTGTGAGGTGAGGCCCTGGCTCCGCCTCGAGGACCGAGTCCCACACCGAGGGGGTGTCGTCTCCTGTCGCAAGTATCTCCGAGGCGTTGTCCGAGAGCACCATGGCCACGTCCGGGTCGAAGGCATGCCCGGCTCGGTCCCTGATCACACGGGCGGCGTGGTCCTCTCCGCCCACCATGGTCTGGTAGGCGGCATCTCTGGCTGCGGTGACGATTCTCAATGCGATGGGAATGTCGTCGCCGGCCATTCGGCCCAGGACGCCCTTGCCATCCCAGCGCTCGGTGAGGTACAGGAACAGCCCGTTGATCTCATCGGGTAGGCCCAGCCGTTCCGACAACATCATCGCGACCTCGCACAAGGCCGTGAAATGGGAGCGGCGGAACCTGGCTGCCTTGGGAAAGCGAGTGGCGATCTCGAGGCCGCTCTTCAAGGTGCCCGAATCGGGGTCGGGTAGCGCGCTCGATCACACCCCCCAGGCTCTCGAAGGTCGACCCGAACTGTCGAGCGGTCATGCTCCTGGTCAAACTCCCCCCGAAGATGCCGGCGGCGATGGCGGAATCCGTGGTGCAGCCCGAGTACATGAGAAGGCTGACGTAGAACGCCTCGGTGGTTGTCTCGGGGCCGACGGCCAGACGCTCCGCCAGCCGGCATGTCACCAGGGTCGCCTGAAGCCCGTGCTCGAAAGGAAACCCCATTCCCAGGTCGGTCGCCAGACAAGCAGCTGCGATCACCTCCGCGGTGCGCACCCGCTCCGCATCAGAAACAGGCGAATCAGCCACCCTCCAAGGGTAGAGATGGCCGACTCGCCGGAGCCGTCAGACCTCGATGAGTTGACCAGTGGTCAGATCGAGGACGAACTCCTTGTCGCTCCTGGAATCGGATATGAACTGCGCCAGCGTGGCTCCCGGCTGACGGACCACCCACCAGGCGAAATCCTCCGAGCCGGTCTCGACGAAATCTGACTTCGCCGCTCGAACCGCCTCCACCGCACTGATCTCGTCCGGATACGTGCCGATCACCCGCTGGTCGGGCTCTTCACGTCCCCGGACCTCTGTGAACTCCACCGCCTCGAACATTCACGATCCTCCTGACCCAGATTCTATAGACGGCGACGGGCCGTTTGGGCTGGGCCTCTAAGCTCATTTTATTGAGCGATTTCCATACCACTTGGGGCTACATCGCGGCCGGGATCAGTGGGATCGTCGGGCTCTGGGGGGTTTTGATGAGACGTCGCGATCCCCCGCCGAGGGCGTTTTACTACGGCGTTGGCCTGGCGATCTCCGCTCTCCTCCTTCAGATCGTCGTCGGGGTGATCGTGGCCAACGGCGGAATCGACCCGGGTAACCAGCACGTCTTCTACGGTGTCGTAATCGCGGTGACCTTCACGTTCGCCTACATCTATCGGGCCCAGTTCCGAAAGCGACCGTCCTTCTACTACGGGTTGCTGCTTCTGTTCACCATGGGGCTCGCCATCAGGGGGATCCTCACCTTCGGCGGCAACTTCTAGGAGGCGGCGATGCTGCTCGACAACAAGAAACTGCTCATCACCGGGGTCCTCACCGACGACTCGATCGCCTGGCACGTTGCGAGGATCGCCCAGGAGGAAGGGGCCGAGATCGTTGCAACCGGCTTCGGGCGCGGCCTCCGGCTGACCGAGCGATCGGTGCAGCGGCTGCCCAGCCCCTGTCCCGTGCTCGAGCTCGACATCAACGATCCTGATCAGGTCTCGTCACTGGTCACGGATCTGGCCGATCGCTGGGGTCGGGTAGACGGGGCGCTCCATGCCATTGCCTTTGCCCCCGAGGACGCACTGGGGGGCAACTTCCTGAACACACCGCCCGAATCCGCCCAAACCGCCTTCATGACTTCGGCGTTCTCCTACAAGACTCTGGCTGTGGCACTGCTTCCCCTGATGACCGAGGGCGGGGCGTTGGTGACCCTCGATTTCGACAACTCGCAGGCATGGCCGGCATACGACTGGATGGGTGTGGCCAAGTCTGCCTTGCAGAGTGTGACCAGGTACCTGGCCCGTGACCTGGGGCCGCATGGGGTCAGGGTGAACGCGGTGTCGGCCGGCCCTTTGAGCACCGTGGCGGCCAAATCGATCCCTGGCTTCGATGCCTTCGATCGGGTGTGGAAGGAGCGGGCCCCGCTCTCCTGGGATGGCTCGAACCCGGACCCGGTGGCCCGGATGGTGTGCGTCCTCCTCAGCGACTGGGCGCCGATGACGTCAGGTGAGGTTGTCCACGTGGACGGTGGGTTTCATGCCATCGCCTCCGGGGGCGAGCGAACCGACTAACCGCTCTCGACCTTTTGCAGCGCGGGCGCCAGGGGCAACTCGACCACGAAGGTGGCCCCACCACCCTCGGTGGCCTCCACCCGGACCGCGCCATACATCACCTCGGCCAGGCTCTTGACGATGGACAGGCCGAGACCGGTTCCGCCTTTCGAGCGCGTGTCGGATTGGTCGATCTGGGTGAATCGCTCGAAGACACGTTCCCTCTCGTCGTCGGGGATGCCGGGACCATGGTCGACGACGGCGATCACCGCCTTGTTGGGGCGCTCCCAGGCATAGAGCTCCACGGTGCTGCCGACCGCGTACTTGGCCGCGTTCTCCACCAGGTTGATCAGGATCCGGGTGAGATGATCGCGGTCGGCTTCGACGGTGAGGTCCGGGGGTTCGATCGTGAACGTCGGCTCGATCGAGACGACCCGGTTCACCTCTTCGAAGGCCAGCTTGAGCGGCACCGGCTCGAGATGGACCGGGATGGCTCCCCGGTCGATCCGGGACACGACGAGCAGGTCGTCGATGAGACGCTGGAGCCGGCCCGCCTGACGACGGGCCGTGGTGAGCATCTGCTGTGCGGCGGCCTGGGTCGGGGCGAGCTCGGGCCGGTTGACGGTGTCAAGTGACCCGATGATGGAGGTGAGCGGAGTGCGCAGTTCGTGGCTGACGGTGGAGACGAAGTCGGTTTTCATCTGGGCCACCTCTTCGAGACGCCTGGTCATCTCCGCCTGCGCCTCGTATCGGCCGATCTGGGAGAGGACCAGGCCGGCCGGAGCCGCCAATGAGCCGAGCTGGTCGAGTTGTTCTTCGTTGAAACTGCCCACGTACGGGTCGCCGACGATGATCGCGCCAACCCTCAGGTTTTCCACCTTCAACGGCGCCACGAGCGCCTGGCGCAGCCCCAGTTCCTTGAGGAGCACGTGGGCGTCGGTGTCCTGATCGATTTCCCTGACGAAGAAAGGGCGTCCCGACCGGTACACCTGGGCCACGATGGCAGGAGAGGCGACGTCGAGGACGATGGGGTCGGCCTCCAGGGGAAACCCGTTGACCCAGATCGGGCTCATCACCTCGAGACGGTGACGCTCGGGGTTGTAGAGGAGCACCACGCCGACTTGAGCATCCAGGTACTTGCAGATGGTGCCGACGAGATGGGGCACGATCTCGGCCAACGACTCTGCCCGCGCCAGCGTCGCGCTCACCTCGTATAGACGCTCGAAATCCAGACGTTGCTGGTCGATCTGCGTCTCACGTGACGCCGACCGGACGGCCTCGCGTTCGAACTCCAGACCGACGAGGGCCGTGGCGGCCGACACCACGCCCACGGTCAGGACCGGAGCCACCAAATCGGCGATCGCAACGGTTCCTGCCTCGATGGCGATGAACGAGATCGCCAGCCCGATGAGGACTGTCATGAAGGCATGGGCCCACCAGGTGAGGAGCAGACCGGAGACGGCGGCGATCCCGTAGAGGATGGGGGTGGCCGTCGCCTCGAGGGGTTCGATCAAGGCAAATGCGGTGATTCCGAAGATGAGACCGGTCAGCCAGGCGACAGCGATCCACGGCGCAAAACGGGTGGCCATCGGCCGATCCCATCGCGTGGCGGTGGAGACGACCAACATCGCGGCGAGACCGGCCATCGGGATCCAGAACCCGGGTTGGGCGAAGACCTGCTGTCGAACCGCTTGGGCGCCGATGATGATGAGGACCACCCAGGCCACAGCCGAGGCGCGTCGAAGCAACGAGGCCCGGAAACGGGCCATCGCTTGATGCGTCGTTGGTGTCATCCCGTCCATGTCACTGAATGGAAGCCTTCCGACTGTATTCTCGGCATTTCCGAACAAGGACTAGATACTTGGCTTTGCGTGCCCTTTCCGACGGCGCATTGTTCGCAGAGGGATACGGTGACGGGCCGCCGCGGGTGTTGGCGCTCCATGGTTGGGGCCGCCGTGGCAGCGATTTCGCAACATCATTGGCCGATTTCGACGCACTTGCGGTCGATCTTCCCGGATTTGGTGCCACACCGGCACCAGAAGAGGTCCTTGGTGCAGATGGCTATGCACGACTCGTCGCCCCGGTCTTGGATGCATTCGAGGCGCCGCCGATCGTGATCGGCCATTCATTCGGGGGTCGAGTCGCCGTGTGCCTGGCCGCAGCCCACCCGGACCGGGTCGGTTCGTTGATCATCAGCGGCGCCCCTCTGGTCAGGCTCGCCCCCGGCCGGAAGCCGTCGGTCAGCTACCGGATGCTCAGATTCTTGAATCAGGTCCGGCTCATCGGCGACGCCCGGATGGAGGAGATTCGCCGCAGTCGCGGCTCGGCCGACTACCGCGCAGTGACCGGGGTGATGAGAGAAATCCTGGTCAAGGTGGTCAACGAGAGCTACGAGGACGAGCTGGCCGGCCTGAAATCCCGTGTCCTCCTGCTCTGGGGAGAGGCTGACGAGGAGGTCCCGGTCGCGGTGGCCGAGAGATCGCTGCGCATCATCATGCAGGCAGGCGGGAGCGCCCAGCTCGAAGTGCTGCCCAACGTGGGTCATCTGGTCCCGACCCAGGCACCGACGGCGATCTCCCGTGTCCTGGCGGAGGAGCTGCGAACGTGATCCCGACTCTCCTCGGGGTGTGCCTCCTGGCCGCGATCCCGGCAGGGCTGCGCTGGCTGCGGGTGGCGCAGCGCGAGCACTATCTGGCAGGTTCGGTGGCCACCTTCGCCGGACGCTGGTGGACATCTGGAGCCCTCAATGGTGTCCTGCTGGCGCTGATGGTCGTGGGTCTCGTCGGGTCCTGGTGGAGTGCGTGGTGGGCATTTCTCGTTCCGGTGGCACAGCTTGGCCCGATCGGCCTGTCGATTCGTGGCCGCACCTCGCCCCTCGCATGGACGGCGCGGCTGCGCCGGGTGGCGATCGTCGCCGGGATCCTCATGTTTGGCGTGTATTCGGTCGGCGCCGCCCTCGAGTCGGGGTTCTTCATTGCCCTCGGTCTCTTCCTCGTGCCGGCGCTGATCGACATCGCCCTGCTCGTCCTCGGGCCGATCGAGCGGATGTTGGGCAATCGATGGGTCGAGCAGGCCTCGACCCGTCTCCAGGCCTCCGGGGCGAAGGTGGTGGCGATCACCGGCTCGTACGGCAAGACCACCACCAAGCAATACGCCGCCCACCTTCTCGCCGGCACATTTCGCACGGTGGCCAGCCCGGCGTCTTTCAACAACCGAATGGGTCTGGCCCGGGCCATCAACGAGCATCTGGTGCCGGGCACCGAGGTCTTCGTCGCGGAGATGGGGACCTACGGTGCAGGAGAGATCGAGGCGCTCACACGATGGATTCCGCCCGACGTGGCGGCGATGGTCGCCATCGGCCCGGTTCACCTCGAGCGCTTCCGGACCCTGGAGCGGATAGTCGCCGCCAAGTCCGAGATCCTCGACCGGGCCCCGGTGGGTGTGATCTCGGTGGATCACCCTCTTCTCGCCCGCTTGGCCCTGGACCGCAAGGAGACGATGGAGATCATCACCGTCTCCGGTGACGGGGAAGAGGCCCGCGTCACCGTCGAGGACGGTCTCGTCCGGGTCGACGGTGTGAAAGTGGGGGAAGTCCCCGACGACGTCTTTTCGGTCAACCTGGCAGTTGCAGTCGGGATCGGGCTCGCTCTCGGCGTCGAGCCGGACGACATGGCCTCGCGGATCGACGGGCTTCCCCGGCCCGAGCACCGTCAGACACTGTCCAGCTCGGAACGGGGGTTTGCCGTCATCGACGACACCTTCAACTCGAACCCGGCCGGGGCCAGGATCGCCCTGGGCCTGCTCGAGCGGGTCGGCGATCGGGGGCGAAAGGTGGTCGTCACCCCAGGGATGGTCGAACTGGGGCCGGACCAATTCGAGCAGAACCTCGTCTTTGCCGCCGAATCGGCAGCCATCGCCGACGACCTGCTCATAGTCGGCCGCACCAACCGCGATGCATTGCTGGAGGGTTCCGCCGAAGGCGGAGCCTCGGTTACCGTCGTCACCTCACGCGAGGAGGCCGTCGACTGGGTCCGTCGGAATCTCGGCCATGGAGACGCTGTCCTCTACGAGAACGATCTCCCCGACCACTATCCATGAGGAGGCGGAATGGCTAAGCCGGCGGTGATCTTCGGCGGCCCCTCCGACGAACACGACATCTCGATCCTCACGGGCCTCCAGGTCACACGCGCCCTGGGCGACGTCGCACGCCGTCTACTGGTCGAAGACGGGGGACTGGTTCCAGGTCGATGCCGATCTGGAGGCGGCGGACTTCGCCGACGGTGTGCCCCGCCGATCACGCGAGCTGGTGATGGTCGCGGCCCCCGGCCAGGGTCTCATGTTGAAGAAGCGTCGGCTGGACATCGACGCGGTTCTCATCGCCTGTCATGGCGGTCCGGGAGAAGACGGGACCCTGCAGGGCCTTCTCGACCTCGTCGGTCTTCGATACAGCGGACCGGGCCAGGCGGCCTCTGCTCTGGGAATGGACAAGCTTGCTTTTGGGGCAGCGATGGCGGCAGCAGGTCTGCCCACCCTGCCCCGTGCCATGGTCGCTACCGGCGAAGAGGCGGCTCCGCCGTTCGACGGGCCGTTCATCGTCAAGCCGCGTTTCGGCGGCTCATCGATCGGTATCGAGGTGGCGGAGGATTGGCCCACGGTCCTCGCCTTGAAGAGACGCTCGACCTTTCTCGAGCAGGGCGCCGTAGTCGAGCCATTCCTCACGTCCAGCCGGGACCTGCAGGTGGCGGTGCGCACCTATCCCAAGTGGGAGCTGTCGGCGATCGAGGCACCGGCCCGGGCTCCCGATGGGATCTACTCGTATGACCAGAAGTACCTCGCCTGGGGTGGTGAGGTGAGCGTCGGGCGGGAGCTCCCCGCCGTGCTCGACGATGCTCTCGAGGAGGAGATCCGTCGTCTATCGGTGCGGGTTACCGAAGTGGCCGGGCTGAGGGGTATCGCCCGCATCGACTACCTGGAACGCGACGGCGAGATCGTGGTCAACGAGGTGAACACCATTCCCGGCTCGATGGGCGCTTATCTGTGGATCGATCCGCCCATCGGCCGTGATCAGTTGTTCCTCGACCTGGTCGAGGAGTCGCGAACCGTGCCGGTGAGGGTGTTCTCGGTGGCCGGCAGTGATGGGACGGCGCTGCGGAGTGCGGGCACCATCGCCTCGAAACTCGGCTAACGAGAAAGGACCGGCGGGCGCCGGTCCTCTCTCAGTCGGCTCTTCTCCGGATCAGAGGTGCACCACCGGGCAGGTGAGGGTGCGAGTGATCCCATCGATTGCCTGAATCTTGGCCACGACAAGTTTCCCCAGAGAGTCGACGTCGTCGCTGGTGGCCTTGACGATCACGTCATAGGGGCCGGTGACGTCGTCGGCTGAATCGACACCGGGGATCTCGCGCACTTCCTCTGCGACCAGGGCGGCCTTGCCGACCTCGGTCTGGATCAGGACATAGGCCTGGACCAAATGAGCCTCCTTAGGGTCTCGGGTCGGCGTGACCCTAGTTGATTGCATTTTGCGTGGTGCGTGGCGAAAGTGCGTGGGTGCCGTCATCAGAACCGACCACTCGGCTCGACCGGCGCTTCAGCAGCGAGGGGGCGCAACCCCTTCCCTGGCACGTGGTCGTCGACACGATCGAGGCAGCCGAGATCTTTTGGCTGTCCACGGTCCGGAGCGACGGCCGGCCCCACGTGACCCCGCTACCTGCGATGTGGCTCGACTCGGCCTTGCACTTTTGCACCGGTCCGGAAGAGCAGAAGGCGAAGAACATCGAGACGAACCCCCATTGCGCTCTGACCACCGGTCGCAACGACTTCCGTGAGGGACTGGATGTCGTCGTCGAAGGCAAAGCGGTTCGGGTCACGGACACGCGGATGCTCGAGCGGCTGGCGGCGATGTGGTTGTCGAAGCTCGATTGGCCCTTCGATGTGATCGAGGGCGGGTTCCGGGACCGGACCATCGAAGGGGATGACGGAGATCAGGGCGACCTGGCCACCGCCTTGGTTTTTGCTGTGATGCCCACCAAGGTGCTGGCGTTCGGCAAGGGGGAGCCCTACAGCCAGACCCGATACCGCTTCTGAGGCTTAGTAGCCCTCCTGGCCGACCCCGACCGATGACACGAAATTGGTGCCGTCCTCTTCGACCGTCTCGAACACGAGACGTTGGCCCTGTCGCAGGGTGCGGAAGATCGAGCCCTTGAGCGAACCGGGCCGCAGGAACACCTCGGATCGGTCGTCATCACGGACGACGATGCCGGCGCCGGTCACAGGGTCGTAGGTCTTGACCACGCCCTGCTGCATGCTCAGGCCTTCTCGATCTTGCCGGCCCGGATGCACGAGGTGCAGACGCGGGCGCGGCGGGTGTTGGATCCGTGGCGGACCCGCACCTTCTGGATGTTGGGCAGCCACCGGCGATTGCTTCGCTTGTGGGAGAAGCTCACGGTTTTCCCGTAGCTCGGCTCCTTGCCGCAGATCTCACAGCGATAAGACATCTCGAAGACTCCTGGAACAGTCGGGAAGGGTAGACGGGCGCGCTGCCCGTTTCGACCGTGCGGAAGGATAGCTGCGATCCGGGCCAAGTCACAGTCCGCCTGTACCGTTTGCTGGTGGCGACGATCCCATTCCGCCAACACCGATGGCCACACTGAGCAAGCTGGCGGGCGTGTCCGTGACCGAGGTGCGTGGCATCGGCAAAGACACCGAGAAGGCCCTCGCCAAGGGGGGAATCAAGACCGTGGCCGACCTTCTCCACCACCTACCCAGGACCTACGTCGATCGCACCGATCGGCCGCGGCTCGACCGTGTCCCGCTCGGGACCGAAGTGACGGTGATCGGCGAGGTGAAATCGATCGCGACGCGCCGGCCGAGGGCGAAGTTCACGATCACCGAGGCCCGCATCACCGACGAGACGGCCACGCTCAAGGTCGTGTGGTTCAACCAGCCGTTTCGCGAAAGGCAGCTCTCGCCGGGGACCGAGGCGGCGTTTGCCGGGACGATCGAGTCCTACCGCGGCAGTCTCCAGATGGCCAACCCGGTGGTCGCGGTCCTGGACAGTGACCGGGAGGCCCTTCACACCGGTCGAATCGTGCCGATCTACCCGCAGATCGGGAAGGTGAAGCCATTCGAGCTCATCGACTGGATGGCAAACGCGCTGACTCGGGCCCGACCCATCCCCGATCCGGTGCCCGACGTGGTCCTCGCCGCCAGCGGTCTGATGTCCAGGGACGAGGCATATGCCGGGATCCATTTTCCGGACACGCTCGAGCAGACCTTTCCCGCACGGCAGCGACTCGCCTACGACGAGCTCCTTCGTCTCGAAGTCGCTCTGGCGCTCCGGAAACGCAAGCAGACCGAGGAGGCCACCGGGTTCGCCCACGATCCGAGTGGGGAGCTGGCGGCAGCTTTCTTGGCTGGGCTGCCCTATGAGTTGACCGGGGCACAGCGGCGAGTCATCGAGGAGATCCTGGCGGATCTGCGGGAGAGTCACCCGATGCACCGCCTCCTTCACGGAGAGGTGGGCTCCGGGAAGACCGTGGTGGCGGTTGTCACCTTGCTGAATGGGGTCGAGGGGGGATGGCAGGGTGCGATCATGGCCCCGACCGAGGTCCTCGCCGTGCAGCACTATCTCGGGGTCACCGGTCTGCTGGCCCAGGCCCGGCTCTCACCGGAGCCCTTCGCCGCACCCAGCGACCTCGGCATGGAGAGTCTCTTCGGATCGGACGGGCCTGCCGTCCATATCGGGATCCTCACCGGCTCGACCGCAGCCGCGAACTACAACCCCGATATCAGCCGGGCAGACCTCCTGAAGGATGTCGCCTCGGGGCAGGTGGACATCCTGGTTGGGACCCACGCTCTGATCCAGGAGGGGGTCCGCTTCCACAAGCTCGGGGTGGCTGTGATCGACGAGCAACATCGCTTCGGCGTCTCACAGCGGGTGATGTTGAAGGAGAAAGCCGATTCGATCGACCCCGACATCCTGATCATGACCGCCACTCCCATCCCGAGAACGCTGTCGATGACGCTTTATGGCGACCTGGACATCTCGGGACTCGACGAGATGCCACCGGGGAGGACCCCGGTGAAGACACGTGTCCTGAGCCGACTCGAGGAATCGAAGGCCTGGAAGAAGATCGAAGGGGAGGTCGCCGCCGGGCGTCAGGCATTTGTGGTCTGTCCGTTGGTCGAGGACAGCCCCAAGGTCGAGGCTGCTTCCGCCAAGGCCGAGCATGAACGCCTTTCCGCCCTCTTGCCTGGCCTTCGCGTCGGCTTGATCCACGGCCAACTCCGACCCGCGGACAAGGAGGCGGCAATGTCTGGATTCCGCGCGGGCGAGACCGACGTGCTCGTCTCGACGACCGTGATCGAGGTGGGGATCGACGTGCCCAATGCCACGGTGATGGTGATCGAGGACGCAGATCGGTTCGGTTTGAGCCAACTCCACCAGTTGCGCGGGCGGGTGGGCCGCGGCCTTCATCCCGGGTTGTGCCTTCTCATCGCCGATCCGTCGACCGACGATGCAAAAGAGAGGCTTGCAGCGATGCAAGCCACCACAGACGGGTTCGAGCTCGCCAACGAGGATCTCAGGATCAGGGGACATGGGACGGTTTTCGGTGAGCGCCAGTCGGGGATGGCGGATCTCGAGGTCGCGGATCTCCTCCGTGACGTGGAGCTCCTGGTCGCCGCTCGCAACGACGCCTTCGCCATCGTCGACCAGGATCCACAGCTCAGCGGTCATCCCGATCTCGCCGACGAGGTGCGTGCGATGCTCGGTGAGTCGGTCGAGTGGCTTTTCAAGAGCTGAGCATGCGAATCATCAGCGGCAAGGCGAAGGGGAGGAGACTCCTCGCTCCCGACACACCGGCCACGAGACCGGTAACCGACCGGGCGCGGGAGGCGGTGTTCTCGATGATCGGGGGCTGGGTGGAGGACGCCACCGTCCTCGATCTCTACGCCGGATCCGGTTCGTTCGGGCTCGAGGCCCTCTCCCGCGGGGCGGCGGCGGCAACCTTCGTCGAGAATGGGAATCGGGCGCTCGAGGCCTTGAGGCAGAACATCAGCGGGGTGAGTCTCGGTGGGACGCTGGTGACGGCCAACGTCAGGGACTTCTTGGAACACTCGACCGGTGAGTTCGACCTGGTGTTCATCGACCCGCCGTGGGATCTGGCATCGTCGAATCTGGCCATGGACCTGATCGCTCTCGACCGCCTGCTGCCGGCCCGGGCTGAGGTGATCCTGTCCAGGCGGCACACCGACACACGTCCCTGAGGCGCCGCCAAACTGGAGGGTTGCCACCGATAGGCGGTACGGGGATACCAGAATCCTCCGGTACGAAAAGGAAGCTGAAGTCGAATGACCACCGCACTCTGTCCCGGGAGCTTCGACCCCCCCACCAATGGGCACGTGGACGTCATCGAACGCGCCATTGCTGCTTTTGACCGGGTGGTGGTTGCGGTCGTCGACAACCCCGCGAAGGAATCGCTCTTCTCGGCCGCGGAGCGGATCTCATTGCTCGAGGACCTGTTCGGGGGGCGGGTGGAAATCGGGTCTTTCACGGGTCTCCTCGTCGAGTACGCCGCCGAAGTCGGCGCCGATGTGGTGGTGAAGGGCCTGCGTACCGTGGATGACTACGAGTACGAGATGCAGATGTCACAGATGAACCGTCACCTGACCGGGATGGAGACCGTGTTCATGGCCACCAGGTCGGACTGGAGCTTCATCTCGTCCTCTCTGGTCAAGGAAGTTGCCAAACTGGGCGGATCGATCGACGGCCTGGTACCAAGTGCCGTCGAGAAAGCCCTCCAGGAGCGTCTCACATGACCGACGAGCAGGATTCCCATCTAGCGGAGACGGTCGAGTCCATCGAGCCGGTCGGACCGGAGAGTCGGGCCGAGCTGAGTGATCTCCAGGACACGGTCGACGATCTGATCGTCCACCTGCACGAGGCGAAGAACGTCCCGTTGTCCGGCAATGCCATGGTCGACCGAGAGCAGTTCCTCGGAATGCTGGAGAAGATTCGCGCCGACCTGCCCGACGAGCTGCGGGCGGCGCGGTGGATGGTTCGTGAACGTGAGGCCTTCATCGCCCGCACCAATGAAAAAGCGCGCGAGATCGTCGATCGTGCCCGCAAGGAAGCCGACGCCCTCGTCTCGGATTCGAACATCATGGCGGAGGCAGTTGAAGAGGCGAACATCCTGGTGCGGCGAGCAGAAGGGGAGGCCCGCCGTCTTCGGCTAGAGACCGAAGACGAGATCGAGCGGAAGCTGCAGCGGGTCGAGCTCATCCTCAACCAGGTCCTCGATCAGATCCAGGACGCCCGGGACGAGCTGCACGAGGCGCGTCCCAAGCCGCCCGACGTCCCGCTCTGACATGATCCACGATCTAGTGGTACCCGTCGGCGACCTGATCGGATCGCCGGGTAGAGACCGACCGTTCGCGGGCACGGTCGCGGTGAGCCTCGATTTCGGAGACTCCCGGGTCGACGGGCCGATGACGGTTTCGGGACGGGTTGTCGGGCTCATCGACGCCGTCGAGGCCGAGCTCGCCGTCTCGGCAACGGCTCATTTCACCTGCACCCGATGTCTCACCGAGTGGGACGGCTCGGTCGAGGTCGAGTCCAAGCAGTACTTTCGAAGACTCCCCGACGAGGACGGTTATGCCATCTCGGACGACGAGATCGACGTCTCCCGTCCCGCCCGTGACGAGCTCGCATTGGCGCTGCCGGCGACGCCCCTCTGCAGAGAGGATTGCCGGGGACTTTGCCCAACCTGTGGAACCGACTTGAATAGTGAACCTTGCGGCGGCCACGGGGATGATTCCGACTCACCCTTTGCCACCCTGAAAGATCTGTTCGATTCCTGACCGAGGAGAGCACCATGGCGGTGCCCAAGAAGAAAATGTCGCGCTCGCGAACCAGGCAGCGCAAATCAGCGTGGAAAGTGTCCCGCCCGAGCTCTGTGGCCTGCGAGCAATGCGGCAAGCCCAAGCTGCCCCATCGCGCCTGTCGTGAGTGCGGCACCTACGGCGGCCGCGAGGTGATCGAGGCCTCCTGAGCCTTGGCCCGGATCGCCCTCGACGCCATGGGGGGCGACAACGCCCCCGAGGAGACCGTTGCTGGCGCGGTTGACGCCGCCGGACGCGGTGTCGACGTGGTTCTCGTCGGGCTCCCTGCGGTCATCGAAGCCCAACTCGCCAGACACGGCACCCGTCTTCCCATAGTCGAGGCCCCTGAGGTGATCGGGATGGGGGAAGACCCCGCCCGCGCCCTCCGTGAGAAGCCGGGAGCGTCGATCAACGTGGCGGCAAAGCTGGTGCAGGAAGGCAACGCAGAGGGCATGGTCTCGGCTGGTTCCACCGGCGCGGCCATGGCGGCGGCAGCGATCCATATCGGCAGGCTGAGAGGTGTGCGGCCGTCGATCGCATCCATCTTCCCCACTCCGGGCAGCCCCACGCTGGTCCTCGACTCCGGAGCGAACCCCGATGTAGGGCCGGAGCAGCTCGTGCAGTTCGCCATCATGGGGTCGGTGGCCGCTGAGACCCTGTTCGGCGTCGAGGAACCAAGAGTCGGCCTCCTCAACATCGGCGAGGAGAAGGGCAAGGGTCGTGAGCTGGAGAAGGCCGCGTTCGACCTCCTGGAACAGGCCCCGGTGAACTTCGTGGGGAACCTCGAGGGCCGCGACGTCGCCGAGGACAAGTCGGACGTGATCGTCACCGATGGCTTCACCGGCAACATCTTCCTCAAGACGATGGAAGGCGCGGCCCAGGTGATGATCCGATACTCGTTGGAGGCCATCTCGAGCCTCGACCCGGAAGTTCAGGAGTCGGTGCTGCCTGCCCTCGGTGAGGTGCGACGCCGTCTCGACTACGAGACATACGGGGGCGCACAGCTGCTCGGGGTCAAGGGCGTGGTGGTCATAGCCCATGGCAGGTCGAGCCGGGTCGCCATCGCCAATGCGCTCACCATGGCGGCCGAAGCAGCAAAGCACGACCTCCCCGGGCGGCTGGCGCGTCGTCTCGCCTCCTGATGACACTGGAACAGCTGTTCGGCTACACCTTCTCCGATCCGGCGCTGCTCGAGCTATCGCTCACCCATCGCTCCGTCAGCAGCGAGGACGGCTCGAGACACGACAACGAGCGGCTCGAGTTTCTCGGTGATGCAGTCTTGCAATTGGCGATCACGGGTTATCTGTACAACACCTATTCCGACCTCCCGGAGGGAAACCTGGCGAAGATCAGGGCGGGCCTGGTGAGTAGGCCGGTGCTGGCAGATGTTGCCCGGAGCATCGGTCTCAGCGAGCACATCCAACTGACGCTGGCGGAGGAGCGGACCGGGGGCCGGGACAAGGACTCGATCATGGCAGATGCTCTCGAAGCCGTGATCGGAGCGGTCTACCTCGACTCCGGCCTCGAGAACGCCACTGATCTGGTGCTGCGTCTCTGGGGCGGCCGGATTGGCGAGAGAGCAGAGAGGCCCGGGCTCAAGGACTACAAGACCCGGCTTCAGGAGGTGCTGGCCAGGGACGGCAAACGCCCCGAATACCTGACGGACGGTTCCGGCCCCGATCACGAGCGGACTTTTGTCGCCAGCGTTCAGGTGGACGGCGTGTCCCTGGGATCCGGGTCCGGTCGGTCCAAGAAAGACGCCGAACAGGGAGCAGCGGAGCAAGCCCTGGAGAGGCTCATCGCAGACTCTCGGTGACAACGGGCTCCTTCCGGGACCGGAGATCCAAGTACCAGAGAGTCACCATCACCGCGATGGCAGCCACCACGAATCCCTGGGCGACCACGAGCAAGACGAAGCCCAATCCCGCTCCGATGCCCACGCCTCCTGCGCTGACGATGGGAAGGGCGACCAACTGCACCAGTTGGGCAGCGACCGACCCGAAAAGTCCGACGAGCAAGAGAAACCCGACCGTGGGCCACCATCTGCCACGCACCAGTGTGAAGCTCCGCCGCAGTGCCTCTACCGGCCCGAGACCCTCCAGCGCGATGACCGCGGACAGCATGCTGAAGGCCCCGGCCAGCCACAGCCCGGGGATGATGAAGGCAATGAGGCCCACCGTGACCAGAGCAATCGCGATCAGCCCGCCGACGACGAGAGTGAACAGCCTCGCCAACGCCTTCGAAGATGCGGCGCCTGCGCCTATAGCCTCTCCGGCTAGCTCTGACCCGACGATCCGGTGCACCGCCAGGCTCAGGAAGCCGGTGGCCAGGAGTTGGAAGGCGAGCACGATCGATCCCGCCTGAAGCAACAGGAGGCCGGCCTCGCCGATCTCGGTGTCGGTCATCCCTTGGAGTGCCTGAGGGTCGCTCAGGATGAGCTGGAGAACGTCATCGGCTCCGGTGAGGCTGAAAACGGCAATGGTTGCGGCGCCGAGGAGAACGAATGCCCAGAAAGCAGGTGCGAGGATTCGCTTCCAGACCCGACCTAGCATCGTCATGCCCTCACCGATGATTTCGCCAAAGGGCCTGGGGGTTATCTCCATGGGCCGGGGTACGGTAACCAGCCCCCGATCAGGAGGGATGCTTGCCCGAGCTGCCGGAAGTGGAGATCACGCGTCGCCATCTGGACGAAGCGATCAAAGGGCGCCGGCTGACCCGCGTCCGCACGACCCACCCCCGGACGGCCCGACACAACGCAGGTGGGCCGACCGAGATCGACGAGCGGCTCGAAGGGCGGACGGTGCTCGGGGTGGGGCGGAAAGGGAAGTTCCTCGCCGCGCCGCTCGATGACGGTCAGACACTCGTGGCCCACCTTGGGATGTCAGGCCGGTTCACCGTCGGCGATCCGTCGGAGGTCGAGCCCGCTCACACACACTTCCGGGCACGTTTGGACGATGGACGCGAGGTCCGTTTCGTCGATCCGCGCACCTTCGGCTTCGTGGCCGTCGTCACCAGCGATGAGATGGAGGGCTCGGGTCTGTCCCGTGTGGGGCCCGATGCGTGGGACACGACGCCATCGGTCGAAGACCTGGCAGCCGCCCTCGCCCGCAGGACCGCTCCGGTCAAGGCGCTGTTGCTCGACCAGGTCATCCTCTCTGGATTGGGCAACATCTATGCCGACGAGGCCCTGCACATGGCGGGGATCCATCCCATGCGACCCGGCGGCAGCCTGTCGGAGGCCGAGCTGAAGCGGCTGCTCGAGGCCACTCGCACCGTCCTTGGCGAGGCCATCGACAACGGGGGGACCAGTCTCGATGACATGACATATCTGTTACCCGATGGGAGGGCGGGGGAGAACCTCGAACGGCTCCGGGTGTACGGCCGAACCGACCTGCCCTGCCCCAGTTGCGGCACACCGGTCCAGCGGATCGTGATCAGAGCCAGGTCGAGTCACTTCTGCCCCGATTGTCAGCCGGAGCGGCCTTGATCAAGGCGGTCCATGCCTACGTCTCGGGACGGGTGCAGCAGGTCGGATACCGTCAGAGCTGCCGTCAAATAGCGCGTTCGCTGGGTCTCGTCGGCTGGGTGAGGAACACAGCGGACGGTAGGGTCGAGGTCTTCGCCCAGGGCCCGGCCGAGGAGGTCGATCGCCTCGTCGGCTGGCTGTGGACCGGCCCTTCAATGGCCCTGGTGGCAGGCGTGGAATCGGATGCAGTGGCCTCGGATCAGACCCTGCGTGACTTCTTCATCTATCCCAATCCGATGAAGAGCGACTGAGCGCAGGGCCGCTGTTAGCCTGCTCCCGGTAATCACAGTCGTGTCATTTGCCAGGTGTTTGCTGTGTATTTGAAGTCACTGAAGCTCGTCGGTTTCAAGTCTTTCGCCGACCGTACCCGGCTCGAATTCCGACCCGGCGTGACCGTGGTCGTCGGCCCCAACGGGTCCGGCAAGTCCAACCTGGTCGACGCCCTTTCCTGGGTGATGGGGACCCAATCCACAAAGGCGCTGCGCACGGGAAAGATGGAGGACGTCGTCTTCGCCGGCACTGCCACCCGACCCGCATTGAGCCGGGCGGAGGCCACCCTGGTCATCGACAACGCCGAGCGGAGGCTCCCATTGGATCTCGACGAGGTGGCGCTCACCCGGCGTCTGTACCGGGACGGCTCGTCCGACTACGAGATCAACGGCGTGGACTGCAGGCTTCTCGACGTGCAGGAATTGCTCAGTGACTCGGGCGTGGGCCGCCATCAGCACGTGATCATCGGACAAGGCCAGGTAGACGAGGTGCTCAGTGCCTCGCCCGAAGATCATCGAGCGGTGATCGAAGAGGCAGCCGGGATCCTCAAGCACCGCCGTCGCAAGGAGAAGGCTGAGCGAAGGCTCGAGCGAACCGACGAGGACGTGCTCAGGCTTCAGGACCTCATTGGCGAGATCGAGCGGCAGTTGAGACCGCTGCGACGTCAGGCGAGGGCAGCCGAGCGGTATCACGGCCTGAAATCCGGGGTCCGCGAGCTGCGTCTCCATCTGGCCGGCCTCGCCCTCGAAGCGTACGAGGCCGAGATGGAAGCCGGGAGCGTCACCCTGGAGACCCTGACAGGTCAAATCGCCTCCGACGAAGCGGCGCTGCGCGCCCTGACGACGTCCGTCGAGGCTCTGACGGCCCGGGCCACCATTGTTGGAGTCGATCTGGATCGCGACACCGGCGCTGCTGCCCGTCTCGAGACGACAGTCGAGAGATTGCGGCGTCTGGGTGCGGTGGCCCAGGAGCGGAGTCGGGCGGTCAGTGGCAGGCGGCAGGCCGGGATCGAGCGCAGGTCCGACCTTCGTCTGGAGCTGGAAGGGATCGTCGAGGAACTGGGCGGGGTGACCGCTTCCGAGGCCGGTGGGATCGCACATGTGGAGGCGATGGAGGCTCGCTTTCGACGCTTGGAGGACGAGGAGCGGGCCATCGCCACCCAGAATGCGTTGTCTCCCGAGGGAGCGCTGGCGGCGGTCCGCGGCGAGCTCTCCGTGCTCCAGGCTGCAGGCATGCGCGACTCCCGCGAGATGGAGGCCATCGAGCGCAGGCTGGACGTCGTCACCTCTCAGTTGAGTGACGAATCGGGCGAGATCTCGCGGATCAACGAGGAGATTCGGGGCCTGGATGAAGGTGTATCAGGATTCCAGGACGAGTTATCAGAAGGCGAGCCGTCGGCGCGAGTCCGATCAGAAGGCCTGGTCTGGTGCAGAAGAGGCCATGACGGAGTCCAGACTGGCACTGGCCGCGGCGACGGCGAGGGTCGACGCGCTGGAAGCGGCCCTTTCTGGCGGCGTGGACATCGAATCCCGGCGCACGGTGGAGACGGTGGAGGGGGCGCTGGGGGCCCTCGTCACCCGTCTCGACATCCCGCCCGGGCTGGAGAAGGCAGTCGACGCGGCCCTGGGGCGATGGGCCGACGCCGTCGCCTTCCAGAGCGTCGATCGTCTCAAGGATGCCGTAGAGAAGCTAAAGGCGGCCGGTGGCGGAGGCGTCCCGGTTGTCTCGGCGGTGAACCGGGGGTCGGCCCCGGCCTCCGAGATCGCCGCCGCGTCGGGCGTCGACTCCCTCGTGGATCGGCTCGGGCCTCGGGCCGACCTCGGACTGGCCCGTCACCTACTTGGCGACGTCCTCCTCGTGGAGGGATGGGTCACCGCCCTCTCGCTGGTTGCACGCCATCCTGCATTGAGGGCGGTAACTCCCGAAGGCGACCTGGTTTCGATCGACGGAGTCCAAATCGCCCAGCCAGATGACGCCGGTCCCGCCATGCTGGAGACGGCCCGGATGACGGCCGAAGAGGCGAAGACGACCCTGTCCCGGGCATCGTCGATCCACACGGCCGCAAAGCGCGACTTCGAGAAGAGCCGTGACCTGGAGAGGGCGGCGTTGGAACGGCTCGAATCGGCCGAGACGATGCTGGCCGGACGAGCCGAGGCCATGGCCCGCCTCCAAAAGACCGTAGATGCCCTGGAGGGCGAGCGGGCACGTCTCAGAGAGCGGCTCGGCTCGATTCAGGAGGGGACAGCGGAGAGGGAACGCCAGTCCGCCGACCTCGCCGGGCGCCTCCAGGCCCTCGAAGGAGAAGAAGCAGAGAGGATGCAGGCCTGGGAGGAGTTGGAGAGCCGTCGTATTCAGATCGCCGCCGATCGGGAGATCGCGCGGTCCGAGTGGCAGGAAGCGGCTTCGGTACAAGGGGTCATCTCCGAGCGTCGCCGTCTCCTCGAGGAGCGTGTCGTGAGGATCGAGGCGGACCTCGCCCGTGTCGATGGCGACGAACCGGCACCGATCGCAGTCGAACGACTCGACCTGGTCGAGAGATACGCCCGCCGTGCCGTCGACATCCTCCAGGGCAGGCTGGCGATCCTGCGGGAGCGTCAGGCGGGACTCCGCGCCGAAAACGAAGGCACCGTGGCCGAGCTGTCCGTTGCTCGCTCAGACATGGAGTCGAGACGGAATTCCGTCGCAGTCGCGCGGGAGACGGTCGCCACGCTCCAGGTGCGTCTCGCCGAGCTGCGCCTCATGAAGGAGAGCGTGATCGAGGGCGTCCGTCGTGACGCCGATGCCGACGCCGACGCCGCCCGCGGCGCCCCCCGCCCCGACTACCCCGATGACGCCGATCTCCAGGCGATCCTCGATGAGCGATCGGCTCAGCTGCGACGTCTAGGCCCGATCAACCCTCTGGCGGCGGACGAGTTCGCCGAGCTCGACGAGCGGCACACGTTTCTCGTCGACCAGCTCGCCGATGTGGAGTCTTCGCGTTCCGAGCTGCGCAAGGTGATCCGGGCGCTGGAGGACGAGATCGAGCATCGCTTCCGTGACGCTTTCAGCGAGGTGGCAGAGGCATATCAGCGCTATTTCGCGGTTCTCTTCCCGGGCGGTCGGGGCCGGATCCGGCTCGCCGATCCGGAGAACCCGCATTCGGGGTTGATGATCGAGGCTCAGCCGCTGGGCAAGAAGGTGAGCCAGCTCACCCTGCTATCGGGTGGGGAGCGAAGTCTGGCCGCCCTCGCCTTCTTGTTCTCCATCTTCGAGGCCCGGCCCAGCCCCTTCTACGTGCTCGACGAGGTCGAGGCCGCCCTCGATGACGCCAACCTGCGGCGTTTCCTCCGCATCGTCGACGAGTTCCGCCAGAGGGCCCAGTTGCTGATCGTCACCCACCAGCAACAGACCATGGAGGCGGCCGATGTGCTTTACGGGGTCACCATGGAGCCGGGTGGGTCCTCCCAGGTCGTCCGCAAGGACATGACCTCGATCGGTGTCGACCTCGTCGTGTAATTAGCTTGGCGTCGCAATGGGAATGAGCGAATGGGCCCTGATCCTCGTCATCGTCGCCGTCGTCCTGATTGTCACTGTTGTCATCGTGGCCGGTCGCCGGCGCCGGTCCGGCGAACCGTCGCCTGTGACACCGACGCGGCCCTCCCGGATCGGGCGGAGTGCTATTGCCCTCGGCTCGTCCCTGCGCCGGGCGTGGGGCAGCGGTCTCGACGATCACACCTGGCAGGAACTCGAGGAGGCGCTCCTTGGCGCCGACGTCGGTCTCGAGTCCACGACTTCGGTGGTGGCCGGTGTCAGGGCTGCGGCCCCCGAGACACCGGAACAGGCGCGACAGGCCCTCGCCACCCAGCTGAGAGGGGAGCTCGGCGACAAGAACCGGGAGCTGCATCTCGAAGGCGATCCGGCGGTGATCCTCGTAGTGGGGGTCAACGGGACGGGCAAGACGACCACAATCGCCAAGCTGGCCGCCCGCCTCCAAAGGGATGGCCAGGAAGTCGTCCTCGCCGCCGGGGACACCTTCCGCGCTGCCGCCGGGGCCCAACTGGACACGTGGGGTGATCGACTTGGCGTGAAGGTCGTCTCGGGACAGGAGGGGGGCGACCCGGCCTCCGTCGCGTTCGATGCCATCGAATCGGCCCGGGCCCGGGGCAACGATGTGGTGATCGTCGACACCGCCGGCCGACTCCATGCCAAGAAGAACCTCATGGCCGAGTTGGGCAAGATCCATCGAGTGGCATCGGGCGACCGGGGCCGGGTCGACGAGGTGTTGCTGGTCCTCGACGCAACCGGGGGCCAGAACGGGGTGATCCAGGTGCGCGAGTTCTCTGCCGCGGTCCCGATCAGTGGCATCGTCCTGACCAAGCTCGACGGGACGGCGAAAGGGGGCATAGTCATCGCGATCGAGCGTCAGCTAGGTGTCCCCATCAAGTTCGTCGGGTTGGGTGAGGGGATCGACGACCTCATGCCCTTCGATCCGGATTCATTCGTCGCCGATCTATTGGAGCAGTCATGAATCGAGAAGAATTGGTGGCTGCAGCTCGCACTGCCGCCCAGAACGCGTACTCGCCGTACTCACATTTCCGGGTGGGGGCAGTTGTCGTCTCATCCGATGGGGAGACATTCACGGGCGCCAACATCGAGAACGCCGCCTACCCGTCGTCCAACTGTGCCGAGGCCACCGCGATCCACACCGCGGTCGCCGCCGGTGTGCGCAAGATCGATACCCTGGCCGTTGCCTGCATCGACGCCCCGGTGGTGCAGGGCTCCTATCCGTGCGGGCGCTGTCGTCAGATCATGTCCGAATTCGGGGTCGAAACGATCATCGTGGCCGCGGGTCATGGGTCTGAGACGAGAGTCCACACCCTCGACGAGCTCCTGCCCTTTCGCTTCACGCTCTAGCAGTCGTCAAGGTCCGGGCCAGCTCTCCCGGTTCTCCTTTCGGACCACGAAGCGGAGACCTGACCACGTCTCATCGACTGCTATCACCTTGTTGTCGACCATGCCCGTGGGCAGGAACAGGTCTCGCAAGGTCTGTTCGGTCAGTTCGGTCTCCACACCCGAGCTCTTCTTCGGCCAGAAGACCCAGATCGCCCCATCGGGCGGGAGGGCGGTGATCGCAACTTGGAACGCTCGTTCGGCCTCGTCCGAGCGCTCGGCGAAGATGATGTAGATGTCGGCCGGGAAGTCGCCCCGGTGGACCTGGACGTCCGGGGGTATGTCGCCGAGGTCGAAGTCGTAGTAGTTGGGCATGTTGAGGATGCCCACCGTCATTCCCTCCTTGATGCCCAGCTTCTGGATGAGCGGTGTGCCGCTGTAGCCCGCCATCAACCGGTCGGGATCATGTCCCGATGCTCCACCCTCCCGTCGGCGTGGATGGCGAACCGCCCCTCACTTCGGGGATGCACCGGATCCCGCCGTGACCAGGGCCAGCCGCCGAACTGGGTGCGGTGGTAGTCGTCGACCGCTTGCCGCAACTCCTCGGCCGAGTTCATCACGAAGGGGCCCAAGCTGGAACACGGGGGCACCGATCGGATGTCCCTGGAGAAGGAGGAAGGCGGCCGGCTCGCCGTGATTCTCGATGCCGGACTCCATCTCGGGACGGAGTCTCGCCCCGATCTTCGCGCCAAAACGGGTCGAGCCGACGCTGACGTCGTCTCCCTGGACGCAGTGCAGCATCCGATTCACCCCCACCGGTGCAAGGGGCAGCTGCCAGCGGGCACCCGGTTCGAGAGTGATATGCCAGATGGCGAGATGTGAGTCGCCTCGGGAGCCCCATGAGTCGGGCGGAGGAGAGGGCGGGCGATTGGAGTCGATGATGCCGGCGATCACTTCGACTTCGACACCGGGTGACGGGGTGATTCTCGGGATGTCCTCGCCCCACAGCATCCCGAAGTACGCAGGGACCATCTTCGATTCCGGTGGGAGGTTCAACCAGATCTGGAACAGCTCCATCGGGTTGGGCCCGCTCGGGTCGAGAAGGGGGAACATCTCGGCGTGCATGATGCCGCTCCCGGTGGTCAACCACTGCACGTCGCCTTGGCCGTACCGGGCGGTGGCGCCAAGGGAATCGGAATGATCGACATAGCCCCGACGGACCACGGTCACCGTTTCGAACCCTCGGTGCGGGTGCTGGGGGAAGCCGGGCACGACATCGCCGTGGTACATGCTCCACCCGTCGAGATAGGAGAAGTCGACTCCGATGTCGCGTCCGCCGAGGGATGCGGCCGGTCCCAGGTCTTCATTCCCCGCCGGGTAGGCATCGATGTGGTGGACGGTGAAGATGAAGGGGTCGAGACCGGGCCAGGGAAAGCCCAATTCAACCAGTTCGATTACGGGTTCTGCCGTGATGGCTCTCCTTGCCGGTTGTGGGAATCCTACGACGGTGGCCGTGTCATCAACCAGTAGGTGGGGCCACCGGGCATCAGCTCGACACCCTCCTCGTCGATCTCGAACCCCGCTCTCAGGTAGAACGGGACCGCCCTCTCGTTCGACGTTTCCAGATAGCAGGACAGGCGCTCGCGGTCGGCCAGGCCGAGTACCGGCTCGAGGAGTCGGGTCCCTACTCCGAGCCCCTGCGCCTCCGGGCTGACTCCGATCACCTGGAGATACCAGAGGGGCTTCTCGGTGGGGAAATGGCTGTCGATCGTCGAGCCAAACTTCACGAGGTCTCGGAATGATCCCGGGGCATGCCGGAGAATCGAGAGGATCGTGGGCAGGGCGCGGAGATTGCGTCCCAGCGACCACGGGTAGCGCCCCGGCGCCTGCCAGGCAGCAACACCAAGCATGGCCGTCCCGTCGGTGGCCGCCCAGCAGTTGTCTTCCGCCTGGCTGTCTCGAACCGGGGCACGCATGAACCCACGCAGCGCGTCCCGACGCGTGTAGGGGTCGGGGAACAAATGGCTGTAGTCGGGCGTGGTCTCGAAGCTCCGAGAGAGCAGTTCCGCAGCCTGATCGATGCCATCGGGACGAAGCTTCTCCACTCGGACCATGTCTCGCTGCATCCCCACGGCTACCCGCCGTGTGGCTTGATCAAACAGCAGGCAGGGTCGGGGCGGCTAGCCCTCAGACCCTTCGGGCACCTCCTGGAGGATCCAGGTGTTGCCGTCAGGGTCGGCGATCTCGGCGAAGGAGTTGTACCGGGCGCGGGCGGGATCGCGCCCCGGCTCCCACCCGTTCGGGCCCATGTGCCGAATCTCGCCGACCTCGACGCCGCGCCCGATCAGCTCGGCGCGCGCCGCTTCGATGTCGGTAACGACCAGGTGCAGCCCGCGCACCGAACCGGGGGTCGTGTCGACTATGCCCTTTCCGAAGGTGACCGAGCATGCCGAGCCCGGTGGGGTGAACTGCAGAACGCGGAACTCCTCGTTCGGCTGGTGATCGACGTCCAGGCCGAACCCCATCTTCTCCTGATAGAAGTGCTTGGAGCGGTCCACGTCCGTGACCGGAAGCAGCACCAGCTCGAGCTTGAAGTCCACGTCAGCCTCCGTCCTGTCGTTGCCAGTGGCGGGAATCTCCCGAAACGTCCTGGGGCCAGTCGCTCAACGGCTCTCCAAGGCCTCGATCAATTTGGGGAGGACCTTGTGGACGTCGCCGACGACGCCGAGGTCTGCAATGGAGAAGATGGGGGCGTCGGCGTCTTTGTTGATGGCGATGATTGTCTTCGAGTCCTTCATCCCCACCAGGTGCTGCATGGCGCCCGAAATGCCGCAGGCGATGTACACGTCTGGCTTGACCGTCTTCCCGGTCTGGCCCACCTGCTTGGCATAAGGGACCCACCCTGCGTCGACGATGGCGCGCGTCGCTCCCGTCGCCGCCTTGAGCTGCTTGCCCAGCCGTTCCACCAGTTCGTAGGCCTCCGGCGAACCGAGGCCCCGTCCTCCCGAGATGACGATCGACGCGTCTCCGAGTTGGGGGCCTTCCCTCTCCTCGACGTGAGACTCGACGATCGTCGCCTCTGTCGTCCCGGCCTCGGGTAGCTGCAGCTTCTCCACCGGGGGGACTGCGCCGCCGATGGCCTCGGCAACGAACGACTTCGGCCGCGCCAGGACGATGTAGGGGCCCTGGGAAGCGCTGGCCGTGGCGATCTGGCTCCCGCCCAGGATCTCGTGGTCCGTCTCCACCCCACCACCGTTCAGACGCACGTCGCTTGCGTTGGAAAGGATCCCTACCCCCAATTTTGCGGCGAGGCGCCCGGCGACGTCACGGTCGTTGTAGGCCTGACCGAGGAGGATCAGGTCCGGGGACCCGGAGGCGACTCGTTCCGCGAGGGCGGTCGCCACTGGCGCCGAGGGGAGTCGATCGCCGCTGTCCAAGTGCAAGACCGACTTTGCGCCATGCTCTCCGAGCATGGCGAAGATCGTTTCTGAGCCGGGGCCGAGGAAGATGGCAGTGACGTCCCCGAGCTCGCGGCCCTTGGCCAGCAGCTCAAGGCCCAGCGCGGTGGGACTCTCGCCTTCCTGTTCGATGAAAACCCACACCGAGGCCACCTAGATCACCTTCCTCTCGGCGAGGAGGGCGACAATTGCCTGATGTGCCTCCCCGTCGTCCTCGATCTTCCGTCCGCCACTCCGCTCAGGGGCGTCGACGATGGCGAGCACGAGCTGCTCCGGGGCACGCTCCGTCCCCAGATCCCCCATCGAAAGGGTCTCGATCGGCTTCTTCTTGGCGTCCATGATCCCCTTGAACGTCGGATAGCGAGGCTCGACCACACCCGCCGTTACCGACACCACTGCCGGTAGATCCGAGGTGACCACGTCGTAACCGGCCACCGTCTGGCGGTGGATCGTCACCGATCCTTCGCCGGTCTCCACCTCGGTTGCATAGGTGAGCGCTGGTACCCCGAGAAGCTCGGCCACCATCTGGGGCACGACACCGGAATAGCCGTCGGTCGACTCGGTCCCGGCGATGACGAGATCGAAGTCATTTCGCCCGATCGCGGCCGCCAGGATCCGAGCAGTCGTCAGCGCGTCCGATCCCCTCAAGGAGCCGTCCTCGATGAGGATCGCCGCGTCCGCTCCCATCGCCAGCGCCTGCCGGATCCCCTGACCGGTGCCGGACGGTCCCATGCTCACGACGGTGACCGTTCCGGCGGTGGCCTCCGCTATCTGCAGACCCATCTCCACCCCGTAGCGGTCGGTGTCGTCGAGGATCTGCTCCTCGGGGCGAATCAACCAGTTGCTGCCCTCCTCGAGACGATAAGGGGTGGCCGGGTCGGGGATCTGCTTGACGCAGACAATGACGTTCATCCGCGGACCTTCATCGATCCACTCCTTGGTGGTCAGGTGCCGGGCGATGGTAACGAGCACTCACCGCGCGCCTAATTGGGACCGACGGTGCCGTATGGAGAGGCCTCTCCCAACTACGAGGCTTCGATCCGCTCGATGACCAGATCCTTCGGCTCAGGTGGCGTCTCGGAGATCGTCCAGGCTGACGAGAGGGATCTCTCCTGGGCCTGCCAGCGGGCAGCGTCGTTGTAGGCGACCCGGGCCAGTGGTTGGCCGGCTTCGACCCGATCGCCGACCTTGGCTTCGAGGGTGATGCCGACTCCGGTGTCGATGGTGTCCTCCTGGTGCTCTCTTCCGGCCCCGAGCCGGGTGGCGACCACCCCGATTGTCAGGGCATCACATCGGGTGACAAAGCCAGCTACGGGGGCGGTGACAACCGCCTCTTCCGAACATGTTGGGAGCAGACCGGGGTCCTCGATGAACGAGGTGTCTCCACCCTGCGCCTTCGTAACCTCGATCAGCTTCTCGAGGGCCTTGCCCGAGTCGATCGCGTCGACGAGGGATTCCCGCCCTCCGTCGATGCCGGCCAGCTCCATCATGGCCTCGCCGAGGGCAAGGGTCAGCTGAACGACGTCCTCCGGGCCCCGCCCTCTGAGCACGTCGATCGATTCTCTCATCTCATTGGCGTTGCCTACCTCCCGCCCGAGCGGCTGGTCCATCCCGGTGATCAGAGCGATGGTTCGTACCCCGTGTCCGACGCCGATGTCGACCATCGTGCGAGCCAGCAATCGCGAGCCTTCAAGATCCTTCATGAACGCGCCGCTGCCGGTCTTGACATCGAGAACGAGACCGTCCAGCCCCTCGGCCAGCTTCTTTGACATGATCGACGAAGAGATGAGTGGCAGCGAGGGGACCGTGGCGGTGGCGTCGCGAAGGGCGTAGAGCTTTCGGTCGGCCGGGACCAGGGTCTCGGTCTGCCCGGCGAAAACCATGCCGTGAGTGGAAACAACGTCCCGCAATCGGTCGGGATCGAGCCGGGTGGTGAACCCGGGAATCGTCTCCAGCTTGTCGAGCGTCCCTCCGGTATGCCCCAAGCCGCGTCCTGACATCATCGGCACCACCACTCCGACGGAGGCCACCAGTGGGGCGAGGGGGATCGAGATCTTGTCCCCGACCCCGCCGGTCGAGTGCTTGTCGACCTTGGCCGCACCGATGTCGCTCAAGTCGAAGACCTCTCCCGAGTGGAGCATCGCTCCCGTCCAGGCGGCGAGCTCGCCGGCGCTCATGCCGTTGAGAAAGATGGCCATGGCCATCGCCGCCATCTGGTAATCCGGGACGACCCCGTCGGTATAGGCCTCGATCAACCACGCGATGGCCTCGGGGGTCAGCTCCCGGTGCTCCCTCTTGGCTTCGATCAGCTCGACTGCGGTGAACGCCATCCGGCGGGACGTTATATATGCAAGGCGCTAGGCGGCGTGCCCGGATGACGCAAGCCCCCTCAGAGTGGTCTCGATAGCTTGGCGGAAGACGTCCTCCCCGGCGTCGGGGGAGTCGGTCAGCCAGCCCGAGAGCGGGCGCCGGGCGGCGTGGGTGAGCTCCAGGCTCACCGCGCCATGTGCCGCCGTCCACAAGGTGTACGCCGCGACCTTCGGGCTCTCGACGTCGATCGTCCCCTGCTCCATGGCCTCGTTCACGGCATCGGACACGAGCGAGAAGGTCGACTCCAGGAGATCGGATCGCACCTCGGGCGGGGGATCGAATCCGATGACGCGCTCGAACATCAATGCGTAGAGGGCGGGATTGGCGACGGCAAACCGGCGATACGCCAGCCCTAGCTCGAGGATCCGGCGCAGCGGGTCCTGAGAGTGCTGGACCGTCGACATGGCGAGGTTGAGATTCTCGAACCCGGCCGCGTAGACCGCGTTGAGCAGGCCCACCTTGTCCCCGAATCGTGAGTAGACGCACATCGTCGACACATGGGCCGCAGAAGCGACCCGGCGCAACACAAGGGCCTCCGTGCCCTGATCCGCCAGGAGACGGATCGCCGCCTCGATCAGCTCGGCCCGAACGGTGTCAGGTTCCCTGGTTGGGGTTGCCATACTCAATAACGCGCAGTATAACGAGTGTTATAGCAGAGTGAGAAGAACCATCACAACCTGAGGAGGGTCGTGGGTCGCAGGACGAATCTGGCGCTGGCGGTGCTGCTGGTGACGGCGGTCGTCTCGGGTCTGGCCAGCCAGGCGATTGGAGTCGACTGGCCTCTCGACACCGCGGTCATCCACGGTGCCGTCGCCCTCGCCATCCTGCTCCTAGCTCCTTGGAAAACCTCGATCGTGCGGCGTGGGCTCAGGAAGAAGCGTCCGGGGCGGGTCTTCTCCCTGGTGCTTCTCACAGTCGTCCTGATCACACTCGCATCGGGTCTGCTTCACGCCCATGGTGAGATCTCACGCATCGGCCCGCTGACGGTGATGCAGATCCACGTCGGTGGTGCCGTCCTGGCGCTTGGCCTTGCCATCGACCACTTCCGACGTCATCCGGTCACGCCACGCCATTTCGATGTCGACCGGCGAGCGTTCTTGCGCACTTCGGCGCTGTCGGCCGCCGCTGCCGGCATCTGGCTGGCGTGGGAGGGGACCCTCCAGGCGCTGGAGGCCCCAGGGAGTGAGCGCCGGTTCACGGGCATGCATGAGAGAGGGTCACACGACCCGGCCGGCCTGCCCACCACCTCCTGGCTCGATGACAGGGTGCCGACGATCGACTCCGATGAGTGGTTGGTGGTGGTCGCGGGAATGGATGTGACGCTCGCCGACTTGGAAGCGATGCCCCAGGACACCTTCCCGGCAATCCTCGATTGCACCGGTGGCTGGTACTCGGAGCAGGAATGGACCGGGGTCAGGCTCGATCGATTGATCGATGCCGGCGATAACCGGAGTTTCGTCGCCTGGTCGGCGACCGGGTATGCCCGAAGGTTCCCGATCGCCGACCTGGAGAGCACATGGTTGGTGACACGTCTCGGCGGCGAGCCCCTGAGCCCGGGACACGGTTTCCCGGCCCGGATCGTGGCGCCGGCCAGACGTGGGTTTTGGTGGGTGAAATGGGTGACCCGGATCGAGCCCTCACCGGTGCCATGGTGGCTTCAGTCGCCGTTCCCACTCACCTGATCGGCTCAGCCCCTTTCCACCGGGACATTCACCAACGATCCGTACTCGGTCCATGACCCGTCGTAGTTCTTGACATCTTCATGCCCGAGTAGCTCTGTGAGCACGAACCAGGTATGGGACGAACGCTCGCCAATGCGGCAGTAGGCGATGATCTCGCCGCCGGTGACGCCGGCCCCCTCGTAGAGCTCCTTCAGCTCGTCGACCGACTTGAAGGTCCCGTCCTCATTGGCCGCTTTGCTCCACGGGATGTTCTTGGCGCCCGGCACATGGCCCGCCACGTAGGGCTGCTCCTGGGGGAGATGGTCCGGAGCGATCTTCTCGCCGCTGAACTCCTCCGGTGAGCGAACGTCGACGAGCGTGGCCTGTCCCTGCACGTCGAGGACGCGGTCCCGGAAGGCGCGGACCTCGGGTCGCTCCGGCCCCGTGATCGAGAAGTCGGTAGGCGTGAGCTCGGGAAGCTCCGACTCGAGGGGAAGCGACTCGATCTGCCACTTCTTGCGGCCCCCGTCGAGCAGCTTCACGTTGTCGAAGCCGCGGTACTTGAGCAGCCAGTACGCGTATGCGGCAAACCAATTGTTGTTCCCGCCGTAGAGGACGACGGTCGTGTCCGGGCCGACCCCGGCCGCGGACAACAACTGGCTGAACCCATCCTGATCGAGGTAATCGCGTCGGGTGGGGTGGTGGAGATCGTCGGACCAGCTCCAGGCAATGGCGCCCGGAATGTGGTCCTTGTCGTAGACCGTGGCGTCCTCGTCCACCTCGATGACCCGTAGGTTCGGGTCACTCAGATTGGCCTTCAGCCAATCGGTGGTGACGAGGGCGTCGGGATTTGCATAAGTCATGTGCTCTTTGGCTCCTGATGAGGATTCGATGAATGGAGACGACGCCGTAAGGGTTTCGCTCTCGGGCGGTGGCGTCGTTACGAGCGCTGACGAAGTGTCAAGTCTGCGCTCGGGCATGCCACCCGAGAGCTGTCACAGAGACACATGCACATCGTCGTACGAGACACAACGAGACGTTATCCACGAGGTGATGTCGAAGTCAATGTCACGGTCAGAGGGCCAGGCCATCGAACTCGCCAAGCCCCAAAGCCAGGTTGACGTTCTGGATCGCCTGGACCGCCGCACCCTTGAGCAGGTTGTCCTCGGCGGCGACCACGACCGCGTTCAGGCCGTCGGCGCTCGTGTCGAACCCACCGAGGATGACGCCGGCCTGATCCGCCCCCTCCCTCAGCTCCGGGATCGCATCCCGGATCTCGATCAGGGGCTCCCTGTCGTACTGCTCCTCGAACTGTGCCCGGATCTCATCGATCGTCCTGGGTCGGCCCAGCGGGACGTGTGCGGTGATGAGAAGACCCCGGAATGCCGGGTGGACATGCGGGATCAACCGCATGGGAATGCCGAGATGGCGGACTGCTTCCTTCTCGTGGGTGTGTCCTACGAGCTTGTAAGGCATCAGGTTGTCCCGGAGCCGCTCGGGGTCGTTGCGCGGGCCGGGGGTCGTTCCCGCCCCCGAGTACCCGGAGACCCCGAACAGGGCCGGCACACCAGATATCTCGGCGACGAGCGGGGCGAGCACGATCTGGGCGGCGGTGGCATAGCAACCGGGGTTGGCGATTCGCCGCGCCCCCTGAAGCTTGTCCCGGAACAACTCGGGGAGCCCGTAGGCCCAGGTGTCGTCGAACCGATGATCCGCCGAGATGTCGACGACGACCGTCCCTTCGTCGATGGCCTCGACATATGGATCGCCGGCGCCATCGGGTAGGGCCAGGATCGCCACATCGAGATGCTGGCCCCTGAGGTCGTCGGGGCCGATCGACTCGAACACGACGTCATCAGTCCCCGGCACCGGCTGACCGGCGAGCTCCCGGGACCCGGCGAAGACCAGCTGGAGCGAGGGGTGACCGGAGATCAGGCGAACCAGCTCGGCCCCGGTATGGCCGCGTGCGCCCACCACACCGACCGAGTGGCGCTCAATCATCGTCATCGCCAGAGAACGAAGGAGGGAGCGCCGCGAGAGTCTCGACCCGGGGGGCGATGCGATCGAAGTCGGTCTCACCCTTCCAGAAGACGGTCCATGACCCCCGCTTCACGGAGCCGTCCGCCTCGTCGGAATAGAAGGAATTGAACCGATTCTCGGTGCGGGATCGCCAGTAGAGCACGGGGTGATCGGTAATCAGCTGTGCCCACACAGTTCTGGCCAGGCCCTCACCGCGGGCATCCTCGAGGATGGCGAACTTGTCCAAATAGGAGATGTCGCCGACGCGAGACACGATCGCCCCGGCGCGGAGGCTCTCGGACAAATAGGCGCTATCGAAGTCGAGCCCGCCCCACCACCCCTCCTTCAGAGGCCTCCCGAACGCCTCTTCGACCAGCTTGACCACCTGACTCTCGTCGATTGCGCCGGGATCTGTGAGCCGTTCGATCAACTCGCCCTTCCGCACCAACGTTCCCGACCCGCCGTGGGTGAACAGCTCCTTGACCAAGCCCGTTGGGGTGGTGATCGAGACCGAGGTGGAGAGCGGTGTGTCGTCGAGCAACCGCTTGATCTCGGCCAGCTTGAGCCGCATCCCCGAGTGGACCCAATCCTGCGCCATTAGGTGCTCATAGTCGGAGGCGAGGTTGATCGACTCGATCAGCCGTCCGTTGTCGTCGAGCAGGCCGCCGACATCGACCAGGAAGATGATCTTCAGTGGCTGAACGGCGTGGACGAGGGCCCTGGTCGCCGCGTCGGCGTTCATGTTGACGATCTGACCACCCGGGGCGACACCGAGACAGGTCAGGATGGGGATGGCCCCGGAGTCGACGATGGAGCGGATGAGGGCGATGTGCACCTCGGTCGGCTCGCCCACCAAGCCGTACTTGGCCCGGTCGACATAGTCGGCCTCGAAGGCGCCGGCCGTGAGTCCGTGGGCGGCGACCCCCTGTTCCCTTATCGCCTCGACGAGAAGGATGTTCTGCTCGATGAACGTATTGCGGGCCGCATCGAGCACATCGGGCTCAGTGACCCTGAGCCCATCGATCCTTCGACTCTCGATCCCGCGCTCGTCCAGGGCACGATCGAGTTGGGTCCCCCCGCCATGGATCACGATCGGAGTGAGCCCGACGGTGTGGAGGAAGGCGAGAGCAGCGGCCGTCTCCTCGAGGTGCTCGGCGAGAATGGCGCCGCCGATCTTGATGACAGCGAAACGCGAGCGGTCCACCTCGGAGAACCGCTGCAAGTACGAGCGGATCTCCCTCCCATCACTCATATTGGAGAGCAGATGGACGATGGTTTGGCGCACGTCCCGGTTCGGCGAAGCCGGGACTCGGTCCTCGCTCATTGACCGATCAGGGTTGTCATGATCGCCTTCTGAACGTGGAGACGGTTCTCCGCCTCGTCGTAGGCGATGCAACTCGGGCCGTCGAATACATCGTCGGTCATGATGACGTTGCGTCTCATCGGAAGGCAGTGGCTGACGACCGCGTCGCTGGTCATCGCCATCTTGCGGGAGTCGACGATGAAGTCCTGGTACTTGTCCCGAATCGGCTTCTCCTCGTCCCACCGCCCGAAGAAGGGGAGAGCCCCCCAGCTCTTCGCGTAGACAACATCGGCTCCCTCGTAGCCGGTCTCGATGTCATGGGTGACGGTGACGCTGCCTCCGTTGGCGCCGGCGTCGCGGGTTGCGATGTTCATGTACCGATCGTCGAGCAGGAATTCCTCTGTCGGGCAGAGGAGGGTGACGTTCATCCCGAACTTGGCTGCGATCATGAGTGCCGAATTGGCCACGGCCGTATTCAGCGGCTTGGGGTGATAGCTCCAGGTCAGCAGGTATCGCTTGCCGTCGAGCGGCCCGAGACGCTCTTGAAGGGCCATGACATGCGCCATTTCCTGACAGGGATGGGTGATCGTCTCCATGTTGATGACGGGGACGTCGGCGTGGGAGGCGAAAGCTTGCAGGATGGTGTCCTTCCGGTCCTCCTCCCAGTTCTCGAACTTGGGGAACGCCCTGATCCCGATGAGGTCGCAATAGCGGGAGAGGACCTTGGCCGCCTCTTTGACGTGCTCCTCGGCGTCATCGAGCATCACTACGCCGTCTTCGAACTCGAGCGGCCACATCCCCCCGGAGGGGGAGAGCACGACGGCGTGGCCTCCCAACTGATTTGCACCAACGTCGAATGAGGTGCGGGTGCGCAAGGAGTTGTTGAGGAAGAGCAGGGCCACGGTCTTCCCCTCGAGGGCCTTGCCATATGGAGAGGCCTTGAGACGGCGCCCCTCGTCCACCATCGACTGGAGCTCGGTTCGGGTCCAATCGAAGGTATTGAGGAAGTGGCGCATCGTCGCAGTTTGATTGCGAAGACCGCGAATTCCAAAGGGGTGCTGGCTGCCTTGATTGCCGGCCGACTTCGCCCTTCGGCAACCCTCACTCCGCTAGTTGCTCCATCCGTCCAAGCCACGCCTCAGGGCGAACAGACGCCGGTCGGCCGGGGCTGCCGCTCCAAGGCAAGTCTCGCTACTCGGTTTGGAGGGGATATCCCTGCTCCACCCAGGCGTTGGTGCCCCCGGTGACGCTGTGGGCGTCCCGATAGCCGAGTGAGTTGATGTAGAGGACCCCCGGCAGAGAGATGTTGCCCCGGGCACAGACGGTCAACACCGGGGTGTCGAGATCGGCGGGCAGCTGGTCCTGGTTGTCGGGCAGTTCGAGGAGGGGGATGTTGACGGCTCCCGGGATGTGCCCCTGGGCGAACTCCTCGGCCGAGCGGACATCGACCACGACTGGCCTCTCCGCCTCCCATCGGTCGTGTGCCGCCTCGACATCGACGGTTAGATGTGGGTTGTGCCGGGTGTGCTCGATGATGGCGTCGAAGAGCTCTTCCCGGCGGCTTTTTGACCGGGGCAGAGCGGTCGGAGCCAGCCCGGGGATGTGCTTGGCCATCGACGAGGCGTACTTGAAAGCGTTGTCCGGGAACATCACAACCACCCTGATCCCGGGCTCGTCGGGGATGGTGGCCAGGGCGCCGGCGAGAGCCATCCCCGAGCTGGGTCCGGCGGGGATGCTCTCCTCACGGTTGAGCCGCAGCGTCAGGGCGTAGGCATCCTCGTTGCCGATCTCGATCATCCCGTCGTACTCGTCGGGGAGGAAGAACTCGGTCTGCTCGAGCTGGCGGATGCTGCGCACCCCCGGGATGTCATGACCCTCACCCGGGTGGACCCCGACGACCTGGATATCTGAGCGCTGCTCTTTCAGGAACCTCCCAGTCCCGGTGATGGTGCCGCAGGTTCCCATCCCGGCCACGAAATGTGTGACCGTCCCATCCGTCTGGCGCCAGATCTCCGGCCCGGTGGTCCGGTAGTGGGCATCGGGGTTGGACGGGTTCCGGTATTGGTTGAGCATGAGGAAGTCGGGCTTCTCGGCGATCTCCGTTGCCCGGGCGATGGCCCCCTCGGGCGCCCAGGGCGCAGGGCAGAGGTCGTCTTCCAATTCCTCGACGGTGGCTCCGAAAAACCGGAGCATCGTTCGCTTCTCGATGGGGATGGCGCTCGACAACGGGGTGGTCAGGTCATAACCGAGGAGGTTGCCCATCATGATCAGACCGAGACCGGTGTTGCCCGACGTTGGCTCGACCAGGTCCTCGTCGGTGAGCTCGCCCTGCTCTCGGGCTTGCTGGATCATGTTGGAGGCGATTCGGTCCTTGACAGATCCGAACGGGTTGTACCACTCGAGCTTGGCGTAGACCTCGGTGTGCTGGAACGGGACGACGTGGTTGAGCCTGACCATCGGGGTCGGGTTCTCGGCGTTCGAGAGCAGCCCGAGCATCGAGTCGTAGATGCGGCGTGAGTGATCGTTCAATTGCGCTCGCCTGTTGCCACTCTCAAGGATAGGAGAGCCGGGGGTATTCCCCCGGGGCGGCTCACTCCCGGAAGCCGAACTCCACCTGAAGCGTCACCGTGACCGATGACGTTCCCGGCTGGACGGGGGTCGAAGCCCTCTCCGACATCGCCATGTCGGCCGCCATCATCCTCGGCATCGGCACTACCGGGCCCTGGATCATCTCGATGATCGTCGTGGCCTTGCCCAGCGTGTGCCCAGAGAGTGTCGCCAGCTGCTCGGCTTTGGCCTTGGCGTCGTTCCACGCCGCTTCCCGAGCGTGGCCCAGGAGAGACGTCTCGTCGGCGACTCCGAAGCTGAGGCCGTTGACCGTGGTCTCATCACCGCCTGCGGAGGCGATGGAATCGAGCAGTCGACCGGTCGTTGTGATGTCGCGGAGCTTGGCACGGACGGTGTTGCTGACCCGATAGCCCAGCAGCCGCTGTTGGCTGCCCGAGTAGTCGTACTCGGGGCGGATGGAGTATTCGGTCGTCGTCAAGTCTTCGGCGGCGATGCCGCCCGCGGTGAGGGCTGCTGACACCGCGTTCGCCCTTTCCGCGGCGGTTCGAGTGGCGTCTTCGACCGTGTTGGCGAGGACGGAGACACCGACATCTACCTCGACCATGTCCGGGGCCGCGTACGCCTCCCCGGCACCCAAAACCGTGATGCCCATCGTCATCTCCAGATCGTGCGGCGGTGGAGCCTATTCCTCAGCCCGCGAGGCCGAACTGGACTTGGAGCGTGATGGTCACAGCCGACGTCCCGGGCTCGATTGGAGTCGCCACGGCTCGGTCGTCAGCCGCCTCAGCGGCGTAGGGGATGGGGATCGGAGGCATGCTCACGGTCTCGGTGATGGTGGTTGCCTCACCGAGGGTCTGCCCGGAGAGCTCGGCGAGCTGGGTCGCCTTGGCCATTGCGTCATTCCAAGCCGCCTCTCTGGCGGCGGCGACCAATTCGTCATTGTCCTCGATGCTGAAAGAGAGCCCGTTGACGACAACGTCATCGCCACCCGCAACGGTCGCCGCGTCGAGGACGGCGCCCGTGCTATCGAGGTCTCTGATCTTGGCCTTGACCGTGTTGCTCACTCGGTATCCGATCAGCCGTTGCTCGTTGCTCGAGTAGTCGTACTCGGGATAGATCGAGTAATCGGTGGTGGTGATGTCCTCCTCGGCGACGCCATTCGAGGTCAGCGCATCGATCAGCGCCTGGGCCTTCTCAGCCGCCGTGGTGGCTGCCTGATCGACCGATTCCCCGAGAACCGAGACACCGAGGCCGACTTCGACCGTGTCCGGCGTGCCGGTCACCTCACCCATGCCCGAAACCGAGATGCCGGATGTTGGCTCTTGCGATGTGTTCACGGTGATCTCCGGTGGAGTCGTCCCGGCCTCACTGCCGCAGGCGGCCAGCAGGACGGCCAGGCCGCCGATCAGTGCAATGCTTCGACTACGTGTGGTCCATGTCATGGTGGTTGGACGAAGGAGGCCGCTCAACGGTTCCTGGCGTCAACGACCTTTCCATCCATGACGAGAACGCCCTCCGATCTGAGGAGATCGGCCTGCTTCTCCTTGCCGGGTGTGCGAATCAGGCCCCCGGCGCCTACCACGCGCCACCAGGGGACCTCACCGTCACAGTTTCGGAGAACCGATCCCACCGCGCGGGCGGCACCGGGAAACCCTGCCTGATCCGCAACCTCACCGTAAGTGACCACCTCGCCGACCTGGAGTGAGGTGATGACCTCGAGCACGGCATCCTCGAAAATGGTCACAGAGTCCCGAATAGCCGGTCTCCCATGTCCCCGAGACCGGGTGCGATATAGAAGCTGGGGTCGAGCTCGCGGTCGAGGGAAGCGGCGACGATCCGGACGTCGGGATGCTTCTCTTCGATGACGGCCAGCCCCTCGGGGGCGGTGACCACGCAAACCGCGGTGATGTCCTTTGCCCCGTTCTCCTTGACCTTGTCGATGGCCCAGGACAGCGAACCGCCCGTGGCGAGCATGGGCTCGAGGATCAATACCCTCGCCGTAGAGAGGTGGGGGAACTTGGTGTAGTACTCGATCGGCTCGGCAGTCTCTTCGTTGCGCTGCACTCCGGCGAAGCCGATCGCGGCGTCGGGCACCAGCGTCAGGACCGACTCGAGGAGCCCGAGGCCGGCGCGGAGGACGGCGACGGCAACCACCGGGCGCCGAAGCTGGCGACCGCTGGTCTTCTCGAGGGGGGTCTCGATCTCGACCTCCACCGTCGACATGTCGGAGAGCGCCTCCGCCACCAGGAGGTAACCAAGCCTTTCTGCGATTTGGCGGAACTCGGGCGGCTCGGTGTCCTTGCTGCGGAGGATTGACAGCAGGTCGGCGGCGAGTGGGTGGTCGAGGATCGTTACAGGCATGCTTCCGAGAATATCTAGCCCGTGTTTCGCATTCCCGCTGCGATCCCGTTCACGGTGAGGAGGAGGGCGCGGTCGAGGTCGTCGCCGACCTCACCGTCCCGGCTGCGGGCGAGCAGCGACACCTGGAGATAGCTGATCGGGTCGAGGTACACGTCACGGACCCCGAGGGTCCGTCTCAGCAGCGGCAGATCGCCGAGCAGGTCCGGTTGGCCGCGCAAGGCGAGGACCTCCTCGGTGGCCAGGTCGCACTCGGCCCGGATCAGGTCCAGTAGCCCCCGATGTTCCTCTGCCACGAGACTGGCCACATAGCGGCCGGCTATCTCGAGATCCGTCTTGGCCAACGTCATCTCGACATTGGAGAGGAAGGTTTGAAAAAAGCCCCACTCACGGGCCATCTCGTCGAGCACCTCCCCGAATCCCGCCTTCCGGGCGGCCCGGATCCCGGTCCCTACGCCGAACCAGCCGGGGACGATCTGGCGGGTCTGGGTCCAGCCGAACACCCACGGAATCGCCCGCAAGTCCTCGATGCCCCCCACGCCCCCGGGACGGCGCGAAGGTCGGCTCCCCAGGTTGAGCCGTCCGAGCTCCTCGACCGGGGTGGAGGTGAGGAAATAGGGGACCAGGCTCGGATGCTGAACGAACTCTCGGTAGGACGCGTATGCCTCAGCGGAGAAGAAATCCATGGCCTCGGTCCATCTGTCGAGGGCCTCCTTGGGCTTTCGTGAGCGTCGGTGCAGCAGCGACGACTCGAGGACCGCCGACAGCGCCAGCTCCAGGTTGCGGGCAGCGATCCCGGGGTGCCCGTACTTCTCCGAGATCACCTCGCCTTGCTCGGTGACCTTCAATTCGCCGTCGACGGTGCCGAACGGCTGGGCGAGGATGGCGGCGTGGGTAGGCCCGCCGCCACGGCCGATGGTCCCACCTCGGCCGTGGAACAGACGAAGGTGGACTCCATGCCGCTCGGCGACGTTCCTCATCGACCGTTGGGCCTTGTAGATCTCCCACTGCGAAGTGGTGATCCCTCCCTCCTTGTTGGAATCGGAGTAACCGAGCACCACCTCCTGGCTGTTGCCCCGGATCTCGAGGATCTGGCGGTATCCGGGATGGTCGAAGAGGAACTCGAGGAGCCGTCCGGCGCCACGCAGGTCATCGATCGTCTCGACGAGCGGCACCAGGCCGATCCGGGCAATGCCGCGCCGGAGATCGATCAGGCCCGCCTCGCGTGCAAGTACCGCCGCCGCGAGGACGTCGACCGGGCTCTCTGTCATCGAGATGATGTAGGACTCGATGACCTGGTCCCCGTAGAGGTCCTGGGCCTCCCTGATCGCGCGGAAGGTGCCGAGAGTGAGGTCGGCCTGCTCACTGAGGGTGGTGGTCGTGCCACTCAGGGGTCGGCTCCCTTCCAGCTCGGCTGACAGCACTTCTGAGCACTGGTCGTGCGACATCGCTCGATAGTCGACACCCACCAGCGCGAACAACTCGGCGATCGCCTCGTGATGCTTGCTGGCGTGCTCGCGGACATCGAGAGTTGCCATCTGAAATCCGAACGTCTCCACTGCCCGGCGCACCCGGGACACGGCGCCGTGGGCTATCAGCTCCCCGCGCGCCCGGGTGAGGGAGTCGGCCATCACGTCGAGGTCGGCGATGAGGCCATCGGGATGGGCGTAGTCGAGGCCCTCGACGTGGCCCATGCCCTGTTGGAGCCGTCGGTTGGTATTGACGAGGCGAGCGCGAATGTATGAGCACTTGAGGCGGTATGGCTCGGCGGCGGTGCGCCGGCTCTCGCGTTGCCACACGTCCGGCAGCAGCTCGCGGTCCGATGCCAACGAACCTTCCATCTCATCACTCATGGGAGCGAGACGATCGGAGACCGAGAGCTCGTCGGCCAGGTCTTCGATCAGCCCGATGAGATGACGGATGCCGCGGTCGTGCTGGAGCAAGAGTGTCTCGAGGGTTGTCTCCGGGGTCACGCCTGGATTGCCGTCCCGGTCTCCTCCGACCCATGACCCGAATCGGATCGGGCTCTTCCCGGCGACGGCCCCGAGCCGGGCGATCTCGTACGCGCACCCGCTCACTCAGGGCGGGCATGACCTCCGACGCGATCTGAACCAGGTAGTAGAGAGCGGAGCGGGCCTCCTCCACCGGATTCGGTTTCTCGAGACGCAGCTCGTCGGTCTGCCAGATCTGGTCGATCAGTTCCGCGGTGCGCCGATCGACGAGGACCAGGTCGGTATCGCCTGCGGTGAGACGTCTCCCGATCAGCTCGGCCAAATGGGCGGTCTTGGTCAGTATCGAGCGTCTCGCTGCCTCGGTGGGATGTGCCGTGAACACCGGCCGCATCTCGAGTCTTCGCATGACCTCGGTGAGCACCTCCGGCTCGACTCCGGACTCGAGGACGCGGTCGACGGTGGCTGCCAAACCGAGCTCGTCGATGCCCAGCTGATCGATTCGGTGGACCTGTTCGGCAACGTTCGCCAGGTAGAAGTAGGTGGTGAACGCCCTGACCAGAGGGATCACCTCGTCGATCTCCAGGTCGGCGAGCCGCCGGTCGAGCTGGCGGGCGGCCTCGGTGCTCCCGCCTCTGCGGGAGGATTTGCCCAGAGCCCGGACCTCTTCGACGAGATCGAGTAGCTCGGGGCCGTGCTGGCGGACCAGGGCATCCCCGAGCTGGTTGCCGAGACGTCGTATGTCGGCCCGAAGGTCCTCGTCGGAGGTTTGTGTCACCGGCACAGGCTATTCCGCCGGGGAACGGCTCCCGCCGGGCCTAATCGTCCTCGGCTCGCTGCTTGTGGACCCTTCCCTCGATGCCGTGCAGGGATAGCCCGGTGCCATGGCCGTAACGAACCATCGTCATCTCGGCCAGGATGGAGACCGCCACCTCCTGGGGGCTCTCCGCACCAATGTCGAGCCCGACCGGGCCGCGCACCCGGGCGATGTCCTCCTCGGAGAATCCCATGTCGCGCAGTCGCCCCAGCCTCAGGTCCTGGGTTCGCCGGCTCCCCATGCAGCCGATATAGCGGACCGGGCTCTTCAGGGCGGCCTCCAGCACCGGATCTTCATGGGCCGGGGCGTGGGAGAGGATGACCACCCAGGTGCGTCGGTCCAGATCGACCTGGCCGATTACGCCTTCCGGCCAGCCGACGAGGATCCGGGCCGTGGGAAACCGCTCGGGCGTGGCGAAGGCTGCCCGGGAGTCGATGACGGTCACCCGGTAACCCATCTGGCCGGCGAAGCTGGCCAACGCCTGACCTATATGGACCGCGCCCACAATCACCATTTCCTGGGGTGGTGCCAGCGATTCGATGAACACCTCATGGGGCGGGTACTCCACGGCCCGGTGCTGCTCGTGATCCATCAGAACCACAGCGTCCGCCGTGACGTCGGCGGCAATATCCGCAGGCAGGGCGCCCGACACCTGCTGTCCGGCCGAGTCGATCACCACCTTTGTTCCGAGAGCGGGCCCGTCGACGAAGGTGACGACCGATCCGTATTCCTCACGATCCAGAATGCCCTGAACCGCCTCGAGCGGGCTCACCAGGGCTCGATGAAGACGTCGATGGTCCCGCCGCAGGCCATGCCCACCTCGAATGCATCGTCGTCGGCTATGCCGTATGTGACCGTCTTCGGCTTGCCCGACTCGATCACTTCCTGGGCATGGAGGAAGACGTCGTTCTCGACGCATCCGCCGCTGACCGACCCCTCCATATCCCCGGCGTCCGACACGAGGAACTTCGAGCCTTCAGGCCGTGGGGCGCTGCCATGGACCCGGATCACCGTGGCGACGGCAACCTTCTTCCCTTCCGATGCCCACCGGTTACGAACTTCGATCTGGTTCCTCATCGCCTGGCTCCAGCCACGGAATCGAGCACTCTCACCACCCCTCGGAAGTCGCTGACGCTAGCGGCCGGCAACAACTGATCGACGTTGGGCATGACCGCCTGCATGCCCCGGGTGAGCGGCTGATACGAGGCCCGTGCAGCGAGCGGGTTGAGCCAGATCACCTGATGCACCGACCGGGCGAGACGGGCCATCTCGGTCGATAGAAGGGCCGGGTCGCCGCAGTCCCACCCGTCGGAGAGAATCATGACCACCGGCCTGCCCCTTGCCAGCCGTCTGCTCCACCGGCGATTCCACTCGGAGAGGGCATCTCCGATCTGGGTGCCCCCCGACCAGTCGGTCACCCGTTCGGCGACGCGGGAAAGGGCTGCTTTGGTGTCCCGGCGCCGCATGTCGTCGGTGATGCGGCTGAGGTGGGTCGAGAAGGTGAAGATCTCGACCTCCCGCAGCCGTCTCTGGGCGGCATGGGCGAACACCAGGAAGATGTCGGCATACTTCTCCATCGACCCCGAGATGTCGGCGATGATGATCAGGGGCCGTTCCTTCCTGCGGCGTCTCTTCCAGCTCATCGACATCAGGTCCCCGGTCGGCCCCACTGCTTCGCGTAGCGTCCGGCGCAGGTGGGGCCGGCTGCCGTCACCCGTCGCCCACCGGCGGGTCTTGTAGTCGGTGGGGTGCCACATCATCGTCATCACCAGACGGCGTGCTTCCTGGAGATCGTCCTCGTCGAGATCGGCGAAATCACGGGTGGCGATCCTCTCCACCGCCGAGGCACCTCCGTGTTCGGCGGCGGGCGCAACCGACGACCCGGCCATGCCCTGGATCGCATAGCCGGATGCCCCGGGATCAGGGCCTTCTAGGCTGTCGTCGACCCAGATCGGGGGCAGCCACCGGCCGAAGAAGATCTCGAACTCCTGGCGGAAGATCGGGATCTGATCCGGGTCGGTGACCGTCAAGGAGCGGAGCGCGGCTTCCGCCTGCGTCCTGCGGGTGAGATCGACCATGGAGAGGGCTCGGGCCATGTCGGTGGTCTGGTCGGCGGTCACGGTAAGGCCTCGGTTGCGCAGGGCTGCCGAGAAGAGGCTCAGCTGGTCGATCAGGCCGGTCCGGGTCATCACACCAGGCTGTCGACCCCGGCGGAGCGGACCATGTCGATGTCGTCCTTGTACTTGAGCACGACTCCGATGGTTCTGTCGATCGTCGCGGGTGACAGCTCGCCGGCCTGGAGCAAACGCAGGGACTCCGCCCAGTCGAGCGTCTCTGCCACACCTGGCGGCTTGAACAGCTCCATCTCCCTGAGCCTCCTCATTGCCTCGGCCAGGGATGCCGCCAGACTCCCCTCCAGCTCGGGCACCTTGCGGATGATGATCTCGGCCTCCTTGGCCGGGGTCGGGTAGTCGATCCAGTGGTACACACAACGGCGTTTGAGGGCGTCGTGGATTTCACGAGTGCGGTTCGAGGTGAGGACGACGATCGGCCTGCTCAGCGCCTTGATGGTCCCGATCTCGGGGATCGTTATCTGGAAGTCCGAGAGCAGCTCGAGCAGGAAAGCCTCGAATTCCTCGTCTGCCCGGTCGAGCTCGTCGATCAAGAGGACCGGTCGGTGCTCCTCTTTGCTGGCCTCGATCGCCTGGAGCAGGGGGCGGGCGATTAGGTAGTCGCGGCTCATGATGTCGTGCGAGGTGGCGGTGGCGCCCTCGCCTCGAGCCTCGAGCAGGCGTATCGCCATCATCTGACGGGCGTAGTCCCACTCGTAGAGGGCCTGACCCACATCGAGGCCCTCGTAGCACTGGAGCCGGATCAGCTCGGTGGCGGCCATGGACGCGAGCACCTTGGCCACTTCCGTCTTCCCGACCCCGGCTTCGCCCTCGAGGAAGAGCGGTCTCCCCAGCTGAACTGCGAGATGGATGGCCACGACGAGGCTCTCGTCGGCGAAGTAGTCCTGGTCGTCGAGACGTTTCTCGAGCTCGCCGATGGTGTCCGGGATCACGGGAGGAAGCCTAAACGGCGCCGTACAATCGGTCTGTGTACGGGGTGGCGCTCACCGTTCTCGCTTGTTTGCGCTCGGGGACCCGCGCCGACGTGGCGTGGCTCGCCGAGGCCGAGGGATTGCCGGTCGCGGACTGGTCCGATGCCGTCGTGTTCACTCCCGGCGGCGGCCGGATCGGGTCGATAGCGGGAGGCGCCCTCGACGGGCAGCTGGCCGATCGCGCCGGCCGGTGGGATTCCGGACGGCTGGTCGACATCGAGGTCGGCGAGATCGACGCATTGATCGCCGGCTTGCCGTCGACAGGCTCGGCCAGATGTCTTCTCGTCCCCGCCGACACATTTCCCGAAGAGCTTTGGGATCTGGCGACCGCTAGGGAGCCGATCTGTCTGGTCTGCACGCTCGCTGGCGACGTGGTGGCCGCCATCGACCTCTATACGACGAGCACCGTGGCCCAAGCCGGGCAATCCGTGGAGAGCCTGTTCACCGCGGCCCAAAGCGGCTCGACGATCACCGGAGATCTCGTGGTGTCAGTGTTCAGGGCAGTGCCACAGCTGGTCGTGGTAGGGGATACCGACGTGGCCGAAGCGCTGGTCGAGCTGGCGTCGCGCATCGGCTGGAATGCCCGGGTCGCCGCGGATGCCGGCTCGGCCACCGGGATCATCGCCACACTGTCTGGTCAGGACAAAGTCGTGGTGGCCGCGCACGATCTCGAGCTGGCGGGGACCGCACTCATGGCTGCGCTGGAAAGCGATGTGGGCTACATCGGGGCGCTCGGCGCGCGCCGGATGCAGGAGACCAGGGCCGACTGGCTCGCCTATCGGGGAGTGACCGATCTCACCCGAATCCATGGCCCGGCCGGCCTCGACATCGGCGCCGACACACCGGCCGAGATAGCGGTCTCGATCCTGGCGGAGGCGATCGCCGAAAATGCCGGTGACCACGCCGTTTCCGGTGGCTAGCCGTGGAGTACACGGAAGGCCTCCACTACACTCGATGGCTCACGATCACAGGCGAGACCTTCCCGGGAGAACTGGATGACCGCCCAGCACGAGACCACTGCTGACGCCCTGAAGTCGATCTGGATGAGCAGTCACGACCATGACCCGCTCGACGAGGACTGCAGCCCGACCAAGGCCTGCCGCAACATGAAAGACGTGACCTTCGACGGTTACGCCGAGCCCGGCACGGATCTGGGCGCCGCCTGGCGGGCCAAGCTGGCCCGGGAGGGGAAGCTGTCGACGTCCGGGTCGAGTGTCCGGGACTTGATCCTCGGTCAGGGCGAATAGCCCTGGGCGCATCGACGACCACCCACGCACACGGGGTCACATCGTGAGCAACAGCCCGGCACCTCCCGGCAGCGTCGATGAGGTGATCGCACGTCTCGGCGAAGGTCTCTATCTGGCAGATCGAGGATTGGCTACGGCCGTGTACGTGGCGTTGACACTGGGACGGCCGCTCCTTCTCGAAGGTGAGGTGGGCGTGGGCAAGACCGAGGTGGCCAAGGTCCTCGCCACCGTCCTGCGAGCGACGACTGATCCGCCTCCAGTGCTACGAGGGGATAGACACCAACCAGGCGCTCTACGAGTGGGATTACGCACGTCAGATGCTCCAGATCAGGGCTCTGTCCGAACGCGATCCTCGCCGACGAAGACCACGTCGACAAGTTGTTCGGCCCCAAGTTCTTGCTCGAACGCCCCCTGCTCACGGCGGTGCGGGAAGGTGATCGAGCGGTGCTGCTCATCGACGAGATCGACCGAGCCGACGATGAGTTCGAGGCCTTCCTGCTCGAGTTGCTGTCCGACTATCAGATCACGATCCCGGAGATCGGCACCATCTCCGCCGCCGCCCCGCCACTCGTCATCCTCACCTCGAATCGCACCCGCGAGCTCCACGACGCCCTGAAGAGGCGGTGTCTCTACCACTGGGTCGGGTATCCGAGCGCCGAGCGGGAGGTGGAGATCATCCTGGTCCGGGCCCCGGGAGCCACCGAGACGCTGGCGCGCAAGGTCGTGGCGGCGGTCGGACGTCTCCGCCAACTGGATCTGGCCAAGCCACCCGGCGTGGCCGAGACCCTCGACTGGGTCGCAACGCTGAACGTGCTTGGCGCAGAAGACCTCGACGCCGGGACGGTGCAAGACACCCTCGGCGCCGTGATCAAGGAGCGTGACGACCTGGAGACCGTCCTCGACCATGTCGAGGAGCTCGTCGCCGATGGCTGACGGCGCGACCGCCGTCGATGAGGCAGTCGGCCCGGCCGACCGGACATCATTCATCGGGATGCTCGTCGGCTTCGGGGACGCAGCTTCGTGATGCCGGGGTCCCGGTCGGATCAGGTGATCTCCTGACCTTTTGCGCCGCGATGGCGTTGCTCGACCCGGGCGATGTGCTCGACCTCTATTGGGCCGGCCGAACGTCACTGGTGGCGAGGCATGATCACATCCCGATCTATGACCGGGTGTTTCGCACTTACTTCCTCGACCATCCCGACGACTTGCAGGAGCCCGCACGAGCCGTCCTGAAGCAGTCGCGAATCGAGAACCAGTCGGTGATAGAGGTTCCGTTCGCAGAGCCGGCGCAGCCCGGAAAGGAAGAGGAGGCGCGACTCGGGTTGATGGCCTCCGACATCGAGATCTGGCGGAACAAGGCCTTTTCGGCGTGCACCGACGAAGAGCTCGCCGCCCTGCGCCGCATCATGAATCAGGTGAAGGTGATCCCTCCCCGTCGCCGCTCGCGACGCACAGAACAGTCTCGGGCCGGGAGCCGACCCGATCTTCGCCGCACCGTCCGGACCACGATGCGCACCCATGGCGAGCCTTCGGAGCTGTTCTGGCGGCAGCGGCGGCTCAAGATGCGCCCGCTGGTCCTCATCCTCGACGTGTCGGGCTCCATGGCCGAGTACTCCCGCAATCTCCTCCAGTTCGCCTACTCGACCCGGCGCGCGGCCACCAGGGTGGAGGTGTTCTGCTTCGGCACACGGCTCACCCGGATCACACGGGCCCTGGAGCGCCGACGCCCCGACGATGCCCTCGACGAAGCGGCGAGATCGGTCTTCGACTGGGAGGGTGGCACCCGCATCGGGCTTGCCATCGACACGTTCGTCCGCCAGTGGGGTCGCCGGGGGATGAGCCGGGGCGCGATCGTCGTCATCTGCTCGGACGGCCTCGATCGCGGTGACCCGGCCTTGCTGGCCGCCGCGATGGAGCGGCTTTCCCGGCTCTGCCACAAGGTGGTGTGGATGAATCCGCACAAGGGCAATGACCCGGAGTTCATACCGACGACGCTCGGAATGATGGTGGCCGCTCCTTACATCGACTTGATCCTTTCCGGCCACGATCTCGCCAGCCTCGAAGAGCTCGCCGAGCGGCTGCCGGAGCTGAGGTGAGCCATTGAGGTGGAGTGTCTCCCTCCAGACCGAGGGTGACCGTGTGATCGAGCTCGACGAGGTTGTCGAGCTCGCAGACGCGGTGGCCGCCAGCGAAGGGATCGCCTCGGGAATGGGGACCTATGGATACGGGGTCCAGGTCGTGGTGGAAGCCGAACACAGCGATCGCGCCGTGGAGCTGGCGATGGCGGTGCTCGCCAAGGCCGTGGAAAAGTCGGGCCTCCCGTCCTGGCCGGTGGTGAACGTGGAGACCATCGCCGAGGACGAAGAGATGTTCTACGACATGGTCGAGGAGTGATCCGCCTCGGATCCCTGGCGGGATATCCCTTCGAGGGGCCGAGACTGCTGGCGGGATGGACCCCACCACAGCGAGCCGCCGTTTTCGCGGTGATGTACAAGCCAGATGCCGACGCCAAACCGGAGGAGTACGCGGTGCTCTATGTGGGCCATTCCGACGATCTCTCTGCGGAACGGCTCCCCTTCGATCATCCGGCGGCATCATGCTGGTTGAGCCGGGTCGACAACAAGCGCTTCGACCTGTACATCGGCACCTACGAGGCACCGGGCGCCAACGCCCGCGCACCGCGAGCAGATCACCCGCGAGTTGGTCGCCATCTATCACCCCGGGTGTAACGAGGATCAATACGACCAGGCTTGGGAGGAGCACTGGATAGGGGACTACCAGACACCCGGCACCACCGGCCCGCTGACGACTCGACGAGGCCGCCCGGGGCCGTGGCTGAAGATGCCGCCTAGGGAGTGATCACCAGGGTGTCGAGCACGCCTCGAAGCTCATGCCACGTCCTCTCTCCGGCGAAGGCGGAGCGAGCCCAGCTGACGCCTCGACCATGACTGGGGTGCCGTCCACATCGAGGAACCAGTATCTCCACGACGTTCGCCTATCCAGTCTGCGAAGAAGCACCCGAACATCGGGGCCTTCCCAGACCCCGTTTGCGGTCACCAGTGCACCCGGCAGGCACCTCGACGACCAAGTGGTATCCCGACATGGCCAAAGGTATTCACCGGTGAAACGGCCTCCCGGATCGTGAAGCCAGACGGCGGCGAACTGGTTGGCCAGATCCTCCGCCGTCGTCCCGCTGCCATCGACGCTGGTGCCTCACACGCCGGTGACCACACCTGGTCGACCTCGACGACCAGTAGCACACATAGCCCTCAGCCAGACACCTTTCCTGGCCCCGGAAAGCATCGACGTCCATCCCGCGCCTTCGATGACGAAGGTGCCTCCGAGCGACGTCTCTTCGTCGCCGTCGGTGTCACGAAGTAGGCGCCGGGCGCTAGTGGCATCTCCATCTCATCGCGGTGATCGCGGTCGCATCGGGGCGGGCTCAGCCACCTGGCGTCGTCCCTGGTCAGGAAGAAGACCAGCCCTGCGATCAGGATCACCGCCGCGGCCGCGATCCCGACCAGGGGACCACGCCAGCGATTGCGGTCCGGCTGGACCTCAGTCCCGGGTCTGTCGTCGATCTGCATTTCCGTTCTCCTCTCGAGAGGGGTGGCGAGGACAGGCACACCCACCGGCTCGAGGGCGTTCAGGTCCGGCAGCGGATTTGCCTTGCGGACCATGCGATCGATCTGATCGTGTGTCATGTCGCTCCTTCCTCGGCGACCGGAGGGGAAGGGATCGGTTTGATGAGGGGCTGGAGAGCCCGAGCGAGTCTCTGGTAGGAACGGTGGATTCTCTGGTCGACCGCGGACCTGGTCATACCCATGATCTCGGCGATGTCGTCCCTGGGCAGATCCTCCCAGGCGTAGAGCATCACGATCTCGCGGTCTCTTTCGGCTCAGGTTCCGGACCGCCGCTGCGACGTCGGCGTCGTCGGAGCTCTGGACGACGAGGAACGCCGGGTCGACCGGGGGAGCTACGCCCAGGTTGCGCAACTTCTCGTCGAGACGTGATTTGCGACGGAACGATCGGGTGTGATTGGAGACCACCTTGCCCGCGATCCCGTAGATGTAGAGGAGGGTCTTGGGCGGCGGCGGAATCTCGTCGATCCGGCGCCATACCACCAGGAATATCTCGGCACAGACGTCGTCGGCATCGTGTGATGCGACCCTTCGTATGCAGTAGGCGCGCACCTTCAGCGAGTGCTCGGCCCAGATCGCCTCGAATCGAGCCCTCCGCTCCATGTCCACCGTCGTCGTCATCAACCAGTTCCTGTCCGGATACGACACCCCGTTGACAGGATTCTGTACGAATCTCCACCCCTATGCCCTGTGTGGCGGGATTCAAACGAGGAACGGGTCGGCGTGTGCCGACCCGTTCCGTGGCTAGATCAATTGGTGTTGCCCGACTAGGGAGTGATCACCAGGGTGTCGAGCACCGCCCTGAGCTCGGCCACCTCCTCCTCCGACGACGAAGGGGCCCAGCTCGCCTCGACCATGACCGGGGTGTCCTCCACATCGAGGAACCAGTACTCCACGACGTGGCCTTCGGGGTCGTGGTAGAAGCGCCCGAACGTGGGGCCTTCCCAGACCAAGTTGGCGGTACCAGTGCACTCGGCGGGGACATCGACCACTAAGTGGTATCCCGACTGGCCAAAGGCACTCACCGGGGAAACGGCCTCTTGGATGGTGAATCCGGCCGCGGCGAACTGGTTGGCCAGATCCTCCGCCGTCGTCCCGGCTGCTATCGGCGCTGGTGCCTCACACGCCGGTGACCACACCTGGTCCACCTCGACGATCAATAGCGACACATAGTCCTCGCCAAACGCCTTTTTCGCCCCTGCACCCATCGATGACCATCCCGCTGCCTTCGATGACGAAGGTTCCTCCGAGCGACGACTCTTCGTCTCCGTCGGTGTCGACGAAATATGCGCCGGGCGCAAGTGGCGTGTCCATCTCATCGCGTGATCGCGGTCGCATTCGGGGCGGGCTCGGCCACCGGAGCGTCGTCCCTGGTCAGGAAAAAGACGAGCCCTGCGATCAGGATCACCGCCGCTGTCGCGATCCCGACCAGGGGACCACGCCGGCGATTGCGGTCCGCCTGGGACCTCAGTCCCGGGTCTGTCATCGATCTGCATTTCCGTCCTCCTCTCCAGAGGGGTCGTGAGGACTGGCACATCGACAATCTCGAACATGCTCGGGTCCGGGATCGGGTTCACCCGGCGGACCATCTCACGGATCTGGTCGTGCGTCATGTCACTCCTTCCTCGGCGATCGGAGGGGAATTCAGTGGACTGATCTCCAGGACGGGCTCCAAGGCCCGGGAGAGCTTTTGATAGGCGCGGTGGATCCGCTGATCGACGGCGGCTCTGTGTCATGCCCATCACCTCGGCGATCTCTGCCCGCGACAGGCCCTCCCAGACGTCGAGCATCACTATCTCCCGGTCGACGGGCTTGAGCCGTCGGACCGCGTCCGTCACGACCTTGTCGTCGGCGCGCTGCACGACGACCAGCATCGGGTCGGCGGCGGGCGCCATCCCGAGGTTGGTGAGCTTTGTTTGGAGACGCCCCCTTCGATAGAAGGCTCGCGTCTGGTTCGACAGCGATTTGCGGGCGATCCCGTAGAGACAAGGAAGGGTCTTGGGGGCCGGCGGTATCTCGTCGATGCGTCGCCACACGACGAGAAACGTCTCAGCGCAAGCGTCCTCGGCATCGGCCGACGAGGCGCGTCGGAGGCAGTAGGCCAGCACCTGATGCCGGTGCTCGCGCCAGATCGCCTCGAAGCGCGACCTCTGGTCTGCCTGCGTTGTCATTGCCCCTTAGTGTCCGCCCGTGGTGGATCGCTGACGAGATTCTTTATTCAGATCTCGTGTCATGGGTCGCGGTTGCCCGGACACAAACGGGTTGCCGGAACACCGGTCAGGTGATCCGGAGGGGAAAGAGATGGGCCGGGTCGGCCCCGGCCCATCTCGACATGAGGAAGCGCATGGGGATGCGTCGACCTACGAAGGCTCGGACGTGTCGGCCAAGGGGGGCGTGGGCCCTGCTCCCTGGGCCGTCCGGCATGTAGCCGATGGCGTCATGCAGACGTGAGCGGCGGCGACCGGATGCGGGTACCGCCGGACCACGCTCCGGCACCGTCTCGGGGTCGTAGGTGGCGCCGACCACGATCTTCTCCGCCATCCCATAGAGCAGGGGGAGGGCGCCGGCGACGACGCCTCCCGTGCGGTTCACGTGTTCGAGGTTGCCTTCGATCGAAGCGGCGTTGCCGCCGATCTTCAGCACCAGGTCGTTGCACTCCTCGAGGTTCGTGGCGATGCGGGTGAGCTGCCCCCCGACGATCCAGAGATAGATCGCCAGTCCGGCGATGAGCAGGACGATGTCGATGACGGTGAAGAGGACCAGGTTGCTCATGAGCGCACCTTCCCCAGCACCCGGCCCAGGAAGAGATGGTGCTCGAGACCTTCGGCGAGGACCAGGTCGACGCCGGCAGCAGTGGTGTTCAGCAGCTCCGCATCAGCGGTGTTGGCCTCGGCTTGGGTCAGCGTCGCCTTGATGTTCTTGACCCTTCTGTCGATTCGGTGGACCAGGAGCACCAGGATGGTGAGCAAGAGCGCCACCGCGATCACGACGGCGAGCCCGGCCCAGTTGGCGATCTGCCAAAGCGTCTCCTGGTTCTCGGTGAGGGCAAAGACCATGGTCATCCTCCGAGTCGCTTCCGGCCCCGCTCGAGCCCTTGTATGACGTTCACCGCCATCTGGTTCGTGGAGCCGAGGTCGGCCAACGCCGCCGTGTTCTGCACCGACTTCTGGAGGCTCTCGTCGATCAGCTGGGCCTCGCTCCCGATCTTGCTGGCCAGGACCAGGATGGGCACGACCAAGGCGACCACCACCAGGACGACGACGATCCCGATGATGTACCCGACCAGCCAACCGGTGTTTCCTTCGAAGAGTTCGCTCATGTCGTTCCTAAATCGATTCGCAGAAGTCGCTGACGGGCTTGAGATTGGCGTTGACCGAGCCCACCACTGCCGGCACGGTGCTGGTCTTGTCCGCAATCACGCCGACACCTCCGGTCACTGCTCGCAGGGATTTCAGTGCGGCATTCAGGTGCTCGATGACCCTGATCAGACCCACGGCGGCGGCGGCGATGATCAGCGTGGCCAGGACCAAGGTGACGATTGCTACAGCAGGCATTGGCTACACCTCCCTCAACCCAGCAACTTCGCCACGGACCCGGCGTAGCGGACCGCGCCGGTGGATACGTCTTCGATCGTCTGATCGGTGACCGCCAGCAGCTCTGGCACCCTGTCCACCTCGCCGATCAGGGCCACCCCTCCGGCGAGGATGTTGTCGGCGGCGCCTCTGATCCGCTCTACGGCCGCCAACACCCGGTTGAGCAGGGCGACCAGCACAGGCACCACCACCAGGAGGAGCACCGCATTTCCAATCCACCACCAAGTCATCAGCGCCTCCTCAGATCCGGTTGGGCTCGTAGGGGAGAAAGAACCGGCGCCCCACCCGTTTGAGCGCCATCCAGGCCGCCGCGATGGCGATGCCGAAGCCACCGGCGGATTTCGTCTCGATCTGGTCGGGTGACACGCCTCGGTCGTAGGCATCGATCCGCGTCTGCATGTTGGTGGCGAAGTCCCGCATCATCACCGCGCTCACGTCGCTGATCATGCCCCTTCCGTACTGCGCCGCTGCTCCGGACAGCTGCAGGTCCTGCTCGACCTCCACCCTCGTGCCGTTGGCGGTGGGGACCAGGCGGGCAGTCAGGCCCAGGTTCGCCTGACCCCGGCCCTTCTCGTCGGCACCCGAGGCGTCGACGACGATGGTCCTGTTGGCGTGATCGCGTTCCATGACCGCGGCTTGGCCGGCGAATTGCATCTGGACCGGTCCGAGGCGGATCCCGACATTCCCGGCGTATTGGTCGGGGCCGATCTCATCCGTGAGCGAGGCTCCCGGGAGGCAGGCGGCCACCTGAGGGATGTCCTGACAGAACTCCCACACCTTGTCGACGTCGACCGGTACCTCGAAGTCGTGTTTGATCAGCATGTCATCCCCTGACGGTCAGGTAGGCGGTGGGCTCCTTCTCGAATGCCGTCCGGCAGCCCGGACAGCAGAAGTAGTAGGTCTGTCCCTCGTATTCGAAGGGGCGACTGGTCTCGTCGGCGGGCACGGTCATCCCGCAAACCAGGTCGACGGCTGTGACCGCCGCCGTGTGATCGTGATCATGATCGGCATGGTGGTGCTCCACTGGCGCCGCGTGCGATTCCGCCCGTGGCTCCGGGTCGAGGGCACCTTTGGCCCGTAGCTCGACCAGCTCGGCCAGCACGGATACAGCTATCTCGGGATGTGAGGTGTGGCCGAGGTCGATGCCGACCGGTACTCGCACCTGCTCCAAGAGCTCTTGGGGGACGCCACGGTCAGCGAGGTATCCGAGGATCGCTTCGCCCCGCTTGCGTGAGGCGACCAGTCCGACGAAGGCGGGTCGGGCGGTGACCGCCTGCTCCACCGCCTCTTCGTCACCGTGCCCCTGGGTGGCGACGACCACGACGGATCTGTTGCCGACGTGGGCGGTCTTGAAGTCGGGGACATCGACCAGGTCTGCCCGCCATCCGACACCGGCTGCCAGCTCGGCCAGGGTGGCCGCCATGGGCGACCGGCCCAGCACGACCAGGTGCGGGCTGGGGAGTACCGGCTCGACGTACAACTGGAGGGCGCCTTCGGATTGGCACGACATCTGTACGAAGGTCATTCCGTCAGGGATCTCACCGAATTGGTCCGGGCTGCCCAGGAGGATGAGCCGTGGGACGCGGTCCTCCATGGCCCGCTGCGCCTCCCGTATCACGACCGGCTCGGCGCAGGCACCCCCGATCCAGCCGTGCATCTGCGCCGTCGGCCGTGATGATGGCCCTCGCACCCTGATGGCCTGAGGAGGGCGCCTGGCGCCAGACGACAGTGGCAAGAGCGAACTCGACGCCCTGTCGGGCGAGATCGCTCGCCATCTCGATCATCCTCCACCCGTCGGCCGGCTGGGAGTTCATGTCTCGTCGGTCCTCACCGGCGGAGCTCCGCTCACGTCCTGGCCAGTCTGCAGGGCCTGATAGACCCGGTCGGGGAACAGCGGCATGTCGATGTTGCGCACTCCGGTGCCCTTGAGGGCGTCCATCACGGCGTTGACGAATGCGGCCGGGCCACCAACGGCGGCGCATTCTCCGATGCCCTTGGCGCCGATGGGGTGGTGGGGGCAGGGGGTCACCACCTCGTGGAGCTCGAATCCCGGCGTCTCCCAGGCGGTCGGGAGCAGGTAGTCGGTGAAATTGGAGCCGATGCAGTTGCCGTGTTCGTCGAAGGTGATGAACTGCATGTTCGCCATGGCGTAGGCCTCGGTGAGCCCACCCATGATCTGGCCCTCGACGATCATCGGGTTGATCCGCACACCGCAATCGTCGACGGCAACCAGCCTCAACACGTCCCACACCCCGGTCTCGGGGTCGACCTCCACGGTCACGATGTAGCAGGCGAACGGCCAGGTGAGGTTGGGCGGGTCGTAATAGGCCACGTTCTCGAGACCGGGCTCCATCCCGTCGGGCATGTTGGAGTACGCCGCCATGGCGCACTCCTGGATGGTGACCCCGCGCTCTGGCTGGCTGCGAACGTAGAAGCGGCCCAACTCCCACTCGACATCCTCCTCGGATATCTCGAGGAGGTGTGCCGCGATCTTGCGGGCCTTGGCCCGGATCTTGCGCGACACCATGGCCACCGCCGCTCCCGCCACGGGTGTGCTCCGGGAGGCATAGGTCCCCATCCCGAACGGCGCCGTGTCGGTGTCGCCTTCCTCCACGAGGATGTCCTCGGCGGGGAGGCCGAGCTCGTGGGCGACGATCTGAGCCCATGTGGTCTCGTGGCCCTGACCCTGGGTCTTGGCCCCGGTGCGAAGCAGCGCCTTGCCGGTCATGTGGATCTTGAGCTCGGCCGAGTCGAACATCTTGATGCCCAGGATGTCGTACTCACGGCTGTTGCCTGCCCCTAGCGGCTCGGTCATCGTGGAGATCCCGATCCCGAGCAGCCGGCCCCGCTTCGCCGCCTCTTCCTTCTCCTTCAGGAAGTCCTCGTAGCCGATCGCTTCGAGACCGACATCGAGGCACTTGCCGTACTGGCCCGAGTCGGTGAGGAAGCCCCACGGGGTCCGATGGGGGAAGTCGTCGTCGCGCACGAAGTTGATGCGGCGGAACTCGGCCTGGTCCATCCCCAGGTCGTCCGCGGCGGCCTGCACCATCCGCTCCTGGAAGAACATCGCCTCGGTGACCCGGAACGAGCAGCGGTAGGCCACGCCCCCCGGCGCCTTGTTGGTGTACACCCCTCGTGCCTCGAGATGGGCGGTGGGGATGTCGTAACAGGCGAACGCCGAGTGCATGAGCCCGATCTTGAACTTCGACGGCTGGGCGTCGGAGAAGAAGGCGCCGTGGTCGGCTGTCGCCTTCATCCGCACCCCGAGGATCCGACCGTCCTTCCGCAGCGCCAGTTCGCCGTGGAGATAGATGTCGCGGGCGAAACCGGTCGAGATCAGGTTGCCGGTCCGGTCCTCGATCCATTTCACCGGGCGCTCGAGGAGGATCGAGGCCAGGATCGATGCCACATACCCGGGGTAGACCGGCACCTTGTTGCCGAACCCGCCCCCGATGTCCGGGGAGATGATCCGGATCATCTGCTCGGGCAGCTCGGCGACCAGCGCCACCGCGGCCCGGATGATGTGCGGCGCCTGGGTCGTCATGTAGACGGTCAGCTTGGAAGTCGCCCGGTTGAAATCGGCGATCGACCCACAGCACTCGATGGGAGCGGGATGTGACCTCGGGTAGTGGAGTTCCATCGTCGAGATGACATCGGCTTGATCGAAGGCGCGGTCGGTGCCGTCCTTGTCGCCCACCTCCCAGTCGTAGATCGACGTTGTTCGACTGGTTCTCCTTGTCGTCCCGGATCAGGGGAGCGCCTTCGGCCAGTGACTGGGTGGGGTTGACGATCACGGGGAGGGGCTCGTAGTCGACGACGATCGCCTCGCAAGCATCCTTGGCGATGTAGGGATCGTCGGCGATGACGCAGGCGACCTCCTGTCCCTGGAACCGCACCTTGTCGGTGGCCAGCACCGCCTGGGTGTCGTACGACAACGTCGGCATCCAGGCCAGGTTGCGGGCAGCCATCGTCTCGCCGGTCAGGACGAGGCGGACGCCGGGCATCGCCCAGGCCTTCGATGCGTCGATCGACTTGATCCGGGCGTGGGCCAGAGGGCTGCGCAGGATCTCCATGTGCAGCATCCCGGGCAGGACGATGTCGTCGACGTAGTTGCCCTTGCCGCGGATGAAGCGGTTGTCCTCGACACGGCGCCTGCTGGCGCCCATGCCGCCGATCTTGATCTCGTCGACCGCCGTCACCTGATCACCTCCGCTGACCGCATCATTCGCTCTCCAGCTTCCGGGCTGCCCACATGACCGCCTTGACGATGTTCTGATAACCGGTGCATCGGCACAGGTTGCCGCTCAACGCCCACCGGATCTCATCCTCGGTCGGGTTCGGGTTCTCATCGAGCAGGGCCTTGGAGGCCATCATCATCCCCGGGGTGCAGAAGCCGCATTGCAGCCCGTGCTCCTCCTTGAACCCCTCCTGGATGGCGTGCAGCTCACTGGGGCCGGCCAGGCCTTCGACGGTCATCACCTCGTGACCATCGGCCTGGACGGCGAACATGGTGCAGCTCTTCACCGGTTTGCCGTCGAAGAGGACGGTGCATGCTCCGCAGTTGGAGGTGTCGCAGCCGGTGTGGGTGCCGGTCAGATTGAAACCCTGGCGAAGGAGATGGGCGAGGGCCAATCGTGGCTCGACAATGGCGGTCCGACGGTCGCCGTTGACCGTCACGGTGATCTGTCTGGTCGGGGTGTCCTCCGCCGCTCCGGGGCTGACCTCCTGGAACAAGCTCGTCATCTCAGGCCGCCTCCTCTTCCGATCGAATCAACCCGGTCAGGATCCTGGACGTGAAGACACTCACCAAGTGCCGCTTGTACGAGGCGCTGCCCCGGTGATCGGTGCGGGGCTGGGCGGCCTGGGCCGCCAATGACGCCGCCTCACCGATCGCTTCCGTCGTGAGCGATCCACCCACCAACACCTGGGCGGCGTCGTCGGCGGAGATGGTCGCGCCTCCCACGCCGGTGAGACCGATCCCGGCTCGGGTCACTTCGTCACCGGTCCGGTCGACGGAGACGGCGACACCGACGGTGGCGAAATCGCCGACCCGGCGCTCCAGCTTCAGGTATCCGCCGGCGGGTGTGCCCTTGGGGGCGGGGGCGATCGCTTCCACGACGATCTCGTCATAGGCGAGGATGGTCTGGAACGGACCGCGCACCAGTTCCTTGACCGGGATGCTGCGCTTGCCATTGGGCCCTTGGGCAACGACCAGGCCGTCCAGCGAGACCATCACCGAGGCCCAGTCGCCCTGGGGATCGGCGTGACAGAGGGATCCGACCAGGGTGCCTCGATTCCTCACGATCGGATCGGCCACCAGAGGCGCGGCCGACGCCATGGTGGGTTGGCGGCTGGCAAGGAGCGACGAGCGCTCGAGGTCGGCGTGACGGCACAGAGCCCCGACGTGCATCGACCCGTCGGCATCGACGCGGTGATAGTCGAGGCCGGGGATCTCGTTGATGTCGACAAGCATCTCCGGCGAGGCGAAACGCAGCTTGATCATCGGGACCAGGCTCTGGCCACCGGCCAGGACCTTGGCGTCCCCGCCACCGTCGGCCAGGAGCGCAATGGCCTCCTCGACCGACCTCGGTGCCTCGTAGCGGAATCGAGAGGGGTAGATGTCTGCCTCCTTGGGTGTTCTTCAGGCCTGCGGCCCGGATTCCGGGGAGGGATCGGGCTGACGAGTGGAGGATTGGGGGTCGGGCACCGCCACGGGTAGGGACTCGGCCGACGGGTCAGGTCTCGGTTGCTGATGTGGAGGCCAGGGCCCCTGGACCGGCTGGCCGGCGACTTTGAGATACTCGACGATCTCCGGCCACGCCCAGATCGTCGGGCTCTTCCCCGTCTTGGGGGCGTTCTCGATCAGCTCGTACAGACGGGGATTGCCCCGGCTGTGACCGGACGTCTCAACTGCCAAGGTTCACCTCGCGGTCTCAAAGGCCAACCGTTTGCAACCAACGGCCGGATCTCCCATTGCACAAAGGATTCCGGCTGCACCGGAATCCTGCCCGCCGGAACCTTACGCAAACGGCGACCGTCGCGTCGGCCTTCTCGGCCATTACGTTGCGGGGTCGTATCCGGTTCTCGTCATGCACCTGCCTCGGCTGCGATCAGCCTCCTCGCCTCGGCTCCGTAGGCCTCCTCGATCCCCTCCCGCACCCCGGGGGTGAACATCCCGCCGAAGATCTCGAAGAGGGTGGGAGAGAGCTCGGCGATACCGTCGGCGCTGAGCAAGTCGATCCCCAGGTTCCGCTCCAGGTGGGCGTGCATGACGAGCATCCCCAGGTTGAGCGCCATCTGGACCGCGGTGCGTCGCTCCAGGTCGGGGGAGTCACGGACCATCCCTTTTTCAACAGCGACGCGGGTGATCTCGACTCCTTCCCGGACCATCTCGTCGAAGAGATCGCCGGCCGCCGGATGATTGCGGGACAACGCCCAGCCGAAGTAGCGAAGCAAGGGTTGTGCCATGAGGAATGTCCCGGCGGCGAAACCGGGATCGAACACGTTGTCCTGTTCCATCGCCGCCAGCTTGATCTCGCGAAATCGGGCCACGACATATGGTCGCAGGCCTCGCGCAGCCCCTCCTTGGAGCCGAAATGGTGCACGACGAGACCCGGTGACACGCCGGCATCTGCGGCGACTGCCCGGATTGTCGTCCCGCCGAAGCCGTCGGCGGGGAAGCGGGCCAGGGCGGCGTCCCGGATGCGGGCTCGCGTGGTCAAGTCTTCGCTGACTTTGAACGCATGGTCAACATACTAAACACACGTTCAATCGGAAGTGCTACGATTCCTGATCATGAGCACTGCGATCTCCGTCTCCGGTCTGGTGAAGAACTTCGGGCACGTTCGGGCACTCGACGGGCTCGACATGGAGGTGGCCACCGGCGAAGTCCACGGCTTCCTCGGGCCCAACGGATCGGGCAAGACCACCACCATCAGGGTCCTGCTGGGGCTCATCCGCCAGGATGCCGGCGCGGCCGTGCTCTTGGGCGGAGACCCCTGGTCGGAGGCCACCGAGCTCCATCGCCGGCTGGCTTATGTCCCCGGCGACGTGACACTCTGGCCCAATCTGACCGGTGGTGAGGTGATCGACCTCCTCGGCCGCCTCCGGGGCGGTCTGGACCAGTCGAAGAAGGAGAAGCTCCTCGAGCGGTTCGACCTCGACCCGACGAAGAAGGGCCGCACCTATTCGAAGGGCAACCGGCAGAAGGTCGCGCTGGTGGCCGCCCTCTCCTCCGACGTCGAGCTGCTGATACTCGACGAGCCGACTGCCGGCCTCGACCCGCTCATGGAGGCACAGTTCCGGGCCTCTATCGAGGAGGACCGCAGTCAGGGCCGGACCGTCCTGCTGGCCAGCCACATCCTGGCCGAGGTCGAGGCGCTCTGTGACCGGGTCAGCATCGTTCGCAAGGGAAAGACCGTCGAGAGCGGCACCCTCCAGGAGCTGCGCCATCTGACCCGGACCACGATCAGCGCCGAGTTGAGCGCCGACCCCGCTCCGGTCGCATCGTTGCCCGGCGTGCACGACCTGCGTCTTCACGACCACAAAGTGGAGTTCGAGGTGGACACCGACCGGATCGACGAAGTGGTTCGGACTCTTGCTCCGCTCGGCGTTCGCAGCCTGGTCAGCCATCCGCCCACCCTCGAAGAGTTGTTCCTCCGGCACTACGAGGACGAAGAGGTGGAGGCGTGACCACCCTCGCCGGCACCGGGAAGCTGATCCGCCTCGTCCTGCGCCGGGACCGGCTTCGGCTCAGCATCTGGGTGGTCGTCCTGGCGGGGGTCCCGATCATCACCGCAAACGCGTTCATCGACCTGTATCCCGACGAGGCATCGCGCCAGGCTCTGGCCGCGACCGTCATCTCGAGCCCGGCTCTCACCTCGATGCTCGGCCCCTTGTACGACCCGAGCATTGGTGGCCTCGTCGCATGGCGGGCGGGGGTCCTGGGCGCCGTCTTCGTCGCCCTGATGGCGGTTCTCACCGTCATCAGGCACACCCGTGAGGAGGAGGAGACCGGGAGGCGGGAGCTGCTCGGCGCCACGGTGGTAGGGCGTCATGCCCAACTGGCGGCCGCAGTGATAGTGACCATCCTGGCCGGGATCCTCGTCGCCGCTCTCTTGACCGCCGGTCTGACCGGGCTGGGTCTCCCCCTGGCCGGCTCATTGGCATTCGGGCTGGGGTTCGCCGGTGTCGCCGCCACGTTCGCCGGCGTCGGCGCGGTCGCCGCTCAGCTCACCGAGGCTGCCTCGTCGGCGCGCGGGATCGCGGTGTCGGTCGTTGGACTGATGTACCTGCTTCGGGTCGCGGGGGATGCCGGCGGCGAGGCCACCGAGTGGATGTCCTGGATCTCGCCGATCGGTTGGTTCAGCCGGCTCCGCCCCTACGCCGAGGAAGAGTGGTGGGTGGTATTTCTGTGGGTCGGGATCGCGGCCGTCCTCATCGGTGCCGCCGTGGCGATCGCGGCGCGACGCGATGTGGCCGCCGGAGCTTTCCCATCACGCCCCGGGCCTTCCCAGGCGTCCCCGAGTCTGAGCAGCCCGCTCGGCCTCGCCTGGCGGCTCCACCGCGGGTCGGTCATCGGATGGACCATCGGGCTGGCGGTGCTCGGGATGGTCTATGGGACTGCCGGGGACAGCATCGGCGACATGATCGAAGGGAATCCACAGCTAGCCGAGATACTCGAGCAGATCGGCGGGGCCCAGGGCCTCACCGACACCTACTTCGCGACGGTGGTGGGCATCATCGCCATCGTCATCTCCGCCTACGCGATACGTGCCGTGCTTCGCCTCGATGTGGAAGAGGAAGCCCACAGGGCCGAATACGTCCTGGCCACGGCCACGCCCCGTCACCGCTTCGCCTGGAGCCATCTCATCTTCGGCTTGGTCGTCCCGGTCGTGATGCTGGCGGTCAGCGGGGCGATGGCCGGGGCGACCTATGGCGCAATCGTCGGCGATGTCGGAGCCCAGGTCCCCCGTGTGCTCGGGGCGGCGATGGCACAGCTCCCGGCGGTTTGGGTGCTGACCGGGACCACGATCGCTCTCTACGGCCTGGCCCCGCGGCGGGTCGGGTTCAGCTGGGGTGTGCTGGTCGCCTGTGTCTTGCTCGGCCAGTTCGGCCAGATCCTGCAGCTGCCGCAATGGAGCCTCAATCTGTCGCCATTCACCCATATCCCGGTCGTGCCCTCGGATGACGTCGAGATCCTCCCGTTTGCCATCCTCCTCGTCGTCGCCGCTGGCCTGATCTCCGCCGGTCTGGTCGGCTTCCGTCGCCGCGACGTGGGCTAGTCGTCGCTCGCCACCTACCGTTCACGCCTTGTTCGACAGCCTGACCCAGCGATTCGAAGACGTCTTCGCCTCCCTGCGGGGCAAGGGGCGTCTCTCCGAGAAGGACATCGACGCCGCCCTCCGGGAGGTTCGTCTCGCCCTGCTCGAGGCGGATGTCAACGTCAAGGTCGTCAAGGATTTCCTGGCCCGGGTCAAGGAGAGGGCCATGGGCGAGGATGTCACCAAGTCGCTCTCACCCGGCCAGCAGGTCATCAAGATCGTTCACGAGGAGCTCGTGACCACCCTGGGTTCGGAGGCGGTGCCCCTGAAGAAGGTCGCCCCGCCACTGACCATCCTGATGGTCGGGCTCCAGGGCTCGGGAAAGACGACCACGGCCGGCAAATTGGCTCGTCTCCTCAAGAGTCAGGGCAAGAAGCCGCTGCTTGTGGCTGCCGACCTGCAGCGACCCGCGGCCATCGATCAGCTCGAGACCCTCGGCGGCCGCATCGATGTGCCGGTGTTCACCGACCGCAAGGGCAAGCCCGCTCGCCTGGTCAAGGCGGCCATGAAAGAGGCAACCCGGACCGGTCGTGACGTGGTGATCGTCGACACGGCCGGCCGGCTTCAAATCGATCAACAGCTGATGAGCGAGCTCGACGACGTCCGTAAGGCGTCGGACCCCGACGAGGTGCTTCTAGTTGTGGATGCCATGACCGGTCAGGACGCCGTGAATGTCGCTTCCGGATTCCAGGAGCGCGTCGGGCTCACCGGCGTGGTCCTCTCCAAACTCGACGGTGACGCCCGCGGCGGGGCGGCGATCTCGGTGCGAGAGGTGACCGGGGCACCGGTGAAATTCGCCGGAATGGGCGAGGGTCTCGACGATCTCGAGCCTTTCCATCCCGACCGCATGGCGTCCCGGATCCTGGGCATGGGCGACGTGATGAGCCTGATCGAGAAGGCCGAGGCGACATTCGACGAGGCCGAGGCGGAGAAGGCGGCAAAGAAGCTGCAGAAGGGCGAATTCACTCTCGAAGACTTCCTGGCCCAGTTCCAGGCGATGAAGCGGATGGGGCCTCTGAAGGACATCCTTGCTATGATCCCGGGCTCCGGATCGCTCATGCGCGAGGTGGATGTCGACGACCGTGACTTGCGTCGGGTCGAGGCGATCATTCAGTCGATGACTCCAGAAGAGCGCCGGAACCCAAAGCTCATCGGCGGCAGCCGAAAGCGCCGTATCGCGTCCGGTTCGGGCACCAGGCCCCAGGACGTGAATCGGGTGCTCAAGCAGTTCGTCGACGCGCAGAAGATGATGAAGATGTTGGCCGGAGGCAAAGGGGCCCCCTCGTTGCAGGGTCTCTTCCCGGCGCAGCGAACCAAGAGGTGAATCGATGGCCGTGAAGATGAGATTGATGCGGATGGGGAAGAAGAAATCCCCTTCGTACCGCGTCGTGGTGGTCGACGGCCGGGCGCCGCGTGACGGCCGGTATATCGAGCAGATCGGGCGTTACGACCCGCAACAGGACCCGTCCGTGGTCGAGATCGACAACGAGAAAGCCGCCTCCTGGCTGTCGAAGGGCGCCCAGCCCACCGAAGCCGTGGAGAAACTCCTCAACATCTCTGGTGCGATGAACACGATGAAGGTCCGCACCGGTCAGATCCATACCGTCGGGGCGACGCCCGCCGCCGAACCTGCCGAGGCTCCCGCCCCAGCAGCGGAGCCGGTTGCCGAGGAGATAACCGCCGACACGTCCAGCGAGGAGGAGTGATCTTGGCCAAGGGCGAGATCGTCGAGCGAGTCGTGACCTATGTGGTCAAGAGCATCGTGGAGGAGCCGGACGAGGTGTCGGTGACCATGGTGGAGCAGGGGCCCGACGAGGTCGTGGCCGAGGTTCGCACCGCCAAAGGCGACATGGGCCGTGTGATCGGGCGCCGGGGTCGTGTGGCCAAGGCGATCCGTGCTGCGGCCGGCGCCGCAGGGGACGAAGAGGGCATCAACGCTGGCGTCGAGTTCCTCGACTGATCCCGGGCGCTTCGTCATCGGGAGGCTGGGGCGGCCCCATGGGCTCGATGGCTTCCTTGGGATCTACGTCGCCGAGGAGGACATGGTTGGCCTGGAGCCGGGATCGACTGTCTTTCTGGAGGACCGTCCGCATGTGGTGCGGGCGGTTCGTCGCGTTGACCGCGGCTTTCAGGTCGCGTTCGAGGGCGTCGGCACCAGGGAGTCGGCCGAGGAGATCCGGGGACTCTCTGTTTCGGTAGGCGAGCGCCGCCCACTCGCCGATGACGAGTTCTGGCCCGAAGATCTTTCCGGGCTGAGGGTGTTCGACGAGGTCGGCCGAGAGGTCGGCGTGGTGCTGCGGGTCGTCTTCGGGGCCGGCCAGGACCGGCTCCAGATCACCACCGGCAGTGGCGCCAGCTTCGAGGTCCCTTTCGTGGACGAGCTGGTCCCCTTGGTCGACCTGGATGCGGGACGCGTCGTGATCAACTCGATCCCGGGGCTGATCGAACCGGGGTGATCACACGTTGGATCGCACTAAATTGAGCGTGTGATCAAAATCCGCGACGGGAGGACCGAATGCCTGAAGCTGTGATCGTCGCTACCGCCCGGTCTCCGATCGGTCGGGCATACAAGGGCTCACTCATCGAAGTCCGTGCCGACGACCTGGCCGGCTTCGCCATCGACGCCCTGATGTCCAAGGTTCCGCAAGTGGACCGCGCCTCGGTCGCCGATGTCATGGTCGGCTGCGCTCTCACCCATCACGAGCAGGGTTTCAACGTGGCGCGGCCGGCTTCATTGCTGGGCGGGATGCCGGAGCGTGTCCCGGCGACCACGGTCAATCGATTCTGCGCCTCCTCGTTGCAGACGATCCGCATGGCCTTCCATGCCATCGAGCGGGGTGAGGGTGATACCTACGTGGCCGGCGGGGTGGACTCGGTGACCCGAACCTATGGCAAAGGCTTCGACAGCGAGGACCTCAACCCGCGATTCACCGACGAGACCCGCGACGACTTCATCGACCAGGTCTATATCCCGATGGGCAACACCGCCGAGAACGTTGCGGAGAGATACGGGATCACCCGGGAGCGCATGGATGAGTTCGCCAAGCGATCCCAGGATCTCGCCGTCGAGGCACAGAAGAACGGATTCTTCGATCGGGAGATCACACCTATCGAGGTGCCGGATGGGCGGACTATCAACTCCGACGACGGGCCCCGGCCCAACACCACCATCGAGAAGCTCGCGGAACTGCCGCCAGTCTTCAAGCCAGACGGCAAAGTGACCGCCGGCAATTCGTGCCCGCTCAACGACGGTTCGGCGGCGGTCCTGGTCATGTCGGACAGCAGGGCGGCCGAGCTAGGGCTGCAACCCCTGGCTCGAATCATCGCATCGTCTGTGGTCGGCTTGGAGCCCGAGTACATGGGGATGGGCCCCGTGAGTGCCGTGAGGGCAGTCCTCGACCAGGCCGGGATGGAGCTTTCGGAAATCGACGTCATCGAGATGAACGAGGCATTCGCCGCTCAAGTCCTGGCCAGCGTCGATCAACTGGGCATCGACATGGATCGGCTGAACCCCCACGGTGGTGCGATCGCACTCGGCCACCCGTTCGGGATGACGGGCGCCCGCATCATGGGAACGCTGATCAACGACCTTCGGACCCTCGACAAGACCATCGGCCTCGAGACCATGTGCGTGGGTGGCGGTCAGGGGATGGCGATGATCGTGGAGCGCCTCAGCTAGCCGATCCCGGTGCCATCGGGCTCCCGGGTTTCTCCCCGGGCCCACGCCGTCACCTCCCGCACCCTGTCGTGGCCGCTGTTCACCGCCACCATGAGGAAGTCACCCGAGGCGAAGACCGTGTCCGGGGTGGGTATGGCTGCCTTGTGATCGCGGATCATCGTCGTGATCAGCATGCCGTCCGGTGGCGGGTTGTTGCCGAGCCTGGTGCCGACGAGGGCGAGGTCGTCGGTCACCTCGATCTCGATGAGGTCGACGTCCACATCTTCCAGTTCCACGGCTTCCGCGATGGATTGCCAGGCGGGCCGATCGACCACCAGATCGAGTCGCTTGGCCAGAGGCGCAATGGTGGTCCCCTGGAGCAGAGCCGACACGACTACCACGAAGAACACGAGATTGAAGATGGTGTCTCCGGCTGCTACTCCGGCGGTGGCCGGGAACGTGGCGAGGACGATGGGCAACGCGCCACGCAGACCGGCCCATGAGAGAAACGTCATCTCCTTCCACGACAGCCTGAAGGGGAGCATGGCGAGGACCACCGACAGCGGCCGGCCGACAAGTAACAGGATGGCGGTCACTGCCAACGCCGGGATGGCGACTCCGGGCAGCTCGGCCGGGAAGACGAGCAGTCCCAACAGGAGAAACAGGGCGATGTCGGCGCCATTGGCCAGGCTGGCGTGGAAGCTCCTCACCACCCGGCGGTGACGGGGGGCGAGAGCACCGATCATGAGCCCGCAGATATAGACCGCCAGAAAGCCCGACGTCGACAGGTACGACGCCACGGCGAAGGTGAGCCCGGCCATGGCCAGGGCCAAGAGCGGATAGAGGCCGGAGGACCTCAGCCGGAGCCGCAGCAGCCGAGTGCCGATCCAGCCTCCGAGCAGGCCGACTGCGATGCCCCCGAACAACTGTCTGGCGCCGAACACCAACCAGTCCTCGATCCCGGGATTCGATCTGGTGACCTCGATGAGACCGATGGTGAGAAGGATGGCGAAGGGGTCGTTGACACCCGACTCGATCTCGAGGATGCCCGCCAGCCGCTTCGGGATCGGCGTTCGGCGAACTACGTCGAACACGACAGCGGCGTCGGTGGAGGCAACCACAGCCCCGATGATCAGCGCCGTCTCCCACCCCGAGTCGAACAGGAGCTGCACCCCGGCGGCGACCACTGCTGCACTGACCAGCACGCCTACGTTGGCGAGGACGAAACCCGGGACGCCTGACTCGCGCAGGACGGAAGGCTTGGTGGTGAGGCCTCCCTCGAAGAGGATGATCATCAGGGCGATGACGCTGATGTCCCTGACCATCGCCATGTCGCTGACCTCGACCAATCCGAGGACATCGCTCCCGAAAACCATGCCAATGCCTAGCGAGAGCAGGGCTGCGGGCACCCGGAGCCGGTCGGAGGCGCCGACGATGAGGACCCCGATGACCATGAGCCCGGCCGCGACCAGCAGGACACTCTCGACCGGCAGATGATCGAGCGTCACGTTGTCGGTGCTGGGTCGATGGACATGTCAACTCTCTCCGGATGAGCAGGCGAACCGCCCGGAGGCCGAGGATATCGGCCACAAACGCCCCGCTCTAGCCTTGCCTGCGTGCGGATCAACGTCGTGACCATGTTCCCCGGCTTTTTCGACGGCCCTCTTGGTGTCTCGATCGTGGCCCGGGGCGTCGAAGCCGGGATGCTCGAAGTGGTCCTCCTCGACCTGCGCGAGCATGGGTTGGGCCGCCATCGCCAACTGGATGATGCGCCTTTCGGGGGTGGGCCCGGGATGGTCATGATGGTGGAGCCCCTGGCGGCCGCGCTGGAGCCGCTCGACGGCACCCACCGCGTCCTGTTCACTCCGGCCGGGGCGCCACTCACCCAGGCGACGCTGGACCGCTGGGCGGGGATGCCCGAGATCACCTTCGTCTGCGGGCGGTTCGAGGGAGTCGACCAGAGAGTCGTGGACAACTACGTCGACGAAGAGACGTCCGTAGGAGATTTCGTCCTGGCGGGTGGCGAGGTGGCCGCCGCGCTCGCCATCGAGGGCATAGCCCGGTTGATTCCCGGCGTTGTCGGCAATCCCGGTTCCACGGAGAGTGAGTCGTTTCGGGATGGCCTCATCGAGGAGCCGGTCTACACCAGGCCCGCCGACTTCAGGGGATTCGAGGTGCCCGAGGTCCTCCTATCCGGCAATCACGCGCTGATCGATGAGTGGAGGAAGGAGCAGCGTTTGCGACGGACGAGGGAGCGCCGACCCGACCTGCTGCCGGATGGCGAGACTCCCGAGACCTGATACAATTCGCCCCGGCCGAGACTACCGAGCTACTCCCGGCGCCTCTAGGAGTCCTCCATGAACGATCTTCACGTAGTTGAGAGCGCGCACGTCCGCGACGATATCCCCGAATTCCGGGCCGGCGACACCGTCAAGGTCCACGTCCGCGTGGTCGAGGGGGGCAGAGAGCGCGTCCAGATCTTCGAAGGCCTTGTCATCGCCCGTAACGGGGCGGGGGCACGAGCCTCCTTCACCGTCCGCAAGTTGAGCTTCGGGGTGGGCGTCGAGCGGGTTTTCCCCGTTCATGCCCCGATCATCTCCAGAATCGAAGTCGTGCGTCGTGGTGACGTCCGTCGCTCCAAGCTCTACTACCTGCGCGATCGGGTCGGGAAGTCGGCCCGCATCAAGGAGCTTCGCGACTGATCTCGCACGACACAGGTCCCATCGACGAGGAGACGGTCAAGGAGACGCCGCCACGGCGGCGTTCGTTCCTCGCCGAGTTGCCCGGTTTGCTCCTGACCGCACTGGCTAATCGCGGTCGTCATCAAGACGTTTCTGATTCAGCCATTCTGGATCCCATCGGAGTCGATGCTTCCCACCATCGAAGTAAACGACCGGGTCATGGTGAACAAGCTCGCCTATCAGTGGGGCGAGCCGCAGCGAGGTGACATCGTCGTCTTCCGTGACCCACGGGAAGAGGAAGTCGAGGAGTCGATCCCCGAGGCGGTGATCCGTTCGGTCTTGGAGGCGGTTGGTATTCGCACCAGGGGGCACGAGGATCTGATCAAGCGCGTGATCGGCCTCCCGGGCGAGACCATCGAAGTGGCCGACAATCAGATCGTGGTCGACGGGACCCCTCTCGAAGAGCCCTATCTCCCCGATGTATTCATGCCGGACGAACCGGCGGTGACCGTGGGAGCCGACGAGGTGTTCGTCATGGGCGACAACCGCGACGCGTCGTTCGACAGCAGGAGATTCGGTCCGATACCGCTCGACGACCTCATCGGGAAGGCATTCGTGACCATCTGGCCCATCTCACACCTCGGTGGTCTCTGAAAACGTAACCCCGGATTGTCAGCCGTTAAGTAACGATCCGTGCATATGATCGTTTGTCGGCCCGTGTGAAGAGGAGAGCATGGAAGAGGACCTGGAGCGGTACGAATCCGAGGTTGAGCTCAAGATCTACAAGGAGTACCACGACGTCCTCCCGATGTTCCGGTACGTGGTCGAGACGGAGCGCCGGTTCTACCTCGCCAACGATGTAGATCTCCAGGTGCGCGAGGCCAACGGATCGGTCTTTTTCGAGGTGGAGATGAAGGACGCCTGGGTATGGGACATGTTCCGACCAGCCCGGTTCCTGGAGCACGTCAAGGTGATGACATTCCGCGACGTGAACGTCGAAGAGCTGGAGAAGCAAGAGATCCCGATCTGACCGATCGGGCCAGGGTGGGGGAGATGGGCGAGCGAATCGCCGCCAGGTTCCTCACCAGTCACGGGCTCGAGGTGATCGGGCGCAATGTCGAGGTCGGTCGCGGTGAGATCGACATCCTGGCCATGGACCGGGGACGACGTATTGCCGTGGAGGTGAGGGCCATCCACCGCCGATCGAGACCCCATCGATGCCATCGGGCCGGGAAAACGAAGACGGGTCACCCGACTGGCCGGAGCGGTGGGGGCGCATCGTGTCGACTTCCTCGGAGTCCGGATCGGGCCCGATGACGTGGTGGTCCATTGGGTGCCGGGCTGTGGTTGACTGCCCCGCCATGTCTCCTGATCGGCCCAGGTGAACCTCGCGGAGCCAGCGATAAGGATCGAGGGCCTGGTCAAGCGTTACCGGTCCACGACCGCTTTGGATGGTCTCGATTGTTCGATCCCATCGGGAGCCATCACCGGCCTGCTCGGTCCCAATGGTGCGGGAAAGACGACCCTCTTCCGATCGCTCCTCGGCCTCACGAGGACCGACGCCGGGCGCATTCTCGTTCTCGACCAGGAGATCCCCGGTGGCCTGGTCGACGTGACGAAGAAAATCGGGGCCATCATCGAGGAGCCGGGCCTGATCAGGGCGCTCACCGGTCGGGTCAACCTTCAGGTGGCAGCCGACCAACTCGGCTTCGGTCACGAGCGAATCGATGAGTTGCTCGACTTCGTCGGTCTCCAGGCCGACGCCGGACGCAAGGTCGACGAGTACTCCAAGGGGATGCGGCAGCGTCTCGCCCTGGCGGCGTCGCTCATCGGGGATCCCGAGCTTCTCCTTCTCGACGAGCCCCTCGACGGTCTCGACCCTGCGGGGCAGATGGCGTTCAGGGCGCGTCTCCGTGACATCGCCGACGGCGGCCAGACCGTGGTCGTCTCGAGCCACGATCTGGCCGACATCGAGGCCCTCGCCGACTATGTGGTGGTCCTGAACCACGGGAAGCTGGTCGCCGAGGGCTCGCTCGAGGAGATGCTGTCTGGGGGAACGACCCGGGTGGTCGCCGACAACAGCGGCGACGCCATCGCCGCTCTGTCGGCAGCCGGCATCGACGCGAGACAGGACGGCGAGGCTCTTCTGGTCGAGGAGGAGGACGGCAGCCGGGTGGTCAGGGTGCTGGCCGAGGCGGGCATCTATCCCAGGGAGGTCAGCCCGGCCCGATCGACCCTCGAGTCCGTGTTCCTCGGGATGACCGGCGAGGAGGGGCCATGAGCCTGCTTCATGCCGAGTACCTGAAGCTGAGCCGTCGCCGGCTCTACTACATGATGGTGATCATCCTGGCCGCGCTGGTCGGCTTGCTCGCCTTCTTCCTCTTGATCTTCGCCCAGATCGCCCCCGAGCTGGCCGAAGACGTGCCGCTGCTGAGAAAACCCGTCGCCTACATCTTTGGCGCCCAGCAAGTGGCAGGGCAGACGTGGTTCCCGCTGATCCTGGCGGTCGTGATGCTGGGGAGCGAGTTCGGGAGCACGGTGTGGGCCACTGCGTTGACCAGAGATCCCCGTCGGGTGGGTCAGATCTCGGCCCGATTCGTGGTCCTCGCCGTCGCATCGCTGCTTGCGATCACCGCCGGCATCGCCGGGTGGTCGATCGTGACCGCGATCGCGGTGCCGGGGGAGGGGGGTCCGGAGTGTCGACGAATGGCTGAACCTGGTGTGGAAGGTCGGGCTCATCGAACTGGCGTGGACTGCGATTGGCCTCGGCGCTGTGGCTCAGCTCCGATCGGTCGGGCCTGCGATCGGAGCCGCGCTCGCCCTGTACTTCATCGACCCGATCCTCGGCCTGTGGGGACGCTGGGAAACCGTGTCCCTATCCGCAGCCAGCAGCGCCCTCTTCCAGATCGACATCCCCGGCGGGTTCGGTGCCTTCGTTCCCGGGACGGGCCTGTCACTGCCTCACGCTGTAGCCGTCATGTTGGGCTGGACCGCTCTCGGTCTGTTCCTGACCTGGTGGGGTCTTCAGCGGCGTGACGCCTGAGCGCCGAATCGTCGTCTCATTTCCTTGTGCCAGCACCCGTGATGCCAGTGCCGTCGCAGATCGGGCTCGTCGTCGGGCACGACTACCAGATGGAAAGTTCCGGGGGGGATGATGGTCTCACAGCCGGGGCAGATGTACTCCTTGCGCGCCGCATAGGGCTGCACCGGGGCGACGGTCACCCCGAGAAGATCGCCCATGCCAGGACCGCGAATATCGCCACGAACGCCACCACCATCGCGACGATGTCGGCGGTGCTTCGCTCGTGATCACGAAACGGATTGAACCCCATGGGCCCAACGGTAACCACGGCCTGTGGTGTCTACCGTCATCGTGGTGAACTGGTTGCACACCGAAGACCGCGGGCTGGTGCGCTGGCTCACGATCGATCGTCCGGATCGGAAGAACGCCATCCCATTCGAGGGCTGGCCCGAGCTGCGGGCGACGTTCGAAGCTTTCGAGGCCTCGGCGCAACGAGTTCTGGTGGTCACCGGAGCCGGTGGGGACTTTTGCGCCGGCGCCGATCTCGACCCGTCGCGGGTAGATCGGCTCCAATCCGTCGAGGACCGTCATGCAGAGGATGAAAGAGGTGGGCGCGGCCGCCATGGCCCTGCACCGACTGACCAAACCGGCGATCGCCGCCGTCGACGGGGTTGCGGTCGGGGCCGGGATGAACCTGGCGCTCGGCTGTGACGTGGTGATAGCAACCGAACGGGCCAGGTTCTCCGAGATCTTCGTGAAAAGGGGCCTCACCGTCGATTTCGGCGGGTCGTGGCTGCTGCCGCGGATCGTCGGCATGCAACGGGCCAAGGACCTGGCGCTGTCGGGGCGAATCGTGGAGGCCGAGGAGGCATTTCGGATCGGGCTGGTCACCGAAGTAGTGCCTGTCGAGGCTCTCGGGCAACGCGTGGCCGAAATTGCCGACGGCTTCCTCGTCGGGAGCGCCGGTCGCCCAGATGTTCGCCAAGCAGACCTTGAACGCCAGCTTCCAGATCGGTCTCGCCGATGCGCTCTCCTGGGAAGGTGAGGCGCAGTCCGTGGCCCTCGGCACCGAAGATGCCGTCGAGGGATTGCAGGCGTTTCTCGAGAAGCGGGACCCGGAATGGAAGGGCAGGTAGCCCCGCTACACCTCTCCGATGTCTTCGTTCCAGAGCTCGGGACGAGCCTCGATGAACCCGGCCATCATGTCGATGCATCGCCGATCGTCGGCCACGACCACCTCCACCCCGTTGGCGCGAAGCAGGTCCTCCGCGCCGAGGAAAGTGTGGTTCTCCCCGATCACGACCCGAGGTATCCCATAGAGCAGGATCGCCCCGGTGCACATGTGACAGGGTGACAGGGTGGTGTAGATCGCCGAGCGCCGGTACTCGGCGGCGACGAGGCGCCCTGCGTTCTCCAGAGCGTCCATCTCACCGTGGAGGATCGGGCTGCCTTTCTGCACCCTCCGGTTGTGGCCGCGGCCCACGATCTGCCCGTCGAGGGCCAGCACCGAACCGATCGGGATCCCGCCCTCCGCCAGACCGAGCCCGGCCTCGTCGATGGCGGCGTCTAGGAACGGGTCGGCCACGGAGACGATGGTACGTCTCCGTGGCCTGATCGAACCGAATCAGCCTGCGTGCTCGGCGACGAACTCCTCGGTGTACTGCTCCCAGAGGGGGATCGCCTCGCGGCGTGAATAGAGCATTGCCGTCTAGGTACATCGTCTTCCACGTCACCAACGTGGTTCTACACGACCCAGTCGTGAAAGGTGTTCCATGCCAAGGCCACGTTGGAATCGCCACTTACTTCTTCGGTAACGCTCTGGACTTGACCGTCCCTGATCAATAGAACGTCGGTTCCTTCTGGGGCTCGAGGCCGAGTGCTCGCATCCACGAACCATCGATCTGATAGCGGCATGCCACCAGAGTGCCGTTGGCATCGCTGGATCGCTCCTCGCAACCAAGATTCGGGAAGACCCAACCCGTTGCCCGCTCGTACTCCCATCTGGCGGGCAACACGTCGGGGTTCATGACATCGGCGTTCGGGCGCAACCAACTCGGTGACCGCGTCTATGTCCTGTGCGTTGAGGGCATTCTGATAGGCCTCTGCTACCGACTCGGGGAGGCGACTTCGCTTTGGGTGTTGACCACCAACCCCGCTATCGCCACCGCCACCAGGGCAATGCGGCACCGATTGCCAGCCGGGGAAGGGGTCGGCGACCCTCCTTCGTCGGGCTCGATCGTTTTGAATGTCAGTCATGACACTGCTCCTCTCGGATTCGCTTCTGAAGGCATCGATGTCCACCGAGGGGAGCGGGTCGAGCAAGTCCAGTGAAGGCACCGGGTTGGCCCGGGCAAACAGGGTTGCGACCTGATCATCGATGGTCACGATGCACCTCCTTTCAGAGCAGCGGGGGGAAGGGTGTCTTTGGTCAGCTTCTGGTATTCGTTAGCGAGATTGCGTCGCGCCCGGTAGGCGCGTTGCTTTACCGCGCTGGCTTCGATCCCGAGGACCGTCGCGACATCGTGGTGCGACAATTCCTCCCAGAGGGTAAGGCGGAGGATCTCCTGGTCGATCGGCTTCAGACGGGCCGAGGCCGTGAGCACTACCCGGTATTCCTCGCTTCGCACGAGAAGCACTTCCGGTGTCAGCTCATCGACGTTGGCGAGACCGGCGAGGCGTTCCCGGAGGCGATGGCTTCGAGCCCTATGCCGCCACTGATGGGATACAACCTTGTAGGCGACGCCGTAGAGCCAGGGGAGGGCGGCATCACCCTCGGGGACTTGGTCGATGCGGCGCCAGGCGACGAGGAAGATGTCGGCCACCGCGTCCGCCACCTGGGAGCCAGCCGTTCTCCGAGCGCAATAGGCCTGTATCGATTTGCCGAAACGGCGATAGATGTCGACGAATCGCGCCTCATCAGCGGTCATTGGCTGTCGAGGTCCCGTGCCGGTCGTCATCACCTATCCATGTGCCCGGTTCGTCCGTTCGGTAACTGGATCTTTTCAGGTGACCGAACGTATCGAGCGGGCACTGAAGAGATCAGAGCAACCGGGGGGTTGCCAGGCGAGCACCACGTTCCCGGGACGTGGAGCCCGCCCCGACGGCGAAACCTACTGAGCAGGGAGTGGCTGACCGGCGACGAAGGCGTCGAGGACCTCTGTCGCGGCCGGCTCGGAGCGCACGAGATAGGAGACCCCGCCCTCCTCCGCGCCGACGACAGGGAGGGTCATCGACTCGGTGACACCGGCCGAGCGCATCGCCCATCCCGTACCGGCGAGGTCGAAGACGGTAAGACCGGAGTCGGCGGTGAGATGAGAACCCACCGCGGTGACGACCAATGGGCTCCGCGCCAAGCCAGAAGGTGACGATGCCTCGGCCATGATCTTGGTCAGCACCTCACGCTGCCGCGCGGCGCGGGCGACGTCGCCACCTCCCTGAGCTACCCATTCCCCATCCCGCAGCTCCTCATAGCTGCGTGAACGTGCGTAGGCGAGGGCAGTCGCGCCATCGACTGTCTGGACGCCGGCATCGAGATTCAGCCCCGACTTGGCATCACGGGCGGGGTACGGGATGTCGAGCTCGATCCCACCCAATGCATCCACGATCCCGGCAAAGCCACCGAACTCAACTTCTAGATAGTGGTTGGGCCGGACCCCGGTCGCATTGGCAACTGTCTCGACGAGGAGGTCGGGACCACCAAAGGCATAGGCGGCGTTGACCTTGTTCACCCCCTGGCCAGGTATATCGACCCTGAGGTCGCGGGGGATCGACAACAGCTGTCTCCGACCATCGACGACCTGGGCCAGGATGATGACGTCGGCCCGGGCACCGGCGAAGTCACCGAAGCTGCCCTCCAGGTCGTCGGGAAGGTTCTCGCGGCTGTCACTACCCACGATGAGGTAAGTGCCGTCCCCGGCGGCGAGCGAGGGCATCGGTCCGGCGTCCTCCATCTGAAAGTCGGCGAGGAAGGTCAGCGCGACCAAGGTTGCCGCTGCGAGAACCAGGAGGATGAGGATTCGAATCGTCCAGCGCTGGCCCGAGCTATACCGACGACGACTGGTTTTCGGCGTCGCAGGGCGAGGCGATGTCCTGGTGGTGGGGTTGTTGCTCATGGCGATCGGCACGAACGTGCCGGTAAGACGGTAAACCTGACCTAACGGTTAGTCGCGTACTTGCTGCTCAGCCCCCTTCTAACCAGCCGTGTCATTCCGTACGGTCGGGCCATGTATGCGGCGGCCACCTCGGTGGCGCTCGTCGGGGGAGACGCTCGGCCGGTGCGGGTCGAAGCTCATGTCGGACGTCAGAGCGAGGCGTTCAAACTCTCTGGCCTCCCCGACACCGCGGTTCGCGAAGCCAAAGACCGGGTGCGGGCGGCCGTCGCCTCCACCGGCATTCGATTTCCCAACCGCACGGTCACCGTGAACCTCGCCCCCGCGGACCTGCCCAAGGGTGGCACCGACTACGACCTACCGATCGCATTGGGCATTCTCGCTGCAAGCAGGGAGATCCCTCCACTTCATGACGCCGTCGTCGTTGGGGAGCTGGCCCTGGACGGCGCGATCAGACCAGGATCGAATGCATTTGGGGCGGGTGTGCTGAGCGCCAGGCAGAACGTGCCCTGTCTCGTCGCCTCCTCCGTCGCGGGGGAGGCAGCAGCAATCCCCGGGGCTACGGCCTATGGAGTGGCCAGCCTGGCGGCCGCGGTGGACCTGATCCGGGGGGGTCTGGGAACTGTCGAGCCGGCCCGCCCCGGTGCGTGCATGCTCGGAGAGAAGGCGCCGGACCTGGCCGACATCAGGGGCCAACCGATGGCGAGACGCGCCCTGGAGGTTGCGGCGGCCGGCGGTCACCACTTGCTCATGCACGGGCCGCCAGGGTCGGGGAAGACAATGCTGGCCAGGCGCATCGTCGGCATACTCCCGCCACTCCCGGTTGAAGAGGCAGTCGAGACGGCGATGCTCTGGGCCGCGGCCGGACGGCGCCGGGGTCTGGTGGTGACGCCGCCCTTTCGTGCCCCACACCACACGGCATCCAAGGCAGCCCTGGTCGGTGGCGGAAGTGGCAATCCAGTTCCCGGCGAGGTCTCGCTCGCTCACAGGGGAACCTTGTTCCTGGACGAGCTGGCGGAGTTTCCTCGCAGCCATCTCGACACCCTCCGCCAGCCCTTGGAGGAAGGGGTCGTGTCCGTCGCCCGTCGCGGTTCCTCAGTCGATTTCCCGGCCACTTTCCAACTCCTCGCCGCGACCAACCCCTGCCCATGCGGCTTCTACGGCGATGGTCGGCGGCCATGCGAATGTCGCCCGGCGATTCTGGGGCGATATCGATCACGCATCTCCGGCCCCTTGCTCGACCGATTCGACCTGATCGTCCGCGTCGCCCGGGTGGAGGCCGCGGATTACTCGGGGCCGAGAGGCGAAACGAGTGAGTCTGTCGCCGATCGTGTCAACCGGGCGCGGGCTGCCCAGTCGCAACGTGGCCAGGTCAATCGCCATCTCGAGGTGGGGGACTGCGAGGAGTCGAAAGCTGCGGCCGAGCTCGTCGCCAGAGCAGTCGGGGTCGGTGTGCTCACTGCCCGTGGCGCCGACCGTGTCCGGCGGGTCGCACGCACCATCGCCGATCTGGCAGGGGTGGATCGGGTCGAAGAGGAGCACACGGCCGAAGCCATCGGCCTCCGCGGCGAGTGGAGAGATGAGTGACCTTCGGGTGATCCGTAAGGACGGGCCTGGGTATCCGGAGGGCCTGCTCGATCTCGAGGATCCCCCTCCGCTGTATGTCCTTGGGGAGACCACCACGGCGCCGGCTGTGGCGGTTGTGGGCACCAGGCAATGCACTCGATATGGCATGAGCCTCGCCGAGGGGTTTGGACACACGCTGGCCGGAGCGGGCTGGACCACGGTGAGCGGCCTGGCCCGGGGGATCGATGCCGCCGCCCACCGTGGCACACTGCGAGGCAAGGGGCGGGCCGTGGCAGTTCTGGGATCTGGCGTCGACGTCGTGTACCCGGTCGAGAACACCCATCTCTATCAGTCGATCCTGGCGGGCCAGGGGGCGATCATGTCCGAGTACCCACCGGGCACCCGGCCGGACCGATGGAGGTTCCCGGAACGCAATCGAATCATTGCCGGCATCAGTTCGGCTGTCGTCGTGGTCGAGGCGGGCGTGAAGGGTGGAGCCCTGATCACGGCACGTCTTGCGGCCGAGTTGGGTCGACCGGTCCTGGTGGTCCCGGGCGATGTCGACCGGCCCGCCTCGGTCGGATGCAATCGTCTCATCCGCGACGGCGCCCACCCCGTTCTCGGAGTCGAGGACCTCCTGGCCGAGCTCGAGCTGATCCTGGGCAGACGGCCCAACCGGTCATCTCCCCCGAACGAGGTGATTCCGCAAACCGGCGTCCCTGTCGAGGACCTCCCTGAGCTTTGGGGATGCTCTCCAGGTGAGGCACTGGCCCGCCTCGCTCGCATGGAGGTCGCAGGGGAAGCCCGCCGAGCAGGGGATGTGGTGCTGCCGGGCTCGGGTTGACCGGTTCCGGGCCGCGCCCCCAATAGCATCTCAGTGTGAGAATTCCCCCGATGCCGGTCTGGGCGGTCAGGTCCGTCGACGGATATCTCGACCGCATGCGTGATCAGCGGGAGCTCTCGCCACACACCCTCGAGGCCTACCGACGTGACCTGGCGCAATTCTTCGCCTATTGCGCGGGCGAAGGAGTGGGGGCGATCGGGGCGGTGCGGCGGCAGCATGCCCGCCGGTATCTCGCCGCCCTCTCCGCCGAGGGCTACTCGAAGAGGTCGATGACGCGCAAGTCTTCAGCAGTTCGCTCCTTCTACAACGACGCCGGCCGTCGCAACTCGGCCACGGTCAATCCCTTCGAGGGCGTCTCCCGTCCCCGTCTCGACAAACCACTGCCGCACGCGCTTCCGACGCGGACTGTGGTGCACGCCATCGAGACGATCGATCCCACCACCCCCGAGGGTCTGCGGGATCGTGCCCTGATCGACACCCTCTATTCGACCGGTCTCCGGGTCTCGGAACTTGCCTCGCTCTCCGTCGATGACGTCGGCGGCGACATGGTGACCGTCGTCGGCAAGGGGAAGAAGACGCGGCGTGTGCCGATCGGTCGCCCGGCCCAGGAATCGGTGAACCTCTATCTCGGTCGAGGAAGGCCGAGGCTTGCCGGACCCGACGCCGGGAACTCGCTGTGGGTGGGCCTGCGAGGTGGGCCGATGGGGACACGAGGCATCCGCTCCGTGGTCAGAAAGCGTGTCGCTACTTTTCCCCATGCCCTGAGGCACAGCTTCGCGACCCATCTCCTGGAAGGTGGCGCGGATCTGCGCTCAGTGCAGGACCTGCTCGGTCACACCGATCTGGCTACGACCCAGATCTACACTGCCGTGACCCGTCAGCACCTGAGAGGAACATATGACCGAAGCCACCCGAGGGCCTGAGACCGGACAGGTCGACGCCCTATGGGAGCGCTTCAAGGCATCGGCAGACGCCGACGCCCGTGAGCGGCTGATCCTGCATTACTCGCCCCTGGTCAAATATGTGGCAGGTCGGGTCGGAGCCGGGCTGCCTCGCTCGGTCGACCAGAACGACCTCGCCAGCTACGGGCTATTCGGGCTGATCGATGCGATCGACAAGTTCGAGCTCGAGCGCGGCTTCAAGTTCGAGACCTATGCCATCAACCGAATCAAGGGCGCAATCCTCGACGAGCTCCGAGCTCTGGACTGGGTTCCACGGTCGGTCCGCTCGCGGGCTCGTCAGATCGAAACCGCGGTCACCGAGTTGGAGCATGCTCTGCAACGAGCCCCGACCGATCAGGAGCTGGCCGAGAATCTCGAGATGGACGTTGGCGATCTGCAGAGTGCCCTGGCCGAGATCGGCCGTTCTGGCATCGCCGCGTTGGACGAGTTCGTCGGGTCCGACTCGTCGACTTCGGTGGGCGACATGCTCGCCGACCCGACCGGCGTCTCGCCGGAAACCGCGTTCCAGGCAGAAGAGACCCGTCATGGCTTGGTCGATGCCATAAACCGTCTGCCACAGCGGGAGCGGCTCGTGGTCACCCTCTACTACTACGAGGGGATGACATTGGCCGAGATAGGTGACGTGCTCGGCGTCACCGAGTCGCGGGTCTGCCAGATCCACGCCAAGACAATGATGTCCCTACGCAATCGGCTCGGTGAGCCGTCCTGGGGTTGAGCATTCGACGTTTTACGTTCTACGTCATCTGCCCTTACCATCTCCCCATCACACACGTCTGCTGATCCTCACTGGTCGGGCACGTCCCGAAGAGGGTCATCCGTGGAAACGGGTAGGCCATCAGCCGGCAGGCGGAGGAACAACCAGAAAGGAGCAGCTTTGGCTGTCTCGATGAAGCAACTCTTGGAGGCCGGTGTCCATTTCGGGCATCAGACCCGGCGCTGGAACCCAAAGATGCGCCCCTATATCTACGGGGAGCGCAACGGGATCCACATCATCGACCTCCGGCAAACGGTGGACCAGACCGCCGCCGCCGCCGAATATGTCCGGAACCTCACCTCCGATGGGGGCGTCGTCCTCTTCGTTGGCACCAAGAAGCAGGCCCAGGCGGCTGTGGCGGAGCACGCCACCCGCTCCGGCATGCCCTATGTCAACTACCGCTGGCTCGGCGGCATGCTCACCAACTTCCAAACGATCCAGAAGCGCATCTTCTACATGCGTGAGCTGCGTCGTCTCGAGGCGAGCGGTGAGATCAACGCCCTCCCCAAGAAGGAACGTCTGAAGCTGCGGCGCGAACTGGCCAAGCTGGAGCAGAACCTGGGTGGGGTGGTCGACCTCCAGAAGACCCCCGACGCCGTGTTCGTCGTCGACGTCAACACCGAGGCCACTGCGGTCACCGAAGCCGCCCGCCTCGGGATGCCCGTGATCGCCCTCGTGGACTCGAACAGCGATCCCGACAAGGTGACCTACGTCATCGCAGGCAACGACGACGCGATTCGTGCTGCCGATCTCATCGCCGGCGCCATCGCCGATGCCGCGATCGAGGGCCGGAGGATGGCTGGTGCCAAGGCATCCAAAGGTGACGTCGACGCTGAGGAGGGCTCGGACTCCGAGGCAGACGACTTCAAGCCCACGGTCGACGAGTCGATACCGGACTTCGAGCAGGAGCCTGCACCCGCTGCCGTGGAATCGGTTGAACCCTCTGCTGAAGCCGTCGTCGAGACTCAGCCCGGGGCGAAAAATGCCTGAGTTCGGGGCCAAGGACATCCAGAAGCTGAGGCAGGACGCCGGCGTCGGGATGATGGACGCCAAGATCGCCTTGACCGATGCCGGTGGAGACCTGGAGAAGGCGTTCGAGCTGCTCCGGGAGCGGGGGCAGGCCAAGATGGCCAAGCGCACCGACAGAGAGGCCAACGAGGGAGCCATCGGCAGCTACATCCACATCCAGAGCGACCGACCGGTGGTGGGAGTCCTGGTCGAGCTGACCTGTGAGACCGACTTCGTCGCCAAGAGCGCGGAGTTCCGCGAAACGGCGAACGACATCGCCATGCATGTCAGCTGGGGAAAGCCCATGTGGGTGACCCGGGACGAGGTCGATCAGGATGCCCTTGCCAAGGAACGCGAGCTCATCTCCCGTCAGGCTCTTGCCGAGGGGAAGCCGGAGAACGTCATCGATCGAATCGTCGATGGGAAGATCGGATCGTGGTTCGCCGAGAACGTGCTCTACGACCAGAAATTCGTAAACGCGGAGAAGTTCGACGGCATTGTCGGCGACATGGTGGCCAATCTCGCGTCCAAGATGGGTGAGAACATCTCGGTGCGCAGGGTGTCCCGCATCGCGGTCGGCGAGTAGGAGGGCGAATTGTCCAATCCCCCGGTGAGAAGAGTCGTCCTCAAGCTGTCCGGTGAGGCCTTTGCCGATCCCGGGCTTGGCTACGGAATCGATCCGCTGACCGTGGTCAGGGTCGCCGAGGAGATAGGAGAGGCCCACTCCGACGACATCCAGATCGCGGTGGTCGTAGGTGGAGGCAACATCTTTCGCGGCGTGAGCCAGGCAGCCAAGGGCATGGATCCGGCCTCCGCCGACTACATGGGGATGCTGGCCACCGTCATCAACGCTCTTGCCCTGCGAGACGCACTGGAGAAGGCGGGTGTGCCCACCCGGGTCCAGAGCGCTATCACCATGCAGGAGCTGGCCGAGCCCTACATCCGTCTCCGGGCGATTCGCCATCTGGAGAAGGGGCGAGTCGTGATCTTCGCCGCGGGGACCGGCAACCCGTTCTTCACGACCGACACGACGGCGGCACTCCGGGCCGTCGAGCTAGGAGCCGACGCTCTCCTCAAGGCGAGCAAGGTGGACGGCATCTACGACGCCGACCCGGCCACCCATCCCGACGCCAAGCGCCTCGACGAGCTGTCCTATATGGACTTCATCTCCGACGAGCTCAGGGTCATGGACACCACCGCAGTTACGATGAGCAAGGAGCACGGTGTGCCGATTGTCGTGTTCGACATGACAACACCTGGCAACATCGTCAAGGCGGTGAGCGGTGAGAAGATCGGCACCGTGATTCACTGACGAGGAGGAACAGTGATCAGTGACCTCCTGACCGAGGCCGAGCACAAGATGGAACAGGCAATCGACCATGTGGCCTCGGAGTTCTCGACTGTCCGCACCGGGCGGGCGAATCCCCAGCTTCTCCAGCGGATAACCGTCGAGTATTACGGGTCGCCGACCCCGCTTCAGCAACTCGCATCGATCTCGGTGCCCGAGCCCCGCCTGCTGGTGGTCCAACCCTTCGACAAGTCGACGGTCGGTGACATCGAGCGGGCGCTGCAGACCTCGGAGCTCAGCCTCAACCCGACCAACGACGGCAATGTGATCCGCATCGCTTTTCCGCCTCTCACCGAGGAGCGGCGCAAGGACCTGATCAAGGTGGTGCGGAACATGGCAGAGGAGGGACGGGTGGCCGTTCGTAACGTCCGCCGCCACTCCAAGACAGACATGGAGTCGATGCACGGCGAAATCTCCGACGATGACATCCGCCGCGGCGAAGATGAGCTGCAGAAGCTGACCGACCGGTATGTCGATCAGATCGATCGTCTCCTCGGTCACAAGGAATCAGAGCTCCTCGAGGTGTGATTTGAGCGAGCGAACCCCCGGCGATGAGAAGCGACCTAGTCGTCTCTGGGACGACGGCGACGATGATGCCGAGGTGTTCACCCTCCCCCCGCCTCTGGAGGATGAGCTTGCGGAGGGGGATGCGGCGCCCGATGACTCCGATGCCGGGGATGCTGCCGAGGGAGCAGACGCCGATTCGGACGGGCCGGACGCCGACTACGAGGCGATGAGCTTTCCCCGAGATCTCGACGATTTCGAAGCAAACCAGTACACCGGGTCAACCAGCCAGGAGTACCAGGGCCTGGCCGAGGAGGTGACCCGGGCCGCGGGCGAGGAATGGGAGCAGCAGGCCGTCGCGGCAGGGGTTCCAGGTGTGGACAGCGGCTTGGTCGGGTTCGAGGACGTCACTGGCGCCCGCGGCGACACCGAGGAGGATTTCGAGGCCTCGGAGCAGGCCGCCACCAGCGATCTGGCGATGAGGATCGCGTCTGCCCTCGTCATCTTCGGACTGTTCCTGGGCAGTCTCTTGCTCGGCGGCTGGTGGTTCGCAGCCTTCGTGATCCTCGCCATGATCGTGTCCACCGGCGAGTTCTACGCCACTGCCCGATCCGAGGACGGCCGTCCGCTGGCGCTGTTCGGGCTGCTCGGCGTGGTCTTCATGGGGCTGGGCGCCCAGCTGACCGGCGCCGCCGCGATAGCCGGCTGGGCCGCCGCGTTCTCGGTCGTCACCATTCTCTTCCTGACTCTCTCACCGCGTCGCCAGCCCCTGGAAGATGCGTCGGTGACGATCACCGGCATGGCCTGGGTCGGCCTCCTCTCCTTCGCCATCCTCATCGCCCAGGGCCCCCATCCGGTGGCCTACATCCTCTTTGTCGTCCTTCTCATCGCCGCCAATGACACCGGGGCCTATTTCGTCGGCCGCGCCTTCGGCCGTCGCAAGCTCTCACCGTTGATCTCGCCCAAGAAGACCCTGGAGGGCCTGATCGGTGGGCTCATCGCTGGGCTCGTCGTTGCCTCGATCCTCGCGACGTTCCCCGCCTGGGAGACCATTGGCATCGCCAAGGCACTCGTGGCGGGCACAGTCGTCGGTCTGATCGCACCACTGGGCGATGCGGTCGAGTCGATGGTCAAGCGTTCGCTTGGTGTCAAGGACATGGGATCGGTCCTCCCCGGCCACGGTGGGATGCTCGACCGGATCGACGGCTTCCTCTTCGCGGTCCCCGCCATCTACTTCCTGTTCCGCGGGTTCGGTTTGTTGTGACCCGCCCGGTGGTCGTTCTCGGGGCGACCGGGTCCATCGGATCCCAGACAATCGAGGTGGCCACCTCTCTCGGCCTGGACATCGCTGCCCTGGCCGCCCGATCGCCATCGGCGAAACTTGCCGAGCTGGCGACGGCCCACCCCACAACGCAAGTGATGGTGGCCGGAGGCTCGTCCGACGAGCGCACGGAATTCGAGCGCCTGGTCGGGCGGCACGTCGAGTTCGGCCCCGAGGCGGTCATCGACGCAGCGCGGATCCCGGGCGCCATCGTGGTCAATGGCATCGTGGGGGCAGCCGGGTTGAGAGCCACCATCGCCGGCCTGGAGAGCGGGAATCGCGTCGCCCTAGCCAACAAAGAGAGCCTGGTGGCCGGGGGGCCGGTGGTGAAGCGAGCCCTGACCGAGCACGGCGGCGAGCTGATCCCGGTCGACAGCGAACACTCGGCCTTACACCAGTGTCTCGCCGGTGAGGATGCGGACTCGGTATCAAGGCTGATCCTGACCGCGTCCGGTGGCCCGTTCCGAGGACGATCCCTCGACACGCTGGCCGGGGTCACTCCCGAACAGGCGCTGGCCCATCCGACATGGGACATGGGACCGCGGATCACCATCGACTCCGCCACGCTCTTCAACAAAGGCCTCGAGGTGATCGAGGCCCATCATCTGTTCGACGTCGGCTACGACCGGATCGCGGTCCTGATCCACCCCCAGTCGATCCTGCACTCGGCCGTCGAGTTCGTCGACGGGTCGTGGAAAGGCCACCTGGGTCATCCCGACATGAGGATCCCGATCCAATACGCATTGACCTCTCCGGATCGGGCCCCATCTCTGGCACGTCCCTTCGACCTGGCCGGGATGGATCTCACGTTCGAAGCTCCCGATCCGGTGTCTTTTCCCGCTCTGGACCTGGCTTTCGAGGCGGGTCGAGAAGGTGGATCGTCGCCGGCAATCCTCAACGCGGCCGATGAGGTCGCGGTTGCGGCGTTCCTCGATGGCCGCCTCGGCTTCCTCGGGATCGCCGAGGTCGTCTCGGCCACCCTCGAGACCGCCGACTGGCGAGCGCTGGACTCGGTGGACGATGTGATCGCCGCCGACCGCGACGGTCGGGAGATTGCCGCCTCCTTCATCGCGGGAGCCTGCTGACTATCGACGATTCGCGGGTAGCGTGTCGGCATGCTCGGAGGCTTCGCTGCGGCCGCGGCCATCATTCTCTTCGTCACCGCCCACGAGGCAGGGCATTTCTTCGCGGCCAAAGCCACCGGGATGAAAGTGACCGAGTTCTTCTTCGGTTTCGGGCCCAGGATCTTCTCATGGCGCCGTGGCGAGACCGAGTACGGGGTCAAGGCGATCCCGCTCGGTGGCTATGTCCGGATCATCGGCATGAACCCACTCGAGGAGATCTCGCCAGCCGACATGGGTCGCACCTACCGGGAGAAGAAGTTCTGGGAGAAGAGCGTGGTCGTGTTGGCCGGAGTCGGCATGAACTTCCTGATCGCATTTCTCCTCTTCTACGGGATCGTGCTCGCCAATGGTGTCTCCGAGCCGCAACCGGTGATCAGAGAGGTCGTTGAAGAAGCCGAAGTCGGCGACGACACCGTGGCCACCCCGGCAATGTTGGCCGGGCTCGAACAAGGCGACGTCATCATGTCGATTGGGGACCACAGCGTCGATGAATGGTCCGATGTCCCCGAGGCGTTGACCGCCGTTGGATCCGGCCCGACTGTCGTCGCGGTCAACCGAGACGGGCAACTCGTCAACATCGATGTGGTCTTGATCGACGCCGATGGCGTCGAGGGCGGAGCCGGCTTCCTCGGAGTGAGCCCGGTGATCGAGACGCACGACCCCGGGATCATCGGTGCGGTGGGTGTGGCCGGGAGCCAGGTGTGGGAGGGGATCGGGTTCACCTTCCAGGCGATCGGCGACATGATCAAGCCGTCGAGCCTGGCCCAATACCTGGGAGTCCTTGCCGGCGACACCGACGTCGACGAGGAGATCCGGCCGGTGAGCCCCATCGGCATCGTCAACATCGGAACCCAGACCGAGTCGGCCGCGGCATTTCTCGGCATCCTCGCTTTCGTGAACGTGATCCTCGCCACCATCAATCTCCTCCCCCTCTATCCCCTCGACGGCGGGCACTTCGCAGTGGCGGCCTACGAGAAGGTCAGTGGTCGGGAGGCCAACGTCCGCAAACTGGCGCCTGTTGCTGCCGCAGTGATCGGGCTGTTCGCTTTCCTCGGTTTCGTGGCGATCGTCCTCGACATCGTCAACCCGATAAGTCTGTGACAATTGCCGGCCGACTTTTGCCCGAATGGCTCCTGTCGAGATAGCTCATCAGAAAATGGGGATCACCGTCATATTCGATCCGCGAGCCTTCTCCGCCGGGCAAACAGGCGCCGGTCGGCCGGGGCTTCCGCCGCGTCTTAGGCTTACCTGGTGACCATCACACGCCACAAGACCCGGCAGCTCCATGTCGGCAGTGTCGCCGTGGGCGGCGACGCCCCCATCTCGGTGCAGTCGATGACGACGACCAAGACCGCGGATGTCGACGGCACCCTGGCCCAGGTCTATGCGCTGGCCGGTGCCGGGGCGGACATCGTCCGCATCACCTGCAACGAGGTGGAGGCAGCTCAGGGCCTGGCCGAGATCGTCCCCAGGTCACCGGTCCCGATCATTGCCGACATCCATTACCAGTACCGGCTCGCCCTGGCCGCGCTCGAGGCCGGCGTGCAAGGGCTCCGACTCAACCCGGGCAACATTCGCAAGGAGGACCAGATCAAGGCGGTTGCTCGGGAGGCAAAGGACCGTGGCGTGCCGATCAGAGTCGGGGTCAATGCCGGCTCGCTGGACAAGGACCTCCTCGACAAGTACGGAAGCCCGGTGCCCCAGGCGTTGGTCGATTCGGCCCTCATCGAGATCCGCTATCTCCAGGATGTCGGCTTCGAGGACATCAAGATCTCGGTCAAGCACTCGAACGTGCCATCGATGATCGAGTCGTACCGCCTCCTCTCCGAGACCGTCGACTACCCGCTCCACCTCGGGGTGACCGAGGCCGGGCCACCCCCGGCCGGGCTGATCAAATCGGTCGCCGGGATCGCCACCCTGCTCAACGAGGGCATCGGAGACACCATTCGCTTCTCCCTCACCGCCGATCCCGTCGAAGAGGCCAAGGCGGGCCGACAGCTTCTCGAGAATCTCGGTCTCCGGGAGCGGAAGGGCCTCGATCTCATCGCGTGCCCTTCCTGTGGGCGAGCCGAGGTCGACGTGATCGACGTGGCGACCCGAGCGCAGGCCGCGTTGGAGGCAGAGAATCTCCCCATCCAGGTGGCGGTCATGGGGTGTGTCGTCAACGGCCCGGGTGAGGCTCGGGAGGCGGATATCGGCATCGCGGCGGGACGGGGAAGAGGCCATCTGTTCATAAAGGGCCAGGTGGTGAGGGTCGTGCCCGAGTCCGAGATGGTCGAGGCACTGCTCGATGAGGCGCGCAAACTGGTCGAGGAAGGGGTGGAGAGCCGACTCGCCCATGCCGAGGCGAATGCCGCCGAGCTGGCCGCGGCCACCCGTGAGGAGCTGATCCAGATTCAAGGAGATGCCAATCGGTCCAAGGACCGCAGGGCTCGCGTCGCCGAGGTCGCCCAGTCCGATTGACTGGTGAATACCGTCGCCTGCTGCGAAATCTGGTAGTTGACTGATCGAATGCGCTGGTCTGATGCCTTCATCCCAACTCTCCGCGACGCACCCGCGGACGCCGAGGCGGTCAGCCACATCCTCCTCGTCCGGGGCGGCTTCATCCGGCAACTGGCGGCCGGCTCTTACACCGTCCTCCCTCTCGGCCAACGGGTCCGGCTCAAGGTGGCCAACATCATCCGGGAGGAGATGAACGCCATCGGCGGGCAGGAGATGCTGCCGCCGACGCTCCATCCCGCCGAGATCTGGCGGAAGTCAGGCCGGTACGACTTGATGGGGGAAAACCTGTTCAAGCTGGTCGATCGCAAGGACGCCGATCTCGTCCTGGGAATGACCGAGGAGGAGATCTTCGCCATCACTGCGATGGAGCTCTCCTCGTATCGCGACCTGCCCCAGATCTGGTACCAGATGCACACCAAGTTCCGGGACGAGGCGCGCCCGAAGTCAGGTCTGCTCCGCGTCCGGGAGTTCACGATGAAGGACTCGTACACCCTCGACATCGATCGTGCCGGGCTCCACGCCGGCTTCGAAAAGCACCGTGGGGCGTACCAGAGAATCTTTGCCCGCATGGGTCTCGACGCCGTCGGCGTCGAGGCCTCCTCGGGGGCAATGGGCGGCTCGGAATCGGTCGAGTTCATGGTGCGCAGCGATGCGGGAGAGGACTGGATCGTCACCTGCTCCAATTGCGACTACCGGGCCAACGTGGAGAGGGCGATCTCGGCCGTCACAGACGGTGGACGATGGTGATTCAACAGCTCTCGAGCGCTTCCCGACGCCCGGACTGCGAACGATCAAGGCCCTCGCCGCAGCTCATCCCGATGCGGCCAGGCCTGATCGACAGATCAAGACTCTGGTCTACGTCCTAGACGGCGAGCAGGTTCTGGTGCTGCTGCGGGGCGACCACGACCTCCAGGAGCAGAAGCTGTTGGATGCGACGGGGGCCGTCGAAGCCCGCGCCGCCACTCCCGAAGAGATCAGGCCGCTGCTCGGGGCGGACCCGGGAAGTCTGGGCGCGGTCGGGGTCGACGGCCCGAGGATCATCGCCGATGACGGCGCTCCGGGGCCGGTTCAACCTGGTGACCGGGGCAAACGAGGACGACTGGCATCACTCCGGTGTCGACATCGGACGCGACATCGAAGTGAGCCAATGGGCCGACGTCCGAGAGGTGCACTCCGGGGAGCCCTGCTCGGTATGCGGGGGCGAGCTCGAGCTTTGGAAGGGGATAGAGGTCGGTCACATCTTCAAGCTCGGGACCAAGTACTCCGAGACATTTGGGGTCTACGTCCAGGACGAGAACGGTGACAGCCACCCCATCATCATGGGCTCCTACGGCATAGGGGTGGAGCGGGGGATGGCCGCCGTTGTCGAGACCTCGCACGACGACAAGGGGATCATCTGGCCCGTCTCGGTGGCCCCTTTCGAAGTGGTCATCACCGTGGTCAGGGCGGATGACGAGCCCACGCTGACCGCCGCCGAGAGGCTCTACACGGAACTGGAGGCGGCAGGTGTCGAGGTGCTGCTCGACGACCGTGAGGAGCGACCGGGGGTCAAGTTCGCCGACGCAGAGCTGATCGGCATCCCCTATCGAGTCACCGTCGGGCCCCGCGGCGTTGCAGACGGCAAAGTCGAGATGACCACCCGTCACGAATTGACCACGGAGGAGGTCGGAATCGGCGAGGTGGCGGGGAGATTGGCTGATCTGGTCGCTGCCCGGCGTCACGGGATCTGAGCCGGCCCAAACAACAAGGCGCCCGGCCCGCCTATAATGCGACCGGACAACAGGACGCTTTTTCACCAGGTGGGCGCCTTTGGCACCCGCCTGTACTTTTGTGGGAAAACGAAGTCGGAGCTGCGATTTTGACGACTGCTGCGGACATTTGGACGGTGGTGGAGCCCTATCTCGCCGCCGAACGTATCGAGCTCGACGATGTCGAGTTGCTCGGCCGCGGGCCGGGGACCCTCCTGCGTGTCGTCGTCGACGGGGAGGACGTGAACATCGACCGTCTGGCCGAGCTCTCGCGCGGCCTCTCCCGGCTGCTCGACAATGAGACCGAGCTCGTTGATGCTTACCGGCTCGAGGTGACGTCACCCGGTCTGGAGAGAGACCTCCGTCGCCCGGCCCATTACGCCAAGTCGGTTGGCCGTGAGGTCGTGGTCAAGGTCGCGGACGGCGACCACAAAGCCACCATCAGGGGCGTCCTGGCCGACGCCAGTGATTCGACGTTCACCGTGGAGACAGACGATGAGCGCCGGCTTGTCGATTACGAAGATGTCCTCACCGCCAAAACGGTGTTCAGGTGGGAAAAGGCGCCCAAGCCGGGCCACTGAAGGAGATTTCATGAAGCTCGACACGATGATGGAGGCAATCGAGGTCCTCGCCCGGGAACGGGGCGTGGCCATCGACACCATCCTCGACGCGTTCGCCAACGCCCTGGTCGCGGCCTATAAGCGGAGCCCAGGGGCGGCTGAGGAGGCCCGGGTCACCATCGATCCCGATTCTGGCGAGGTCATTGTCTACGCACAGGAACTGGATGAGGACGGGAATGTCGTCTCGGAATGGGAGGACACCCCAGAAGGCGAGGCCTTCGGCCGCATCGCCGCGCAGTCCTTCAAGCAGGTCATGCAGCACAAGCTGCGTGAAGCCAAGCGTGAGCACGTGTTCGAGATGTACGAGGGGCGCGAGGGAGACCTCGTCACCGGTCTGGTCCAGCAGGTGGACTACCGATCCGTGATCCTCGATCTCGGGGACGCCGAAGCCATCCTTCCCGGCTCCGAGCGGATCCCGTTCGAGCGTCTCGAGCGAGGCAATCGGGTGAAGGCGCTGATCCTCGAAGTGCGCAACGAGGCCAAAGGCGCACAGATCGTGGTTTCCCGCAGTCACCCTGACCTGGTGCGTCGTCTGCTCGAGCTCGAGGTACCGGAGCTCACCGACGGCACGGTCGAGATCGTCAACATCGCCCGTGAGCCGGGCCACCGCACCAAGATCGCCGTGATCTCTCACGATCCGAACGTCGACCCCAAGGGTGCCTGCGTCGGGGCCCGAGGCTCGCGCGTGCGCCAGGTCGTGAATGAGCTGCGTGGCGAGAAGGTAGACGTGGTCCAGTGGCGTGACGACATCGGCCAATTCATCGCAGAGGCATTGGGCCCGGCCAAGGTGAAGGAAGTCCACATCGACGAAGAGACCAAGACGGCGGACGTGGTCGTGTCCGAGCATCAGCTCTCCCTGGCCATCGGCAAGGAGGGTCAGAATGCCCGTCTCGCCGCCCGGCTCTCCGGCTACAAAGTCGACATCCGATCCGATATGGAAGGCGTGGAGGTGGAGGTAGCAGCGTCGGAGGCGGCCCCCGCCGACCAAGCCGTTCCAATCGAGGAAGCCGCAGCCGAGGCCCCAGAGGAAGCAGCCGACGAGGTGGGTGCCGAGGCGGCAGTCGACACCGATGTGCCCTCATCCGATGACGAGGATGCCCCGATGGCCGAGGATGCGGGCCCCGACGACACCGACGACGAGAGCGAATAGAGGATTTCTGGAGTGAGGGTTTACGAGCTGGCCAGGGATCTCGGCATCGAGTCGAAAGACTTGCTCGCCCAGGCCCTTGACCTGGGGATCGAAGTCAAGACCGCCTCCTCCGGGCTCGATGACGAGTCGGCGGAGCTCCTTCGTCTTGCCGTCGCGGGCGACGAGCCAGAGGTGGCCGAAGCTGAGCCCGAGGCCGAAGCAGAGGCCGAAGAGGAAGCCGCTCCCGAGCTCGCCGCGGAGCCCGAGGTCGAGCTCGACATCGTGTCGGTCCCATCTGGCGCCTCGGTCTCCGAGTTCGCCGACGCCCTAGGGGTCCCGGCCAAGGATGTGGTGTCCCAGCTCTTGACCCGCGGCCAGCCGGTGGGCGCCGGTCAGACGATGCCACCCGAGCTGATCGAAGACGTAGCCGAGTCGTTCGGGTTCATAGTCGACATCGAGGCCCCGCCTGCGCCACCTGCAGTTGCCGAGCGCCCGGTGTTCGAAGACTCTGAGGCGGAGCTTGCTCCTCGGCCCCCCGTGGTGACGGTGATGGGGCACGTGGACCATGGGAAGACCACCCTCCTCGACACGATTCGCAAGACGAGTGTGGTCGAGGGGGAACAGGGGGGCATCACCCAGCACATCGGTGCCTATCAGGTCGATGTCAACGGGCATCCCGTCACGTTCATCGACACACCGGGCCACGAGGCGTTCACATCCCTACGAGCCAGAGGGGCCAACATCACCGACATCGTGATCCTGGTGGTGGCCGCCAACGACGGTGTCATGCCGCAGACCGTCGAGGCGATCTCCCACGCCAAGGCAGCCGAAGTGAAGATGATCGTGGCTGTCAACAAAGTCGATCTCCCCGGCGCAGACCCGCTCCGGGTGCGGACCGAGCTGACCGAGCACGAGGTCCTGACCGAGGAGCTCGGCGGTGACGTGCCCAGTGTGGAAGTTTCCGCAATCAACGGTGATGGCGTCGACGAGTTGCTCGAAGTGGTGGACCTCATCGCCCAGCTCGAGGAGTACAAGGCCAACCCGAGCACAGAGGCGTCGGGTGTCGTGGTCGAGTCGCAGCTCGAGCGCGGGAAGGGTGCGGTTGCGTCCGTGATCATCCAGCGTGGGACCCTGCGAACCGGCGACCCGTTCGTGGCGGGCGCGGCCTCGGGGCGTGCCCGCGCCCTCATGGACGAGAACGGGAACCAGGTCAAGGAAGCGGGCCCGTCGACGCCCGTCCAGATCATGGGCTGGGACGAGGTCCCAACCGCCGGCGACTTCTTCACCGTCGTCGAGAGCGACCGGGAAGCACGTCGGATCGCCTCCGAGCGTGAAGAGGAGCTCAGGTCCGTCAGTCAGGCCATGCCATCGGCCCGCGATCGCCTACAGACGCTCCTCGACCAGCTGCGGACCGAGGACGCCACACTCAACGTCATCATCAAGGCCGACGCCCACGGATCCTTGGAGGCACTGCGCGATTCGATCTCCAAGATCGAGCGTGAAGGCGGCAAGATCCAGGTCCTCCACGGAGCGGTCGGCGGTATCAACGAGAACGATGTGACGCTGGCCGAAGTGACCGATTCGGTGATCGTCGGCTTCAACGTCCGGCCCGAGCCGAAGGCACGCAAAGCAGCCGAGGAAGCCGGGGTCGAGATCCGGACCTACGGGATCATCTACGAGCTGCTCGATGACGTCGAGAAGATGCTGGTCGGCCAGCTAGCGCCTGAGGAACATGAGCAGGTGTTGGGCACTGCCGAGGTAAGGGCATGTGTTCAAGGTCCCGCGGATCGGCTCGGTAGCCGGCTGCTACGTTCTCGAGGGCGTCGTCCAGCGTGCGGCACGCGCTCGACTGATCCGCGACGGAGTGATCATCCACGACGGCGTCATCTCGTCGCTGAAGAGGTTCAAAGACGACGTGCGGGAGGTTGCAGCGGGCTTCGAGTGCGGGATTGGGCTGGAGAACTACAACGACGTCAAGGAAGGCGACAACATCGAGGCCTACCTGATTCGTGAGGTGGCCCGGACCTGATGCGGGCCGCGGCCCTGAGGGTCGAGCTACATCTGCCCACCCCCCAGTCGCTCAAAGAGAAACGGGCTGTGCTCAGACCGGTGATCGAAGGTCTGCGACGCCTCGGCTCCTACAGCGTCGCCGAGGTCGATCACCATGACAAGTGGCAGAGGGCTGCGATCGGAGTCGCCATCGCCGCCCCCGACGGTAAGAGTCTCGCCATGCAGGTGTCGAAGTTGCATCGCTACCTTGATGGGCAACTGGAGGTCGAAGTCCTCGACGTGCGCATGAGCGAGTTGGAGGAGCCCGAATGAGAGATACCAGCCCGCGAATGCTCAAGGTCAACTCCACCCTCCGCGAAGTCCTCGCAGACGAAATCGAGCGAATGAGCGATTCACGGCTCGAGATGGTGTCTATCACCGGAGTCGAGACCAGCCCCAATCTGCGTCACGCCGTGGTCTATATCGACGTCCTCGGCGCAGATGCCACCGACGCGCTCACTGCCCTCGATCGCGCCTCCCACCGTCTCCAAGCCGTCGTTGCCCGCCAGGTTCGGATGAAGTACACACCCGTCCTCGAGTTCGAGGTGGACCCCGGTGTGAGCGGAGGCGAGAAAATCGATGCCATCCTGCGCTCCTTGCACGAGGAGGAATGAGAGCCGGATGATCGAACGACAACTCATCGAGAAGGCAGCAGCCACGATTGCCGCCAGTGGGGAATTGGCTCTTGCCTGTCATGTCGGTCCCGATGGTGACGCCCTTGGCTCGATGCTCGGCTTCGGCATCGCGGCGCGCACTGCCGGCAAGACCGTGGTTGCAGGGTTTGGATCACCTTTCGTGGTGCCGGCCAACCTCTCTTTCCTGCCCGTCGAGCTGTTGGTGGACCCAGGCGAATTCCCGAAGGCTCCCGAGACGATGGTCGTGTTCGACGCCGGCTCACCGGACCGCCTTGCCGAGCTCGGTGGGCCGGCAGGGATTGCAGGGACCCTCGTGGTGATAGACCACCATGTCACCAACGAGGGATTCGGCGATATCCCGCTGGTCGACCCGGGCGCCGCGGCGACCGGGGTGATCGTGGCCGATGTCCTCGACGCCTTGGGATGGCCGATCACGCCCGAGATCGCCACCTGTCTCCTCACCGCGATAGTCACCGACACCGGCCGCTTCCAGTACGCGAACACCACTGCTCCCACGCTCGAGCTCGCCGCCCGCCTGGTCGACGCCGGGGCCCGGCCCGAGCAGATCAGCCAAAACGTGTATGAGGAGGCGCCTTTCGGGTACCTGAAGGCGGCGGGCGCCGCTCTGAGCCGAGCCGTCCTCGACTCCGAACAAAGCATGGTCTCCACGGTCATCAATCACGAGGATCTCCAAGTCGCCGGAGTGGACTGGGGTGACATCGACAACCTGATCAACACCCTCAGACTGGCCGAGGAGGCCGATGTGGCCGTACTGGCGAAGGTCAATGGGGACGGTCACGTGAAAGTCAGCCTTCGCTCCCGCGGCGCCACCGATGTGGGGGCCCTCGCCGCCGAGCTAGGTGGTGGCGGGCATCGACTCGCCTCCGGGTTCACCTACGAGGGAGACCCGGAGAAGGCAATCGACGAGGTGCGGAAAAGGCTCGAGGCTCACCGATGACCCGGGGGTTCCTCGTTGTCGACAAGCCGAGGGGTATGACCTCCAATGCCGTCGTTGGTCGGGTCAAGCGCGCCACCGGGATCAAGAAGGTGGGTCACGCCGGCACACTCGACCCCCTCGCCACCGGCGTCGTGGTCGTCGCTGTTGGCCCGGTGACCAGGCTCATCCGCTTCATCCAGGAACAACCCAAGGAGTACCTGGCGAGTGCCCAGTTCGGTGTGTCAACCGACACTCTCGACTCCGACGGAGCGGTATTGACCCGCGAGCCAATGGAGTTCACCGAGGAGGAGCTCGAGGAGGTGGCGAGCCGTTTCGTCGGCATGGTGCTCCAGGTGCCGCCGATGGTCTCGGCCCTCAAGCATCAGGGCAGGCGTCTCTACGAGCTGGCCCGCCAGGGTGAGGTGGTGGAGCGGGAGGCGCGGCCGGTGCAGATCCACGAGCTTGCGATCGAGTCGGTGGGTGCCGGCCCCTATCCCGAGGTCGAGTTCCGCGTCGTGTGCGGGAAGGGGACCTATGTGCGGTCGTTGGCCGACGACCTGGCCGCGGCTCTGGGCGGGTCGGCCCATCTCACCGCACTCCGCCGCACTCGTACCGGCTCCCTCGACGTGGAGAAGTATGGGGTCCAGATCGACGATCTGGACCGGTGGGAGTCTCATTTCCTCACGCCGTCGCAGGCCCTCGGCGACCTGCCGGCCGTGACCGTGAGCGACGAGACCACGCGGGGCGTTTGCCACGGCATGCAATTCGTCGGCGGCGAGATGGTTGCGGCACCGGATCATTCTGTGATCCGGGTTCTCGACCAGGCAGGCGACCTGATTGCGGTGTACCGGCGCGACGGAGAACAAGCGAGACCCGAGGTGGTGCTCGCCTCGTGAAGGTCCTCCGAGGCCCGTTGGAGCGCTGGGAGGCGCAGACTCCGCCGAACGCGGTGACGGTTGGCGTGTTCGACGGTGTTCATATCGGGCACCGTGTGATCCTCGACCGGTTGCTGGCGAACTCCCATCCATCGACGGTCCTCACCTTCGACCCTCATCCAGCCGAAGTCCTCTCACCCGGGACCAATCCGCGTCTGATCACGAACATCGATGAGCGAATCGCCTTGATGTCTGATCTCGGCATCGACAGCGTCGGGGTGCTCGACCTCTCCGAGATCCGACATCTCGAGCCTGAGGAGTTTGTTTCACAGGTGCTCGTGGACAGGCTCGAGGTCAGCTACCTGGTCGTTGGGGCGGACTTCCAGTTCGGTCGCGATCGAGCCGGAGACTGCGACTTCCTCATCGGCGCCGGGACCCGTCATGGTTTCGAGGTGGAGGTGGTCGCTCTGATCGAATCGAATGGCGTCATCTCATCGACACGGATCCGGAGACTGATCGAGGACGGGGACGTGTCGGATGCGGCCGACCTGCTTGGCAGGCTCTACCGCCTCTCCAATGTCGTGACTCCCGGTGACAAGAGGGGCAAGGATCTCGGGTTCCCCACGGCCAACCTGAAGCCTCCGGAACGCAAAGTGATCCCCGGGAACGGTATCTATGCAGCTTGGGCACGAATCGGGCGCGAGACCCTGCCCGCGGCGGTGAACGTCGGGGTCAGACCCACTTTCGGTGGGACCGAACTGCTCATCGAGGCACACATCATCGACTTCGATAGGGAGATCTACGGATCCGTCCTCACTCTCGACTTCGTGGAGAAGCTCCGCCCCGAGTTGCAGTTCGAGAACGCCGACGCCCTCGTCGCCGCCATCAGGGACGACGTCGCCCAGGTGCGCCGTCTGCTCAAGACGGCGCCTGTGGCGACGTGAGGCGCGGAGCCAGGCGATGACAGAGGCGACGGGCCGCAGGCCGATCGACCCCGGGAGATCCGTGGTGGTCAAGGCCGGCTCTTCGAGCCTGGTGCCGCCCCACCGGTGACCTGGATCCCGATGGTCTGGAGCAAGCGGTCGACCACGTCGCCGACATGTGGGACCGCGGTCACCCGACTCTCCTGGTCTCGTCAGGGGCGGTTGCTGCGGGCATCCCGGCCCTCGGCCTCACCGGTCGCCCCCGGGACGTGCCGGGGCTGCAGGCGGCGGCGGCGGTCGGACAAGGGCTCTTGATGGAGAGATATGCGGCGATGTTCAAGAGCCGGGGGAAGATCGTCGGCCAGGTCCTGCTGACCAAGGATGTCCTGGCCAACCGGTCTCAATATCTCAACGCCCGCAACACCCTGGAGCGAATGCTGTCTCTCGGAGTCGTTCCGATCATCAACGAGAACGACACCGTCGTAGTCGATGAATTCCGACTCGGGGGAAATGACGAGCTGGCGGCGATCGTGTCACATCTCGTGTCGGCCGGGATGCTGGTGATCCTGACCGACATCGGCGGCATCTATTCGGGAGACCCGAGGACCATGGACGACGTCGAGCTGCTCTCGGCCGTTCACTCGGGGGACACCGCGCTCGACCACATCGCTGGCGGGGCACCGGGGCCTTTCGGCTCGGGCGGCCCTGCGACCAAGGTGATGGCGGCGAGGATGGCCGCCTGGTCCGGCATCCCCACGGTCATTGCCGATGCCAGGGAGACCGGTGTCGTCGCCCGTGCCGCCTCAGGTGAGGCAGTCGGTACCTGGGTGACTCCCCACGAGTCGAGACTCCCTGCCCGCAAGCTCTGGATTGCCTTTGGCCTGCCGGCGGTGGGGCGCCTGGGGGTAGATCCCGGTGCGGCGCAGGCCCTGCTCGACGGGGGGCGGTCGCTCCTCGCCGTCGGGATCACGTCGGTCGACGGAGACTTCGAGGCCGGGGCCGCGGTCGAGGTGAGTGACCTCGGATGGCTCGGTGATCGGGAAAGGCTTGGTCGGGATGACGGCGGACGAGGTGCGCGAGTCGATGGGCCGCCATAGTTCCGAGGTAGGCGGCGTGGTGGTGCACCGCGACGACCTGGTCGTTCTCGCCGCAGCGTCGTCCATCGATAACCTGGGCCGATGATCGAAGAGATCGGCCGGCGCGCCCGAGACGCATCACATGTTCTGAGCCAGTCGACCGGGGAGTCGCGACGTAAGGCCCTGCTCGGCATGGCCCGAGGCGTGGAAGGGGCTGCCGATGCGGTGCTCGAGGCGAATCGAGAGGACATGGCACAGGCGGGTGATGAGGGGATCACCGGTGCTCTCATCGATCGGCTGCGTCTCGATGAGCGGCGGGTAGCGGCCATGGCCGACGGTCTGCGCAGTGTCGCGTCGCTGCCCGACCCGGTGGGACGAGAGACCGGAGGCTGGTCGCTCTACAACGGGGTGAGACTCCATCGAGTTCGGGTCCCTCTCGGTGTCGTCGCCGTGATCTACGAGGCCCGTCCCAACGTGACCGCGGACGCTGCCGGTCTCTGCATCATGTCCGGCAACGCCGTCATCCTGCGTGGCTCGTCGTACGCCCTCCGTTCCAACATGGCGATCGCCGGGGCAATCCGCGAATCGCTCACCGCCGCCGGCCTCCCCGCCGACGGGGTCCAGCTTCTCGAGGACACCAGCCGGGATGGGGCCAAGGCGCTGATGCAGGCGACCGACTGGGTGGACCTGCTCGTCCCTAGAGGCGGGCCCGGGCTCATCGCCGCGGTGCAGGCGGATGCCACGGTGCCCACCGTCATCGACGGCGCCGGGAACTGTCATGTCTACGTCGACGCTGCAGCCGACCTGGAAAAGGCGCTGGGCATCGTCGTCAACGCCAAGGTCCAGCGTCCCGGGGTGTGCAACGCGGCGGAGACGCTTCTGGTCCACGAGGCCGTGGCCGAGAAGTTCGTCGGCGAGGCAGCGCGCGCCCTCATGTCCGAAGGTGTCGAACTGCGCGGTGACGACCGCTCACGAGAACTCGTGCCGGAGATGGGCGGAGGCAACCGAGGACGACTGGGCGACCGAGTACCTCGACCTGATCATGGCGGTCCGGGTGGTGCCCGACCTCGATGCCGCGATCGAGCATGTCCGCCGGTACGGGACGGGCCACACCGAAGCGATCGTCACAGAAGACCGCGTCGCCGCCGACCGGTTCGTCGCGGCAATCGACACCGCGGTCGTCGGAGTGAATGTCTCCACCCGATTCACGGACGGAGAGGAATTCGGGTTCGGTGCCGAGATCGGCAACTCGACCCAGAAGCTCCACGTCCGGGGGCCAATGGGTCTCGAGTCCCTTACCTCCGAGCGCTACGTGCTCTACGGTGACGGGCAGGTGCGGTGAATGGGGAACAAGGTGGGAGGCGGCATGGTTGTCTTTACCGTGGTTGTGGTTACCAATGGGCGGGCTGTTAGTGTTAGCGCCGTCCCCCCGGAACAGTCCAGGTTTCACGCGTAATGAAGACAGCAACCGAAATCGTCGCCGAGTACGGCACACACGAGAGCGATACCGGCTCACCAGAAGTGCAGGTCGCCTTGCTCAGCGAGCGAATCAACCATTTGACCGAGCATCTCCGCGAGCACAAGCACGACCATCACAGTCGGCGCGGGCTCCTCATGATGGTCGGTAAGCGGCGTCGTCTCCTCGACTACCTCCGCAGGGAGGATGTGGAGCGATATAGGAGCCTCATCGCCAAGCTGGGGCTACGTCGCTGACACTTGCTTTCCTGAGGAACGGTTAGCGTTCCTCTTGAGATGGCCCGGGCCGGACGGCCGGGGCCGACATACACACTGAGCCTTGCCGGTTGTCAGTGGCGATGTCTCGGTTCGTTCTGAGACATGACTACTGCCAACGGGTGCGGCTCCCATACACAAGGAGCACTTAGTGCCCGAAATCTCCGTAAAGGGGACCATCGGCGGCAAAGAGTTCGTCCTGAGCACCGGCAAACTCGCCGGTCAGGCCGACGGAGCCGTGGTCGCCCGACTCGGCGGTACCGAGATGTTGGTAACCGCCACTGCAAACAAGACGATGCGAGAGGGCATCGATTTCTTCCCTCTCACCGTCGATTTCGAGGAGCGGATGTATGCCGCCGGGAAAATCCCCGGCTCGTTCTTCCGCCGTGAGGGCCGTCCTTCCGAGCAGGCCATCCTGACCTGTCGTCTGATCGACCGCCCCCTTCGCCCCTCCTTCGCCGACGGCTTTCGTTGTGAGACCCAGGTGGTCGTCACCAGCCTCGCCGTCGACCAGGAGAACCCCTTCGATGTCGTCGCTCTGAACGGCGCCTCGGCGGCCCTCGGCGTCAGCACCATCCCCTTCGAGGGCCCGATCGGCGGAATCAGGGTTGCCCTCAAGAAGGGCGAGTGGATCCCCTTCCCGACGCATGCGGACCTCGAGGAGTCGGTGTTCGAACTGACCGTCGCCGGTCGTCGCAACGCAGAAGGTGGGATCGACATCATGATGGTCGAGGCGGGATCCACCCCCAACGGGCTCAGGCTGATCGCCGAGGGAGACAGCCCTTCGGATGAGGCAACCGTCGCTCGTGGGCTCGATGAGGCAAAGGCCTACATCGGCGAGTCCATCGATCTCCAGAACGAGCTGATCTCCCAGATCGAGAAGCCGGAGGCCGACTGGCCCCTCGCCATCGACTACAGCGAGGACATCTACAACCGGGTCAAGGAAGTCGCTGGCCCGAAACTCGAGTCGGTGGTCACCATCGCCGACAAGAAGGAGCGCAACCAGGCTCAAGACGCGGCCGAAGCGGATGCGTTCGCAAGCCTCGGTCTTGCCGATGACGACGAGGAGGGCAAGGGTCAGGCAAAGCGGGCCTTCAAGTCGGTCCTCAAGGACATGATGCGCCGGCGCGTCGTCGAGGAGGGCATCCGTCTCGACGGTCGTGGCGCCACCGACATCCGCGCCATCAGCGCCGAGGTCGGTGTGGTCGGCCGTACCCACGGTTCCGGCCTTTTCCAGAGGGGTGAGACCCAGGTCCTCAACCTGACCACCCTCGGGATGCTGAAGATGGAGCAGATGCTGGACACCCTCGCTCTCGAGGACTCCAAGCGGTACATGCACCATTACAACTTCCCGCCGTTCTCGACCGGCGAGGCCGGGTTCATGCGTGGGCCCAAGCGCCGTGAGATCGGTCATGGGGCGCTCGCCGAGAAGGCTGTCCTGCCGGTGATCCCCACAGAGGAGGAGTTCCCCTACGCCCTCAGGTTGGTGTCGGAGGTTCTCTCGTCGAACGGGTCGACCTCGATGGCGTCGGTTTGCGCATCGTCGCTGTCCTTGATGGACGCCGGTGTGCCGATCTCTGCGCCCGTCGCTGGAATCGCTATGGGCCTCATCTACCGGGACGGCAAATACGTCACCCTCACCGACATCCTCGGTGCGGAGGACGCGCTCGGTGACATGGACTTCAAAGTGGCGGGGACCAGGGACGTGATCACGGCCTTGCAACTCGACACCAAGATCGAAGGGCTGCCGTCCGAAGTGCTGACCACAGCCCTCGATCAGGCCCGGGATGCGCGCCTGTTCATCCTGGACAAGATGGCCGAGGCGATTTCCGAGCCCCGGATCGAGATGAACGAGTTTGCTCCTCGCATCGAGTCGATCGAGATCCCCAAGGACAAGATCGGCGAGGTCATCGGTCCCAAGGGGGCTGTGATCCGCGAGCTCGAGGAAGTGACGGGAGCCGCCATCGAGATCGAAGAGGCCGATGGCAAGGGCATCGTGAGGATCGCCTCCAACGACAGTTCGGCTTTGGCCGCTGCCAAGGAGAGAGTGACGCAGATCGCCTTCCCGCCGGAGGTCGAGTTGGGCACCGAGTACGACGGCAAGGTGGTGAACATCACCAAGTTCGGCGCATTCGTCAACATCCTTCCCGGGCGTGACGGGCTGCTTCACATCTCCCGTCTCGACGGGTCGAAGCGGGTCGAGCGGGTCGAGGACTATCTGGTCGACGGCCAGGAGCTGAAGGTCAGGGTCCGCGAGATCGATCGAGGCAAAGTGAGCCTCGAGCTGGTCGAGGCCCTGGAGGGGGCAACCCTGCCCGAGCCCGAGGCTCCCCGTCAGGACGGTGGCGACCGTGGCGGACGCGATCGTGATCGTGATCGTGGCGGACGGAGCCGTGACCGTGGTGGCGACCGTGGCGGACGCGATCGTGACCGTGGAAGTCGGGATCGTGATCCCAGCCCGAGCAGCGTCGAGACCCCCCAGCCGGTGCCGGTCGAGTCGGGTGCGGAGCGCCGTCGTGCCGCCCAGAGCTTCGACGAGGTGTTCGAGGAGATCAGCGAGCACTAGATAGCGCTGACTCATTCGTGCAGAAGGGACGGGCTTTGCCCGTCCCTTCTGGTTCCCAGCGTGTCGGTCAACGAGTCATAGACTCAGAATCACCATTGCTAGTCAGTGGAGGCACGTATTGGCAGTCGAGACGCGGGGGACCGTGCAGATGCGCGGTGAGACCGGCCCAGGGGTCACTGTGGAGGTCCTGGCCGACGGGCTGCGAATCAGCCTTCTACACCACGACGATCTGATCGGTGACTGGGAAGTGGGTGCGATCGGCATCCAAGCCCTAAACGACGGGTTCGCCATTCGGGCCGAGGGTGAGGAGTTCGTACTCAGGACCGAGGACGACGTCGGGCTGGCCCGTGAGATCGGAATCGTGGCCGCTGCGCCGCGAATGGCCCGCAAGGTTGCGGCGTCTCAGACAGAAGATGTCCCTTTGAGGGCCGATCCCGAGCCGGTGGTGGTCAAGTCCAACCTGGGGGCGATTGCCTTCGCTCTTGGTGGCGCCATGGCCCTCGCCGGTGGTGTCCTCCTCCGCGACGAATCGACTCTCCCGGCTGCTGCCACGTCCCCGGCGGAGGGACTGGGGGCGGGGGGCAACTTCTGGTTCGCATTCATGTTCGGTGGTGTCCTCATGGTGGGCGTCGCGCTTGCCATTGCCAGGAGGACGAAATGGTCACGGGTGGCGGCGATCATCGTCGTCTCGGCGCTCGTCATCGTGTTCGGGCTTGCCGCTCGAAGGGCGACGCCTGATGCCGACCACTTGCTCGCCTACGGTTTCATCGCCGGGGGAGTCGTGGTCGGGATTGCCGTCGATCTTCGCTGGTTCGTTCGTGGAGCCGGACTAGTCGGGACCCACCGGTAGCTTCCACCTCGTGCCGGAGCTGCCCGACATCGTGGTCTATCTGGAAGCCCTCGAGACCCGCGTCCTCGGCGAGGTCGTACGCGGAGTGAGGATCGCCTCTCCGTCGGTGTTACGCACCTACGACCCTCCCTACGACGCACCGGTGGGTCTCCGGGTAGAGACGCTGCAGCGTGTCGGGAAGCGGATCGTCTTCGGCATGGAGGACGACCTGTACCTCGTCATCCATCTGATGGTGGCGGGCCGTCTCCGCTGGGAGCCACCGAAGAAGCCGATCCCGAAGAAGGTCGGCCTGGCCGCCATCGACTTCGACCCGGGGACCCTGATTCTCACCGAGCAGGGAACGCACAAGCGGGCCGGGATCTGGCTGAGTCGGGGATTCGAGGGCGTGGCTGAGCTCGACCGGGGCGGGGTCGAGCCGCTCGAGGCCGATGCTGCAGAGTTCGGCAGCGCGCTCAAGCGGGAGAACCGGACCCTGAAGCGGGCCTTGACGGATCCCCGCATCTTCTCGGGCATCGGCAACTCCTATTCGGACGAGATCCTGTGGCAAGCCCGGATGTCACCGGTGAAGCGGACCTCGCAGATGACCGATGAGGAGGTCGAGCAACTGCGTCAGGCCGTGGTCCAATCGTTGATCGAATGGACCAACCGGCTCCGCGATGAGGTGGGGGAGAAATGGCCGGCCAAGGTGACGGCTTTTCGTGACGACATGGCCGTCCACGGCAAGTACGGCCAGCCATGTCCGCGCTGCGGGTCGAAGGTGCAGCGCATCGTTCACGCCGACAACGAGACCAACTATTGCGCCACCTGCCAGACGGGCGGCAAGCTGCTCGCCGATCGCTCCCTGTCCCGTCTCCTCAAGGACGACTGGCCCAAGACGATCGAGGAGCTCGAAGAGGCTTAGACCGCTTTACATCGAACATATGTTCGATAAGATGGATCGCCCGACCGCGGAGCCAGTTTGGGCCCCAAAGAAGTCATCACTGCAGATGTTGTCACCGCAATACCTCTCATCGATCTCGCCGCTCGTGAGGAGGGGTTTCTCCAACTGAGGCCAGGGCATGTCACCGAGTTGCTCGGCATCCCCGGCACCGGGCTCACCCGTCTCGGTCTGAGACTGCTGGCAGCCCCTTCGCAGACGGCTCCGGTGGTGGCTCTCGACACCCGGGGCTGGATCTCGCCTGAGGCCGCCTGGGAGACGGGTGTGGTCCCGGAGAGCCTCGTCATCGTGCGCTGTGACGAGCCTGGGATCTGGCCCAAGGTCGCCGCCGCCCTACTCGAAGGGGTACGCGCCCTGTATGCCGAGGTGCCGGCGGGAGCAAGAGAGCAAGACCTTCGCCGTCTTGCCGCTCTCGCCCGGGCGAGGAAGGTCGCGGTTGCGATGAGGCCAATGGGCAGGGGTCTTCCCGGCGGTGTGGCCCATCTCCGGCTCAGAGCCCTCGGGGTCACCTGGGAGGGGGCAGACCAGGGGCATGGCCAGCTGGGGAGACGGCGACTCATGCTCGAGGCATCGGGAAAGGGCGCTTCCGGGATGACCCGGCGATTCGAGGTGGAGGATGAAGGTTCGGACTTTGTGCGTGTGGTTTCCGATGTGGTCGTTGGGGAGGCCAGACGCGCCGTTGGATGACCCGGTTCTGATCGTCGGCGATCGAGTGACGGCGGCAACGAGAGAGGTGTTGGAGGCCGGGGTGAGCCTGGGCATGGCCCGGACGCGATGCCGAGGCGCTCGCCCCCTTCGCCACGGTCCTCGTTCGTGACCCGGGGGAGGAGTCACGACGATTCGAGCCGGTGGTCGGGCTGATCGAGGATCTGATCCCGAGGGTGGAGGTGGTGGCGCCCGGTCTCATCTTCGTCCCGGTTGCCGGAGCCGTTCGCTTCTACGGGGGTGAGGAGGCTCTGGCCGAGCGGCTGGCCGAGGAGATTGAACGGGTTGGTGGGCCGGGACCGGGGTGGGCAGGCGCTGATCGGAGTCGCCGATGGGCCATTCGCCGCTCGTTGGGCAGCTGCCGGCTCCGAGGTTGGCCGGCCCCTGGTGGTGACCGACACCATCGACTTCCTCTCCCGGCTCGATCTGACCGCGCTCAGAGAAGGTCTCGAAGCCGACGAGTTGATCGACACCTTTCGCTGGCTCGGGGTGTCCACGCTGGGAGACCTGGCCCGGCTACCCAGAGACGCCCTGGCCACCCGTTTCGGGAACCATGGCCTGCTCGCACATCGTCTGGCCACCGGCGAGGATCGGTTCGTCGACCCACGGGAGATCCCACCCGATCTGGCGGTGGATGCGAGTTTCGAGGAACCGTTGGAGAGTCTGGATGCGGTGGCTTTCGCCTCCCGTGCCCTGGCGGAGAGATTGCTCCAGGGCTCTGCGGGTGTCGGGGGTGGCGCCGCACCGGGTCTCGATCTTCGCCGAGGATGCCGCCGGCGGGATCGAGGGAGCGGATCTGGCGCTCGGCCGACCCTTTCACCGAGAAGGCGCTGTCCGACCGGGTGTGGTGGCAGTTGAGGGCATGGGTCGAGGCTGGCGGGATCCCGGGCGGGATCTCCCGGCTGCGGATTGCCCCCGCCGATCTCTCCGATGAGGGGAGACAGCTCGGATTGCTCCAGGATGAGACTTCGCGGATCGAGGCGGAGCGGGCGTTGGCCCGAGCACAGTCCCTCCTTGGCCCCGATGGAGTCCTTCAGGGACGTGCGCAAGGCGGGCGGATGCCCCAGGAGCGGGTGGCGTGGTCACGTTGGGGTGAGCCCCCTTCCGATCGGGAGCGGGACGACTCATGCCCCCTGGCCCGGGGCCACCCCTTCGCCCAGCCCCGCTCTGGTCCCGCCCAGCCCGGAGCCGTTGGAGGTGGAATGGGACGGTGGCATGCCGTCACGGGTCCGATTGGGAACCCGATGGGAGCCGGTGCTCACCTGGAGCGGGCCATGGCGTCTGAGCGGCCGCTGGTGGGCGGGGGAGGAGGACGCCGACCGTTACCAGTTGGTGACCTCGGTGGGGGCATTCCTCTGTGTGGTCACCGGGGGGAGAGCCTTCCTGGCCGGGGTGTACGACTGACTGAAATGGAAGCGGGGCGGTGTCTCCACCGCCCCGCTTCGGCCCTCTGACTCGTTCGGTTCAGATCTGCTCGGAGCAGTGCCCCGGCCCGGTGATCCCGTTGTTGTAGGCATCGAGGATGCCGGCCAGCGAGATGAACTGAGCTCGTACCGGGCTGTTGCCCTCTAAGGGCCGCGACCTGCGCCGGTGTGTAGGTGCCGAACAACGTCGTGGCCGAATTGAACGCAGTCAACACGTTCGCCGGGATCGAGGCCCCATTCAGCTGGTTGAGCTGAGCCGCGATGTAGGCGTGGGCCAGGATGTAGTAGGCGTTGCCCCCCGGCGCCGTCCACAGCGCCTGGTAGTAGGTCTTCCCGCTCAGGAAGAACGGTGGTGTCCTCGTCATTCGCCAGCTGGTCCCACGTATCGTCAAACGGCGCCGGCCCAAAGGCCGAGTGGGTCTTCCAGTAGCCCGGCGTCAGGCTGCAACCCGTCCCGCACGCCACGGTGGCGTTCACGGTCCAAGTGTCCGAACCGGTGGCATCGGTGTCGTTGGTGACAAACGAGGCCGTGTTCGGATGGGTGTTGTCGCCACATACGAGCACTACGTCGGCTTCAGAGCCGGTGCCGAAGGTCAACGAGTAGTTGAAGGTCTTGTCGGCATCACCGGCGCATACCGTCGCCTAGGGCGCCCGACCGACATTGGTGTCTGACACGTCGATGCACTCATCGATCTCGGTGACCACTCGCGTTGGCGAAACTCGACGTTGACTGTACCAGAGAAATCGGTGGTGCCCGAAGGGGTCCTCGATCACCGGGGTCGTCTTATTGAAGGCGTAGCTGTGGTTCTGCAACGTCGCCGTGGCCGTGTTGGTCCGGTCGGATGCATCCGGCAGATCAGCCGAGTAGGTGCAATTCAGCGTCCCACCCGCCACCAGGATGTAGGGGAATGTCACTTCGCAATCGACATCGCCGGCGATGGCCGGTGACACGATGTCGGTCACACTGCGGTCAGCTCGGCATCGATGGGCGCCGGATTGCGAATCCCGATGACTCGCACTGACCACGTGGTCACCGTCGGTGGGACGTGGCGCTGACCTCGACCTCGTAATTGACCGTGAACAACTGTCCCTCGGAGAGGAGCAGATTGGTTTGGTCGGCCGACTTGTCGATGGTCCAGGTCCAGGTCCTGGTCAGTGCCGTGTTGGCGTTCTTACTCACCTGCAGTGAGTGGCAGTTGACCGTCACCGATGCGCTGTCTGACTGATCGGTCTCCACGATGGTCGCAGTGTTGTTGTGGGTGCCCTCATCCGTGTCGCAGGTGAAGGTGTGCTCGTAGGTCCACGTCGTGTCGGCTGACACCTGCATATGGACCGCCGAACGCCGTGTTGGTGTCGGTGACTGTCACCGAGCCGTTGACCACGGTGGTCGGGGTCGCCGAAGGTCACCGCGGCCGTGGCCGTGTTACCTCCAACCGCTCCGGTGGTCGTCACCGTGGCGGTGTTGGTCCTGTCCGTGCCGTCTGGCAAGGCGGTGGAATAGGTGCATTCCAGGTCTTCGCCCGACGCCAGTGTCATGCGGGAACGTAACGCCGCAATCCGGGGTTACCCCGATCGCCGGAGAAACGACGTCGGTCACGCCGCTGATCGTCGCCGAGAGTGGGGTGTTGTTCTCGATGGTGATCGTTCCGTTGACTGCCCAGTCACTGTCCGTCCCGGCGTCTTTGTTCACCGCAACGGTGTACAGGGAGGTGCCCGAGTCGCCGGTGAACAGGTCCCAGCTGGCCGGCGTCACCGACTTGTCGATGGTCCAAGCGAAGGTCCGAGTGAACGTGGTGTTCGCGGTCTTCTCCACATCCAGTTCGTAGTCGAAACAGAACTCGATGTGGCTCAGTCCGTAGGCGTGCCGTTGTTCAGGTTGATCGGGCGAATGCAGGTGTCCATCCCGAATGACCTCGGCAGGCGGGTCGTAGCGATAGAGATTGGCGTTCGGGCCCCCCTTCGACGATGACCGCATCGATCCCCAGAGTGGAGGTCCAGCTGAAGATGGTGTCACGTCCGAGTGTGATGGTCACTTGTTGATCCCAACGGGTCACAGGTGTAGGTGCCCGATGGTCGGCGGCTCCGGCCGGTCGGCTTGTAACCCGAAGTCGTACCCGACGACTGGTGCAAGTCGGATTGCCGTCGAGGGTCTCGGGCATCGATCCCTGCAGATTGATGGTCCGGGCTGTGCACCTGCCCAGCCCGTTGCGATAGAAAATGACCGCGAACGCGGTCAGGATTCCCATAATCGTCAATCTCGCCGGTGTTCGTCGACTCGTCGACGATGTCATCCACCCCGGGGCAAGATGACGCCCCCTACTTCCCAATGGCCGCACGGGCCACCTCCCTGTGCTCGCCCCGGATCGACCAGCGCAGGAGTAACTAAGTCCCCCCCCACACCGTGCCTCCCGGGCCTTGTCTGTTGTTAGCCGAACGTACCGGTGTCGTCGTAGCTATGAGAATTTCACAGTCAGAATCGATCCACAGTGACTAGCGCACGCGGTGTGGGACCTGTGTTCCGGGTCAGAGATCGTCGGGGAGGACGGCCAGACCGGCGGGTGTCATCCGCCCCTCCTCGATCAACTTGCGGACCACCCCGCGATTCTTTTCTGACCAATTGGAACCGGGTCGTCGCGGGGTGAACCGGATGGCCCAACGGTCGTCGTCGATCCTCTGGCCGAGATTGTCGATCCAGCCGTGGCAGATGGCGGTCGCTTGGAGGGCGTCGAGGGTCACGGTCTGTTTGCCGGACGCCTTCTTGTAGATGGCGACCATGACCACCTGCTCCTTGCTCCCGTGCTCACGAAGCCAGGTGTCGAACTCGGCGTCGGTCGAGATCGGGATCGAATCTGAGATATCGAGTGGGCTCATGAGGAGGGATTATCGGGGCGGGGGAAGGCGCCCCTATCGGGGTCGTTTCAGTCGGATCCGACTGGTTCCGATCCGGTGGATGTGGAGACCTTCCCGATGGACAGAGATGTGATGGTGATACCAGCAGAGGCTGATCAGATTGTCGATATCGGTGTTGCCTCCGTGGGACCACGGTTGGACATGATGGACTTCGAGCCGGTAGCTGCTGGTACAGCCTTCCACGGTGCATCCACCATCTCGGTGGAGGACATGACGCCGCAGTTTCCGGCCCACGGTGCGGGAGCGTCGTCCCAGATCCAAGGTTTGCCGTTCTCGGCGATCCCGACCAGGTCGATCCTCCCCTGACAGAAGATCTCTTCGAGGGCTCCCGGTCCGATCCGGGGTCCGGCCAGGACCCTGACTCCGGTCTCCCCATTGGTCTTCCCGGCGATCCTGATGTCGACGATCACTGCAACTCCGACAGCGTCCTGACTCTGAATCCGGGTCCGGTCTGATAGAGGGAGTCCTGACAGATGGCGACCAGAGCCAATGCTCTCCGTTCGGCCACGGCCAGTTTCTGGTCGGTGGGGATGATCTCGTCGGCCCGCTGGTCGACCGCCTTTTCCACGATCCTCGAATCCAAACCAGGAAGCTCACCCCAAATCGAAGTTGCCAGCTCATCGGACTGACCGAAATGCAGATACCCGTTACCGGTCTTCCGTTCCCTTCTCCGAGTCAACCGTTTGTGATCAGCCACCAGCCGACGCAAACCGGAAATGTCATAACCCTGGTGATCTGTCCGATGCGTTTCGGGTAGGCGAGCCAACTGTGCCGCCCGATCGAAGCTGATCTCACCGGCAGCCAGTTGCTCGGCCACCTCCGGAGCATCCGCCAACCGCGACGCCGTCCAACACAGACTCCGCGCCGATCTCATGGGAGACATCGGCCCGGGCCGCGGTCCAATCCACCATCGACCGGTAACCATCCTGAAGATGCGACTTCCGGCGCTTCTTCTCAGACGATCGCGGCCATCTGCAGAAGCCGAACCAGATCCGATCTCCGACTCAGCCCCGGACAATGATCTGATCCAACCGATCCTCGGAGTAACTCCCCAACTCCATACCCGACAACCTAAGAGAAGGGTGTGACAGAAACCCGGCCAGTGAGGTGTCGGAGTAGGTTCGGATTGACCCACCCGAGGAGGAACACATGGCCGCCAAGAGCCAGAAGATGTACATCGACGGGAAATGGGTCGACACGGCGGGAGGCCAAACCTTCGAAGACCTCAACCCATACACGGGTGAGGCATACGCCCATGTCCCGGCCGGCACTGCAGAGGACGCCAGGAGCGCCATCGATGCCGCCAAGGCCGCCTTCCCCGAATGGGCGGCGACCCCACCCGCTGCCAAGCGCCAGATCTTCCTCAAAGCCGCCGACGTGATGGAGAGCCGTCAGGACGAGCTGGTCCAGGCGATGATGGAAGAGGTCGGGGGCACGATCGGGATCGCCATGTTCCAGATGTTCTTCGTGCCCGGCCTCCTCAGGACCGCGGCCGGAGCCGCTTACGACGTGAAAGGCGAGATCATCCCGGCGGACCACGCCAATTCCTTCTTCATGGCCCTGCGGCAGCCGGCCGGTGTAGTCGCCTGCTTCGCCCCATTCAATGTGCCCTACATCCTGGGCAGCAGGTCGTTCACGATCCCGATTGCCTACGGCAACACCGCTGTGTTGAAGCCGTCGGAGGACGCCCCGGTCACTGGTGGGATCCTTCTCGCCGAGATATTCGAGGAGGCAGGGCTCCCGCCTGGCGTGCTCAATGTGGTCACCGGGACCCGGGAGGCAGCCGAGGAGATCGGTGATGAGATGATCTCCAATCCGGCGGTGAGACGGGTCTCCTTCACCGGCTCGACCGAGGTGGGGAGGATCGTCGGTGAGAAGGCGGGCCGTCATCTCAAGAGAGCCGTGCTCGAGCTCGGGGGCAAGGATCCCTTGATCATCCTCGCCGATGCCGATCTCGACTACGCGCTCGACGCGGCGGTCTGGGGAGCCTTCCTTCACCAGGGTGAGATCTGCATGTCGACCGAGCGGATCATCATCGAGAAGGGAATCGCAAAGGAGTTCACCGAAAAGCTCAAGGAGCGTGCCGAGTCGCTTCCGATGGGTGACCCGACCGACCCGGCCACAGCGATCGGCCCGTTGATCAACCAACGCGCAGTCGACAAGGTCCACACCCAGGTCGAGGAGGCGGTGGCTGCCGGAGCCAATCTGGTCACTGGTGGTCGTCACGACAACCTCGTCTATCACCCCACAGTGGTCAGCGACGTCACACGAGACATGCAGTTGTTCAGGGAGCAGACGTTCGGTCCGGTAGCCCCGATCGTCGTGGTGGACGACGCCGAGGAGGCCCTGGCTGTGGCCAACGACTCGGACTACGGGCTGTCGGTCGGGAATCCTCACCAGCGACTTCAACCGGGCGCTGGACATGGCGATGCGTCTCGAGACCGGGATGGTCCACATTGGGGATCAGACCGTCAACGACGAGCCTCAAGCCCCCTTTGGAGGAGTCAAGGGGAGTGGTTACGGGCGATTCGGGGGGCAAGCCGCCCTCGACGAGTTCACCGAGCTTCGCTGGATCAACGTGCAGCGGGTGCCCCGCACCTTCCCCTGAGTTGAGGTGGCACGGCAGCCGTTAGCGTGCCCGGGTGCTCGAGAACCCGTCCTTTCGCCAGGGCATACGCGACTCGGCTCTCATAATCCTCGCCGTCGCCTTCTTCGGAACGGCGTATGGCGTGTTGGCGTTGAGTGCCGGATTCTCACCCTGGCTGGCGATCTTCTCCTCGGTCGTCATCGTCTCGGGTGCCGCCCAGTTCGCGATGATCGGGCTCTTGGCGGCAGGCCCGGTGCCGGTGTTGCTGGCGGCCACCGGGCTCGGACTGCGCCATCTCCCCATGTCGGCGGCGCTCGCCGGCATCATCGGGCCTCAGCCCCTGGGTACCAGGCTCCGGCTGGCCTTCATCCTCGTCGACGAGACCTTCGGTCTCACGGTGCGCGCCGCCAACGCCGGCGTCGAAGATGTCGTCGCCTACAAGACGGCCGCCGACCTCATGCTCTACACCGGATTCGTGAGCGGAACCGCCATCGGGGCCTGGTTCGGGACTTCGATCGATCCCGAGGCGGTCGGGATCAACGTGCTCTTCCCGTTGCTGTTCCTCGGTCTAGCTGCGCCGATGATCCATGGACGGCGGGACTGGGTCGTGGCCGGCTCCGCCGTGCTCGCCTCGGTCGTCGCCACCGTCGTGTTGCCTTCTGCCTGGCAGGTGACAGTCGCAGCCGTGGCGGCTTCGGCAGTGGGGATGGCCCTCGGTGAGTGATGTCGCGCTGGTCTTGGTCGTCGGTGCGATCACCTATGCCTCCAGGCTGTCTTTCATGCTCCGACCCCGACCTGCTCCGACTGGGCGGCTGGGACGCTTTCTCGATGTCTTCCCCCTCGCCCTGTTCGTGGCCATCGCCAGCACGGGATTGGCCGCCCCAGATGGAACGCCGGCTGTGTCGCCGGCACTGGCAGCGGCGCTCGGTGGGGTGCTCGGGGCGATCGTCTTTCGTCGAAGTCTCTGGGGCGTGCTCGGTGTGGGGGCGGCGTTCTTCTACTTGGCGAGGGCGATGGTCGGGTAAGGCGTATCAAACGAAGGAGCGAAAAATGGGCAAGGTCATCTATGGAATGAACGTGTCAATCGACGGCTATATCGAGGATTCCAGTGGGAGTATCGCGTTCTCAGGGCCGCCTGCAGACGACGTGCACCGGCACTGGAATGAACATACCCGGGCGGCAGGCGCGTTTCTGTACGGGCGCCGGCTTTTCGAGGTGATGGACGAGCATTGGACGGCGGCCGCGATGCAGGACGACCTACCCGACGTCGAGGCAGAATTCGCACGTGCCTATGTCGACACGCCGCGTTTCGTGTTCTCCGACACGCTGGAGAGCGTCCCATCTGGTGTCGAGCTGGTTCGCAGCCGGGACGCGGCGGCGGTGGTCAGCCGTCTGAAGGACGAGACCGAAGGCCCCCTCGCCGTGGGCGGGGCCGGCCTGGCGGCGTCGCTGCTCGACCTCATCGACGAGTTCCGGCTGGTTGTCCTGCCTGTGGTGGTCGGCTCGGGAAAACCGTTCTTCCCCGCTGGGAGTGAGCTCCCACTCCGTCTGGTCGACCAGCAGGTGTTCGATTCGGGGGCCGTGTACCTCGCATACGTGAGGCGGTAGTCGGTCCTTTCGACGGCGTTACCCTCCCGCTCCATGCGAATCGGAATCTTGACTGGTGGTGGAGACGTGCCCGGGCTCAACGCCTGCATCAAGGCGGTGGTGAACCGGGCCTCCGATGAGGGACATCAGGTGGTGGGGATCCGCCGTGGATGGGGCGGGTTGGCTCACTTCAACCCCGAGGACGCCAAATCGCAAGGTGAATTGCTCATCCCACTCGATCCCGGAGTGGTCCGAACCATCGATCGCACCGGTGGAACCTTTCTCCACACCTCGCGGACCAACCCGGGCAAGATGAAACCCGAGGAAGTTCCCGCTTTCCTGGGCGATAGATCGGGCGAGGAGGGGAACGTCGACATCACCCCCCACGTGCTCGAGGTCCTCGAAGACCAGAAGATCGACGTCTTGATCCCGATTGGTGGTGACGACACCCTGTCCTACGGGCTCCGTCTCCACGAGGAGGGGGTGCCGGTCATCGCCATCCCCAAGACGATGGACAACGACGTACACGGCACCGATTACTGCATCGGATTCTCCACGGCCGTGACACGGGGAGTGCAATTCATCCACAGCCTGCGCACCGCCGCCGGCTCCCACGAGCGGATCGCGGTGGTGGAGCTGTTCGGCCGGTACAGCGGGGAGACTTCGCTGGTGACCGCGTATCTGTCCGGTGTGGATCGGGCGATCATCTCCGAGGTGCCGTTCGACATCGACAAGCTGGCCGGTCTGCTTCTGTCCGATCGAGCAGCGAACCCATCCAACTACGCCATGATGACCATCTCCGAAGGCGCCCACCTCCCTGAGGGAGACATGATGCTTGCCGGCGAGGAGGACGCCTACGGCCATCGCAAGCTGGGTGGGATCGGCGCCCTCACCGGCGAGCTGCTCAAGGAGCGCACCGGTGAGCCGGTGCTCTATCAGCAGGTGGCCTACCTGATGCGGTCGGGGGCACCCGACTCCCTCGATCTCATGGTGGCCACCAACTATGCGGTCATGGCCGCCGACCTGGCTGTCGAGAACAGCCACGGTCGGATGGTGGCCCTTCGTGGTGGCACCTACACCCATGTTCCCATCGGCGTCACCAAAGAAGGCGTGAAGCGGGTCGACGTCGACGAGCTCTATGACCCGGACACCTATCTGCCCAAGGTGCGTCACGTCCTGGGCAAGCCGATGTTCCTCTACTAGCCGACCGCGCCGCCCAGCGCCTCCACCCGTCCCGCGATCACCTCACGCACCTGGTTGCGCAGATCTCCGGTGTCCGAGGTCGTCATTCCTTCGGTCTCCACCGGTTTGTCGAGGATGACCTTGATCACACCGCCCCTCACCAGAGGCGTGCCTGGAGGCCACGCCTCGTAGGAGCCGTGTATGGAAAGGGGGAGCACCGGCAGGCCTGAGGTGATCGCCATGGTGAAGGCGCCTTTCTTGAAGGGCTTCATCACGCCGTTGCGGGGCCTGGTTCCCTCGGCGTAGATGATCAGGCTCCGACCCTTTTCGATGAGCTCTCGCGATTGGCGGTTGACCTCGGAGTGCACCGCCCCCCTCGCCTCCCTGTCGACCTCGATGATCCCGACCATTCTCATTCCTTGCGCCAGGACCGGGACCCGAAACAGCTCCTTCTTGGCGAGGAAGCGGATCGGCAGAGGCACGGCGAGCAGGCACGCCATGATGTCGAGGGTCGACAGGTGGTTGGCGACAACGACATACGAGCGCTTGGGGTCGATGTTCTCGGCACCCTCGACCTCCAGCTTCGTGCCCGACGCGGCGAGCCAGACGCGGCTCCACACCCGAATGATCCTCTCGATCAGTGGTGACCTGTCGTCGATGACGACCATGATCGCGAGGAGAGCGACCGCCACGATGGTTGCCGTCACCCCGGCGACAACGGTGATGATCGTCCTGGGCACGTCGATGAACAACCGCATGGGCTGATCGTACCGATCGACCCCTTACCCTGACCGGTCATGGACAAGGCATCCTTGCGAGCCCGAATGCGAGAAGGTGGCCCGATCCAGCCCGAGGTCGGCGCTCGCATCGTCGACAGGTTGTTCGCCTGGCTGTCCCCCCGTCTCCCCGGCACCATCTCGGCCTTCCTCCCGATGCAGGGTGAGGTCGATCTGCAACCACTTTTCGGCCAACTCCCGGGCTGGCGCTGGGTGCTACCCCGGGTCGAGGACGACCGCTCCGTGACTTTCCGGGATGTCGCCGTCCGCCGCGAGACCCATCCATTCGGGATGCAGCAACCCGCCGACGCGGGCCCGGTGATCCCGATCCAGGAGATCGATGTCTTCCTGGTCCCGGGCCTCGCCTTCGATCTTCGCGGTGGCCGGCTCGGCAATGGAGCGGGGCACTACGACCGAATCCTCTCCTCAGCCCGGGGCGACGCCCTCAGTGTCGGGATTGCACCGGGGACACGGCTCGTGGATGTCGTCCCGGTCGAGCCGCACGATGTCCTGGTCGACTGGCTGGCCACCGAGGGCGGTGTGATCAGCCGTGCTCCCAGTGGGTGACCCGGTCGATGGAGAGGAAGATGGCGGGGCCGCTTGGCGGGGCGTTGCGGTATTGCCGGTATTTTCCCTTGAGACGTGACCTGGCTTCCCACCAGTTGCCACCGTCCTTCTCGATGACAACCTCGCCGTCGACCCGCACCCACCAGAGCTGGTGCCAGTCCTCGTCGTAGTGGTCGACCAGCATGGCCGCCACCGGCAATGTCTCCACGTTCTGCAAACGCTGAAGCTGGTGGGTCGTCTTCGGCTTCTCGTCGATCATGTGGACGACGTTCAGGCCGATCACGGCAAAGGTCACAACGACCACGTGGGGCCGTCCGTCTGGTGTTATCGAGGCGAACCTGCCAACACGCGCGGCCGCCAGCCGCTGCAGGGCCTCAGCGTCATCCATGCCGATCCAGCAGGGGCTGGATGGTCCGCCAGGTCGAGTCTGCCCATCGCCGGTGGCCTGCGGCGCTGACATGGAACTTGTCTGCGGACCACAGGTCCCGGTCCGTGTACCAGATGGTGGGATCGTCGTTTCGGTGCGGGACGACGTGCGCCCCATGACGGGCCGCCACCCGATGGTGCGCCCGATCGAAGCGGGCCGAGCGCTGTGTCATCAAGTTGCGCAGGGGCGGCTTCAGCCGGGGAATGGTGCCGATGTCGCCGACCCCACTGAGGATCACCAGCGCCCCTGTCTGGGTCAACTCGGCGACGAGCTCGTCCAGCCGTCTCTCGAACACACGCAGGTTGACTCCGTGGATCACGTCGTTGGCGCCCACCGAAACCAGGAACATGTCGGGATGGAATGCGATGGCCGGCGCCATCTGGGCGCGAAGGAGGTCGTCGGCGCGTGATCCACTGACCGCGTACGAATGAAGGGTGACGTGGCGTTTCTCGGCCGCCCTCTGAGCGATGATGCGGACCCAGATCTCGTCAGGCCCGGTCACACCGGGCGCCGTCACCGACGAGTCGCCGAGCACCGCCATCCGCCATGGCGGATCGTTCGGGTCACCGAAGACGCCGGAGGGATCGAACTCGGTTTGCTTGGGGGCGGGCTGGAGCACCGCGTAGAGCGCCTCGGCACCCAGGATGACGGCACCGGCAGTGACTCCACGTACCAGAAGACGGGGGACCATTCCGTCAATTCTTACAGGGAATCGGGATCAGGCGTTGCTGGCGTCCTGAATTCTCGCCTTGAGACCAAACCGCCCCTTGGTCTCGGTCAGGTCGATGATTGCCCCGACGTCATTGCCAAAAGCCGATGGATCCTCGGGGAAGAACTCGAAGGTGTCGCCTTCGATGTCGAAGGCGAATCGGTACACCGACGTCCGGTGGATCTCGAGAGAGTCCATTGGCCAGGACCCGAGGTGTCGTTTGCCGGCGACCACGCGAAATCGACCTTCGTCGATTTCGATCATGACCGCAGTCGGTTCCAGTCTCTGTGCTTTGAGTCGCCCCGTGTATTGCATCCCGGCCTCAATGTACTCGCTCCCGAGAGGGGGGGAACGCCCAAATCCTGGGTACTATTTGCACTAGTCAGCGGAAGGGATGGATGACGGAGGCCCCCCTGGACAGACCCAATCTGGCCAACAAGGTCCGCTTCGTGACCGCCACCACCTTGTTCGATGGCCACGACGCCTCCATCAACATCTTTCGCCGCATCCTTCAAGCTTCGGGCGCCGAAGTGATCCATCTCGGACACAACCGGACCGGTCTCGACATTGTCGACACGGCCATCGAAGAGGACGCTCACGCCATCGCGGTGACCTCGTATCAGGGCGGCCACATGGAGTTCTATCGCTATCTGCGCGATCTGCTCGTAGAACGTGATGCGGGGCACATCCGAATCTTCGGCGGCGGCGGTGGGACGATTCTTCCCGACGAAGGTGAGGAGCTGGCCCGCTACGGGGTCACCCGGGTCTACTCGCCGGACGATGGGCGTGAGATGGGGATGCAGGGGATGGTCAATGACATGCTGGCTCGATCCGATTTCGCCACCGGCGAACTGGGGGCGGACTTCGATTTCGACCACCTCGATGCCGGTAACACCCGGATGGTGGCCACGCTCATCTCGGCCGCGGAGAACTTCCCGGATAAATACCAGGACGTCTTCGAGCAGATCGAATCCCGCGCCGCGGCCTCCTCCGCTCCGGTGGTGGGAATCACCGGCACCGGTGGCTCCGGCAAGTCGAGCCTCGTCGACGAGTTGTTGCGGCGGCTCCTGCTCGACTTCGATGACCTGAGAATCGCCGTCGTCTCGGTCGACCCGTCGAAACGGCGATCCGGCGGGGCACTGCTCGGCGACCGGATCCGGCTGAACTCCATCCCCCACCCACGTGCCTACATGCGGTCCCTGGCTACCCGTCAGGCCAACCTCGCCCTCTCGCCACATGTGCAGCGAGCGATCGAGGTGGTCAAAGCAGCCGGGTTCGATTTGGTGCTGCTGGAAACATCCGGCATCGGGCAATCAGACACCGAGATCGTCGACTACTCGGACATGTCGATATACGTCATGACCCCCGAATATGGGGCTGCCACCCAGCTCGAGAAGATCGACATGCTCGATTTTGCCGACCTCGTCGCCATCAACAAGGCAGACAAGGAGGGAGCCCATGACGCCCTCCGTGACGTCCGCAAGCAGTACAAGCGGAATCGCCTGGCCTTCACCGCCGATGACGACGAGCTACCGATCCATCTGACCGTCGCCTCGGATTTCAACGACCCGGGGACTAACCGCTTCTACCGAGCGGTCCTCGGTGACCTGGCCGGTCACGGTCTGTCCCTCGAGTCGAGGCTGGACCTTCCCCTGAGCGATGAGGCCAAACAGCATGTCGTCCCGCCCGAGCGGACCCGATACCTGGCCGAGATCGTCGAGGCGAACCGGGGCTACGACACGTGGGCCATCGAGCAATCGGAGATCGCAGACACGTTGTACAAGCTAGAAGGGGCGCGGGAACATGGCGCCGACGTTGGTGATCTCATCTCGCGAGGTCGAGGAGATGCTCGATCCCGAGAACCGCCGCGCCCTCGACCACTGGGAGGCGATGATCGCCGAGTATTCGGGGACGGAATTCATCTATCACGTCAGGGGGCGTGAGATCAGGGTTCCGCTCCACGAGGAGACACTGAGCCACACCATGGTCCCGAAGGTGGCTTTGCCCCGCTACCGGTCCTGGGGGGATCGGCTTCGCTGGCTGCTCCAGGAGAACGTCCCGGGGGAGTTTCCTTATACCGCCGGGGTGTTCCCGTTCAAGCGCGCCGAGGAAGACCCGGCGCGAATGTTCGCCGGGGAGGGACCGCCGGAGCAGACCAATCGTCGTTTCCACTACCTGGCCGCCGGCATGCCGGCGAAGCGGCTCTCGACCGCGTTCGATTCGGTGACCCTGTACGGCGAGGACCCCCACGAGCGGCCCGATATCTACGGCAAGGTGGGCAACTCGGGGGTGTCGATCGCCACCGTCGACGACGCCAAGAAGCTGTATTCCGGCTTCGATCTATCCGATCCCGCCACGTCGGTGTCGATGACGATCAATGGGCCTGCTCCCATGATCCTCGCCTTCTACATGAACGCAGCCATCGACCAGGCCTGTGAGCAGCACATCACCGAAAACGACCTATGGGAGGAGGTGGAGGCCCGGATCGATGAGATCTATGGCGACCGCCCCAGGCCGGACTACGCCGGAGACCTCCCTGAAGGCCATGACGGGTTGGGACTCCGGCTGCTCGGGGTGACCGGAGACCAGGTGCTCCCGGCCGACGTCTACCAGCGGATCAGGGCCGAGACCGTCTCCCGAGTCCGGGGCACCGTTCAGGCGGACATCCTCAAGGAGGACCAGGCCCAGAACACGTGCATCTTCTCCACCGAGTTCGCGCTGGGGATGATGGGCGACATCCAGCAGTGGTTCGTCGACAACGACGTGCGGAACTTCTACTCGGTCTCGATCAGCGGTTATCACATGGCCGAGGCCGGGGCCAACCCGATCACCCAGCTGGCTTTCACGCTCGCCAACGGGTTCACCTTTGTCGAGAACTACCTGGCCCGCGGCATGGACATCGACGAGTTCGCCCCCAACCTCTCCTTCTTCTTCTCCAACGGCATCGACGCCGAGTACGCCGTCATCGGGCGTGTCGCCCGTCGCATCTGGGCCAAGGCGATCAGAGGCCGATACGGGGGCAACGAGCGGTCTCAGAAGCTGAAGTACCACGTGCAGACCTCAGGCAGGTCGCTGCATGCCCAGGAGATCTCGTTCAATGACATCAGGACCACCCTGCAAGCTCTCTATGCCATCTACGACAACACCAACAGCCTCCACACCAATGCCTACGACGAGGCAATCACCACTCCCACCGAGGAGTCGGTGCGACGCGCCCTGGCGATTCAGCTGATCATCAACCAGGAGCTGGGGCTGGCCAAGAACCAGAACCCGCTCCAAGGCAGCTTCATCATCGAGGAGCTCACCGACCTGGTCGAGGAGGCGGTGCTCGCCGAGTTCGACCGGATCAACAGCCGCGGGGGAGTGCTGGGAGCGATGGAACGGCAATACCAGCGCACCAAGATCCAGGAGGAATCGCTCTACTACGAGCAGCAGAAGGAGGCCGGCGCCTACCCGGTGGTCGGCGTCAACACCTACATCTCCAAGGAGGGCTCGCCGTTCGTCATCCCCCAGGCCCTGATCAGGTCGACCGACGAGGACAAGAATCGCCAGATCGCCAATGTGCGTGCCCATCAGGAGCGGAATGGGGAAGCCGGTCTCCGCGCCCTCGAGGAGCTGCAGAAGGTCGCAATCGACGGCGGCAACATCTTCGCCCAACTGATGGAGACGGCCAAGGTGGCCTCGCTGGGGCAGATGAGCAACGCCCTCTACGAGGTCGGTGGCCAGTACCGGCGCAACATGTGATCACATGGGCAGCGGTGGCTGATGGATGCCGAACGGCGACCCCTGGTCGTCCCGGCACAACTTGAAGCGGCCGAAGCGGGCGATCGATTCCTCGTCACCATCCACGTCGACATCGTCGACTGAGCCACCCAACTCCTGGACCCTCTGGATCGCGGCATCGATGTCGTCGACCCGGAAGAAGAGGTAAGGAGCGGCGCCCTTGTCGTCGCCGTGCATGCCCGCGCCAACATTCGGCAGTGAGATGACAAACCCCTGGTCAGACGGCCCGGGCTCGAACCTCCAACCGAACAGGCCCGAGTAGAAGACCCGGCCCTTCTCCACGTCTTCGACACCGAACTCCACGAAAGCCAGTTCGCCCGACAATCGCTCTCCTTTCGTCGAAGAGTGGCATCCTATCTTTCGATACGATACGGTACAGTTTCGTAAGTACCCGAGGAGCCGCGAATGGACACTGAAACTATTCATCGCAGACGCTGGGCGACCTTGATGGTTCTCTCCCTGAGCCTGGTGATAATCGGTCTCGACAACACCATCCTCAATGTCGCCCTCCCCACTTTGGTCCGAGAGCTCGGGGCGACGGCAAGCCAGTTGCAGTGGATGGTCGACGCCTACATCCTGGTGTTCGCCGGCCTGCTGCTCACCATGGGCGCGCTTGGTGATCGCTTCGGCCGGAAGCGGGCACTGACCGTCGGTCTGGTCATCTTCGGGCTGAGCTCGGTGGCGGCGGCGTTCTCCGACTCGGCCAATACCCTGATCGGAGCGCGGGCGGTGATGGGGGTCGGAGGTGCGCTGATAATGCCCGCCACCCTCTCCATCGTGACCAATGTGTTCGAGGGCAGGGAGCGTGGCCGAGCGATCGGGGTGTGGGCCGGTGTGGCTGGACTCGGGATCATCCTGGGCCCGGTGATCGGCGGGTGGCTGCTGGAGCACTACTGGTGGGGCTCGATCTTCCTGATCAATGTCTTCGTCGTCATCGTTGCCGTCATCGCCGGTGCCTTCCTGGTTCCGGAATCCAGGGACCCGGAAGCGACGCCCCTGGACCCGCTGGGTGCGGTGCTCTCGATTGGCGGGCTGGTCGCCCTGGTCTTCGCCATCATCGAAGCGCCGGATAGGGGGTGGACCGATCCGTTAGTGGTTGGCGCCTTCATCGTGGCCGTTGTCGTCTTGTCGGCTTTCCTCTGGTGGGAGGCGCACACCGAGCACCCGATGTTGCAGCTGAGGTTCTTCGAAAACCCGAGGTTCAGCGCGGCCAGCATTGCCATAACGCTGGTGTTCTTCGCCATGTTCGGAACGGTCTTCCTGAACACCCAGTACCTGCAGTTCGTGCTTGGCTATACGCCGCTCGAAGCCGGGCTCCGGGTGATGCCGGTGGCGACGATGATCGTGGCGGCACCGTTGTCGGCGCGTCTCACCGAGCGGTTCGGGACCAAGGTCGTGGTTGCCTCGGGTCTCACCATCGTCGCAGTGGCCCTCTCCATCCTGGCGACCATCACCATCGACACCGGATACGGGCGTGTCGCCGTGGCTCTGGCCATCCTCGGCGCGGGCATGGGTACCGCGATGGCGCCCGCGACGGATTCGATCATGGGGTCCCTGCCCTTGGCCAAAGCCGGAGTTGGCTCGGCCATGAACGACACCACGAGGCAGATCGGAGGTGCCCTCGGAGTGGCGATCCTCGGCAGCATCCTGGCGTCGTCCTATGGCGCTGCCATGGATCCCGCTGTCAGCCAGCTCCCAGCACCCGCCGCCGACGTCGCCTCCGATTCGATCGGTGGTGCGGCGGCGGTCGCAGCCCAAATAGGGGAGGCGGGCTCGGGCCTGATCCGGGCTGCTTCCGAGGCATTCATCGACGGAATGAACTCCGCCGTATGGGTGGCGGTGGGCGTGGCTCTCATCGGCGCGATCGTCACGTGGGCCTATCTGCCGGCACAACCGGTGGCAATGACCAGGTCGGACCTCTCGCCGGCCGAGACACGAGATCCTGCCGAGGTCGAAGAAGCATCATGACCACGAGCACCCGGGTCGGCCGACCCCGAGATGCCGGGGTCTCCTCCGCCGTCGCCGGGGCGGTGATCAGCCTGCTGCGCGAAGTGGGGTTCTCGGGGCTCACCATGGACGCGGTCGCTTCGAGGGCCGGAGTGAGCAAGGCAAGCATCTACCGGCGATGGGCGTCCAAAGAGGAGCTGCTGGTCGATGTGATCGCCAACCTGGCGTCCGAGAACCCGATACCCGACACCGGTCACCTCAGAGATGATCTCGTCCAGCTGTTGCACAGGATGGAAGCCTTCCTCTCCGATATCGAAGCCGGGCAGATTTTCCCCCGGATGGCTGCCGAGGTCCATGCAGCCAGCGAGCTCGGGCGTCGTTATGCCGAGCAGGTGATATTGCCGAGACGCGCCATGTTGGCGGGGATGCTTTCCGAGGCACGGGCACGCGGCGCGATACGCGACGATCTCGACATCGACGTGGCGGTCGACATGCTCACCGGCCCGGTCATCCTTCGCATGCTCCTCGGGCGCTTCGCACCTTCCGACTCCGAATGGGCACCACGACTTGTCGATGGCCTTCTTCAGGGTTGGGCGGCAGACCGATAGACGTCGTCCACCCGGATCTGGGCCGCCCTGGCATGCGCCTCGAGACCCTCGAGACGGGCGAGGAGGACGGTGTCCTCGATCAACGCCGATGGGTCGTCGAGTCGTGACCAGGTCGGAGACTTGAGGAAGGTCATGACCGAGAGCCCGGACTGGAACCTGGCTCCGCCCGCAGTGGGGAGGACGTGGTTGGGGCCGACTCCGTAGTCGGCGAACGCCTCGGCACTCCGCCCACCGAGGAACACCGAGCCGTAGGACGTGAGCATCCCCAATAGATCCCCGGGTTGCTCGACGTGCAGGGCGAGATGCTCTGGTGCCAGCCGTTCGGCGGCGGACACGGCTTCGTCCAACGAGCCGACCACGAGGGAGAAGCCATTGGTCAATGCTTGCCGAGCGACAGCCGAAGTGGGCAAGTCGGCAAGCTGGAGCTCGATCTGGTGATCCACGTCATTGGCGAGACGCAGGCTGGTCGTCACCAGCAGTGGGAGGGCGTCGATGTCGTGCTCCGCCTGGGCGAGCAGGTCGGCGGCGACCAACGCGGGTTCGGCCCGGTCGTCGGCGACGACCAGGATCTCACTCGGTCCGGCGAGGCCATCTATCCCGACCTCACCAAAGAGCGCCTTTTTCGCGGCCGTGACGTACTTGTTCCCCGGGCCCACGATCAGATCACAGGCAGGTGACAGAACGCCAAAGGCCAGGGCGGCGATGGCCTGGGCGCCACCGATCGCGAGCAACCCGTCGGCTCCGGCAACGGCGGCTGCGGCCAGGGTGACGTCGGTCGGGCGTGGTGAGGCAACCCAGACAGTCTTCACTCCGGCGACCCATGCCGGTATCACGGTCATCAGGACCGAAGATGGCAGGGGATATCGCCCCCCCGGCGCGTAGGCGCCCACCGATGCCACCGGGACCCAGCGATGACCTGCTCGTCCTCCGGTGACCGCGACGTCGACATCGACCAGGGCCTCGCGCTGGGCCTCGGCGAAGTGTCTGATCCGGGAAGCCACACTCTCCAGTGTCCGGCGCTCGTCGGGTCCAACCCGCTCGAGGGACTTCTCCAGGTCGCCTCGGTCGTGGACGATCTGATCACCCGAGGCCAGGTCGCCGAAATGCTCGGAGAAGCGGCGAATCGCGGGCTCGCCGACCGCCCGCACCTCCTCGAGGATCTCGTCCGTGAGAGCCCCTGCATCGAAGTCGGAAGGGCGCCGAACAGCCGCGGGTAGGACGTCGACGCGGGGCAGCGATCTCATGGCAGGCTCTCCTTCGTCGTCATCGGCCGGCGGGTGGTTCGGCGCTCTCGCCGGTCGAGCTCCCGGGCCACCTCTTCGAGCGCGACACCGGCGGCTGTGGCCCTCACCATGAGGAAGTAGAGGAGGTCGGCGGCCTCGTGGATCACCTCTTCGTCGGTTTGAGCGGCTCCCAATTCCGCCGCCTCTTCAATGAGTTTGGCCGCGAGCAGGTCGGGATCGTCGAGGAGCTTTCGTGTGTTCGATTCGGAGTCTGCGGAGAGGGCGATCTGGCCGAGACGTCTCTCCAGCCGCCCCAGGCCCCGGTCCGTGCCCCAACAGGTTCGGTCGCTGGTGTGGCAGAACCCGGGCTCGCCCTGTCTGACGGTGAATCGGAGCGTGTCCCGATCACAGTCGATGTCCACCGCCAAGAGTTCCTGGGTGGCGCCCGACGTCTCGCCCTTGACCCAGACCCCGCGTGTGCGACTGTGATAGATGCCCCGCCGTTCCTCCATCGCCCGACCCAGGCTCTCCGAACCGGAATAGACGAGCCCGAGCGTGGTCCCCAGCTCGTCGACCACCACTGTTGGCCACAGGCCATCGTGGCGGTCGGAGTGCATCATGGCGGCGAGTGATCCGGCCAGGGTTAGCTGCCCGCCGTACAGGGCCATGCCCACCTGTGCGTCGGCGCCCATCCGGTCGAGCTCGGCCACCTCTTCGGGGGTGGTGACGCCGCCTGCGATTGTGACTCTCGCTGGTGACGCAGCCTCGATCACGGTCGCGGCTCGATCCATGTCGGTTCCGGCGAGTTGGCCCTCCCGCTCGACAAAAGTGACCAGGAACCCCCTGCAGAGGCCTCTCAGCTGCTGGAGCCGCTCCAATACTCCGGTCCCCGTCCCCTGTCGCCAGCCATGGGTCAACACTTCGCCATCTCGCGAGTCGAGCGCGACAACCACCCGGTCGGGTGGCAGTTCGCTGAGCAGGCCCGGTGTTGCCGCGGTCCCGATGACGATCTTCTCGGCGCCGAGGTCCAGCCATCGCCTGGCGTCGGCGAGATCCCGAATCCCTCCCCCCACCCGGACGCGACCCCGGCGGCAAAGCTCGGCGATGAGCTCCGCGTTGTCGCCTTCACCTCGAGCGGCATCGATGTCGACTACCGCGACCTCGCCGACCATGCCGAAGCGCTCCAATATGGGGAGTGGGTCGCCGGCCTCGATGGCCAGCGTCTCGCCACCTACCAGTTGGACCGCCTGACCGCCGGATATGTCGATGGATGGAATGATCATGGGCGCACCATGATTCCGGCCTCGCCCAGTGCCCGTTTCAGCTCTCCCACCGTCGTGTCTCCGTCGTGGAGGATCGAGGCGATGAGCGCAGCCGAGGCTCCAGCTTCGATCGCCGCGACCAAATGGCCCGGCCGGTCGGCGCCCCCCGACGCGATCACGGGGACGGTCACCGCGGATGAGACAGCCGAGATCAGATCGAGGTCGTAGCCCGACCTGGTCCCATCACGGTCCCAACTGGTGAGGAGGATCTCGCCGGCGCCGATCGCCACCGCCTTCTGACACCACTCCACGACATCGAGCCCGGTCCTCTTCCTACCGCTCTCCACCACCACCTCCCAGCCCGCAGCGCCTGCGGCGGCGTCTACCGCCAGCACGGTGCATTGGGTCCCGAATCTGTCCGCGATCTCACCGATGAGCGCGGGACGTGACACGGCGGCGGTGTTGACCCCAACCTTGTCGGCGCCTGCCTCGAGGAGACGCCCGGCGTCGTCGGCCGACCTCACGCCCCCGCCCACGGATAGGGGAATGGAGAGCACGAAGCGCACCTCACGCACCGTATCCAGCGTGTGGCCCCGGCCCTCTGGTGTGGCCGACACATCGAGGAGCACGATCTCGTCGGCCCCCTGGCGCTCGTACAGGCCGGCGCATTCCACCGGATCGCCCGCGTCCCGCAAACCCTGGAACTGGACCCCCTTGACAACCCGGCCGTCTTTGATGTCGAGACACGGAATGACGCGTGAGGCCAGAGTCATGCCGCCGTCTCCACTCTGTGAAGCCAGCGGTCGAGGAGCCGGGCGCCCCATTCGCCGGAGAGCTCGGGGTGGAACTGGCAGGCGAGAACGTCGCCCTGCTCCAGTGCGGAGACGAACTCGCCGCCGTGGTCGGTGCTGCTGCCCACCCAGCCTTCGGGGAGCCGGTCGAGCCGGTAGGAGTTGGCGAAGTAAGCCCAGCCTGGCTCGACGAATCGGGAGCCAGGGCCGGGCTCGACGCGGTTCCAACCCATCTGGGGCACCGTGACTCCATCACCAAAACGGCCCACCGTGTCTTCGAGCACATTGAGACCGGTGGCGCCCGGGCTCTCCTCGCTGTCCCGACTGAGGAGTTGCATCCCGACGCACACGGCAAGGGTGGGACGATTGGCTTCGATCCTTTCCCGAAGCGCGGTGGCGAGCCCCAGCGAGTCGATCCTGTCCATGGCGGCCCCAAAGGCGCCCACCCCGGGAAGGACCACTCCCGACGAGGTCTCGACGTCGCCGGCCGAAGCCGCCTCGTCGACCGCGGCGCCGAGTCGAGTCAGGGCAGCGACGACAGAAGCAGTGTTGGCCGTCCCTGTCGGGACGATGGTCACCCGTCTCACGTCAGCGTTCCCTTGGTGCTCGGGACGCCGTCGCCGTCGGTGGCCACCGCCGCTCGGAGGGCGATGGCCAGCGCCTTGAACGCCGACTCGGCTTTGTGATGGTCGTTGTCTCCACGGATCAGATCGACGTGGAGCGCCATTCGACCCTCGATGGCGAATGACCTGAGGAAGTGGATGATGTTCTCGGTGGCAACCTCGCCGATGGTCTCCCGGGTGAAATCGATCGATACCTCGGGCCAGGGGCGTCCGGATAGGTCGACGACTGCCCTGCTCAGCGACTCGTCGAGTGGGGCATAGCCATTACCGAAGCGGGCGATGCCGGTGCGAGCTCCGAGTGCCGAGTCGAAGGCGCGCCCGAGGACGATTGCGCAATCCTCAACGGTGTGGTGGTCGTCCACCTCGGTGTCGCCGGTCGCGGTGAGGGCCAGATCGAATCGCCCGTGTTTGGCCAGGGTCGCCAGCATGTGGTCGAGAAAGCCGAGCCCGGTCTTGACCTCGGATGTCCCAGTCCCGTCCAGGTCTAGATAGCCGGTGATGGTGACCTCGGCTGTCTCCCGATTGATCTCGGATCGTCGCGTCATGGCAGGATCTCCTCCAGATCGGTGGTTTTGTCGAGAATGCGAGCGGCTCTCCCAAGTCTTTCCCGGGCCTTTGCCGGCTCGTCACCGGGGGCGATGACGCCGATCGGCACCACACCGGCCGCGGCTGCGGCGGCCAGATCGTCGGGCGTGTCGCCGAGCATCCAGGCCCGAGTCACTCCGATGATCTCGAGAGCCTTCAGGACGGGCGCCGGGTCGGGTTTGAGGGGGGCATCGTCTCTGGTGACGAGTGCGGTGATGCTGTTCATGAGGGCGAAGCGCTCCAGGAACTCGACCGCATCGGATCGAGGTCGGCCGGTCACCACACCGAGGGGACGATCGTGCGGCCCACTGTTGCCAGGTGCCGGGCTCGACGAGAGAGCGCTCCGCCACCTTCAGCCCAGGCGAGTCTCCGGTCCCCTGATAGAGGGTCTCGAACCGGATGGTCACCTCTTCGATGGGCGCATCCACACCGCGCTCGACGCAGAGCCGGCGAGTGAGCTCCCAATCGTCATTGCTGTTGCCATCGCCCTTGGCGGATTCGATGTCCGAAGGCTCGATCTCAACTCCGAAGCTTCGGGCCGTCTCGATGATTGCGAGAACCTGAGAACTGCTGACATCGGCGATCACGCCGTCGAGATCGAAGATGAATGCCTGCGGGTCGAGCACCGCTCCAAGCGTGGCCACCAACCGGTCGAAATCGGCCTCGTCCCCGGGCAGAGTGATCCTCACCGCCGACTCGAGCCCGGACCGATCGGGAAACCGCCGTAACCCGACGCCCAGAGAGGCAGCGGCCGATGTGACCCACTCCGCATCGTCGCACTCGGCGAGGACGAAATTGCCCTGCGAGGGGAGGGGTCGAGCGCCCAGCCCGGCGAGAGCTCCGGTCAGCACGACACGTTCCCTTCGCACCGCTTCCACAAAGGTCGTGAGCTCGGCGACTGGCCGTTCCAACCGGGTCTCGGCCAGTGCCGCGGAGAGGGCGGATACGGAGTACGGGTTGCCATACGCGCCGATGGCCGCGACGAGTTCCGGGGATCCGAGCAGATACCCGACTCTGAGCCCGGCGAGCCCATACGCCTTGGACAAGGTCCGGGTCACGACGACATTGCTCAATTCGAGCAATGTCGGTGTTGGGTCGTGGTCGGCGAACTCCACGTATGCGGCGTCGAGGACCAGCAATCGAGCTTCTCCGGCCACCTTCTGGAGGTCGATCTCGCCGGCCACTGCGCCCGTGGGGTTGTTCGGCGAGACGATGAATGCCGCGTCGGTGTCGTCGTCGATGGCCGCCAAGATCTCATCCACCGGGAAGGGACCCGTCCACCAGGGCACTTCCCGCAGCTCGGCGCGACGCTGCTCGGCGTAGCGAGGGATCATCTCGAAGGTGGGGTAGGTGCCGACCACACGGCCGCCTTCGGAGACGCGAGCCAGGAAGCATCGGGATAAGGCATCGTCCCCGCCCGCTGTCACCAGGACCCGGTCCTCGGACACGCCATGCAAGGCGGCAAGCTTCGCCCGAAGCGGGGAGGTGTCTGGGTAGCGGCCCACCAAGCGCCGCGGGTCGTCTATCGCATCGAGGAGCTCCTCGGCTCGGCTTCGCCCTTCGTTCTTGGAGAGGTCCAGGTCGATCGGCACTGCGAAGCCGGGCGGGAGGTAAGTGGCAGGCGAGCTCATGGCACGATTTGCTCCAGCTTGGAGACCGCGATGTCGGTGGCGCCGAGTTGCCGCAAACGTGGGATGAGCCGGGGCAGGTCTCTGCGGGGCACTGCCGCCTTTACCGCCATGCCGGCGCCTCCGTGAAGGGTTGCGACGGTGGGCTCCCGCATGGCGGGTAAGGCGTCGATTACGGCGTCGAGATCGGCCAGCGACACGTTCAGCTCGAGCATGACTCTCTTCCGGGCATCGAGCACCGAGCGCAGACTCAACACCAGCCCATCGATGGCGCTCTTCTTGTCCGGGTCGCCCATCGCTCCCTGGCTGGCGTAGAAGCGGGTCGACGACGTCATCAGCTCGTCGACCACGGCCAGGCCGTTGGCGGCGAGGGTCTCGCCGGTGGCGCTGTTGTCGACGATGACATCGGCGTCCTCTGGTGGGAATACCTCCGTGGCCCCATACGAGCGCACGAAAGAGGCATCGAGGCCTCGGGTAGTGATCCAGGACCGGGTGAGCCGCTCGTACTCGCTGGCCACCACCAGTCTTCTCGCCGGGAGATTGCCGTCTCCGTCGAGCATGCTCTCCGGGGTGGCGGCCACGATCCGGACCGGGTCGAGGCCGGTGTCGAGGAGCTCGACCAGATCTGCCTGTTGTTCGGCCACCCAGTCGGCGCCGGCGAACCCTATGTCGCGGGTTCCGGCCGCGAGCATCTCGACGATGTTCTGTGGTTTGAGGAGCTTCACCTCGAAACCGGGCTCAGACAGCATCGGCCGATAGCCGCGCTGGCCGACGTGGAGGTCTATGCCGGCGGCAGCGAGCAGGTTGAAGACACCGGTCTCCATCCGACCCTTGGGGAGGGCCAGGTGGATCGTTGGTTCGGTGCTCATGTTGGGGTTCCTTCCCGCCGTGTGGCCGGGATCTCGCCCTCGGTGAACGAGAAACGCCGACCGCTTGGGTCGGCGTTTGCGTTGGTGGCTTCTCGGCCTCAGCCCATCGTCATCCGACCCATGAAGGGTGATGGTGATGATGGGTGTGCGCGAAAAGCCGGTTCATGTCGATCCCGAGCATACGCGTCTGGGAGGAGATGGCAACTCTCAGTCTGGCTTCAACCAGACGCCCATGCTCGCCGGCTGCATGGTCCGGGACAACGCCTGCCCACCCGTCCAAGACGGCTGGCGTGGGTCCACGCAGACCGTGGCGAACTGACGGTCCCGGCGTTCCCGAAAGCGAACAGCGAGCCGAAATAGAAGGCTGCGATCAGAGCGGCGGCGCCGATCGCCAGCCGTCGATGCCAGACCGCATTGGGTGCCGGCTCGTTCACATCACGACGCACCGCGACCACCGTTCCGGGAACGTTACGACCTCCTGCCCGGTGCGGATTCGCCATCCTCGGCCGGTACCCTCACGCCCCGATGACCAGGAACATCCCGGAGAAACCCGCCCTCGAAGGGCTCGAGGCGAAGTGGATGGAGCGATGGGAGACCGACGGGACCTATCGGTTCGATCGCACCAAGGGCCGACAGCAGATCTTCGCCATCGACACCCCACCTCCAACCGTGTCCGGTTCCTTGCATATGGGGTCGGTCTTCGGGTACGTCCAGACCGACGCCCATGCCAGATATCGCCGGATGAGGGGGAAGGAGGTGTTCTACCCGATGGGGTGGGACGACAACGGCCTGCCCACCGAACGCCGGGTGCAGAACTACTACGGGGTCCGGTGCGATCCCACGCTGCCCTACGACCCCGACTTCGAACCGCCGGAAGAGCCGTCCGATCCACCGATCTCGATCAGCCGACGCAACTTCATCGAGTTGTGCCACGGTCTCACCGCCGAGGACGAGAAGGTCTTCGAGGACCTCTGGCGCACGCTCGGGCTTTCTGTCGACTGGACGCAGAGCTACGCCACCATCGACACCCACAGCCAGCGCACGAGTCAGAAGGCGTTCCTGCGCAACCTCGCCCGTGGTGAGGCCTACTCCCAAGAGGCGCCGGTCCTATGGGATGTCGATTTCAAGTCGGCGATAGCTCAGGCCGAACTGGAAGACAGGGAGCGGCCCGCCGCCTACTACCGGATCGCGTTCCGGAGACCGGACGGCTCCCCGCTCTTCATCGAGACCACCCGCCCCGAGCTGATCGCCGCCTGTGTTGCCCTGGTCGCCCATCCCGACGACGAGCGGTACCAGGCGCTGTTCGGGACGAATGTCACCTCGCCGCTCTTCGGGGTCGAGCTTCCGGTCGTCTCCCATCACCTGGCCGACCCGGAGAAGGGAGCGGCATCGCCATGATTTGCACGTGGGGCGACACCACCGACGTGACCTGGTGGCGGGAGCTCGACCTGCCTACCCGCGCCCTGATCCAGCAGACCGGCCGGCTTCGTCAGGATGTGCCGGACTGGATCGAGTCGGAACCGGGCCGGAGGCGTATCGCCAGATCGCCGGGCTCTACCCCAATCAGGCGCAGAAGCGTATGGAGGAGCTCCTCGCCGAGTCGGCCGATCTCGATGGGCAGCCGCGTGCGATCACCCATCCGGTCAAGTTCTACGAGAACGGGGACCGTCCTCTAGAGATCGTCTCCAGCCGGCAGTGGTACATCCGCAACGGTGGCCGGGACCAGGAGCTGCGGTCCGAGTTCCTCAAACGTGGCTCCGAGCTGGATTGGATACCGGACTTCATGCAGGTCCGCTACGAGCATTGGGTCAACGGGTTGACCGGCGACTGGCTGATCTCGCGGCAACGCTTCTTCGGCGTGGCCATCCCCGCCTGGTATCCGGTCGCCGATGATGGGGCGATCGATTACGAGCACCCGATCCTTCCCGACGAGAGCCTCCTGCCGGTCGATCCCACCTCGGCGGCCGCACCGGGCTACGAAGAGGCCCAAAGGGGCCAGCCGGGAGGCTTCGTCGGCGATCCGGACATCATGGACACCTGGGCCACGTCTTCGCTCACCCCGCAGATCGCCGGGCACTGGGACGACGATCCCGATCTCTACTCCCGGGTGTTCCCGATGGATCTGCGACCCCAAGGCCCGGAGATCATCCGCACCTGGCTCTTCTCCACGATCGTCCGCTCCCACTACGAACATGGCGCGCTGCCCTGGCCCAACGCCACGATCAACGGCTGGGTCCTCGACCCGGACCGAAAGAAGATGTCCAAGTCCAAGGGAAACGTGATCACGCCCCACGCGCTGATCGAAGAGCACGGAGCGGAGGCGGTCCGCTACTGGTCTTGCAACGGTCGTCCCGGCACTGATACCGCGGTCGATCACGGTGTCATGAGGATCGGGCGCCGTCTCGCCACCAAGATCCTGAACGCGTCACGCTTCGCCCTGGGGTTCGCCGAAGACGTCGATGCATCAGCAATTTCAGCGTCACTCGACCGCTCGATGCTGGCCGCTCTGGCCAAGGTGGTGGAGCGCTCGACTGAGGCGTTCGATGCGTTCGATTATGCCCGTGCTCTCGAAATCATCGAGCGATCGTTCTGGACCTGGACGGACGACTACCTGGAGTTGGTCAAGGGGCGGGCGTACGAGGGTGGGAGCGAGGGCGCATCGGCTCATGCCGCGCTGCAAAGCGCCCTCGGGGTTTATCTGCGGCTGTTTGCCCCGTTCCTGCCCTTCGTGACGGAGGAGGTCTGGTCATGGTGGAGAGACGGGTCGGTCCATCGGGCGAGCTGGCCCAGCGTCGAGGAGCTGGCCCCTCACTCCGGGGACCCTGCGGTGCTCACCGAGACCGGTGCGGTCCTCTCCGCAGTGCGAAAGGCGAAATCCGACGCCAAGGTGTCGATGCGGGCCGAGGTGGATTCGGTGTCCGTCTCGGCGGCTCCGGAGTCGATCGATCTGGTGCGCCAGGCCGAGGACGATCTGAAGGCTGCAGCTCGCGCCGGTGAGGTGCTGTACTCCGAGGGTGAGTTCGCGGTCGAATCGGTGCTGAGCGCCGGCTGACGTGGCCGAGGCGTTTCTCTGGGGTCTGTTTGCAGCGAGTTCACTGCTGATCGGAGCCCTGGTGGCACTGGGTCGCCCACCACACCGCCGCACCCTGGGGCTGATCATGGCCTTCGGGGCCGGTGTCCTGCTCAGCGCAGTTTCGTACGAACTGATCGAGGAGGCGACCGAGGTCGGAGGCGGCCCCTGGGCGGTCGTCCTCGGCATCTTTGCCGGAGCAGGAGCGTTCACGCTCGGCGACATTCTCATCGGGCGATTCCAGCGACGACGTCAGGGCAACGTGATGCCGAACGCGGAAGAGGGGGCCGGTCTCTCGATCCTCCTCGGCGCGCTGCTCGACGGAGTGCCGGAGACCGCGGTCCTCGGTCTGACGCTGCTCCAGACCAATGAGATCGGTGTCGCGATGTTGGTGGCGGTCTTCATCTCCAACCTTCCGGAGGGGATCGCCGCCACCACGACTCTGATCGAAGGTGGGTGGAAGCGCCGGCTGGTGCTCGAGATCTGGGGTGCGGTCATTCTGGCGTGCGCCCTCGCCGCCGCTGCCGGTTACGTACTCCTGGACGGGGCGTCGACCGGCGTCATCTCTTTCGTGTTCGCGTTCTCCGGTGGGGCGGTCCTCACGATGCTCGCCACCTCGATGATGCCGGAGGCATACGAGCACGCAGGCAGACCCGTTGGCGTATTGACGGTGGTCGGTTTCGTCATTGCCTATGGCGTCCACCTGCTCGAGGGATGACCGCTCAGCCCTTGTAGCCGGACGCCCTGGCCGCCTGACCTTGTTTCGTCGCCTTCTGCTTGGCTGCGTCCCTGCTCTTCTTCTCGCCGGCCTGATAGTGGTACTTCTTGCCAGAGTCCCCCCACTGGTAATAGGGGCCCTTCCCATCCTTGCCACGATGGACTGGCATGGCTTCCCTCCGTTATTGCGAAAAGCTGATTTACCCGTCGAGTCGATGGGAGAAACCCTCAGCGGCGGAAGACAAGGGTCCCGTCGCGCTGGTCGGTCTGGAGCCTCCCCATCATCCTCAGATGCTCCAGGTGGGAGACGGTCTCCAGAAAAGCCAGCCTCGCCTCCAACGGGGTCAGGTTGGGGCGGAAGGATTCGAGCATCACCTCCCACGCCGTGGAATCGCGGGATCGGACCAGCTCGGCCATGTCGAGAAGACGGCGATCATGGTGGAGCAGGATCTGTCGTGCCCTCTCATCGCCCCGTTCGATCAGAGTGCCATGTGCCGGATAGGTGATGCCGGGGTTCATCCCGAGCAGCTTCTGGAGAGATGCCAGGTAGTTCCCGAGCGGATCGCCGAGGTCTTCGTCCCACATGATCACCGGCGAGATGCGGGGCAATACGTGGTCACCGGAGAAGAGAATCCCTGTTCTCGAGTCGCGCAGGCAGATGTGTGCCGGCTCGTGCCCAGGTGTGTGAATCACCTCGAGCCAGCGCCCGCCGCCGATGTCGATGCGCTCACCATCGGCCACCAGGTGATCGGGTCGTTCGATCAGCGGCATGTAATCGGGGCGAGTGGCCAAATCGCCGGTCACCGAGCCCAACGCACGTGCCGGTACCCCATGGGTGCGGCCGATTCGGAGCAGCCGGTCGACGTACGCCGGCGTGTCGTTATACCGATCGACGAGCTTGGCAGCTCGCTCATGCATCACGAATCGACAACCAAGCTCTGAAACGAGGCGGGCCGACATGCCTACGTGATCGAGATGGAGATGCGAGACGACCAGGGTGTGCACTGCCGACTCATCCAGGCCGAGCTGACGGAATCCATCGTGGATCGCATCACGCCCCGGCTCCCAGTCGGTGCCACAATCGAGGAGCAGGATTCCCCCATCGGCCTCGACGGCGTAGGTGTTGACCCAGGCCGGGCTCTTGAACGGGAGCGGGGCGGGAATGAGGTGGATGCCGTTGCCCAATGACGCGGGCTCGGGGATGGGGGCATTCATATCCGGCGCCTGGGCGCGGTCACCTCTCCAGGAGAGGCCAGTGCAACACCGTCCGAAGAGCCGCTTCGTCTTCCACCTGGTCGGGAAGGTCGAGATATGACTCCCACGGCCCAGGACCGGTTTCGTATCCCTGAGAATGAATCCAATCCTGGAACCGGTCGTACCCGGCGCCCAGCGTCTCATAGGCCCCATGATGAGTGACCACGGCTGTCGGCCCTCCCGGGAGCTCGGAGACTTGGATGGGTGCTTCGCCGTCCTTGGGATGGGGGAGATCATGCGAAACGGCGCCGAGTGGGATCCCGATCTCGACATCGGCATGGGTAGGACCGAACTCGTGATACCTGCCGTATGGGTGGCCGCCTTCGCCGGCAACGGCCTGAAGGCGGGGGAGATGGACCGCAAAGAGTGCCGCCAAGTCGAGCTGATCCATGGGAATCCGAACCCTCACCGCGAAGGTGGGCTGGTCCCTCAGCGTCTTGACTTGATGGTCGGTCTGAATCGGATCAGCCATGCTCGACCCGGTCCTTGATCCCGAAGGTGATGTCGAGGGTCACGCTGAACTGTGTGGGGACCCCTGAGTCGTCAACCGAGCCCCCGACCTCCACGATCCTGAAGTTCTGTATCTCCGAGATGGTGGAGGCGGCTCGCGCCAGGACGGTCCTGACGGCATCCTCGATCGAGTCGGCAGCCTGGCCCGAAAGCCTGATGGTCTTGGTGATGGATGACATGACTACCTCCGGGACCCGACGCTAGCCGGGTGCTACTTTGCCCGACATGGAGCCGGTCCTGATCCGTCCGTTCGGTTAGGCCATGGTGACGGTGCGAGGACAGCGTCGAACGCTGCCCGAGCTCAGTGAGGAGCTTTTCCTCGACATCGGGGATAGTGGAACAAAGCGCTGGCGGTTCTCCATCCTTCTGCTTCTCGCTGCGGTGATAGCGACGGCCGGGGTCCTGGCGGATTCGACCGCAACGGTTATCGGAGCCATGATCGTTGCCCCCCTTGGCGTGCCGATCATCGGAACGGCCTTGGGGATTGTCACCGCGGACGTCAAGCGGATGAGCGCCTCGGTGGTGGCGGTCGTTCTGGGAGCCGCTGGCGTTATGGCCGTCGGCTGGCTGTTGTCTGCGGTGCTGCCTGATCTGGTACCCATCACTCGCAACAGCGAGGTGTCCGGTCGAACTTCAGCGAACCTCATCGATCTAGTAGCGGCAGTGGCGACGGGCTTTGCGGGTGCCTATGGCCTGGCGCGCAAGGACGTTTCGGACGTGATGCCGGGGGTCGCCATTGCCATTTCTTTGGTCCCTCCACTCGCGGTGGTAGGGATCACAGCCCAGGCCGGCGACTTCGACGGTGCATACGGCGCTTTTCAGCTCTTCGCCTCCAACATGCTGGCGATGATCGTTGCCGGCTCGATATTGTTCACCGTGTACGGATATTCCCGCGAGGCACATGACTCGCCAACATTCATCAGGAAATGGGCCTATGGAGCGGTCGCATTGGCCACCATCCTGATCGCAATCCCTCTCACAGTTACGACCGTCGACACCGTCAAAGCACACGAGATTCTGGAGAGTGCCCAAGTCGTCGCCAATGAGTGGGTGGCGGGAACCGACGCCACCGTGTTGCGTACCGACTTCGACGGTGATGCCCTCGTGTTCGTGGTCGAAGGCAGGGACGATCTGCCGGCCAGCGATCTGACCAAGGCTCTGGGTGGCGAGGTGCCGAGCGGGACCCTGGTCGTAGTGAACCAGGTCGGCGGCGAACGGTTAGAGCTCGGCCGGGTGCCATAGAGGCTCAGTTACCCCGTCTCGCCCAGGGGCCGAGACCGTAGATCCGCTCCACTTGGACATGGATGATGAAACCTTCGGGCATGTTGCGATTGGGGAAGACTGCGCCGGGTCCGATGTATGCCTCGGAAAGCAGATCCATCAGAGACAGCGCCCCGCCCTCGGTGATACGGGCGTTTCCTTTGGCGACGAGGTAGGGATGTAGCCCTTCGCCACTGTGATCGTTGGCCTGGAACGAGATCGTGATGCGAGGATCGCGCCGCAACGACTCGAGTTTGTGCTGATCGAAGAAGGTGGACCAGACCAACTCATCGTCATCGACTCCCACCCAGGCCAGGGTGACGTGCGGTGTCCCGTCAGGATTCAGGGTCACCACGTGGCCCAGCGGACCGGTAGCCAGAAAATCGCGAACAGCCTGGCCGATCACGGGCATCGACCCATCCTATGTGGTCATCGATTGCACCCCGACCGGTTTACCGTCGATGCCATGCGACGGGGATCGTTGGCTGTGCTGATTCTGGTCCTGGTCGCGTGCTCGACTGCCGTCACGGAGCCACCAACGACCCCACGCTCTTCGACTACGACCACGGTCACAACCACTACGACCACGATCCCGACCACCACCACGTTGGCCACGACCACGTCGACCAATCCCTACGCCCGACCCGACTGGTTGGGGACCAGGCTTCTGCCGCTACGGTCCGACGAGTTCGGGGTGGTCCAGCCGACGCCACCCGAGATGCAGGACCGCCAATTCGAGACGCTCGATCTCCTCCCTCCGCCCTCCGATGAGGTGTTCCACTCGACGATCGATTCGATACCGTCCGATGTCCTCGCTCGTTCCAGCTGGGTGCCGGAGTGCCCCGTCAGCCTCGAAGAGCTCTCCTATCTGACCATGAGCCATTTCGGGTTCGACGGTCGGTTCCACACCGGGGAGATGATCGTGAACGCTGCGGTCGCCGAACAGGTGGTCGAAATCTTTCGCCAGCTGCACGAGGTCAGATTCCCCATCGAGCAGATGAGAGTGATCACGAAGGAGGAGATCGACGCTCATCCCACCGGGGACTGGAACGACACCACCTCTTTCGTATGCCGTCCTGCTGTGGGCTCCACGTCGTGGTCACAGCACGCGTATGGCACCGGGATCGACATCAATCCCTTCCACAACCCGTACGTCAAAGGTGACCTGGTCCTGCCGGAACTCGCTTCGGCTTACGTCGATCGAGACGACGTGCGGGTCGGGATGATCATGCCCGGTGACGTCGCCACGGAGGCTTTTGGCGAGATCGGCTGGGGTTGGGGAGGAAACTGGAACTCACTGAAAGACTGGATGCACTTCTCGCTCAGCGGGAGTTGAGACTGAGCTTCCTCGAGCGGACCACTTAGCTCTCGGGTCGGCAGCGAGAAGTCTTCGCGACTGAGGGTGTGGCGTTCAGTCGAGGCAGAAGGTCTTCACCAGGGCTACCACCCCGTTGATTCCGCGTGCCTCGAAGGCGAGAAGAGCGGCCCGGGCGTCGGCCTCGCTCTCGAGGTAGACACTCACGGTCGAGTTTCCGTCGGGTTGGCCAAGCGCCTCGGGCGCACCATCGTCACAATCTGTCGCACCGGTCGTATATCCGGCCTCCTCTGCAGCCAGGATCGCTTCGGCCAACACCGGGTCGTCGGGCGTTGCGGACCCGGCGAGGACCACTACCCAGGTGTCGGCGCCGTGCTCGAGCGATTCGCGCTCCGGCGGGAAGTCAGCCAGAGCTGTGGTGGAGGGCTGAGGCGGAGCGGTGGTGGCTGTGGTGGTGGGAGGCAGTGTGGTCGTGACCAGCGTCGTGGTGGTGGTCTCGAGTGTGCTGGCCACCGTGGACGGCACAGAGGAGGTGTCCGCGGTTTCGGGGTCGGCCGCACAGGACCCGACGGTGAAGGTCAATACCAGGATCACTGCGAACCGTCTCATGTTCCCCTCAATCCGGTTGGCGTCGAATTCTATCAGAGTCGCCCTCGATCTGATCGAACATATGTTCGATATAGTGGTGAAGGTGAGTGGATATGCCGAGTTGCACTGTCACACCAACTTCTCCTTCCTCGATGGCGCATCGCATCCGGAGGACCTGGTGGAGCGGGCCATCGATCTGGGATATGAGGCGCTGGCGGTCACCGATCACGACGGTTTCTACGGGGTGTCGAGGTTCTGGCAGGCAGCCAACGAAACCGGGCTGCCTGCCATCTACGGGGTGGAGATAGGGCTCGAGCCCGAGCCGGCAGGCACGGGTGACCCGGTGGCGGCGGCTCAGGAATGGGACGAGCATCGTCATGCCCGATCCAAAGGAGGTCAGGGGCGCTTGCGCCGGGGACGCAGCATCCGGTCGCATGGTGCCAAGCCGACGAACCTCCCCGAGACCGATCATCTCGTCTTGCTCGCCGGATCACCGGATGGATACCGGAGTCTGTCCAATCTGGTGACGCGTGCCCAGATGCGGGGGGAGAAGGACCACCCGATCTACAACTGGGAGGACCTGGCCATCGCGGCCGGCAATCAGGATCTCCACGCTCTCACCGGCTGCCATGCCGGCGCCGTGCCCAGGGCAGCCGCCAGGGGAGATCTAGGTGGTGTCATGCGGGAGGCCTCCCGTCTCCGTGAGTTGTTCGGGACCCGTCTCCATCTCGAGCTCTGGCATCACCGCATGCCCGAAGACGATCCGCGCAACGACCTGATGTGGGAGGTGGCCCAGAAGTTGTCCCTTCCTGCCGTCGCCACGAATCAGGTCCACTATCACGACCCGAAAGACGCCGACCTCTCCGAAGTGCTGGCCGCCATCGGAGGCCGGCGCACGCTGGCCGTCGCCGACGGGTTCCGACCGGCAAGTGACGAGCGGTACCTGAAACACCCCGCCGAGATCGACCGGCGCTTCACTCGGTACCCCGGGGCGGTGGCGAGGAGCGGCGAGCTCGGCCGACGACTCGCCTTCGATCTGGGTCTGGTGGCGCCCAATCTGCCCGATTTCCCCATGCCCGGCCACTTCAGGGACGAGATGGAGTATCTGCGTCATCTCACCTGGGAGGGAGCACGCGACGTCTACCCCGGGAGCGAAGACGGGATCGATCCCAGGGCACGGCGCCGGCTCGAGCACGAGCTGGACATCATCGAGTCCCTCGGGTTTCCCGGTTACTTCCTGGTGGTGAAGGACATCATGGACTACGCCCGCACCCAGGACATCTACTGCCAGATCCGGGGCTCGGGGGCTGACTCTGCGGTGTGCCGCTGTCTTGGTCTCACCCGGGTAGACCCGATCCGGCTCCATCTTCCCTTCGAGCGCTTCCTCTCCGAAGAACGGGGTCGCCCACCGGACATCGACATCGACTTCGAGGCCGATCGACGGGAGGAGGTGATCCAGTACTGCTATCGCACATACGGGCGGGAGCGGGCGGCGATGGTGGCCAACGTGATCACCTACCGGGCCCGGTCGGTGCTCCGTGACGTGGCCAAGACCTTCGGATTCACCCAGGCCCAGGTCGATGGTCTGTCCAAGTACGTCGACACCCGCGATCCGGCCCAGATCCGTCTCAACAGCCCCCTGCCCGAGGGCATGACCGCCGAGATGATCTACGACATCTGCTGGCGGCTCGACGGTTTTCCCCGGCATCTCGGGATCCACTCGGGGGGGATGGTGATTGCCGATCGGCCCCTCTGGCAGGTGGTTCCCCTGGAGTGGGGCCGCCTCGAGGGGCGGACAGTCCTGCAATGGGACAAGGACGACTCGGCGGCAGTGGGAATCGTCAAGTTCGACCTGCTCGGTCTGGGGATGCTCAACGCTCTCCATCTGGCCCACGACCTGATCGAGGACACCCACGGCATAGACATCGACCTTGCGGCCATCCCTCAAGAGCAGGCGATCTACCGCTCGATCACCCGCTCCGACACGGTGGGCTTGTTTCAGATCGAGTCCCGCGCCCAGATGGCGACCTTGCCGAAGATGAAGCCGAAGACCTTCTACGACCTTGCGGTCGAGGTAGCCCTGATCCGCCCCGGCCCGATTCAGGGCCAGTCGGTGCACCCCTACCTGCGGCGGCGGAATGGGGAGGAGCCAGTCGTCTACCCCCATCCCTCGACCGAGGAGATCCTGAAGAAGACCCTGGGTGTCCCCATCTTCCAGGAGCAGCTCATGGAGCTTTCCCGGGTCTGCGCCGGGTTCGACGGGGGCCAGGCCGACCGACTCCGACAGGCGATGACCCACAAACGCTCTGAACAGGCGATGGGGAGGCTCCGGGACGAGGTCTACCAGGGGATGGCGGGCAATGGGATCGTCGGCGCTGCCGCCGATGAGATCTGGGAGAAATTGCAAGGCTTCGCCTCCTTCGGTTTTCCCGAGAGCCACTCGGTGAGCTTCGCCTACATCGTCTACATGTCGGCTTGGCTCCGCTTCCATTACCCGGCCGAGTATCTGGCAGGGCTGCTCAACGCCCAGCCAATGGGCTTCTACAGCCCCAACTCACTCGTTCAGGACGCTCAACGGCACGGCGTGGTGGTCCTGGCTCCCGACGTCAACGTCTCCTGGCACGACTGCACCATCGAGGCTGTCGAAGCCGATCCCGACGACGTCGTGAGCTATCTGGGAGAGAGCTGGCGGCGGGGGAGGGGGATGATCGATGATCCGATCCGGCCCCCGGTCGGGGTGCGGATGGGGTTGCGTTACGTGCGGAACATGGGGGAGAAGGAAGTGACTCGCGTCGAGGCCGGCCGGATCCTCGGCGGTGATTTCATCTCGGGGGAGGACCTGGCGGCGCGGACCGGGCTCGGAGTGGAGGCATTGGAGGGTCTCGCTGCCTCCGGCGCGCTGGAATCGATCGGGCTCGGCCGCAGGGAGGGGATGTGGGCGGCGGGCGCTCTGGCTGAGATCGATCCCGAGCGTCTGGCGCTCTCACCCGGAGTGGATGCTCCGCGTCTGCCCTCGATGGCTCCCGAGGAGGTGCATCGGGCAGATCTGTGGTCGACCGGGGTCTCGAATCGGCATCCGATGAGCTTTGTCCGTGACCAGATGGACGGGTGCCTGACCGCCGCCGAGGCCCTGGCGATGGAGCGAAACGGCTCCCGGATCAAGGTCGCCGGCGTCGTCACCCATCGTCAGCGACCGGCCACCGCCAAGGGCGTCTACTTCCTCAACCTGGAGGACGAGACCGGGTTGCTCAACATCATCGTGTTGCCTGATGTCTGGGCCCGGCACCGTCAGGTGGTCCGCAAGAGCCCGGCGCTGGTCATCCATGGCCGTCTCGAGTACCACGATGGGGTTACCAACATCGTCGCACGGGACTTCGAGCCGATCGGGGTGCAGACCGTGCAGTCCCGTGACTTCAGGTGATGTCTTTGGTGTTGGGTGAGGTGTGGGTGCTGGGTTGAGGGGTGGTGCGGGGGGTTCGCGGGGTGTGAGTTGGTCGTATGTGGAGAGGATGATGTATACCGGGTCTGGTTATATAACCCTTATGGTAAGCTCTGGGAATGACGACTTTCGAGGTCCTGGCCGATCCCAATCGCCGCCGCATCCTGGAGCTCCTCCGGGATGAAGAGCGGCCAGTGGGCGATCTCGTGTCAGCGCTGCGGATTTCCCAGCCGGGCGTGTCCAAGCACCTGAGGGTGCTCCGGACGGCAGGGCTGGTCGCAGTCAGACCCGATGCCCAGCGCCGGATGTACCGGGTTCGTTTCGAGCCCCTGGTCGAACTGGATGCGTGGCTCGATCCCTATCGGCGGGTATGGACAGATCGGCTCGACGCTCTCGAGCGTCATCTCGACGACATGGAGGTCATATGAGCGTCGAAGACCAACCATTGGCGAGAAGTCCTGCGCGATGAGGACAAGTGGGTGCTTCGCTACGAACGAGTACTGAGGCACCCCTCGGAGAAAGTGTGGGCTGCTCTGACCGAGTCGGAACACCTCAGGCACTGGATGCCTTGTGACATCGTCGGCGACCGGCGAGCAGGTGCCGATCTGAGGTTGCCGTTCTGGCCGGCACAGGTGGAGAGGTACGCGATCGAGGAGCCGGTCCTCCACGGGAAGATCCTGGTGTGGAATCCGTACCATGTGTTCGAGTGGACCTGGGACACGGACGTGCTCCGTTGGGAGCTCGAGCCGGTCACCGTCGGGACGCTCCTGACCCTGACCACCTGGCTGGGCAAGGACGTGGATGTCGCCAAGGACGCAGCAGCCGGCTACCACGTCTGTCTCGATCAGCTCATCGAGCTTCTCGATACAGGCGTCGTCGGCCGGCTGGAGGATGCCGATGTGCATCGTTGGGAGGATCGCTACACAGAGGCGGTAGCGGCTGCCGAATCCGGACGCCGATGATGTCACACTGAGGGTCATGGTCGGGTTCCGCTATTCCGACGACGTGATGTCGGCCTTTCCGGGAACACGTGGCGGCGTCATATACGCCAGCGGGCTCGACAACACAGTCTCGTCGTCAACCCTCGCCCAGCGATACCGAACCCAGCAGGAGGAGACGAGACAGGAGATCGGTGAACTGCCTCTGTCCGAGATTCCGAGCCTGAGTGCGTGGCGAGCGACGTTCAGCGGGTTTGGAGTCAAACCCACCCAATACCGCAGTGCTGCCGAAGCTCTCTTGCGACGCCTGACCAAGCTAGGAGATATCCCATCGATCAATCCGCTGGTGGATATGGCCAACATGGTGAGCATCCGGTGGAGGCTGCCGGTGGCGGTGTTCGATCAATCGTCGGTTACCGGGACAACTTCGGTGCGCTTCGCCGATGGGCGGGAGCGGTTCACCGACCTTGGCAGCGACGTGCCCACGAGCCCAGAACCAGGCGAAGTCGTCTTTGTCGACGACGCCGGGCTGGTAAGCGCACGTCGTTGGTGCTGGAGACAGAGCGATCAGAGCGCGGCGCGTTCCACGACGGTCAACGCTTTGATCACGGTCGAGGGCCAACACTCCGAAGCTGAACCCGACGTCGCGTTCGCCGCCCGGGACCTTCTCGACCTACTCGCTGAGTATCAGTCGACTGCGGTCGTCAACTCGGCGCTGCTCTCCACGAGCCGGATGCAATTTCAAGGCTGAGAGTTCGCCGCAGTCCTCACGTTGACGGGACGAATGAGGGCCACAGGCTCTCCAGCTCTCGCTGTCGGCGCCGAACCTTATCGTGCCGGTGTGAGCGAGGAAGATCGCAGGCGCTGGGATGAGCGTTATGTCGAAACGGACCAGGCGGCGGCCGAGCCCATACTGCCGGAGGTGTTCGCCCCCGTGGAGCACTTGTTTCCGATCGAAGGGCGGGCCCTCGAGGTCGCCTGTGGCCGTGGCGCGCTGTCGGTCTGGTTGGCAGCTCGAGGCATGGAGGTGCTCGGTGTCGACGTCTCCGCTGTAGCCATGGACATGGCCCGGGAGTTGGCATCTCGCAGCGGTGTTGCCGACCGATGCCGCTTCGAAGTGTGGGATCTCGACCAAGGTCTGCCACCGGGCCCGCCTGTCGATGTGGTGGTCTCTCACATGTACCGAGAACCCCGCTTGCATCGAGGATTGATCGAACGACTGGCGCCGGGTGGCCTGCTCGCCGTCGCCAGTCTGAGCGAAGTGGGTGCCGGCCCAGGTCCCTTCCGTGCCCTGCCGGGGGAATTGAGCAAAGCCTTCGCAGGACTCGAGGTCATTGCCGAAGCGGAGGGCGAAGGGATGGCCTGGCTCTTGGGACGCAAACCGGGCTGATCGAGCCCCGCGGCGGTGATTCCGCATGTATCTCAACGCCATTGACGACGATCACACCTGGGAGGAATTCCTGTCCGCGGGGGCGCGAAGGTACGGCGCGATCAACTCATTCAGCTTCGGCGTTCTCCGACGGGCGATCCCGGCCAGCAGATCAGCCACCTGTATCCGCGGGTCATCCCTCGAATCGACCTGTCGGAACGAGCGCAACGGCGGAGGCGCCGGAGACACGGCTTTGGCGAGAAACGATCCCAACCGAGCCACCCGGCCCCGGGTAAGCGCGCTCTGCTCGTCATGCACCACGGCGACCGACCGCTCTCCCGCGCTCCAGAACAAAAGCGTCTCGGCGAGTGCAGGCACCAGCGGCTCCAGAGGAGGTGGAAATGAGTGATCCCCATCGATCAACCGAATCATCACCTCCTCGACCCGGGCCGACGTCACCTCCCGCAGTGCGGGCACATCGGCCGGCATCCTCGCGAAGAACCGATCGATTGCGTCGTGGTCGATAAGCCTGACCCGCTTTGTCCGGGTCAGCTCCACGAACGCCGCCAGGAACGCGCTTCGTCGCCGAAGCGCGAGCACAGCCTGGGAGTGATCGCGGCCCAGGCTGGTGCCCGCGCCGTACGAAGGGTCCTCGGTGAACAACTCGAGCACCCGGGCGGCGACGTACGCGGTCTTGTCGATGATGTTGACGTGTGCACGCCCGCGGAGCGCGGTCAGGAACCACTCGAGCGAGCGCCGCTGCTCGGGTCGCAGCAACTGGGTGGATTTGTACTGCCTGGCTCGGGCGGATCCACCAACGCTTTGACGGCTCTGGGCTCACGGACGCGTCCGACCGGGGAGCAACCGCTTCGATCAGACCTCTGCTACTCGGATGCTTTCAGATAAGCGCTGACCAGTCGCTTCGGGGCGCGACCAAGCCAAGCCTCGATCATCAACTCTTCGAGCTCGGGCACCGGAATCTCGTCGAGACGAATCAGGACAACGGCGTAGCCGTCGAAATGAGGTGTCGTGAAGAAGACGTCCGGGTCATCAGACAGGAGCGCTTCCTTGACTCCCACATCATCCACCCAAACCGCCACTATCGGTCCTTCCGGAGCGGCGTCTCCCAGCGCCTGAAAGTCCGCCTGACGCAGAGGGCGCTCCCACGTGAAGGCCTTTTCCTTGACTCGCCATTGCGGTACACCCCGGTTCGTCCGCTCGGACGTCTCCGGGAGATCGAGTGCGATCCGGCGGACGTCGTCCCACGTGGCCATCCTTGAACCGTAGACCAACCCATCGGCGTAGGTTTCGACGGTCAGAAAGGAGCATTCATGGCACGCGAATCTGACAGTCTCACTGGAGAACCGCCCCGGGGCCCTGGCCGACATGGGCGAAGCACTCGGACGTGCCGGCGTCAATATCGACGGCATCTCAGGCACGGCCGGGTCCGGCGAAGTGCACGTACTGGTCGAGGACGCTGCCGCGGCGACGTCTGCTCTGACCGACGCGGGCATCCAGGTCGGCGCCGACAACGAAGTAGTGAAAGTCGGCTTCGAGAACCGCCCCGGCGAGCTGGGCGAGATCGGTCGAAGGGTGGCCGATGCCGGCGCCAATATCGACGTGGTCTACATCTCCTGCGACGGGCAGCTCGTGCTGGCAACGAGTGACAACGCCGCGGTCGAAGCGTCTGCGTAGACCCCTGCGATTCGGGGTAGGTGGTCCTGTGTAGTTTTGGGCATCACGCCCCAGATCGAGGAGAGATGAGATGAGCGAGGCTGAGACGAGTCCACGGACTCTGAGCGACGACGACATTCGAACCGTCGGAGCCTCTGGGCCGACGGCGACCACCCGGGACAGCGACACGACCGACCCGGACTCTGACGGGGTGGACTCGACGGATAGCGATGGGGTCGACACGACGGACACCGACGGCGTCGACACCACCGACACGGACGGAGTGGACACCACCGACACCGACTCCCAGGACAGCTGACCCTGCACTCCGGGCTCAGTCCAATCGAATCTGCGAAACCCGACGCCCTGTTCCGGTGCGTCGGGGATCCGATCCGCTTCGAGGATGCAGTTCTGGGGAGAGCGGCCGCTCTTCCGGGGGGCTGAAGGTGATCGCGGGTTTGGCGACTTGCTCTCGCTGGACGACGCCGATCGCATCGTCTCGTCGCACGGCCTGCGCCTGCCTGCCTTCAGACTGGTCAGGGACGGGGGCACGCTTCCGACTCGCAGCTACACGAAGACGACCCGCACCGGTTCCGAGGCTGCAACCGGAGTAATGGATGCCAAGGCGGTATACCGCGAGTTCGCCGCCGGCGCGACACTGGTCTTCCAGGGCATGCACCGTTACTGGCAGCCCCTGGCCCTCTTCTGCCGGCAGCTGGAAAAGTCTCTCGGACATCCCGTGCAGGCGAACGCCTACGTGACCCCGCCCGGCTCACAGGGGTTCGATGCGCATGAGGACGAGCACGACGTTTTCGTGTTGCAGTCCCATGGCACCAAACGCTGGAAGGTCCACGAGCGGCACGACCTGCCCCCCACCAGGGCACCTCTCATCGATTCGGCCATCGGGCCCGGCGACTCTCTCTATATCCCGGCAGGATTCCCGCATTCCGCTAGCACACAGGAGGATGCCTCGGTCCACGTCACGGTGGGCATCCTGAGTCTCACCTGGGGCGCGGTGCTGAGCGAGGCGATGAAGCTGACCGAGGGAGATTCGATTGTCGATGATCCTCTGCCTCTCCGCTTCTCTCACCAGGAAGACTTGCCGCAGCTGGTCGAGGAGCGCCTCGCAGACCTCGGCGCTCTCATCGCCAAATCCGACGCCACCGTCATCAGCGAGCGTCTCCGCAGAAGGTTTCTGACCACCCGTCAGCCCGTCCTCCGCGGGCAGATCCATCAGCTGCTCGCACTCGACGATCTCACCGACCAGTCCCTCGTTCACAAGCGGGAAGGGGCGATCTGCGTACTGGCGTCGGCCGATGATGAGATGTCGGTGCTCCTCGGCGATCGTGAGCTGAAGATGCCGGCATGGCTCGAGCCCGCCCTCCGTGCAATCCTCGAACACGATCGACTTCTGGTCTCTGACTTGGCCCCATATCTCGATCGATCCAGCCGTCTCGTATTGGTGCGACGTCTGATCGTGGAAGGACTGCTCGAGGTAATCGAGTGATCCCGGGGCGCCCACGCTGCTCCGCCGAAGCCATCACGCGCGAGGAGCCCCTGTTCGCCACCGCCTCGCTGGTCTCCGCATGGATGCTCTTCGAGCAGCCGGGCGCGTGGGGACCCGACGCTGTCACCGAGAGCGCCTTCCCGGCCAGCGCCCGCCCAATCGTCGACGCCGCCCGCAGACTCGGGATCAGGGTCCTGCTCATCCGGAGGCGGACCACGGAGGATCACCCTCTGGTCTGCTACCTGGTTAGCTCAGGCGACGACCGACGCCCGCCCTCGATGGTCTCAGCCCCCTATCCGACCCCGCGGAGCTCGCCGGTCTCGACATCGACGGACTTGGCGAAGGCCAAATGCCCGAATTCGGCCAGGCGGTGGAGGACCCGATCTACCTGGTCTGCACTCACGGCCGCCACGACATTTGTTGCGCCGACAAAGGACGGCCGCTCTATCGAGCCATGGCACAGCTCCGGCCCGATCAGACCTGGGAGGTCTCCCACATCGGAGGGGATCGCTTCGCCGGCAACATCCTGGTGCTCCCGCGTGGGGACTACTTCGGCCGCGTCGAGCCAGAGGATGCGGCGAATATCCTCGCAGAGTACGAAGCAGGGAGGCTCGATCTCGCCCATCATCGGGGGAGGAGCATCCATCCCCGGCTGGTGCAGGCCGCCGAGGCCTTTCTGCGCGAGTCAAAGGGCCTGACCGGGCTCGACGTTCTGACGAGTCGTCGAATACCGACGTGGCAGCCACGATCGAGCCGAGGTGATCTTTCGTCTGCCAGGGGAGGTCGACTACCAGGTCCAGGTGGCGGCTCGAGAACTACCCGAGTACGAATACCTGACCTGTCGGGCCGAGGTGCCCGGGCATGGCGTCGCCTACGACTTGCTCTCGTTGACCCAAGTCTGAGCTCATCCCTCGCCGAGCCGCTCGGTCAGATAGTCCCAGTCCCGGGCGAAACGGTAGGAATGGCGCGCCGGAGGGCCCGGCGACTGCGTCTCCAGCCAACGCACCGTGGTCTCGGTGGCGTTGTTGAAGGCATGGACCGCCCCTACCCCGGCGAAGGCGACGTCGCCCGCCTTGAGCAGATACTGCACGCCATCGAACCAAGCTTCGACCTCGCCATCGAGGATGTAGTAGGTCTCCTCGAGGGGATGGTCGTGGAATCCGGGGCCACCCCGAGGGTCATACTGGACCATGAACATGGTGGACAGCTGGGCGCCGAGGTCGGTGTCGGACATCATCTTGACCGTGATGCCGGTGTAAACGAGCAAGGCGGTGCGCATGCTCGCCGACACCGCCAGCAGATCCTGGCTCTGCTTGCCTGGATCCATGTTCTCCGGCGCGATGTGCCCGAACGACCGGGTCCTCGGGTCCCGGGGATCGACCGTGATCGGCTTTTGTTCGGGCGACCCAGGCACGAAGTAGGTGTCCCCGTCGAACCACGGGCGAGGTTGGGGCGTCATCAGATCTGCCCAGCGCGCTTCCTGACCGGATTCGTTCCGCCAGGCATGGGGCAGGCCGATCGGGATCATCCCGTAATCACCCGGAACCAGTTCCACCGTTGCCTCGGGCGTCTCCACGATGACCGTGCCATCGAGCACGTAAAAGGACTCCTCGAACGAGTGGACGTGCACCTCGACCCGCCCATCGGCGGCGAGATGGCTCACCCCGAACCCGGTGTGCACCGCACCAGGCGTGCTGTGGTCGATCATCGACCAACGGGCATACCCGGAAACGTGTCCGGCCATCTCCGGAGGCACCTCGTAACGGGCATCTTCGGCTCGGAGGACCAAATGCCTCGTTACGGGGTTCACGGGTGCGGAAGATAGCGGCAAACATCCCTGTTCTGGCCAATAAACTCGGCACTGGCTCTAGGCTGGTGGCCATCAGAAGGATCGCTACCACCCGCTCTGGGTTGTTGACCGCAGCGAGCTTCTTCTTCTTGCTCGGGGCGTGTTCCGGCGCGGAATCGGGTGGTGTCGTCACCTTCACCGACGATGAGCGCTTGAGCCGTTTCGAGATCCCGGAGTCATGGCACGTCTATGAGCTCTCCGAGTTGTCCGAACTCGAGGACATGCCCTTCGACGAACAGGTCCAGGGCTTCAGTTTTCCGGCCATAAGCAGTGTCGGATTCGACGGTGGGCCGGTACGCGACGTCTCCAATGTGGCGACGGACCTTGCCGATGCCGACTACCCGATCGGGTCGATGTCGGTGCGACAGGTCGGCGAGGTGGAAAAGGACCTTCTCTCCCGGGCCATGCTCACCCAATCCGTCCTTCCGTATTACGGGCTCTCCAACAGCGAGGAGATCACCAAAGAAGACTTCAGCTTCGGCAACGGCTTCGACGGGGTCAGAGTGTTGGTCGCCTTCCAGGACGAGGCAGCTACCAGCCAGGGAGTCGCCTATCTGATCTCGGTATCCAACGAGGATGACACGCGCATCTATTCGATGATCGCCGGGTGCAATCGTGAATGTTTCATCGCCAATCAAGACGCGATCGAGGGAGTGGTCGATTCATGGCTCGTAAACAAGAGGGCTTGAACACCAGGCAGCGGGACATACGCGCCACCAGGCGCCGGGCCGACACGTGGGACCGGATCAAGATCCTCGTTCTCCTCGCCGTCATCATCGGCGCCATCATCGCCAGTAGCGAGGATGTCGGATTCATCAGCTTCTGGGAGGCCGCCGCCGTGTTCTTCACGACCACGGCAGGCATGGCGCTTGGAATCCTCTTCCTGCTCGAGCTGATCCGGCAGATCCATTACTGGCTGTCCGAACGGTCAGCCGCCTACAACTCGTTCTGGCAGGACAGCTTCTTTGGTGGCATCGAACGTTGGACCCACGCCCACATGAAGCCGTGGACCCGATTCCGGGTGGGCCGCTTCATCCGCAGGGTGATCTACATCTTCGTGGCCGCCCTGCTCATCGACTATTTCGTCCCCGAGGTCAACGGGCCACTGGAGGCATTGGTCGCGGCGCCCCGGCTCTTCGCCCAGGCGTTCCCCTTCATTCTCCAGCTCTCCTTTGGCTTCCTCTTCGTGGCGATCCAATTCATCGGGATCTTCTGGTTGCTGTCCCGGGGCGGTACCGACGTGATCCTTCCCGAAGAGGTCACAACCCGCTTCGACGATGTCTGGGGCCAGGATCACGTCCTCGACCTGATCCGGGAGAACATCGCCTTCCTGGAGAAGCCGGACGAGATCGAGGAGAAGGGTGGCTACATCCCAGGCGGGATTCTCTTGTGGGGACCACCCGGAACCGGAAAGACCCTGCTTGCCCAGGCCGTGGCCGGGGAGACAGGGCGGCCCTACGTGTTCGTCGAACCTGGTGCCTTCGTCAATATGTTCATGGGCATCGGCCTCCTCAAGGTCAAGGGGCTCTACCGCAAGCTGCGGAAACTCAGCCTCCGCCACGGCGGGGTGATCGTCTTCTTCGACGAAGCCGATTCGCTCGGGTCGAGAGGGCAGATGGGGTCACCGACCGGCCAGCTCGGAGCAGCGGCGATGTCCTACGGAGGATTCGCCTGCAACGGGTTCAGCTACATTTCCTCGCAGACCCAGGACATGCTGATGACGCACTGGGCCGGCGAGCAAGCACCCGCCGTCGAAGAGCCGAGACCGGGGTTCGTCGATCGCATCATCATGGGCGGGATGGGCGGCGGCGGGGGCATGGGCGTGCTCCAGGCCCTGCTCACCGAGATGAACGGGCTGGCCAAGCCGCGCGGAATCACCAACAAGTTTCGCAAGTTGCTCGGATTCCGGGCCAAGCCACCACCCAAGTACCGGCTTCTCCACATCATGGCCACCAACATGCCGAATGCTCTCGACGAGGCCATGCTCCGGCCGGGCCGCATCGACCGGATCTACAAGATGGGCTATCCCTCCAAGGAGGGGCGCAAACAGACCATCGTCGGGTACCTGAAAAAGGTGGAGCACCACCTCACCGAGGACGAGATCGAACGTCTCGCCACGGTGACTCCGATGTACTCGGGGGCCAAGATCAAGGACATGGTCAACGAGGCCCTCATCATCGCGGTCCGCGACGACAGAGAGGCGATCGAATGGAAGGACATCTGGAAAGCCAAGTCCCTCAAAGAGCTCGGACCACCTGAGGACGTCGATTACATCCAGCGGGAACGCCATGCGGTGGCTATCCACGAGGCATGCCATGCCGTGACCGCCCATCTGCTCGGCGCTCACCGACGGATCGACATGGTCTCGATCGAGAAGAGAGCTTCGACGCTGGGCATGGTCAAGTCGATGGGACAGGAGGAGAGGTTCACCCAGTGGCGCTCCGAGATGGAGACCGACATCATGGTGTCACTCGCCTCACTCGCAGGTGAGCGCCTCTTCTTCGCCGGCGACAACAGCTCCGGAGTGTCCGGCGATCTGTCTTCTGCCTCGACCGTCGCCGCCCTGATGGAAGGGTCCTTCGGCATGGGCTCGGGTCTGGCTTCGGCGATGAACACGCGCGAGTCGGGGATGGGAGGGCAGGCGAGTCCGGTGTCGATCGCGCTCCGGGAGCAGCGTCCCGAGATCGAAGCGAGCCTCGAAGTCCTGTACGAACGGGTGAATGAGCTGCTCGAGGCCAACCAGGACAAGATCCTCGAACTGGCAGCCGTCCTGGAAGAGAAGAAGACGATCTCCGGTGACGAGGTGGCCGAGATCATGGAGAGCGCCCCCGGCTCACAGACCATGCGTGAGCCCACCGGATGGCAGGCGGTGTCAGACGAGGTGGCTGGAGAGCGCCAGCGTGTCGCCCTGGAGCGCTCCGGGCGAGAGGTGGCGTCCACGAGCAACAATCCGCAGACGATCGACGGGGAGGAGAGCTAGGGGCTCCAGCCCGGCTCTCCGACCCGATCGAAGCTGCAATTCTCGGCCAGGACCTGCAGATCCCCGGTCACGGTCAGGTCATCGAGCACAAGTGACTGGTCGTCGAGGGCGAGGACGCCGCTCCCGTCACCCACCGGGAACAGGGGAAGGCCACCGATAGCGGTCTCCAGGGCGATTTCCTCGACGTTGCCGCCGGGAACCGTGAGCAGGGATGCGACCTCAGTCTCGGTTCTGAACAGCAATGACTCGGGGTCCATCCAACCCACAGGAGTCCCCAGGGAGACCAGGTCGTCCATCCCGGCAGGCACGCCGTCGCCATTCCATATGTCGATTCCGGTTACCTCCGAGCCGCCCTCGTTCACACCGACGACTGCGATCGTCTCGCCGTCAGGAGACCCCCAAGCTGAGATGGGAATGCCGAACCCATCGACGACGGGCTGCGCCCAGCGAGTCTCCGACGTGAATGGGTTGAACCGCGAGACACCGACCGCCACCCGCTCGGGGTCGTCCGGCACCTCCTGAGTGACGACCAGGATCAAGTCCTCGCCGGCCGACCCGATGACCCGGATCGGCTCCCACCCCTCGAACCCGTCATGGGGTACTTCCTCGCCCGAGACCAAATCGGTGATGACCTCGTCCTGGATCGCATAGAGACCTGCCGTGGTGGCGACCCAAATGGCATCTTCCGCGACTTCGACGTCGGTCCGCTCCCAGACATTGCGCCCGGCGTCGAACAGGTACATCAAACCGCCGATTGAGATGGGACGAGTCAGTGGCCCCGGCTCCACCTCGGTGTCGACGTCAGCCGCTTCGACAGCCTCATATTGAGTTCTGATCATCACCCCGATCCGCGGCTCGCCCGAGGCGTCGCCCAGAGTCAGCGTCTGTTGTGTCTCCTCGTCGCCCCTCCGGACCGAGAGCTCGACGACATCACCGACGTCTTTCTCCCCCAGAGCGGCGAGCAGCGACTCGGAATCCAGTGTCGGCTCATCGTCGAAGGCGACGATGACGTCGCCGACGATCAGTAGGCCGTCAGCAGCCGAATCGGGGCTGACCTCCTGCACCAGGACACCCTGTGGCTCGCCGACCAGGAATGCGCACTGGGCCGGTGGATCCAAGGCCTCGTCCACATCGGGGAGAGAGGCGCGCTCCGGTGGCACCGCGGCACAGGCAAGCATCACGACAGAGGTGACGAGTAACGCTCCTAACCGCCTTTTCACGACGCAAATCGTACCGGTTCGTCGAAGTCCACTCGGGTGGGCGACCCGTCGTGCGGTTCAGATGTCGAGGGCACCCGGGTCGGGGGGGACGTCGACCGCGTGCTCCTGGAGCACTTCGAGCGGGATCACCTCGAGCGCCCTCTCGTGAGTCGAAGCCAGCACGACCGGCGCGGCCATTCCGTCATGATGCGCCCTCAGCCAGTTCACCGCGGTCACACACCATCTGTCGCCTGGGGAGAGCCCCGGGAATCGATACTCGGGCATTGGCGTGGTCAGGTCATTGCCGATTCCGCGCTGGTGGTCGAGGAATTCCGCGGTCACCACTGCGCAGACCGTGTGGCTTCCCACGTCTTCGACGCCTGTGGTGCAATCACCGTCGCGGTAGAACCCGGTGAGCGGGTCTGTGCCACAGGGATCCAGATCGCCACCAAGGACGTTGTGACCGCTCATCTGGGCCGCCTGGCCCCCTCAACCGCGGCAGGCAAACGTGTCCCAGCCGCCCTCGTTGTAAACCGCCCAGGCCGCAGCCGCGGTCGATGCCTCGGCATCGGTGGGGTCGGCACCGGGGAATCCTGCGTTCTCCGCCCTCTCCGCCCAGTACTTCGGAAGATGCTGGAACAGGCCGACCGCACCGGTGCGCAGATTGGTCGAATCCGGGTTGAAGCGGGACTCACACCAGGCAACACGGACCGCCTTGTTGACATCCTCCGCGGCAAAATACTCGCCAACGAGGGCGCGAACCTGGACCTGGGAGAGCCATCCGGACTCGTCTGACGCGATGGTCCCGGTCGACTGGTCAGCAGGGGAAGCCTGTTCGGCCGCGACCGTGGTGGCAGTGACGGCTTCGCTGTCGCCAGCCGCCCCTTGGCCGGCGAGCACCGCGAAGTTGAATCCTGCCTGAGCTCCGGTGCTGTGACCCAGACCGGGTTCGGTCGCGTCGAATTCGGGCTCGGCTTGAGTACTGCCCGAAGTACCAAACGCCGCAAAGCCGGCTACCGCCAGCAGTGCGACTGCCGCCCATCCAGCGATAAACGAAAGGCGTCTCAAACGCATCTGAAGTTGACTCCACTGTGGGCTCGAGAACCCGCGCTATGCGAAGGAAGACCACAGTCCGGCCCAGACCCTACCGACCTGTGGATAACTGAGGCAACTCGGTTTGTCTCAGACGAGAGCTTTCCCCAGCTCGGTCACAATTGGTGGCCAATGTTCCCTCTTGGGGTCGAGCATGGGGAAATGACCCATGCCCGGCACCACCTCGACCCGGGTGGCTGTGGCCAGACGGGTGGAGTGTGACACCGGGACGATCTCATCATCTTCCCCATGAACGAGAAGAGTTCTGCCGGCCACGGGGTCCACTGTCGCCGGGGCACCGCAGTCCAGCAGGCGTTGGGCGTCCCCGGATCCGACCGCGCCTGACTTCGCCAGCGCGGCGAGGTCAGTGATCGGCGCCAGACCCACCAACAGTCGGACGTCATCCTCCCTGCGGGCCGACGCCCACAGACCGAGGTGACCCCCGGCGGAGTGCCCGATCATCGCGATCGGCACACCGGGCATCTCTCTGGTGATGAAGTCGATCGCGGATACGACATCCTGAGCGGACCCGGGCCAGCCTCCCTCGCGTCCTCTCCGGTATTCGAGGTTCCAGGTCGAGTACCCGCGACCCGTCAGATCCACCGCCAGCGTCTCGGTTGAGTCTCGCTCGTACTCCTGTCGCCAGAGCCCGCCGTGGACCAAGACCAGCAGTCCCGACGCCTCACCGTCTGGGCGGCGGAGGTCACCCACATTGTCTCGATGCGGCCCGTAGGAGATCGTCTCGAAGGGGGTCGCTGCCCGATTCTGCAGATGTCGCAATGCGTCCTGATAGCCGCCCACACCGCGCCCAAATATGGTTCGGACGCAACTCGGCGCGACCAGGGACTCTGCGCGCCAGGGCTCTCGCTGTTTGATGTTGGAGATGTGCACCTCCACCGCAGGCACGCCAACAGATGAGATGGCGTCCCCGATCGCCCTCGAGGTGTGGGTGAGCGCTCCCGGGTTGATTATCAGCCCATCCAAGCCGGCAGCCTCATGGATGGCGTCGACGACCGCGCCCTCGTGATTCGACTGAATGAACCGGGTCTCGATGCCCAGTTCCGCACCCCAGCCCTCGATGAGGGACTCGAGGCCCTCCAGCGTGGTATCTCCATACACGTCGGGCTCACGGGTACCCAGCAGATTCAGATTCGGCCCGTTGAGGACGAGGACCCGCATCACGCCACTCGTGGGAGATGATCGGCAATGAGCCCGTGTGCCTCGTCCAGCACGGAGGGGGGCATTTCGCCGGGGACGAGGTCGAAGCGCTTGGACATGGCGGCGATGATGGCATCGGAAACCTTCCGGTTGTCGAGCCCGGGGGCTCGGTCGGCGAGGGCTCCGGTGGTGCGCGGGTCCCAGTCGAGCTGGAGTGCCCGATAGACAGGTATCAGGACGTCCCGGATCCGTTCTCCGTCGTCGACAACGACCACACCTCCCACATGAGCCGCCCCACGAACCAGCCGTTGGCCGACCCCCATCACCTTGACCCGTCCCCCAACGTTGACCGACCATTTGCCCGGGCAGTACTCGCCGCGGAGCTCCCCGATGCGCGCATCGATCCCGAGGCTCTCGAAGGCATCCACCATGATTTCGGCAACGCTTTCGAACCTATCGTTGATCCCGGCTCTCGGATCGTCCTCTGGGATGGCCCAAGCGAAGGCGAGGGTCTGCTCGTGGAACACGGCCGCCCGTCCACCGGCCAGACGCTGGACAGCTCCGAAACCGTTGGCCTGTGCGGCGCGGACCGCCTCCGCGTAGCCGGGCTGGACACGATCGATCACCCCGAAAGCCACCACGGGCTCCGGGACGTGAAGGCGGATCAGGCCGTCGATCTCGCCACGGGCGACCGCCCCCAATACGGCATGGCTAACGGCGACGTCGAGTGCAGGGTGACCGGGATGGGAATCGGTGACGAGTGTGAATCGGCGCACAACCAGGAGGATAAGGAACCCGGTGTTACCGTCAATGGATCCATACTCCGGCTGGGAATCGTCTCATTTGTGGGGAACCGGCGAGCCGGGAGGCTCGTTGACAAGGAGAACTCGTCCCCAAGCCGAGTGGGGGCCAATGCGACTCGGAGGGAATTTGCGCACCCGTGCCCGGATGGCAATGGTTCTGGCCGCGGTCTTCGTCTTGACCGCCTGTGGCGACGCGCCCTTCACATCTCTCGGCCAGCGCAGCTCGGGGTGGATCGGTGAGCCGACGGTGGTGACCACGACCACTGTGGCTACGACGGTCCCGGTCGTCGTGGACGCCAAAGTCCTCAAGTGGTTCAACGACGAGCTCGGTGCCGGGTCTCCCGCCGATCCGGCGGCGTTGAAGGTGGCGGTGTTCGCCCGTCGCGGTGGTGATCTGTTCATCCAGGCGAGCCGCGCCGAGATCGCCACACTCCTTCCCGACATCAAGTTTCCGGCATCGACCCCCTACCTGTCGGAATACGTGACGTCACAGCTCGTTTTCGACGAGAGAGGGGACTTTGCCGACGACCCTGTCGCTGCTTTTGGCATCTGGTCGTCCGAGCCATACACCAGGTCTCGCTCGGTGGCTCAGATGATCATCATGAGTGTCTCCGTCGATCCCGAGGTGGCCGCCGATGTCGCCTCACCCGGCGCAGACAACTCTTGTGAGCGCTTCGCGCAGAGGAGTACTGAAGTCTGCGCCGTCGCCAAGGTCGCCGGCCGCCCCGTTTGGTCCCTCGAGGCGTCGAACGGCACGACCATGGTCTGGTTCGACGGCGACTACAGATACGAGCTATTCGGGAGGTCATATGTCGCCCTGGCCGCCCTCCAGAAAATGGTCCGCGACCTCGTCCCCCTCTCGGAGCTAGGGGCTCCCCCCGGATAACCTTCGCTGGCCCGACTGGAGGCCGCGCATCTATCACTCCGGTGGCTGGTGGAGCTACCTGCAATACGACGAGGACCGGGACCGCCCAGACGTCGATAGGGCTCTACTCGCACGTGTCTGGTCCTACGGCCGGCCCTATGTCGGCGGGTTGATCGGTGTCCTGGTCACCATCCTCATCATCTCCGGTCTGGGCGTGGTGCCACCGATCCTGATGGGTCTCCTCATCGACGAGGCGATAACAGAAAAAGACATTGCCCAACTGACCGTCCTCGGCTTGGGCATGATCCTCGTCCCGGTGATCAGCGCCCTCGTCGGAGTGGCCCAGCGCTGGTGGTCGTCGAACGTCGGGGAGGGGATCATCTTCGATCTGCGACGGGAGCTGTACGGCCACTTACAGAAGATGTCGCTGCGGTTCTTCACCGCGACAAAGACCGGGGAGCTGATGAGCCGGCTCAACAGCGATGTCGAGGGGGCCCAGTCCGCCATCACTGGCACGTTCGTCTCCATCCTCTCCAACATCGTCTCGGTGGTGTTCGTCCTTGTCGTCATGATCCGCCTCGACTGGCGCCTGACCATTCTCGCCGTGGCCGCCCTACCTCTCTTCGTGATTCCGGCTCGACGGGTGGCCAGGGTGCTGCGACGGGTGACACAGGGGCTCATGGAGCATGAGGCCCGGATGTCGGGCATCTTGCAGGAGACCTTCAATGTGAGCGGAGCGATGCTGGTTCGACTGTTCGGCCGCTGGGATCAAGAGGCGGAGCGATTCGGCGAGGAGGCCGCCCTGGTCCGCGACACCTCGGTGAAGAGGTCGATGGTGGGCAGGGGCTTCTTCGCCGCGCTGGGCCTGGTGTCTGCCGTGGGAACAGCGGCCGTCTTCTGGGTCGGTGGCCTGTTGGTGATCCAGGGAGAAATCGAGGTAGGCGCCATCGTCACTTTCTCGGCTCTGCTCGCCCAGCTCTACGGACCGCTCTCGGCGATCACCAACTCGCGGGTCGAGTTCGCCACTTCGCTCGTCTCTTTCGAGCGAGTATTCGAAGTTCTCGACCTCGATACCGACATCCCCGATCCGGCGAACCCGGAGCCATTGGCCCCCGTTGGTGGACAGGTGGAGTTCGCCGACGTCTCCTTCCGGTATCAGGGCGAAGGGCCTGAGGGTCTCGAGGCGGTGAGGCGATGGCGACGGACAGCGCCCGACACACCCGTGTCCCGTGCCAGCACCAGAGACTGGGCCCTCCGCCATATCGACTTCGTGTCCGAACCGGGGACACTGACTGCTTTGGTAGGACCTTCCGGCGCCGGCAAGACCACCATCTCGTATCTCTTGCCCAGGCTCTACGACGTGACCGAGGGGTCGGTGCTCGTGGATGGGCACGATGTGCGGAGGGTGGCGTTGCGCGACCTGGCGGCGGCGGTCGGAGTGGTGACGCAGGAGACCTACCTCTTCCACGACACGATCGCCGCCAATCTCAGGTATGCGAAGCCTGGCGCCACACAGGACCAGATCGAGCAGGCGGCGCGAGCCGCCAACATCCATGACATGATCTCGAAGCTGGCCGACGGCTACGAGACGATCGTCGGGGAGAGGGGGTACCGTCTCTCGGGAGGCGAGAAGCAGCGAATAGCCATAGCCCGGGTGCTGCTGGAAGACCCCAAGATCCTCGTTCTCGACGAGGCCACCTCCCATCTCGACTCCAGGTCCGAGGCCTTGATCCAGGAGGCCCTTGAGAAGGTGAGAGAGGGCCGGACCTCGATCGTCATCGCTCACCGTCTCTCCACCGTGCGCGCCGCCGATCAGATCCTGGTCATCGACGAGGGGGAGATCGTCGAGCGTGGCAACCACTCCTCGCTCGTCCAGGCCAACGGGCTGTATGCCTCTCTCTACAAGACTCAGTTCGTGGAGCCGGCATCCGCCTGATCGATCAGGCGCCCCGGGTCAGATTCTCAATGAGCAGCTGGTGATCGGTGGCCAGCAAGAGGACCTCCCCGTCGTGGGAGAGCCAGAGACGAGGTCCGACTTCGAGCCAGACGTGCTTGGGCAGCGCGTCCAGATTCTTCCGCTTCCGGGCGTTCGGGGCGGAGTAGGCGAGCACGCTCGACGTTGGTCCGCCCAGCGCATCGAGGTGACCGATGAGGTCGTAGCTGCCGAACAGGTAGGCCATTGCCTCGGCGTGATCCACTGGCCCGCCGTCCGAGAACCAATCGATCGTGCCGCAGTCGGCGCAGGCGGTCACGGCGACCCGCCCCACCCACACCGCCTTGTGCTCACACCATGGAGAAACTCTCATGTCAGAGACGCTACGAAACGGGTGTGACAGAAATGATTCGTGATGCAGGGCGGCACGTATTCGTGACGTTCTGCAGCGAGCTAGCCGCGGCTAAAGCTCCAGAGCAGGCATCTCCGATGTGTCATCGAAGCGGGTGCCAGGCACGAGGAGCACGGGCAGATGCGATTTGTCCATCACGCGGGCCGACACACTCCGCCACGCCTCTTCCGTGAAGAGACGCCGGGTGGCGCCCATCATGACCAGATCCGCTCCCGCTTCGTCGGCCGTGTTGATGATCGCCTCCGCAGGGTCGTCGCCCTCGACGAATCGGACATCGGTGTCGAGTCCGACGGCGTGGAGCGCGGCAACGATTGGCTCCACCGCCTTCTGGCCCCGCTCCTCTAGGTAGCGCGCTGCCTTGGTCTCCGCATCCGAAGAGCCGATCGGCGCGTCGTCGAGAAAGGACCGGCGGACGTCGTCGTCAAGAGCCTCGAGGAAGGAGCGGGGGACCCTCACCACGGTCATGACCGTGACACTCCCCTCATCGGAGTGCAGACGCCGGCACAAGTCGGCCACCGGGGCTGGTGGAAGAACCCCGGTCGTGGCGATCAGGATGCGCACTCGACTGAGATTAGGGTGTCGGAACCGCTTTTGCCCATGCGAGTCAAGTGGACCCGGAACTCATCAACAAGGTCACCTGGAAGATCCCGAACGCCCTGGCTCTGATCGGCTCCGCCTCCGGGGACGATTGGAACGGGATGACCGCTTCGTGGGTCACGCAGGTCTCGATGGAACCGGTGCTCATCGGCGTTGGCGTCGATAATAAAGCCGTCACCCACCGGCTCGATCACCGAGGGAGGGTCGTTCACCGTGAATCTGTGGCCCTCCGATGACACCCGGGTCTTCGTGAAATTCTCCAAGCCGGCCACCAGGGAGGACGGCACCCTCAACGGGAGGCCAGTTCGCCCGGGTGTGACCGGCGCCCCGATATTCGAGGAATCACTGGCCTGGATCGACTGCGAAGTTCGACACGCGATCGATTTGGGAACCCACACCTTCTTCGTCGGCGAGATCGTCGACGCCGGACGTCAAGGACGATGACCGGCCGGCGGCTTCGATTTCCGACACGAAGATGAAGTACGGCGGAGTGAGGAGGGGCGGCCATTGAGGCGTCTCTTCCCGTTCGAGGGGGATCGTGGAAGTCTCGGTTGAGGGGAAGGTGGTGCTAGTCACCGGGGCCAGCCGTGGAATCGGCCAGGCGACGGCTGCCGAATTCGCCAGAAGCGGCGCCGCCGGTATCACGATCACATCACGAAAACCGGAGAACATCGAAGCGGCAGCCGCCGAGTTGATCAGATCGGGGGTGGACTCCGGGAGACTGCTTGCGTTGTCGGCCCGTGCCGATTCCGAGGAATCCGCCGAAGAGGCAGTCGCGGCGACCATGGAGCGGTTCGGCTCGTGCGACATCCTCATCAACAACGCCGGCACCAATCCGTCCGCCGGACCGCTCATGGACGTCGATCTCGGGGCTCTGGACAAGACCTGGGCGGTAAACCTGAGAGCTCCGCTGCTCTGGGTCAGAGCCGCCTACCGGGCATCGATGGAGAAACACGGCGGTTCCATCGTCAACGTCTCTTCCGTGGGGGGGCTCAGGCCTAGCCCGATCACCGGTGCTTACAACGTGTCAAAGGCGGGCTTGGTCCACATGACCCGACAGCTTGCGCTGGAGCTGGCGCCATCGATCCGGGTCAACGCCGTTGCCCCCGCAGTGGTCAAGACCAGGCTCTCGGAGATGCTCTGGCAGGACGAGGCAGGCGGCCGCGGGAATGCACCCCCTGGGCCGACTGGGGACACCGGAGGACATCGCCCGGGCCATCGTGTTTCTTGCCTCCGATGCCGCCGATTGGATGACCGGCGTCATACTCCCCGTCGATGGGGGCATGAGTGAAGCCTCCTCATCGGGCATAGCCTGAGCAAGAAACGAGCAGAGCACTGACCCACCCCACACCTGACCCCGAACTGGCCCTTCGCTATCTGGAAGGGAACCTCGACGACACCGCTCTGTTCGCCCACGCCCGAGCGCTGCGCGACGAGGGTCAGGGGCAACATCGTCACCTACAGCCGCAAAGTCTTCATCCCCCTCACCACGTTGTGCCGCGACCGATGCACGTACTGCACATTTGCCAAGCCACCCGGGGCGGGCGGCATATACCTCGAGCCGGACGAGGTTCTGGGTGTCGCCAGGGCAGGGGACGATGCCAGGTGCACCGAGGCCCTCTTCACGCTTGGTGACCGGCCCGAGGAGCGATGGCCGCAAGCCGCCTCGTTTCTCGCTGACCGGGACCTGACCTCGACGATCGACTACCTGGCCGAGATGTCTGCGCTGGTCCGTGCCGAGACTTCCCTGTTCCCTCACGCCAACCCGGGACTCCTCGACGACGACGATCTGAGGCAGTTGCGGCCCACCAATCCGTCGATGGGGATGATGCTGGAGAACATCTCGCCCCGGCTCATGGAGCCCGGGATGCCCCACCACGGGACTCTTTCCAAGGATCCGGCTCTTCGGGTTGCGACCATCGAGGCGGCGGGCCGGGTCAAGGTCCCCTTCACCACCGGGATCCTTGTTGGGATCGGGGAAACGAGAAGAGAGATCGTCGACTCGCTCTTCGCCCTGCCAGGCTGGCCCGGTCCACCGGGGCGATCCAGGAAGTGATCATCCAGAACTTCAGGGCAAAAGCCGACACCCCGATGCGCCATTCGGCCGAGCCTGTGCCGCGCTGGTTCGCCCGGGTGGTGGCGCTGGCTCGATGGATCATGGGGCCCGAGGCCAACGTCCAGGTGCCACCCAATCTCACCGAGCAATTCGAGATCTACCTCGACGCCGGGATCAACGACTGGGGAGGGGTATCCCCGCTCACAATCGACTGGGTGAATCCCGAGGCACCCTGGCCCCATCTCGACGAGTTGCGGGAGCGGACCGAAGGTGCTGGATTCGAGTTGCGGCCACGTCTGCCGGTCTATCCGGAATACATCGATGAGGCCTGGATCGACACCGGGTTGTTCGCCGATGTGGTGGCGGCCGCCGACAGCGACGGTCTGGCACTCATCACAGAGACATCAGGAGCAAGATGACCATCACTTTTCTCAGAGTGCGCCCGGCCGGCCAAGCTGGCCGAGCCGACGGCAACCAGCCGGCGTCGAGAGGGGACGACCGCCGTCGAGATGTCGTCGCCCACGAGCGCAGAGCTGACCGCCGCGTACAAAGCAGGAATCCTGGTGCTGTCGGAGAGTGTCTCGGATCCGGAGCCCTCCGCCTGGGTCGTGAGACCTGATGAGGCGTTGACCCTCGCCGAACGGGGAATTCCGGGCTGGCGGCTGACAGTGGTCGCCGAGGGCTCCCGGGAGGCCATCCTCGACGCGCTCGCCAGATCGGGAGCCTGGTTTGCACGGTCCACACGCTCGGAGATCCCCGAGATCGCATCGTTGTCCTCCTTGCCCGGGGTCCAATTCTCGGTGTCCGTGTTCGTCGACGACGTCTCTCAGGCGCTGAGGGCGGTCGACCAGGGCGCTACCGACCTTTTGCTGCGCGATTGGGATGTCGAAGGGATCGGTGAGCTGCGGACAGCCTTAGGGGCTGGTCGACTGGTGGAAAGGACCGCGTTTCCCCCCGGGGTCGAGATCGACGAGGCCAGAGACGTGCTGCCCGCCGAGTCGTTCACCGCCTGGCTGGCCCAGGTAGATGGCTCGGGTGTCGCCCGACCCCGCTACGAATGGGCGCCCGGGAAGGACCTGTCGCCTCCGGTGCCCGAAGATCGCTTGTCGGCGGAATGGATGGACCGGTCCTGGGTCGAAGGGACGACGGAGCCTTTCCCTGAATCCGCTGCCGAGCTCGGGCCGATCCTGCAGCGCGTCGTTGGAAGGCCTGCCCCCGACCACGGAAGAGGTCGAGGCATTGTTCCGGGCCAGGGGGGACCAGGTCGATGCGGTGGCGCACGTCGCCGACATCCTCCGGGAGCGGGTGGCGGGCGACACCGTCACCTATGTGGTCAACCGGAACATCAACTACACCAATCTCTGCTATTTCCGCTGTGGGTTCTGTGCCTTCTCCAAAGGGCCGCGCAGTCTCAATCTCCGCGGCGAGCCCTATCTCATGGGACTGGATGAGATCGTGGAGCGAGCGGTCGAGGCGTGGGGGCGAGGTGCGACCGAAGTGACGCTTCAGGGTGGGATCCATCCCGATTTCACCGGCAACTTCTACGTCGATGTTGTGAAGGCCATCAAATCGGAGTTGCCCGACATGCATATCCATGGCTTCACCCCACTCGAGGTCTGGCAAGGGGCAGAGACGTTGGGGATGCCGGTCCGTCGATTTCTCGAGGAGTTGAAGGAAGCCGGTCTGGGCACCCTTCCCGGTACCGCGGCCGAGATCCTCGACGACGATGTCCGGGCCTATCTCTGCCCGGACAAGATCCGCACCTCCCAATGGGCCGAGGTGATGATCACCGCCCACGAGCTGGGGCTGCGGGCGACGTCGACCATCATGTTCGGCCACATCGATCATCCCCGCTCATGGGCCAATCACCTCGAGGTGATCCGAGCCATCCAGCGCCGGACGGGCGGCTTCACCGAGATGGTGCCGTTGCCGTTCGTTCACATGGGCTCTCCGATCTTCCTCAGGGGGCGCTCGCGACCCGGCCCAACGTGGGACGAGGTGGTGCTGATACACGCCGTCTCACGGATCGCCCTGGACGGGCTGGTGCCCAACATTCAGGCCTCCTGGGTCAAGCTCGGCCTCGATGGGGGACGCCGTCTCCTGAACGCGGGATGCAACGACCTCGGTGGAACCCTGATGGGGGAGATAATCACCCGCTCCGCCGGAGCTGCCCACGGTCAAGAGGTAACACCGCAGCAATTCCGCGAAGTGATCGAGGCAGCCGGGCGCCGGCCCGCGCTTCGCTCCACGACCTACGAGATCCTGGAGTCTCAGCCCCGGTAGGTCAGACCCCTCGGGGCCGTGGCAAACCCCCACTCCGCCAGGGCTGGAGCTATCGGGGACGCCGGGGCGGGGCGACCGTTCACCGTATTGACGGTGGTGCGGCGATGACGAGCGGCGATCTCGGAGAGTCCGCGACCGAGGTTGCCATATATCGACATGTCCTCGGCGAGGACGGTCAAATGCCTGCGGCCCCGGTCCAAATAGCCGAGCAATTGGCCTTCCCACAAGAAGACGTAGGCCCCGGCGTCGCGGGCCAGCCTCGTTTCCGCCACCTCGGGCCAGGGAAGGGCGGCCCCGTAGGGGTTCGCCGGGTCGGTGGCCGCCAGCACCGTCAGTTGGCGCGGAGGGTCGGTGCGCAACCGGTCGACTGCGCCAGGGAGGGCGAACTGTGAGCCACCCAATCCCTCGACGAAGTAGCCCCGACGCACCCTGCCGGTCTCTTCCAGGTGGGAGAACACCGGGTAGAGGGCGCTGAAACCACCTGGGTAGCCCTCGGCGAGGATCGCGCTCCTGGTCACCACGCCGTGTCTGTCGAGGAGCAGATGGGCCCATGCCGCGTGCCGCTCCGTGTCGCTCACCTCTCCGCTCACGAGATGTCCGGTCAGTGACCAGCGCCCGCCGGCCTGGGGTGGGAACTGCGAGGACAGCCCAGGCCGGCTGGTTCGCTTCGTGCTGCGCTGTTGGATGAAGGCACGGAGCGGCGCCAGCGTGTCATTCGTGACATGGCCCGACCAGACCAGGTCCCAGAGATGCTCGAGCAACTCGAGCGGGTCGCCGCCCCCGACGCCGATGTAGATGTCACGGAAGAAGCTGGCTCCCCTCGCCTCGAGGAATCGTTGAATTCCTTCGGATTCGGGACCCTCCGGCATCTCGGCGGGGCCCCGCCACAGCAAACCGAGGCTCGACCTCGGGTACAGGGCGAGTTTTCCGTCTCCCGGGCCCAGCGAATCGTGACCCACCCAGACCAGGTCGCCATCGAGGAGAAGGCGATCGAGGTGGGTGGACGGCTCGGCAACCCTCGAGGCGAGGACATCGCGCTCGAGGACTGACGCCGGGATCACTGCACCGGAAAGGCGCGAGATCGCATCGGTGAGGGCGGTAGAGCTCGAGGGGGGATCGTCCCGGACCGCTTGCCATGCGATGTTGAAGGCAGCCAGCGATGCGGGAGGAACTGGCTCTATCTCCCGGCGCAGAACCGCCAAGGACCGGCGTTTCAGCCGCCTCAACACGTCGCGGTCGATCCACTCCCGTCCCTGCCCGCCCGGGCGGAATGCACCGACGTCGACACGTCCGAGTGCTTCCAACTGGTGAAGGATGGTCTCGACGATCGCGGACGGCATTGCGAGGGCATCTGCGGCCTCACCTGCCGTGAACGGGCCGTGGGTTCGGGCATACCGGCCGACCACGTCACCGAGGGGATCGTTGACCGGTTCGAGGAACACGTGGGGAATGCCAGGAGGTGGCTGGACACCCAATGCATCTCTCAGCCTCGAAACATCCTCGACCGCGGCCCAGCGGGCGATGCCGCTATGGGTGATCTGGACGACTCTCCTCTGGGCGGCAAGGTCCTCGAGCACCGACTCGACGTCGAGCCCATCGCTTCGCACCTCGAGATCCTGCACAGTGAGCGGCCCCAGGTCTCTCAACATGTCGTGTAGGCCGTCGGATCTCTTGACCCGTCGCCGTTCGGTCAGGTACTGCAGTTCCAGCTCGACTGCAGCCACCACTTCGGGGTCGATGAGCTCGCGTAGCTCGCCCTCTCCGAGCAATTCGCGCAGCAAGTCGCGATCGAGCGTCAGGGCCGCAGCCCGTCTTTCGGCCAATGGGGCATCGGCCTCGTAGAGGTACGCAGCTATGAACGAGAAGAGCAGCGATGACGCGAACGGGCTCGGTGAGTCGAGATCGACCGATGCGATCCTGATCCGGCGGGCCCGGATGTCGGTCAAGACCTCGATCAACGAGGGCAGGTCGAAGTCGTCCTGGAGGATCTCCCGGTACACCTCGAGCATGATCGGGAAGGAACCGAACTGTTTGGCGACTCCCAGCAGGTCAGCCGATCTCCGCCGCTGCAGCCAGAGCGGTGTCCGCTCGCCGGGGCGGCGTCGGGGTAGGAGCAAGGAGCGCCCGGCAGCCTCGCGGAAGCGGGCTGCAAAGAGCGCCGTGTCACCGAGATGCTCCAGCAACAAGGCCTCCACGTCCTCGGGATCGAGCAGGACGTCCTCGACGCCGGGGGGGTTGTCTGCATCGGGAAAGCGAAAGGCGATGCCGTCATCGGACCAGATCGAGTCGACATCGGCTCCGAAGCGGTCGCGGAAGCGATGACGCAGAGCCATCGCCCATGGAGCGTGGACCCGGGCACCCAGTGGTGAGAGCAGGACCAGCCTCCAGTCCCCGATCTCATCCCGGAACCTCTCGACGACCAGCGTCTGGTCGGTGGGTAGGACTCCAGTCGCCTCCCGTTCCTCGGTGAGATAACCGACCAGGTTCTGCGCCGCCAGGTCGTCCAGGTGAAAGCGTGATGTGAGCTCCTCGTGCGCCTGGTCCGGATCGAAGCGTCCCATCTTGCGTACGAAGGCGCCGACTGCCTTGCCGGTTTCCATCGAGCGCCCCATCGAGTCGCCATGCCAGAACGGCATCCTGGCCGCACCTTCGGCGGGCGCGGGGACGACTTCGACACGGTCGTGGTCGATCTGCGTTATCCGCCAGGCTGTGCTGCCGAGCAAGAAGACGTCCCCCTCACGTGACTCGTAGACCATCTCCTCGTCGAGCTCACCCACCCGGCTCCCATCGGGGAGGGTGACCCGGTACAGACCACGGTCCGGGATAGTGCCGGCATTGGCGACGGCGAGCTGAAGGGCACCGGGACGAGCACTCACCTCGCCGGTTGCACGATCCCAGTTGATCCGGGGCCGCAGCTCGGCGAAGAGGTCAGAGGGGTAGCGACCGGCCAACATGTCGAGCGTCTCGTCGAACACCGCGTGGCTCAGCCCGGAGTAAGGAGCAGCTCTGATCGTCATCTCATAGAGGGCGTCGGCGCTGGACGCTCCGGCAACGACCCGGGCCACGAGTTGCTGTGCCAGCACATCGAGGGGATTCGCCGGGATCTTGGTGGTCTCTACCTCTCGTTTCAGCATCCGGTTGGCGACGACGGCAGATACGAGGAGATCACCCCGGTATTTGGGGTAGATGCGCGCTTTGGAGGTTCCGCCCACCTGATGACCCGAGCGGCCGACCCTCTGCAGCCCGGAGGCAACCGAGGTAGGGGCCTCAACCTGAAGGACCAAATCCACCGCGCCCATGTCGATCCCAAGCTCGAGTGAAGAGGTGGCCACCACCGCCCTGAGATCGCCACGCTTCAGCGCCTCCTCCGTGAGGAGCCTCTGCTCCCGTGCCACCGATCCGTGGTGTGCCTTGGCCACCTCCTCCCCGGCCAGATTGTTGATCTCCGAGCAGAGACGCTCCGCGAGCCGGCGGGAATTTGCGAACACGATCGTGCTGCGATGAGCCTGGATCTGCTCCAGCAGCCGGGGATAGACCGCTGGCCAGATGGACCGGGTCGACTGCTGGTCAGGGTCGAGAGGGTCGGGCTCCCCTGGCTCGTTCATGTCCTCGACCGGCACCACGATCTGGATGTCGAGGTCGCGGTCGTGCGGGACATCGATCAGGGTGACCGGCCTCGGCTCCCACGTGCCGTCCTCCCCGATGGTCCCCCCGCCGAGATATCTGCCGATTGCCTCGAGCGGACGCTGCGTCGCGGAGAGGCCGATCCGCTGCGGCGAGATGTCGGTGACCTCCTCGAGTCGCTCCAGGGAGAGGGCGAGGTGCGCACCCCGTTTGCTGCCGGCGACAGCGTGCACTTCGTCAACGATCACCCAGCGCACACTGTGGAGGACCTCGCGCGCCGCCGAGGTCAGGATCAAGTAGAGCGATTCCGGCGTCGTGATCAGGATGTCGGGTGGGTTGCGACGCATCCGCTGTCTCGCATCAGATGGCGTGTCACCGGTGCGGATGAAGGTGTCGACCGTGGGCAGGGTCGGGCCGCCGATGCGACTCGAGGCATGGCGAATGCCGGCCAGCGGCGCGCCGAAGATTGCGTTCCACGTCGTGGGCCAGGGCCTTGAGCGGTGAGATGTAGAGGACGCGGCACCGGCTTGCCTTGTCGGGCTGGGGCTCAGTGAGCAGCTGATCGAGGGTCCACAGGAAGGCGGCCAGTGTCTTTCCCGACCCGGTGGGTGCGTGGATCAAAGTGTGGCGGCCGTCGGCGATAGCAGGCCATCCGAGGGCCTGGGCCCGGGTTGGCTCGTTGAACGATGCCTCGAACCAGGTGCGTGTTGCCGGGGTGAAGGCGCCGAGCGGGTCCACACTGGGAAGGTATCAGAGGTCTAGGACAACAACGGTCCGGTTTCTCCCTAGGAGCGAAGCGCCGAGATCGCTCTCCTAAGCGCTGAGCTCGAGCGGCAGCTGGTTGACGGCGGCCAGCTCGAGGAACAGATCGACCACGTGTGGGTCGAACTGGCTCCCGGCGTGCTTGCGGATCTCCGTCACCGCGAATTCGACGGGAAGGGCACGCTGATAGGCGCGGGTCGAGGTCATTGCGTCGAATGCGTCGGCGACCAGGATGATGCGGCTCAGGATCGGGATCTCCTCGGCAGTGAGGCCGAAGGGGTAACCATCCCCGTCATAGCGCTCGTGGTGGTAGAGGATCGCCTCTGCGACCTTGGGGTCGAGACGGTTGCGGGTCATGGCAAAACCGAGCTCCGGATGACGATTCATCAGCTCGCGCTCGGTGGGGTCGAGAGGCCCGGGCTTGCCGAGAATGCCCGGGTCGAGGTGGATCTTGCCCACGTCGTGGAGGACGCCGGCCAGGGCCAGACGATCGAGGTCGATCTCGCCCAACCCGATGCCGAGACCGAGGTTCACGGCGAGATCGGAGACCCGGTGCACGTGCCCGTGCAGGTCTTCGATCACGTCCTCCATGACCTCGATCAATATGTCTCTTGGAAGTTCCCGCATTACGAAATCACCCGCGGGGAAGTCTGCTTGGAGGGCGCATCGTGGGCTATGGGCCGAATGGACTATATGGCGGCGCCAATGTGGACTAGTTCGCAGTGATTTGTCTCGAAAATTGGAGCCAAACGCCACGTTTGGCTAACTTTCCCGCAAGCGAAAGACGCGCTCATCAAGAGCGGTGGAGGGACAGGCCCTGCGAAACCGCGGCAACCGACTCGAACGGTGCCAATGCCTGAACGATGAGTGGCCGAGGACGGCTATCCGTCACGGTGCTCGGAAGAGCGCGTAGAGACAGGAGAACCGTCATGAGAGATCGAGACTTCGGGTTCGACACCCGCCAGATACACGCCGGGCAGCGTCCGGACCCCGAGACCGGCGCCAGGGCGATGCCCATCTACGCCACCACCTCATTCGTCTTCGAGGACGCCCAACAGGCCGCGGATCTGTTCTCCCTGCAGAACTTCGGGAACATCTACACCCGCATCGGCAACCCGACCAATGCCGCGTTCGAGGAGAGGATGGCGTCGCTGGAAGGGGGTCTCGGCGCCCTGGCTACCTCCTCGGGACAGGCGGCACAGTTGATCTCGATCTTCACCTTGTGTAATGCCGGCGACGAGATCGTGGCCTCGCGATCGCTCTATGGAGGCACATTCACCCAGTTCGATGTGACGTTGCGCCGGATGGGGATCAACGTGACCTTCGTCGACATCCACGACCACGGGGCGGTCAAGGAGGCGATAACCCCCAAGACCAAGGCCCTCTATGGGGAGACCATCGGCAACCCGGCCGCCGACATCCTCGATATCAGTGCGATCGCCGACATCGCCCACGACAACGGCATCCCGCTCATCGTGGACAACACGTTCGCCACCCCCTATCTGTGCCGGCCCATCGAGCACGGCGCCGACATCGTGGTCCACTCCGCCACGAAGTTCATCGGCGGACATGGTGTCGTCATCGGCGGGGTGATCGTCGAGTCCGGCCTGTTCCCCTTCGACAACGGGAATTTCCCGGGCATCACCGAGCCCTCACCTGCCTATCACGACCTCATGTTCTGGGAGAACTTCCGGGAGTACGCCTATCTGATGAAGGCACGGGTGGAGTCGCTGCGCGACATCGGGGCGGCCATGTCCCCGTTCAACGGATTCATCATGTTGCTCGGCCTGGAGACCCTTTCGTTGCGCATGTCCCGGCATACGCAAAATGCCCGGCGAGTCGCCGAGTTCCTGACGGAGCACCCCGACGTAGCCTGGGTGCGATACCCGATCTTCGCCAACAACCCATGGACCGAGCCGGCGCAGAAATACGTTCCCGAAGGCCCGGGAGCGGTGTTCACCTTCGGAGTGAAAGGCGGCTTCGACCAGGCGGCGAACTTCATCGCTGGTGTCGAACTGGCCTCCCACCTGGCCAACGTCGGGGACGCCAAGACTCTGGTGATCCACCCGGCCAGCACCACCCACCAGCAAGTGCCTGTGGAAGAGCGGCGGGCAGCCGGCGTTGGCGACGAGATGATTCGGATTTCGGTGGGCCTGGAAGACATCGACGACATCCTGTGGGACCTCGATCAGGCTCTGGAAGGAGCACGCGAATGACCACGGTCATGCACGAGGCGAGCGCGCTCGAGCGTCTTCAGATCATCCAGTCGGCGACTAGCGTGGCCCTGGTCGGCGTGTCGGCGAACATTCTGCGATCGTCCAACTTCGTCGCCACCTATCTGGTCCGTACCGACCTCGACATGTACCCGGTCAACCCGATGTACGACGAGATCCTCGGTCTGAAGAGTTACCCGTCACTGGCGGACCTCCCTGTTGTCCCCGACATCGTCGACGTCTTCCGTCGTCACGACGAGCTGCCCAACGTTGTCGACGAAGCGATCGCCGTCGGGGCCAAGGTGGTCTGGTTCCAGCTAGGGCTACGTCACGATGAGGCCGCAGCCAAGGCCACCGCCGCCGGGCTGCAAGTGGTCCAGGACCGATGCCTCAAGATCGAGCACGCTCGCTTCTCGGGGAAGCTGCATCTGGCCGGCTTCAACACCGGGGTCATCTCGTCGCGGCGGCGCAGACCGCTGTAGGTCAGACCAGGCCGTGGTGACGAGCCGCCTCGATGAACGGGGCGACACGGGCCATGTCGAGCTGGGAGTTGGCCGTCCCGTCAGCTTTTAGCGACGAGCCCACGATGACCGTGTCGGCGACTTCGACGAGCCGGCCCAGGTTCTCAACGCCAGCGCCCGACCCGATGACCAGCCTGGTCCCCTTGGGGATCACCGATCGGGCCAGCGCTGCCTCTTGCAGGTCTGGCTCCAGCCCGGTGCCCGCGCCCGAGACGATCACGGCATCGGCGAGGCCACGGATCACCGTGTCCTCGGCCGCCTGCCTGATGTCCAGGCCGGGCGGTGGAGTGGCGTGCTTCACCATCAGATCGGCCCAGATCTCGATTCCAGGGGCCAGGGCTGCCCGACGACGGGCCAATTCGTCGGCGCGGCCCACGATGGGCCCCTGATCGGTGTACATGAGTCCGGTCAGCACGTTCACCCGGATGAAGGCGGCCCCGGTGACCAAAGCGATGCCGAGGGCGGAGAGAGCGTCGTTACGGAGCACATTCACGCCAAAGGGCAGTCCGCTGGCATCACTCACGGCTCGCGCAGCCAGACTCATCGCCGCGACCGTCTCCGGGTCAGACGTCTCTGCGTGAAAAGGGACGTCACCGAAGTTCTCGACGAGGAGGGCTGGAAATCCGGCGCCGGCCAGGCTGACTGCGTCGGCCACGGCTGAGTCGAGTACTTCATCCATCGAGCCCTTGAACCCGGGGGAACCGGGTAGCGGCAATAGGTGGACCATCCCCACAAGCCGGGGGATCGGGCTCAAAGGTAAGCCCTGGCTACCTGCATCGCTTTCTCGGCATACTCGCCGGAGACTTTGAGATTGGTCTTCGACGGCTTGATCCTCCGCACCGCGATTCGGGCCCAATCCGAGGCAGACCCCTTGATCAGCTCGTCGGTGTCCTCGGGGCCGTAGACCCACTTGGCGTAGCCGGGTCCGATGACCTCGACCCGAACCGGCTCGTAGTCCTCGCCGGCGTGCTTGAAGGCGTGGGGGAGGGTCTTCCAGCCCAGCCAGCAGACGTGGCGGATCCGGGCGGTGTCCTCCACCTCGATCCCCAGCGTGGCGTAGATGTCGAGACCGTGCATCCAGGTCTCCATCAGACGGAACGTGGCGAAGGTACGGGCGCTCATGTCACCATCGATCCATTCGATCCTGGAGTCGGGCTCCATGTGCGAGAGCGGCTCGACGACCTTGGCCCTGCCCCCGCGCCACCATTCGATCACGTCCTGAGGGCGCATGCCGCGGCCCTTCTTGATCGCCTCGGCGCGGAGCGGGCCGAGCTTGGGTGCGTTCTGCCAGCGCTTCAGCATGGTCCCGCCGGCGATGGTGTCGGCGGCCAGCTCTTCGTAGTCGGCGAGATGGGCGATCGTGTCACGCACCGTCCATGGCTTGGACGGCGTGACCATGTCCCAGATCTTGATGGGGATCCTCTGGAGGGACTGATCGAGGAACTGTTGCTCGGCTACCAGGTCCGAAAGGATGTCGCGCACATCCCAATGGTAGCCGGAGGCCGGGTTTTAATCCCAGGCCAAACCAGCCATTACCAGGGTCTTTCTGCGTGCTCCTCGGTCATCGGCTCCGGCAGATGGGAGGGTTTCGGGGCGACCACGAGGTCGTTGAGGGCGTCGATCATCATCCGCAACCGGCCGAAATGGCGGCGGTCGAACACGAATGCGATCCGGTGCAGGTGGATGGCGTCGGTGTCCTCCAACTCGGCCGCGCTCGGCCCGACCCTCTCGATCTCGCCTTCGACCACGATGTCTGCGAAGTCCTCGTTGAGATTCTCGATCGTGTCGTCGGAGGGCTCCTCGTTGAGTCTCAGGACCAGCCTCCCGCCGGAGTAGCGGGAGGAGTGGTAGTTGCCGTAGAAATGCCACATGTGCTCCGCTGCGGCCTGGGCGTCCGTGGTCCGGAAGAAGAGGGCCATGTCCGACTCGCTGATGAGCCCTCGTGCCAGCTGCTGTCACCTCGATGAACTCGATCATCGGCTCCCAATAGCCCGTCCCCTCTGCCTCGAGCAAGACCACCGGGTGGAGGTCGCTCTTGCCGGTCTGCACCAGGGTGAGCAGCTCAAAGGTCTCGTCGAGGGTGCCCCAGCCACCCGGCAGGAGGACGAAGGCGTGAGCCTCCTTCACGAACCCGAGCTTTCTCGTGAAGAAATACTTGAAGTTGACCGTGCGCTCGGGGGCAATGTGCTTGGGGATCTCGTCCTCGAAGGGCAGGCGGATGTTCACCCCGTAACGAGTGGTCGATCCCGGCGCCGCGGCTGCCAGCCTCCATGATCCCCGGTCCCGCCCCGGTGATGATGCCCCAGCCACTCTTGGCCATGATCGAGGCGAACTCCTCGGTGAGGGCGTAGTTGGGATCGCCCTCTTTGATGCGAGCCGAGCCGTAGATGGTCACCTTCGGCTCTTTGTGACGCGCAAAGACCAGATTGGAGTAACGCATCTCCTTCAAGGCGGTGTTGATCAACTTCAGGTCTGCCCGGGAGGCGCCGTCTCGACCCAATTTGATCGCGGTCACGATCAACTCGGTGATGAGGTCGGTGTGGGGCGTGGTCGTGGCCGCGGACACGAGCTCGGCGAGCTTGGCATCGAGCTCGGGGTTGCCAAGGTCGTAAGGCATGACCCCGACGGTACTCAGATGGGTCCGTTTTTCGTTTCCTGGGTTAGTGCCAGGGCTTTCGCTCGTCGATGCGACCCGGGACGAGCACTGGCGAGAGGATGAACGCAGTCAGGTCGTTGGGCATTATCGGCGATCCAGTGGCGGAGACGGGAATCATTGCGGCCGGCGGGGACCCAAACTCGCGGGCCAGAGCGCGCTCGGATCTCTAGAACGGCTTGACCGCCGGGCCTTTCCGGACAACGGCGTTCCACACCGTCTCGTAGTGGTCGCGGTCGAAGAGGTCGACGTGGGGAAGAACGTACTCCTCCCAGGCCTGGCGCAGCGGGTCGGGGCGATCCGAGTGAACCACCAGACCTGTTGGGAGGCGATCCAGCACTGATCGCAACGACAGCGGTGTCTCCACCCTGACTCCCGAGTCCTGGGCCTCGAATGAGGCGTTGACCTCGACCGCGAGGCGGGCAATCGCCGTCACGTACTCTTCTTTCAGCCCGGGGTACCTGCGGGTGAGCATGGCCTCGACCTGATCGCCACCCGGGAAGTTCTTCTCCCAGATCACCCAGCGGTCGGCGAAGGCCTTGTTCAGGGTCTGGGTCCCGGCGTAATCGCGGAGATCGGTCGGGTTCATGGTCCCGAAGATCCGCACATCCGGCCGCAGCCGCACGGTTTCCCCCGTGGGCAGATCCAGCGATGAGTAGCGGTCGAGCAAACCGTGGAGGGCAAACAGGGTCTCCGCGCCGGCTGCGTTCAACTCGGATAGGTTGAGCAGGGACGGGCCACGCAGGGCACGGGTTATGTCCCCATCCTCCCACCGGCTCTCGGTGCCACCCTTCCCGTCGCCGTGGAGGCGGGTCGACCCGATGAGGGTGACATCACGCACCTCGCCGGTGAGGGGAATCCGGAAATAGGGGAGGCCCATGGCGGCGGCGAACTGCTCGATGTCGTGGTCTTTCCCGGTGCCCATGTGCCCGCGGACGGCGACATGGAGGGGCACGAGACCCTCCGCCCCCGAGACACGGGCGCTCTCCAGCTGGGCGAACCGGTAAAGCATCCCGAGATCGACGTAGTGGGGGTCGGGCTCAGGAATCTTGCGATGCCTCAGTTCGGTGTCAGGCACGTCGTCGGGGATCTCGAAACGCTCGAGGGTGATCGCCGGCCCTTCGCCGGCCGGGTCTTCAAATGTGACTTTCTTAGGCAACGGCCGTCTCCTGGTATGTGCTTGATCTCTGATGCCCTCAGCCACCAGGTGTCCATGCCCCATAGGGCCAGGCTCCGGCGCAGGGCGTTCCTGGTTCCGTTGATCATCGCCTGGGTCAGGTCCTCTGGTTGGGACACCACCTCGTGGCGACGGTAGGCCTCATCAACGGTGTGATCCCCGATCCCGATCCCGATCACCGTGGTGCCACTGGCCTCGACCGCCGCCACCGACTTGGCGAGTGCATCGAGCGATCCTCGGGTCATCCCGTCAGCGAGCACCATCAAGACCCGCACCTGGGCGCCGAGCCGCGCCATGCGCTCGGCGGCGTGGATGATGTTGAACTCGTCCACATTGGCCGCCTTCTCGAACAGCGAGACCGGCGGGGCAGTCTTGGGATCCCGACGAGCCAGCGTGGCCGCTGACTTGGGCTCCGCCGCCGTGTAGAACAGCCCTGCAAGGGTGGGCTCGGCATCTCGCCAGCGCCGCTCGAACGGCTTGACGACGTAGTGGTTCACCGTCGAGGTGAGGCGGTCGGCAGCGGTGCCCTGGGTCCGCCGAAGACCGGCCGTCGCCGCCGACCTCTTCCGACGGTAGCTCTCCTCTGTGTCATCGGGCCGGGCGGCAAAGCCACGATTGAATAGAGCGACCTCGAAGTCGATCTGCAGCTCATCGCAGAGGCGGGCCATGGTCCAGGCACCGAGCATCGCCGCCGGCATCGCCCATGAGCTGCCCGCCTTGCCCGGGCTGAGCATCGAGGCGGAGGCGTCGACGAGCAGCGAGACTGCATAGGTCCGCCGGGTTCGTGCCGCCCGCCGCTCGTACAAGCGCTGATAGAGCCCTGCTCCGATGAAGAGAGCCGCGTGCGGGGAGACGTCTCCCTGATCGAAGCCAGAGCGGAGCCCGCGCCGCTGGTTGGCGGCGAAGAGAGGAAACAGCTCCCCGGAGACCCGACGCTGCGCGAGGCCCCAACGTTGTCGCCGTTCGCACCAGCGCCTCAGCACCCTCGTTGGAGAAACGGGCGAAAGAGGAAGGAATCGGCCCCACCACCAGCTTTCCACCCTGGCCCGTGGGAAGGAAGATGTCAGGGGCCTGGCTGACCCGAAGCAGCTGGTCGGTCGACTCTTCGTCGGCGATGTCGGAGGCACCCTTCCGGTCGGACATCCCAGACCTGGCCTCACTCGATCGCCTGGTGTCCTGGTACGAATCGGCGTCGGTGAGGATCGGCGAAGTCATGCGGACAGCATCCACCCCGTCTTTGGCCTTTTCGGCGTCTGCCTGGGCTGCGTGTTGTTGTTTGGCGTGCGTGTCGTTGGCCTGGACCTCGCTGATCAACCCGTGGGCCCGTGCGATGGCCTCCAACTCCAAGGCGAGCTGCGCCACCTCCCACGGGTCATCGGAATCTGCAGCCATCTCGCAGTGCTGGCTGGCGTCGTCGATCGCCGCCGTGGCCCGGGACTCGAAGCGCTTCTCCAGGATGTCTCGTTCGATGTAGCCACCTGTCAGCAGGAAGCAGCCGAGCACGAACTGGCTCAAAGCGCCTGAGCGGGAGATCGCCTGGCTGAGGGACGACATGTAGAGATCCGCGAGGACCGATCGGGCTCCGGGGTAGGCAGCGAGGCCCTGTGCCTCTTGCCGGGCATCCTCGAGGGAGAAGAAGAGGACTTCGGCCACCGGCTTGTTGGTGCGCTCGAGGGCGGTGAGCAGGTCGACCTTGGCCTCCGGGGCCACCTCGCCGTCGATCGGCCAGCCGTCGGGGAGCTCTCTGCTCTCGTCGAGATTGGTCGAGACGAGATGCATCACCTCGTGCAGAGCCGATGCAATGGCCACCTCGTCGGGGGTCACCGGGGCATTGCGGTGATACGCCGCCTGGAAGATCCGCGGGTCGCAGACGACCTCGTCTGCCGAGGCCGCAGCCTCGGAGCCGAGCCGAACCCTCAGGTTCGGGTTGTTGGACAGGGTCCTGGCGAAGCGGGTGACGGCCGGGGCGACACGTTGATAACGGCTGACGACGGCTTCGATCGCCTGGTCCTGAGGCCCGATCAGGTCGGTGAGAAAGGTCTGGTCGCGTCCGCGGATAGCCAGTCATTGTCTCACGGGTGTCAAGTTGGGCCCGAAGCCCCGCGAACGCTATCGGCGCCGGCCCCATACACTCCCGAGGTGCATTACGACCTGACCACACTCCCCAACGGGCTCCGTGTCATCACCGAGCCCATGCCCTCCCTTCGTTCGGTTGCCCTCGGCTGCTGGGTCGACACCGGGACCCGTGACGAGTTGCCGAACGAGCGAGGCGCCTCCCACTTCCTCGAGCATCTTCTCTTCAAAGGCTCGGAGAAGCTTTCCGCACGCCAGGTGTCGGAGATCTTCGATGCCATTGGAGCAGAGTCCAACGCGTTCACCTCCAAGGAGAGCACCTGCTACTGGGTCAGGCTCCTCGATCAGGACCTGGGGACGGGATTCGACGTCCTCTCCGAGATGTTGCAGCGGCCCGCCTTCCGGCAGAACGAGATCGACGCGGAGCGTCAAGTGGTCATCGAAGAGATCAACATGAACGACGACGACCCCGACGATGTCGCGTTCGAGAACTTCACGATGGCCGTGTTCGTCGACCATCCGCTCGAGGCCCCGGTGCTGGGGACGCGGGAGTCGATACGCGCCATGTCTCGAGACGACATCCTCGGCTACTGGAAGCGTCGTTATGGGGCGGGGTCGATGGTCGTGGCGGCGGCTGGGTCGACCGATCACGAGGCCGTCGTGGAGATGGTGGCTGAGCGTTTCGGCGACTGGGCGGGAGAGACCGTCGAGCACGAGAACGGAGAAGCCGCCCCGTGGCCGATGGTCAAGATCACGCATCGGGAGACCGAGCAGGCCCACCTCGTCATCGGAGGGAAAGGTTTGACCCGAGGCGATGAGAGACGTTGGGCGTTCGAGGTGCTCAATCATGTCATGGGCTCTGGCATGTCTTCTCGTCTCTTCCGGGAGATACGTGAGGAGAGGGGGCTCGCCTACGCCGTCTACGGCTTCAAGATGGCTTATGCCGATGCGGGTGCGTGGGGGGTCTACGTCGGAACCACCCCGAGCCAGACCGAGACGGCGATGAGTGTGATACGTGAGGAGCTCGACAAGGTCGTCGAGGAAGGGATCACCGTCGAAGAGCTGGAGCGCGCCAAGGGATCGATGCGTGGGGGTCTCGCTCTGGCCATGGAAGACCCCAACAGCCGAATGGTGAGACTGGGCCGGGACGAGTTGGCGGGCATGCCTCACCTTTCTGTCGACGAGCGGCTCGCCAAGCTGGATGCAGTGACGCTCGAGGAAGTCCAGGCGATCGCCGCAGAGATGTACCGGGGTCAGCGGATGATCGGCGCGGTCGGGCCGTATGAGGAAGGCGAGTTGGACCAGTACCTGGCGGTCTGACTAACCGTCGAGGTCGAAGACGATCGACTTCGGCTTCTCCCCGAACTCGATGACCCCGGCCGAGCCATCCGCGGGCCGCTGGATCACCAAGGCGCCCCCCAGATCGTTGCCGTCGATGCTCACCGGCCAGCCCTCGACCCGGTACAGGCCCACCGAGCCGGACAGTGCGGTCCAGAGAATGTTCCGGTTGCCTTGGAGGATCTGAACCATGTCCTCCGCCCCACCGACCGGACGCAGGTCCGAACCGGGCCCATCCGCCGCGAAGAATGCAGTGGCACCCAGCGACGCTGCAGTCAATAGGAGGGCAGCGGCAAACATGGCGAGATTCCTTACCCGAAGCACTCCGATCAGTGAAGCCGGGGACTACCGGATAACGGGCATTTCTACGCAGTCAATTCGACTAACTGCGAAAGGACTAGTCCGTAGATCAAGAAGAAGGCGACGAGGGCGAGCAAGGGCCCCCAGGGTTGGGTTCGACGGTTCGACGCATAGCGGGCGACTGCGAAACCGAGCACGACCCAGATGATCACATCCAGGGGCCAGGCCACGATCACGGAGTCGCTGAAGATCCCGAACAGCGCCGATACCGGGCCTCCGGCGTAGAGAAGAGTCAGCCCGAGGGTCTCACAGAGCCCGACGCACACCTCGCGATTGATCATCGTCAACCCGACGGCGAAGAAGACGATCCCGAAGGCGAGCAGGAAAGCGGTGGAGAGGGCCGCGTCCCGACAACTGATGCCTTCAGATTTGCTTGCCACTGTTGCCTTCAGTTGGTTGCCACGCGGGCGGCGATGGTAAGCCCACGAAGAAACCCTCAATCCGGGTAACTTTTCCCTGACCGATCGGAGTCATCATGGAGCTGAGAGACATCCTGCTGGTGCTGCACATCGCCGGGGCCGGAACCTGGCTCGGGGCCAACATCGTCCAGGCGGTGGCACCCGGGATGGCCGCGAAGCAAGGTCCGGCCGCCGCCGCCGGATGGTGGCGGATCGCGGCGGGACTTTCCACCCGTCTCTACATGCCGGCGGCCATAGTCCTCCTCGTGACCGGGATCTGGATGGTCTCGCTCGACGAGGCATACGGATTTGGCGCAACCTTTGTGACGATCGGCTTCGCCATGATCATCATCGGGACCCTGCTCGGGATTTTCGTGTTCGAGCGCAGCTCGGTGCGCGCGGCCGATGCCATCGATGCCGGTGATCAGGCCGGGGCGAAGGCTCTCAGGGGGCGTCTGGCCGGGTTTGGGATACTCGACACCGTGCTCCTGTTGTTCACGATCACGGCGATGGTGCTCCGTCTCGGAGCCTGAACCGGGCTCTCCACAGGACAGTGAGCCGACGTGCCAGCCTCGTCATAGCCCTCCTGTTGATTGTCGGCTGCACGCCCGGGGTCGATGGCTCGGCCGGCCTGGGCGCGGAGGGCGGTGACGTTGCCGCGACCACCGTTCCCGGATCTCAGCTCTTGGGGAAGGTGACCGATCCCGGCGGCATGCCGGTCCCCCGGGCGACGGTGACAGTTGGATCGGACGTCGCCGTCACCGCAGATGATGGGTGGTTCGACCTGCTCACCACCCCGGGCGCCCTCCATGTCGCCAAGCCGGCGTGGGTCGGAATGGAGTCGGCATGGGACGGCTCGGATGGGTTCACCCGTTTGGCGATCGAGCCCCGTCGCATACGCGCCCTCAGGGTCGGTGCCGAGGCAGCGGGAAACGACGAGAGGTTTGCTGCGATGTTGGCCCTCGCCGACGAGACCGCCATCAATTCCTTCGTTTTCGACACCAAGCAGGAGGGAGGAAAAGTCTTCTACGAGACCGAGGTGACGGAGGCTCATGACTCGGGCGCCGTGGTCAATGTCTATGACCCCACGCAGCGAATCGCCCAGGCCAAGGAGCACGGGCTCTACACGATCACCCGTATCGTCACTTTCGAGGATTCGTACCGGGCGGAATTCCGACCCGACGAGGCTTATGACGGCAAATGGATCAACCCGACCAAGCCGGCGGCATGGGAATACCCCATCGCCCTGGGCGAGGAGGCATGTCGCCTCGGATTCGACGAGGTCCAGTTCGATTACGTCAGATTCCCGTCGGAGGACGCAGCGCAGATCAGCGGTCAGCTGGATATGACCGAAGAGGAGCGGACCGCGGTGATCGAGGGTTTCCTGCGTGAGGCGCGCAAACGCATCCACGCCGCCGGCTGCGCGGTGAGCGCCGATGTTTTTGCCATAGTCGTGTCTGCCAGCAACGACCAGGGGATCGGACAGAAGCCCGAAGAGCTCACCCGACATCTGGATGCCTTCAGCCCGATGGTGTACCCGAGTCACTATTCGCCGGGCTGGCTCGGTTTCGATGACCCCAACGAGCACCCATACGACGTCACTTCGGACGCGATTCAGGACGCCCAGGAGCGCATCGAGCCAGGTGTCGTCCTCCGGCCCTGGCTGCAGGCATTCTGGTGGACCAACGATCAGATCAGGACGTCGATCCAGGCGGCCGAGGACCATGGCGTGGGCTGGATTCTGTGGAACGCTGTCAGCAACTTCGATCGGGCCGCCATCCCCACCGACGCCGAGCTGGCCGCTTCCTGATCACTCGCTGCGGCCCGTCCTGACGTCGGGAGCACCCATGCGGGCGGCGTCGGCCGTGTTGTCGTCAGGTTGGCCTTGCGATTCACGTTCAGCCGCCACCCGAGCACGGTAATGAGCGATCTCGCGTGTGGTGGCCCCCTCGTCCCAGCCGAGGATGGGACCGATGACCCGGCTGGCCTCCTCTGCCGCCTTCAGCCCGCGATCCCTGGTCTCGATCGAGACCCTGGTGCGGCGGGTGAGGACATCGTCGAGATGGAGGGCACCCTCCTCCAGGGCGGCGATCGCGATCTCCGCCCGGAGATAGGGGAGGTCGTCGACGAGAGGCATGGCTAGCGAAGGGTCGGATTCGACCAGTGCGGCCAGACTCCCGACTTCGGACCCATAGCGCCCGAGAAGTCGAACCGGGTCAGGAAGGCCGATTCGGGACGGGTCCTCCATCAACTCGGCCCATCCCCGGGCGCCGACCAATTCGATCTCCTCGGTCCGGGATTCAGGCAATTTCACCCCCAGGTCCGCCACGGCCGCATCGACGGCGTCGCGAGCCATGATCCGATAGGTGGTGTACTTGCCTCCGGCAATGCTGATGAGCCCGGTGGCTGAGACCAGCACTGCGTGCTCGCGGCTCAGGCGGCTCGTGTCATCCGACTCCCCGGTGAGGAGGGGGCGGAGCCCGGCGTAGACCCCGACGATGTCCTCCGGAGTCAGCGGATTGGCCAGGACCGAGTTCGCTCTCGTCAACAGATATTCGATGTCGCCGCTGCATGCGGCGGGGTGGGCGCGTCGCAGGTCCCACGGGGTGTCGGTGGTCCCGAGGATCCAGTGGCGATCCCAGGGGATGACAAAGAGGACACTTCTCTCGGTTCGCAGGATCAACCCGGTCTCGGAACGGATGCGGTCTCGTGGGACGACGATGTGGATCCCTTTCGATGCCTTCACATCGAGCCCGCGATCGCCGGCCATGGCCTGGATGTCATCGCTCCAGACACCCGTGGCGTTGATCACGCGTCGAGCATTGATCCGAAGGTCCCTTCCATCTTCCAGGTCGGTGGCCTCGATGCCGGAGACCCGCCCTCGGGCGAGAATGAGGGATTGTGCCCTCACGCTGCTGGCGAGCAAGGACCCATAGGTGGCGGCTGTCCGGGCGAGCATGAGGGTGTGGCGAGCGTCGTCGACCACCGCGTCCCAGTACCTGACCGCTCCGACCAGAGAGCTTCCGGCGAGGGCCGGGGCCATCTCGAGCGCGGTCTTGCGACTGAGATGTGTATGGCGGGGGAGCGGGCTGTCGGCGGCAGAGGCGAACTGGTCGTACAGGAAGATCCCGGCACCGACGTAGAGCCGCTCCCAGACCCGATGCCGCAACGGGTATAGGAACGAGGCGGGTCGGGCAAGGTGAGGGCAGATGTGGTTGAGCATCAGGTTCCGCTCCGCCAGCGCCTCACGCACGAGCGAGAAATTCCGGTGCTCCAAATATCGCAGCCCACCGTGGAATAGCTTGCTGGAGCGGCTGGAAGTCCCCGACGAGTAATCGCGCTGCTCGACAAGCGCGACCGAGAGCCCGCGTGAAGCCGCATCGAGAGCGATTCCACACCCGGTGACACCACCACCGATTACCACGAGGTCGAACCGCTCCTGAGACATCCGTCGCAGATGTGCCCGACGCTGCGCCGGGTTGAGGCTGGAGGGGGCCGAATCCGGGTTACGTACCATCGCATCCATGAGTGGTCAGATGAAGATTGGCATACAGCTCCCTGAAGTTGAGCGCGAAGTGACCTGGCGGGAGGTGCGCGAGATCGCGATCACCGCCGAGGAGGTTGGATTCGACTCCATATGGGTGGGTGACCACCTTCTGTTCCGCGACCAGGTGACCGGAGTGCGCGGCCCCATGGAGGCATGGTCGATGCTGGCCGCCCTCGGCGAGGCGACCGAGCGGGCTCTCATCGGGCCGCTCGTCGCTTCCACCTCATTCCACAACCCGGCGATGATTGCCAAGAAGGCGGCGACCGTCGATGACATCAGCGGCGGGCGGCTCGTGCTCGGTCTGGGGGCGGGGTGGAATGAACCCGAGTACGCCGCCTTCGGCTTCCCGTTCGACCATCGCGTCTCACGATTCGAAGAGGCGTTCACGATCATCCGGACTCTCATTCGTGAGGGCGCCATCGACCACCAGCGGCCGCTTCTACACCCATCGTGAGATGACCCTGTTGCCGGGGGCGCGGGCCGACATGCCATTGCTGATCGGCTCCAATGGCCCACGCATGCTCCGAATCACGGCGCCGCACATCGATCTTTGGAACAGTTGGTATACCGGTTTCGACAACGATTCCGATGGCCTCCCCCCACTGCTGGAGACCCTCGACGAGGCTTGTCGCCAGGTCGGCCGGGATCCCGCCGAGATCGAACGCACGGCCGCCGTCCTGGTCCAGCTGGAGCGGGGGAGTGGCCGCATTGCAGGCAGTAGCGAACGTCCCGAAGTCACACCGATCACCGGCTCGACCTCGGACATCGCCGAGTCGCTGGCCCGTTTCGAGGACGCGGGGATCACCCATGTCCAGCTGGTTCTCGACCCGATCGATGCTGTTTCAGTCACCCAGATGGGAGAGGTGCTGGCCCGATTCCGATGAGTAGCTTCTCGGGCCTCATCGCTGCCAGTTTGGGCTGACGAAAGGAGACACCATGGCCAATCTGCGCATCACGCGGCTCGGGCACGGCGGCGTCCTCTACCGGTCGCCAGGCGATTCATGGATCTGGGTCGATCGTTGGTCGGGCGCTCCCAACTTCGCCGAGGAGTATCGAAACCCGGAGAAGGTCGACGTGGTTGCGCCGACTCACTGCCATTTCGACCACGTTGGGGACGATTGCGTCGACCTGGTCGAGCTGGCCGGGATGGTCGGGTCCACAGTCATAGGCTCCCATGAGATGTCGGTTTGGCTCGGGGCCCGGGGTATCGAGTCGATCGGGATGAACAACGGCGGAACGGTGGAGGCGGCAGGGGTGAGGTTCACGATGGTCCGCGCGGACCACACCGGGGGCGCAACGTTGGGCACCGGTAGCGACCAGGTGACCCGAGACCTGGGGTGCTGGGGTTGGATCCTGGAGTTCGAAGATGGCACGGTCGTCTACCAGTCCGGCGACACCGATGTGTTCGGCGACATGGCTCTCATCGGCGAGCGATATGGCCCGACCATCGGCGTGTTCCCGATCGGAGGGCACTACACGATGGGCCCGTCAGGCGCGGGCAGGGCGGCGGACCTGTCCGGTGTGTCGACCGTCATTCCGATCCACTACGGGACATTTCCCATACTGGCCGGGACCCCCGACGAGCTACGTGAGCACACGGGGGCGGAAGTCGTGGCGTTGGAACCGGGCGAGACCTGGGGGAGTGACCGCTAGCTCCCGGCGTTCCAGGCCACGGGAGCGGGCCTTCGCAGTGATTTGACGGTCAGGACCACGAAGAAGATCACGATCGGGATAACCGCCATGGTCGCCGAGCCCGACGTGTTGGCGTGGAAGCTGACGATCAGCCCAATCGCCACCGACAAGACGCCGATCGCGCCCGCAGTGGCCATCATCGTCGGCACTCGCTTCACGAGGAGGGCTGCGGTGGCCGGCGGTCCGACGAGGAGCCCGAAGACCAGAAGGGTCCCAACGGTTTGGAAGGACCCAACGATCGAGATCGTGATGAGCGAGAGCAAAGCGATATGGGCCAGGCCCGGGCGCAGTCCGAACAGACGAGCCTTTTGCTCGTTGAAGGAGAGCACCAGGAAATGGCGATAGAAGGCGATGGTCATGGCGAGGACGATCACCGCCACGACGGCGAGCGCGATCAGGTCTTCCCCGCTGACGCCCAGAGCGTCGCCGAAGAGGATCGTCGTCAGGTTCCCGGCGAACGAGTTGGTCTTCGAGATCAGGATCACGCCGAGGCCCAGCATCCCCACGAACAGGAGACCGATGCCGGTGTCCTCGGAGAATCCGGTCTGGCGGTGGACGAGGTTGATGCCGCCGATCATCACGATGGCGGCGAGCACCGCGCCGACGAGGACGTTGAATTCGAAGATGATCGCGAGGGCAATACCCGGGACGACACCATGCACCAGAGCGTCGCCGAGGAAGGTCATTCCCCTGATCACCACCCAGGTGCCAACCAGGGACAAGGCCACGGCGGCAAGGACTCCGGCGATGAGTGCCCTCTGCTGGAGGGCAAGCTCGAAGGGCTCGGTCAGCCAGTCCATCACGTCGACGCTACCGGCGTCATCCCAGGGCCTCGGAGATTCGCCCCGCGTTGGTCAGGAGCATCTCGGACAGCGTCTCCGCCCCGGATCCCGGCGCGCCCAGCGACTCGGTGAACAACTCGACGACTTCTACGTCATTCCCCAACTCGGCAGCCACCGCGTCGGCGAGTGTGGTCGGCTCTGTCGTCTCGGCGAAGATCGTCGTCGTGCCCGACTGCTCCATGACATCCACCAGCGCGGCCAGCTCTGCTGAAGACGGCTCGGCGAGCGTCGAGCCCCCGGGTATCACGACGCCGAGTATCTCGAACCCGTAACGCTCGGCGAAGTAACCGAACGCCTCGTGGTTGGTCACCATTTCGCGTCGATCTCCGGGCAGGGCGGAGAGCAATTCCGCCACTTCTTGATCGGTAGCGTTCATTGCGGCGGCATAGGAGGCAGCCCGGTCCTGCCAGCCGCCCGGTCGATGGTCGTCGAGCACATCGCCCAGGGCGACAGCGGCGTCACCGACACGGATCGGATCCATCCAGAAATGGGGGTCCGCAGCGCCGCCGTCCCGGAATTCGATCGGATCGACCAGGGGCGCCAGCTCCAGAACCTCCACCCCGTCGTCCGCGACCGTTTCGAGCACGTCCTCCAGCCCCGCCTCCAAACCCAACCCGTTGGCGACCACCAGATCAGCCCCGGCCAGCAGGCTTGCCTGCTGAGAGGATGGAGAGAAGTCGTGTGCGTCCACCCCGATCGGGATCAGCACCTCCACTTCTCCTTCGTCACCGACCACGTTCGCGGCGATGTCACCCAGGATCGAGGTCGTCGCCACCACCTGGAGACCTCGATCTTCCGGATTGGCAGACCCTGCGCATGCGACCATCGCCAGAGAGAAGCTGAGCGCGAGCGCCGACAGGCGGATGAGACCCCTCATGTTGCGTCTCTCACCCCTGACCCTATAATGAGAATCATTATCAAACAGCGTAGAAATGTCCACATGGCTATGCCAATCCAGGATCGACGTATCGAGGAGAGGCTTTCCGAGACCGGCGTGCGCTACACCACCGGCCGACGTCACGTGGTGGCTGCTCTGGAGCGCGTCGATGGGCCACGCTCGGCGGCCGAGCTCCATCAGGAGATGGGTGGCGAAGTGCCGGTGTCATCCGTCTATCGATCGTTGGCGGTCCTGGAGGAGGCGGGTGTCGTGGAGCCTCACCACGGCGCCAGGGGGATAACCAGGTACGAGATGGCGGAATGGTTGGCCGGCCATCACCATCATCTGGTGTGCATCGAGTGTGGGGCGGTCGAGGACATCGAGCTTCCGGAAGGGCTGGAACTGGAATTGGAGCGTCTCGTTGGACAAGTCTCGGGGCTCGCCTCGTTCTCCGCTGGTGGGCATTCCCTCGAGGTCGATGGCTGTTGCGTCAGATGCCGATGAGTCCGGCCGCAGTTAGAGCGTTGGATCTCGTCCTCGCCTACAACTCCAACATCGCCCTTGCCGAATCAACCTTCGAGATCCCGCGAGGTGGGATCACCGTGTTGATCGGCCCCAACGGATCGGGAAAGTCGACGCTCCTCGGTGCGATGGCCGGGCTCATCGATCCAGTGAGTGGGTCGATCGATGTGCCGCGGCAGGACGGCTCGGCGCAGAGGATCTCCTACGTCTTGCAGAGCACCAAGGTCAACGACACTCTGCCGGTGACCGTCAGGGAGGTGGTGATGATGGGGAGGTATGCCGGTTCCAGCCGCCGTCTCGATGTCGGAGACCACGCCGCAGTCGACGAGGCGATGGGCAGGATGAGCATCACCCATCTGGCGGGCCACCATCTTCGTGAGCTATCGGGTGGGCAGCGTCAGCGGGTGCTGGTCGCCCAAGGCCTCGCTCAGGAGCACGAGATCCTGCTCCTCGACGAGCCGCTGACCGGTCTCGACCTGACATCTGCCCAGGCCATCGACCAGGTCATCCACGACGAGACCCGGACCGGGTGCACCATCGTGATGACGACCCACGACCTCGCCGAGGCGGAGGTCGCCGATCATGTGGTTCTCCTCGCCGGCCGCGTGGTCGCCTCGGGCAGTGCCGAGGAAGTCCTCACCCTCGAGAATCTGACCGCCGCCTATGGGCCCAATCTCCTACATGTCGAGGGAGAGAGGCTCTTCATCGACGATCCGGCTCACCGCCCAGTCCCGGGACGGCACGATCACCGGGATCGATCGGTCTGAGTCAGCGGGTTTGTCGAAAGGCGTCGGTTACCGACGGTGTCGATTGGGCGTCGGTTACCGACGCGGACCGCGCTCCTCGCGAGGTCTGGCCTCGTTCACCTTGAGGTTGCGGCCGTTGTAATCGGCCCCGTCGAGCTCCTCGATGGCCTTCGCGCCTGCGTCGTTCGCCATCTCCACGAACCCGAACCCGCGTGAGCGGCCGGTCTCGCGATCGTTGATGATCGCGGCGTTGTCCACTGCCCCGTACTCGCCGAACAGGGTCTCGAGATCGGCGGCCGTCGTCGTGAAGGGAAGGTTCCCCACGTAGATGTTCATGACTCCCGTCATCCTTTCTAACTGAAGGGCCTCTTGGCAGCCCTTCGCCATGTGTCCGGTACGACCCTGCCCTCGATCCGGTCGCAATGCTGGACGGGAAGCCAACGAGTCGCCGCCGAAGCAGCCGGCGGAACGCTAGTGGAATCTGCGCGATTGTGTGCCGAAATCGGTCAGTCCTCCGTGATGGTCACCTTGTTGATGACAACCTCCGATTCGGGTCTGTCTCCGCGATCGGTCGAGGTAGTGGCGATCGAGTCCACGGCGTCCATGCCCGACGTCACCTTCCCGAAGATGGTGTAAGAGTGAGGAAGCCCGGCATCGGTGTGGCAGATGAAGAACTGGGAGCCATTGGTGTTCGGCCCCGCGTTGGCCATAGCCACCGTTCCCCGGGCATAGCTGCCCTGCCCCTCGATCTCGTCGCGGAATTTGTACCCCGGCCCACCCGTCCCAGTCCCGGTTGGGTCACCGCCCTGGATCATGAAGTTCTCGATGACGCGATGAAAAACGACACCGTCGTAGTAACCGTCACGAGCGAGGAAGACGAAGTTGTTCACTGTCAGCGGTGAGCGGGCCGGGTCGAGCTCGATGACGATCTCGCCGTGGTTGGTGTCGAGGGTGGCGGAGTAGCCCTTGTCCAGATCGATGGTCAGGTCGGGGGGTGATGGATACTGTTTGGCCATGGAGGCCTCCTTCTTTCGTAACCGCAAAACGTAGAACGTACGACGTTTCCTCAGGCAGCCCCGAAGTAGGCGGGAACATTGCCCGGCTTCCATTTGATCGAGCAGCCCATCGAGGGCCACTGGTCGGCGCTCACCGGCTGCTCGGACAGCACGGCGTCGACTGCCGCGCGGAGGTCGGCGCCGGTGACCGCTGTGCCGCTGTTTGGTCTCGAATCGTCGAATCGGCCCCGGTAGACCAGCTCCCGATTCGCGTCGAACAAAAAGAAGTCCGGGGTGCACATGGCTGTGTAGGCGGCGGCAACGGTCTGGTCGGCGTCGAAGAGGTAGGGGAAGGTATAGCCATTGCGGAGGGCTTCCTTCCTCATCGCCTCAGGGCCGTCGTCCGGGTACTGGTCGGCGTCGTTCGCTGATATCGCCACGATCCCGAGATCGTCGTCCTGGTAGTCCCTCCCGAAACGTGCCAGTTCGTCGCGCACATGCTGCACGTAAGGACAGTGGTTGCAGATGAACATGACGAGCATGCCCTTCGAGCCGTTGAAGTCGCCAAGTGAGACCTCTCGGTCCGAGACGACGTCGGTAAGGGTGAAGTCGGGCGCCTTTGTGCCGAGCGCGAGCATCGTTGAGGTGACAGCCATCTCGCCAGTCTAAGGGCGCGGTATGGCTGCAATAACCTGTCCGAATGCCTCGATGCTCCCCTCCAGGTGCACGTCGGGCATCGTCACCATGGAGTGGGTAGCCCCCGCCGCCCGGTACCCGGCGATGTGATCGATTTGGTCCTCGATGACGCCGGCGTTGTAACGAGCCATGAACGCCTCGGCGGACATGTTCCGCCCTCGCAATTGCTCTACGCGGTCCCGCAAACTCTCGCGATCCGGCGCCGTCAGCACGTCGACCAGATGGGTGACTTCGACCTCCTTCGGGTCGCGCTCGATGTCCGCGCAATGATCGTGGAGGACCTCGACCTTGCGGCGAACCACCTCGGGTCGTCCCAGAAGATTGCAGGCATCCCCATATCGGGCGACCAGTCGGAGCGTTCGTCGTTCCCCGGATCCGCCGATGAGGATTGGGATCGGGTCCTGGATCGGTCGCGGATAGCAGATCAAATCGGAGGCCGAGAACGTCACGCCGGTGAACGACGGCGAGCCCTTGCCCCACAAGAGGGGAAGCATACGGAGGGTGTCCTCCAGCTGTTCGTAACGGGCCGGGACGGGTCGGAAGGGAATCCCGTACCCCTCGTGCTCCTTGCGGTCCCAGCCGATTCCGAGACCGAGGGTGACTCTTCCACCGGAAAGGACATCGAGGGTGGCCACCATCTTGCCGAGGACCACCGGATGGCGGTGCCCGATCCCGGTCACCAATGCTCCCAGTCTGATTCGGCTGGTCACCCCGGCCAGGTAGGCGAGCGTGGTGTAAGCCTCGGGGATGTCCTCCCAGTGCCGTCCGACCTGAGGGATCTGCCGGAAGTGGTCCATCACCCATAGGTCGTCGAATCCCGCCGTCTCGGCCCGCGAGGCAATCGCGGCGAGATTCACTGCTATCCGGGAGCGGTCCTCGCCCCAATCGAATCGGTTGACCACCAGTCCGAATCGATGCCCCGACCGGGCTCCCGCACGATCCTCGGCCACCTCACGCTCTGCTGCGACGATCGAGGGAGCGACCACCGCAACGGGCTGTTCGACCATGACGCTGTCGAAGCCGTCGTCGTCGATCTCCGCTCGGACCACCCGGAACCGAGCGAGCTGCTTGTCGAGCACCGTCTTGGGGATGGGACGGGCTCGCTTCGTGTTCCGGATGCGGGCCTGCTCGGGAGGTGGGTCGAAGACGACGGCGAACGCGGGGAGCCCGGCCTCGTGAGCCATACCCGCCCATCGCCGGCGTTTGTCCCGGTCGAAGCCGAGGGTGTCGATCACCGTTGTCAGCCGGCGCCGCATCCGCTCCTCGACGATCTGCTCCAGGATCGAGAAAGCAACAGTGCCGGCCTGCTGGTCATCCTCGCCCGAACCCACGATTCCGCGGAGCTGATCCGACGAAACGATCTCCGAGTTCCGGAAGGCCTGGGCAGCCCAGGTGCTCTTGCCCGAGCTGGACGCGCCGACCAGCACGACCAGGCACGGAGCGGGCAGACGCAACTCCATGCGAGTGTTCTAGTGGATCGATCGGTAACCTGGGTCCGGTGAGCTCATTCCCGTCTGCGCCGTTCGGCCATGTGGCCACGGCCATGATCACCCCGTTTGCCGTCTCGGGTGAGGTGGACCACGAGAAGGCATGGCGTCTCGCCCGATTCCTCTCTGACAACGGAAGCGACGCTCTCGTCGTCACCGGCACCACTGGTGAGTCCCCGACCCTCAGCAGTGTCGAGAAGGTGGCTCTCTACAAGACAGTCGTCGATGCGGTCGCGGGCAAGGACACATTCGTGATCGCAGGGACCGGCACCTACAACACCGCGGAGTCTGTGGAGCTGACGGCGCGGGCGGCCGATCTCGGGTGCGCCGGGATCTTGGCGGTGACGCCCTATTACAACAAGCCCGATCAGGCCGGGCTGGTGTCCCACTTCAGCGCGATCGCCGATGTCGGCCTGCCGGTGATGCTCTACAACATCCCGGGGCGCACTGGATCGAGGATCGAGATCGACACGCTGGCCCGGCTCGCTGAGCATGAGAGCATCGTGGCCGTCAAGGATGCCGTCCTCGACATCGAGTTCACCGGTCACACGATCAATCGGGTTCCCGGACTGACCGTCTATTGCGGCCAGGACTCGTTCACCTGGCCGATGATGGCGGTCGGTGCGGTGGGTGTGGTCTCGGTCGTGTCCCATCTCGCCGGGAGAGCCGTCGCCGCCATGGTCCGGGCGGCGTTGTCTGGTGACGTCGTCGAGGCTCGCCGGCTCCACCATCTGCTTCTGCCGCTGTGCGAGGCATGTTTCCTCGAGACCAACCCCACACCCGTGAAAGGCGCCATGGATCGGCTCTGGGAGCCGGTTGGCGACGTGAGGCTTCCTCTGGTCAAGGCGTCCGAGGAGACCCTGGTCGCCGTCGAGAAGGCGGTCGGCGCCCTTCAGGGCTTGTGAGCGTCTCGGTCACCTTCCTCGGCGGTCTCGGGGAGATCGGCCGCAACTGTGCTGCTGTCGAGGTCGACGGGAGAATCGCCCTGATCGATTGTGGCCTGATGTTCCCCGAGGAGGACATGCTGGGTGTCGACCTGGTGTTCCCCGATTGGTCGTGGCTCACGGAGCGGTCGGGGGATGTCGAATGCGTCATCCTCACCCACGGTCACGAGGATCACACCGGCGCACTCGCCTACTTTCTGCGGGAGGTGAACGTCCCCGTCTATGGGACGAAATTCACCATAGAGCTGGCGCGAGGCCGGATCGATGAGCTCGGTGTGGAGGCCGAGCTCCGCCAGGTCCAGGTCAAGCAATGGATCGATCACGCTCCGTTCCGGTTCCAGCTGATCCCGGTCAGTCACTCGGTTCCCGATGCCACCGCAGTGGCCGTCGAGACACCCGAGGGAGTGATCCTCCACTCGGGGGACTTCAAGCTCGACCCGACACCGATAAATGGGGTGCCGACCGACCTCCCGGCCTTCGCCACACTGGGCCGACGCGGAGTGCGGATCCTGCTCGCGGACTCCACCAATGCCGAGAGACCGGGATTCGAGCCCTCGGAGAGCTCGGTCGGTCAGCCCATCACCGACGTCATCCGGGATGCCGAAGGACGCGTGATCGCCGCCTGCTTCGCCTCACACATCCACCGGGTCCAGCAGATCGCTGACGCCGGCATCCGCAACGGCCGCAAGGTGGCGTTCTTCGGGCGCTCGATGCACCGAAATACCGCCCTGGCCGCCGAACTGAAAGAGCTCGACGTGCCACCCAAATCGGTGATGGACATCAAGGAGCTGGCAGAGCTGCCTGCGAATCAGCAGCTCCTGATCACCACCGGTAGTCAAGGCGAGCCGTTCGCGGCGCTTTCGCTCATGTCGCAGGGCCAGCACAAGTTCGTCGAGCTCGGTGAGGGCGACACAGTTCTGATCTCGGCCAAGCCGATCCCGGGCAACGAGACCGCGGTCTCGAAGGTGATCTCCAACCTGATACGGCGGGGTGCGCGTGTCGTGCATGGGACCAACGCCCATGTCCACGTCTCCGGCCATGCCAACCGGGAGGAGCTTCTCACCTTTCTCAACCTGGTCCGCCCCCAGGCCTTTGTCCCGGTGCATGGGGAGTACCGGCATCTCCACGCCCACGCCGAACTGGCGCGGCAGATGGGAGTGCGCCACGTCGACGTCCTGGAAGACGGCGACCGGGTGATCCTCAACGGCAAGAAGACACAGGTCCAGAGGAGGGCGGTCCCGGCCGGTTATGTCTACCTCGATGGCTCTGCCGTCGGAGACGTCCAGTCGGCGGTCCTGCGCGACCGCTCCCATCTGGCCGACGAAGGTGTGGTCGTGGTCACAGTCGGTATCGATCACGACACCGGTGAGGTGCTGTACGGGCCGGATCTCGACAGCCACGGTCTGATGGATGACCCGGGCACCGTGCTGACCAAAGCGGCGGATGCGGTCACGGAGGCCATCGGCGAGCATGCCTCGGGCCGATCCGACATCGGCGAGCTGCAGAAGACGATCCGTCAGGCAGTGGGGCGGGTCATCCGCGCCGAGACGGCCCGCCGCCCTGTGATCGTGCCGGTCGTCATGGAGCTGTAGCCGGAGCGAGCCTCTCCTCCTCGAGCCGGGACGCGGGTCACATCGCCGCGTTTTCCGACACCCGGAACCAGCCTCGTGACCATTCCACGACCAAATCCAACTCCCATGTATTGTTTCTGAACACATGGGAACCAGGACACCCACCCGGAAGGGGTCCTCCGGGCGGAGACGGGTGTCCACAGCGAAGAAAAAGAAGACGGCGCCTCTGAGCGCGATCCGCCAGAAGCTGGTGGCGGTCCGCGGTTCGGTGCGCAACACCCTCGGGCGTCAGACCGACGACATCTGGGGCATGATCCTCGTGGTTCTCGCCATCCTGGTCCTGCTCGCCTTTGTCGATCTCGCCGGCCCGGTCGGCGAAGGCATGGCCGGAGGCAGCCGGTTCCTGTTCGGGGTATGGCGCTTCGCCCTCCCGATGGCTCTGGCCGGCATCGGTGTCGCCATGATCGTCGGCAAGCCCCGGGACGGCGCCAAGCGCCTGATCGCCGGTGGCATCATCACCTTCCTCGGCTCACTGGCCCTCTTTCACCTCATGACCGGTGCCGTCGCCCTGGCGCCGAGCCTGGAGCTGGTCGAAGAGCGGGGTGGCGCTGTCGGCTCGCTCATCGCATTCCCGATGCGGAGAGTCCTTGGGATGTGGGGAGCCTTCGTCGTGCTCGCCTCGGCGATGGGGATGGGCGTCCTCATCATGACCCAGACCAGCGTCCGCGAACTGGCGGCGGGAATCGCCGACCTGTATCGATCGACCCGGAAGATGGCATCCTCTGCAATGGTCGGCACCCCCGCCGCGCGACCAGCCCACGTGTCCGATCGGGTCGCCAAGCCCGCGCCCGACGGCCGTGGTCGGCACGAGCGCCCCAAGCCCGCACGTCCCAAGACAGAGAAGCCCAAAGAGGCCGCCACCCCGAAACCGAAGCCCGTCCCGATGCCGTCGTCCACCGACGCGACAAGCAGCGGATACAAGCTCCCACCGCTCAGCCTCCTCGACGAGGGGACCGGTGGGGAGATCAACAAGCGAGCTCTCGAGGACACTGCCCGCCAGCTGGAGGAGACGCTGATCCAGCACGGCGTCGATGCCAACCTGACCAAGATCGTCCCCGGGCCCACGGTCACCAGGTACGAAATCGAGCTCGCCCCCGGAGTCAAGGTCAATCGCGTCTCGAGCCTCTCACACGACATCGCCTATGCCCTGGCCACACCCGACGTGCGGATCCTGGTCCCGATACCGGGCAAATCGGCCATCGGGGTCGAGGTCCCCAACGCCAAGCGCCGGTTGGTGTCGCTCGGCGACATCCTCTCCAGCGCCGAGGCGGCGGTCGACACTCATCCGCTGACCGTTGGGCTGGGAATGGACATCTCGGGGCTCCCCAAGCTGCTGAACCTGTCGGAATTGCCCCACGTTCTCATCGCCGGAGCCACCGGCGCCGGGAAGTCCTCCTGCATCAACTCCATAGTCACTTCGCTGTTGATGAGGACCCACCCCGACGACGTCCGGGTGATCATGGTCGACCCCAAGCGCGTCGAGCTCGGCCAGTACAACGGGGTGCCCCATCTGCTGACGAGAGTCATCACCAACCCGAAGAAGGCCAACGACGCCCTGAAATGGGCGGTGGCGGAGATGGATCGTCGTTACGACCTGCTCGCCGACGCCAAGGTCCGCGATATCGAGGGTTACCGGTCGAAATGGGACGCCGGCGGCCTCGATCCCGACGGGTTCGATCGGTTCCCCTACATCGTGATCCTGATCGACGAGTTGAACGACCTCATGATGGTGGCGGGGCGAGAAGTCGAGGAGTCGATCGTCCGCATCGCCCAGATGGCGCGTGCTGTCGGGATCCACCTCGTCGTCGCCACCCAGCGCCCGTCGGTCGACGTGATCACCGGTGTCATCAAGGCCAACATCCCGAGCCGTCTCGCCTTCAGCGTCGCCTCCCAGACCGACAGCCGGGTCATCATCGATGGGGCCGGGGCCGAGAAGCTGATCGGCATGGGCGACATGCTGGTCGTCACGGCCAAGGAACCACGCCCGCACCGGATCCAGGGCGCCTGGGTGCGGGAGAGCGAGGTACACGCGGTCGTCGATTGGGTGCGAAAGCAGCAGGAGGCCAAGTACGAGGACCAAGAGGTCCTGGTGGCGGCGGCTGCCGCCGCGGCAGCTCAGGCCGAGGAGGTCGACGATGAGGAGGAAGCGTTGGTCCGCCAGGCCATGGATCTCGTGGTCCGGAGCGAGCTCGGCTCCACCTCGATGCTGCAACGCAAGCTGCGCATCGGTTTCGCCAGGGCGGGACGGGTGATGGACATCCTCGAGAGTCGTGGTGTGGTCGGGCCCTCTCATGGCAGCAAGGCCCGCGACGTCCTCATGACCGTCGAGGAGATGGAAGAGGTCCTCGCCGCCCAGGGCGCCGCGGTCTAGGCGACCATCCGGGGCCTCAACCGGCGTGAACCGGGCGGCAGATAAGCTCTCCGCCGGCATGCACACCCTGATCAGCCCGGACGGGATTGTCACCGATCGTCTCCCCTTCACGCTCGAAGAGATGCGCCGGCTGTACAGCGACATGATCGAGGCGCGGACTTACGACCACAAGTGCATGGCGCTGCAGCGGCAGGGACGGCTTGCCACCTATGCCCCCTTCGAGGGCCAGGAAGCGGCGCAGATCGGGGCGGCGGCCGCATTGCGATCAGATGATTGGGTCGCTGCCACCTATCGCGATGCCGCACTCATGTGGCGGGCGGGGTATCCGTGGAGTCTCCTCGTCGCCGGTCGGACCGGGGACGAGCGGGGCGGACGGCCTCCTGAGGGGGTCAACGTCCTCCCCCCATCCATCACCGTCGGCGGCCATATGATCCACGCAGTGGGATTGGCCTGGGCCGAGGCGCTCAACGGCATCGAACCGCGTTGCCCTGACATCGTTCGGTGATGGCGCCACCTCGGAGGGTGATTTCCACGAAGCGATGAACTTCGCCGCGGTCTTCAACACACCGACTGTTTTCCTCTGCCAGAACAACGGCTTTGCCATCTCTTATCCCCGGGCCGAGCAGACACGCTCCGACTCGATTGCGATGAAGGCTGAGGGATACGGCATGCCCGGGTTCCTGGTCGACGGAAACGATGTCGCGGCCGTTCTCGAGGTGGTGGGCTCCGCCGTCGCCAGGGCCCGCAACGGTGAAGGCCCAACCCTCATCGAGGCGTTGACCTATCGACTCGGCCCGCACACCACTTCGGACGATCCGGGTCGATATCGCGACCGAGGACGAAGCCGAAGGGTGGCGAGAGCGCGATCCCCTGGAGCGGGTGCGGCTCCTTCTCGAGAGGGCCGATGGTTGGACCCCCGAATGGCAGGCCGAGCTCGAGAGCCGAGCAACGGAAGTCATCGAGGAGGCGGTCGCGATCGCGGAGGCGCTGCCTCAGCCGACAGCCGAAGAGATGCTGCTCCGCATGTACGAGCTGCCCACGCCGCCAATTCAGGAGCAGTTGGGGGAAATCGGCAGATGACCGAGCTCACCCTGGCGCAGTCTCTGAACGGGCGCGCTGGCGACTGCTCTCGAATCCGATGACCGCGTGGTGCTCCTCGGCGAGGACATCGGTCGGACCGGAGGCGTGTTCCGGATCACCGACGGGTTGCGTGACAAGTACGGGGAAGACCGTGTCTTCGACACCCCGGTGGCGGAATCGGGCATCGTCGGAGCCGCCTTCGGGATGGCGATCGCCGGGATGCGGCCGGTGGCCGAACTGCAGTTCCTCGGTTTCTCCTATCCGGCCTACGACCAGATCATCAACCACGTCGCGCGGATCCGGAACCGCTCAAATTCGCGTTTCACGGCGCCTCTGGTGATCAGGGTGCCGTTCGGTGGGGGGATCGGCGCCGCCGAGCATCACTCCGAGTCGACCGAGGCGATCTATGCCCACATCCCGGGCCTGAAAGTGGTTGTTCCGTCGACCCCGTCCGACGCCGCCGGGTTGCTGCTGTCTGCCATCGAAGACCCAGACCCCGTGCTGTTCCTCGAGCCGATCCGTCTCTACCGGGCGGTCAAAGAAGACGTGCCGGAGATGTACTACACAACCGAGATCGGTCCACTCCGCGTGGAGCGTGAAGGTGAGGACATCACCCTGGTGTCCTGGGGAGCGATGATGAAGGAGACCCGGGCCGCGGCGACGCGTTCGAGGAGTCCGGGGCATCGGTGGAAGTCCTCGACTTGCGCACCCTCTCGCCGATCGATGCCGGGGGCATTGTTCGCTCGGCCACCAAGACAGGCCGTGTGGTGGTGGTTCATGAGGCGCCCCCGAACCGCGGGCATGGGTGCCGAGGTGGCGGCGATAATCCAGGAGCGGGCGCTCTACTCACTGGCGGCCCCGGTGAGACGGGTCGCGGGCTGGGATACCGTCTTCCCGCTCAAGCGGTCCGAGGGCCACTACCTTCCGACTGTGGACCGGATCGTGCGGGTGGCACAGGAGACCCTGGAGTCCTGATGGCGAGGGAATTCCTGCTCCCAGACATCGGCGAGGGCCTGACCGAGGCAGAGATCGTGCGCTGGCTCGTCCCCGAAGGTGGGTTTGTCGAGGCCGACCAGCCGGTGGTCGAGGTCGAGACCGACAAGGCCGTGGTCGAGATCCCTTCCCCCTTTGCCGGGACAGTACTGCGCCATGGAGGGGCCGAGGGCGAGACGATCCGGGTCGGTTCCGTCCTGGTAGTCATAGGTGAGGAGGGCGAGCAGGAGGCCTCGACGTCCGACGTCCCCGAGCCAGGGCCGACTTACGCCGCACCGCCGATCGTCGGCAGTCTCAACGAGGAGGCCGAGGTCCTCTCCTCCGCCGGAACAACAGCGCCCGACCAGACGCCGACGGCAGTCAAAGCCCTTCCGATCGTGCGCAAGCTGGCCCGGGACACGGGGGTGGATCTCGGGAAGATCGAGGGATCAGGCCCCGAGGGCAGGATCACCCGAGAGGACGTGTTGGCGGCCGGCGAAGCGACCACCGGGACACAGACGCCCGAGGCGGAACCGCCCGAGCAGGCTCCGACGCCCGGATCGCCTCAAGTCGCTGCGAGTGAGGACGAGCGTCGCCCCCTTTCACGATTGCGCCGCACCATCGCAGCCAACATGGCGAAGAGCTGGGCCGAAATACCCCACGTCACCACCTTCGACGAAGTCGACGCCACCCGACTCGTCGAGATCAAGTCCGCTCTCGGCGCACGTCACGATGTCAAGCTGCCCATGGAGGCGCTGGTGATCAAGGCAGTGGTGCCGGCCCTCGAGACATTTCCCGAGTTCAATGCCACCCTCGACGGCGACGACCTGATCGTCCATGCCGCCTATCACGTGGGGATCGCCGTCGATACGCCTGATGGCCTTCTCGTCGCCGTGATCCGCGATGCCGGGTCGCGCCCAGTGCTCGACATCGCGTCCGAGGTGCGTCGCCTCGGGGACGGGGCGCGGGAGCGATCACTAGCTCCCGACGAGCTGTCCGGCCAGACCTTCACGGTCTCCAACATCGGGGCGGTCGGGGGCGGCCAGGGGACGCCGATCGTGCCCTACGGGACGACGGCCATTCTCTCGGTGGGGAGGGCGCAGGAGAAGGTCGTGGTCGACAACGGGGATCTGGCCATTGCTCCCGTGATGCCGCTGTCGCTCTCCTACGACCACCGGGTGATCGATGGCGCTCAGGGGCGACGGTTCATGGCGCTGGTCATCGAGAACCTGGAGGAGCCGGCGCTTTTCCTCGCCGGTTGAAGCCTTGCCGCACGTTCACGTGACAGCAGAGGACGATGCGACCGGTGTCACCAGGAACGAGTACGAGGCCGCCACGAGGCGGGCAGGGCGGATCTGGAACATCGTGTCGATCCAGAGCCAACTCCCCGAGGTGATGCGGGACTCGATGCGCCTCTACTCCACGATCATGTTCGGTGATTCCCCCTTGAGCCGGGCACAACGCGAGATGATCGCCGTCGTCACCTCACAGGTGAACGAGTGCCACTACTGAATTACTGCGCACCTGCACGACCTCCGGGATGAGGTCGACGATCAACAGATGGTGGACCGGTTCGCCGAGGATTGGAGGAGCGCAGGTCTCGACGATGCCACGACAGCCTTGCTCCTGTTCGCCGAGCGTCTGACCGACGAGTGTGCCGCGGTCGGCGCAGACGAGATCGCTGCGCTCAGGGCCCACGGCTTCGACGATAGGGCCATATCGAGCTGTGTCCAGGTTGTCGCCTACTTCAACTACATCAATCGAATCGCCGAGGGCCTGGGGGTGGCCGCCGAGGACTGGATCGACGAGTACGGGCGGGAGAGGACGTCCTAGATTCGGGTCATGGCAGAAGAAGAAGGAAACCCAGGTCGCAGAGGAGGCGCCTCCCTCTCCCGAGATCGAAGAGAAGAGTGTCTCCAAGCAGTACGCCGGGAAGTTCGGTGGCCGCAAGGTGTCGTACACCGCCACCGCCGCCACCCAGGTCGTCGAGCAGGAGGACGACAAGAAGGCCGTCTTCTTCTACGTCGCCTACACCGAAGACGGGGCCGAGCCGTCCGTCCGGCCGATCGTGTTCGCCTTCAACGGTGGACCGGGCTCGTCGACCGTTTGGCTCCACCTCGGCCTGCTCGGGCCTCGCCGGGTGGAGTTCGACGAGAGCGGCTTCAGGGTTTCCACACCGGGCCGGTTGATCCACAACGAGCAGTCGATCCTCGACGTCGCCGACGTCGTCTTGATCGACGCGATCGGAACCGGTTTCTCCACGGCAACTCCCAAGGACAAGGAGAAGGACTTCCACCACTTCTCCAAGGACATCGGAGCCTTCAGCGACTTCATCGTGTCCTACCTGAACCGGAACGGGAGGTGGGCGTCACCCAAATACGTTGCCGGGGAGAGCTACGGGACGACGAGGGGAGCGGCGATAGCCCATGGCCTCTTCGCCAACAAAGGCACCGAGCTCAACGGGCTGATCCTGATCTCGGCCGCCCTCAATTTCCAGACCATCGGCCAGGAGCCCGATGCGCTCGTCTTTCGGCCCGGGAACGACCTTCCTTTCATGGTGTTCCTGCCCACCTACGCCGCCACCGCCTGGTTCCACGGCCGCCTCTCGAACAAGCTGCAGGCGAGAGAGCTCCGCGGCCTCCTCGATGAGGTCGAGGAGTTCGCCATCGGGCCTTACTGGTCGGCCCTGGCCCGGGGGGACGCACTCGAGGGCGATGAACGGAAACGGGTGACGGCGAAGCTCGCGGCATACACCGGGCTGTCGACTGACTACATCGATCGCTACAACCTGCGGATCCACATCCATCGCTTTTGCAAGGAGCTGATGAGAGACCATCGGCGGACGGTCGGTCGGCTCGATTCTCGTTTCACCGGGATCGACCGGATCGCCGCAGGGGACAACCTGGAGAACGACCCCGCCCACGACCAGATCGGGGGGCCATTCACCGCCACCCTGAACGACTACCTGCGGGTCGAGCTCGGTTTCGAGAACGACTCGTTCTACGAGACCCTGAGCATGAAGGTCAATGAGTCCTGGGATTACGAAGAGTTCAAGGGCCACTACGTCGATACTTCGGAGCAGCTCAGGGATGTCATTTCCCGATCGCAGCATTTGGGGGTGTTCGTGGCCAGCGGGTACTACGACTTGGCCACGCCCCATTTCGCCACCGACTACACCATCAGCCATCTCGGGCTGGACGAATCACTCCGCAAGAACATCCGGATGGAGTACTACGAGGCGGGCCACATGATGTATCTGCAACGGGAGTCGCTGGTAGCCCTCGCCGGTCACCTTAGGGATTTCATCCAGGACACCTCGCGCTCGATCAGCCCTCTGAGTGCGATTCCACGAGATCGAGCACTTCGGGCATGTCCAACTCTGGATATGGATCAGGTGCGAGCAGGCCCAGGATCCGATTCTGGGAGCGAGCCGAGACGATGACCTTGTCCAACCATTTCTGTTGCAGGTCCGGCGCCGCCGTCCGGCAACAACTCGGGTCGGGGCATGTCGAGGTCTGCCGGTTCCCGGTGTCCCGACCACGAAACCAGCGCGCCTCGGGGAATGGGACCCCGACTGTGACGGCATGACCGGGTTCCCGGCCCGCCTCGATGTGGGTGGTGCAGAAAAAGGTCCCGTCCGGCGTGTCGGTGTACTGATGGTGGGTCCCGTATCGCTCCGTGGAGTCAAAGGTGATACGTGCACCCCACCGTCGGCAGAGGCGCTGGGTCTCCATGCCGCCATTCGCATCCCGTGGGATCGGCGCCCCGTCGTTGCTGTAGGCCTTGACCACCGTCCCCATCGCATCACTGACGATGAGATGTGTCCCGAAGGCGAGGTGGCGTGTCGCCAGGTTCACAGTTCGCCACGCCGCCATCTCGTATGACACATAGAAGAGCTCCTTGACGTCCTCGACATCGATGTCGTGGTTGTCCTTCGCCCCACTCAGCCTGGCGACGACCGCATCCTCCGGCGCCAACACCGCCGCGGCGAAATACGCGGTCTCGACCCGCTGCCGGAGGAAAGTGTCGAGATCAGGGTCTGTCTCATGGCCGAGCAGGAATCCGGCGAGGGTTTGCAAGACCGCCTTGCGGGCTTGACGGGTGCGCAACGCGTCTCTTTGGGCGATATAGACCCGATGGTGGTCGAGGTCGATGATCGACCGGGCGAATGAGGGCATGTCCTCCACCGGGTGTAGCTCGAAGCCGGCGCTGGCGGTCAGGTCGAGGAGGTTCCGCGACGAGAAAGGCCCCTCACCTGCGTACCCGCTCGAGGAGAGGGCGCTTCGCGCCTCGGTTTCCACCTCCTCGAGATAGCCATCCTTCGCGGCGAGCCACGATGTCACCTCCCCGTTCGCTCGCCGCACCTCCTCGGAGCCGGCCGATCCCAGGTTGGACCGCTCCCGCAACGCCTCGTGGAGACCGACGAGATGTGTCAGGGTCTCGTTGTCGAGTCTGGCGCTCGGCTTGACAGTTGGGAGATGGAGCGAGTCGAAGAAGGGGGATTCCTGCGATCTGAGCAGCGCGATCTCCAACGCATCTCTGCGGTTGGGCGGGCTCGGGTCGAGAAGCTCGCCGATGTCCACCTCGAGGGCGGCGGCCAGCTCGACGACCAGATGCAAACGGGGCTGCTTCTTCCCGTTCTCCAGCAGCGACAGATAGGGCGCCGGCCGGTGGACAGCCGCACCGAGGGCGTCGAGAGTCATCCGCGCTCTCGGCGGTGATATCGAAGCCGTCGACCGAGGATGAGCGGGTCCAACTGCTGAGATTGGGTCATTTGTCGCTGCTTCCGAAAGATCGACTATTCTTTAGGTTCATCAGGTTTGGAATTGTAACCCACAGGTAAAGACACTGCCATCTTATGAATCAGTTTCGAGATACCGAGATCGAACGACGGGTGCTCACCCCGGAGGCGGTCGCGTTCCTCACTGATCTGGAGCAGGAGTTCGGGTGGCAGCGAGGGCAGCTGCTCGCCGATCGACAGAACAGGCAACGACGTCTCGACGAAGGGGAGAAACCCGGGTTCCTTGCCGAGACTCGTGAAGTCCGGGAGTCGGAATGGACCATCGATCCGGTTCCCGCCGATCTGGCCGACCGCCGCGTCGAGATCACCGGTCCGGTGGACGCCAAGATGATGATCAATGCCCTCAACTCGGGTGCCCGCGTGTTCATGGCGGACTTCGAGGACGCAACTTCTCCAACGTGGGCCAATCTCCTCGAAGGCCAATCCAATCTGGTCGACGCCTACCGGCGGGAACTGAGACTCGACACTGGGGAGAAGACCTACGAGCTCGTCGACGAGACGGCCACTTTGGTGGTGCGCCCCCGTGGATGGCACCTCGGAGAGAAGCATTTTCTGGTCGACGGGCGCCCCATGTCGGCGTCGTTGTTCGACTTCGGCCTCTACCTCTTTCATGGAGGGCGGGCCGCGATCGAGGCCGGCACCGGCCCCTACCTATACCTGCCCAAGCTGGAGTCGCATCTCGAGGCCAGGCTGTGGAACGAGGTGTTCCTCTGGGCACAAGAACGGATGGGGATCCCACGGGGCACGATCAAGGCCACCGTCCTGATCGAAACGATCCTGGCCGCGTTCGAGATGGATGAGATCCTCTACGAGCTGCGGCAGCATTCGTCCGGGCTCAACGCCGGACGGTGGGACTACATCTTCTCGGTCATCAAGAAGCTCCGGAACGACCCGTCGTTCGTCCTCCCAGATCGCTCATCGGTGACGATGACGGTGCCCTTCATGCACGCCTACACCGAGCTGATGGTGAAGACCTGTCACCGAAGGGGAGCACATGCCATCGGCGGGATGGCTGCCTTCATCCCGAATCGGCGGGATGCGGGCATCACTGAGAAGGCCATCGCAGCAGTGACCGCCGACAAGGCGCGCGAGGCGGGCTCGGGATGCGACGGAACCTGGGTGGCACACCCTGATCTGGTTCCGGTGGCCATGAGGGAGTTCGACGAAGTCCTCGGGGGGCGGCCCAATCAGCTGGATCGCCAGCGCGACGACGTCACCGTCGACGCCGGCGACTTGCTCGACTTCGACTTCCCCGGTTCGGTGACGACCGCCGGTCTGGAGACCAATGTCTCGGTGGGCATCCGCTACCTCGCCTCCTGGTTGTCGGGGACCGGAGCCGCCGCAATCGACAATCTCATGGAGGACGTCGCCACGGCCGAGATCTCCAGATCGCAGGTGTGGCAGTGGGTGCGACACGGAGTCGAGACCGAAGACGGCATCCCCGTGACCGAGTCCCGCATCCGATCCATGGCCGGGTCCCTCGTCGATCGCCTCGAGGGCGAGGAGAACCCGTTTGGCGATCGCCTCCCGATCGCCCGGAAGGTATTCGAGGACGTGGCTCTCGGGGAGAGCTTCGTCGAGTTCTTGACATTGCCCGCATACGAGCTGATCAACTGAGGGAGAGAGAGATATGTCACGTGTCGCCAATGAGGCCAGCCGGTTGGCCGACCACTGGAGGGCTCGACCCTCGCTGGGACGACGTCACCCGTGAGTACACGGCGGAAGACGTGGTCCGGCTCCGGGGCAGCATCAGAGAGCAGTCCACACTGGCCAATCGCATGTCCATCGCCCTCTGGGAGAGTCTGACGACCGAGGACTACATCAGCGCCTTGGGGGCGCTCAGCGGTGGCCAGGCAGTGCAGATGGTGAAAGCCGGTCTCAAGTCGATCTACCTCTCAGGATGGCAGGTGGCTGCGGACGGCAATCTCAGCGGTGACGTCTACCCCGATCAATCCCTGTACCCCTCCAATTCGGCTCCTGCACTCGTCGAGCGGATCAACAATGCACTCGCGTCGCGCCGACCAGATCCATTGGGCTGAGGGCAAGACTGACATCGATTGGTTCGTCCCGATCATCGCCGACGGCGAGGCCGGGTTCGGCGGCTCGCTCAACGTCTTCGAGCTCACCAAGCGATTCATCCAGGCCGGTGCCGCCGGCGTCCACTACGAAGATCAGCTGGCGGCCGAGAAGAAATGCGGTCACATGGGGGGCAAGGTCCTGGTCCCGACCTCACAGCACATCCGAACCTTGCAAGCGGCGCGTTTGGCCGCCGACGTGATGGACGTGCCCACCGTGATCGTGGCCAGGACCGACGCCAACGGCGCCACCCTTCTCACATCGGATATCGACGAGCGGGACCATCGCTTTTTGAATGGGGACCGAACCCCGGAGGGATTCCACCTGGTAACCGGTGGTCTCGAAGCTGCGATCGCCCGCGGCCTCTCCTACTCGCCATACGCCGACCTGATCTGGTGCGAAACCGCCCAGCCCGACTTGGACGAGGCCAGGATCTTCGCTGAGGCGATTCACGCCGAGTACCCGGGCAAGATGCTGGCCTACAACTGCTCGCCGTCGTTCAACTGGTCCAAACACCTCGACGAGGCGACGATCGCCCGTTTCCAGAAAGAGCTGGGGACCATGGGCTACCGCTACCAGTTCATAACCCTGGCCGGGTTCCATGCACTCAATGCGTCGATGTTCGAGCTGGCCCGGGGCTACGCCGAGGAGGGGATGCCGGCCTACGTGGAGCTTCAGAACCGGGAGTTCTCGATGGAGGGTGACGGGTACACCGCTACCAGACATCAGCGCGAGGTCGGCGCCGGCTACTTCGACCTGGTGAGCCGCATCGTTGCCGGCGGGGGCTCGTCGACCCTGGCGATGGAGGGCTCGACCGAGCAGGCGCAGTTCTGAGCAGTTTGGGATAGGAAAAGGGGGGGCAAGTAGTGTGAGCCCCAGGAGCAGCGCTGTTCTCGGAGGGAACCCGTCATGAACATCGTCCACGTGGTGGGCACCGGCACCATCGGTGAGCCCCTGATCGGCCTCCTCGCCGACAACAAGGATCATTTCGGCATCGAGGAGGTGACCTTTCACAAGCGCACCCCGTTGCTGACCGAGAAGGCGAAGGTCGCCGACCTCGAGGGAAGAGGCGCGGTGCTGGCAGTCGACGAAGAGCGGTTCTCCTCATTCCAGGAGCTGGGCCACGCCCCCAAGTACGAGGCACGAGAGGCGATAGATCGTGCCACCGTCGTCATCGACTGCACGCCGGTCGGGAACGGCATGAAAGAGGAGTTCTACAACCACGCCGACGGACCGAGAGGCTTCATGGCCCAAGGCTCGGAGTTCGGCTTCGGAAAGATGTACGCCCGGGGCATCAACGACAGCGCCCTGGTCGCCGGAGAGGACAGATTCCTCCAGATCGTCTCCTGCAACACCCACAACATCGCCGCCCTCGTACGCTCGCTGGCCATCGACGCCGACGGGACCAACCACCTCGAGGACGGCCGCTTCCTCTGCATGAGACGGGCGAACGACATCAGCCAGGACGACGGGTTCGTCGCCAGCCCAACGGTCGGAGTCACACAAGGACGAGCGATTCGGAACGCATCATGCACGTGACGCCCATGAGTTGTTCGACACCATGGGCTACGACCTCAACCTCTACTCGTCGGCGGTCAAGATCAACACCCAGTACATGCACTCGATCCAGTTCTCGCTGCAATTGGACGAGGAGATCACGGTGGACGAGGCCAAAGAGCGCCTGATGGCCAACACCAGGGTCGCAGTCACCCACAAGAAGTCCGCCAACCAGGTGTTCTCCTTCGGTCGCGACCACGGGTATTTCGGCAGGATCATGAGTCAGACCGTCGTGGCCCTGAGCACACTGGCGGTCCGCAACGGCAACGAGGTGGTGGGATTCTCCTTCACTCCCCAGGATGGGAATCCGTTGCTCTCCACTGTTGCCGCGATGCTCTGGTATCTCGACCCGGAGACGCTGGACGATCGAATCGACATTCTCCGCCGCTACCTGTTCCGCGAGATCTGATGCAGGCGAAGGCCGAGGCCTTCGTCGAGGAGGCGATCAGGGCGGTTGGCATCCACGATGTGGCGGAAGCCCGAATCGCCGTCGCCCAGGCCTATGACCTCGACCACGCCCTCGGCCCGCTGGTCGACGCAGTCCACCTCGCCTGCGCCGAGATCGAGGAGGACGGCTTGGTGAGCATCGCCACCTGGAACACGCTCGCCGATGCGGTCGGCCCCGGCCATCTCCTGGTCGTGGTCGAGTCGTCCCGCGAGTAGCTGCGTGATCACGCCCGGCGTTCCAGGTGATAACCATTCCGTGAAACGTGGAACGTAAAACGTGATCGTCGAGGTCATCGCGGTGGGGACCGAGCTCCTCCTCGGCCAGATCGTCAACTCGAACACGTCGACCATGGGGGCCGCCCTCGCCGAGCGAGGCATCGACGCCCACTACCAGCAAACGGTCGGCGACAATCTCACCCGCATCGCCGATGCGATCAGGGTCGCACTCGACCGCTCCGATGCGATCGTGATGACCGGTGGCATCGGCCCCACCCAGGACGACATCACCAGGGAGGCGGTGTGCGAGGTCACCGGCCGCGAAATGGTCTTCAGTGAGGACTATGCCGATCGGTTGCGGGAATGGTGGTCGCGGCGGGGCCGGGAGATGCCCCAGAGCAATCTGCGTCAGGCCTACTACCCGGCGGGTGCGGAGATGCTCCCCAATCCGCGTGGGACGGCTCCCGGCCTCGTTCTCGAGCACGAGGGCAAGCTGATCTTCTGTGTCCCTGGCGTTCCCGCCGAGATGGAGCATCTCATGTTCGCCGAGGTCCTGCCGAGGCTCGCATCGGCGTCCGGGAAGGAGCAGGTGATCGCGAGCCGAGTCATCCGCACCTGGGGCCGCCCAGAGTCCGAAGTGGCCGAGCTCCTCGACGATCTCTACACCTCGTCGGTAAACCCTTCACTCGCCTTTCTCGCATCGAATTCGGAGATCAAGGTCAGGGTCACGGCCAAGGCCGAGACCGGGGCCGAAGCCCGCCTCCTCATCGAGCCGATGGAGATGGAGGTGCGCTCTCGGCTGGGGGAGAGCGTCTTCGGATCGGACGACGAGACCATCGAGCGAGTCCTCATGCAGCTCCTCGCGGACCGTGGCTACACGGTCGGAACCGCGGAATCGATGACCGGCGGCATGGTCAGCGCCCGACTGACGGACCTGCCCGGATCCTCGGCAGTGGTGAAGGGTGGGCTGGTGGCGTACGACTCCGAGTTGAAGCGTCGATTGCTCGGTTTGAGCGACGTCACAGAGGTGGTGACCAGCGACGCCGCCATCGCCATGGCGCGAGGGGCGACGAACCTGCTCGATGTCGATGTCGCGATCGCGGTGACTGGATCGGCAGGTCCTGAGCCCTTGGAGAAGCCGGTCGGCACCGTCATAGTCGGCGTCGCCACCCCTGAAGACGTGCGGGCGAGGGAGCTGAGGTTCAGCGGAGACCGGGAGCGGCTGCGCACGTACGGCACGGCGGCGGCCCTTCATCTCGCCCGGCTGGCCATCATCGGCAGATGGTGGAAGGAGTAGCCGCCCGCATCTTCGTGGCGGTGCCTCTGCCGGACGAGCTCCGGATGGCCCTGGCCGAATGTCTGCGCCCCTTCGACATACCGGGCAAGGTGGTGTCAGCGCAGAACTGGCATATCACCCTTCGCTTTCTCGGATGGACCGACGATGTTGCGTTCGACCGGATGCTGGCTGCCCTCGACGAGACCGACTTTGGCCCCCGTTTCGACGTGAGGCTCGGAGAGATGGGCGCCTTTCCCCGGCCGAGACGCGCCACTGTTATCTGGCTTGCTGCGTCCCATGGGCTGAACCGGCTCGAGGAACTGGCGGCCGCAGCCGAGGAGGCGGCGCAGAGCGCCGGCTTCGGACCGGAGGACCGGCCATTTCGTGCTCATCTCACCCTCAGTCGGGTGCGGCCGGCCGAGGACGTGAGCGCTCTGGTCGAATCCTTCCCCGGTGCGGACCTCGGTTGGCGGTGTGAGTCGGTGGTGGTCTATCGGTCACATCTCGGGCGGGGCGGGGCCAGATACGAGCCACTTGAAACCTTCGCCCTCTCGCGGTAAATCCATTGACGAACACCTGTTCGGTCTAGTATCAGGTGCGTACTGGAAATGAGGACAAGATCTGTCCCAGCCGGCAGATACGTTGACCGTCAGAGGACACCGGGCATATGAGACCGAACACGGAGCCTGAGAAGGGCCCACAGAAGGAGTCGCAGAAGGAGTCGCATATGGAACGAGACAAAGCACTGGACATGGCGGTCAGCCAGATCGAGCGTCAGTTCGGCAAAGGGGCGATCATGAAGATGGGTGAGGCGGCCAACCGCAAGGTGGACGTGATCTCCACCGGCGCCCTCTCCCTCGATCTCGCCCTGGGCATCGGTGGTGTTCCCCGTGGGCGCATCGTCGAGCTCTACGGGCCGGAGAGCTCGGGCAAGACCAGTCTCGCCCTCCACATCGTGGCCGAGGCCCAGCGCAACGGTGGGATCGCCGCCTTCATCGACGCCGAGCACGCCCTCGACCCGATCTATGCCAAGGCGATCGGGGTCGACGTCGACGAGTTGCTCATCTCCCAGCCCGACACCGGGGAGCAGGCGCTCGAGATCGCCGACATGCTGATCCGCTCCGGAGCGCTCGACGTCCTCGTCATCGACTCGGTGGCCGCCCTGGTGCCCCGGGCCGAGATCGAAGGCGAGATGGGTGATACCCATGTCGGGCTGCAGGCCAGGCTCATGTCCCAGGCTCTGCGCAAGCTGGCCGGGACCCTGAACAAGTCGAGGACCACCGCCGTGTTCATCAACCAGCTTCGGGAGAAGATAGGGGTGATGTATGGCTCACCCGAGACCACCCCGGGTGGCCGGGCGCTCAAGTTCTATTCGTCGGTCCGTCTCGACATCCGGCGCATCGAGACCATCAAGGACGGCACCGAGAGTGTCGGCAACCGGGTGAAGGTGAAGGTGGCCAAGAACAAGATGGCCCCACCGTTCCGTCTCGCCGAGTTCGACATCATGTTCGGCGAAGGGATCTCCCGGGAGGGGAGTCTTCTCGATGTCGCCGTCGAGCATGGTGTGGTCCGCAAGAGCGGGGCCTGGTTCACCTTCGACGACGATCAGCTGGGCCAGGGCCGGGAGAACGCCAAGCGCTTCCTGCGGGAGAACCCCGAGGTGGCGATGCAACTTCAGGCCAAGGTCTACGAGTTGGTCGGACTCGGCGAGTCGGCCTCGGCAGAGACCGCCGAAGAGACCACCGAAGAGGAGGTCGTGGCCGGCGGGGAAGAGGCCAGCGGGGCCCAGGAGCAGTGAGTGTCCCATTTCGCCAGGTGCGTGTAGCATCGGGCCCTCACACGAAACACACCTTTGAACTGCAACCGGGAAGAAGACGTGAACAGAAGGAGCCAGCGAACCGACGGGTGAGTTACCCGCCTCGTTAGTCAGCTTCTCTTCGTGTGCCGGGCCACCGACCTGATATCGGGTAGGGGCTCGGCACGTTCATTCTCCGACCGGGAAAGGGGCCGACCATGGACACCATCCCCGTCATCGGGTTGACGATCCTCGGAGTCGTTCTCGGTCTGGGCTTCGGCTATCTGATCGCCCGTCTCGCCATCGCCCGGAGAAGGGAGCGCGACGGGGTATCCGCCGAGGACGTCGTCACCAGCGCCCGTCTCGACGCCCAACGCCTCCTGGCCAAAGCCGAGGAGGAAGGCAGGGCCAAGGCTGAGACCTACCGGGAGCGTGAGGAGGCCAATCTCGAGCATCGCCGTCTCGAGGTGTCGAATCTCGAGACCAGGCTGGGCCAGCGAGAGGAGACGCTCGATCAGCGGGCCTCCAACCTCGCCCACCGGGAGAAGATGATCATCGACCGGGAGGAGGAGCTCAATCTCTCCCGCGGTGAGCTGGAACGACTCAAGGAGGAGGCCCGCTTCCGCCTGGAGCAGGTAGCCGGCATCGACGTGACTGCCGCCAAGACCGAGATGCTTGCTCAAGTCGAGGACGAAGCCCGGCGTGAGGCGATGATCGTGGTCAGGGATCTGGAGATCAAGGCGCGCGAGGAGGCTGATCGGCGGGCGAGGCGGATCCTGGCCACGGCGATCCAGCGTCTCTCCTCAGAGGTGGTCACCGAGACCACGGTCTCGGTCGTCCAGCTCCCGTCCGACGACATGAAGGGCCGGATCATCGGTCGTGAGGGGCGCAACATTCGACATCTCGAATCGGTCACCGGGACCAGCCTGATCGTCGACGACACCCCGGAGGCGGTCTCCGTCTCCTCGTTCGACCCGGTGCGACGCGAGGTGGCCCGGATCACCCTGGAGAAGCTGGTGGCCGACGGGCGGATCCATCCTGCGTCGATCGAGGAGGCCTACGAAAAGGCACAGGCCGAGGTCGAGCAGAGCGTCCGCGACGCCGGCGAGTGGGCCCTGGTCGAGGCCGGCGTGTCCCGCATGCATTCGGAGATCGTCACCCTCATGGGCCGTCTCAAGTACCGGACGTCATATGGGCAGAACGTCCTCAACCATCTGGTGGAGACGGCGCACATCGCCTCCATGCTGGCCTCGGAACTGGGAATCGACCCGGCGCCGGTGAAGCGGGCCGCCCTCCTCCATGACCTCGGCAAGGCGGTCACCCACGAGGTCGAAGGGTCGCACGCTCTCATCGGGGCCGAGATCGCCCGTCGGTTCGATGAGGACCCGGCTGTGGTTCACGGCATCGAGGCACATCACAACGAGGTGGAGCCGCGGACCGTCCTGGCCGTGATCGTCCAGGCCGCCGACGCCGTCTCCGCGGCTCGGCCCGGGGCGCGCAGGGAGACGCTGGAGGGCTATGTGAAGCGTCTCGAACGTCTGGAGACGCTGGCCATGGAGTTCCCCGGTGTCGACCATGTCTTCGCTCTTCAGGCGGGTCGCGAAGTCAGGGTCGTAGTCGACCCGGGCAACGTGTCCGATGTCGAGGCCAGGGAGCTTTCTCGTCGGATCGCCCGTAAACTCGAGGAAGACCTCCAGTATCCGGGTCAGATCCAAGTAACCGTGATCCGGGAGTTTCGGGCGACCGATTACGCCCGTTGAAGTCGAACACATGACCCAGTCTGTCCTTCTCCCGATTCCAACGCTGCGAGAGCCGGCCCGTCGTGTCGCGACCCGGGTCGGCCGGCGCTACTTCATCCGCACTTTTGGCTGTCAGATGAACGAGCACGACTCGGAGCGGATCGCAGGACTGTTCGAAATGGATGGCATGACTCCCGCCGGCGGCTTCGAATCGGCCGATGTGGTCTACATCAACACCTGCACGATCAGAGAGAACGCAGACAACCGGATGTACGGCAATCTGGGCCAGTTGAAGGCAGTGAAGGACCTCAATCCGGAAATGATGCTGGTGGTGGGTGGATGCGCCGCACAGAAGGAGCGCGACCTGGTCCGCGAGCGGGCTCCTTGGGTCGACGTGGTCATGGGCACGCACAACCTGGATCGGGTTCTCGACCTCATGGACCATGCCGAGAACTGGGGCCCCATAACCGAAGTCGTCGACGAGCTCCAGGCCATGCCCTCTTCCCTGCCCGTCAAGAGGGAGCTGGAGCACTCCGCCTGGGTGACGATCCAGATCGGGTGCAACAACACATGCACCTTCTGCATCGTGCCCTCGGTGCGTGGAGTCGAGGTGTCCCGACGACCCGGGGACATCGTCCGGGAGGTGCAACGTCTCGCTGCCGACGGTGTGGTCGAGGTGACCCTGCTCGGTCAGAACGTCGACACTTATGGCCGGGACCTTGCCTTGAACGGGAAGCGTCGGCCCATCTTCGCCGAACTGTTGCGGCGGGTGGGCGAGGTCGACGGCATCCGCAGGGTTCGGTTCACGAGCCCGCATCCGAATGACTTTCGCGAGGACGTCGCCCGGGCGATGGCCGACACTGACGAGGTCTGTGAGCACCTCCATTTCCCGCTGCAATCCGGATCCGACCGCATCCTGCGGGCGATGCATCGTGGCTACAACCGCAAGAAGTACACCGAGCGGCTGGCCATGGCCCGGGACATCATCCCCGGCCTCGCCGTGACCACCGACGTCATCGTCGGATTCCCGGGGGAGAGCGAGGAGGATTTCGAATCCACCCTCGAGCTCATCGCGGAGGCGAGATTCGACAGTGCGTTCACGTTCATCTTCTCGCCGCGACCAGGCACGGCCGCGGCCAATCTCACCGAGCATTTCGTGCCCGATGAGCTGATCCGGGAGAGATTCGCCCGTCTCAGCGAATTGCAGAACTGCATCTCGGGGGAAAAGAACGCCGAAATGGTCGGCAGCACGGTCGAGGTGCTCAGCGAAGGCCCGTCCCGCAAGGATCCGCACGTGGCGACCACCCGCACCCGGACCGGCAAGGTCGTGCACGTGGCGGGCACACATCACGCCGGATCCTTCCTCCTGGCCGAGATCGGAACGGCCCATCAGCATCATCTCGTGGGGAGCCCTGTCTGACCCGGCTCCTGGCCGTTCTCGGGCCGACTGCGGCAGGTAAAACCGAGTTGGCGATTCGGCTGGCGGAGCATTTCGAAGGAGAGATCATCTCCGTGGACTCGATGCAGGTCTACCGGGGTATGGACATCGGGACGGCAAAACCCACGCTGCTGGAGCGACGGGGGATACCGCATCATCTCATCGACGTCGCCGACCCGGGCGAGGAGTTCTCGGTGGCCCGCTTTCGCACCCTGGGTCGGAGGGTTCTGGCCGGCACGACGGCGCCGGTCATGGTCGTCACCGGCGGCTCGGGTCTCCATTTCCGGGCGCTGGTCGACCCTCTCAGCTTTGCTCCCACTGATCCCGAGCTCCGCTCGGAGCTGGAGGCAACCGAGGACGGCGTTCTCGTCGAGGAGTTGTTGAACATCGACCCGTCGGCCCGATCGATCGTCGATCTCGCCAACCAGCGACGGGTGGTGAGGGCGCTGGAGATCTACCGGCTCACCGGCGAGACTCCCAGCAGCAGGGCGGGAACTGCGGTCGCCGAAGACGTCCGCCGGTATGTGCCCGAAATCGAGTTCTCGGCTGTAGGGATCGATCCTGGCGGCGCACTGGAAGACCGCGTCGACCTTCGCCTGGGACGAATGAGGGGCGCAGGGCTGGTCGACGAGGTCCGTTCGTTGTCGCCGGTCGCTGGGCCGCACCGCGCGAAGTGCGGTCGGTTATAAGGAGATCCTGGAGGCGCTGGGCGGCAAGGTGAGCTTCGACGATGCGTTCGCAAAGGCGGGCTCCAACAGCAAGAAGCTCGCCCGGAAGCAGCGCACCTGGTTTCAACGTGACCCGCGGATACGCTGGATACCCTGGATCGACGATCCTGACCAGCGGCTGCGGCGGATTCTGGAGACTTTCGATTGAGACGGTTCGAGTTCACCAAGATGCAGGGTCTGGGCAACGATTTCATCGTGCTCGAAGGCCCCTCCAAACCGGGAGCCGATGACGTGGTCCGGCTCTGCGACCGCCGGTTCGGGATCGGCGCCGACGGGGTCCTCGTGGTCTCACGGGGAACGCCGATCGTCATGGACTACTGGAATGCCGACGGCAGCGCCGCCGAGATGTGCGGAAATGGGTTGCGCTGCGTTGCGCGCTACGCCTTCGACAAGGGCTGGGTCGAAAGGCTGACTTCGAGGTGGACACACCAATCGGGATCCGGCAAGTGCGGGTGGGTGAGGACCTGGTCGATGCCGAGATAGGCCAGACTCTCATCGAAGGTCAGGAGACCATCGACGGCCAGGTCTACCGACTCGTCGACACCGGGAACCCCCACGCGGTGAGGGTGGTCGAAGACCCAGGTGCGATCGATCTGGGCCGGATCGGGCCCATCGTGGCCCGGGAAGCAGGCTTCGACACCGGCTGCAATGTCGAAGTGATATCGGTCACGGGCGATCGAGTGAAGATGAGGGTCTGGGAGCGCGGTGTGGGCGAGACGCTCGCTTGCGGTACCGGGATGGTCGCCGCCGCGGCGGTCGCCCTGGATGGCGCTGACGGCACCATCACTGTCGAGGTGCTCGGAGGCACAGGTCAGGTGGAGATCACGGAGAAGAACGCTTGGTTGACCGGCCCGGCGGAGTACGTCTTCACCGGGGTGTTCGATCAGGGGTAGCGGCGGAGGACGCTCACCACTTTCCCCACCAGCTCGACACCGTCGGTGTAGACCATCGGCTCGTAGCGGGGGTTTGCCGGCTCGAGGATCACCTTGCCGTCTTGACGGCGAAGCCGCTTCACCGTTGCTTCCTCGCCATCGATCAACGCGGCGACTATCTCACCATCGAGGGCGTCCTTCTGGCTGCGAACCGCCACCAGGTCGCCCTCGAGGATGCCGGCGTCGATCATCGAATCGCCCTTGACCTCGAGCAAGAAGACCGGGTCGTTGCCGACGAGGTCGACAGGCAAGGGCAAGACCTCTTCGACATGCTCTGCGGCCAGGATCGGCGTGCCTGCCGCGATGCGACCGAGAACGGGGATGTCACGCACACGATCGTCCTGGGCACGAGCCATGGCGGCCTCTTCACCGACGATCATGATCGCCCTCGGCTTGGTGGGATCTCGTTTGATCGCCCCGGCGCTCACCAATGCAGACAGATGCGAGTGCACCGTCGAGGGCGAGGAGAGGCCCACTGCCTCACCGATCTCGCGGACCGAGGGGGGATAACCCCGTTCCGCCACCGTCTGACGTATGTATTCGAGGACCTGTTGCTGACGTTCCGTGAGCACTGTGACTCCTTCCGGGGAGGTCTCGACCGACTCCGATCCGACCAATCTAATCGAACAGGAGTTCGCCGCCAAACATCTGTTCGATTCTCCTTGACATCGAACATTTGTTCGATAGATTGGCGAACGCATGTTCGGTTACGAACTGCGTCCAGCAACCCGCAAGGGCCCGATCAGGAGGAAGACCAAATGCAGAAGGCAAACCTGCAGCTGTCCGTCCGGCTGTCATTGCTTCTCGCAGCCCTCTGTGTGGTCTTCCTCATGATCGGCGGTTCGGCCCAGGCCGAGGCCCCAACAGCGGCGCCCGTCGCATACGTCGTCGAATCGGGTGACACCCTGTGGGGCATCGCCACAGCCAACGCGGGGCCCGATCAGGACGTGCGACGCCTGGTGGCCGATATCGCCCGATTGAGCGACGTCGATGCAGGCTCCATCTTTCCGGGACAGGTGTTGTTGATCCCGGTCGACTGATCCCTACGCATCATTGGGCGTTTACCCTGCGCACATGCTCTGCCCGGTCTGTGGCGCCCCCAGCACCCGTGTGGTCGACAGCCGTCCCGCCGAGGGTGGCCAGTCGATCCGGCGACGGCGCGAGTGTGAGGGTTGTGACCAGCGATTCACCACGTACGAGCGGCTCGAACCGCAACTGATGGTGCGGAAGAGAAATGGCCGGCTGGAACCGTTCTCCGCCGCCAAGCTTGCGGCCGGGATCGCAGCGGCTCTCGCCGATCGACCGGTCTCCGGTTCATCGATCGATCGGCTCGTCGAGGAAGTCGAGGCGTCCTGTCATGGCGCGGGATCGCAGGTCAGCTCTGAGGAGATCGGCCGTGAGGTTCTCGAGCGTCTCCGCGCCCTCGACGAGGTCGGCTACGTGCGGTTCGCTTCGGTCTACAAGGACTTCCAGGGCGCGGCAGACTTCGAAAAAGAGGTCGCCGCCCTGGAATCAGCCGAGTAGCCGCCTCAGGTCGGCCCTGGCCTGGTCGATGAGGGCGTCGACCGACTCGGAAACGGTGGCGATGTCGGTGAGCATCGCCTGTCTGACACCCAGGAGATCGGCCCTTAGTGTGCCGACCACCTCGACAGCGGCGGTCCTGTTATCGGTGCGGATGGCGTCGAGATAGGCGGACTGTGTCGTCGCCAGCCCCAAACTGATCGCCTCCAGGGCCGCGGTTGCCTGATCGGCGATTCCGGAAGGGAGCGCGGCCCGGATCGATTCGAAACCGGTGCGCCATTCGGTGAACGCCTCCGTGGCCGTCGTGATGTCGGTCAGGTCCGGGTTTGTTTCGAGCAGGGGCAGTGTGAGCGCCGGCTCGACTGCGGTGCGGTAGGCGGTGGCGTCCATGAGCTGGCGGGAGGCGTCGATGGCCAGACCTGCTGCTTCGGCCGCCGTGGATCGGTTGACAGAGTCATCTGCAGGCAGATCGGCCGATGCGGCGAACATCGCTCGGGCGGTCTCGCCCATCTGGAAGAACACCGAGGCGTCCTGATTGGCCTCGGGAAGGCGCTCGAGGTGGAGACCGTTGACGAGTTGGGCGACCTCATCGATTTCGACAGCCAGCGCCTCGGCCTCCGTCTGAACCTGGCCCAGCGCGGCGGAGGCGGAACTGTTCGGCTCCCGATAGAGCCAGTACGCCAGCCCAGAGCCGACGAGAAGAAACGCCACGAGTGATACGACCATCGGCCAGCGGTAGCGGCGTCGGCCCAGGTGCTTCGTGCCGAAACTCTGCGGTTTCCAGTCGAGAAGGGAGGGTGCGTCGAGTTCGGTGGTCTCCCACAGATCGGTCACCAGATCACCCGTCGGCGCGCTGTGCTGGCTGTGACGGCCGACCGGCACAGTCACCAGGGTCGTCAGCTGTGACCCGTTGGTCCCGGACGGAGATCCATCACGGGAGACGACGGGAGGGGTGCTCCAAGCCCGGGCCGGCGCATCGAAAAACCCGAGCGATTCCATCGAAGCGCTTCGGACGAAACCGCGTCTGGATTGGGAGGTGGCAGTCATCGGAGGCACTCATTTACAGTCGTCACGTCATCCCGCCCGACCCCATGACCCAGAATGCAAGCTAGTTTCATAAGACTCGATTCGGAAGTGGAAATTCCCACGCGATCTCATATCGGCGATGCGGCCGTGGATCTACAGGCCAGATATGAGGTGGTCTTGGAACCGGGGGAGAGGGCATCGGTACCAACCGGGATCGCCGTCGCCATCCCCGAGGGCCATGCAGGCTTGGTCCTGCCCCGCAGCGGCCATGCCCTGCGCCTCGGAGTCGGGGTCGTCAACGGCCCAGGGCTGATCGACTCGGGATACCGCGGTGAGGTGTCGGTGCTTCTCATCAACCACGGATCCGAACGGGTGACCTTCGCCAAGGGTGAACGGATCGCCCAGTTGGCAGTAGTCCCCGTTCCAGATGTGGAGTGGGTCGAGGTCGAGAGGCTCGACCAGACCACGAGGGGGTCGGGTGGCTTCGGATCGACGGGCTCGTGACACCGTTTGGCTGGAATGGAGGCTCAGTTAGAATGCGTTACCCGTGCGGAAGTAGCTCAGTTGGCTAGAGCGCAACCTTGCCAAGGTTGAGGTCGCGGGTTCGAATCCCGTCTTCCGCTCCGACGATGCTCGAGTCGTCCGGTCTCGGCGACGTGGCCGAGTGGTTAGGCGCGGGTCTGCAAAACCCGTTACACCGGTTCGATTCCGGTCGTCGCCTCTCAGGAGGGAACACGGGCCCTTAGCTCAGCCCGGCTAGAGCGCTTGCTCGACACGCAAGAGGTCACTGGTTCAAGTCCAGTAGGGCCCACGACAGAAAACCCCAGGGAATACTTGGGGTTTTCTTCTGTCAGCGGCAGGGACTCCTCCGGCGTGCGCAGCCTCGGGGGGTCAATCAGGGGGTCTATCGGGGGTCTATTGGTGGCAGGTACGACCGCTGGTACGTTCAGCCGGCTATGCCCACATCCCCGACACCCCTAGTCGAACGGATCGACGCCAGGGTGAAAATCCTGGACCTGGCCGTCTCGAACCGTGCGACCAGGCTTATGGATCGCGGTCCTGGTCAGACGAGAGGAACCTGACATGCGCCTGGTAATCGTGGTCACCGTATGCGTCGTTGCAGTTGGCATCGTGCTCGGAGCCGGCAGGTCGGCTTCGGCGGAGGGATGCGCCTTGACCTGTTCCGTCGGCGGTGCCGGAACGGGCGGAGAGAGCTCGGACGGCAAAGCCGAAGGTTTCCGCCTCGGGGGGCCGAGCACCGGCTTCCCGGGCTCGACTTTTACCAACCAGGGCAACGAGATCGGCGGCCATATCTCGGTCACGGGCGCTTCAGAGGGTGTGGCATCCGGTGCGTTCACGCCACAGGGTGTCTTAGTCGGACACTTCGACGGCGTCTCTGCCATCTTCTTCGGCCTGGACGGCCCGTGCGACGGAGTATGCGGGTAGTACCCGGCGACCGCGAGTCAGCCCCCACTCGAAGATCTCGAACGTAGTCCGAATCGGTCAGAGGCCGGCCGGGAGGATGCCCCTCGGCTGTTCGCCGGCGTGACGATGCCCGGTCCCGGCCAGTTCACCCGATGCCATGACCCAACCCCAAGCCCGCGCATCGTTCCATTCGGACGTGTCCCGGTACTGATCCGATGGCTCATCGTTGGCGAGAGATTCGAGCATGGTCGCCATAGGGGTGACTTCGACACAGGACACTGAGGCGACAGTAAGGCCGGGGTGGGACACCGAAGCGCCGCCAACATCTGACCTAGAGTTTCCTAATGGTGAAGACCACACTCCAAACTCCCGGACTCATCACCCTCGATGCCGGGGACTCCTCCCGGATCGCGACTGGTTCGTGAGCACGAAGGTCAAAGTCTCTGTGTCATTCGGTGGCAAGGAAACCTCGGACACGTACGAGTTCGAGGAGAGCTTCGATGAGCTGGTCAAGAAGCTGAGCGCCGGCGAGTTCATCGTCGGCCAGCAACAAATAAGGCAGACTTGGATGGCGGATGTTCAGGCGTATACCCGTGACACGCAACGCACAGCATTCAACCCAGGGCACGTGATCACGCTGGTCGAGGAGGCACCGAAGTGAGCCATCTCCCAGACAAGCTGCTCAAATCCTGATGGAGTCCTACCTGGTCGGGCTTCCCGCCGCGGCCCAAGCCCTCGACGTGTTGAAGGCCACGATCAAACGACTGATCGCCGCCGAGGAGCTGGTCAAAGTCACCATCGGACGGCGGGTCCTGATCACTGTCGCCTCAATCGAAGCCTTCTATGTGCGCCGACCTGAAACCGCCAGCGAAAAAGCCAAGCTCAGAGCCCTCTCAGGAAGATTGCAGAACCCAATCGGAACCGATCCCGCCCAATTTGTTTCTGCGTCCCATTCACGCCGCTGAAAGCCCCAGAGCGCCCCTCCGAATCCATGAGAGCCAAATCGTGGGGAATTTTCAATCCAGGGAGGGAGAGAGACAGAGGCGTGTCCGCTACTCGGAGCGTCAGAAAAAAGACCCCCTCCGATCCGGGGCGTCAATGAGAGGCTTCTACGGACCCGATTCTTTCGCGGTCTCGTCCGGCGGCAATGTCTTGTCATTACCTTCATGTCCCATGGCGTCGATCAGCACGACTGTGGAAATCGACCGGCCTATCGAGGAGGTCTTCGAGTATTTGACCAACCTCGACAACGCCCCGGAATGGAGTGTCGAGGTAGTCGACGTAAGACACGATGGGCCCTTCCACGTTGGCGCTACCGGCCAGGACGTCCGGATGATGGGTAAGAAACAGGTCACGATGCCCTGGACGGTGACCGAGTTCGAGCCACCTCACCGGATGGTCCTCGACTACACCGAGCCGTTCCCAATCAACGCAGCCTTTCTCTTTGCATCAACGCCCTCGGGGGGCACTCGGGTGACCTGCAATACGGAGATGAAGCCGACTGGCCGGTGGAAACTGATGTCGCCGATGATGGCAAGAGAAGGGGCGAAGACCGACCGGACCCAATTCGAGAAGGTCAAACAGATTCTGGAAAGCCGACCGACCTAGACGTTTTGCCCTAGGTCGTTGCGCCACATCGTGGATCAGATGACGTGTTGGCGCCGGCTTAGCATGGCTGGCGATGGCGCGGCCGACCCCAGAGCAGGCGATGCAGGGTTTGCTCTCCGGAGAGGCCCCTGGTCTGGCTCGCTCGAGGCGCGTTTTTCGGCGTGTGCCCAGCTCGCCCAACTGCAAGCTCTGCGCCGCGCCCTTCGAGGGCCCCGGCGGCGCCGTTCTGCGACACGTCGGGTTCGCACGCTTCCCGGGCAATCCGGCCATCTGCAGCAACTGCATAAAGGGCCTGAACAAGATGGGTATCTATGGCGCCGAGATCCCGGTCAGCCTCGTCTTCGCCGACATCCGTGGCTCGACAGGCATCAGTGAGACTATGAGTCCCATGGACTATCGGGCGTTCCTTGATCGCTTCTATCGGATCACGTCAGCGGCCATACTCGGGAACGACGGAATCGTGGACAAGTTCGTTGGCGACGAGGTTATCGGCCTGTTTTTCCGCGGCATCAGTGGGACACAACACGCGGCTGCCGCGATAGCCGCCGCGAAAACCCTGCTTGACGCGGTGGGTCGTGGCGACGCCTCGCATCACGGGGCCATCCCCGTCGGCGCAGCCGTCCACACCGGTGAAGCGTACGTTGGTTCGACGGGGGCGGAGGGAGCAGTAAACGACTTCACCGCGCTCGGCGATGTCGTGAACACGACAGCGCGACTCGCTAGCGAAGCCGTTGCCGGAGAGCTCCTCATCTCGGAAGACGCCGCTGCCGCCGCTGGTGTCAAGGTCCAGACTCAAGCCCGCAAAACAATCATTATTCGCGGCCGGTCAAGTCCAGTAACTGTCTATTCGCTCGCGTCAAAACGGCCCGCGTCCTAAAGGCCCGGAACTTTCACCAGGAAAGGCATCCTCCAGCTGCTCTTGAACGTCGGTCGATACCGGATAGCCGCGGAGCGCCTTGAGCAGGAAGGACATCTCAGGGGTGATCGGCACAGGCGACGCGGAGAACCTCCAACCAGCCAGATCATGCGTGGTGATTCGACGGCTCGGAGGTTCCCGCTCCTGCGTCAGAGTCGAGTAGGGACAGGACAATCGCGCAGGAAGTCTCAACGTAGTCCCAACGGTCTGAGTCCGGTCGGGAGAATCCCCGCGGCTGCGGCCACGCCTTCGAGCTAAAGCCACCACGACTAGTCGGCGTTATGCCTTACTCGGGCCAATATCCAGTCTCAGAGAGTCTGGCGACATGATTCATCGCCGAGGCGCCCCCGAAACTCTGCCACCCGGTGAGGGTCTCGGCTGCTCCTGCCCCGCCAGGAACCCAGTGCGGCTGCGACAACGAGCCCGATCAGCTCGAGGGCCGGACGGCGGTTAGTCGGTTCGTCGGGCCGATTGGTCTTCGGGTATGCCATTGATCCCTCCGATCCCTCTCGTCCCTGTGAGCCACGTTAGGCGAGCACACCACTGCTGCATGGTCAGACCCCAAATAGATTTCGCGGGACCCGTCGCCGCCCTCAGCCTCCCGGGTGTTTCTGCCCACCTTCTGTGAGCGTGGGAAAACCCAGACCGGGCTTGTCATGGCAGTGATTCGACAGCTCGGGGTTCCCGCTCCTGCGTCGAATCGATGTGTGGCAACGAGTGTGTCAAGGGTCGGCGCCGACGAACTTTGGGTCGTTCGACTCAGTTCCTGGCGTTGGGCTAGGGCTCCGCTTTGACGGACAATTCGGACCGACGAGTTTCTCTGCCGCCGACTGAGAACGACAGCCTGACGCTAAGAGCGCCTAGCCGTGAGTGGCGAGCCTTCCTTGCTGAAAAATGCTTGGTGTCATTGGGAAGCAAAGAAGAGCGATTCAGAACATAACCGCGGCAACGAGAGATGAGAATTTTGTACGCGTCCAAGCAGCGTCCTCCTTTCACTCGTGCTCTCGTCGGAACCCCTTGGTCAATCGCCAGGGGGTTCTGTCAATCGGAGATTGAGGCCAAGGGCTCTTTCTCGTACGGCGCTCTAAGAGCGGTTTACTACCCGCGTTTCAGGCGGCGGGGCTGGAACATCCTGGATACAGTGCCCCGCCATGCCTCCTCCAGGAGGTCATGAGAACAGGTAGGGGGAGGAGCGTTCCTGTTTGGGGCGCTCCTTCTATCCCGGGCGGTCAAATCGGCGGGACCTCGTCCGGAAGAAGAGAGCCCCGCCATGCGAACCCCCAAGCCGTCCCTGCTGGATGCCCCAACTCTGGCCCCCCGGCTTGGGGGTTTGCTTTGGCCGACGATCTCAACGCATGAGACGATTCGGAGTTTACGTTGTGGGTGTGACAGGCGACTCGTTGCCACTTGTTCACTGTCACGAATCGAGAACCCCCCGAAGACTCGTCGAATCACTGCAGATACGGCCAGCCATCGGGGGGTTCTCTCAGTAGCCCGTCGGAGCCTCGGTCCAATCCGCGGCCACCTGGGTTCCGCTCTCCGTTCCCATTCTCGCCTGGCCCCCGACGCCCCGATTCTTTCGCGATCTCGTCAGCCGGCAACGTTTTGGGAGTACGTTCATGGGCGTATCGCCGGACCCGGGGAATCTTCCGGGGTGGGTGGAAGGGGAGCCAATCTTGGCCCTTCAGTCGTGCACGATCCCCTTGCTGATCGGACCGGCGTGACGGTGGCCGGTGGGGGTCTCCGTCAATGCGTCAGGAGGCCCTCGTGTTTGATCGTCGAATCGACCGCGTCCTTGGGGTCATGGCCGCCGCCGGCCTGATCATCCTCGGAATAGGAGAAGTAATCACCCGCCTCGACGAGCCGGGGCCCCTTTGGTTCTGGTTGCCCACCCTGTGGGGTGGAGCAACACTGATCATTTTCGGCGGGTTCGCACCGACCGAGAATCGCCGCATGTCCAAGGTGCTAGTGGTTGCTGGTTGTGCCCTCGGGGTGCTCCCCTCTATGTGGACCCTGGTTATGCCCGTGCTGCTGATAACGGTCATGCTTCGGACGGTCAACGCGGGTTCACCCGCGGCGGAGGTACATGGCGAACTCTGATCGGCCATTGGGGTGCTCATCGCCTCACTTCGACTCGGCTCGAAACGTTGGAACAGACCCGACCTGGCCGACATCCTCGCCCGTCGACGCCTGACTTTCGTCGGTGAAGTGCTACGTGACCCGGGAGGTCGTGACGCTCCTGCCGACCGACACGAGGCAAGAGCCCCACACCACGGCGAAGACCCCATCAGGGCTTGACCTCACCGGGAAAGCAACGACAATTGGAAGCCTTCCCAGGCACAACTGGGAAGGCGAGATAATCACCCAAGCGCCTCAGGCCGATAGCCCGGCCCGGGGCGCTTCTCGCATGAGTAATCGCAGGATCAGCGCGCTCGAGATACTCGGCATTTCTCGGCTCGCCATCAGTCGGGGTGGCGACCCATGATCCCATTCCAGCTGATCCGACCCAGATGGCCGTCTCGAAATTTCTAAACGCCCGCGATTGCCAACACCCGTTCGAGATGATCCTGTGGTGCTCTTTGCTACTGGCGGCTCGGTTCAAGGGGGTGGCCGCAGCCGAGGGGGATTCCTCCAGACAGAACTCTGACGTTGAGATTACGTTGTGGCGCCCTGGGACTGAGCCCGGCAAGGCGTGCCAAGATTGGCCGCCCCCGACGAAAGGACCCACCGATGCCCGACCCCGGCGAACACATCGTGCACAAGTCTGTGGCCATTCTGGCCGACGCAGCCGAGGAGCTGATCAACCTCGCCCTGGGCGAAGGGTCCGCCGACCAAGCCAAGGAGCGGCTGCGAAAGGCGAGGGCTGAGTTGGCGGTGCTGTTCCCCAGGTGACCTCGGACACCACTGGGCCCCGGCTCACCCCGAGGGGCATTGCTTAGTGATGGGAAAGGGCGGGGTAACACCCGCCCTTTTCTCTACCTGCGGATCGGGGAATCGAGCCCTGTGCTTTGTGAGGTATTCCTTGCTGCTAAAGACAGGGGTGGCAGCTTCCGATTGATTCAAAACCAGCATGATCTGGCGTCTCTCTGTTACGGGATTGGCTTTTTGGGGGGGATACAACGCCGTCCGAATGTTGGATTGTGGATCTGTCAGCGTCGAGTGGCCGAGTGTTTGGGTCTGTCAGTCCTCGGTGGAATCCGGCATCACGTCAGGTCGGTATGCCGGAGTAGGGGGCCTCGCGGTCCTCTTCTTGCTCGTCATCCTTTTGTGGGTCCCATGGGTCCTACGCCGGAAACGGGAGAGTCAGGTAGACACGGCCTCGACTCTGGTGGCGAACCTGGCTCGTGTCATCAACCTCGAGTCCTCCACGACCAGGGGTCCATCGCCAGATCCGAAGCCGAGCAGGAGCCAAGACGCAGTCAGGTTGGGCAGATTCGCAACACACGAGCTGGATCAAAGTGTCTCGCCCCAAACCCCCAGTGGGTCGGCCATTCTCTTGGAACCAGACCAAGGGACAGCCCCGGATCAGAAGGTCACACCCATGGTGACTCTCGTGAGCGGGGACCAGTTGCAACTGCGTGTCGTGGAGATGCGGCACATCGTGTCCTCCGGCTCGGTGTCACCGCAAGCCACAGCCCAATGGCTGGGGCTTCTCAAGGAGATAAACGACCTGCACAACGCGGGTGAGCTTTCAACCAACACGTTTCGTCAGATGAACACTCAATTGCTATCCGTCATAGAAGGGCCTCTGGACGAGTAGCCATCCGGTCCTGAACCGCGGAGAAAAATGTTGATGGCGATCAGGGAGCCCGGCCCGCGACCCCCATTCCTGCCTGCTCCCATTCGGGCATTCTTCGGAGCTGATCTTGAGCATCCGAGAATGGGGTCGTCGTACATTTGCCGATCATGCGCCTGGACACCGTCACCCGAACAGGTGCAACTGTGACTGAGCGTCGAGTACTCGTCCGTCGGGGTCGCCATTTCGGCTGGTGGGTAGAAGGCCGAAAGGCCAGTGGTGGGCTGTTCATCAAGACCTGGTGGCCGACCGAGGGTTTGGCCCGGGCAATTGCCGGGCTGGTGGGTGGGGAAACCGAGCCGAGCGATCCCGACGGCGGCTCGTCGCCATAGGGCTCCACATGACCCACCGACAGGATTCGTTCTATGCCGTTTTTCGTGGTCCCTGTGAACCGGAGTAAGGGCTACTTGTGGGTGTGGTGTGTCTGCCACGTTGGATGTTTTCGAGGTGACTCCTGCTCGGGTGGCGGCGGTTCGGCATAGGTTCCGCACGATTCGGACATGGTCCCTACGTGCACCCATGGCGTTTTGGCGTTCGCTCTGATAATCCACTCGTCGCAATGCCGACACAGGGCGTCGGGTCTATTCGCCATTGGTACCGTTATCGGTAATTGAGTGCATCCGGTTACGGCCCGCGGGCTAGTCCTAATGGACGTTTTCAACACTGGCTGACCGAGAGCGCAGGCGATTCCTGCACCACGCCGGTCCTGCGTCGCCCGATTCCTGCGTGGAGTCACCCGTCGTCCCGCTACCCCTTGCCCGAACGCGTCCGAGATGGATCGGTCTTGTTCAGACGTTTTGGTCCATCTGGTCTTCTTGGTGAGATGGATCAGCGCAGTGGCACTCGTCAGCGCTGAGGCCATGAACCACTACGCAAGTGATGTGGTCACCTTCGGCGCAAGATGTGCTGAGGTGCAGGTAAGTGTTCATTCATCGACTCCTAGGTTCCCGAGACAAGGGGAAAGACCAACAAACCCGAGAGTTCGTTGGCCTTTCCTCAACTATCACTTACCCACTGCGCTCACGGCCAAACCGCTCAGTCGTGAACGATCCCCTTACTGATCGGTCCGGCGTGACGGTGGCCGGTGCCGGTGAGGTCTCCCGACTCCATGATCCTGCCGCAAGCCTTGGCGTCCTTCCACCCGGCGTGTTCCGGTCCTGGTCGGGTAGCTCGTCGTTGTCGAGTGCTTCAAGCATGGTCGCCATTGGGGGAGCGACTTCAACACAGGACATCGGGGCGACCGTGGGTCGGCGGTCGGACAGGAACCGCCGATCAATGTTGAAGCGTATCCCGCGGACGCAACTGAGCGATTACATCACCGAACGAAACGCGCCCTCCAAGGGGCGACGACCGGGGTGAAAGATCGAACCTATCCCAGAGGGCTCGGATCAGACTTCCCCATCTAGAAGCCTCGACAGGTCTGGCTCACGGGCCTGTCGGGGCTTCATGTTGGAGTGAGTCTGACTGGATCTGGCGCCATCCGACCCTTAGGGATTCATCCAGGTCTGGGAGCTTGGATCGGCGTATGAAGGGTGGGTCCACGTCGCGGCTGATGAGGTCGGACTCACCGTCATCTCAGCAGTGCCCTAACGCCTTCGGTGGGCAAGAAATATGAGCTGACTGGGGTTTTGGCCCCAATTGACCGTTGTTAATACCGCAGCTCAGCGAGAGCCACACTCCCGACTCTCACGGATTGGGAGCCAGGATCGTCACACGGTCATTCGGCCATGGAAACACACTGGCGGACAATCACGATTGGGCTGAGACCGTTCCAAAGGGACGTCTCTGGGCTCAGCTGCCTGCGCCAGCAGAGTGTTGACGCTAGGACCGCGAAAAGGGATCGGACCGAAAATCAACGCCACGGTCGATTCCTTGGATGGTTGCGGGACGATGGGAGCCCACGCCGGGCCCTTCCCCTCCAGCGACGCTCCACTCAAAAGGAAACCCCCGGTGCCACTCCGGGGGGTTTCCTTTCAACGCGCAACGATTTCAGCCTCCGAGTTGGCCGCGCACCGCTCCGGCATCGAAGTCCGGCGTGCTGTGCACGTTTACGTAGTACTCCGACGGATTCTGGCGGATGGCCTTGATGAGCTCCTGGTCGGCCTCGACACAGGCGCTGACCGAAGCAGTCCCGGCGGACGAGCTGAGCGGAAGCGGCACCACCACCGGTCCTGCCACGCCAGCGGGGCCGACGTGGATGTGGGCGGCTACGACCGTGTTATCGATGTCCGACCAACTGAGGTCGAAGCACACTTCGCCCTGGCCCTGGTTGAGCGTGAGATCGATATGACCGCTTGCGTTGGCATCGCCCGGTCCGGGAACTTCTGCGGCCCCATTGAGATCGGCGGACAGCGGCCGCCCACCCGCGCCGGCGGCGACCGCCAGGGTGACCAGGCTGACCAGCGCTACCGCGCTTACGACAACAAGCTTGCGTGCGATGTTCATCGTGAACTCCTTTCCACGCTGATATGGCGCCCGGGCGTTCCCGGGTTCAAGCAATACGTATGAAGTACCCCGAAAGGTTCCGGCTGACGAGGTCGCGAAAAATCAGGTCGGCTCCCGTCCACCCGAATTGGACGTTCGGTGGACACGTCCCTCTTGGCCGAAGGTACGAACCGATACCGGGTTGCCCGACGTATTTAGAGACGTAACCGTCTCGAAGGGAGACCGCAGATGAAGCGCTTGGCCATACTGCTTCTGTTGGTGAGTGTGATGATGTTCGCCATCGTTCCGATCGCATCGGCGCATGTGCACGCCTTCACACCGCTCGGGTGTCTTACGACCGATAGCCCGAACTCCGGTGCTGTTGTTGGCTTCAATATGGCCGCCGATGCAGCGGCGCCGCTGACCAGTGGGATCATTCCATTCAACGCGAGTGGCAAGCTGCCCAGCGGCGGGCAGGGCGCGGAAAACGCCTGCAATTAAGGCCCATGAGAGAAAACCCCCGCAGCAGCGGGGGTTTTCTCTGTGACAATTCCTCTCGGCATGGCGCCCCTCCTTGGTGGGTAATATCGATCGCGCACGATAGAAGGAGCTGGGAATGGCCATGTCCGAAGAGCACAAAGACGCCCTGGCACAGGGACGCTTGGAGGCCCGAACAATCAAGGCTTATCTCGAAGCCTTGGGCAACAAAAAGCGCGGCCGACCCGTCACCAAGGAGAGTCTGCAGAAGAAGCTCTCCAGCATCGACTCGAAGATGAAGTCGGAGGCCAATCCGCTCAAACGGCTGGATCTCTTGCAGACCAGGGCTAACACCGAAAAGGCCTTGGGGAGCGTCGAACACACAGTCGATCCTGAGGAATTGTCCGCCGGATTCGTCGCCCACGCCAAGTCGTATTCCCAGAGAAAAGGGATCAGTTACACCACCTGGCGGCAGTTCGGTGTACCGGCCGAAGTGCTCAAGAAAGCTGGGATCCCCGCCACCAGGCGACGCTCGTAGGGGGATCAGTCCCAACCGAGCTCGGCGAGCCTGTTGTCATCGATGCCTAGATGATGCGCCAATTCGTGGAGCACGGTTCGACGTATCTCCTCCTCCAGGCCCTCATCACTGAGACCAAGTTCCAGGTGCGGTTGGCGAAAAACGATTATCCGGTCGGGAAGGGCGCCCCAGTAGTCCGCTGAGCGCTCCGGTAACGAGACACCTTCATAGACGCCGAGCACGTCGCCCTGTTCTTCGGTGGGCCATTCCTCGACGACCACGTGGAGATTGTCGACGCGCTCCATCACCCACGCCGGTAGGCCCTCGAGCGCGCGATCCACGGCGGCGTCGAATTCGACCTTGTTCACTGTCGAGTCAACCCACCGCCCGGAGCTAGATCACTCACTCATCGCGCGGGCGCCGATAAAGGCGAGAACCGAGGCGACTCCAAGCAGAAGCCACGCGACGACGTCGACGAATCCTCCCCAGCCAAAACGGAGGTTGAAAACGAAGTCCCATAATCCGGAAACGGCGATCACGTATCCCGTGATCTTGAGCAATGTCGAGCCGCTAATCCCCGATCCCACCGAGTTCACTCGAGGAAGGATGACGGCGAATGTCGCTGCCACGACCGAGAGAAATGAGGGATACCATTGATCGGCGATCAGACCGAATATGACATAGACACCGAGTATCAAGATCCCAGAGACCATCACCAACATCTCGCCTGAGACACCACCCAAAGACGGGGTGGTAGCGCCCCCGGTTGGCGCCATGGGTTGCTGGTTTTCTGGCCCAGTTGGCGTCGGCGGCTCGGTCGTCATCGTTCCCTCCCTCCGGAGTGGTTGTGCCGTGGAACCAGTCTACGGACCGTAAGGTCCGGCGCGGGCGATGTCCAGCCCTTGGCGAGCCTGTATTCTTGGCTTCTCGGGCGATTAGCTCAGTTGGCTAGAGCGCGCGCCTCACACGCGCGAGGTCACTGGTTCAAGTCCAGTATCGCCCACCCGGATCGCCGGCCTTTGCCCGGACGAACCATCAGGTGACCTTCACGTTCCTCGCCTCGAAATCGGCGAGGTCACCGCTCTCCACGATCGCCTTGATGCGTTGGATGGCGGTGTGTACGTCCAAATGGCTGTTGTAGAGGGGGGCGAGACCGAACCTGAGATTGTCGGGAGCACGGAAATCAGGGATCACCTTCCCCAGCTCGATGACGGCACGGTCGATCGGCCAAGCGTCGGGGTGGGACAAGGAGACGTGCGATCCTCGGACGCTGGGATCTGGCGGCGTCTCCAGCTCGAATCCAAGTCCTTCCAGGTATTGCCTCGACTGATCGATGAAGAATGTCGTCAGCGAGACCGACTTGGCCCTCAGCCGATCGATACCGGCCTCTGCCACATCGGCCAGCCCGGCATCGATGGCGGCCAGCGAGAGCACAGGCATCGTCCCGGTGTGGAATTTCCGAATCCCGTCGGCGGGTCGGAAATCGAGATCGAAGGCGAACGGGTCAGCATGCCCCCACCACCCCGTGATCGGGTTCGCCAACGAGTCCTGGAGTGATCGTCTCACGTACAGGAAGGCCGGTGATCCCGGGCCCCCATTCAGGTACTTGTACGTGCAACCGACCGCCAGGTCGGCCCCGGCACCTTCCAGGTCGATGGGCACGACGCCGACGGAGTGGCTCAGGTCCCACAACACCAGGGCGCCGATCTCATGAACCAGCCCCGTCATCCTGCCGAGGTCATGCGTGAAGCCAGTCTTGAAGGTCGTGTGAGACAAGGAGACAAGGGCGGTGGCGTCGTCCAGAGCAGCCTCGAGTCCGGCCGCAGGGTCAGATTCGCCCTCGACCGGGATGACGTCGAGTGTCGCCCCAATGTGCCTCGGCTACACCTCTCAACACGTAGACATCTGTTGGGAAGTTGGTGTTGTCGGTGACGATCCGCGTCCGACCGGGTCGCGCTCTCATCGCAGCTGTGGCCAGTTTGTACAGGTTCACCGAGGTGGAATCCGAGATGATGACCTCACCGGGAGCTGCCCCAATCAGCGGCGCAAGCCGGTCTCCAATCGCGAGCTGCAGGTCCCACCAACCCTCGTTCCAGGATCTGATCAGACTCTCTCCCCACTCGTGGCGAACGACCCGGTCGACGAGGGTCGGAGCAGCCGCAGGCAGCCGGCCCAGCGAGTTCCCGTCGAGGTAGATGAGGTCCGGATCGGTGAACACGTACCTCTCCCTGAACCCGCCCAGCGGATCGGAACGATCGAGCTCGACAGCCGCCTCGAAGCCGGCCGCCCCGGGGAACGGGCCGAGGTCGAAGGTGCTCATGTCTCGCAGGCTACGACCGGAGGGTCGTCGTCGCTTACGCTCGCCCGGTGACCCGGGAAATCACCAGGGCGGACATCGAAGCCGCCGCCGACCGCATCGGGCCGTACGTCCGGAGGACGCCGATCCTCGAGCTCGGGCAGGTGATGCGAGATCGATACCGGGTAACGCTCAAACTCGATTCGATGCAGCCAACCGGCTCGTTCAAGGTTCGGGGGGCCTTCTCCGACCTGACCAAGGCATCAGTTCCCGAAATCGGGCTGGCGGCCGCCTCGGGTGGGAATTTCGGTCTGGCAGTTGCCTATGCCGCCAGCGTGCTCGGTCATCGAGCCACGGTGTTCGTTCCCGAGACATCACCTCACGAGAAGATCCGACGGATCGGCGAACTAGGGGCTGATGTCCGACTCGTGCCCGGCTATTACGGAGCCGCGCTCGCGGCATTGCGCGAATGGAGCGCGAAAGCGGGCGCCCACGAGGTCCACGCCTACGACCAGCCGGACGTGGTGGCCGGTCAAGGGACCTGTGGCAAGGAGATCCTGGAGCAAGCCCCCGACACAGGCTCGATCCTCGTTGCGGTCGGGGGCGGCGGGTTGATAGCCGGGATTGCGAGCTGGGCGCGCGACGGGGTCTCCGTGGTCGGGGTCGAGTCGGAAGGTTGTCCCACACTGCATGCTGCCCGTGAGGCAGAAAGGCCGGTCGACGTGACCGTGGGCGGGATTGCAGCGTCGGCCCTCGGAGCCTCCCGGCTCGGCGACCAGGCGTGGCGGGCGAACGACTGGATCGACCAATCGCTCCTGGTGTCGGACGAGGACTTGGTCGAGGCCCAGAGATGGCTGTGGGAGACGTGCCGTGTCCCGGCAGAACCGGCGGCCTGCGCACCCATCGCTGCGCTGTCGACGGGGGCCTACGTGCCGGCTGTCGGCGAGCATGTCGTCGCCGTCATCTCCGGAGCGAATATGGGGCTCCGGATCACCTAGATCGAAGCGGTCAGTCCCTAGCCGGCTCCATGAGGCCGAACTCTTCGCCACCCGGGCCTTCGACCTGCACCCACCGGCCCACACCAGGCACTTCCATCACATCCGTCAAGAGTTGACCGCCTCCGATCTCCACTGCCTCGATGGCGGCGTCGAGATCCTCGACATCGCAGGTGTTGAGAGTTTTCGGGCCATCATCTCCCGCCAGGGCCACCGCGCCGTTGATCCCGGGCCCATCGCCGGTGTCGATCAGCCAGTAGTCCTGATCACCCCACTGCTCGGCCCGCCACCCGAACACGGTGGTGAGAAACTCGACCGTGGCTCGGGGATCTGCCGAATAGAACTCGAAGTGGGTGGGTCTCACAGCCAAGCAGGCTCCTCTCGTTGACTGACAAAGTAGTCCGGTCGGTGGCGAGTGAAACGGCCTGCGGCTAGCGGACGCCGATGTGCCTCGAGCGAGCCGGCGCCCGGAGATGGTCGTCGAGTCGGTCCCACACCTCGGGCTGGGCCAGAGTCCGCTTCATCGAGATCAGGGTTCGCATGAATGTGGCCACCGCCCTCTTCGAGTCCATCGGGTTCGGGCGCATCGCGTTCTGGACGGATGGCGACGGGCTCAGCACGACGACCTCGCACTGGGGCCACGCCTCTTTGATCAGAGCGATCTCCTCGGTCAGCGACCGCTGCCCGACCCTGTCGAACATCTTCTCGTGAAATCGTGCTCTTTTGCGTGAGACGTCGGCGGCCATCGGGGCAAGCACGAGCACGAGGTCGAGAGGCTTCGCCGAACCGAGCACGACGTCGGCATGGGTCCCCGAGACGACGCCACCGTCCACGTAGAGGCGGCCATCGATCGGATACGGCCGGAAGAGGAGCGGAATGGCCGAAGAGGCGGCGACGGCGTCTGCCATCCCGGTCTGAGGGGCCGATTCGGCCCCGAACACAACTCGACGGCGCGATGCGATATCGAAGGCGACGACAGCAGTCGGCTTGGCCGGCCAGCGAGCCGAGCATTCCTCGCCGATGTGGCTGGTCACCCAGTCGGTGAGGCCGGTGGCCTCGTAAGGCGCCGGAGAGCCGAGGAACAGCGTGAGCCCGGGGTCCCGCAGACCGGGGACTATGCCGTGCCTGACCCAATGTCGGACCTGGACACCACCGTTCTTGGTGAAGACGTGGCTCCGGATTCTCTCGGCGACGTCATCGCGATCGTCGGCGGGCATGACCAGGGAATCGAGTGTGAGCGCCTCGTTACTCACGAGGGCGGTGACGAATGCGCCACCTGAGGTGCCGACGACGACGTCGGCATCATCGGGGTCCCAGCCGGTGGCGAGGCGGATTGACATCAGAGCGGCCATCTCATAGGCCGCACCGGTGATCCCCCCACCGCCGAGCACCAGTCCTACCCTGCTCATGCCGACACCATAAATGGGTTGCCAGGTCTTTCTAAGGGGTTAACGCCTCATTCAACCGAATGAACGGCCGCAGCCCGAACAGCGGGTGTCCTCCTCGTAGGTCGGCCCATAACACCATGGGCATGGCAGGTCGTCGCCTCGCTCGTCCCGTGGGACAACCAACCGGGGATCGATCCGGTATTGATGGTTGCCCCGTATCCCCTTCGCCAGGGCGAACAGACCTGTCGTCGCTGTGACCGCGACAAGTGCTTCCAACACGTCCGTCCTCCTTGCTTCAGCGAGGTGAGGCTAAGAGAGGAGATCGCGAAAACCGTGGATTTGGACGTCGGGAGCGGTTAGGTCCCGAGGACGGCCTCGGTCAGGTCGTCGACGAGATAGCCGAGATCGCCGAGCCGGCCCTCACGGACCTCGGCTGCCTCGAGCATCATCATCGCGGCGTGATATGCGACCCAGGGCCGATATCGGCTCTCGGGGAGCTCTGCCCCATATCCGCTGCGGAATGCGGCGGAAGCGTCCTCTCCGATGCGGGCGGCCAGCCGCCACACCGCAAGCGTCAAGTCCCATTCGGGCGGTGCCAGGGTGGCCCATTCCCAGTCGACGATCGTGATGGTCCCCTCGTCGTTGATGATGAACTTGGACAGGGTGGGCTTGGTATGGGCAGGCGCCGGGGCCGTGGCCATGGGAGGATCCAGTTCCAGCGCCTTGTCGAGCACCGCCTGGTCCATCCCGAATCGACGGCGATATCGGCCGAGACGCTCGATGGTCGACCGGTAGTGGCTCAGCACGTAGTCGGCATCGATGCCGGCAGCCAGGTTGGTGATGTGGGCGTTGGAAGTGTGGATGTCCCGCAAGGCCGCTCCGGATGCCTCGATCGAATCCAGGTTCTTGGGGAGATTGGCGAGATTCCAGTGCCCGCCATCGTTCATCTCGAGCCAGGCCATCTCGCCTTCGGTCCCGTGGTTGATGATCCGCGGCACCGAAGGGATGGCAGCAAGTGCCTCGAGGGCGTGCCGTTCCCGACGCTCCCGTGACGAGACCGGATACACCTTCAAGATCGTGCTCAGCTCATCGTCGATGACCCGAAAGACCTTGTTGGCTCCCGAGGACATCTCTCTGACCAATGCATTCGGGTGGAGCTTCGTCGCGAGCTCTCTGGCATCCATGCGCTCTCGTTCCCCCTGTCACGGGTGACCTGGTGACCGGCCCGGTTGCCTCTTCGAGCCAGTTAGCCTTCTATGCCCGCCCAGGCTAGCGAGATAACCCCGTGTCACTAGAGCTTCGTTATCCCGATGGAACCGTGGTCGAGCACCCCGATGATGCCACAGGTCTCCAGGTGGCCGAGTCGATCGGGCCTGGCCTCGCCCGATCCGCGGTAGCCGTCAGGATCAATGGTGAGCTCCGAGATCTAAGCCGCACGCTTGACGAATCAGGCGATTTCGCGGTGATCACCCTCGACAGCGATGAAGGTCTGGACATACTCCGCCATTCCTCGGCCCACGTGCTGGCCCAGGCCGTTCTCGATCTGTTCGAGAACTCCACCTTCGCAATCGGGCCTGCGATCGAGGATGGCTTCTATTACGACTTCAAGGTGGGCGAGCCCTTCACGCCTGACGATCTCGAGCGCATCGAGGCCCGGATGAAGGAGATCATCTCCGAGGACCAGCCTTTCGAGCGAGAAGCCCTCTCCAGATCCGATGCTCTCGCCGTGTTCGCCGCCCACCCGTTCAAGACCGAGATCATCGAGAGCGTGGAGCCGAGCGAGGTGACACCCGGCGAGGATGTGACGGTGTACCGGAACCTCGACTTCGTCGATCTGTGCCGGGGCCCCCATCTCCCCTCCACCGGTCGCATCCCATCGGTGAAGCTGCTTCGAAGCTCCGGGGCCTACTGGCGAGGTGATGAGAAACGGGATCAGCTGCAACGGATCTACGGAACAGCCTGGCCGTCGGCAAAGGACCTGGACGGCTATCTGACCCAATTGGAAGAGGCGGAGAAGCGGGACCATCGTCGGCTGGGCGCGGAGCTCGACCTGTTCAGCTTTCCTCCCGAACTCGGCTCGGGCCTGGTCGTGTGGCATCCAAAGGGAGGGATGCTTCGCAAGGTGGTGGAGGACCACAGCCGTGCCCTGCATGAGCGATTCGGCTTCGATTTCGTCTTCACGCCGCATCTGGCCAAGTCCGACTTGTGGTGGACCTCGGGCCATCTGGACTACTACGCCGACTTCATGTTTCCCGGCATGGAGCTCGACAACGATCAGGAGTACCGGGTGAAGCCGATGAACTGCCCGTTCCATATCCTGGTCTACAAGAGCAGAGCGAGGTCATATCGAGACCTCCCCGTCCGTCTCTCCGAGCTGGGAGCCGTCTACCGCTACGAGAAGTCCGGTGTGGTCCACGGTCTGCTCCGGGCCCGGGGCTTCACTCAGGACGACTCCCACACTTTCTGCACCGGCGACCAGCTCGGATCCGAGCTCGCCCTGCATCTCGATTTCGTACTGACCTGGCTCAGGGATGCCGGATTCACGGAGTTCGAGGCCGATTTGAGCACCCAGCCGGAGAAAGCCCCGCCCGGGGAGCAGGATCGGTGGGACTTCGCCGAGAAGACACTGGCCCGGGCGCTGGAGGGCTCGGGGGTCAATTTCCGGATCGCCCCCGGGGAGGGCGCCTTCTACGGGCCGAAGATCGACATGCATGTCAGGGACGCCATCGGCCGCCGATGGCAGCTCTCCACGATCCAGCTCGACCTGATCCTCCCTGAGCGATTCGGCCTGGAGTACACCGCCGCAGGCAATGTGTCGGAGCGTCCCTACATGATCCATTGCGCCAAGGCTGGGTCGCTCGAGCGGTTCATGGGGGTGCTGATCGAGCACCACGCCGGCGCATTCCCGATGTGGCTCGCCCCTGTTCAGGTCTCAGTCGTCCCGGTGGCCGACCGGCACCACGAATACGGGGAGCAGGTTGCGGAACGCCTGCGGGATGCCGGTATACGGGTGGAAGTGGACACTTCCGACGACACGGTCGGCGAGAAGATCCGCAAGGCCCTAACGCACAAGCATCCTGCGGTGATCGTCGTCGGTGATGACGACGTCGCCGGATCAACGGTGGGACTCCGGCTCTACGGTGAGGAGCGAGACACCAGGGGAGTGCCGCTAATCGAAGCGACCAATCGTCTCACCGACATGGCGGCCAAACCTGGGGGACGACCCCCAGACCCCCGCCCAAGGGCTCCCGGGGCATGACCGAGCCGGAGGAGCCCCGCGTCGACCGATCCGGGATCCACATCGAGCGGGACCTGGCCGACTCCCTCGCAATCGAGGAGGAGCTCGACTCGAACGTGGCGGGTGCCTACCGATTTCCGTCGCCGACCCGGCGACGAATCGCCGGATGGGTGTTCGTGGTGGCCGCAGTTCTGGCCATGCTGGTTATCGACGGAGGCTGGCTGCCGGCCATCGGGCTCTTTGCCCTCGCCGCCTGGAACTTCGCTTCGGCCTGGCCGCTGGCGGTCGACGAAGGGCGGGCACTGGCCATCGCCGGCGCCGCAGTTGGTTTCCCGGTCGGTCATGCCTCGGCTGCGGTCACCTTCAGAGGTGTGCGTTCCCGCCCACGTTGGAGCGTCGTTCTGTACTCGGCGGAGGAACCGCCGGACCAGCGGGCACTGGTGGTGGTGGATGCCGTGTCAGGCGAGGTTGCCGAGGACCCGTACGTAGAGCCGGTGGAAGCGGTCTAGGACCGGTCCTCGATGGGGACATAGGGTCGCCGGTCGGGCCCGATGTAGACCTGGGTGGGACGGAAGATCCGGGTCGTCGGGTCGGCCAGCAACTCCCGCCATTGCGAGATCCACCCTGGCAGACGACCGAGAGCGAACAGGACGGTGAACATGTCCGTCGGGAATCCGATCGCCCGGTAGATGATCCCCGAGTAGAAGTCGACATTGGGATAGAGCTTGCGCTCTACGAAGTAGTCATCGGATAGGGCAACCTCCTCCAGCTGCATCGCGACATCGAGGAGGGGGTCGTCGTCGATGCCGAGGGCATCGAGCACGTCGTCGGCGGCCTGCTTGATGATCCTCGCCCTGGGGTCGAAGTTCTTGTAGACGCGGTGGCCGAACCCCATCAGCCGGAACGGGTCGTCCTTGTCCTTCGCCCTCGCCACGAAGGGTGCGACGTCTCCTCCCGCCGCAACGATCTCCTCGAGCATCTCGAGGACCTCCTGATTGGCTCCGCCGTGGAGCGGGCCGGAGAGGGCATGGATTCCCGCCGCCACCGAGCTGAACAGATTGGCCTGACTCGATCCGACGAGACGCACCGCCGACGTCGAGCAATTCTGCCCGTGGTCGGCATGGAGCACCAAGAGCATGTTGAGGGCACGTGCCACCGCCGGGTCGGCGGTGTATGGCTCGGCCGGCACCGAGAACATCAGGTGCAGGAAGTTGGACAGGTAGTCGAGATCGTTCTGCGGATAGATGTACGGCTGATGGACCGAGTACTTGTAGGACCAGGCGATCATGGTCGGAGTCTTGGCGATCAGGCGTCTGGCGCTGATGTCGACGGCTTCCTCGTTGTGTGGGTCGAGAGCGTCCGGGTAATAGGTGGCCAGAGCCGAGGTGGCGGAGGCCAGGATCTGCATCGGGTGGGCGCTGTGCGGGAACGCCTCGAAGAGATGCTTCATGTCCTCCCGAAGCAGGGTGTGGAGGGAAATCGACTCCTCGTACGCCTCGAGCTCGGCCTTGGTGGGCAGCTCCCCGTATTGGAGGAGATAGGCGACTTCTAGGAAGGTTGCCTGCTCGGCTAGCTCCTCGATCAGATAGCCGCGGTAATGAAGGACCCCCTCCTCGCCACCGACGTAGGACACCGCCGACACGCTCTCGGCGGTATTGGCGAATCCGCGATCGATGGTGGTCAAGCCCAGCTCACGTCTCAGTTGGCCGATGTCCGCTGCGACCTGGCCCTCGACGCTCTCGATCACATCGAGATGGGCCTCCTTGTCACGAAATCGGATCACGGCGTCAGCCATTCGAGTCCTTCCTGAGCTTCAGTCTTCTGCTTCCCGGGTCGCGGCGATCACCTGCTGTGCCTCGTTGTGCGGCACCTCGGCATAGTGATCGAACTCCACGTCGAAGGTGCCTCTGCCCGATGTCAATGATCGCAGTTCCGCGGCGTATTGCTGGATCTCGGCCATGGGCACCTCGGCGATCACCGACCGCAATGTGCCATCCCCCTCCATCCCGAGCACCCTTCCACGCTTGGAGTTGATGTCTCCCATCACGTCTCCGAGGTGATCCTCGGGCACGGTGACGGTGACCTTCATGACCGGCTCGAGCAGGATCGGCTTGAGGTCCTGGGTCGCCGCCCTGACGGCCTGGATACCGGCCATCCGAAACGACATCTCATCGGAGTCGACTGCGTGGTACTTCCCGTCGTACACCTCTGCTGAGATGTCGATCACGGGGTAGCCGGCGAGGACCCCCCTGTTCAGGGCTTCCTGGATACCTTTGTCGACGGCGGGAATGAACTGTCTCGGAATCGATCCGCCTTTGATCGAGTCGATGTATTCATATCCGGATCCCCTGGGCAGCGGGGCGAATTTGACCAAGGCGACGCCAAACTGGCCCCGGCCCCCGGATTGCTTCTTGTGCTTGCCCTCGGCCTGGGCGCTGGTGGTGATGGTCTCCCGGTAGGGGATGACGGGGAGTGAGGTGTCGACCTCGACGCCGAATTTTCGGTGGATCCTGGCGACGGTCACGTCGAGATGGGTGTCACCCAGACCGGCGAGAATGGTCTCACCGGTGTCGGAGCGGCGCTCGACACGGATCGTCGGGTCCTCTTCCTCGATCCGATGGAGGGCGGTGGAGAGTTTCTCCTCGTCGTGGTGGGACCTCGGGGTGATCGCGACCTCGGCAACGGGGCGCGGATATGAGACCGGGGCGATGGTGACGTTGCTGCCACTCGTTCGCAGCGTGTCGCCGACTCTCAGGTTGTCGACTTTGGCCACTGCACCGATTCCCCCGGCGGGGAGATCCGGCACATCGTTGTGCTCTTTTCCCTGGAGCTTGAAGAGGTTGTGCAGCCTCACCTTTCCGCCACCGGCCACGTCGAGCTCCTGGTCTGCCTTGACCGTGCCCGAATAGATGCGAAACAGGGAAATTCGCCCCACAAATGGGTCGGAGACGGATTTGAAGACGAAAGCGACGGTCGGCCCCTCCGTCGACGGCGGTATCGGATCGCCACTGCTCAGCGCGGGAAGGGTGCGCTCGAGAGGATTGGGCCCGTAGTCGACGATGAACTCGGCGAGCAGGTCGATGCCGATGAGTCTCTCGGCCGAGGCGACGAGGACTGGCTGGATGTCACCGGCGACGATCCCCTTGTGGATCGTGGCAACGATCTGCTCCCGGGACGGCTCTTTGCCCTCGAAGTAGGCCTCCATCATCTCGTCGTCTGTCTCGACAACCGTTTCGACCAGGGCGGTGTGGGCTGCGTGGACAAGGTCCTCGACCTCGGAGGGCAGGTCGACCTCCTTGCCCGACGTCTCTCCCTCCGTGTACTCGTAGGCACGCTCGGAGGCGACGCGCACGACACCCCGGAGGCCTTCCTCGCTGCCGATCGGCACCTGGATCGGGGCGATCGCCTTCCCGAACGAATCCCGTAGCTGATCCAGGGTTCGCTCGAACGAGGACCGGTCGCGGTCGAGCTTGGTCACAACGACCGCGCGAGGGATGCCCTCGTCCTCGGCGACCTTCCAGAGTTGCTCGGTCTGAACCTCCACGCCGTCGACACCGGAAACAACGAAGAGGGCGAAGTCGACGGCGCGGAGTGCGGCACGGGCATCCCCGGAGAAATCGCTGGAGCCCGGGGTATCGATCAGATTGATCCGGTGGTCGTTCCAGTTGAAGGTTGCCGCGCCCAGTCCCAGCGAGATGCCCCGGTCGATCTCCTCGGGCTCGAAGTCGAGCACCGTCGTGCCCTGTTCGACGGTCCCTCGTCTGCTCGTGGCGCCGCCGACGAAGAGGAGGGCTTCGGCGAGTGTCGTCTTGCCGCTCCCGCCATGACCGACGAGGGCGACGTTGCGAACTTTCTCGGGTAACAACATGGACCTCCACTTCGTGCGAGACGCCGATCCTAACCCTGCCCTGAGAGCGGACCACAAGGCCGGGCCTGCTACTTTGCTGCGTCGTGATCGACACAAGGGTTCGACCCCGGGTCACCCGCTTCCTCGAGCCCATCGGCAAGGCTCTGGCCTCCGTCGGGGTCACTCCGACCGCCATGACGGCGATCGGGCTCGCCACCGTCATCCTCGGCTCGATCGTGATCTCGACCGGCGCCTTGCGCTCTGGAGCGGTCATCGTGCTTGTCGGCTCGATCCTCGATGGCCTCGACGGCTCGGTGGCCCGCGCCGCGGGGATGGTCACCGCACGTGGCGCGTTTCTCGACTCGGTGTTCGACCGCATTGGTGAGATAGCTGCCTTCGCCGGTCTTGGCGTCGCGATTGCCCGCGAGACCGGCGACGAGGCAGAGCTCTTGCTGATCGTCCTCGCCATCGGCGGCGCGATGCTCGTCCCCTACATCAGGAGCCGGGCTGAGGTCGAGGGTTTCAACGGCAAGGCCGGGTTGATGGGCCGCGCCGAGAGAGTCCTCCTTTTCACCATCGGGTTGCTTCTGGGCTTTGTCGAGCCGATGCTCTGGATCTTCGTGATACTGGTGTGGATAACCGCCTTGATGCGATTCATCGACACCTACCGTTCGTTCGAGTGAGCGAACTTCCCGGCTATCTCGCCCTCCGTGCCGGCGCGGGGCTTCTTGGCCTGCTGCCTGCTTCGGCCGCTCGCTCTCTGGGACGCGTCGGGGGACGGGTCTGGCATGCCACGGCCAAAGGTCGGCGCACCATGGCCGAACGTCACATGACACGAGTCCTCGGTGACGGAGCCGAGGCCGTTCGGGCGGCACGATCGGTGATGCAGTCATACGGCCGTTATTACGCAGAAGCGCTGTGGGCGAAGGGAAGCAAGGTCGAGGAACTCCAGGCGCACACCACGGTCGAGGGTGTGGAGCACATCATCGGGGCCAGGGAGGAGGGCCGGGGCGTGATCTACGGGCTGCCCCACATCGGCAACTGGGAAGTGGCGGCGCCGGTCTCCGGCAACGTAAAGGTGCCGGTGGTCGCGGTGGCGGAGAAGCTTCCCAACCGCCGGATCACGGAGTGGTTCACGACCATGAGGGCCGACTTCGGGATCGAGATCGTCCTGGCCACGGGTGGCACGGAGGTCATGAGGAAGCTCGAGGCCGCGCTCGCCGCCAACAAGGCCGTGGCTCTTCTCTCGGATCGCGACCTGAAGCAGCGCGGTGTGGAGGTCGTCTTCTTCGGTGAGACGACCACGCTGCCCCCGGGCCCGGCCACCCTCGCTCTCCGGACCGGGGCCCCGTTGCTCCCTGTCGCCTCTTACTACGACGGAGACGACGGCTACCGGGTAGTGATCAGGCCCGCGATCCCGTTCGCGACCGAGGGAACCCGCACCGAGAAGGTGCGGACCATGACCCAGGCGCTCGCCGTGGAGATGGAGTCGCTGATCCGGGCGGCGCCACGGCAGTGGCATCTGGTCCAACCCAACTGGCCGTCTGACCGGGAGTGAGCCCTTTGCGGGTGGGCCTGGTCAGCCCTTACGACCTCTCGGTCCCAGGTGGGGTCCAGGCACAGGTCCTGGGTCTGGCGGCGTATCTTCGAAGTTGGGGCGATGACGCGTTGGTGATCGGCCCCGGGCTCCCGGACGGGGTGCCCGGTGTGGATCTCGGAGAGAGCCTCTCGATACCAGGGAATGGCTCGATGGTCCCGATCGCCGCAGACCCTCGATCCCGGAGGCGGATCAGATCGGCAGCACTCGACCTGGACCTGCTCCATGTCCACGAGCCTCTCATGCCCTTGGCCTCGCTGCTGGCCACACGTGCCGGACCGCCGGTGGTCGGCACTTTTCACGCTGCCCCGGGAAAAGCCGGTCGTCTCGGATATCGGCTGACCCGTCCGCTCCTGAGCCGGCTCCTGGGCAATACCAGGATGGTGACGGCGGTCAGTTCCGCCGCCGCATCGGTGCTCCCTCCAGGGCTGGAGGTGCGAATCATCCCCAACGGGCTCGATGTCGAGTCCATGAAGGTGGAAACCCCTCGTGAGCCCGGAAAGGTGGCGTTCCTCGGGAGGGACGAGCCGAGAAAAGGACTCGACGTCCTCCTCGACGCTTGGAAGACGGTCAAGACCGCTCGACCGGAGGCGGAGCTCGTGATCATGGGATCGAGGCGGGATGATGCCGGGCCAACCTGGTTGGGGAGAGTCGACGAAGGCACCAAGGCTCTGGTGCTGAGCTCGTCGTCGATTTACGTCGCACCTCAAACCGGAGGCGAGTCGTTCGGGATCGTCTTGCTCGAGGCAATGGCGGCCGGAGCCGCCGTGGTGGCCTCGGACCTCGAGTCCTTTCGCGACTGGGCCGGAGAAACCGCCCTTTTCTTCCCCGTGGGAAACAGCGAGGCACTCGCCATGACAGTGCTCGACCTGCTCGAGGACACCGGCCGGCGCCAGAGCCTTGCCGCAGACGGGCGCAATCTGGCCGAGATACACGACTGGAGCATTGTCGGAGGTACCTATCGCGAGGTCTACGACGAGGTGGTCGCTTAGGCCAGCCGGGGCGAGGCGGTACAATCGGAGTTCCCTCAATGGAGCCGTGAGAAGTGGAAACCGGTACAGATCGCGTCAAGAGAGGCCTCGCCGAGATGCTCAAGGGCGGCGTCATCATGGATGTCGTCAGCGCCGATGAAGCCAAAATCGCCGAAGAGGCAGGCGCGGTGGCCGTAATGGCGCTGGAGAGGGTTCCATCCGACATTCGCAAGCACGGTGGGGTGGCCAGGATGGCGGACCCGACCAAGGTCGAGGAGATCCAGGCCGCGGTGACGATTCCGGTCATGGCCAAGTGCCGCATCGGCCATTTCGCCGAGGCCGCCGTCCTTCAGGCTCTCGATGTCGACTACATCGACGAATCCGAGGTGCTCACACCGGCAGACGAGGAGCATCACGTCGACAAATGGGCCTTCACCACTCCGTTCGTCTGTGGCGCCCGCAATCTGGGCGAGGCGCTGCGGCGCATCGGCGAAGGGGCAGCGATGATCCGCACCAAAGGTGAAGCAGGCACGGGAAACGTCGTCGAGGCGGTCCGTCACATGCGAACGGTGACCAACGAATTGCGGGCCCTCAGCACCATGGACGACGCGCAGCTGATGTCCGCCGCCCGTGACCACGGGGCGCCATTCGACCTGGTCCGGGAGGTTGCTTCGACCGGGAAGCTCCCGGTCGTCAACTTCGCGGCCGGCGGCATCGCCACTCCGGCGGACGCCGCCCTGATGATGTCGCTCGGTGTCGACGGTGTGTTCGTCGGGTCGGGCATCTTCAAGAGCTCGGGGCCCGAGGCCTACGCCCGGGCGATCGTCGAGGCGACCACGTTCTGGAACGAGCCTGAAGTGGTGGCCAAGGTCTCCCGTGGTCTCGGCGAGGCCATGCCGGGGATCGAGATCGACACTCTGAGGGATACGGAGCGTCTCGCCGAGCGGGGCTGGTGACATGACCAACGTCGGCGTCCTTGCCCTCCAGGGGGACGTCCGCGAGCATCTCCACACCCTCGAATCCCTGGGCGTGGCCGCGACTCCGATCAAGACCCCGGGCCAGCTCTCCTCGGCTGACGCTCTCGTGATCCCGGGAGGGGAGTCGACCACGATCGGCAAGATGGCCGTCCGCTTCGGCCTTCTCGAACCACTCCGGCGATCGATCGAAGACGGTCTCCCCACCTACGGAACCTGTGCCGGGATGATCCTGCTGGCGGGGGCAGTCACCGATGGCGATCAGCCGTTGCTTGGAGTCCTGGACGTGGTGGTGCGTCGGAACGCCTTCGGGCGCCAGAACGAGTCGTTCGAATCGGATCTCGACGTCGACGGGCTCGATATGCCCTTCCACGCGGTCTTCATCCGTGCCCCTTGGGTCGAAAAGGTCGGCGCTGAGGTCGAGGTGCTCGCCGGCATAGACGAGCATCCGGTCATGGTCCGCCAGGGCAACATCCTCGCCACCTCCTTTCATCCCGAGCTCACCGGCGATGGCCGCATCCACCAACTCCTCCTCGACCTGATCTGAGGAACCCATGTCAGGTCATTCCAAATGGGCCAACATCAAGCATCGCAAGGGCCGCCAGGACGCGGCACGGGGCAAGCTGTTCGGGAAGCTCGCCAAGGCGATCGAGATCGCGGCGCGCGAGGGAGGGGGGAACCCGGATTTCAACCCGACGCTCGCCACTGCCATCTACAAGGCAAAGATTGCCTCGATGCCCAACGACAACATCGACCGAGCAGTCAAGAGAGGCACCGGTGAAGTCGAAGGCGCCCACTACGAGGAGATCTGGTACGAAGGCTATGGGCCGGGAGGAGTGGCCCTCTATGTTCAGATCCTGACCGATAATCGGAATCGGGCTGCGTCAGACGTCCGCTCCACATTCACCAGGAGCGGCGGCAATCTCGGCGAGCCGGGCTCCGTCGGCTATCTGTTTCATCAGAAAGGCCTGATCCAGCTGAAGGGCAGCGAGGACGATGTCATGCTGGTCGCTCTCGACTCGGGCGCGGAGGACATCCGCGACTCGGGTGATGGATGGCTGGAGGTCATCACTTCGCCGGGCGATGTTCAGCACGTTCGCACCGCCCTGGAAGAGGCTGGTTTGGAGATCGATTCGGCCGACGTCACGCAACTCCCCTCCACGACTGTCCCGGTTGGCGAAGGAGAGGCACGTAAGTTGCTGCGTCTCATCGACGCGCTGGACGATCTCGACGATGTCCAGGCGGTGTTCTCGAATTACGACATCGATGACGACGTGATGGAGCGCGTCCTCGAAGAGGTGTGATCGGCTGCGTTCAGCTGTTCAGGTTGCCGGTGGTGGCGGTGGGCTCCCGGTTGACGCGGCACTGGATGACCCCCTACCGGCCATCGAACCGTAGGCGACCACCAACACTGCGGCCACACCTACCTGGATCAGATACTGGGTCCAGTCGAGTCCCGCGGTGTCTTCGACCCCGACCCAATATGCGATCAGTCCACCGAGCAAAGCGCCTAACGCACCAATGAGGATCGTCATCCCCATCGAGATGTTCTGCCTCCCCGGGAGGACGAGACGGGCGAGGGGCCCGATGATGATGCCTGCCAGCAATGATGCAATGATCGTGCCCAGCCAGTCCATATCCGCTCCTTCTCTTCGCGACATCGCCAACCCTACGCGTCGAGGTCCTTGCGTGCCCGGCCGTTTTGTGGCACCCGCTGACGGGTAAATGGACCCCGCCAAACCCACCAGGAGGAACGGATATGGGAATTCTGATTTGGTTGTTGGTCGGCCTCATTGCCGGCCTCATCGCACGAGCCCTGGTCCCGGGCTCGGATGCGATGGGAGTCCTCGGGACAATCGTGCTCGGGCTCGTCGGCTCGCTGATCGGGGGATTCCTCGGGAATCTCTTCTTCGATGGCCAATGGGACGTGACGACCGCCGGGATCGTGGGCTCGATCATCGGCTCGATCATCGCCCTGTTGATCTATCGGGCAGCGAGGACGTCGCGCTCTGTGGCCTAGCCAGGAAGCGCTCTACAGAAATGAGGGGTGCCGTCACCGGCGCCCCTCATTTGTTTGCCCAAATCTCCGGAATCGCGATCGGACCCGCCTAACCTCACCAAACATATGTTCGTAATGGGCATCGACCCCGGGCTGTCCGCCACCGGCTACGGGGTGGTGGAGGGCGGCCATCCTCCCCGCGCTTTGCTGGCCGGCGTGATCCGAACCGACACCGCGGCTCCGATGGCCGAAAGACTCGCCGATTTGTTCATCGGGTTGACTCAGGTGATCGAAGAATCGAGGCCCGATGTCGTCGCCGTGGAGTCGGTGTTCACCAATCGGAACCTGCAGACGGCGATCTCCGTGGGTCGTGCGTCTGGGGTCGCGCTGCTTGCTGCTGCCCGGGCCGGGCTCCAGGTGTCCGAGTACGCCCCGACCGCGGTCAAATCGGCGATCACCGGCGACGGCTCGGCCTCCAAGGGCCAGATCCAAGAGATGGTTGCCCGCCTGCTGGGACTGGCCGAGCCGCCACGGCCTGCCGACGCCGCCGACGCCCTGGCCATAGCCCTCTGCCACCTCCGGGCCGCTCCATTGGAGAGAGCCCGATGATCGGGCGTTTGCGAGGTGTGCTCGTCTCGAGACATGGGGAGGTCGTGTGTGTCGAAGTCGGTGGGGTTGGCTACGAGGTGACAATGACGCCTCGTGGCGTCTCCGCCCTGCCCGGAGTGGGCGAGGAAGTGGTGGTGCACACCCACACCCATGTGCGCGAGGACGAGATGAGTCTGTATGGCTTCGGCTCCGAGGCCGATCGTGACCTGTTCCGCATCCTGCTCGGAGCCGGCGGCGTGGGACCCAAACTGGCCATGGCCATCCTGGGGACGATGACCCATCAGGACATCGTTCGATCAATCGTCACCGAGGACGCCGACGCGCTGACGGTCGTCCCGGGAGTGGGAAAGCGGGGCGCGCAGAAGATCGTGTTGGAACTGGCCCCCAAGATGGCCGGTGTGGACGCCGAGGTGGTCGGCTCGACCAGTCTGGTGGCGGTCCGTCAAGCGTTGGAGAGCCTGGGCTATTCGACCGAGGAGATCAACGGGGTGATGGGTGAGTTGGACCCGGATTCGGCCATAGAGACCCAGATCAAGGCCGCCCTGCGCGCCCTGGGCAGGGGCTAGCCATGCGTGAGGACTCGCTCTTGAACCCGACGATCGAAACCGAAGAAGAGGTCACACTCCGGCCCAAGCATCTCGACGAGTTCATCGGCCAGGACCGAGTGAGGGAGCGTCTCGAGATCTCATTGGACGCCGCGCGCAAGGAGAAGCGACCACTCGACCACGTGCTGTTGTCGGGCCCGCCCGGGCTGGGAAAGACGACCCTCGCCGGTGTCATCGCCAACGAGTTGGAAGTGAGGATGCGTGTCACTTCCGGCCCGGCGCTCGACCGCCCCGGTGATCTGGCCGCAATCCTCTCCAACCTGGATACCGGCGACGTGTTCTTCATCGACGAGATCCACCGACTTCCCCGTGCGGTCGAGGAAGTGCTCTATCCGGCGATGGAGGACTTCCAACTGGACATCGTGCTCGGCAAAGGGCCTACGGCGCAGTCGATCCGACTGGATCTCCCCCGGTTCACACTGGTGGGCGCTACCACTCGGAAGGGCACCGTGACGGCACCACTCAGGGACCGGTTCGGAATCGAGGAGAAGCTCGACTACTACTCGCCCGACGAGTTGGCTGTGATCATCCGTCGCTCGGCCGGGATCATCGGCGTGGAGATCTCCGAGGACGCGGCCGGCATCATCTCCCATCGCAGCCGGTCGACCCCGCGCATCGCCAATCGACTCCTTGCCCGGGTCCGTGATTACGCCGTGTCGAGGGCCTCAGGGGTCATCGACCCCGAGGTCGCCGACGAGGCCCTGCGTGTGTTCGAGGTCGACGGCCTCGGTTTGGACAAGGTCGACCGGGCGATCCTTGAGTCCATCATCGACAAGTTCGGCGGTGGGCCGGTTGGCCTCTCGACTCTGGCCATCGCCGTGGGTGAGGAGCCGGAGACGGTCGAAGACGCCTACGAGCCCTTTCTGCTCCAGTCGGGGCTGATAAAACGCACACCGAGGGGCCGGATGGCAACCGCCCATGCCTACAAACATCTTGGCCAGGAGCCACCCGCCGACTCGCAGGGGACACTGCTCTAGCCTCGTTGTTCGATGCGGGTCGAGTCCTTCAAGTATCCACTCCCGGAGTCGGCTGTTGCCCAGGATGCGATCGAGCCCCGCCACCACTCTCGTTTGCTGGACACGCGGGATATGTCCGATCATCGTTTCCTGGATCTGCCCTCACTGCTCCGGCGCGGAGACCTGGTCGTGGTCAACGAAACCCGGGTGCGGGCAGCCCGACTCAATGGCCACCGACGCGACACCGGCGGTTCGGTCGAGCTACTCGTCCTCGAAGCCCGCAGTGACGGCTTGTGGACGGCGCTGGCCCGCCCTTCGCGAAGACTGCGACCCGGCCTCGAGATCGAGATGGAAGGGATCGAAGCATCTGTCGTGGAGGGTCCCGAGGACGGGCTGGTCGTGGTCGACCTGAGAGCGGCGGACGTGGAGGAGGCCATCGCCGCAGCCGGGAAAATCCCGCTCCCGCCCTATTTCCATGGCACCCTCGACGATCCCGATCGGTATCAGACGATGTTCGCCCGCAGCACGGGTTCGGCGGCCGCGCCCACGGCCGGGCTCCATTTCACTCCCGAGGTTGCGGCCGGTCTCCGAGGGCGGAAAATCGAGATCGCGTCGGTAGACCTCCATGTTGGAATCGACACATTTCGAGCCATCACCGCCGACGAGCTCGAGCAACATGTGATGCACTCGGAGTGGTGCTCGATCCCGGCGACGACGGCGGCCGCCATCACGCAGACCAGGGCCGCGGGCGGGCGGATAGTCGCGGTGGGCACGACCGTGGTGCGGACCCTGGAGACATTTGCCACCGACGACCGGAGGGTGACCGCTGGGAACGGTGAAACCGATCTGTTCCTCAGGCCCGGAGATGAGTTTCGGGTGGTCGATGCTCTGGTGACCAACTTCCACGTCCCCGGATCCACCCTCGTGGTGCTGGTGGCGGCCTTCATGGGGGAGCGTTGGCGAAAGGCATACCAGACGGCGCTCGACCGCGGATATCGCTTCCTCTCCTTCGGAGATGCGATGTACGCCGAGCGATAATCAAGAAATGAGCGCCGTGACCTGGACATCGCAGGCGAGAGATGGGGCTGCCCGCTCCGGGTGGCTCGACACACCTCACGGCCGGATACCCACCCCGGCCTTCATGCCGGTGGGGACGCGGGCGGCCGTCAAGGCCGTGGACAGTCACGACCTCGCCGGCGTCGGAGCCGACATCCTGTTGGCCAACACCTACCACTTGATGCTCCGGCCCGGATCATCCCGGATTGGAGCTCTTGGCGGGCTCCATCGGTTCATGGCATGGGACGGGCCCATCCTCACCGATTCCGGCGGTTTTCAGATCTTTTCCCTGGAGCCGGTGATCGAGGAGCGTGGTGCCCGATTCCGCTCGGTCTACGACGGTTCCCAGGTCGAGCTCACACCCGAGGACGCGGTCAGGATCCAGGAAGAGCTGGCGCCCGATATCGCCATGGCCCTCGACGTATGCGTTGGTCTCCCCGCTCCCATCGAACTGGTCGAGGCGGAGTTGGAGCGGACCCTGCGCTGGGCCGAGCGGTGCCTCCGGGCGCACACCAGGCCGGACCAGGCCCTTTTCGGGATTGTCCAAGGGGGTGTCGACCCGGATCTCAGGGCGAAGAGCGCAGCCCAGACCGCCGCCCTCGGGTTTCCCGGCTTCGGGATCGGAGGGCTATCCGTCGGTGAGGGTCGCGCTGGAGAGGGTTCTTGCCGTCGAGGCCAGCTTCGCCGAGCTCCCAGAGGGCAAGCCTCGATACGTGATGGGGCTGGGGGACACCGACGGGTTGCTCGAGGCGATCGGGAGAGGGGCAGACATGTTCGACTGCGTCCTTCCGACCCGGCTCGCACGACATGGCAAAGTCCTTAGCCGTACCGGTGATTTCAGCCTTCGCAACGCCGTTTCCGAGACCGACGACCGCCCCATCGACGACGAATGCGCCTGTCATACGTGCCGAACCCACAGCCGGGCCTACCTGCGTCATCTGGTCCGGGTGAAAGAGCTGTCGGCGCACCGTCTCCTCACCATCCACAACCTCCGATACACACTCGACCTGGTCGCTGCCGCACGCGTCGCCATCGAATCGGGATCATTCTCTGACTTCGTTGCAGGCGTGGCACAGACCCGCTCCAACGGTTCGCCGTAGACCCCTGGCGTTGCCTAATCTCCGCCGAGTCCGTCTCTCGCGATCTGGAGGATCCAGTGGCCCATCTCGTCTTTGCTCAGGAGACCGCGGCGAGCCCGCTGCCCTCGCTGCTCTTCCTCGGGCTGATGGTTGCCGTCTTCTGGTTGTTCATCATCCGGCCCCAGCGTCAACGCGCCAAAGCCCAGCAGGAGTTGTCCAAGACCCTCAGCCCTGGCGAGGAGGTTCGGACCATCGGCGGGATCCACGGCATCGTGGTGTCTGTCGACGACGAGAGCGTCGTCCTGCGGGTGGAGGAGGGAAAGATCCGCGTCTCGAGGAAGGCCGTCGGGTCCCGCGTCGGCCCGGACAAGCCAGAAGCCGAAACCTCCTGATCCGACCTTAGACTTCTCGGGGTGGAAAACCTCAGCGCGCTCATTCGCGACATCCCCGACTTTCCCGAGCCCGGGATCGTCTTCAAGGACATAACGCCGGTCCTGGCCGACCCAGCCACCTTTGCCACGCTGGTGGAGGCATTGGCCGAGCCATTTCGCGATTCGGGAGTGACCAAGGTGGCAGGGATCGAGGCGCGGGGCTTCACCCTGGCCACCCCCGTTGCCGGGCTTCTCGGGGCGGGCTTCATCCCGGTTCGGAAGCCCGGAAAGCTGCCCTACGAGACCGTCCGCGAGGACTACTCGCTCGAATATGGGACCGACTCACTCGAGATCCACACCGATGCCGCCCGACCCGGGGAAAAGGTCCTCCTCGTCGACGACGTCATCGCCACTGGTGGAACAGCGGCCGCCGCGATTCGGTTGTTGAGGAAGATCGGCGCCGATGTGGTCGGGTTCGCGGTTTTCATCGAGTTGTCTTTCCTGGACGGCGCCCAGATGCTGGACGGTGTACCCCTGCATGCCCTCGTCAAGTACGACTGAGTCGAGCCAGGCGACATTCGACGATGTCGTCAGTGCTTTCGTAGCGCATCACCCCGATGGTGATGTCGACTTGTTGCGAAAAGCCTACGAAGTAGCAGCCGAGGCGCATGCCGGCCAGGTGCGGAAAACGGGTGACCCTTACATCACCCATCCGCTGGCCGTGGCTCACATGCTGGCCGGCTACGGGCTCGATGAGCCGACGCTGGCCGCCGCGCTGCTCCATGACACCGTCGAGGACACGAATCTCACACTGAACGACCTCTCCATGCAGTTCGGCGACGAGATCGGCCGGCTCATCGACGGTGTGACCAAGCTCGATCGGGTCCGCTACTCCAATCGGGAGCAGGCCCAGGCCGCAACCATCCGCAAGATGGTGGTTGCCATGGCCCAGGACGTACGTGTCCTGATCATCAAGCTGTTCGACCGTCTCCACAACCTGAGGACCGTCCACGCCTTGCGGGAGGAGAAGCAGCGACGGGTCGCCCAGGAGACACTCGATGTCTATGCCCCGCTGGCCCATCGACTCGGGGTCCAGGAGATCAAGCATGAGTTCGAGGATCGTTGCTTCGCGATCCTCTATCCCGGGCCCAATGCCGAGATCCAGGCCAAGCTGGCCGAGCGGGCACCGGAGCGCCAGGCGTTCATCGAGAAGATGGTCGACGAGATCGCAGGGATCCTCGCCGATTCCGGCATCGAGGCCGAGGTGACCGGCCGGCCCAAGCACCAGTACTCGATCTATCGCAAGATGAGGGAGCAGAACCGGCCGTTCGAGGACATTCACGATCTGATCGGCATCCGGATCATCACCGAGACGTTGCGAGACTGTTACGCCGCGCTGGGACTCATCCACAGCCATTGGGTCCCGGTGACCGGTCGCTTCAAGGACTACATCGCCATGCCGAAGATCAACCTCTACCAGTCACTTCACACCACGGTGATCGGGCCCGACGGCAAGCCGCTCGAAGTCCAGATCCGCACCGCGGAGATGCACCAGAGGGCAGAAGCGGGCATCGCCGCCCACTGGCGGTACAAAGAGGGAGAAGCCGGACCGCTGCCCCGTATGGAATTCCTCTCCTGGGGCGAGGAGGAAGACCCCGAGGAGTTCCTGGCCAATCTCAAGCTCGACCTGTACCAGGACGAGGTGTTCGTCCTCACCCCTGGTGGCGATGTCAAGCCGCTGCCCGCCGGGTCCACCGCGATCGACTTCGCCTATTCGGTGCACACCGAAGTGGGGCACCGGTGCGTCGGTGCCAGGATCAACGGCCGGCTCGTCCCATTGTCCACCCGCCTCCAGTCGGGCGACATCATCGAAGTGCTGACCTCGAAGTCGGTGGAGGCCGGGCCCAGTCGTGACTGGCTCGCCTTCGTTCGCACCGGGCGGGCCAAGTCCAAGATCAGGCAATGGTTCACCAAAGAGCGCCGCGATCAGGCACTCTCCGAGGGGAAGGAAGCGCTGCAGGCGCTTCTCAAGCGCGAGACGCAGGGGATCCCGGCCGGGGAGAAGGAGAAACTTCTCGCGTCGATCACGGCCGAGCTCGGTCAGAAGGATGTCGAGGCGCTCCAGGTAGCAATCGGCGAGGGCACGGTCTCGATCGACTCGGTGGCGACCCGCCTCTCCCGGCTGATCAACCCGGAGACCGAGGATGAATTCTTCCATCCGAGACGGAGACGCTCTCTGGACACCGCCGAAGTCGTGGTCGAAGGACAGGACGACATGCTCATCCACCTCGCCCGCTGCTGCTCGCCCGTCCCCGGCGATCCGATCGTCGGTTACGTGACGGTGGGCCGCGGCGTGTCGGTGCATCGGGCGGATTGCACCAACGTCTCATCGCTCGCCGAGCGACGTGAGCGGACCGTTGAGGTTTCCTGGCCGCCACAGAGCACGTCTGCCTTCGTGGTGTGGATTCAGGTCGAAGCCCTGGACCGAACCCGGCTGCTGAGAGACGTGACCAGCGTCGTTAGCGACACCGGGGGCAACATCACAGCCTCGTCGACCCACACGGGAGACGACCGGGTGGCGATCCTCCGATACGAAGTAGAGCTCTCTGATCCGAGTCAGCTTCCCAAGCTCCTCGCCGACCTGCGCGGAGTGGACGGCGTGTTCTCCTCCTTCCGGCTCGCCACCGATCCTGCTCCCTGATGCTGATCGTCCAGGTTCCGGCCTGGCTTGCCGAAACGAACGCATACATCCTCGCTGAAGAGAGCGGTGGCCAGGCAGTCGTCGTCGACGCCCCTCCTGAACCCGACGCGATCGGAGCCATCCTCATCCAGCACGATCTGGCGTTGTCGGCGGTGATGCTCACCCATGGCCATATCGACCACACCGGGGGCAGCGGAGAGTTGGCCCGGGCGACGGGCGCCAGCGTCTATGTCCATCCTGACGACGACTTCCTGACCTTGCACCCGGTGGAGCAGCTGCGGGCGATGTTCGGGATGACCCCGCCTGGCGTGTACGACGTTCCGGAGAAGTTCGAAGCCCTTGGCGACGGGGACCGCCTTGTCCTGGCTGGTCTCGAGCTCGAGGTGCGGCACACGCCGGGGCATACCCCGGGTCATTGCTGTTTCTACCTGGAAACCGAGGCGACGCTGTTCTCGGGCGATCAGTTGTTCGCCGGCTCCATCGGGCGAACCGACCTGCCCGGCGGCTCCCTCGCCGCTCTCATGAACTCGATGGAGGACAAAGTGATGGTGCTGCCCGACGAGACCAGGGTCCTACCAGGACATGGTCCGGAGACCACCATCGGCCGGGAAAGGACTGGCAACCCGTTCCTGCAGTGACCACATATGCTCCCTCCATGCCGCCGAACGCGATAGAGGTAGCACTCCAGCGATTGGCCGAGACCGGAAGAGCGCGTATCCGGATCCTCACCCGCGACCATCGCTCCACGGAGACTCGACTTCGCAACCGGGCCGCATGGATATCGAAGCCGAAAGCGAGGCTCAGGATCGCAAGAGTCAAAGAAGGCGATGGCTTTCTCGAAGTCGATCTCTTTCTCGACGGGAGCGGATGATCTTTCGACCCGTGCCGTCGATGGGTCGGTGTCGTCGGCGAACGCCAGGTCTACCGCCGTCGCGTGTTTGGGCGTCGGTCCACAATTAACCTGCCTGCGCTGATGAGCTTCCGCCCACCCAAGGGAACCGACGACATCGGCGCGCCCGAATCGAATCTCTGGCGTGATGTGCTGGAGGAATGGGAGAAGTGGGCCGATCTGTTCGGCTACCCCCTGGTGTTGACGCCGATCTTCGAAGCCACGGAGCTGTTCGAGAGGGGAGTCGGCAGCGACACCGAAGTGGTCACCAAGCAGATGTACACCTTCACCGACCGGGGCGGGCGGTCTCTGACGCTTCGCCCCGAAGGCACTGCCGGGGTGGTCAGGGCATTTCTCGACAGCGGTGCCAAAGGCCCGTGGAAAGGCTCGTATTCGGGGCCGATGTTCCGGCACGAGCGCCCCCAGGCCGGGCGGCGACGGCAGTTCTGGCAGCTAGGGGTGGAATACCTCGACGTCGAAGGCCCGGCGGCAGACGCCGAAGTGATCGAGCTCGGCTACCGGTTCCTGACCGCGGTCGAGGTCCCAGGCCTGGATGTCGTCCTCAACTCACTCGGTGACGCAGTGTGCCGTCCCGGATATGTGGAGACGCTTCGGGGATATCTCGACGAGAAACGCGACCTCCTGTGCGACGACTCGCTGTCGATCGTCGACGTCAACCCGCTGCGCGTGCTCGATTGCCGGGTGTGTGCGCCGCTCCTGGCCGATGCCCCCGCCATGAAGGACCATCTCTGCGAGCCGTGCGCGGACCACTACGCCCAAGTCAAGAAGTCGCTCGAGGGTCTCGAGGTCCCATTTGTCGAGGATGCCCGGCTCGTCCGTGGGCTCGACTATTACACCCGCACCGCCTATGAGTTTCTCGCCACCGATCTCGAAGCCGCCCAGAACGCGGTGGGCGGAGGTGGACGCTACGACGGTCTCGCCGAGTCCATCGGAGGGAGGCGTGCCCCGGGTGTCGGCTTCGCTCTCGGAGTCGATCGAATCGTCCTCGCCTCGACCAGAGAGCACAAGGGAAGGATCGATGTCTACCTGGTCTCGGAGTCGGGGCCGGTCGAAGCGCTGACGGCAGCGTCGAGATTGCGCCGAGACGGGCTTCGGGTCGAGTTCGACACCGAAGGGAGGAAGGTCGAGGCCCAGTTCCGAGCGGCGAGCCGGCTCGGGGCCCGTGCCGTCGTGGTGCTGCCCGAGGGCGGAGAAGAGGTGGACGTGCGCATCGACAATGAGAGGGCGGAGATGCCACTCGCCTCCGTGGCGCCATGGCTGAAAGGTCGTCTATGACCAGGACCGCGGCCGGATCGTTGCGGCCATCGGACATCGGGAAGTCGGTGTCGATCTCGGGATGGGTCCAGCGCCGCCGCGACCACGGTGGAATCGCTTTTATCGACATCCGGGACGCCTCCGGGGTGGTGCAAGTGGTTGCCGACCCCGCCGAGCACGAGACGGTCGCCGACCTGAAGATGGAGTACTGCATCACGGTCACGGGTTTGGTCAGGGCGCGCCCCGAGGGAACCGAGAACCCCGATCTGCCCACGGGAGGTGTGGAGGTAGGTGTCGAGGATCTCGTCGTCCTCGCCGCGGCGGACACCCTGCCGTTCATGATCGACGACAGGGTCGAGATCGACGAGAGAGCCCGGCTTCGATATCGGTACCTCGACCTGCGTCGCCCGCGGATGGGAGCGAACCTGAGGGCACGGTCGCGGGCGACCGCGGCGATACGTCGCACCCTCGACGAGCAGGGGTTTCTCGAGGTCGAGACTCCGACCCTGGTCAACAGCACGCCCGAAGGGGCGAGAGACATGCTGGTCCCGTCCAGGTTGCGAAGAGGTGAGTTCTACGCCCTTCCCCAGTCTCCCCAGCTCTTCAAGCAGTTGCTGATGATTGCCGGGGTGGAGCGGTACTTCCAGATCGCGCGCTGCTACCGGGACGAAGACTTCAGGGCCGACCGCCAGCTCGAATTCACCCAACTGGACCTCGAAGGGTCGTTCTGGGATCGCGATGACGTCCTCGACACCATCGAGAGCGTCCTCGTCGCCGTCGTGAAGGACCTGCGCGGGGTGGATGTGAGCCGGCCCTTCCTCCGACTCACCTGGCAGGAGAGCATGGATCGCTTCGGCACGGACAAGCCGGACATGAGGTTCGGCGCCGAGATCGTCGACCTCTCGAGTGTGTTCGAAGGAAGTGGGTTCGGTGTCTTCAGCAACACGCTGGACGGCGAGGGAACCATCCGTGGCATCAATGTCGGGCCACAGGAGTGGTCCCGGGGCCGGGCAGACGCGATGACCGAACGGGCCAAGGAGCTTGGCGGCAAAGGCCTGGTGTGGATGGTCGCCGAGGAGGATGGGTCGCTACGGTCACCGGTGGCCAAGTTCCTGGATGAGCGGGAGCTGGCCGGAGTTCGAGATGGCCTGGCGGCGAAGCCAGGTGACATTCTGCTAATCGCTGCCGATCGCTGGAAGCAGGCGGTCGAGGTTCTCGGGACCCTCCGAAACGACCTTCTCCGGCCCTCCGGCCACGACGATCTGTCCTTCCTCTGGGTGATCGACTTCCCGTTGTTCGAGGAGGGAGACGACGGAACCATCACCTTTTCCCACCATCCTTTCACATCGCCGGCCTCACTCGATGAGATGCGGGACAACCCGACCGGGGCAGTGTCCAAGGCATACGACGCCGTCCTCAACGGGGTCGAGCTGGGCTCGGGCTCGGTCCGGATCCACGACCCCGAGGTTCAGCGGCAGGTATTCGACATCCTCGGCATCGACCGCGACACCGCCGAGCGGCGATTCGGGTGGTTCCTCGAAGCGCTCCGCTACGGCACCCCGCCCCATGCCGGCTTCGCTTTCGGCATCGATCGGCTGGTCATGGTCCTCCAAGGCGAGACCTCGATCCGCGAGGTCATCCCGTTCCCGAAGACACAGAGCGGTGTCGATCCGATGACCGGGGCCCCCACCTGGGTCGACCAGACCCAACTCGACGAGCTCGGCATCGGTCTCACCGAGGATGCCTTGGCGCGGCAGGAGCAGCCAGAGGAGGGAGTGCCGCTCCCACCGGCTGAGCGGTAACAGTTACGGTCTAGGCGTGAGTGATCTCTTCTCGGCCCGAGCGGATGAGCTGACGGCCCTGGCCGCCCCACTGGCCACCCGGATGCGGCCCCAATCGCTCGACGAAGTAGTGGGCCAGCCGGCCTTGATGGCCCCGGACGCCGCGTTCAGACGTCTCGTCGAGTCGGGTCGCCCGGTGTCGATGTTGCTCTGGGGCCCGCCGGGAACAGGCAAGACGACCCTCGCCCGTTTGGTCGCTTCCCGAGCAGAGGCGGCCTTCGAGACACTCTCGGCGACGTCAGCCGGGGTGAAGGACATTCGGGAGGTGTTGGCCGGCGCCAAGAGCCGCCTGGCTGCCGACGAGCGGAGGACCGTCCTGTTCCTGGACGAGATCCACCGGTTTGCCAAGAACCAGCAGGACGCTCTCCTTCCCGGCGTCGAGGACGGCACATTGATCCTCATCGGGGCAACGACCGAGAACCCGTTCTTCGAGGTCAATTCCCCCCTCATGAGCCGAATGACGCTGTTCCGTCTCGAGTCACTGCGCCCGGAGGAGTTGGCGGAGCTGGTAAAGCGAGCGCTGAACGACAGCGACCGGGGTCTCGGGGAATGGGGCTGGAGATCGACCAGGACGCGATCGAGGAGCTGGGCAATCGAACCGGAGGGGATGCGAGGCAGGCGCTCAACTCGCTGGAAGTGGCCGCCCTCCTCGCCTCTGGCGACAACAGATCGGTCATAACCATCGGCGACGTCGGTGAAGCCCTGCAGCGACGGATCGTCCGATACGACAAGGTGGGCGATCAGCATTACGACGTCATCTCCGCATTCATCAAGAGTGTCCGGGGCTCCGATCCGGATGCCGCCCTGTACTGGCTGTTCCTCATGTTGGAAGGCGGTGAGGATCCCGAGTTCATCGCTCGAAGGCTCATAATCCTGGCATCGGAGGACATCGGCCTGGCCGACCCGCACGCCTTGCCGCTTGCCGTGGCGGCAGCCGACGCGCTTGCCTACGTCGGGCTGCCAGAGGCGGCCTATCACCTCACGGAGGCGACGATCTATATGGCCGCGGCCCCCAAATCGAACACGGTCGGTCGGGCCATGACGAAGACGCGTCAACTGGTGACCGACGGTCCCGCTGCAAGCGTTCCGCCGCATCTCCGGTCCGCGGCCTATCCAGGGGCCGAGAAGCTGGGTCATGGCTCGGGCTACCTCTATGCGCACGATTACGAGGGTGCGGTGGTCGCTCAGCAGTACTTCCCCGACGGGGTCCCACCTGAAGTCCTCTACGAACCTGGAGACCAGGGTGAAGAGCGGGCCGTCAGGGACCGGCTCGATGCGATCGATCGTGTCCTCGGGCGAGAGGGCCGGGGCAAGAGGTAGCCTCGGGAGATGCTCGATCGGATGTGGTGGTTCGTTACCGGCGCAATCGCAGGGTGCTGGGTCACCGTTCGCGCCCTTCAGCGGAGACCGACGCCGATCGAGTGGAAGGACGCTGCGGCGGCGACCGGAGCCGACCTGCTCGACCTGGCTGCCCGGGCCGTCCGGCCCAATAGGAGCCGGCAGGCTTCGGCCTCTCGTTAACCTCGCCGCTCGCTTTCAGGACCGGAATCCCGTGGACAGCAACCAGATTCGAACCGCTTTCACTTCCTTCTTCGAAGAGAAGGGCCACGTGGTGCGTCCTTCCGCGTCGCTGATCCCCAACGATCCGACTTTGCTCCTGACGAACGCCGGCATGGTCCCGTTCAAGCCCTATTTCCTCGGCGAGGAGACCCCGCCGTACCAACGGGCCACGACCGTCCAAAAGGTCGTCCGGACCATCGACATCGACATCATCGGCACCACAAAGCGTCACCTCTCCTTCTTCGAGATGCTGGGCAATTTCAGCTTCGGTGACTATTTCAAAGAGAAGGCCATTGCGTGGGCTTACGAGTTCGTCACCGAGATCGCCTCGGGCTCGACCCCGAGCTCCTCTGGTACACGGTGTTCGAGACCGACGACGAGGCGGCCGAGATCTGGTCGACGTCGGATCGTCCCCGCCGAGCGAGTGCAAAGGAGGGACGAGAAGGACAACTTCTGGCAGATGGGGGTGCCCGGTCCGTGCGGTCCGTGCTCGGAGATCTTCTTCGACAAGGGCCCCGAGTTCGGGAAGGGCGGCGGTCCCGATCGTGGGCGATGAGGACCGCTTCGTCGAGATCTGGAATCTCGTCTTCATGCAGAACATCCAGGACGAGCCGTATCACGTGATCGGCGATCTGCCGGCGAAGAGCATCGACACCGGGATGGGCCTCGATCGAGTGGCGGCGGTGCTGCAGGGCGTGCCGTCGGTGTTCGACATCGACTCCACTACTCAGATCCGCGACGCAGCGGCGTCCTACACGGGCCTCACCTATGGCGAGGACGAGATGCACGACGTCTCGCTGCGCATCCTGGCCGACCACGGCCGTGCCGTGACCTTCCTGATCGGCGACGGCGTGGTTCCCTCGAACGACGGCCGCGGGTATGTCCTTCGCCGCGATCTTGCGACGAGCCGTCCGCCATGCCTGGCAGTACGGAGGAGAAGGCCTCGTATTCCCGATGCTCGTGGACGCGACCGTCGAGGTGATGGGGGATTGGTATACCGAGCTCGGCGAGCGGAAGGACTTCATCAACCAAGTCGTGGTCAGGGAGGAGGAGCGCTTTCGTCGCACGCTCGAATCCGGACACCAGTTGCTCGACGCCGAGCTTGCCCGAGACGATACGCCGGCCCTCTCCGGTGCGACGGTCTTCAAACTCCACGACACCTATGGCTTTCCCATCGAACTGACCCGCGAGATCGCTTCCGAGCGGGGAGTCGAAGTCGATACCCAAGGATTCGAGAGCGAGATGGCCGAGCAACGACGTCGGGCCCGTGCCGCCTGGAAGGGCGGCGATGAGGTCGCCGCCCAGGAGATGTATCGCTCGGTGCTCGATGTCACCGGGCTCACCGATTTCGTCGGCTACGAAGCCGACACTGCCGATGGCCTAGTCCTCGCCATGGTCGCCGACGGCGAGACGGTGGAGCGCGCCGACGAGGGAAGGCAGGTCGAGGTGTTCCTCAGCCGCACGCCCTTCTACGGTGAGTCCGGAGGGCAGATCGGCGACACAGGGCTCATCGAGACGGAGACCGGGTCGGCCGTCGTTCTCGACACCAAGCATGCATTGCAGGGTCTCCACGGCCATCGCGTCAGGGTCCAAGACGGCTATTTGGCGGTTGGCCAGATGGCCACGGCCTCCATCGACACACCGCGCCGCGAGGCCATCAGAAAGAGTCACACCGGAACTCATGTCCTGCATTGGGCACTTCGCGATGTGCTCGGCGATCACGCCAGCCAGGCGGGGTCTCTGGTTGAGCCTGGCCGGCTGCGCTTCGACTTCTCACATTTCGCCCAGGTCGCTCCTCAGGAGCTGGCCGAGGTCGAGGCGCGGGCGAACAAGAAGCTCATCGACAACCAGCGCGTGAAGACCACGGTCACGACCAAGGAGGAAGCCGAGGAGATGGGCGCCCTCGCCTTCTTCGGCGACAAATACGGGGACACGGTCCGGGTAGTGCAGGTCGGGAGCTTCTCGACAGAGTTCTGCGGAGGAACTCACACCCACACCTCGGCTCAGGTCGGGCCGCTCCTGGTCACGTCCGAGTCCTCGATCGGATCCAATCTCCGCCGCGTCGAAGCCCTGACCGGCCTGGCCGCATATCAGCAACTCGTGGAGGTCCGGGCCGGGCTCGATCACGTGGGCCGATTGCTGAAGGTCTCAGGACCGGAGGTCCCGGCGCGGGTCGAGGGTCTCCTGGAGCGCATCGACACCCTGGAAGGAGAGCTCGACGCCCTCCGCTCTCAGCGACGTGGCGAGCTCGCCGTCGAGCTCGCCGGGCAGGCCAAGGAGGTGGGCGAGACGTCATTGCTCGTGGGCTCCGCCCCCGACCTCGACGCGACCTCTCTGCGCCAATTGGCCCTTGGCATCAGAGACCGCCTCGGCCCCCCGGCAGTGGTCGTGGTCGGATCCATCGTCGCGGGCAAGGGGTCCCTGATAGCGGTGGTGACGAAAGACCTGGTCGCAGCCGGTGTCTCCGCCGCCGAGATCATCTCTGACGCCGCGACCGAGCTCGGCGGAGGCGGATCCCGCGATCCGGAGCTCGCCCAAGCCGGTGGTCCGCATGGAGACCGGCTCGATGACGGGCTCGAGCGAGCCCGGGACAGCGCCGAACGACTTCTCGGGAGTCTGTGAGCCGCTCCCTCGGCGTCGACTACGGAACGAAGCGGGTCGGTTTGGCCATATCCGATTCGCTGGGAATCACTGCGCGGCCCCTCTCTGTGGTGCCCAGGTCAGCGGTTGTGGAGGAGGTGGTGAACCTCGTCAAAGAACACGATGTCGGTACCATTGTCGTCGGCCTCCCTACCGGGCTGAGTGGTGATGAGGGGATGTCCGCATCCGAAGCCAGGAAACTTGCGGATGAGCTCGGCGTCGCCGCCGGGGTCGAAGTCATCCTGGTCGACGAGCGTTACACCTCGAGAATGGCCGAAGACGCGCTCCTCGAATCCGGGATGAAACGCCGGAAACGGCGAGAGAGCGTCGACAAAGTGGCAGCCGCAATCATCCTTCAGGACTATCTGGACCGAACCAAATGACATACGAACCTGCGCCCGAACAGCCATCCCCGTGGATCCGGGTGAGCAAGATCGCCGCCACCATCGGGCTCGTCGTCCTCGCCGGGATCGCGGTGGTCGGCGGTGGCTCCTATCTCGGCCGTCTTGTCGGGTCCTCCTTCAACTCCGACGATCCTTCCGCCAGCCCGGTATCGGTCCAGCCCGGACAGGAGGTGACGATCGAGATCCCCTCGGGGTCGACTGCGGAGGACATAGGCGCCATCCTCGCTGCCCAAGGGGTGGTTCGCTCGGCGCTCGAATTCGAGGTGGCGGTCCGCAACAACGAGGCAGACGCGCGTCTCCAGGCCGGGACTTACCCGATGCAGACCGTCATGGATCCCAACGAAGTCGTGGCCATGCTCGTCGTGGGGCCAGTGGCGGACGTCTACCGGGCGACGGTGATCGAGGGCCTCAAGGTCCATGAGATCCTCACCGCACTCGCCGAGGCCTCGGGTATGCCCTACTCCGAGTTCGAAACCGCGTTGCTCGGTGGTGAGGTCGAGACCTCCTTGGCCGAGATTCCGGATAACCCGACCCTGGCTGACTGGGAAGGTTTGCTCTTCCCCGATACTTATGAGTTCGCCAGCTCGGCCGATCCGGTGCACATCCTGCAGCGGCTTGCATCGACCATGGAACAGCGCGTGGGGAGCATCGACTGGGCCACCCTGGAGGCGGCTGGGATGACGCCATACGACGGTTTGAAGATCGCCTCTCTGATCGAGTCCGAGGCCCAGTTGGATGAGGAGCGCCCGACCGTCTCCAGCGTGATCCACAACCGTCTGAACATGGGCATGAAGCTCGACATCGACGCAACGGTCCTCTACGCGCTGGGCACCGACGATCCGGCGCTCTTCGATCGGGAAGTGGACTCGCCCTACAACACGTATCTGGTCAATGGGTTGCCCCCTACGCCGATCTCCTCCCCGGGGCGGGCCTCGCTGGACGCAGCAGCCGGGCCGGCCGCAGTCCGACTTCCTGTACTACGTCCTCTCCGACCTCGATGGTCATCATGCCTTCGCCGCAACTCTCGATGAGCACAACGCCAACGTGGCTCAGGCTCGGGAGGATGGCGTCCTTCCCTAGACGCTGACCACCGCTGCAACACTTGCGGCGATGTCTGCTCCTCTTCGTTTGGCAGTGCTCGGCGATCCCATCGAGCACTCACGATCCCCGGCAATCCACAACGCAGCCATGGCCTATCTGGGCATCGAGGGCTCCTACGTGGCGAGACGAGTTGAAGCCGGCACCCTGAGCGGCGTCATCGGGGAGCTCAAAGGCGGATCGCTCGACGGAGCCAACGTGACCATGCCACTGAAGACGGAGGCGGCCGCGCTCGCCGATGTCCTGACGGAGGAAGCGACGGCAAGTGGCTCGGTCAACACCATCCGCATGCGATCGCGAGCGGTCGAGGGACACAGCACAGATGTCGTCGCATCCGTGAGGGCCTTCACAGACGAGCGATTCAACCCGTCGGCCCCGATCCTGGTCCTTGGCGCCGGAGGCGCCGCGGCCGCGGCGATAATCGGCGCCGCCGGACGCGAGCTCTATGTCGCGGCACGCGATATCCAGCGGGCCTCCTCCTTAGTGGAGAGGATCGACGGTGAGGCCGGGGTGGTTCCCTTCGGCGTTGGAGTCAGTGGCGCGTTGCTGGTGAATGCCACGCCGCTCGGTAAGGACGGGACCTCGCTGCCCGAGGCTGTCACCGTGACCGCCTCGGGGGTGATCGACCTGGCCTACGGGCCCGATGAGACGCCCACTGTGGCGGGCGCCCGCGCGGCCGGGCTGCCCTTCATGGACGGAGTCGAGTTCCTGGTGCTGCAGGCGGCGGCATCATTCGAGTGGTGGACCGGCGTCACCGCACCGGTCGAGGTCATGGTCCAGGCGGCCAGAAACGCCTAAAGCGTCTCGTCAAAGCGGCCGATCTCGTGGCTAAGTCTTCAAGCCAAGGAGTGGTTACGTGGCTCTTTCAGGAAACCTGGGTTTCGTCCCTCTTGATGAGGTGTTGCGTCTCTTGATGCGATCCGACCAGCGCGGGTCGGTCGAGGTGCGCGGCGAGGACATCCGCGGCCGCGTCTTCGTGGCCAAGAAGGGCATCGCCCTGGCCACGACGGCCGAGGACCGTGACCTCCACAAGCATCTGGTCAACTCTGGATACGTCGACGACGAGTTCCTTCGCAAGGTCGTGTCCGGCGAGTCGTCCTTCCTGGATCTCCACGATCGGGAAACCGCCATCATCGACTTGCTCCGGGAGATCACCATCGAGAGCCTTTACCACCTCGGTGAAAAGGGAGCGACATTCGAGGTGACCGAAGGCGCCATCACGCCGTACGGGAGCCCTCGCCCATTCGAGCTGGAGGCGGCTCTGGACGATTCGCGTCGTCGCGCCGAAGAGTGGGCCACGGTCCATGAGACGATCGAAGATCTCGACGCCACGATCCGGATTAGCCGTGATGCCGGCGATCAGGACGAGATCAAGCTGAACCGAGAGGCCTGGCGTCTGCTCTGTGAGCTGGGATCCGGGTGCGTCGGTCACTGCGATCGCCGAGCGTTTGGGCACAACCGAGTTCTGGATTGCCAAGGTCGCCTCCGAGATGACCGAGCGTCAGCTGCTCGTGCTTGGCGAGGATCAGGCTGAGCCGGCCGCTCCCGAGTGGGACCTGCCGGTGGCCGTCGACGAGCCGGCCGCCCCGGCCGATTCGTGGTGGGTCGAGCCCCAGGAAGCGCCCGCTGAGGTCAGAAGTCCGAAGCAGGCGACCAGACGGGCTACGAGGTGACTGCACCTACGGACTTCGAGCCGACGCCGGTCGAGCCCTTTGACCCACCCACCGAGGAAGCCAACGAGAGCCGCTTCGGTCATTTCGTCAAGTCGAACAACGTGGATGAGCCTGTCGAGGGGACCGAAGATACGTATACCCCATCCTCGGAGGGCGACGATGAGGGGGAGTCCTACTCCGAGAGCCCTTCGTTCGAGGCTGCGGTCGAGCCCAATGTCGAGGGGGACACCGAGGCCTTCCTCGAGAAGGTGTTCTCCCAGCTCGAGGTCAACGGCAAGGTCGATGTCGAGGAGGAGGGCCATGGCCTGCTCCGTCGGCGTCGCATGGGATCTGTGCTCAAGGATATCGACGAAGGCTGATCCGGCGCTCGTCGCGACCAACCCTGCCCACTGCCTGACCACTAACTTGCTCCGGCGGTGAACAACATCATCGCCGGAGCATTTGGGTTTCTGGGGGCTCTGGTCGCACACGATCTCGCCGCGCAGGCGCTCCTCGACCGGCCGCTGCGCCCTCTCGTCGGCACCTGTCCCGAGTGCGGTACCCGCAGGGGATGGCTCAAGGTCACCTGTCCAAGCTGCGGGAGGCGGGTTGGACGGGAGATCCTGGTGATCGGGGTGGGGATCGCCGTCGCGGTCGGTTTCGCCAACACACTTGGCCCGACATGGGCCCTCATCCCATATCTCGGGTTTCTCTGGCTCACGCTGGCCCTCGGCATCACTGACGTCGATGAATTTCGGATCGTCGATCGATTGAATCTCCGGGGGTCGATAATTCTCGTAGTGGCACTCGGCGTGGCATCGTTGGCCGATGCCAGCGGAGGAGCATGGATCAGGGCGGTCCTCGGGGGCCTGGCCTATTTCGCGGGCACGAACCTCGTGTTCTTATTGGTGAGGGGCCGAGGCTTTGGCTACGGGGATGTCAAGCTGTCCGCGCAGCTCGGGGTGTTCACGGCCTATCTCTCCTGGGGCACCCTCGGCTGGTCCGTGTTTCTCACCGCGCTCATCGGCGGTGCTATCTCCCTCGTGGTGCTCGCAGTCGGGTTGGTCGGCAGGTCGAGGCAGAGCAGATCGGGGACGCCTGATGTGACCGTTCGTGATGCGATGCGGGCGGAAGTCCCCTACGGGCCGGCGATGATCCTCGGGGCCTGGAGCGCCATCATCCTGGCGGGGCTCGGAGCTTTCCCGATCCCGACGTAGCATCTGGCCATGGTGCGTTTCATGACCGCCGGTGAGTCACACGGCCCGGGTCTGGTGACCATCATCGAGGGCCTCCCTCGAGGGCTCGAGGTCGCGCCTGAGCAGATCACCGACGAGCTGGCGCGACGACGCATGGGCTACGGGCGGGGCAAGCGCATGTCGATCGAGCGAGATGAGATCGAGATCCTTGGCGGAATCAGGCACGGCCATACGCTCGGCTCGCCGGTCGCGGTGCTGATCCGCAATACAGAATGGCCGAGATGGTCCGAAGAGATGAGCCCCGAACCAGGCCCATCCAAGAAGACGGTGACCCGGCCCCGGCCGGGCCATGCCGATCTCGCGGGCATGCTCAAGTACGGGACAGACGACGCCAGGGACATACTGGAGCGCGCTTCTGCTCGGGAGACCGCCGCCCGGACAGTGGCCGGGATCCTGTCCAAGATCTTCCTCGCCACCGTAGGTGTTCGCGTGTTCAGCCACGTGGTGGCCATCGGCGCCGCCTCCAGTGAAGGTCCGACGCCGGGCCCGGGCGATCAGGATCGGATCGACGACAGCCCGGTTCGTTGTCTGGACCCCACGGCTGAGGCCGCGATGATCGGGGCGATCGAAGATGCCAAGGAGCAACGCGACACGCTGGGGGGCGTTTTCGAGGTCCTGGGCTTTGGAGTCCCCCCCGGGATCGGCTCTCATGTCCATTACGACCGCCGCCTCGACGCGCTCCTTGCCACGGCCATCATGTCGATCCCGGCCATCAAGGGGGTCGAGATCGGGGACGGATTCGAGGTGGCCGTGCTGCCCGGGTCGAAATCCCATGACGAGATCCTCCTCGACGAGGGCGTCCTCACCCGGCCGACCAACCGCGCCGGCGGCACCGAGGGTGGGATGAGCAATGGCGAGACGATTCGAGTACGGGGGGCGATGAAGCCGATATCGACCCTGATGCGGCCCTTGCGCACGGTGGACATGACCACGGGCGAGCCCGCAGATGCGGTGAGAGAGCGATCGGATGTCTGCGCGGTGCCGGCCGCGGGCGTAGTCGGTGAGCAGATGACCGCGTTCGTCCTCGCCGGCGAGTTCCAAAGGAAATTTGGTGGCGACACAGTCGACGAGTTCGTAGCCGCCGCCGACCGCTATCGGTCCGGTCTCTCCGACCGGCCCGGAAGATGACCCTTTGGCTGGTGGGGATGATGGGCACCGGAAAAACCAGTGCTGGACGGCTGGCCGCCGAGCGTCTCGGCGTCGAATTCGTCGACGTCGACGACGCGGTGGCCGCTGAAGCCGGGTCGTCCATCGCGGAGCTATGGGATCGGCTCGGAGAGCCGGGTTTTCGAGGATTCGAGACCGCCGTGATCAAGCGAGTCGCCGGCACGGAAGCCGTCGTCTCGACTGGTGGCGGGGCGGTCCTGGAAGTGGCCAATCGACGACGAATGCGGGATACAGGGAGAATCGTCTGGCTGCGGGCCGAGCCCGCGGTGCTCGAGCGCAGACTCGAAAAGGCTGGAGACCGACCCCTCCTGGCGGGAGATCCCGATCGGACCGCCAAGATCACCCGGCTGCTCGAGGAGCGGTCAGGGGCCTATGAGGATGCGGCAGACTACGAGATCGACACGTCTCCGATGTCGGTGGAGGAAGTCGCGATGAGGATCGAGCAGATTTGGACTCTCTGATCGTCGCGGGCAAGACAGAGCTGGTCGTGGGGCGCGGCCTACCCGACCCGATCCTCCCGGCGCGATCCGACCGTGAACGGGTTGCTTTGGTAACCCAGCCCGGCGCAACTCATATCGCCCTGGACATCGGGCGACAGTTGCAGGATGCGGGTCTCCAGGTCGAGGTGATCGGGCTCCCCGACAGGGAAGAGGCGAAAACCCTGATCGTCGCCGGATCGGTCTACGAGGCTCTCGCCAGGTTCGGCCTGGGCCGCCACGACACGGTCATGGGAGTCGGCGGAGGGTCGGTGTCCGATCTGGCCGGGTTCGTCGCCGGCACCTGGCTCCGTGGAGTAGAAGTCGTCCATGTGCCAACCACGCTTCTAGCCGCTGTGGACGCCGCCATAGGCGGGAAGACCGGAGTCAATCTCGCCGGCAAGAACCTGGTGGGTCTCTTCTGGCACCCGACCAGGGTGATCGTCGACGTGAAGACCTTGGAAGAGCTTCCCACGACGCTTCGTCGAGAGGGCATGGCCGAGGCGCTCAAGACGGGCTTGGTGGGCGATCGGGACCTATTCGAGCTCCTCGAGGAGAACGGCGAGGACGCCTCCCTGGAAGAGGTCGTCACCAAGGCAGCGGCGGTGAAGGTCAGGGTCGTCGGAGAGGACGAGCGCGACTCGGGTCTGCGGGCGATTCTGAATTTCGGGCACACCATCGGCCACGCCGTCGAGTTCGCCTCACCCCTGTCCCACGGCGAATCGGTGGCGATCGGCATGGTTGCTGCCGGGCGGATCTCCGAGCGAAAACTGCGCTTTCAGGCCTTGGACCGGATGGCCGCCGCCATCAATGGGCTCGGTCTCCCCACCAGAGTGGATGGCCTGGAGCGAGCCCGCGTCGAAGATCTGCTCCGTCACGACAAGAAGCGCGACTCATCCGGCATGCGGATGGTTCTACTCCGCGCCATTGCCGACCCCGTCGTCGAGCACGTGGAAGTCGCCGACCTCGACCTCGGCCTCGACGCCGTCGGTCTCTGACCCGGTTTAACTTCACTCCCAGGTTCGGACCACACTGCGGGCATCATGATCAGCACCAACGACGTCAGACCGGGGATGGCGCTCCAGTTGAGCGACGGCCTGTTCACCATCGTCGAGTACCAACATGTCAAACCCGGCAAAGGCCGCGCCTTTGTCCGGATGAAACTCAAGAACCTGGAGACGGGCCAGGTGCTCGACCGGACTTTCAGAGCCGACGAGAACGTCGACCAGGCGATCATCGACCGCCGGGACCACCAGTATCTCTACCGGGACGATCTCGGGTTCCATTTCATGAACCTCGACGACTTCGGGCAACTCGCGCTCAGCGGTGAAGACGTCGGTGACGCTGCCGGTTACCTCGTCGAGGGAATGACGGCAAGTCTCTCCCTCTATCGTGGCACGCCGATCGCTGTCGACTTGCCCGCCGCCGTCGAGCTCGAAGTGACATACGCCGAGCCCGCGGTCAAAGGCGACACGAGGACCGGCGCCACCAAGCCCGTCACCCTTCAGACTGGGATCCAGATCCAGGTCCCCCTATTCGTCGAGCAGGGGGATCGAGTCAAAGTCGACACGCGGACCGGGGAGTACCTCACCAGAGTATGAGCCAGGACGAGCCGCGAGATCTCGCCCTCCAGGCCCTGTACCAGGCCGAGATAGCCGGCGACAGCGCCGACCTGCAAGGACTGACCGGACGGGTCGGTGTACTCGTCCACGGTGTCCTCGAGCACAAAGAGGAGTTGGACAACGAGATCGAATCGGCCTCCGAGCATTGGAGCGTGGCGCGAATGCCCGTCATCGACCGGTCGATCCTTCGGATCGGCCTGTACGAACTTCGCCACGCCACCGATACCCCAACCGCGGTGGTCGTGTCGGAGGCGGTCCGGCTCGCCAAGACCTATTCCACGGAGCGCTCTGGTGCCTTCGTCAATGGGGTGCTTGCCTCCTTGGCACGTACTCCGAGAAGCTGACGGAGCGGACATGGTCGGCTAAGGTCGCCACGCCTTTAAAACGCGGTCCGGTGAGGCCGGGAAGGAGTTGACATGGGTCTTGTCCCATCGGGGTTGGAGTCGAACCCATGCCCCAGGTGATGAACGGCCAGGACATCCAGCGAGCCGTGCGCCGCATCGCCCATGAGATCCTCGAGCGCCACCGCGGCGCTGAAACCGTAGTGATAGTCGGCATTCACACCCGCGGTGTCCATCTGGCCCGTCTGCTTGGGGAGCTCATAGCGGAGTTCGAGGGTGTCGAGGTCCCGGTAGGCGAGCTAGACATTGGCGATTACCGCGATGACCAGGCTCTGCGGCCCGGTCACGATGCAGCCGTGACCGAAATCCCCGCGGACATCTCCGATCGCAATGTGATCGTCGTCGATGACGTGCTCTACACCGGCAGGACCGTGCGCGCGGCCCTCGATGCGCTTGCCGACATTGGCCGGGCTCGCCAGACCGAGCTTGCTGTCCTGGTCGACCGCGGGCACCGGGAACTCCCAATCAGGGCCGACTACGTCGGCAAGAACCTTCCGACCAGCCACGAGGAGGTAGTCCGGGTCCGGATACTGCCGGTCGACCGTGCCGAGGGGGTATGGGTCGAGAGGAATGGCGCGGCATGAGTGATCAGCACACCGGGCTGATCAGCCTGAAAGGGATGAGCCGGGAGCGCCTGGAGGGGCTTCTCGACCATGCCCAGAGTTACGTCGGTAGCCCGGTGACCAATCAGCTTGTCGGCGCCACCGTGACCACCGCTTTCTTCGAGCCTTCCACCCGCACCAGGCTGTCATTCGCGAGCGCTGCGCACCGCCTTGGTGCCCACGTCATGGATCTCAGTCCTGATCTGTCCTCGACCACCAAGGGTGAATCGTTCAAGGACACGATCCTCACGCTCACGGCGATCGGAACCGATTTGTTCGTCATCCGCCACTGGTTGGCCGACGCAGGCGAGATGGCGGCCTATTGGTCGGGGCGTCCTGTGATCAACGCCGGAGCAGGGAGGAGGGAGCACCCCACGCAGACACTGATAGACGCCCTCACGCTTCGTCAGGAATTCGGGCATCTCGACGGGCTCCGAATGGCCATCGTTGGCGACATCAGCAACAGCAGGGTGGCTCGCGGCCATCTCGAGGCGCTCCCGGCGCTGGGGATGGAACTCACCCTGGTCGGGCCGACCCCCTTCCTCCCCAGATACAACCCTTGGGGGGTGAAGGTCAGCACCGATCTGGACGAGGAGCTCGGCGACACCGATGTGGTCTATCTGCTTCGGATCCAGAGCGAGCGTGGAGCGTCGGTTGGGATCCCGGCCGATGGGGGATATGGCCGACGCTATGGGATGAGCGAGGAGCGCTTGTCGATGCTCAAGCCGACCGCGGTGCTCATGCACCCGGGGCCTATCAACCGCGGCGTCGAGATCGACGACGCTGCTGCTGACGGGGAGCGATCGCTCATTCTCGCCCAGGTAGCCAACGGCGTACCCGTTCGCATGGCCGTGATCTCCGAGGCTCTCGAGGGCACCGGATGATCGTCATCCGAAACGCCGGCGTGCTTCGGGCGAACAAGATCGAGCGAGCCACCGTGGTGATCGAAGGAGACACCATCACCTCGATCGGCACGGAACCGATCTCGAACGGCGCCAGGGTGATCGATGCCAAAGGCTCCTGGCTCGGCCCCGGTCTGGTGGATCTCCACGTCCACCTCCGCGACCCGGGACAGACCTGGAAAGAGGATGTGGAATCGGGCGCTCGGGCCGCCGCCACAGGGGGTTTCACGGCCATCGTGGCTATGCCCAATACTCAGCCTCCGGTGGATGGCAGGTCATCGGCCATCGCCGCAATCGAGCGGGCCCGCGCCGTCGAGACCCTCGACATCGTCGTGGCCGGGACCTTGACCAAGGGTCGCGCCGGCAAGGAGATGGCGGGTTTCGACGCTATGTATGAGGCCGGAGTGAGGGTTTTCAGCGATGACGGCGAGGCGGTGCCCGAGGCCGGATTGCTGAGGCGGATCATGGCCTATCTGCGCGACCTGCCCGGTGCCCTGGTCGCCGAGCACGCCGAGGATCGCTCGATCGCCGGCGAGGGTCACATGCACGAGGGAATGGTTTCCTCGCGTCTCGGGATCGCCGGCATGCCCGGCATCGCCGAGGACCTGATTGTCGCGAGGGACATTGCGATCGCTGCGGACACCGGGGCCTCTCTTCACGTCCAGCATGTCTCGACGATGAAATCGGTGGATCTGATAAGGGCTGCTCGGGAGGCGGGCATCCGCGTCACAGCCGAGGTGACCCCTCACCATCTGGCACTGGACGAGTCGTCGGTCGACGGTCTGGACCCGAATCGCAAGATGTATCCCCCATTGCGCGAAGCCGATGATCGGGCGGCGCTGCGTTCGGCACTTCGGGAGGGTGTCATCGATGCGGTCGCCACCGATCACGCTCCGCACGCGCCCGCCGAGAAGGCGGTGCCGTTCGAAGAAGCACCGCGAGGGGTCATCGGGCTCGAGACGGCCGCAGCCGTGGTGGCTACCTACGCCCTGGGTGATGACCAGAGGACGTTCTTCGACCGGATGAGCGTCGCCCCGGCCCGGATCGCCGGATTGGATCGACATGGTCGAGATGTGGAGCCCGGGTCACCCGCCAACCTGGTCCTCTTCGATCCGAAACGTCGATGGATCCCCGGGACGTTCGTCTCCAAATCACAGAACACCCCATTCGCCGGCATGGAGTTGACTGGCCGGGTGTTGGCGACGATCCACGAAGGTCGAATCTCTTTTGAAGGGGGACTCGGGTGACCACACTCGACCAGGCTCTGTTGTGCACGGCCGATGGCGAGACATTCCGGGGACGCTCGGTTGGCGCCGCCGGGGTGACGACCGGCGAGGCGGTGTTCAACACCTCCATGACCGGATATCAGGAGATCCTCACCGACCCGTCCTATGCCGGGCAGGTAGTGGTCATGACCTCATCTCACATCGGCAACTACGGCGTGTGCGACGCTGACGACCAGTCCTCCCGCCCGGCCGTTTCCGGCTTTGTCGTTCGCAGCATGTCGAGACGGGACTCCAACTGGCGATCTCAGGGCGCTCTTGGTGACTACCTGCGCGCACATGGGGTCGTCGCCATCGCCGAAGTCGACACCCGGCGTCTGACCAGGCACATCCGCGACCGGGGTGCGATGCCGGTCGCGGTCGGGGTCGGAGTCGATGAGCCGGCGTTGCTCGAGATGGCGGCGTCCGCACCCTCGATGGTGGGTCAGGACCTGGCTTCGTCCGTCACTACGGCCCATGCGTACACCCTCGACGCCGAAGGCACGCGGAGGGGCCGGGTAGTCGCGATCGATCTGGGCATGAAACGGGACATCCTGGCCAACCTGACGGCTCGTGGGTTCGATGTCGACGTCGTGCCGGCAGGAACCGGAGCAGAAGATGTGCTCGCTCTGTCGCCCGATGGCGTGTTCGTATCGAACGGGCCCGGTGACCCGGAGCCTCTGGAGACACCTATCGAGACGCTGCGCGGTCTTCTCGGAAAGGTGCCCCTCTTCGGCATCTGCCTGGGTCATCAGGTCCTGGGCCTCGCGGTGGGCGCCAGCACCTACAAGCTCCCCTTCGGGCACCACGGGGGCAATCACCCGGTGCGGCGCCTCGCTGACGGCAAGGTCGAGATCACCGCTCAAAACCACGGGTTTGCCGTGGACCTGTGGTCGCTGGCCGGTCGTCCGGCGCCCGCGAGGTCGGGTCTGGCCAGCCCCGACCTACTCCCCGAATCGGTGGACAGCCGGTTCGGTCCGCTGGTGCCCACCCATCAGAACCTCAATGACGGGACTCTCGAGGGGATGCAACTGGTGGACGTCCCCGCGTTCTCGGTCCAGTACCACCCGGAATCGGCCCCGGGGCCCCGCGACGCCCGCGGTCTCTTCGACCGGTTCGCCACGATGATCGAAGAGGGGAAACCTGATGCCGGCTAGACGTGACCTGAGATCAATCCTCCTCATCGGCTCGGGCCCGATCGTGATCGGGCAGGGATGCGAGTTCGACTATTCGGGCACTCAAGCGGCCAAGGTCCTGCGGGCCGAGGGGTATCGGGTGGTCCTGGTCAATTCCAACCCCGCCACGATCATGACCGACCCCGAGTTCGCCGACGCCACCTACATCGAGCCGATCACCCCTGAGGTCGTGGCCGAGATAATCGCCAGGGAACAGCCCGACGCCCTCCTCCCCACCCTCGGCGGCCAAACCGCCCTCAACGTCGCAGCCGAGTTGGCTCGCAGAGGGATCCTCGAGCGTCTCGGTGTCGAGATGATCGGAGCCGGCCTGGAAGTGATCGAACGGGCCGAGGATCGCGGACTTTTCAAGGAGACGATGGAGAAAGTGGGACTCGAGGTCCCGCGAGCCGGCTACGCCCGATCGATGACCGAGGCGGTGAAGATCGCCCATGAGATCGGGTTCCCGGTCATGGTTCGACCCTCGTTCATCCTCGGCGGGGGCGGCACAGGGATCGCGGCCGACGACGAGGAGTTCATCGAGGTTGCCCGCAACGGGCTTGCCACCTCCCCGGTGTCGGAGATACTCGTCGAGGAGTCGGTGGAGGGATGGAAGGAGTTCGAGCTCGAGGTCATGCGCGACCACAAGGACAACGCGGTGATCGTTTGCTCGATCGAGAACCTCGATCCGATGGGGGTGCACACCGGGGACTCGATCACGGTGGCCCCGATCCAGACCCTGTCCGACCGCGAGTATCAGGAGATGCGGGACGACGGGATCGCGGTGTTGCGGGCGATCGGAGTCGAAACCGGCGGCTCCAACGTTCAATTTGCGGTAGATCCGGCAACAGGGCGCCGTCTCGTAATCGAGATGAATCCCAGAGTGAGTCGATCCTCGGCCCTCGCCAGCAAGGCGACGGGATTTCCCGATCGCCAAGATCGCCGCCCTGCTCGCCGTCGGATACACCCTGGACGAGATCGCCAATGACATCACCGGTGCCACACCGGCTTCCTTCGAGCCTGCCCTGGACTACGTCGTGGTCAAGGTGCCGCGCTTCGACTTCTCCAAGTTTCCCTCGGCTTCCACCAGACTCAGCACGTCGATGCAGAGCGTCGGCGAGGCGATGTCGATCGGCAGGACTTTTCCCGAGGCCCTCCAGAAGGCCCTTCGCAGCATGGAGAACGGGCGTCACGGCCTCAACGCCGATCCGGGGGAGCAAGCCCTGCTCGACATGGGCGACGAGGAATTGGGCCGGGCCATCGCCATCCCAACCCCGAACCGCATCTTCGCCATCGCCGAGGGCTTGCGGAGGGGATGGGGCGTGGCCGAGGTCTCCCGGCTCAGCGCCGTCGACCCCTGGTTCGTCGACCAGATGGCCGAGATCGTCGAGGTGCGATCTGATGTCGAAACCGCCCGCTCCGGGGATCGTGACGTCCTGGAGGAGGCGAAGCGATATGGCTTCTCCGACCGTCAGATCGCCCATCTCTGGGGCGAAACCGAATCCGAGGTGCGGGAGACTCGGGCCCGGCTGGGGGTGAACCGGACCTACAAGACGGTGGACACCTGCGCCGCCGAGTTCGAGGCGAACACTCCGTACATGTACGGGACGTTCGAAGAGGAATCGGAGGTGCCACCTGCCGACCGCCCCCGGGTTGTGGTCCTCGGATCCGGGCCGAACCGGATCGGTCAGGGCATCGAGTTCGACTATTGCTGTGTCCACGCCGCATTCGCCCTCCGCGACGCGGGCTACGAGACCGTGATGGTGAACTGCAACCCAGAGACGGTTTCCACCGACTACGACACCTCCGAACCGGCTCTACTTCGAGCCCCTGACCATCGAGGACGTGTTGTCCGTCATCGAGGCCGAGCGTCCCGAAGCCGTGATCGTGCAGCTCGGCGGGCAGACCCCGCTCAACCTGGCCCGGGCGCTCCAGGACGCCGGTGTCCCCATCGCAGGGACCTCCCCGGCATCGATCGAACTGGCCGAGGATCGTGAGCAATTCGCCGAGCTCTGCAAGAGCCTGGGCCTCCGCCAGCCTCCGGCGGGATCGGCTTCATCGGCGAGGGAAGCGGAGGACGTGGTGGACCAGGTCGGTCTGCCGGTCATGGTCAGGCCTTCGTTCGTGCTCGGAGGCCGGAAGATGCGGGTGATCTACAGCGTCGAGGAGCTCGCCGACTACGTGCGGGAGATGTATGGCGAGGCCGACCCGGAGTTGACCGGGGCGCCGATCCTCATCGACCGGTTCCTCGAGGCGGCGGTGGAAATCGATGTCGACGCGGTCTACGACGGGTCCGAGCTCTTCCTCGGTGGCGTGATGGAGCATGTCGAGGAGGCGGGTGTCCATTCGGGGGACTCTGACTGCGTCACCCCGCCGCCGACCATCTCCGACGAAGCCCACAAGGAGATCCTTCGGGCGACATCGGAGCTAGCCGCGGCGCTCGACGTGCGCGGCTTGATCAACCTCCAGTTCGCGGTCAAGGGAGATGACGTGTACGTCCTGGAGGCCAACCCTCGCGGGAGCAGGACAGTCCCCTTCATCAGCAAGGCCACCGCCATGCCGCTGGCACGCATCGCGGCCAGGGTGATGATGGGCAGCTCTCTCGAGGATCTTCGTCGGGAGGGAGTGGTCCCGGTCTCGGCGCAGCGCCCCGACTTCGTCGCCGTCAAGAACGCAGTTCTCCCGTGGAATCGATTCCCCGAAGAAGACTCCGTGCTGGGACCCGAGATGCGGGCCACCGGAGAGGTGATGGGGATTGGGCCCGACGTGGGGGTTGCCTTTGCCAAGGCCCTACTCGCCGCCGGGCACATCCTGCCGACGCGGGGCCGGGTGTTTCTCTCCTTCGCCGACCGGGACAAGCCGATGGGCCTGGCGGTGGCCCAGGCCTTCACCATGCTGGGGTTCGACCTGGTGGCGACTCATGGCACCGCCCGCTACCTGAAGCATCACGCCATCGACGCCGACCCGGTCCACAAGGTCGGGGAGGGGCCCAGGGACATCGGGCAGCGACTCGAGGACGGAGAGGTGCAACTCGTGATCAACACCCCTCGTGGCGGGAAGGCGAGATCGGACGGCAGGACGATCCGGATTGCGGCTCGGACCCACTCCATACCGTGTGTGACCACGATCCAGGGCGGGCTGGCGGTGGCGCGCAGTTTGCGCGCCGGGCCCGGCGCCATCCAGCGGCCGAGGAGCCTTCAGGAATGGCATCAGACCGTCTGAAGTCGCGCCTGGGCCCGATCGAGCTGCGTAGCCCACTGATCGCCGCCTCGGGGACGGTCGGGTCGGTCTGGGAGTGGGCAGAGGTGGCCGATGTCGCCCCGTACGGTGCCGCCGTCGCCAAGTCGGTCGCCCCGGTGGAATGGCCGGGCCGGGCCGCACCTCGTCTCGCCCCGGCCGGGCCAGGGATGCTCAACGGGATCGGCATCCAGAACCCAGGAATCGAGGCCTGGGTGGAGAAGATGACCCCACTGATCGGTGGTCTCGGGGTACCGGTGTGGGGCTCTGCGGTGGGGGAGAGCCCTGACGAGTTCGCCATGGTGGCCAAAGGGCTCGTCTCGGCCGGCGTGCCAGTCGTCGAGGTCAATCTCTCCTGCCCCAACCTCGAGGATGGGCGCATGTTCTCGCTCGATGCCTCGCGTTCGGCCGAAGTCATCGCTGCGGTGGCCTCGACCTGCGAGGTGCCGGTGGGAGCGAAGCTCTCGCCCAACACCGACGACATCGTGAGTGTGGCCACGGCCTGTCTGGAGGCAGGTGCCACCTTCCTCACCCTCACCAACACCATTCCGGGTTTCGGCATCGACCCGCGCACTGCCCGTCCGCTGCTCAGTGGTGGGGTCGGCGGCTACAGCGGCCCCGGGCTCAAGGCCATCTCCCTTCGCTGCGTGTACGAAGTCGCCCGCGCCCTGCCCGCAGCCCCCATTGTCGGCTGCGGAGGTGTCATGACCGGAAACGACGTCGTCGAGTACTTGTTGGCTGGCGCATCGGCCGTGGCCATCGGCACTGCCCATCTCGCCGAGCCCCGCGTCGGCAAGCGGATCGAGCGTGAGCTGAGCCGCGAACTGGAGCGGCGCGCGGTCGAGGTGCCGGACATCGTCGGAAGAGTTGTGCCCTGGTGAGCTTGCTGGTGGTGGCTCTGGACGTGCCCAAGCGGGGAGGTGGCACTACGTCTCGCCCGTGACCTCCATCCCTATGTGGGTGGTTTCAAAGTCGGGCTCGAGCTATTGATGGGAGAAGGCCCCGGGGTCGTGTCGCACGTGGCCGCCCTCGGTGCTCCGGTGTTCGTCGACGCCAAACTCCATGACATCCCGAACACGGTGGCCGGAGCGGCGGCCCGTCTGGGCTCCATCGGCGCCCGCTGGGTCACCGTCCATGCGTCAGGGGGCGAGGAGATGATGCGGGCAGCAGTGGACGGGCTGGCCGCCGGCGCCGAACCCGGAGCCGGGGTTCTTGCTGTCACCGTTCTCACATCTCTCGACGAGTCGACCCTGAAAGCAATCGGTTTCGCCATGGGAGCTGCGGAGCACACCGGGGCGATGGCCCGTCTGGCTGCCGGCGCCGGCGCTGAAGGCGTGGTCTGCGCAGTGCCCGAAGCGGAGTCGGTCAAGGCACTCGGGCTCGATCTGATCGTGGCCACTCCAGGGATCAGACCCGCAGGCTCGGAACGGGCCGACCAAAGGCGGGTCGCCACCCCGGCCGAGGCGATCGGAGCGGGGGCGGACCTGCTCGTGGTGGGCCGCCCGATCACGGCTGCCGTCGATCCGATTGCGGCGGCGGAGAGGGTCTCGAAGGAGATCGCGGCGGCGGTTTCAGCCGCCGGCGCTGGCCACGCTGGCTAGGGTTTTCGTTCGTCGAACGAGATGAGGACATGGCCCAACCACCCCAATTGACCGATGAGCAGAGAACAGCGGCGCTGGCCAAGGCAGCGGAGGCGAGAAGGGTGCGCGCCGAGGCAAAGGAGCTGCTGAAGACAGGGACGCTCCGTCTGTCCGAGCTGATCGAGAAGGCCGACAGCGATGACATCCTCGCCGGGCTGAAGGTGGAGCGAGTCATCGCATCCATGCCCGGCACCGGGAAGATCAAGGCGAAGCGCATGATGGAATCACTCGGCATCGCCGAAAACCGAAGGATCAGGGGTCTGGGAGACAAGCAGAAAGAGGCTCTCCTAGCCGAGTTCTCCTGAGGTGGTGGCCGCCCGGCTTCTCGTCGTCTCCGGGCCGTCGGGCTCGGGAAAATCGAGCATCGTTCGAGAGTTGATCGAACGCCTCGGCATCGAGTTCTCTGTGTCGGCGACCACCAGACTGCCCCGCCCCGGCGAGCGACACGGCGTCCACTACAACTTCATCTCACGACGAGATTTCGAGAGCATGATCGAGAACGACGAGCTTCTCGAGTGGGCCATCTACAACAATCGCTACTACGGGACGCCTGCAGGCCCCATCGAGGAGACCCTGGCCGACCAGCGCGACATCCTCCTCGAGATCGAGATCCAGGGAGCCCGCCAGGTGAGAGACAGGAAGTCGGACGCGATCATGTATTTCATCGCCCCGCCGAGTCTCGAGGAGCTGGAGAGGAGGTTGCGCCGCAGGGGCGACACCTCGGACGAGGACATCGAAGACCGCCTCGAGATCGCCAAATCGGAGATGACCGAGGCGCCCGAGCTATTCGACCACATCATTGTCAACGACAATCTCGAGCAGGCGATATCGGAGCTCGAGGCGCTGATTACTGCTCGTTGATCGGGTACTCTGTGGCTACCCCCTTCCCGTAAAGGATCCCATGAAGATCGAACAGGTCATCGACCAGATCGGCAATCGCTTCGCGACGGTCGTCGTCTCCGCCCGCCGAGCCCGCCAAATCAACGGCTATTTCCACCAGCTCGGGGTCGGGTACGGTGAGTTCGTCCCGCCCCAGGTCCACTCGTTGTCGCGCAAGCCGTTGACGATCGCCATGGAGGAGATCGCGGAAGGCAAGGTCTCGGTCGACACCGTAGAAGAGTGATGCTGCAGGGCCGCCGCGTCCTTCTCTGCGTCACCGGCGGCGTCGCCGCCTACAAGTCCGCTTACCTGGCCCGGCGTCTCGTCGAGGCCGGCGCCACCGTGCGCGTGGAGATGACGGAGTCTGCCCTCGAGTTCGTTGGCCCGCAGACGTTCGCCGCCATCACCGGAGAGCACCCCTTCACCTCGCTGTTCGCAGCCGATCTGGTCTCACCGCACACCGAGTTGGCCCGTTGGGCGGATCTGGTGATCGTCGCCCCTGCCACCGGGGCCACTCTCGGTCGCGTCGCCAACGGAATCTCGGAAGACCTGGTGAGCGCCACCATCATTGCCACGACTGCCCCTGTGCTGCTGGCACCGGCGATGCACACCGAGATGTGGGAGCATCCCGCGACGGAGCGAAACCTCGAGACCCTGCGTGGCTTCGGCTATCACGTCATTGGCCCTGAGGTCGGATCTCTGGCTGGGGGAGACGTCGGGACCGGCCGGGTCGCCGAACCCGAGGAGATCGTTGCCGCTGCCGGGGACATCCTCCGCGGGGAGGGCGACGGCCGAAAGCTCTTGGTGACTGCGGGAGGCACCCGCGAGCCGGTCGATCCGGTGCGCTTTCTGGGCAACCGCTCGTCGGGGAAGATGGGCCACGCCATCGCTGACGCGGCGGTGCGACGTGGGTACGACGTCACTCTGGTGACTACCGCCGAGCTCCCCACCCATCCGGCGGTGAAGCTGATCCGGGTGGAGACTGCCGAGGAGATGCTCGCCGCGGTCGCGGGCGTCGAGCCCGATATCGCCATCATGGCTGCGGCCGTCGCCGACTTTCGGCCGCGATCAGCTTCGGAGTCCAAGATCCCCCGAGCAGATGGGCTTCCTTCGATCGAGCTCGCCGAGACCCCGGACATCCTGGCGTCGGTCGTGCGGCGCGATCCAAGGCCTTTCACCGTGGGGTTCGCCGCGGAGACCGGTGGCTTGGAGCGGGCGGTGGAGAAGGCGCGGAAGAAGGATGTCGACATCCTGGTCTACAACGACGTCACCGAGCCCGGGTCGGGATTCGGGACCGATACCAATCGGGTAGTCCTGATCGATCGGTCCGGGGGCAGCGAGGAGCTCCCACTCCTCGCCAAGGTCGAGGTGGCCGAACGACTCCTCGACAGGGTGGCCGCCGACCTCGGGGAACAGGGTTAATCTCGCTCCCGCATGAGAAGCTGGTATTTCACCTCGGAGTCGGTCACTGAAGGCCATCCGGACAAAGTGGCCGACGCCATCTCGGACTCGGTGCTCGACGCCGCACTGGTCAACGACAAGATGGCGCGGGTTGCGTGCGAGGTCTTCGTCACCACCCGCCTCGCCGTTGTCGGCGGTGAGATCAGCAGTGGAGCCAAGCCCGACGTCGCGGCCATCGTCGACGACACGGTTCGGCGCATCGGTTACGACGGCTTCGATCCGGGTTTTGCGGCCGGTCAGCTCGAGATTCAGGACCGGGTCCAACAGCAGAGCCCGGACATCTCCGATGGGGTCGATCGTGAGCTCGGCGCCGGCGATCAAGGGCTCATGTTTGGCTTCGCCGTCGATGAGACCACCGAGTTGATGCCCATGCCGATCGAGCTCGCCCACCGGATGGCCGAGCGTCTCACCGAGGTGCGGAAAACCGGCAAGCTGGAGTACCTCCGGCCCGATGGCAAGACGCAGGTGATGGTCCGTTATGAGGGTGACCGCCCGGTGGCAGTGGAGAAGGTCCTCATCTCCGCCCATCACGCCAAGGACAAGGACCAGGCAGAGATGCGACAGGAGGTCTTCGACGCCGTGGTGGCGGCGGTGATACCTGAAGACATGCTCGATCCGCACCTCGGATTCATCTTCAACCCGTCGGGCCGATTCGAGGTCGGGGGCCCGGTGGCAGACACCGGCCTCACCGGCCGCAAGATCATCGTCGATACCTATGGCGGCTACGCCCGTCATGGTGGAGGGGCGTTCTCCGGTAAGGACCCAACCAAGGTCGATCGCTCCGCCGCATACGGCGCCCGCTGGGCGGCCAAGAACATCGTCGCCTCCGGCATCGCAAGGAAGGCCGAGATCCAGCTCTCTTACGCCATCGGTCAGGCCGAGCCCTTCTCGATCCATGTCGAGACCTTTGGCACCGAGGAGGTCGCACCCGAGAAGATCGAGAACGTTGTCAGGGAGGTTTTCGACTTCAGACCGGCGTCGATCATCGACCACCTCGAGTTGAGGACACCGATCTTCGCCGGGACGGCCGCCTACGGGCATTTCGGTCGCCCGGAATTCTCCTGGGAGCGTCTCGACATGGTCGACGCCCTCAGAGGGGCGGCCGGTCTCTGAGTCGACCGACGGCTCGCGTTGTCCCCAGTGTCCCGACGTTCGCGGTCGACAACGGCTTTTGGTACGACATCCCCGATCACCTTCGAGGCCCGCTGCAGGTCGGCTCCATAGTCAGGGTTCCTCTCTCGGGACGGAAGACGCGGGGTTTCGTGGTGGAGCTCGGCGGCGAACGAGCGGGGGCGCTCAAGGAGATAGCCGCTCTGTCGAGTGAGATCCCGGTCTTCGACCCCGCTTTTCTCAAGACGATCCAATGGGCGGCGACCCATTACGTCGCGCCGTTCTCTGTGTTGCTCGAGCGCTCGACGCCCCCCAACCTCCCAACTTCGCAGACGCCGGAGAAGGCGCCTGCTCACGTCAGCCATCCGGTCGGACCACATCCTTTGCTCGGCGTCACCCGCGAGATCGCCGCCGGCCGCCGCCGCCCGGCCACTGCGGTGATCGGCCGCTGGCAGACGCTCGACTGGCTCGACACCGTGCTCCCCGTGCTCGAGGCGGAGAAGTCGGTGATGATCGTCGTGGCGACCGAAGCGGAAGCGCATGCGGTTGGGAATGGTGCCCGGGATATCGGCTTCGATGCCACGGTCGCCGCCGGGGAGGTGGCGCGGGATCTCACCCAGGCCTGGACCGAAAGCCAGGGGCCGGGCCGGCTGATCATCGGGACTCCTCGGGTCGCCATGTGGCGCGTTCCTTCACTGGCTCTTGCCGTCGTGCTCGAGGAAGGGCGACGAGCGATGAAAGATCGGCAGACGCCCACTCTTCACGTCAGAGAGGTCATGTCGACCAGGGCCCGGGTCGAAGGATTCTCGTTGGCATTCATCGGACCCACCCCTTCTCTCGAAGTCCTGGCTTCGGGACCGGAGGTCATCATCCCTTCGAAACGGGCATGGCCATTGGTCGAGATCGTCGACCGGCGCGACGACCCACCAGGGTCGGGCACACTCGCTGAGAGGACGGTGGCAGCTATCCGGGCGACGATGGCCGGTGGCAGGAAATCGTTCGTGTTCACACATCGCCGGGCCTCGGACTCATCCATGCGCTGCGTCTCCTGTCGACGGGTGCGAGTCTGCGAAGGGTGCGGATCCCGTTCGGGCCGGGAGGCCACATGCCGCCGGTGCGGCCGGCCGACCGGCCCTTGCCCGAACTGTGGAGGAACGGTCTTCGAGGAGATGGGATCTGAGCCCGAACGGCTGATCAAGGAGATCAACCGGCGTCTGGGTCGTGAGATGGCCGGCCTCCATCCGACCGAATTGCCGGTTGCAGTGGGAACGGAACGCGATCTGTCCACTCTGAATGCGGTGCCACTTGCGGTGGCGGTCGACGTCGATGGCCTGATGCTCGGCCACAACTACCGGACTTCCGAGGAGGCGCTTCGCATCCTGGCCCGGCTCGCCAACTCCGTCGAGGCGGGCCACGGGAGACGCATGATGGCTCAGACATCCTTGCCCGACGCCCCTCTGGTGACGGCGCTGCGGCGGGGGGACCCGGTTCCCTATCTGGAAGGGTTGCTGGTGGAACGGGCCCGTCTCGGATTGCCTCCTGCCACCGAGATGCTGGCGATCGAGGTCCGGGGTGAGGAGGGGCCATCGCGGTTCGACTCCGACCTGAGGTCACTGGAACCACCGACCGTGCTCGGCCCTGCCCCTGCTGCCCAGGGCTGGAGATGGCTCCTCCAGGGCTCGCTCGGGGCCTTGAAGCCTCGGTTGCGCCCACTCGTCCAGCGCTGGCGGGAGGCAGGAGCGACGGTTCGCATAGACGCCGACCCGATCGACCTGTGACACACCAAGAGGGGATTTAGAGTCACACGCCACCATGGCCGTCTACCCGATCCGCACTTTTGGCGACCCGGTGCTGCGTCTCGAGACCAAGCCGGTGATCGAGATCGACGACGGGGTGAGAACCCTGGTCCAGGACATGCTCGACACCATGTACGAGGCGCCCGGCGTCGGGCTTGCCGCCAACCAGATCGGTGTCCCGAGACGAATAGCCGTGTTCGACGCCCAAGACGAACTGGGACCCAGGGTGATGATCAATCCGGAGATCGTCGAGTTGAGCGGCGAATGGGAGTACGAGGAAGGGTGCCTTTCGGTGCCCGGCCACTGGTGGGAGATCAAACGGCCCGGATTCGCCCGGGCGCGTGCCCTCGATCTCGATGGGAACGAGGTCGAATACGCCGGCGACGGCCTGCTCGGCCGGGTCCTCCAACACGAAATCGATCATCTCGATCAAAAGCTGCTGATCGACCGGCTCGACAAGCCGGTCCGCAAGAAGGCCCTGCGTGATTTGAGAGACGAGGCCCTGGGATTGGCCACATTCGAGTGAGCCGGGTTGCCTTCCTGGGGACCCCGGAAGCGGCATTGCCCACCCTTAGATCCGTGGCCGCCATGCACGAAGTTCCCGTCGTCATCACCCAGCCGGATCGCCCCCGTGGCCGGGGCCGCCCAGTCACGCCTCCTCCGGTCAAGATCGAGGCGGAGGGCCTGGGATTGAGCGTGACACAGCCGACGACTCACAATGAGTTGAGGGAGGTGCTCGAGTCAGTTGAGGGGTTGGATATCGCGGTGGTGGTGGCCTATGGCCGCATCCTGAGACCCGAGGCGCTGAGGATTCCCGGCGCCGGAATGCTGAACGTGCACTTCTCCTTGCTGCCCCGCTGGCGGGGAGCTGCACCGGTGAGCAGGGCCCTGATGTCCGGTGATCCCATGACCGGCGTGACCATCCTTCGACTCGACGAGGGTCTCGACACAGGGCCGGTAATCACCGCACAGGCGGTGGACATCGACGATGAGGAGACAGCAGGGGAGCTGACCTCACGTCTTGCCGAGCTCGGGGCGAGGCTGATGACCGGGGTCATAACCCCATACCTGGACGGCACCCGCGAGCCCGTGCCACAGAGCGATGAGGGGCTCACCTATGCATCCAAGATCGAACCGCACGAACGAGAGATCAGGGTGGACGGCAGCCGGATCGAGGAAGTGAACCGGGTGAGAGCCCTCTCGCCCGATCCCGGGGCCACTCTTGTCATCGACGGGGAGCGTCACCAGGTAGTGCAGGCTCGGGCCCATGAGGTCGCCCCAGAGATAGGTCGCTGGATGGACGTCGAAGGCGTGCCTGTCGCCGGGTTGAGCGACGGGGGAATGGAGCTCGTGACAATTCTTCCGGCCGGCAAGCGTGAGATGTCGGGCGGATCGTGGCTCCGCGGCCGTCGTCGCAGTAGCGGGACCATCGCCTGAGCAGGGCCGCGGACGGGACATAGACTCCCTCCATGGCCGCCCTGAAGATCGCCCCATCATTGCTGGCAGCCGACTTCAGGTGCCTGGAGAAACAGATCCTGGCGGTCGAGAAGGAGGCGGACTGGCTGCACATCGACGTGATGGACGGGCATTTCGTGCCCAACATCTCCTTTGGGATCCCGGTCATCGCAGGCATCCGGCCTATCACCAGCCTCCATTTCGACTGCCATCTGATGACGACCAATCCGGACGCCTACCTGACCGAGCTCGCCGAGGCAGGAGCGGACTCGGTGACGATGCATATCGAGGCGATGCCCGACCCGACCGACGCGGCGAAGCAGGCGCGTGAGATCGGCCTGGGATTCGGTCTGGTGTGCAACCCGGCGACCCCGTTCGCCGCGGTGCAGCCTTTCATGGAGCTGAGCGATCTGGTCCTGATGATGTCGGTCGAGCCCGGATTCGGCGGCCAGGGCTTCATGCCCGAGGTGCTGTCCAAGGTGGCGGAGGCGAGAGAATGGGTTGAGGACCGTGGACTGGGGACCGATATTCAGATAGACGGTGGAATCAACTTCGAAACCGCTCGTCAGGCCGTCTCGGCGGGAGCCAACGTGCTCGTGGCCGGGACGACGATTTTCGGGGCGGATGATCCGCCGACGGCTGCTGCCGAACTGAGAAGGGCAATAGAAGACAAATGAGCGAACGAGTCCTCATCGCGGACGACGATCCGGACATCCTCGCCGTGGTCCAGGTCAACTTCGAGCTCGAGGGGTTCGAGGTGGAAACCGCAGTCGACGGCGAAGACGCCCTGCAAAAGGCCACTGCGACTCCACCGCACGTGATCGTCCTCGACATCATGATGCCGCGCATGGATGGGCTCACCGCCCTCCACAGGCTGCGCAGTCAGGCCTCCACCGGGAACATCCCGATCATCCTCCTCACCGCCCGGGGTCTCCCCGAAGACCGAGTGCGTGGCCTCGAGCTGGGAGCCGACGACTACATAACCAAGCCGTTCGACATCAACGAGTTGGTTGCCCGGGTTCGCGCCGTTGTCCGCCGGACGCAGGCGGCCCGCGACCTGTCGCCCCTCACCGGTCTGCCCGGCAACTTCAAGATCACCGGGGAAGTGGAGGAGAGGATCTCCTCCGGTCGCGACTTCGCCCTCGTCCACGGCGACCTCGACAACTTCAAGGCTTTCAACGACCACTACGGGTTCATGCGCGGCGACGAAGTGATCCGCTTCTGCGCCAAGTGCTTCAACGACGCCTCCGACAGCCTGGGTATCGCCGGTGCCTTTGTCGGGCACATCGGTGGCGACGACTTCGTCGCGATCATCCCCCCCGAAGTCTCCGAGTCCTTCTGCAAAGAGGTCATCGAGCGATTCGACGACGGGATCCTCGACCTCTACGACACCGCAGATGCCCTCCGCGGGTACATCGAGGTGATCGACCGGCGCGGGGAGCGGTTCGCGTTCCCTGTGGTGTCTCTGTCCCTGGGTGTAGCGTCCACCGACGTGCGCGAGATCTCCACACAGTGGGAGGCGTCGGCGATTGCGGTGGAAATGAAGGAATTCGCCAAGAAGCAGCAGGGCTCCACCTACCGCATCGATCGACGCACGACTTAGTGGCGGGCCGCTGAGTGGGCGATGCCCGCCACATGCGACGAGCGATCGAGCTCGCCGCACCCCACCGGACCCATCCCAACCCGAGGGTTGGCGCTGTCTTGGTGGACGTTTCGGGTCAGGTGGTGGGGGAGGGCGCCCATCACGGAGCGGGCCAACCCCATGCCGAGATTGCCGCCCTCGAGAAGGCGCGGGACAAGGCGCGAGGGGCCACTCTCTACGTGACACTGGAGCCATGCAACCACCAGGGTCTGACCCCACCCTGTTCCCCGGCCGTGGTGGAGGCCGGGGTACGGAGAGTCGTCATCGGGGCGATCGACCCCGATCCCCGGGTGTCGGGAGGGGGGATGGCCTGGCTGAGGGAGGCCGGGCTCGAAGTCGAGACCGGGATGCTGGAGGACGACGCAAGGGCCGTCGACCCTGCCTATTTCCACCATCGCCGGACCGGGCTGCCGCTGGTCACCCTGAAGAGCGCGATGACCCTGGACGGCTCGGTCGCCGCGACCGACGGGTCTTCACAATGGATCACCTCTGAAGAGGCGAGACTGGATGCACACCGCCTTCGCTCCGTCATGGACGCCGTGGTAGTCGGTGCCGGGACATTCCGCGCCGACGACCCTTTGCTCACCGCCCGCATCGACGGGGTCGAGAGGCAGCCGGTTCCGGTGGTCGTGGCCGGCCGTCAGTCCCTCCCTATTGAAAGGCAGATCTGGGAACGGTCCCCGATCGTGATCAGCGCTCGACCGCTCGGTGTCCCCGCTGGTGACGTCGTAGTCGTTGGGGGCGAAGAGGAGTGGCCCGATCCCGTGGAGTCGGCGCGGGCGTTGTCGGATCGCGGGCTGCTCGATGTCCTCCTCGAAGGGGGTCCGCAGCTTGCGGGGGCATGGTGGAGGGCCGGAGTGATTTCCCGGGGGGTGATCTATGTCGGGGCGCAGGTGGCCGGGGGACGCGGCATGGCCCCGATAGAGGGAGATTTCGCGACCATGCCACAATCCAGAGGTGTGAATATCAAGGACGTCCGGATGGTTGGGCCTGATATCAGAATCGAGTTCGAATAGATGTTCACCGGGATCGTCGAGCACCGTGGCTCAGTTCTCTCCGTCGAGACCGCCGGCGGGGGAACGAGACTCGTTCTGGACACGGGCCCTCTTCCCCGGATCGAGCTCGGTGGCTCGATCGCGGTCAATGGCGTGTGTCTGACCGGAGTCGAGACCGGGGATGGGCGGATCGCAGTCGATGTGGTGACGGAGACCATAAGCCGTTCAACCCTCGGTGAGCTGCGGCCCGGCGACCCGGTCAACCTGGAACGACCGATGCGAGCGGACGGCAGGTTCGACGGGCACATCGTGCAGGGTCATGTCGACGGGGTGGGAGTCATCGTCGCCGTGGAGCCCGAGGGTCAGGGCAAACGGATTCGACTGAGTCTCCCCGATGCCCTCAGCCGTTATGTCATCGAGAAGGGCTCGATCACTGTCGACGGCGTCAGCCTCACCGTGGCTGCCGTTGAAGGTGAAGAAGTCGAGATTGCCTTGATACCCCACTCACTCGAGGTGACCACTTTGGGTTTGCGTGCCGTGGGGGAGAAGGTCAACCTTGAGGTCGATGTGCTTGCCAAGTACGTCGAAAAGCTGCTGAAGGCGGGATCATGAGCTTCTCCCCGATCGAAGACGTCATCTCAGCCGTGGCGCGCGGCGAGATGGTGATCATGGTCGACGACGAGGATCGCGAGAACGAGGGCGACCTGATCATCGCGGCCGAGGCCGCGACGCTCGAGCAGGTTGGTTTCATGCTGCGGCACACCAGCGGCATCATCTGTCTGCCAGTCGTCGGCGAGAGGCTCGACGAGCTCGATCTACCGATGATGGTGGCCCGCAACACGGACGTCCGGCGAACCGCCTTCACCGTGTCGATAGACGCCCGCGAAGGCACGACCACCGGCATCTCGGCCTCGGATCGCTGGAAGACCATCCGGGCGGTGATCGATCCCGAAACGAAGCCACATGACCTCGCCCGCCCGGGTCACATGTACCCGCTGCGCTACGAGCCAGGCGGGGTCTTGAAGAGAGCGGGGCATACCGAGGCGGCCGTCGACCTCGCCCGGATGTCGGGGCAATACCCGGCAGGGGTCCTCGCCGAGGTGATGAACGATGACGGATCGGTGGCCCGGCTCCCCGAGCTGGAACAGTTCGCCGAGGAGCACGGACTGCTGATCGGGACCATCGCCGACCTGATCGCCTTCCGGCGCCGTGAGGAGAAGCTGGTGGAACGGGTCGTCGAGGCGCGCATCCCCACCGAGTACGGCACTTTCACCGCAGTCGGATATCGGTCGCTCGTAGACGACCGCCAGCACATGGCCCTGGTGATGGGCGACCTGGGAGACGGTGAGTCTGTCCTCACCAGAGTCCACTCCGAGTGCCTGACCGGCGACGTATTCGGCAGCCTGCGGTGTGATTGTGGCGACCAACTGGATCAGGCAATGGCCCGTGTCGCCGGGGAGGGCCGCGGCGTCGTCCTCTACATCCGGGGCCACGAGGGACGGGGCATCGGGTTGCTTCACAAACTGGCGGCATACAAGCTGCAGGACGAGGGTTTCGACACCGTCGACGCCAATGTGAACCTGGGGCTACCGGTCGATGCACGCGACTACGGGGTGGGCGCCCAGATCCTCTACGACCTCGGCGTGCGGTCGATGCGGATCATGACCAACAACCCCACCAAACGCGCCGGGATCGAAGGATACGGCCTATCGATCCTGGAACAGGTCCCCTTGTTCATCGACGCCAACGACGAGAACAGGGATTACCTGCGGGCCAAGGCCACCCGCCTGGGACACCAAATGGATCTGGGCCAAGGGGCATGACCCGAACCATCGAGGGGGAACTCGACGGCACCAGTCTCCACGTGGGCGTCGCGGTGGCCACCTGGAACCGATCCGTCACCGATCGCTTGCTCGAGGGGGCGCGTGACCCGTCTCGAGGCCTTGGGGGCGGAGGTGACGGTGATTCGGGTGCCCGGGGCCTTGGAGTTGCCGATTGCCGCGCTCGGGCTCGCAGACGCCGGCTGCGACGCTGTGGTGGCGATCGGGACCATCGTGAGAGGTGACACCGATCACTACGAGATCGTGGTCCGGGAGTCGACCGCCGGGATAGCCCGGGTCGCGCTCGACACCGGCATCCCGGTCACCAACGCCATTCTCGCGGTCAACGAATTCGCTCATGCCGTGGAGCGCGCCGCCGACGGTCCTTCCAACAAGGGATTCGAGGCGGCGGAGGCCGCCGTGCGGACCGCGGCGGCATTGCGGGGTCTCGATGCGGGTTGAGCTGCGACTACCGATTCCGGCCACCCGACTGGTAACCTCGTCAGTACAATCAATGGCAAGAGCGGAAGCGCTGCTTCCCCACCCGGCCGCCGCCCCGATCGGGGTGACAGGCGAGCCGTGGTCCGATCACCAGACCGATCTCCCTTTCGGGGCCCGGTTCGAGGTCATGGCAGCAGGTCTTTCGCCTGTTGCCTTTTTCTTGTGCAGACAACCAAACATCAACAGGAGGTAAGAGCATCAACGAGCTCCGTGTGAATGGCGCCATAAGGGCCAAGGAAGTCTTGGTCATCGCCCCCGATGGGGCACAGATCGGGGTCAAGAAGCTGAACGAGGCCTTGTGGCTGGCAGAACAGCTGGATCTGGATCTCGTGGAAGTGGCGCCCAATGCCAAGCCGCCGGTTTGCCGGCTGATGGACTACGGCAAGTACAAATACGAGCAGTCGGTCAAGGCGCGCGAGGCGCGGAAGAAGCAGACCCGGACCACCATCAAGGAACTTCGGATGAAGGTGCGGATCGGGGAGCACGACTTCGACATCACCCGTCGCAAGGCCCAGGAATTTCTGCAGGAGGGGGACAAGGTGAAAGTCACGGTCCGCTTCCGCGGGCGTGAGCAGGAGCGCCCCGCCTTCGGCAAGGAACTGCTCGACCGGCTGGCAGAGGAATTGAGCGATGTCGCGGTCACGGAGCAGACCGCCAAACTCGAAGGCCGGAGCATGACCATGGTCCTTGCTCCCTCCCGGAAGACGAGGGCCTCCGTTGAGACCGCCGAAGATGAGCAGTAGGACGAACAGGAGTTAGCCGTGCCCAAGATGAAGACACACAGCGGCGCCAAGAAGCGAATCAAGGTCACAGGTTCTGGCAAGTACATGAGGGGTCAATCCGGGCGCGGTCATCTGCGTCTGGCCAAGGGGAAGGGCACCTACCGCCGTCGCACCGGCGAGGTTCAGCTTGCCCCTGGTGATGCCAAGGTCGCCAAGAAGATGCTCGGTCGTTGAGGATTCAGGAGGTTCAGTCATGGCACGTGTGAAACGGGCGGTCCACGCCAAGAAATCACACAAGAAGGTCCTCGATCGGGCCAAGGGTTACAAAGGCGCCCGCAGTCGGCGCTACAAGACGGCCAACGAGCAGGTCATGCACGCGATGCAGGACGCCTACCGCGACCGTCGCGCCCGCAAAGGCGAGTTCCGACGTCTCTGGATCGCCAGAATCAACGCCGCCGCCCGCCAGAACGGCACCACCTACTCGCAGCTGATCGCAGGGCTGAAAGCCGCCGAGATCGAGGTCGATCGCAAGATGCTCGCCGAGATGGCGGTCAACGACCCCGGCGCGTTCTCTCAGTTGGTCGAGGCTTCCCGCAAGGGCTGACCTCACACCACGTCAGTCAGTGGAGCCGGTCCGCAGCCATCGCAACCCCCGGGTGGTGGCGGCGGCCCGGCTCCATCGCGCCCGGGAGCGACGGGCCACCGGAAAGACGCTTCTCGAGGGACCGGGCCTTCTCGCCGCCGCACTGGATGCCGGTGTGATCCCCGATGTGGTGTTCGCCCTTCCCGAGGACGAAGTCACGGCGCAACTAGCTGCGGAGCAAGGCTTCGAGCTGACCCCGGTCGAAGCATCGGCACTGCGCCGGGTCAGCGATACCGAGACCCCACGTGGACCTGTGGCGGTCGTCGCGGTGCCCACGCCATCACCGCCGAGCGGCAGGGACATGATCGTTGCCTGGGGCCTTGGCGACCCCGGGAACGTCGGGACCTTGATCCGGACCGCCGCTGCCTTCGGCTGGGATTTCGGGTTCACGGAGGGCACGGCCGACCCATGGGCGCCAAAGGTCCTTCGCGTGGGCGCTGGAGGCCATTTTCGCGTCGCCATTACTCCGGTCGAGTCGACCACAGCTCTGGAGGCGGCCGGATTGGTCACCGTCGCCACCGTCGTGAGCGGCGGCGTGAGTCCTATCGACCTGGGATCAGGCCCTTATGCCCTGCTGGTGGGTGAGGAGGTGCCCGGTCTCCCGCCCGATGTGGTCGAGCAGTCGGCTCACAGGATCACCATTCCCATGCCGGGAGGGATGGAGAGCCTCAACGCCGCCATAGCCGCAGGAATCGTGATCTACGAGCTATCCAAAGACGAGATACCAGACACGGAGTACGGCGAGCGTTAGCGAGCCTTCTAACCTGCCGCCGACATGGATGCCAGATCGGTGCTCGACGATGTGTTGTCCGAGGCTCCCAGCGCGATAGACGGCGCGGCGACCCTCGAGGAACTCGACCGTGTGGAGAGCAGCCTCCTCGGCAAGAGCTCCCGCCTTGGCGAAGTGAGGAGATCCATGGGATCCCTGGAGCCGGCGGAACGGCCCCTGGTCGGGGAAAAGCTCAACGATGCCACCGGGCGCATACAGGACCTGCTCTCCACCCGCCGGATCCGGCTGGAGATCGAAGACGAAGCGCGGCGGCTGACCGAGGATCGAATCGACGTCACACTGGCGAGCCACTCCTTCCCCCAGGGATCACAGCACCTGCTCCAGCAGACGATCGATGAGATCGTGGACATCTTCAACGGCCTCGGTTACGTGATGGCGGACGGTCCGGAAGCTGAGCTCGGGTGGTACAACTTCGACGCTCTCAACACCCCGCCGACACATCCGGCCCGGCTCGAGTCGGACACCCTCTACCTCGACTACGGGGATCCCGCCGACGAGGTCCTGCTCCGCACTCAGACCTCCCCGGTCCAAGCCCGGTGGATGGAGACCCACGAGCCACCCGTTTATGTCGTGGTGCCGGGAAAGGTCTATCGCCAGGAGACCACCGATGCAACGCATCTTCCCGTGTTTCACCAGATAGAAGGCTTGGCCGTCGACGAATCGATCCAGTTCTCCGACCTCAAGGGAACGCTTGCCCACTTTTCCAGGGAGTTCTTCGGCCCGAAGACGTCTGTGAGGCTCCGGCCCGACTTCTTCCCGTTCACCGAGCCCTCGGCCGACCTCTCGGTCTCCTGTTTTGCCTGCGACGGTGGGGAGCCTGGCTGCCGGGTTTGCGGCGGCGCGGGTTGGCTCGAGATGCTGGGCTGCGGCATGGTCGACCCCAACGTGCTCCTTGCCGTGGGCTATGACCCGTCCCGGGTCTCGGGCTTTGCTTTCGGTATGGGCGCAGAGCGCATGGCGATGGTTCGCCACGGCATCAACGACATCCGTCACTTCGTCGACAACGACCTTCGCTTCCTGAGCCAGTTCCGATGAAGGTCCCACTGCGCTGGCTTCAGGAATTCATCGAGCTCCCGACCACGGACCCGACAGAGCTGTCGTACGTCTTGACCATGCTCGGGCACGAAGTCGAGAGCTTCCATGTGCTCGAATCGGAGTGGACGAAGGTCGTTGTGGGCAAGGTCGAGCAGATCACACCCCATCCTGACGCCGACAAGGTCCGGGTGTGCCAGGTAGACACCGGATCCGGTCCTCAGCAGATCATCTGCGGCGCATGGAACTTCTCGGAGGGAGCTCATGTCGCGGTGGCCCAGCCGGGGGCGATGCTTCCCGGCGACTTCGAGATCGGCCGACGAACCATCAGGGGGGTGGAGTCGAACGGGATGATCTGCTCGGAGAGCGAGCTCGGCTTGGGAGAGGATCACACCGGGATCCTGGTCCTCGACGGTGAGCCGGACCCCGGTTCTCCCTTCGACGAGCTGGTCGAGCTTCCCGACGTCGTCTTCGATATCGCCATCACCAGCAACCGGCCCGATGCGATGTCTCTCGTCGGGATCGCCCGCGACCTGGCCGCACGCTACGAAATCCAATACCGGGTTCCCGACCGCCCGCTGCAGACCGTTTCGGGATCCCCGAAAATCGGCGTCCAGATCGAGGATCCCTCCGGCTGCCGTCGGTTCACCGCCAGGGAGATCCGCGGGGTGGAGATGGGCAGCTCACCGCTATGGGTGCGTCACCGGCTCCGAAAAGCAGGCATGCGGGCAATCTCCAACGTCGTCGACGTGACCAACTACGTGATGCTGGAACTCGGACATCCTCTCCATGCATTCGACGCCGACACCATTTCCGGGGATCGGCTGACCGTCAAGCGAGCCGAGACGGGCGAGAACCTCGCGACCCTCGATGGGGAGCAACGCACTCTGACCTCCGACGACCTCATCATCTATGACGCCGAGGGACCGACCTCGATGTCGGGAACAATGGGCGGAGCCCGCTCGGAGGTGTCGGAGTCGACGGTGAACGTCCTGATGGAAGCTGCTTCCTGGGACCCGCCCAACGATCATGTACATGTCCCGTCGGCACGGGCTCATGTCCGAGGCCTCAACCCGTTTCGAGCGGGGAGTCGACCCCAATCTCACCGACCAGGCCAATGCGAGGGCGGCGGCGATGGTTGTCGAGCTCGGTGGCGGAAGCGTGCTCGACGGCGTGATCGACGAGATCGCCGTGGAAGTCCGCCCGGTCCAGGTCGAACTGACCCTGGCCGATGTGGGACGGCTCCTCGGTCCGGGGTTCACCACGGAAAGTGTGAGCGGCATCCTGACCCGGCTGGGCATGACCGTCGATGGAACCGATCCGATGTTGGTGACCGTGCCGACCTATCGACCCGATGTGACTCGGCCCGCGGACCTGATCGAGGAAGTGGCGAGACTCCACGGATACGATCGGTTCGGCGCCACTTTGCCCACCGGTCGTGGTGGCGGCCTGACCCCCGAACAGAAGCGGGCCCGGCGTCTCACGTCGGCCCTGGTCGGAATCGGAATGCATCAAACCGTGACGCTTCCCTTTGTCAACCAGGTTGATCTCGCCAAGTTGGGATGGATCGACACGGATCGACTGCTGAAGGTCTCCAACCCGCTGCGGGAAGAGGAAGCCACGATGCGGCCGACCATGCTCCCGGGATTGCTCAACGTCGCCCGTCACAACTTCTCGTACGGGATGTCCGAGGTGGCGCTCTTCGAGATGGCGCGTGTGTTCCTGGCCGAGCCACGGTCGGAAGATCCCCGGCTCCCGGAGCAGAAGGCCACGCTGGCGTGGGTGATCGTGGGTGGATTCGGTCCACATCTCCTCGGTGAGGAGCCTCCTATGGCCGACGCCGTGGTATCCATCTCCGTGCTTCGCCACGTCATGGCGGTGCTCGGGCATCTCGAGTTCGTAGTCGAGCCGGCAGAGTCGCCCGGCTATCACCCGGGCCGTTCGGCAGCCGTGCGCCTCGGGGGGTCGATCATCGGTCACGTCGGGGAGCTGAGCCCTCGTGCGAACCGGGAGTTCGACATACCCGGCCGGGTCGCGATCGGCGAGCTCGATCTCGAGCCCCTGCTCGCCCGGGTGGACCCGGTGATCGGAGTCTCGCCCTCGGTGTTCCCCCACGTCGACTTCGACCTCTCGTTCCTCCTGCCGGCGGATCTCGCCGTTAATCGCTTGATCGAAGCCACCGCAGGGGCCGGGGCCGATCTGGTGGAGTCGGCCCGCGTCTTCGACGTGTTCCGCGGGCCTGGGGTGGACGAGGGCAGCCGGGCGGTGGCCATCCGGTACCGGTTGCGCTCGGGGGACCACACACTCACCAACGAAGAGGTTTCGCCGATCCGTCAAGGAATGATCTCGGCTGCCGAGCAGCTCGGCGCCCGGCTCCGGGGTGCTTGAGATGGATCTTCCTGAGCAGCTGGCCGACAGCCCCGAGGCGGTCGCGCCTCGCCTCCTCGGATCATTCCTGGTGTCGGAAGTGGGTGGCAAGCAGGTGAAGGCCCGCATCACCGAGGTGGAGGCTTACAAAGGCTCCGACGATCCGGCCTCCCATGCCTTTCGGGGCAGGACGAAGCGCAACGGCTCGATGTTCGGGCGACCGGGGACACTGTATGTGTACCGCTCGTATGGGATCCACTGGTGCGCCAACGTGGCCGCGGGTCCCGAAGGCATCGGCTGGGGGATCCTGTTTCGGGGCGGGGAGATCGTCGATGGCCTCGGGGTGGCTCGTTCGCGCCGGGGTCGCGAGCGGGACCTGGCCAACGGCCCGGGAAAACTGACGCAGGCACTTGGAGTCGACCACTCTCACGATGGCACCTTCTTGTTCGACGCTTCTTCTCCAATCCGATTGGAGCCGGGCCCGACGCCGGCCCTGGTGATGGCCACGCCGCGGGTGGGCATCAGCCAGGCAATCGACCGCCCGTGGCGATTCGTGGCGGTGACTCCGGCCACCGGCGGGGGTCGGTCTCCGGATCTTCCCGATCTACTGTCGCCTCGCCGATGAACTCTGACGACGCACTCGCCTTCCTGCTCCGTCACACCGATCAGGTTGTCCCGGGCGACGACCTGACCAAGAAGCTGGAGAAAGGGCGCCCGCTCCGGGTCAAACTCGGTTTGGATCCCACAGCCCCGGCCGTGACCTTGGGCTGGGCCGTCGTGCTCCGCAAGCTGCGCCATTTCCAGGAGCTGGGCCACACCGCGGTCCTCATCGTTGGTGACTTCACCGGCCAGGTCGGCGACCCGTCGGACCGGTCGGAGACACGGCGGAGGCTCACGGCGGAGGAGGTCAACGGATACGCAGAGAACGTCCTTGGCCAGTTCCGAAGGATTCTCCTTCCCGAGAACCTCGAGATCAGGCGAAACTCGGAATGGCTGGGGACGCTCGACATGGCCGGTCTGCTCGAGCTCACGTCCGCAGCCACGGTGGCCCAGATGCTGGAGCGGTCCGATTTCGCCAAGCGCTACGACGACGGGAGCCCGATCTCGGTCATGGAGTTCCTCTACCCATTGCTACAGGGTTACGACTCGGTGGCGGTCGAGGCCGACGTCGAGCTGGGAGGGTCGGACCAACTCTGGAACTTGATGATGGGTCGGACCGTGCAAGAGCGATACGGCTTGGAGGCCCAGGTGGCGATGACCATGCCCCTCCTCGTCGGCACGGATGGGGTCAAGAAGATGTCACAGTCGATCGGCAACTACATCGGGGTGGACGACCCGCCCGTCGAGATGTTCGGCAAGACGATGAGCATCCCGGACACCTCCATGGTCGAATGGTTCCGTTTGGCTGCGGATCTCGACCCATCCGAAGTCGACGAGATCGAAGCAGGATTGGCTTCGGGCACGCTCCACCCGGGCGAAACCAAGCGGCGCCTCGCCGGGGCCGTTACCGCTCTCTATTGGGGCGATGACGAGGCAGCGAGGGCCGAATCGGCGTTCGATCAAGTGTTCAAAGAGGGTGGAATGCCCGATGAGATCGATTCGTTTGCACTCCCGGCAGACGATCCGGTGGCGATCCCGGCATTGATCAGGGACGCTCTCGGACTGTCGGGCTCGGAGGCCCGGCGGTTGCTGGCTCAAGGAGCGGTGAAGCTCGACGGGTTGGTGCTCGAGGCTCAGGAGGTCGCCAAGGATGACCTCTCGGGCCGGGTGCTCCAGGTTGGCAAGCGGCGTTTCGTCCGGCTCGTCTGATTGACTTGACTAACTCAAGGGTGTCGTTACTATTCGACTCCCGGCTGGGGAACACATCCCCGGCCACCCACTTGAACACCGGGACGACGCCTTTTTCGCGTCGCCTCGGATTCACTTTGTATCGGGGCCACGATGGCATCTGCGACTCGATCGCATTTGTCCCGTCGGTCCGACTGACATCACTGGTGGGAGCTCTGGGCTCCTTGACAACTGAACAATGTGCCAAAAGCCAGCATGCACACCCACTTCTCGGCCCCAACAGGCCGGCGAGGTGAGTGAGCATCTGTATAGCAATCAGCTCTAGGGCCCCTCACGGGCCCTGGACCCAATTGCAAACTCATAACTGACAGGATTGGCGGGCGCCCACGGGTGCTCTGCCTTGAATGTACGTTGGAGAGTTTGATCCTGGCTCAGGACGAACGCTGGCGGCGTGCCTAATGCATGCAAGTCGAGCGACGCACATCGGAGGGGTAACCCACCGGTATGACGGAGCGGCGAACGGGTGAGTAACACGTGAGCAACCTGCCCCACAGATCGGGATAGCCCAGGGAAACCTGGATTAATACCGAATATCCTCGAGTAATCACATGATTGTTCGAGGAAATGCCTTTGTGCTGTGGGATGGGCTCGCGGCTTATCAGCTAGTTGGTGGGGTAACGGCCTACCAAGGCATCGACGAGTAGCTGGTCTGAGAGGACGATCAGCCACACTGGGACTGAGACACGGCCCAGACTCCTACGGGAGGCAGCAGCAGGGAATCTTGCGCAATGGGCGAAAGCCTGACGCAGCAACGCCGCGTGGGGGATGAAGGCCTTCGGGTTGTAAACCCCTTTCAGGAGGGAAGAAATTGACGGTACCTCCAAAAGAAGCCCCGGCCAACTACGTGCCAGCAGCCGCGGTAATACGTAGGGGGCGAGCGTTGTCCGGAATCATTGGGCGTAAAGAGCTCGTAGGCGGTTCAGTAAGTCGGCTGTGAAATTCCGAGGCTCAACCTCGGAACTGCAGTCGATACTGTTGTGACTAGAGTCCGGTAGAGGAGAATGGAATTCCCGGTGTAGCGGTGAAATGCGCAGATATCGGGAGGAACACCAGTAGCGAAGGCGGTTCTCTGGGCCGGTACTGACGCTGAGGAGCGAAAGCGTGGGGAGCAAACAGGATTAGATACCCTGGTAGTCCACGCTGTAAACGTTGGACACTAGGTGTGGCGGTCTGATCAACGACTGCCGTGCCGAAGCTAACGCATTAAGTGTCCCGCCTGGGGAGTACGGCCGCAAGGCTAAAACTCAAAGGAATTGACGGGTCCCCGCACAAGCGGCGGAGCATGCGGCTTAATTCGATGCAACCCGAAGAACCTTACCTGGGTTTGACATCATGGGAAAAGCCGTGGAAACACGGTGTCCGTAAGGGCCCATGACAGGTGGTGCATGGCTGTCGTCAGCTCGTGTCGTGAGATGTTGGGTTAAGTCCCGCAACGAGCGCAACCCTTGTCCTATGTTGCCAGCGGTTCGGCCGGGGACTCATAGGAGACTGCCGGGGATAACTCGGAGGAAGGTGAGGACGACGTCAAGTCATCATGCCCCTTATATCCAGGGCTGCACGCATGCTACAATGGCCGGTACAACGGGCTGCGATCCTGCGAAGGTGAGCGAATCCCACAAAGCCGGCCTCAGTTCGGATTGGAGTCTGCAACTCGACTCCATGAAGTCGGAGTCGCTAGTAATCGCGGATCAGCAAAGCCGCGGTGAATGCGTTCTCGGGGATTGTACACACCGCCCGTCACGTCACGAAAGTCGGCAACACCCGAAGTCAGTGGCCCAACCCTTTTAGGGAGGGAGCTGCCGAAGGTGGGGTCGGTAATTGGGACGAAGTCGTAACAAGGTAGCCGTACGGGAACGTGCGGCTGGATCACCTCCTTTCTAAGGAGCATTAACGAAACCGGCATGATTGACCGGTTTCCAGCTTCTAGTTGATCTGCTGGCTATTCGATCGAACAGGATTGATCTGGTTGGGTGGAACGAGCAAGCTCGAGTCGCTTCGGCGGCACGAGAGCTCGGATGAGCCCGGCCAAGGAGCCGGTGAGATAGGGCACATTGTTCAGTTGTGAAGGAGTTCACGGCCGGGACGATCTCGTATCGTCGCGGTCGAGCACCTTCAGGCAACTTGAGAACTGCATAGCGAGCACAAAATGTCTTGGATTCTCTATATTCCAAGCTACTAAGAGTTAACGGTGGATGCCTTGGCGCTAGAAGCCGATGAAGGACGTGGCAGGCTGCGAAAAGCCTCGGGAAGCTGTCAAGCAAGCGTCGATCCGAGGATGTCCGAATGGGGAAACCCGGCTGGGGTCATGCCCAGTCACTCCGGTCTGAACACATAGGGCCGGTTGAGGTAACCAGGGGAACTGAAACATCTCAGTACTCTGAGGAAAAGAAAGCAAATGCGACTCCCTGAGTAGTGGCGAGCGAAACGGGATGAGCCTAAACCTATGCAGTGTGATAGCCCGGTGGCGTTGCTGTGTGGGTGTCGTGGGACCTGATGTCTCGATACACCGGTATCGAGCTGAAGTTACAAACGAGGCGGTTAGTCGAACACAGCTGGAAAGCTGGGCCACAGCAGGTAACAGCCCTGTAGACGAAAACCGACCTCGCTTCAGATTCGGTGTTCCCAAGTAGCACGGAGGATATTCCGTGTGAATCTGCGAGAACCACCTCGTAAGGCTAAGTACTTCCTAGCGACCGATAGCGGACTAGTACCGTGAGGGAAAGGTGAAAAGAACCCCGGCGAGGGGAGTGAAATAGTACCTGAAACCGTTGACTTACAAGCAGTGGGAGGGATCTTCGGATCCTGACCGCCTGCCTTTTGAAGAATGAGCCGGCGAGTTACCGGTATGTGGCAAGATTAAGGTGTGAACCGTAGTCGAAGCGAAAGCGAGTCTTAATAGGGCGCCTAGTCGCATGCCGTAGACCCGAAGCCGAGTGATCTATCCATGGGCAGGGTGAAGCGAGGGTAAGACCTCGTGGAGGCCCGAACCCACCAAGGTTGAAAACTTGGGGGATGACCTGTGGATAGGGGTGAAAGGCCAAACAAACTCGGCGATAGCTGGTTCTCCCCGAAATAGCTTTAGGGCTAGCGTCGTAATGTTCCGCATTGGGGGTAGAGCACTGATTGGACTAGGGGGCCTACAAGCTTACCGAATTCAGTCAAACTCCGAATCTCAATGCGCTAAATACGGCAGTCAGACTACGTGGGATGAGCTTCGTGGTCGAAAGGGAAACAGCCCAGATCGCCAGCTAAGGCCCCTAAGTGTGTACTAAGTGGGAAACGATGTGGAGTTGCTCAAACAGCCAGGATGTTGGCTTAGAAGCAGCCACCATTTAAAGAGTGCGTAACAGCTCACTGGTCGAGTGACTCTGCGCGGAAAATGTAACGGGGCTCAAGTACACCGCCGAAGCTACGGGATTCAGCATTAGCTGGATCGGTAGGGGAGCGTCGTGTTGCCAGCGAAGCGGCGGCGGAAGCCAGTCGTGGAGGCGTCACGAGTGCGAATGCCGGCATGAGTAGCGAATGAAGAGTGAGAATCTCTTCCGCCGAATGTCCAAGGGTTCCTGGGGAAGGTTCGTCCGCCCAGGGTAAGTCGGGACCTAAGGTGAGGCCGAGAGGCGTAGTCGATGGACAACCGGTTGATATTCCGGTACCACTCTGCGTGCGCCCAGGCCGAATCTGATTTGCTAAGGAAAGCCCTTCGGGGCCTACCGACCCAGTCAGTACTAGGTCAGCGATGGAGTGACGGGGAAGGCTAAACGGACCCGGGCGATGGTTGTTCCCGGGGTAAGCGTGTGGGGCGAGGTCTAGGTAAATCCGGACCTCATAAAGCCTGAGACGTGATGCCGAGCCGCTTTAGGTGAAGCCGTTGAAGCCATGCCTCCGAGAAAAACTTCTAGCGAGCACACAGGGTGCCCGTACCCCAAACCGACACAGGTGGACAGGTAGAGAATACCAAGGCGAGCGAGTTAACTCTGGTTAAGGAATTCGGCAAAATAGCTCCGTAACTTCGGGAGAAGGAGCGCCCCGGTAAGGTGAAGGACTTCGCGTCCGGAGCTTGAGGGGGCCGCAGTGACCAGACCCAAGCGACTGTTTACCAAAAACACAGCAGCGTGCTAAGTCGCAAGACGACGTATACGCTGTGACGCCTGCCCGGTGCTGGAAGGTTAAGTGGATGGGTTAGCTTCGGCGAAGCCTTGAAATTAAGCCCCAGTAAACGGCGGCCGTAACTATAACGGTTAGACCTACTGGCCGTGGGTAAACCTTGCTATATGCTGGAACATCCGAGTATCCGACGGTACTCGTTCCTGTCACACCCTCTCCGTAGGGTCGCGACATGGACAGTGAAAATCCGATCGGTGCGGACAATCAGCAGGAAACCAGACTCGATGCACTCGATCCGGGATGGGTTGTGGGGTTCGTGGATGGCGAAGGATGCTTCTCAGTGTCCGTTCATCGCAACGAACTGGCGAGACCTACACGGGGCTGGCACGTCCAGCCCACGTTCCAAGTCTCCCAACACACAGACCACCGGGACGTCCTCGAAGGGCTCAGGACCTTCTTCGCATGCGGAAACGTGCGATCGAAGGGACCGGCGAGCTCGGTCGACGTTTACACAGTGCACAGCACGATCCAGCTCGAGGAAAGGGTTCTTCCCTTCTTCGAGGAGAACGCGCTGAGAGTGAAGCGATACGACTTCGAGCAGTTCGCCTTCATCGTGAGGGCGATTCGAGCAGAGGTCACCATCGCCCTGAGGTCTTCGAAGATATCGTCCGCCGTGCCTACTCGATGAATGCGAGGGGCCGGCAGCGGTCGAGATCTATCGAGGAAATCCTCCTGGGATCCTCAGAGACTGCACGCAAGGCACCACGCTGACGTGGTGAAGATACAGTCCGATCCTCATGGCGACATGGGGAGTCAGGCAGAAATGACCTGACCACTCACATGCAAATGTGAGGAGTAACAAGAATGCCTAAGGTAGCGAAATTCCTTGTCGGGTAAGTTCCGACCTGCACGAATGGCGTAACGACTTGGGTACTGTCTCAACCAGAGACTCGGCGAAATTGCAGTGTGAGTAAAGATGCTCACTACCTGCGGCAGGACGGAAAGACCCCGGAACCTTTACTGTAGCTTGACATTGGTGTCTGGCATGTGATGTGCAGGATAGGTGGGAGGCTGAGAAGCGGAGGCGCTAGCTTTCGTGGAGCCAACGTTGAAATACCACCCTTCATATGACGGCCATCTAACTTCGGTCCGTAATCCGGATCAGGGACAGTGTCTGGCAGGCAGTTTCACTGGGGCGGTGGCCTCCTAAAGTGTAACGGAGGCGCCCAAAGGTTCCCTCAGTCTGGTCGGCAATCAGACGACGAGTGTAAATGCACAAGGGAGCTTGACTGCGAGACCTACAAGTCGAGCAGGGACGAAAGTCGGGATTAGTGAACCCATGGTGGCACGTGGGTGTGCCATGGTTCATCGGCTAAAAGGTACTCCGGGGATAACAGGCTTATGCCCCCCAAGAGTCCATATCGACGGGGGTGTTTGGCACCTCGATGTCGGCTCGTCGCATCCTGGGGCTGGAGCAGGTCCCAAGGGTCGGGCTGTTCGCCCGTTAAAGCGGTACGCGAGCTGGGTTCAGAACGTCGTGAGACAGTTCGGTCCCTATCCGCCGCAGGCGCAGGAAGTTTGAGAGGAGCTGCCCCTAGTACGAGAGGACCGGGGTGGACGTACCTCTGGTGTGCGAGTTGTACTGCCAAGTGCACGGCTCGTTGGCTATGTACGGACGGGATAAGCGCTGAAGGCATCTAAGTGCGAAGCCCACCTCAAGATGAGACTTCCCACCGGATTAACCGGTTAAGGCCCCTGGTAGAAGACCAGGTTGATAGGCCGGACGTGTAAGCACAGCAATGTGTTCAGCGGACCGGTACTAATAGGCCGAGGGCTTGGAATGAATCCTCGATATTTGTGCTCGCTATGGAGTCCTCGGGTTGCCGGGACTCGAAGCTTTGTCCGGTGGCTACAGCGGCGGGGAACCACCCGTTCCCATTCCGAACACGGAAGTGAAACCCGCCAGCGCCGATGGTACTTGGGGGGCAACCCCCTGGGAGAGTAGGTCACCGCCGGGCATTAACGTCGAAGGGCCGCCGACTAGCGTTTGGCGGCCCTTCGTTTTCACCCCAGGGAAGGCACGTTGAGCAATCGCCCGGACCGACACCAGCGCAAGAGCGGCGACAAGCGACGACGTGACACTCACGACACCGGCCAACGACGGGAGCATCGCACCGTCACCTCGGTGAGCTCGGGACAGCTTCCCAAATGGGTTCGGGAGGAGATCCTCCGCTCGACCCCCAAGGACCGCCGCGATCCCGCCCTGAACCATCTGGCCAAGGCATTGAACCAATTTGCCGACGAGCGCTACGGAGCCGCCTTGCCCGAGCTGCGCAAGGCGAAGAACCTGGCACCTCGTTCGTCGACGGTCCGGGAGATGCTCGGGTTGTCCGCCTATCACACCGGCCAGTGGGAAGAGGCATTGCGCGAGTTGCGCACTTTCAGACGTCTCACCGGTGATGTGATGCACATGCCGATAGAGATGGACTGTCTCCGTGCCCTGGGCCGGCCCGGGGACGTGACCAAGACCTGGAATCTGCTCCAGGACCTGCGACACCTCCGCCACGGTTGGCCATGAGGCGCGTGTGGTCTACGCCTCGTTCCTGCTCGACCAGGGGAAGACTCACGAGGCGTGGCACGTCATCAAACCGGGCCGACTCGTCGCCTCACCCTCGCCGGGCGAGCTCCGCCGGTGGTTCGTGGCGGCCAAGGTGGCCCTCGCCGCCGGCGACAAGGACGCCGCCAGACGCCTGCTGGCCGCCCTGGACGAGCAGGAGCCAGATTTCGAGGGCGTTGACGACTTGCGCGCCGCACTGCTCTGACTGTTGAAGCCGCTATCCGATCAACCCTGGTGAATCTGTCACTGCTGTCGGGCAGACTCGAACTGTCCGCACTTCCCCGACCATGAGAAGGGGAGAGTGTCATGGATCTCAACCTCGTCGTCCTGTGTGGACGACTTGCCGTCGACCCCGAGCTGAAGACGTTCGATAGCGGGACCCGGCTGATCCGGCTCCTGGTCACTGTTCGGAGCGATGAGCCGCGGCGGCGTGTCGACGTTGTACCGGTGACGGTGTGGGACCCGTCGGATGAACTCGTCGAAGTCCTGCCTGCGAAAGGTCGACGGGTCTGGGTTTGCGGGTCGGTGCAGCGAAGGTTCTGGGAGGCGCCAGAGGGACGCCGTTCCCGTCTCGAGGTCGTGGCCGAACAGGTCAACGTCAAGGACGTCGAGGATCTCGAACCGATTGTCGTCTAGGCCCGTTTCCATTGACGATTTCGGGTATTGACATCGGGGGTACAGTGGCCTCGTCCCTGTCCCCTCGACGTCATCCGGAGGTTGCTCGTGCCCTGGTACTGGACCGACGACATCGCCCGTGCCCTGATCGAAGCCGGTCGCTTGACCGTGGACGCGGCCGGCTCGCTGATGTCGGTCCCGACTGCGATCAGGCGTGAGGAGCCGACCATCGACGCGGCGGCACAGGCCATGCTCGATGACGATGAGATCCCCTTAGCCGCCTGATCGGTGAGATGGTTGATGGCCCCACGTTGGTTGGCGGCCCACGTCGTCGTTGTCGCCCTCGCCATACTCTTCATCAACCTGGGCTTCTGGCAGCTCCGCCGGCTCGAAGAGCGGCAATTGGACAACACGGTGGGGGAGTCACGCTTCGCTGCGGAGGCGGACGATGTCGGCGTCTTGCTCGACTCCGCAGGCGACGATAGGGAAAGCCTCGAATTCCGTCAGGCCACTGCGACCGGTGTCTTCCAACCTGCCGACGAGGTCCTGGTCCGGAGTCAAGTCCATCAGGGCGTCGCCGGTTTTCACGTCGTCACGCCCCTGCTGGGGGAGGGGGGGACTGCTGTTCTGGTCAATCGCGGCTGGGTTCCGTTGGATGTGGATGAAGTGCCCGCGACGGCCGTGCCGCCCCCAGAAGGGACCGTGACGGTGACCGGTTGGGTGCGGCCCAGCCAGACTCGCGGGGTCCTCAGCCCGAGCGATCCAGAGCAGGGCCGGCTCGAGACCCTGAGCAGGGTTGACATCGGCCGCATCCAGCAACAGGTGCCCTATGAGCTGGAACCGGTGTATCTCTCCTTGCTCGACGATCTGGATGGTGATCTGCCTATCACCGCCCCGCCCCCCTCTTTCGAGGACGAGGGGCCACATCTGGGATACGCCATCCAATGGTTCAGCTTCGCGCTGATCGGTCTGATCGGGTATTTCTTCCTGATACGACGGGCAGGGCGGCGTTCAGGCTGAGACTTCACGGCCCAGGTCTGGGACGACCTCGAACCTATCGAGGCCTTCGAGCTGCCGGGGGTCCATTCGGATCTTGGCGCTCCGGGATCCGGCGCCGATTACGACCCAGTCGTGGTCCAGCACTCCGGCATCGATCCACACCGGGAGGTCGTCGCGGAGACCGAAAATGGTCACTCCGCCGATCTCCATTCCGGTGAGCTCCCTTGTCTGCTCGGCGTCGGCGAAGCTCACCTTCTTGACTCCCAATCGATGCCTGACGAGACCATTGACGTCGAGCCTCGTGGTGGCCAGCACCAGACAGGCTGCGAAATGGCCCTCAGGTCGTCGCGAAGCCACCAGGATCGTGTTGGCCGACCGCTCCAGCGGGACGCCGTAGGCCTCACAGAAGCGGGCGGTGTCGGCCAACTCCGGGTCGCAGTCCATCTCCTCGAAGTCGACACCCAGCTTGTGCATCGACTCGAGGACTGCCGCGTCGATAGGCATCGTCGTGGAGGCTAGATCGGGCGCAGTCAGGGGTCGGTCTATCGGGGGAGCGTCAGGACCGGGGAACCAACCTCAGTGGGCGTGCTCGTGAGCACCCTCGTGATCGTGGTCGTCATGCTCTCCATGCTCGTGCTCCGCCATTTGGGCCCGCACCTCGTCCATGTCGACTTCCTTCACCTTGGTGATCAGGTCCTCGAGCATGTGCCCGGGGATCGCCCCCGGCTGTGCGTAGAGAATCACCTGATCCCGGAAGATCATCAGGGTGGGTATGGAACGAATGCCGAACGTACCGGCCAGCTCGGGCTGGTCCTCGGTGTCCACCTTGGCGAACACGATGTCCGGATGCTGCTCCGAGGAGGACTCGTAGGTCGGAGCGAACATGCGACACGGTCCACACCATTCCGCCCAGAAGTCGATGAAAACGGTGTCGTTCTCCTGGATGGTCTGGTCGAAGTTTTCCTTGGTCAGGGCCACGGTGGCCATGCATCAGCCTTTCAATGGGGGATGTGTGCCCCGTTACAACGGAGGACGGGGGAGGTTTGTTCCTCACATACCCGTCTGCGAGTTTGCTGTGCCAGGACGTCCGCGGAATGCGGGATTCTGCATACTTCTACGACGCGCGGCGCCATCACGTTTCGACTGATTCGGCGGCGCGCTTCATGTCCTGCGCCTCGCTGGTCATGTAACGGGTGGTCATATCCTTTGCAAATAGGCCGACGACCGGGACAAGCCATCCCTGCATATCCACGCTCAGCGTCAGACGCGAGCGGCTTCCCTCCAACGCCTCGACGCGGTGGCCCGCGACGCTGGTGACGCCGCCCGACTTCTGGCGCATCTCGAAGTACGACGGCGCATCCCAGACGGTTATGTCCCATGTGCCCTCCGGCAGCTTGGGTTGCTGGAGGCGTACCCGGCTGCCTTTCTTCAGCGGCGGGGGCGTGAGCAACTCGGCGACGTCGACCGTCTCGATACGCCGCGGCCACGCTTCGATGTCGCTGAGCACCTCCCAGACGCGCTGCTGGCCTACGTCGATATCGATGGATTCCTCAAACCGCATGTCGGACCGTGACCTCAAAGGTTGCTCAAAGAGCGGTCGGGAAGGGTACCTGGTGAAGCCCGTGGTATGGCGTCTCGAACACCCATAATCCACGTTATGTCAAGTTGGAGGGTCGGATGGTGCAGGTCGGCTGCATTCGGAGCTTGCTGAAGGTGAACCCACCTACTCCAGAGCCGGGTCGACGCAGAGACTCCCCCCGATCCCGGGCTGGGGATTGAACACTCTGGGCTCGGCCACGTATCCGGCCCCGGTGGCCTCGGTGATCAGGTAGTTCTCGATGGCGTCGGTCAGGGCATCGGACACCGCATCCACGTACTCCGAAGTGGCAAACAGCTCCGCTTCGGCGGGATTGGAGATGTACCCCAGCTCGGCGAGAACACTCACGGTTCGTGGCCCGCTGATCATCCCGTAGGCGTCGTTCCCTCGTGTGCTGAGGACCGTGAGCACCCCGGCGTCAGGAGCAGCAGTCCATGCGATATCGAAGTCGGAGAGCTCCGCCATCACCCGGGTCCAGACCAATCCGCCGAGCCGTCTCGATTCCTCTGAGGCGCTCTGGATGAACACCTCCGTGCCGGGCCGAGCCGATGGCCCGGGCGTCGGCGCGTTGTGATGCACCGAGATGAGCAAGTCGGCGCCCAGGTGATCGGCCAGGCCGGCCCTCACCCCCAACCTGGAGGCATAGTCCGCGGTCCGGGTGAGCACCACGTCGATGCCCCGGACGATCAGCTTGGCCTGGACGGCTTGGGCCACATCGAGGTTGAGATGCTTTTCGATCAACCCGTTGGCCCCCACTGCCCCGGTGTCAACCTCACCGCCGTGGCCTGGGTCGATGACCACCTGTGTCGTTCCCAGCGGTGTTCCTTCACTGACCGTTGCCTCGTTCCCGCACGGCGTCGTCACTTGGTATCCGGTTGCTGTCTCCTCTAGAACCGTGACGACGACACCCGTCGGCGTGACCAGGGCTCGTGCGATCTCGGGAACGGTCGGTGGCGGTTCAGTGGTGGTGGTGGTGGTGGTAGCTGTCGTGAGTGTCGTCGTGGTGGTGGTCGTCGACGTCGAAGTCGTGGCCGAGATCGTCGTGACCTCGTTCCCCGCGTTGCCGGAGCAGGCCCCCATGAGGACGACGAGAACCAGGAACAGGGACCGCATTCCGGCGCAGGTTAAACCCGGTGTCCGGTCAAGCCGGTAGGCTCCGGAAGATGTTCGGGCCCTTGAATGGCGTGCGTGTCGCCCTGGTCTGTTTTGCCGTCGTCGCCGCCCTCGCCGGGCTCATCGCCGGATACCCGCTGGTCACCGTGTTGCTGCTGCTGGGCGTGGCGATCCACGGGCTGGGATGGCTCTATCTATACCGGGAACACCTCCGGCGCTCACCTCATTGATCAGCCGGTCACACGTCGAGCCACTCCCCCACTGCCTGCGCCATTGACTGTGCTTCGGCCAGGAGTTTCTGATGCGCCGCATCGTGGTCGGGCCCGGTCGGGCCGCTGAGGTCGACATAGATCTTGAGCTTGGGCTCGGTGCCGCTTGGCCGCACCAGGACTCGGCCCGATTCGCCCAATGACATTTCGATCAGGTCCTGTGCCCCCAGCCATGTCGGTCGCTCCTCGGAGCCGACGCGATAGTCCGTCGTTCCGGTCACTTCGAGGCCCTGAACCGTGGTGGGAGGATCGTTGCCGAGACGATCGACCGCTGCCAAAAGCGCGGCCTGCCCCTCCGGACCGGCCCTTACGATCGATTGCTGGGCGCTCACCCACAGCCCGACCTCGTCCCACAAGTCGTAGAGCCGGTCGAGCACGCTCCGGCCCGAGGCGTCCTCCTCGGCGGCGAGGTCGGCCATGACCACGGCGGCGCTGAGCCCGTCCTTGTCGCGAACCGTCTGGCCTACCGAGTAGCCGAGCGCCTCCTCATAGCCGAATGCAAAGCGCCCCACTCCCCCGCTCTCGAGAGCCAAACCGGCATTGATGATCCACTTGAATCCGGTCAGTGTCGTCTCGTGGACCGCTCCGCGCCGAGCCGCGATCCGCCCCAGCATCGGGCTGGACACGACCGAGTTGACGACGATCGGCGTTTCCTCGTGCCGCCAGTAGCGGAGCACGTAATCGCCGAGCAGGGCACCAAGCTCGTTGCCGCTGAGCAGGCGCCACTCCCCCGCGTTGGGCACGGCTGCGGCGAGGCGGTCGGCGTCGGGGTCGTTGGCAAGCACCAGGTCGGCGTCGACATCCCTCGCCAACTCCAGCGCCAGATCGAGCGCGCCCGGCTCCTCGGGGTTCGGGAAGGTGACGGTGGGGAAAGCCCCATCGGGCCGGGCTTGCTCCGGGACCGGGATAAGGCCGTCGTGTTTGGCCCATTTGCAGAGACGGACCAGAGTCTCGCCACCGACACCGTGGAGCGGGGTGTAGACGATCTTCAAGTCGGACGCTTGAGCGTTGGGGCGGGCGGAATCGAGCTCGATTTCGTAGGCGTCCAGGATGTCGTCGGGCATCGGGGTGACGAGATCGGAGCCGCCGGCGAACACACCGTCGATTCGAGGCGCGTCGGTGGCGAGGCCCACGCCGGCGATCGCGGCTGCGATCTCGGCGTCCGTCGGGGGGATGATCTGAGCGGCGTTGCCGTCATAGACCTTGTACCCGTTGTCGGCCGGTGGGTTGTGGCTGGCGGTGATCACGACCGCGGCCGGGGCAGCGAGATGCTTGGCGGCGAAGGCCACCAAAGGTGTGGGCGTGACTTCCGAGAAGAAGCTGACCCGAATGCCGGCCGCAGCCAGAACGCCTGCGGTGTCCTCGGCGAATGCACGGCTGTCGGGGCGGGCGTCGTACCCCAGGGCCACCGCCCGCTCCGGCGGACCCAGGTGCTTGGCGATGAGATGGTCGGCGAGCCCTCTCGTGGTGCGGATGACTGTCGCTCGATTCATCCGGCCCGAACCGGGCCCGACCTCTCCCCGGATCCCGGCCGTCCCAAATGTGAGCGGCTCTCCCATCGCATCGGCCAGTCCGTCTCGATCGCCGTCATCGACGAGCGCTTGGAGCGCCTCCCGGGTCCTCGGATCGGGATCGCCTTCGATCCAGCTCTGGGCGACCTCGAGGAGGTCATTCGTTGGGACATCGCTCACTGAAGTGGCGAGGCTAAACGCTTCAGTCAGCGAGGGCTTTGCTGCCAGCGCCAGGAATCGGCGCACATGTCGTCGAGGTCGCGGCTGGTCTCCCACCCGAGCTCGGCGCGGGCCTTCTCCACATCGGCCCAGTTCGCCGCGACATCCCCTGCCCGGCGTCCCACGATCTCATACGGGATCGGCTTGCCCGACTGACGCTCGTAGGCGGCGATGACCTCGAGGACACTGTGACCCTCCCCGGTGCCCAGGTTGTAGGTGAACACGCCCTGTTCACCTCCGCGCTTCTCCAGTGCGGCCACGTGACCTTCGGCGAGGTCGGCGACATGGACGAAGTCCCTCACCCCGGTGCCGTCCGGAGTCGGGTAGTCATTTCCGAACACCTTGACCCGGGCCAGCTCACCGGAGGCGACCTTGGCGACGTAGGGCATGAGATTGTTGGGCACGCCGGACGGATCCTCACCGAGGAGCCCAGACTGATGGGCCCCTACCGGGTTGAAATAGCGGAGCAGCGAGATCGACCAGTCCGGGTCCGACACCCGGACGTCACGAAGGATCTGCTCCATCATGATCTTGGTCCAACCGTAGGGGTTGGTGGCGGTGCCGATCGGTGTCGACTCCAGGAGCGGAAGGGAGGCGGGGTCGGGATCGCCATACACAGTGGCGGACGAGCTGAACACGAAGGTCTTCACGTTGGCGCCGCTCAGTGCTTCGAGAAGTGCGAAGGTGCCGCCCACGTTGTTGTCGTAGTAGAGAAGCGGCTTCTCGACCGACTCGCCCACCGCCTTCAGAGCGGCGAAATGGATACACGCATCGAATCCCGACTGGAGGACCTTCTCCATGGCGTCGAGATCGCGCACGTCGGCCTCGACGAACTCCGGCTCGCGACCGGCGATCCGCCCGATCCGGGAGGTCACGGAGCGCTTCGCGTTGGCGAGGTTGTCGACGATCACCGGCTCATGACCAGCCTCGATCAATGAGACCACCGTGTGGCTGCCGATGAACCCGGCTCCGCCTGTTACGAGTACGCGCATTCAGGGATCGTAGGTGTGCTCGGAGGTCAAGCCGAGGGGAGCGACAGGACGAACTCCGACCATCCGTCCTCATGCCGATAGGTGAGATCACCGTCCATGAGGCGGGCCAGACGGCGGGCAACATTGAGGCCGAGACCCACCGAGGCGGAGTGTGGGGTGCCCCTCCCCCGCTCATAGGCACGGAAGATGCGCTCGACATCGCTGTTGGGAATCGGCTTTCCCGAGTCCTGGATCTTGACCTCGAGGCGATCGCCGGCCTTGCCCAGGCTGATCTGGATCTGCTCGCCACCGTATCGCATGGCGTTGGAAACGAGGTTGCGCAGGATCTGCCTGGTCCGTCGGGGGTCGGCCATGATCCGGGATGAGCCCTGCAGGACCTTGACGTCGATCGGGTAGTCGACGACCTCGAGGACCCGCTCGATCTCCTTGGTGACGTCGAACTCCTGGAGCGCTACCGAGACCTGGCTCAGGTTGTCGCGATAGGCCACCAAGAGGTCTTCGATCAGCCATGACGCGTCGTCGGCCTGACGGGCGATCATCTGCGCCATGTCGCGTCGCTCTTCGTCGGTGAAGGTGTCGTAGTGATCGGCGAGCTCCTGGCCAAGCCCGAGCATGGCTGCGAGCGGGTTGCGCAGCTCGTGGGAAACCGTGGCAATGAAGTCGTCCTTGGCCTTGCCGACGTCGAACTTGTCCGTCACGTCGATCAGAGACCCCTCGTAGTAGAGGATTTGCCCGTTGTCGTCTCTCACCGCTCGAGCCGAGTCGCGGACCCAGATCGTGCTGCCGTCGGGTCGAGACAGCTGTACGTCGAAGTCGATGATCACGCCTTCGGTGGCGATCCGCTGCAGCCAGTCGGCTCGCTGTGCCGGATCCATATAGATCGTCTCGACGGTGGGCAGCTGGGCCATCATTTCCTCGACAGAGTCGTACCCGAGGATGTTGGCCAGGGCCGGATTGGCCGCTACCAGCTCGCCCGTCGTCGAGGTGCGATAAAACGCAACAGGCATCCTCTTGAAGAATGCCTTCAGCTCGTCAATGCCACTCATTCAGGTATCCATCGGCAAATTGGCGCGTTTTCTACACACAGCGCGATTCACATGATCCTCGTAGCTGTGACCTATGCCCCCGGAACCGGCCCCTGGAGGGGGACGACATGATTGTGGTCGATCATCCATGCTCCTGTCGAACCCTCCGGGAGGGTGCCGCACACGATGGGGCATATCGCTCCATACAGACGATTGGCGACCAGTGAACCGACGACGAGTATGGAGTCGGGTGAATCGAGCACGAAGCCGGCCGGGCCTGTCCCGAGACGCAGGGCCTCTGCCAACACCGAGGAGGATGAGCTGGAGCCGCGACCGTGCGGCATAGCGATGATTGCGCCGGTCACACTCCGCCCGAGCTGAGGGTGACTCCTGTCGACGATCAGACCGGTCTCGGGATCGAGGCCGCCCCACAGCGACAGCGGTTCTGTGAGGCACAGCAGCTCTCCCGTCGCTGCGCCCTCGACCAAGGCCCTGAACCCGGCGCCCGTCACCAAACGCTCTCCCATCACCAGCTGTCCGGACACCGCCGAGGCGATGCACGCATCGAGTCCGGCAAAGACAACGTCGACACCGAGATTCCCCGGTGCGTAGAAGGCCCATTTGGCGGAGTTGGTCATTACCACGCCGGTGACGTCCTCCATGATCGGAGTGATGTAGGTGCAGGTGTCGGTGACGATCGTGGCGCCGAACTCTTCGATTGCGCGGATCGCGCCTGTCGTCTCAGCCTCCGTCAGCGAGTCCCGGGAGGTGTTCACATAGAACGGAACCGTTGTCGACAGGCCGTCCACCATCGTTGCCAGCGTCGCCAGCTCCCGAACCGAGAAATGAGGCGTCCCCACGCTGATCGCTCCCAGCGGTCCCTCACCGTGGTGCAGCGACGCTCGCGCCTTTGTCAGGTCGTCGACGTCGACGACGACGCTGCGTCGTGGAGTATGTCCGCCCGTCGCCGCCTCCAGAGTGGCAGCTTCGGGAGTCACCCCTGTCGCGTGGAACATGGCGACCGCACCCGATGAGGCGGCTGCCGCCCCGAGGGCCTTGAGCCGGTCTTCCCCGGCTCTGTGATCGAGCCCCACGATCACTGCCACCTCGGTGCCGGCCAACTGGCCCAGCAAGTGACCCAGCACCGGGTAGAGGAGGTCGTCGTCGAGAAGCCTGTCGGGCACGAGGAGATCGACCTTCAACGTTGCCAACCGACCCTCATCGGTGTGGAGGCCGACGGCCGGAGCGCGTCCGGTAAGGGCGCAACAGATGTCGAGGAAGTCACCGTATCGCGCGGTCCTCGCCCCCAGGACCGAGTTGGCGAAGACGATGGCATTCGACTCACCCCAGGCGATCTGATCCCCGAGCCCGGGACGCTGGGCGAGCTGATAGGGAGCGCATGTCCAACTCGGCGTGCAGCCCATATCGACATAGGCATCCATCAGGCGGCGGGCCGCGGCGGCCGTCTCCTGATCACCGCGGTATAGCTGGGGATGCAGCAGATCGAGTGAGGACACGTTGAGGGTGGTCGGCACCACCACCCGACCTCCGCCTTCCACCAACGAGAGGGCAAAGTCGAGCCCGGCCTGCCCGTGATACAGACCGCCGTCAATGTGTGAAGCGGAGATGTCCAACAGTTCCGCTGCGTCCTCGGATTCGGCGACGGCGACGAGGAGCTCCATTGCCACCCTGGCTGCGTCCCCGGCCTCTCCCTGAAGCATCGCCTGATCCGATTCGGTGAGGAACACGCGAGTACCGGCGGGTCAGTCTTCGAAGGGAAGCGCCATCTGTGGCTCTGGCCTGTGATAGCGCTCCAACCCGTTCCACATGAGGTAGTCCATGAAGACCCAGGATCGGCGATGGATGGCTGAAGGCCCCCACGCCTGGAGGGCCGACTTGTGCACCGGGCACGGATAGCCCTTGTTTGCCTCGAAGTTGTAGCCGGGGTACTGATCGGCCCACTCTCTCATCAGCCTGTCCCGCGTCACCTTGGCCAGGATCGAGGCGGCAGCGATGGAGAGCGAGGTTCGATCGCCCCTCACGATGCGCGTGGCCCCGCCGACGAAATCCCATTTCCCGTCGAGCAAGACGTGGTCGGGCACCGCACCCAGCCCGGCTAGGGCGCGCTGCGCGGCCAACCTCTGCGCGTCCGACATCCCGAGGGTGTCGCACTCCTCAGGAGTGGCGTGACCGACCGACCATGCATCGCACCATGCTGCGATCCTGTCGAACAGTGCCTCACGCTCGTCCTCGGTCAACATCTTGGAGTCCCTGATCTTGTACACCCGGCGATCGAGAGGGACGATGGCAGCGCCAACCGTGAGCGGTCCGGCCCAAGACCCTCGTCCCACTTCGTCCATGCCCACCACGACCTCGAGCCCCCGATCCCGAAGACCGCGCTCCACGATCAGACCCGGTGACTTGCGCTTGAGACTGGGGCGCAGCTTGGGAGCAGTCGTGGTCATGCCCGGTCAGGGTAGAGCCCGACGACGGCGACGCGGTGGTCAGTTGAGCTCGACATCGTCAGGAAAGGTGGAGACGAGGGCAAGGTGGCCGTTCTGCCGACGCAAGATTCGCGCCCATTGTCCTTCGGGCCGATCGAATGGGTCGTCGGGCGAGGCCGGAACCACGTACCACGAGCCTTCTGCGATCTCCATCTCCAACTGGCCTTGGCCCCAGCCTGCGTAGCCCGAATAGATGCGAACGGCGTAGGTCCCCTCCCCCGGCTCCGCCTCGAGGTCGACGATGCTCAAACCAGGTACCCCGGTTGGCTCCCCGCCCTGCCCAGTGGCGAGCCCGATCGCCACACGTGGCTCCACCGGGCCTCCGAAATGGACCGTGCCTGGCTTGGCGGCGACGGGGCCCCACACCGGGATGTGAGTCTCGACCCGTTCGATCGTTGGTCGATTGAGAACCAAACCGAGGCTGCCGTCGTCGTCGTGCTGAAGGATCAACACGACCGATCTCCAGAAATTGGGGTCGATCAGCAACGGTGTCGCCACCAGGAGCTGCCCACCGAGGGTTCCTTCCACGACGACATCGTGCCACAGCCCCGCGGATTCATGCGAACAGCGGCGCTCTCTGCTTTAACGTTCGGGTTCATGAGGGCTCTGGTGAAACACGCCGATGAGGTCGGGCTGCGCCTCGATGACGTCTCGATTCCGGAGCCGGGGCCTGACGACATCCTGATCAGGGTGCTGACGACCGGTATTTGTGGCACCGACCTGCACATCTTCAATTGGGACGACTGGGCTCGAGCCACCATCCCCGCCCCGATGACCGTCGGACACGAGTTCTCCGGTGAGATCGTGGCCCTGGGGCCGAATGTCTCCGGTTTCGAGGTCGGCGAGCTCGTGGGGGCGGAAGGACATGTCGTTTGCAATCGCTGTCGCAACTGTCTTGCTGGAAGACGCCATCTGTGCCACGACGCCCGGGGCATCGGGGTAAACCTGCCCGGGGCATTCGCCGACTATGTCTTGATCCCCAAATCGAATGTCTGGCGGCATCAGGAAGGTCTCGACCCTGAGATCGCCGCCATCTTCGACCCGTTCGGGAATGCGGTCCACACGGCGCTCGAGTTCGAGGTCCTCGGCGAGGATGTCCTGATCACCGGTGCCGGCCCGATCGGGCTCATGGCCTGCGCCGTGGTGGCCCACGCCGGTGCCCGCAACGTGGTGGTCACCGACGTGAACCCGTTTCGTCTCGATCTGGCCAAGCGAATGGGTGCGACCCGGACCGTCGACATCAGGTCCGAGGAGCTCCATGACGTACAGATCGAGATGGGGATGACCGAAGGTTTCGACGTCGCCCTGGAGATGTCCGGCAGCCCCTCCGCCATGGAGGACATCCTCCAGAACACCATCCACGGAGCCAACGTGGCCATTCTTGGCATCCCGACAGACCCCTTCCCGATCGACTGGAGCATCGTCATCTTCAACATGCTCAACCTGAAGGGGATCTACGGGAGGGAGATGTTCGAGACCTGGTACAAGATGAACGTCCTCATCCAATCGGGGGTCGACATCTCCCCCGTGATCACACATCGCTTCGAGGTCGACGATTTCGAGGCCGCGTTCGAAGCGACAGCATCACAAGACTCGGGCAAGGTGCTGATCAGGTGGGCTGATCCGGCCTGATCAAGGGCAGCAGGGCGAACTCGTCGACATCGATCAGGCGAAGGATCGGCCTGGCCGGCGCAGGCATGCGCCTCATCCCCTCCGGCCCGATCAGCTCCGGCCGCCCCACCCGGTGAGTCCTCCGCCCGGCGATCACCACCCCACCATCTGCCGCGGTCAGGTTCTTCAGCCAGTCTGTGTCCTTCCCATAGGTCAGAGCCACGATGACGTCGTCGTCGCCGAGCCAGGCATTGACCGGGGTTCGGTATTCGGCGCCGGATTTCCGGCCCCGATGGACGATCATGGCGAAGCCGGGGAACCATGTGGCCAGGGGACCACTGACGCGATTGGTGACCACTCGGTTGAACCGAGCGAGTCGCCGGGGTAAGGGCACCGTCAGATCCGGGAGTCGATCCAGGCGGCTATCTGCTGGACCAGCTCCGGTCCCTCCGGCTCGTTGAGGATCTCGTGGCGGAGACCTGGCAGCAACCGCCGCTCGACGTTGGGCAATTCCCCGAGCCCGGCGGTGGACTGCGGAGGAACGATGGTGTCAGCGGCCCCGTGGAGGACCAGAGTCGGGATGGCGAGGTCGGTGAGACTGTCGTTCAACTCGTCCATGGCCTCGAACAAGAACGCGCCAAGGCGATTCGTCGCCCTCGGGAAGACGAGAGGGTCGGAGAAGTAGGCCTCCGCCACCGTCGGGTCACGTGACAGCTGCTCACCTTTCAGGGCGGTGGGTAAGGCAACCGTCGGCGCGAGCCTCTCGCGCCAGACCGGCGATCGCTCGCTGCCAGGCGGCACCGCCGCCCAACGCCGGTGCGGATAGAACCAGAAGGTCGGGGGCGGGGCGGCCGGTCAGCGCATACCCCAGCGCCAGGTTCCCTCCCATCGAATGACCCATCAGGATCACGGGTGTCCCTTGCTCCCGAGCCCATTCCATGTGGCCCTGGATCTGGTCGTGATAACGGGACCAATCGTCGATGTCGCCTCGGGCACCTCCTGATCCACCGAAACCGATCAGATCGAAGGACCGAACGAAGAAGCCGGACTCGGCGAGAAGCGAGCCGGTCCGCTCGTAGCGCCCGCAGTGCTCGACGATGCCATGGACCAGGACGATGTGAGCTCGGGGCGTCCCATCGGGCACCCACTCTCTCACCAGTTCGATGCCGATGTCCTCGGAAGGCACCGGACGCGCAACACTCGCCATGTCTCTCCTCGTTCTTCCGGGAAATCCTACGGAGGCTCCCGAACTGACACGCCGTCAGGTCTTCTGCTCCACCCTTTCCCCCTGCCCCGGTTTCCAGATCGTGATCGACAAGAGGCCATCGTCGAACTCCACCGATGCGCCAGAGGTGAGATCGGCAACATAGAAAGGATCGAGCGCCTGCCCTCGCAGATCGAGTCCAGCATCTTCGAAGAGATCGCTGGCGAACCGCTCGTGGAGGCGGGGCTCCTGCATGTTCACGGCTTCACCCCACAGTTTTGCATCGCCGTCGCCGACGTAGGGGTCGACCGTCGCCGTGTGCAGGCAGAATCGAGGATCGCGACCGAGGTCGCGGTACTTGGTCGTGTCGGGCATGCCGACGAGAACCAGCTGATCCTCGAGGATCCTGGGCTCCATCGGGCTGATCCGGGGGGAGCCATCGGAACGGATCGTGGCGAGCATGCACAGGTAATTCGTTGCGGCGTGCCTGCGAACGAAGACCTCGGCGATCCGCGGGGCCTCTTCGACGAATTCACTCCAGGAGGCCATCGCCGGGAAACTACCGGTCCGGGTCCGGTTTGAACAGGAAGCGGGTCAAGTCGGTGGGGAATTGCGACCAGGCCATTCCCTTCACCGGAGTCAAGACACACATCCCGCCGGCGTCCTCTCCCGACCAGGCGTCGGCCGCCGGGGCGTACCCCAGCCGCTCGTACTTCCGGGAATATTCGGCGGCCAGCCGTTGACCAATCTCACCGTGGATCGGCTCGGCGAACGTCGAGGTGCCCTCGATGATCGTGACGGTCGTGCCACTCTCGAGATGAAGCGCACAGGATGGGTTGGAGGCGATGTTTCTGGCGTGGCGAGTCATCGGCGACCCGTCGTACCAGAACCGCTCATCGATCCAGACCCCCCACCGGGGCACCACATGTGGCCGGGCATCGGGGCGGGTGGTGGCGAGCCAGTACTCGGTGGCTTCGACCAACCAGTCCTCGACGCTTGCCCAATTGAGAAAGGGCCCATCTTCTGTCACCCCGTAGCCATCGGGGACTTCGGGGCGACCGGCGACTTCGACGCTCACGGCGAGGCCTTGTGAAACGGTGGCTGAACGATGCGGCCCTTGACCCAGCGCTCGCGGATTTGCACTTCGATTCCGACGGCCGCCGGCCCGGGCGGTGGTGAGACATAGGCGAGCCCGATGCCGGTGTCGAGCAGCGGGCTCAGGTTGCCGGAAGTGACCTCACCTCCGCCTTCAGGAGTCCGCACCTTATGGCCATGCCTCGGGATGCCCTTGTCGTCGAGGACGAAGCCGATCAGGCGTCGTGAAGGCCCGTCTCGCATCTCGGCTTCCAGGGCGGACCGTCCCCGAAAGTCATGGTCCATGTCGACGGCGAAGTCGAGACCTGCATCGAGCGGGGTAGTCGACTCGTCGATGTCCGATCCCCACAAGGGCAGACCTGCCTCGAGACGCAGGGTGTCACGAGAGGCCAGGCCACAGGGCACTACTGACAGAGAAACGAGCCTCTCGACGAGGTGTCGACCGGTATCGGGGTCAGTGCTGGCCTCTCCCCCACGTTCGCCCGTGTAGCCGGTGCCGGCGAGCCGGACCTGGCCCGATTCCCATGCATGGGATGCCGTGCGAAATCGCTTGGGGGCCTCGCCGAACAGCTCTTCGATCACGGACGGCGCCTGGGGGCCCTGGATGGCGATGAGGACTGTCTCGGCCTGGAGATCGCGCACCTCGCAGCCGGGCTCGCTGGAGAACGCTGCCATAACCCGACCGTGGTTGGCGGCGTTGGGAAACACCCAGTACCGATCGGGCTCCCACCACCACACGACGAGGTCGTCCACGATGCCTCCACGTTCGTCGAGCATGAGTGTGTACTGGGTCCGACCCGGGCCGATCCCGGTGATGTCGTTGCTGAGGAGCCTGAGGAGGGCCCGCTCGGCGCCGGAGCCAGTGAGCTCGAAGCGGCCGAGATGTGTCACGTCGAACCAGCCGGCGCTGCCCCGCACCGCCCGGTGCTCGGCGAGGACCGACCCGTATTGGACCGGCATCTCCCATCCCCCGAAGTCCACGAATCGGGCACCCAGCCGCTGATGGAGGTCGTGCAGGGGCGACCGGTTCATCCGATGAGTCGTTCGCCTCGCTCCTCGAGTCGGACGACAGCCGGGCGGCCCGGAATCCGGGTGGGCGCCAGGGCTTCTTCGAGGTTCTCCGGGCCCTCGAGCCCGTACTTGACCACCAGATTGAGGTAGTCACGCTGATAGAACAGCTTGCAGTGGATCTCCGGATAGAGCTCCTTGAGCCGGCGCAGCTTGCCGTTCTTCTTGGTGACCAGCTTCTGGCTCATCGTGGTGATCTCGATGAACAGATCGTCATCCGGGAGGTAGAAGTCGGGCGTGAAGAATTGGGTCGGCGTGCCGTCCTTGTCCCAGGCGATGGGGAAAGACCTCGGCTCGTAGTCCCATGGCACGTCGTAGAAGTCGAGGAGGAGTGCGAACTGGCGCTCACTGTTGTGAGCGAACTCGGTCTCGTGGGCCGACTTTCGCTGGGTGATCAGGTGGCTCCTGCTTCGACGACCCCGGCCAATTCCTCACCAGGGAACAGCTGATGGATGTCGCCCTCGACCTCGTCCTGCACCGGGCCGATGGCGATGCCGAACACTCCCTGGCCGCGCCGGAATACATCGACTACTTCCTGCTCGGAATGTGCGGCATAGATGGTCTGTCCGTCACTGAGGAGGGTCACATCGGCCAGCGGACGCTCGGAGTCCAGCTGCTCAGCCAGGATGGTGACGGCCGAACGGATCTTCTTGAGACTCATCCCGGCGTCGAGGAGCCTCTTGATGACCTTTAGTTGGACCACGTCTGAGAAAGAGTACAGCCTCTGCGAGCCTGAACCGGTTGCTTGCTGGAGCGAGGGGCGGATCAGATTGGTGCGCGCCCAGTAGTCCAACTGCCGGTAGGTGATGCCGACCAGCTTGCATACTTGGGGGGCGCGGTAGCCCAGTTCCCGCTCTTGGGTCATGAAAGTCCTCCGGGTTACAAGCGTGTAACTCCGCCGTTGTGAGCAAGCTAACCCTGTTGGGGGACCCGTGTCAATGAAATCTGTGGATAACCCTGGGGAAAGAGGTCAGTCGGGGGGCTCCTGGCCGCCCCCGAGAAAGTCTTCGATAGTGGCTTCCTCCAGGAACTCCCTGAACCTGGCCACTTCCTCCTCTTCGTTCTCTTCCTCCTCCTCGAAGACGACGCCGGCGTCGTCGAGAACCGCAGGGAAGGCGAAGACAGGAGTCCCGGTGCGGACGGCAAGAGCGATGGCGTCCGAGGGCCGCGACGAGACGTGCACCTCCCGCCCCGAGATGTCGAGTGAGAGGTCCGCGTAGAAAACCGAGTCTCTCATCTCGGTGATGACCACGCGCACCGCCAGCGCCCCGAGCGCGTCGATCACCGAGCGCATCAGGTCGTGAGTGAGAGGTCGAGGCGGGACGACACCCTCCAGGGCGGTGGCAATCGCAGTGGCCTCCGAGCCCCCGATCCAGATCGGGAGATAGCGTGACCCGTCGGACTCCCTGAGGAGGACGATCGGCTGATTGGAGGGAAGCTCCACCCGCACGCCCACCACGTCCATTGCGATGAGGGCCTCTTTTTCACCCGGCATTGCCCAATGAGGTTATCACCGGGCAGGTCTTGCCCTTCAGGTGGTCATGCCCAGCGACCTCGCCAGCACCGCAGGGTCGGTCACGAAAGCCTCCATGTCGAGGACCGCCCAGATGGAGCGAAGGTTCCGGTAGAGGCCCTGCCAATCCATTCCGTAGCCGACGAGGAACTCGTCCCCAACCTCGAATCCCCGGTATTCGATCGGGACCTCGGTGACCCTGCGCACCTTCTTGTCGATCAGTGAGGCGGTGGCGACACTTCGTGCGCCCCGGTCCATGATCATCCGGCGCAGCACCGAAAGAGTGAGACCGGTGTCGGTGATGTCCTCGACCAGGATCACATCTCTGTCGAGCACCGGAGTGGAGAGGTCCATCGCAATCCCGATTCGCCCGCTCTCCCCAAAGCGATTCAGGGCCAGGAAGTCGACCTCCGACCGCAGATCCACCGAACGAACCAGATCGGCCGCGAATGGGATGGAGCCCGTCATCACCACCGTGAACAGCGGCTCACGCTCCGCGTAGTCCTCCGTGATGGCCCGGCCGAGCTCGACGACCCGTGATTCGATGTCCTCCTCGATCACGACCTCGACCGCATGATCGAAGGCGGTCATTCCGCCCCGAGGGCGAGGTCCAACCAGAACCTCATGGTCTCCGTCACGGTCCTCGGCGCTGGATCGGGATTCCGTGTGACCTCGACGATCGGGGGCGGGGCAGGCTCCGGCAGGGCCCGCAATGGGCTCGGGCTCTCCAGCATCAGCCCCTGGCCGGCCAGATGGAGATAGGTCTCCATGTTCTCCAGCGAGACCAGAGGATCGGGAGTCTGACGACCTTTGAGCGCGAGATAGGGTGAACCGGTCGAGGCATCACCAAAGAAGCCGAGCTCCTCGAACCCGTAGTCGAAGAGCTCCGTTGCATCCGCGAAATGGGCCCGCTCCCCGTCGGAGCCGAGCAGGACTGCATAGAGCCGCCGGCCCTCACGCTCCGCCGCCGCTACATAGGTGAGTAGGGCCTGGGCGGTGAATCCGGTCTTGACGCCGAGGGAGCCCTGATACGACCAGAGCATGAGATTGGTGGAGCTTCCGGTTCGAGGTGTGCCATCGGGCGCCGGGGGGAAGACCAGCTTCTTGGCCTTCACCACTTCCTCGAACCGGGGGTTTGCCATCGCCACCTGCGCGAGGTGGAGCAAGTCGCGGGCACTCGTGTAGTGGTCGGGAGCATCGAGGCCATGGGGATTGGCGAACGAGGTGTGGGAGAGACCCAGCTCTTCGGCGCGCTGGTTCATCAAGTCGACGAAATCTTCTACCGACCCTGAGATGTGCTCGGCGATCGCGGTGGCGGCGTCGTTGGCGGAATGGATCATCAGCGCCTTGAACAGGGCGTCCATCGAGATGGTCTCCCCGGCTACCAACTCGATCTCTTTCTCGCCGGTGTTGGCAGCGCGTTCGGAGATCGTCACCATGTCCGACGGGAGAGAATTCTCGACCGTGAGCAAGCCGGTCATGATCTTCGTCACCGACGCCATCGCCCGCTCCTCATCGGCATTGAGCTCGGCAACGACGGTGTCCGTTGATTCGTCGTAGAGGATCCATGACGCGGCTGTCACTTGGGGTGCCTCCGGTGCCGGAAAAGTCTCCAGCACCGGTGCCGGATAGGTGAAGGGGGCTGCCGACACCGGCGCGGCCAAGATGAAGAAGACGAGGGTTAGCGCCCCAACTGCCCGAAGAGTTCTGGTCATGTAGTGATTTGTTGCTTCAGCTCGACCTCGAGCATGGCGCGATGCATCGCCTGGACCGATCCCCCACTCAGCTCGAGAAGGTCCATGGCCCGCGCTCTTGCCTCGGGATTGTTGGCCCGTAGCAGCGGGGCGGCGAGCTGACGAAGCAGATCCGCCTCCCTGTCGACGGAGAGACGCACGGTGCGGAGGTGACGCGCCTCCAGGCCCTGGTCCATGAGCCGCTTCGCCTCGGTGGCGACGATACCTGTTTCCGGGGCGAATACCTCAGGATCTCCGAGCGATCGCACCACTCCCACTTGGAGCAGGTCGTCGAGCTCGGCCGGGGATAGACCGGACCTCCGAAGCAGATCGTCCCGACTGAGAGGCTCGCCCTTCGACTCCAGGCTCGGCGCCGGCACGGCGGTCCGTGAGGAGGGGTCTTCGCCGCGCTCCCACAGCGTGAGCTTCGACTTGATGACCTTGAGGGGGAGGAAATGATCTCGTTGCTGCTGCAGGATGAAGCGAAGCCTCGCCAGATCCTCCTGATCGAACTGGCGATAACCACTGTCGGATCGACCGGGATCGATCAAGCCTTGTGATTCGAGAAACCGGATCTTCGAGACCGACACGTCCGGGAAGTCGTCACGAAGGAGGTTGATCACCTCTCCGATGCTCAGCGACTGGCTATCGCTCATCGCCATGGGCGACGACGAAGTGGAATCTACCTACCAGGACCTCGTCACCCGCCTTCAATGTCGCCTGATCGACCCGGGCATCATTCACATAGGTGCCGTTGGTCGATCCACTGTCCTCGACGATCAGACCGTCGTCGTCGACGAGGAATCGGCAGTGCTGACGGGACACGGTCACGTCGTTGAGGAAAATGTCACTCTCGGGATGCCGGCCCACGGTCGTGTTTCCCTCCGGCAGCAGGTAGGTCATCCCGGTCTTGGGGCCACGTTCGACGATCAGGGCAAAACCAGCGACTCCGTCGAGGCTGGAGGCCTCTTCCCTGGTCATCGGATGGTCCGCCCGGTCCTGGATCGGGACGTAGACCACGGTGGGGTCACTGTCAACCTCTACTCGAGGTTCGGGCTGTTCTCCCCCGGGCTGGCGTTCGTCGGTCACGACGGAGATAATAGGGAGTTGCCGGCTGTGAGCCCGGCGACCTGCTTACTCGGTCAGGTCCCGATATCGGGTGGCATCGAGAAGTCGATCGGCGGGCATCTCGCCGTCCACACTCATCAGCACCAGCCAGCCGTCCTCGTAGGGGCTCTGGTTGACCAGCTCCGGGCTCTGCGAGATCTTCTCGTTCACGTCGGTGATCTTGCCGGGAAACGGCGCGTAGACCTCGCCCACCGACTTGGTGCTCTCGACCTCGACCAGGACGTCGTCCTTGGCCACCTCTTTCCCTACGAGAGGGAGCTCGACATAGACCACATCGCCGAGTTGGTCCTGGGCGTAATCGGTGATTCCGATCCGCACCAGGGATTCGCCCACCTGTCGGATCCACTCGTGTTCCTCGGTGTAGAGCAGATCGTCAGGAATCTCCATCAAGCCTCCTCGGGGTCAGGCGGGGACTTTAACGCCGCGAGCTTCGCTCGACTGTCCCCGATATAGAGGAAAGCGACGTACCAGTAGAGCACCAGACCGATGAGACCCAGGATCCATGCCACCGGCCACAGCAGCCACTCGGCCGCCCCGGCAGCGGCGAGATAGAAGGCCGGAATCGCCCCATAGAGGGCGAACGTCGCGGTCTTACCGAGGAACCGCACTTCCACCGTGCCCCCACCACGAGCAGCGAGATTGAGTGCGACTGCACCGACGAGGATCTCCCTGATGATCAATCCCCAGCCGAACCAGGTCGGCAGCACGCCGGCGATGAGTCCGCCAATCACAGCCGAGGCGATCATCAGACGATCTGCGACCGGATCGAGGATCTTGCCGAGCTCACTGACCTGACCCAGGCGTCGGGCCAGATAGCCGTCGATCCAATCGGTCCAGCCGATGATGAAGATGAGCCACGCCGCCAGAGCGACGTTGTCCTCGACCAGAAGTGCCCACCAGAACACCGGGATGCCCAGCAATCGAACGAAAGAGACGAGGTTGGGAATGGTGAGGATGCGGTTGCTCGCTTCCGTGCCGGTCACGGCGCGGAGGCTAACTGTCCCCGGTCAGGACACAGGGCTGAGGTCGCTGAGCCCACCCAGACGACCCTGAATCCCGCCGAGTACGTCGTGCTCCTCGAATTGCACCCGATCGGCCCGGTACCCCTCGGTCAGGTTCGGGTGATAGAGCACGAGATAGGGCAGGTCGCGTGCCAGGACCTGCTCCATCCTCCAGAGGGCATCTTTGGCTGCATCGGCCGCTGTCGCCCGGTCGAACCTCGCCAGGCTCGCTTCGAAGTCCGGGTTGGCATACCCGGTCGAGTTGGCGACGCCGTCCCCGGCGAATAGCCAGCGGTGGTAATCCGGGAGGGCAGGATTACCCAGCGTCCAGCCGAGGACGTACATGTCGTACTGGCGCGCGCCGGACTGGTCCGTGGTGAAGGCCAGATCGACGACCGTGTCGAAATCGGTGACCACCGGTCTCACGTCGAATCCGAGGGCCTCGAGCGTGGCCTCGATCCGCGTTGTGTAGTCGGGTCGCGCTGGGTCGTACTCGTCGCCGGGAGTCAGGATGGTCAGAGGCGCCGGTACCTGGCCGTCGATGGTCAGACCCGTCCCGGGCACCAAGGTGCCGTCGACTACGGCCGGCGACGTGTCCCACGCGTAGCCTGCACGTTCCAGCCCGCTGATGGCGGCTGACACCCTGCGCTCCAGTTTTCGGGCGTAGGGATCGGAGATGGCCGCCGCCGCGCCCTTGTCGAACCACGAGGCATTGGCGGAGGAAAGCATGGTGTAGGCCGCGGCTGCGTCGGGCACGACCTTCTCAGTGGCCCACCTTCGATCGAGCAAGAGGGCAAGGCTCTGGCGAAACTCGGTCTTCGACATCGGGTCGCGGGTCAGATTGAAACCGAGGTATCGCACCGCGTTGGCCGGACTGCGCTCGATGGCGACACCGGGGGTCCCGGCCAGGGCATCGGCACCCTCGTCGGAGAGACCGTTCGGGTCGAGCACGGTGTCGATCGCTCCCTGCTTCATGGCCGCGATCGCGGCGGCTTCATCGGCGAAAATGGAATAGACGACATCGGGGATGCCATCCTCTGGGTACCCGGGGTTGGCCACTGTGGCGATCCGGTTTTCGGTGACCTCCACGATTTCGAGAGGGCCACCGGAGACGTCGACCTCCGGATCGAGGTCGTAAAGAGCCGCCGCGGTATCTATCCCTACAGTCTCAGGTGCCCACACGTGGGCGGGCATGATCGGCGCCAGACCGACCCGGTGCGGCCACAGACCGAGCCCCGGGCGATGCGAGAACTCGATTCGCAATCGGGTGGGAGATTCGGCGACGACCTCCTCGATCTCCTCGGGATAGGCATCGGCCCAGCCCCCCTCCAGCCCGAGTCTCCGCACCGTCTCGAACGTGTAGACCACATCGGCGGCCGTGACGGGGCGACCGTCGGACCAGGAGAGATCGCCGCCGAGATCGACGCGCACCCGCCAGCCATCCCGGTTCCAAGTGGGCAGGACCGGGGACGAGTCGGCGACCTCTGGTTCGAGGGCGTTTGAAGCCGGGTCGACGGAATACAACGCCGGTTTGGTCGGGCCGAGCACGTATGCGTTCCAGGCGGTCGGCTGCTCCCCGACGTACTCCCAGTAATTGGCGGTGCTCACTCCTGCGAGTAGTCCCACCCTGTATTCGAATGGGGCTCCGGCCGGGCTCGACAGGGGTTCCCGGGGGGTGGTCGTGTCCACGGGGGCAGCGATTTCGGCAGGCGCGTCGGCTTCGGGTCGCATTTGTATGACCGCGGCGATGACGACGCCGATCAACACTGCCGTCGCACCGATGCTTCTTGCCGTCTTGCTGCGCATGCATATATCGAATCGGCAGGTCGGAGACGGGCCTTGACAATCGTTCGCGACAGGGTGGAGGAGGCCGGGCCATTCCGTGTGCTCCGGCCTCCCCGCTACGATTGCTCAATCCACAACTTCGGGCTGTGGCGCAGTTTGGTAGCGCACTTGGCTGGGGGCCAAGGGGTCGTGGGTTCGAATCCCGCCAGCCCGACTCACTGACCTGCGGTTTCGCGTGCCCTGATAGACGTTTATGAGATGGTCTGGCGACGAAGGAGCAAAAGACCAAAAAGGAAAGTGATCAGGTTGAGTCCGAGTGGTGCCTCCACAATCCGGCTGAGGTAGAGGACAACCCAGACCACACTCCACCCGATAGCCGTCCAACCGAGCCAGCGGGGGAGGACTTCGGTGCGGAGAATTGCCCAGCCGTAGGCCGCCAGGGCAAGGCAGGCCAGCACCACGTAGTTACGTTCGAGTTCGAATACCCATGGCAGCCCGCCCAGCGCGAAGGCATCCGCCACGATCCACGAAATGCACCCAAGAAGGAAAGCGATCGTTCCCAGTCTCCCCAGAATGCGCTCGCCGGCGTCGCGGACGGTTAGTTCCAGTGTGGCTAGGCCGAACAACGTCACCACCAATCCCAAGCCGAGTGCGCCGCTTTGCCATTCAGGCAAGGCGGGTCCGTCTGGTCCTCCCGCCCCGAACAAGACAGCGGCGACCACGAGGAATCCGAACCCCAAGACCAGAAGAAGACCGGCGGTGCGTCGCTCATTTGACACCGTCAGCCAACTCTACGAACCGGTAAAACCGAGTGGTGCACTCCGTGACTATGTAGTCACGTAGCGGAAGCCCCCGGGCCCGATGGGGCTATTGAAATTCCATCCCGGGGGCTTTCCGCATGGAATGGAGCTGCTGGAAATTGTCCGGGGAGGAAAGAGATCCAGCAGGCGGCCTCCCATTCGTCCTATTTAATCATCTTCGAGGCAAAGAGAACCCCCCAAGGGCTGGTCATTCCGGCAGGGATTCCTTCGCCTTCGGGGGGTTCTCAGTGACGTGGAAGAAGTCGGCCTCTCAAAACCACGTCACAGCCGAAACGTAATCTCAACGCATCGTGTTCTGCGTTGAAATCGACGGCCAAAGCAAACCCCCAAGCCGGGGGGGGTTAGCCAGAGTTGGGGGCATCCAGCAGGGGCGGCTTGGGGGTTCGCATGGCGGGGCTCTCTTCTTCCGGACGAGATCCCTACCCGTTCTCATGACCTCCTAGTGGAGGCATGGCGGGGCACTGTATCCGGGGTTTTCCAGCCGCGCCCCTTGGATCGCTACCTCGTTGCCGTTCAGAGTTCGCCAGGTACCTCCGCTGCGGCTGGACCTGCGGTAAGCGTCCGAAAGATCACCGTTATCAGCAGCACGGGCATAACCAGGGTCCACATGGAGGGGAGCAGCCCGAGGGCGCACCCGGCAACAACTAGGACTTTGGACAGGAGGCGATTCTCGGTCGGTACGAACCCGCCGACCAGGATCAATGTTGCTCCACCCCACAGGGTGGGCAGCCAGAACCAAAGCGGCCCCGGCTCGTCGAGACGGCCGATCACTTCGGCGATTCCGAGGAGGATCAGGCCGGCGGCGGCCACGACCACAAGGACGCGGTCTATTCGACGATCAAACAAGAGGGCCTCCTGACGCCTTGACGGAGAACCCACCCGATGGCTGGTCGTTTCTGCGGTGATTCGACGAGTCTTCCGGGGGTTCTCCCGTTGTGCGGGTTCCCGACGGACACCCGAACGTGCCGCCCCGCAAACACTCAAGTTACTCAGTCACGGGTTCACGCCACGCCGGTCCTATCTCGAAAGGGATCGTCCACGACTGACCCGCCGACTCACCGGATGGGACCCTGCCATGAGGAAAGAGGGCTGGGGTATGAAGCCCCCGGCCCGCTTTCGTTCAAGTGGTTCGCTGGTTCGGTGAGCCTTAGCCGACGCGCCGATCAGTCGCCGAGTTGGCCGCGCACTGCTCCGGACTCGAGGCCCGGCGTGCTGTGGACGTTCACGTAGTAATCACCCGGATTCTGGCCGATGGCCTTGACAGTGTTCCGGTCGACGGGGACACAGCCGCTCGTCGCATCAGTCCCGGCGAATGAGCCGCTGAACAGGGGCACCACGACCGGTCCCGCCACAGCAGCGGGGGCTTCGTGGATGTGGGCCGCATAGACCGTGCCATCGACCTGCGACCAACTGATGTCGAAGCAGACTTCGCCCTTGCCCTGGTTCAGCCTGAGATCGATCTGTCCGCTCGCGTTGCCGTCGCCCGGTCCGGGCACTTCCTCGGCCCCATTGAGATCGGTGGACAGTGGCCGACCACCGGCACCGGCGACGCCGGCCATGCTGACCAGGCCGAACAGCGAGACCGCGCCGACGACCACAAACTTGCGTCCGACTTTCATCCCTCACCCCTTTTTCCAGCCGCCCGGGACAATCCCGGGTCGGTTTCCACCGTGAACGTAACCCCAAACGTTGCCTGGCTTATGAGATCGCGAAAATCAGGCCAATTCCAGACACCCGAATCCGTGACTGAGATGATGACTCGCCGGCGGGTCCGGCTCGGCGGGCGAGGATGCCGGCGAGGTCCGGGGCCGCTGGTCTGGTTGCCTCCGTTCCAACGCCTCGAGCCGGAGTCGAAGCGAGGCGATGAGTTCGGCACCTGGCTGGCGACTCCCCGTTCCAGGATCTTCACCCTCGCTTCCGAATTGCCCGAGGCGGATGGCATCGCCGGGAACCTACCGCGGCGCCTGTCTGGAGCCTAAAGACCGATAAACTGGCTTTGACTGCTCGGGACGGAATGGGTCGAAGTTCAGAGAATCCCTTTGTGCCACCTACTCAAACGTCAACTCGACGTGACAGGCTGATACTGCCTGGGACGGCTATCCCAGGACTGGGACCAAGGGGGTCGTGGGTTCAAATCCCGCCAGCCCGACCATGACCATTCGAGAAATCCCCCTCACCACCATCGACGGGGACAAGACCTCCCTGGCCGAGTATTCCGACAAGGCGGTCCTGATCGTGAATGTCGCCTCACGGTGCGGCTTGTCGCCGCAATACGAGAAGCTCGAGGACCTCCAGCGGACCTATCGAGATCGAGGCTTCAGTGTGTTGGGGTTCCCGAGCAATCAGTTCCTACAGGAACTGAGCAGCGAGACGGCGATCAAGGAGTATTGCTCCATGACATGGGGCGTGACCTTCCCCATGTTCGAGAGGCTGAAAGTCAATGGGCGTTCGCAGCACCCGCTGTACGCCGAGCTGACCAAGACCCCTGATGGCGAGGGCAAGGCAGGCCGGGTCATCTGGAACTTCGAGAAGTTCCTCGTATCCCCCGTCGACGAGGTCCGCCGATTCCGACCAACGATGGAGCCGGACGCTCCAGAGGTGATAAGCGCCATCGAGAGCTTCCTACCCGGGCCGTCCGGATAGGCGGGTCGAGTCCTGCGAGTCCCTACCTGATGAACGGGATCGGGAAGGTTTGATCCGGAGGCTTCGGGTGCCTGTGGGAATGATGTGGCTCGACAGGCGCCACCACCGGCTCCCGCCGCGTGGTGAAGGCCGCCGCCACGACGCCGCGTAGGGCAAACACGGTCAAGCCGCGCATCTCCTCGGGATCCGTGACCCCAGTCCATGCCGGCATTCCCAACCCGATGGCAATCGAAGAAACCATCCCGATTGATCATCGGCAATCCCGCGTCGGACTTGAGCAGGCGAGGAGGCCGGATCTCGAGAGATCAGATGGAGATCGATGGTCCCAAGATCGACGCCAGGAAAAGCACTGAGGCAAGCACCATCAGCAGGACCCACTTCGAACGTCTCCAGACTTCCACGGGGCTCCTTTCGGCGGCTCGACCAACCTAGAAGCACACCCTGAACCTCCAGGGGTAATTGGGTTACACGACGATGAATGAAGGAATCCTCCCTTGGCGGATGCTGAAATCGTCGTGGTGTTGTCAGGCCTCGACCCTTCTGCTGCGAGAGAAGCCGCGTGACCGTTTTTGCACTGACCCTCGCCCTCCTCGCTGCGGTCATGCACGCGGTGTGGAATCTCCTGGTCAAATCCAGCGAGGACCAGCTGGTGGCCGGCTGGACCGTCGTGGCCGGCGCCGGAATTCTCGCCGTGCCTGTGCTGGTGCTGGCGGGGCTTCCCGATCGGTCGGTGTGGGATCTGATCCTCATCTCGACCATGGTCCAGGTGGCCTACGTGCTGGCGCTTGCGGCGGCCTACCGGATCGGTGACCTGTCATTCGTCTACCCCCTCGCGCGCGGCACGTCCCCGGTGCTCATATCACTCGCCGGAGTCGCCTTCCTCGGCGACGAGATCTCGCCACTGGGGTGGCTGGGTGTGCTCACAGTGACCGGGGCGCTCACGCTGCTCGCATGGCGGCGTTCGGATAGATCAGGGCTCGGTCCCGCGCTGGTGACCGGTGTGTTGATCTCTCTGTACACCTCCGTCGACGCCGCGGCCGTTCGGGAGCAGGGGTCGGCGCTCTCGGTCATAGCTGCCGAGTTCGTCCTGCTGTCGATTGCTCTGGGATTGGTCGTGATCCTCATGCGCGGCCCCCAAGCCATGCTCGGCATGGTCAGATCGGATTGGAGAAAGGCCGCATTGGGCGGATTCGCGACCGGTGTCGCCTACTTGCTGGTGATGGTCGCCGCCCTGAGCGCCCCAGTGGGTCTGGTGTCCGGAGTTAGGGAGACCTCCGTGTTGATAGCAGTCGTCGCGTCAAAGCTCCTCCTTCACGAGGAGGTCACCAGTTACCAGCTCGGGACGGTCGCCGCCGCCGTCGCCGGCATCGCTCTCATCGCTATCGGCTGATGTCCTGGCCTCCATGGTCACCCAACCTGGAGGAAATCGATGCCGGGCACCACCACCGTGGCCAGCAGCGAGTTCTCGGTCGGCTGCTTCCCCACCAGCACCACCCCGGCTACGCCGGCCGCCCGGCCCGCCTCGGCGTCGACCCAGGAGTCGCCGACGTAAAGCAGCCTCGCCGGTTCCAGGCCCAGACGGCTGGCGGCCTCGATCAGCGCAGCCGGGGCCGGTTTGGCATCGAGACCTTCGTCACCGGCCACCAAAGCGGCGAGCATTCCACCAATGCCGAGCACCTCGACCGCCGATTCGATGGCGCTGCGGTTGTCACTGGAGACAATCGCCAGGCGGATGCCTGCCTCATGGAGCGATCTGAACACACCGGCCACATCCCCCAAAGCGACGAGATTGCCCTTCTCCCCCGCTAACGCGGATGTCTCCCTGGCACGGTCGGAGGTCACCCTGGCGTCGGCATCGCCGAAACCATGATCGGAGAGCGCTCGCATCGTCGTGTCATATAGCTGCCCGACTGTCCCCACTGCGAAGAGCCCTCCTTCCAAGAGATGCCCGGTTGCGAGATCCAGCCCGAGGTCTTCGGCCAGGATCCTTTCCAGCTCCGGGTCACCGGAAGCTGCGGTCAGCACCCAGGCGTGGGCAGCGGGGCCCCACGCCGCATCCAGGTCGATCAGCGTCCCGTCCTTGTCGAAGGCCACCGCATCGATATCGAACACCACGCCACCGGCAACGACCTGTGCCACTCCGGTGTCAGACCATGACCCAGCAGGCGTGGGATGGGAATGAGAGCTGGGTAGCGTCCCCTGCCGCCGGCAGCTGGAGCAACCGCTCGTTGAAGAGGTCGGCGGTGAGCCGGCCACCGTCTACCGCGACCTGGATGCGAACGATCGAGCCGAGAAAGGTGACGGCCTCGACTGTGCCCTCGAGGACGTTCTCCTCCTCCGCGTCGAGTGTGATCTCCTCGGGCCTCATCATCAGGGATACCTCGGCGCCCTCGGGCGACTCGATCAACGAGGTGGTGCGAACCTCGACTTGACCCACCCGTAGTCGGCCAAGCGCCGGATCGATCACCGTGACCGGCAAACGGTTGAGCTGGCCCACAAAGGATGCGACGAAACCGGTGGCCGGGTTGTTGTAGATCTCGAAGGGCTCGCCGACCTGCTCCATTTGGCCCTTGCTCATCACCACGATGCGATCGGAGAGGGCGAGGGCTTCCTCCTGGTCATGAGTGACGTAGATCGTGGTGATGTTGAGCTGACGCTGGATGCGCCGGATCTCGGAGCGCAGCTCGTCACGGATCTTGGCATCGAGCGCCGAGAGCGGCTCGTCCAGCAGCAACAGCTGGGGCGAGATGGCCAGGGCGCGGGCCAGGGCTACGCGCTGTTGCTGCCCCCCGGAGAGCTCATACGGGTAGGACTTGCCCTTGTCGGGAAGCTGGATCAGGTCGAGTAGCTCGGCCACCCTTTCCTTGCGGTCGTGCTTTATCTTGCTTGCGCACCCTGAGCCCGAAGCCGATGTTGTCCGATACGGTCATGTTGGGGAACAGCGCGTAGGACTGGAAGACCATGCCGATGTTGCGCTCGTTGGGCTTGGCGTAGGTGACGTCCTCGCCCGCCAATCTGATCGTGCCGGACGCTGGGTGGTTCGAAGCCCGGCCACCATTCGCAGAGTCGTCGTTTTCCCGCATCCCGACGGCCCGAGGAAACTGACGAACTCTCCTGGCGCCACGTCGAGGTTGAAGTCCTCGACGGCGACGACCCCATCGAACTCCTTGCGCACCCCCTCGAGCGCTGAGAGATCCACCGCTCATCGTCGCCTCCTGCGGCCTCGTGATAAAGGCGATCATCCCCATCGCCACCCAGGTGATGCGCAACGGCCACAATCGCCATCGCCGACGGCTCGTACACCTTGCTCCGGGTGAGGTTGGCCATGATAGGGCCCGAACGTCTGTTGGGCCAGGAACAGGGCGATGGTCAGCTCCCCGATGACGATGGCGAAAGTCAGGAGCGCACCCGAGAGAAGCGCCACCCGGAGGTTGGGGAAGATCACCCGGCGCAGGATCGTCGCCCAGCCCGCTCCCAGAGCTCTGGGCCGCCTCGGTCAGTGAGCGGACGTCCATGGCTCGCAGCCCGTTGTCCACCGAGCGGAACATGTACGGGAACGAGAGCGCGGCGTAGGCACAGATGAGAACCACGCGGGAGCTTCCGTAGGTGACGGTGAGCAGAAGCGGGGGACGGGCTGTAGAGGCGAATCAGGCCGAAGACCAGCACCACCGGCGGGGATGACGAAGGGGAGCAGGGTGATGAACTCCACGACCGGGCGCAGCTTGGGCAGCCGCAGGGTGACCCAGTAGGCGGTGGGGACGATGATGAGCAGGCTGAGGACGATGGCCGCGACGGCGTTGACCACCGACTCGGTGAACGACGGCCAGAAGTTGGCATCGGCGAACGAGCCGCCGATAGGCCTCGAAGCCGAGCATGTCCTTCTCCGCTCGCAGCGACCAGTAGAAGGTGGCGCCGAGCGGGACAGAGAAATAGAGCGCCGATCCCGATCAGGATCAGCCATGCCCAGAACCGGCTTCGCTTGGCCGGGCGCCTGACGTGACCTCGGTCTCGGTGGCGACCGGGAGCCGGTGTCGGGGCTGGAGATGGTCATCCCAGCCACCTCTCGGAGCGGCGCTGGAGAACCGAGTAGATGACGATGGAGAGCGCCATGATCAACACCATTCCCATCGCCACCGCGTAGCCGAGCCCGGATTGTTGAGAACGTCACCGGAGATCTGCTGGCCGATGAGCAGCGTGGCCAGCGGAATGCCGACCCACCGGTGAGGGCATAGGCGGTGGCGTGGGCCCCGAACGCGTTGCCGAAAAGCAGGATCATCGTCCCCAGGATCGAGGGCAGCAGGATCGGCAGGGCCACATGGCGCCAGTACTGCCGTGGGGTGGCGCCGAGATTCTCGGCTGCTTCCCGCCAGTCCTTTTTGAGCCCATCGAAGGCCGGAAGGAGGACCAAGACCATCAGAGGGATCTGGAAAAAGAGGTAGACCAGGGCCAGCCCCACGAAGGAGTGAAGGGCTGAATCCGGTCAGTAGAGGTCGAATCCCAGCCAGCTCGACCAGGTGGTGAGCATCCCGATCCGGCCGAGCGTGAAGATGAAGGCGGCGGCCAGAGGGACGCCGGCGAAGTTGGATGCCACTCCGGAGAATGTGCGACAGGGCCGACCGAAGCCACCGCGGGAGACCTGCCCATGGACAATCGCCCAGGCCAGAAAGAACCCGAACACTCCGCCGATGAGGGCGGTGGGGAGGCTGAGCCGGATCGACACCGCTATATGCCTGGACGATCTTGGTCGTCCGCGAGAGCTGCGGTAGTTGTCGAGGGTGAAACTGCCGTCGTCGTCTTCCAGACTGCGATAGGCCAGGACGTAAGACCGGCCCGATCAGGAACATGCCGGAGAAGACGAAGAAAGGAAGGACGCCGAGCCAGCGCCCGAGGCGGAAGCGTGGGGGGCGCCGAGCGCCCCCCGCTCTTCCGATCACCGATTTCGTGACTCAGCCGCTGGTGCTCTGCCGCAACAGTGACACCCACTACCTCGGGCCATCCTGCAACGATGACCATCCTAGGCGGCGTTGATCTCCTCGATCGTTGGGAAGAAGGCACCTTCGGTGCTGGGCAGCTGCTCAGCGACTTCGGCGGGGATGGTGCCCGCCGCCGACATGGCCTCGAACCTGATCGGGTGGCAGAAACCCGACGCCCAACCGAGCTGGCCTTCATCCGAGTACAGGTACTCCATCCACAACTTGGCGGCGTTGGGATGCGGCGCATAGGCGCTGATCGCCTGCACGTAGACACCCGCCATCCGGCCCGCCTCAGGAACGATCGTCTCGATGTCCGGGTTGCCGGCCAACGCCACGTCGTTGGCGATCGAGTTGTAGGACCAGTCGATCAGGATCGGGGTCTCCCCGATGCCAACCGTGCGGGAGTCGCCGTCGATCGGCACGAAGTTGCCGGCATCGTTGAGCTCGGCGAAGAAGTCGAGCCCGGCCTGGGCGGCTTCCTCACCCGTCGCTCCAGTGGCCAGACCTGCGGCCCACACCGGAGGATGGCCGCATTGGAGGTCAGCGGGTCGCCTGACAGCGCGACCTGCCCGTTGTACTCGGGGTTCGAGCAGGTCGGCGTACTCCGCAGGCGGGTTGGCCACCTCGGCCGTGTTGACCTCCAAGGAGAGCACGCCGTAGTAATCGCCGTACCAGTAGCCGTCGGGATCCTTGGCGCCCTCGGGGATGTCGTCCCAGGTCGACACCTTGTACGGCTGGATCAGCCCATCTTCCTTGGCCTGCGGGCCCGAAGGCGAGGCCGACGTCGATGACGTCGGGCGCCTGTGGCCCCGGATTGCCCTTGTTGGCGTCGATCGCCTCCAACTCCTCGGCGGAGCCGGCGCCGGGATCGAGCTCGTTGACTTCCAAGCCGTACTTGGCCTTGAAGCCGTCGATGACCGCGCCGTAGCCGCACCAGTCATGGGGCAGGGCGATGGTGGTCAGCGTGCCCTCTTCCTGGGCGGCCGCGATCAGCTCCTCCATCCCGCCGGCCGCCGCCACCGTGGTGTCGGTGCTGCCGGCCGTGGTTTCAGTTGCCCCGGCCGTCGTGTTCGGTCGCGCCAGCCGTAGTTTCGGTGGCGCCGGCGGTGGTGGTGGTCTCGGTGTCTCCGCCACAGGCCGCCAGCAGTGCCGACATGACGACACCGATGATCAGATATCTCTTCATCATTCTCCTTGGTTTCAATGACCGCGGGGTGATCGTACCCCTGCTGGAAGGCAGCCCGCTCGATTCCAGAGGCACGCCGACGAGCTCGGGATGACCGCCAGGAGAACACAGGATGAGCCGTGGATCACCCGCTCGCTCCCACGCAGGGCGATCGCGGGCACGGTCCCAGGGAGCGGCCAGCTTCGACCGCCGCTTACGATGCCCCGATGGATCGCTCCGACCACCATCCCTCCCCTGGATTGATCTCCAGCCAGCCCCTCTACACGGGCCGCATCGTCGATCTCTCCCTCGACCACGTCCTGCTCCCCAACGGGAACGAGACCGATCTCGAGTTGATCCGCCACCCGGGCGCTGCGGTCGTTCTCCCCATCGAGACCGGGCCGGATGGGGTCGACTACGCCCTTCTCGTCCGCCAGTACCGGTACGCCGCCGATGGCTGGTTGCTGGAGGTCCCGGGGGGCAAGCTGGATGGACCCGAAGATCCCGAAGTATGCGCGCGACGCGAGCTCGAAGAGGAGATCGGGCATGAGGCCGGAGAGCTGATCGCCCTCGGCTCGATCCTGACCACTCCCGGATTCACCGACGAGCGGATCTGGCTCTATCTCGGGCGTGAGCTGAAGCCGACCCGAGGTGGGCCCACGCTCGAGGCCGACGAGGTCCTGGAAGTCGAGCGGATGCCGCTGTCCGAAGCCGTGGCGCGGGCGATCGATGGCGACATCATCGACGCGAAGACGGTGGCGGCACTGCTCCGGGCGGCTGCGATGCTCGGGATCTGAGAGCGGCGTCGGTCAGCTCAGCCTTTCCACCACCCAGATGATGCCCTGGACCAATCTCCAGCCCAGGTAGGCAACCGTGAGAGCGATCATCAGTTTGAAGCTGAACGGTGCCCGAACCTCCTCAGGCGCCTCCTCGGGCTTGTCGGCGTCGGGGAGGTACTCGTCGCTCACCGACGCTCCCCGGCCCGGGAGAGGATGTGTAGCGGGGTCCCGGTGAAATCAGCCTCGTCCCTGAGCCGGTTTTCCAGAAAGCGCAGGTAATCGTCGCCGAGCGTGCCGCCAGAGATGAACACCACGAACGTTGGTGGAGCCGTACCGGCCTGAACCACGTAGTGGATCTTGGGACGGCGGCCCTTCCGAACGGGCGGCGGGTGGGCTGCTGCCCACTTCCGCACGGCCCGATTCAGCTGACCGGTGGGGAGGCGTGTGCCCCGCCCTTCCAACACGGCCTCGATGGCTCCCGGCAGCCTCTGGATCCGGGCACCTGTCTGCGCCGACATCCGGAGGACCGGCGCCCAACCGACGAACCCGAAGCGATCCGGTAGCGACCGCTCGGTCAGCTCTCTCTGCTCATCGTCGAGGGCATCCCATTTGTTGAGGATGATCACCAGGCCCACCCCGGCCCGGACGACCTCACTCGCGATGCGCTGGTCCTGATGGGTGACGCCCTCGGTGGCGTCGATGAGGAGCAGGGCTACGTCTGCGCTCTCCAGCGCCTCGCGAGCACGGAGCACTGCATAGAAGTCGGCGTCCTCGGTGATCTGTGGTTTGCGGCGGATCCCGGCCGTGTCGATCAGCCGATATCGCGTCCCGTCCAACTCGACATCGACGTCGATCGGGTCACGAGTAGTCCCCGGCGTCTCGGAGACAATGACCCGGCGCTCGCCGACCAGCTTGTTGAGCAGGGTCGACTTTCCGACGTTGGGCCGGCCGACAATAGCGACGCGAGGCACTTCGTCTCGATGTTCCACGTCGGCCGGCTCAGGCAGCGCGCCGACCACCTGGTCGAGAAGCTCGCCCACTCCCCTGCCGTGGTATGCGCTGATCGGAGAGGGCTCCCCGAGACCGAGGCCCCAGAGTCGGTCGATGTTGCTCTCCAGTGTCTCGTTGTCGATCTTGTTGGCCGCCACCACCACCGGGATCTGCGCCGACCTGAGCACGGAGATGACCCCGGTGTCGTCGTCGGTGAGCTCGCTGGTCCCATCCACCACGAAGATCACGACGTCCGCGCCGGATACCGCCGCTTCGGCCTGCTCCTTGATCGAGGCGCCCATGTGATCGGACGGCTTCACCTCCCATCCGCCGGTGTCGACCAGCACGAATTCACGGCCGGACCAATCGCCGTCGAACTCGCGACGGTCGCGAGTGACGCCGGAGAGCTCCTCGACGACTGCGGATCTCGAACCGATGATTCGGTTGACGAGGGTCGACTTGCCCACGTTGGGGCGGCCCACGACCACGACGACTGGAAATCTGCTCATCAAGGATCCTGCGGCATTCTGCCCGCCTCCGGCGGGATCAGGCGCTGACGACGTCGAGGGCCTCGGTGGCAGTCCACTCCCGGTCCGCCTGCAACCGGCCGTCCCTTCCTGGATGACGAGCCGTAACCCCGGCCTCGACCAGGCTCTGGAGCGTCGTGACGAACGAGCGGAGCTGCGGTGGCAGCGGGAAATACTCCTGCTCTTCTATCGCCGACCACAACTCGAAACCCGACGTTGGGGCGAGACGATCGATCACCTCCTGGACAAGGTGATCGGGCGCCGAGGCACCGGCGGTGAGGCCGACAACGGAAACTCCATCCAGCCATTCGGCATCGATGTCGTCAGCCGAATCTATGCGATGGGCCTGCACGCCTTGATCACGCGCCACCCTCACCAGGGCCTGGGTGTTGGACGAGTTGTGTGACCCGACCACCAGCACCAGGTCGCATTCGCCGGCTAGTTGCTTGACCGCGTCCTGGCGATTGGTCGTGGCGTAGCAGAGATCGGATTTCCGGGACATCTGGAGGTCGGGAAAGCGAAGGCGAGCATCGTCCATCACCGCCATCCACTCGTGCACTCCTAACGTCGTCTGGGCCAGGAGAGCCACCTTGCTCGGGTCGGAGGGCGCATACTCGCCGAGACCGGACTCGGGTTCGACCAGCCTGATCGCCGATGGTGCCTCCGCCACCGTCCCCACCGCCTCGTCATGGCCTTCATGACCGACATAGATGATGTCGAAGCCATCACGGGCCATTCGCTTCACTTCGTGGTGAACCTTGGTGACCAGGGGGCAGACGGCGTCGATGACCACCGCCGCCCGGGCGGATGCCCCGGCCACCACCTCGGGCGCTGAGCCGTGAGCCGAAAGCATGAGCGGCGCTCCCTCCGGAACGTCGTCGATGTCACTGACGAAAACGACACCAACGCCCTCGAACGCCTTCACCACCCACTCGTTGTGGACGATCTCGTGATAGCAGTACACCGGGCCATCGAAGATTCGGGTCATCCAGGTCAGGGCCTTGATCGCCATCTCCACCCCGGCACAAAAGCCCCTGGGCTCGGCGACGAGAACCCGCTCAATGGTCATGGGTCAATGGTAGGGGGAGCCAGGATCCAAACTTCTGCGACCCTCGCGGCCTCAGCCGGCTTGCTCGCGAGCCATTGCGACGATGGTGTCGATCACGTCGCCGACCGTCATCTCCGAGGTGTCGATCACCATCGCCCCGTCGGGCACGATCAAGGGCGAAGCTTGGCGTGTGGAATCCCTCGCGTCCCTCGCTCTGAGCTCTGCGAGCACGCCGGCCCGATCTTTGCCCGTCTGATCGGCGCGACGCTGCGCTCTGACTTCCGGGCGAGCATCGAGATACACCTTCACCGTGGCGTCGGGGAAGACGACCGACCCGATGTCGCGGCCCTCGACGACAGCACGGTTGTCATGCCGGGCCACCCACTCTCTCTGATACACCACCAGGAGTCCTCGCACCTCCGGATTGTCGACACCAGCGACGAGGCCTCGGTGGCGGGCTGACTTCGAATCTCTTCCGATACATCCACCCCATCCAGCAGCATCCTGCCGTCCTGCTGATCGAGGCTGATGCCGGCAACGACGTCCGCCACCGCTTCTTGGTCGGCGAGATCGACACCGGCTCGAAGGGCGGCCAGCCCTGCCGCCCGATAGAAGGCTCCGGTATCGAGACGAGGGAGCCGAAGGCGGGACGCCACCTCTCTGCTCACCGTGCTCTTCCCCGTGCCCGCCGGGCCGTCGAGGGTAACGATGAGGTCGGTCACGGGCCGGGAGCCTATCCGTCGGGCGGAGAGGGACCCGATCCCTGAGGGTGTCCTATGGGGGTATTCGGACAATGGGGGGCTTGTGGGACCGGGTCGGTCCTCTCCGTTGGGCGCAACCTAGCGCGGCGCCGCGCCTGGCGCGCCGTGTCTTCACGCAATCGTTTGGGTGATGCCCGCGAGCATGTCCCAGAAGGCCGGCCATGTCTTGGCAACGACTTCGGGGTGGTCGATCTCCACTCCAGGGACCCGAAGGCCGGCAACTGCAAAGGACATGGCGATTCGATGATCACCGTACGTGTGGACACGGGCGGGGTGGAGAACGCCGGGCGCTGATATGGAGATCGTCGTTTTGGATCCGAGCGCCTGCCCCAAGTCGGGTGATCTCGGCAGCCAGGGCCGCCAGCCGGTCCGATTCCTTGTGACGAAGTGATCCAAGGCCGCGGAGTCTGCTCTGGCCATCGGCAAAGAGAGCGGCTACGGCCACCGCCAACGACCCGTCGGGTGACCCGGAGAGATCGATATCGATAGGAGCGAGCCCATCGACGGGGGCCACGACCGTGGTGTCTTGGCCCGTTTGTGTCACTTCGCAGCCCATCCGCTCGAGGACTGCCGCAATCTCGAGATCGGGTTGCACCGATTCGGATCCAAGACCTTCGATGACCACCCGGCCACCGGTGACGGCAGCAGCCACCATCGGGTACACCGCTGCGGATGCGTCTGGCTCGATGAGAATGTCCTGGCCGGAGTACCCCCGGGGCTCGACCCGGTATCCCTCTCCAACCTGGTCGACGGAGGCGCCGAAATCCTTCATCATCCCGATGGTGACCTCGACATAGCGCTGAGATCCTTCGAGGCCGAGCGGGATGACGGTCATGTCCCCCTGGGCCAGAGGAGCGGCGAGCAGCAGTGCGCTGGCGAACTGACTGGTCTGATGCGAATCGACCGAGACCGAGCCTCCGGGCAGGGCCCCGGCGCCATCGATGGTCACCGGAAGATGGCCCTCGTCAGACCTCACCTCGACCCCGAGAGCATCGAGGGCATCCACGAGGCCACCCATTGGCCGCTCTGGAAGACGATCCCTGCCCACAACGGTTGTGGTGCCGTCGACGAGGGCGGCGATGGCGATGACCGAGCGAGCGGTCAGCCCGGAGGCACCAGCATCCACCGGCATGGTCGGTGGATGCAGCCGGCCGCCGGACCCGGTCACCCGCCAGGAATCGCTCGAATCGTCGATCTCGACTCCGAAGAGCCGCATTGCCTCACGGGCCGCGACGGTGTCGGTGGCTTCCAGAGGCGCTCGGATCAATGAGGTGCCATCGGCCAATGCCGAGATCACCAGCGCCCTGATCGTGTGGGACTTTGATCCGGGTGGCCGAACCGTGGCGTTGATTGGTTCATTGGCAGGTTCCACCTTCAGGAAACCGGTCACGGTCCATCTCCACTCCCCGAGGCGAGGAGGTCGCGTATCTCCGCCGGGGTCAGCCGCCGGGATTGGCCCGGCTTCAGTGACCGGTCCGTGATAGGCCCGATCGCCGTCCTGACCAGGGAAACCACGTCGTACCCCAATGCCTCGAACATACGTCGTACCTCGCGGTTGCGCCCCTCCCCCATGCTCACTTCGATCATCGTTTGGGCGCCCTGGCGGCCCACGACCTGTGCAGACAGAGCTCGAGCAGCGCCGTCTTCTAGCTCGATGCCCTCGGTCAGGCGTCTGATGTCGGCCTTTCCCGGGCTTCCGGCGACCAGCGCGACGTATCTCTTGACGATCCCGTAACGGGGATGCGTCACCCGATTCGCCAGGTCCCCATCGTTGGTGAGGAGGATCAATCCCTCCGATTCGTAATCGAGTCGCCCGACGGGGTAGAGCCGGCGCCCCGCGGCGACGAGGTCGACAACCGTGCGTCGCCCTTGAGGGTCAGACGACGAGGAGATGACCCCGGCCGGCTTGTAGAGCAGATATGTCTCCAGATCGGGGTTGATCGGAAGCGGAGCGCCGTCGAACGTCACCTGTTGTCTGGCCACGTCCACCCGGTCACCGAGAACCGCCTCCTTGCCGTCGATGGCCACCCTTCCCATGCGGATTGCGTCCTCAGCGGCTCGCCTGGACATCAGCCCCGCTGCGGAGATCGCTTTCTGGACGCGGATTGGATCCGCCATCGCTCACGTCGTCCCGGGGCGCAGGGTCTCCTCGAGGGATTCGACGGTGTCGGCCGGAGGAATGTGATCGGCCAGGGGCGGCAGGCCGGCCAGGGACTCGAGACCCATCTTCTCCAGGAAGAGATCGGTGGTGACGTAGACCGCCGGGTTGCCCGGGATGTTGAGACGCTCTCGCTCCTCGATCAGGCCGAGCCTTTCGAGGGTCCTCATCGCTGAGTCAGAGTCGACCCCCCTGATCTCGTTGAGCTGGCTCCGGGCGATGGGTTGCCGATAGGCGACCACTGAGAGGGTCTCCAGGGCGGCCGGGGACAGCTTGCGAGCCGTCGCCGAAGTCGAGAAACGCTCCAAGTACGGATACGCGTCCGGGTGGCTGTAAAGCCTCCACCCCCCGGCGACATTGCGGAGGATCAGGCCGCTCCCCCTCTCCTCGAGGTCACGGCCCAACTCGTCGAGTAGCTCCTCGACTCTCGTCTTGGGCAACTCCAGCACTTCAGCCAATTCGCCGATCGGCACCGGCGCCTCAGTAACGAAGAGGACCGCTTCCACTGCGGCGACTTCTCTCACGAAGCCCACTCCGAGTTGAGATCGATTGCTCCTCCACCTCGATCGCGGACGACGATCTCAGCCGCCCAGTCATCCTGGGACACCTCGACCAGACCCCAGCGGGCCAGCTCCAGCAACGCGAGGAAGTAAGCAGCCACTTCGACCGCCCGGGTGCATTGGGCTGTCAGCTCCTCGAAAGTGGACATGGTCCCATCTGTCACTCGGGTCCTGATCTCCTGAATGGCGGTCTCGACCGAGGGAAGATCGAGGTCCAGATGGTCAAGATCCGGTTCTGCTCCCTCGCGGGAGAACACCTGGAACGCGAGCCCGGCAAGACCGTCGACGTCGATGGGCACGACGAGATCCACGGGTCGGGGTGCGATTGGCTGGTCGACACCACTCGTTCTTGGGACGAACCGGTTGGACACTTGGAGGCGGCGATGGAGCACCGCCGCCACATCCTTGAAAGTCACGCACACCAGTAAACGGGAGAGAAGCCGATCGCGCTCCTCGATGAGCAGGAGCTCGTCGTCGATATCCAAGGTGCCCCGGGTCGGGAGAAGCGACTGTGCCTTCAGCTGGATGAGCGTCGCTGCGATCAACAAGAACTCCGAAGTCACCTCCAGATCGAGATCCTTCATCTCGTCGATGAATGCCAAATACTCCCCGACCACCTCGGTGAGCCCCACCGCGGTCACCTCGACTTGGTGTTTCGTTATCAGTTGGAGCAGGAGGTCCAGCGGCCCCTCGTAAACCGTGGTCTTCACATGAAAGGTCATCAGCCGCCTCAGGTTATTCCACCTCCGGTGCGGCGCCTGTCTTTGGCGGTTGGTCAGCCCGTTGGAGCAGATCCCAGGTGGGGATCGGGAAGCCTGTGGGCCGGTCGCCGTGGTGATTGCGGGCGAAGTCGACGATCAAGCCCTGGCCGCCCAGATCGGTGAGCTCCCGGGCCGCGATGTCACCATGGTCACGGTAGAGCCGCCAGCGCCTGGTCAACGGCAGCCCGAGCCGGATTGCGATCGAGGCAAGACTCCTGCCCAGGACACCGAGGCGGGCGTGTCTCTTGCCTACGTCGTGGAGCAGGGCGGCTCGAATCACCTCGGGCTCGGCGCCCCCGGAAATGGTGACGAGCGCGGCATGAAACCCATGGCGCTGGTCGGGATCCGATTGGGAGAAGAAGACCCAGGCCTGCCCGCTGTTCAGCCAGCCCTCGATCGCGGCCCTCTCGCCTGAGTCCAACGGGGTCGCGAAGAGGACGTCGAAGAACCGACGGGTCAGGTGGCCCAGCGAGCCCGGCATGCGTCTAGTGGCCGGCCACCTTGCTCTTGCAGTCGACACAACGCACCGACTCGGGTCGTGCCTCGAGGCGAGCGGCCGGTATTGCCTTGCCGCAGTCCTCGCAGATCCCATATGTGCCGGCTGCGATCTTGCCGAGAGCCTGGTCGACGTTGGCCAGCTGCGCTTTCAGGGATTCGACTACACCAAGGACCTCGGTCCGTTCAGCTGTGACTGCCGCGGCATCGGCGAAGCTTCCGCCGAAGTCGATGTCGACCCGAAGATCCCCTGTTTCGGCCGCGCCGAGCTCGTCCAACTGATGGACGAGATGAGCCCGCTCCTTATGGAGGGCCTTTTCCGCACCGGCGATGTCCAACGTTGTCATCTGCTCCTCGGGTGGGCCTGGACATAGATCTCCACGAGATGAGCAGGACTGACCTTCGTGTAGATCTGGGTGGTCGAAATGGTAGCGTGACCCAAGATCTCTTGTACGGTCCGGAGGTCCGCCCCCGCCTCCACCATGTGGGTCGCCGCCGAGTGCCTCAGCACGTGAGGTGAGACCTTCTGTCCGGGGATATTGGCCCTTGTGGCGTTGGCGCGGACCACCTCGAAGATGCCCTGACGACTGAGGCGCCGGCCCCTCAAATTGAGGAACAAGGGATCTCCACGCTGTGACCTCCTGACGAGGCTCAGCCTGTCGGGAAGCCACCGGGACACCGCGGTCACGGCCTTGCCACCGATCGGCACCAACCTCTGCTTGCCGCCTTTTCCGGTCACGATGACCACCTTGTCCTCGAGATCGACATGACCGATGTCGACGCCCACAGCCTCCGAGACCCGGCAACCGGTGGCGTAGAGGAACTCGAGCAGGGCGGAGTCTCGACGCCCCTTGATGGTGGCGAGGTCCGGCGCCTCGACCAGATGGATGGCTTCGTCGACGGTGAGGGCCTTGGGGAACGGCTCAGGACGACGAGGTGATTCGAGGAGGAGTGTGGGATCGGTCTGGCGCAGTCCTTCGATCACCAGGAACCTGTGAAGACCCCGTATGGCGGCAAGCTTCCGTCCGACGGTGGATGACGCCAACTCTTTTTCCCGGAGGTGGGCCACGTAGTGCTCCACCGACGACTGATCTGGCTCGGCACCCACGAGAAACTCGAGATACTGGGCGAGGTCCCGTCTGTAAGCCTCGATGGTGTTGATCGAGAGGCCGCGCTCCACATCGAGGGCCAGAAGGTATTCATCGACGCCCTCCGGCAGTGTCAGCGCGTCGGGGCTCAAACCGAGGCGAGTGCCTCTCGTGGCGGCACATGTGCGACCCCGAGGCTCTCGGCTACCGCCGGGTGGCAGACCGACTCTCCGACCACGTTGATCCCGCCCGAGAGCTCCGGATGCTTGTCCACTGCACCGGACACGCCGTCGTTGGCCAGGCTGACCGCGTAGCGCAGCGTCGCATTGGTGAGCGCGTAGGTCGAGGTGTTGGGGACCGCTCCCGGGATGTTGCCAACCGCGTAATGGACCACGTCGTGAACCAAATACACCGGGTCGGTGTGGGTCGTCTCCCGGGAGGTGGCGAAGCACCCACCTTGATCGATGGCGACGTCGACGAGAACCGCCCCCCGCTTCATCGCTCTGACCATGTCCTCGGTTACCAGCTTGGGAGCAGACGCGCCGGGGACCAGGACCGTGCCGATCACCACGTCGGCGTCGAGAACCTCCTCCTCGAGTGTCAGCCGGTTCGAATGCAGCGTTCTGACCCGGCCGAGATACATCGAGTCCAGGGAACGAAGTTTGTTGATATCCGTGTCGAGCACGACCACATCGGCCTGCATCCCCACAGCGATGACTGCGGCGTTCGATCCCGCGATCCCTCCCCCGATCACGACGACTTTGCCCGAGCGGACGCCGGTGACCCCGCCCAGAAGTACTCCCCTCCCCCCTTCTGTTTTCCCGAGGAAATAGGCGCCGACCTGCGTTGCCATGCGCCCCGCGATCTCGGACATTGGAGCGAGGAGTGGCAGTGAATGATCCGGCAGCTGCACCGTCTCATACGCGATGGCGATCACGTCGCGTTCCAGCAGGGCCGCGGCCATTTGCGGATAGGCCGCGAGATGGAGGTAGGTGAACAGGATCTGGCCCGGCCGGAACAGCTCGATCTCGGAGTCCTGAGGCTCCTTGACTTTGAGGATCATCTCTGCCCCGCCGAACACCTCGCCCACGTTGGGCACGATCGTGGCTCCCTGCGCTTCGAACTCTTCGTCGACGATCGATGATCCCTCGCCCGCACCCTTCTCGATGAGGACGGTGTGGCCACGCTCGGTGAGCTCGCGCGTGCCCACCGGGGTGATGGCCACACGGTGCTCTTCGGTCTTGATTTCCTTGGGGACACCGACGATCAAGAAACGACCTCCCTGACGCTTGGCACCATTGTCGGCAGGCTATCGGCGCAAGGCCGGGGATGCCTCACTCGACGGTCAGATCCACCGACTCCGGCAGCTCTACCACCTGATCTCCCCATGCCGCGGCGGCCCGCACCAGCCCTACGAAGAGAGGGTGAGGGGTGTCGGGACGGGAACGGAACTCGGGGTGGGCCTGAGTGCCCACGAAGAACGGGTGGTCGACGAGCTCGACGTATTCGACGAGGTTGTCGTCGGGCGACAGACCGGACAGTCTCATCCCCGCCTTCTCAAGGTCTTTCCTGTAGCGATTGTTGACCTCCCACCGGTGCCGGTGTCTCTCGTAAACGAGCTCCTGGCCATACATCTCCCTGGTCTTCGAGCCTTCGGACAGCTTTGCCGCATAGAGACCGAGACGCATTGTCCCGCCCTTCTCCTCGACGTCCTCCTGGCTCGCCATCAGGTCGATCACTGGATGTGGGGTTGAGGGGTCGAACTCGGTGCTGTTGGCATCCGTCAGACCGAGCACATTGCGCCCGAACTCGATCACCGAGCACTGCAATCCGAGACAGAGACCGAGCAGGGGCACCCGATTCTCCCGTGCGTACCGGATCGCCTGCACCTTGCCTTCGACGCCCCGGTACCCGAAGCCGCCGGGGATGACGATGCCGTCCAGGTCCTCCAGGTAGGAATCCGCCAACAGGCCCGTCAGCTCGTCGCTCGGGACCCAAACCAGGTCCAGCCCGACACCTTGTCCGGCAGCGGCATGACGCAGGGCCTCGGCGACGGAGAGGTATGCGTCGGGCAGGCCGACGTACTTGCCGACTATTCCGATCCGGACCGTTTCCGTGGCGGAGAGCGCCTTGTCCACCATCGATCGCCAGGTATCGAGGTTGGGCGGGCCGGTCACGAGGCCGAGCCGATCGCAAACAACGGCATCGAGCCCGCCGTCGTGGAGGATCAGCGGCACCTCGTAGATGTCACGCGCATCCGGAGCCGCGATCACGGCCCGGGGCTGCACGTCGCAGAAGAGGCTGATCTTCTTCCTCACGCCCTCGTCGATCTCCCGGTCAGACCGCACGATGATCACATCCGGAGTGATTCCCTTGCTCCGCAACTCGGCGACCGAATGCTGAGTCGGCTTGGTCTTCAGCTCCTCGGAGGTGGCGATGAAGGGGACCAGCGTGACGTGGACGAACATGACGTTCTCGCGCCCCACGTCATTCCCGAATTGCCGGATTGCCTCCAGGAACGGGAGGCTCTCGATGTCACCGACGGTCCCTCCGACCTCGGTGATCACGACATCGACGTCCTGCTCGCCGACCCGGCGAATCCGGTCCTTGATCTCATTGGTTATGTGGGGAATCACCTGCACCGTGTCCCCGAGATAGTCGCCCCTGCGCTCCTTCTGGATCACCGACAGATAGATCGAGCCAGAGGTGACGTTCGAAGACCGCCTCAGGTTCTCACCGGTGAATCTCTCGTAATGACCGAGATCGAGATCGGTCTCACCGCCGTCGTCAGTCACGAACACCTCTCCGTGCTGGAACGGGTTCATGGTGCCCGGGTCGACGTTGATGTAGGGGTCGAGCTTCTGATTCACGACCCGGAGGCCGCGGGACTTGAGCAAACGTCCAAGTGAAGATGCGGCGATTCCCTTGCCCAAACTGGAGACGACACCACCCGTGACAAACACGAACTTGGTGGGAGTCGGTGGGCCGTCGGTCTCCTCAGAGGGGTGCTGGGTGGTGGTTTCTGAGGTGAAAAGTGGCCCGTCCATGACGGGATGCCAATGTAGCACCGATCAGTCCCCAGGCCAGCATCATCGAGAGCGAGCGTCCTCCAACAGCTCGGCAGCCGCCTCGCGGCCGCGTTCACTCTCCGGGAGGCCGGCCAGCATGCGGGACAGCTCGGTCAATCGATCCTCCCCGTCGACCTGGCGGACTGCGGCCCTGGTCCCGTCACGCTCGATGACGAAGTGGTCTTCGGCGTACGCCGCGACCTGGGGGAGATGGGTGACGCAGAGCACCTGGCAGGTCTGGGCCAGCTCGGCGAGTTTACGACCGAGGGCGAGGGCGGTCGCTCCTCCGACACCGGCATCGATCTCGTCGAACACCATGGTTCCAGCGCCTTCGGCGCGGGTGGCGAGTCGAAGGGCGAGCATCAACCTCGACAGCTCTCCCCCGGAGGCGATTTCTTGGATGCGTCCCGAGTCGAGTCGGTCGTCCGAGGCGAACAAGATCTCCAGCTTGTCGGCACCGGTCGAGCTTGGCTTCGCAGACTCCAGCGTGATGCTCACCTAGGCCGCTGCGAGACCGAGTGCGCCGAGGTGAAGCCGCGTCTCCTCCTCGATCGTCCGTGCAATCTCACGCCGCCTGTCACTCAGATCGGTGCCGATCCGCGCCAACTCCGCTTCCGTACTTTGGAGTAAGTCGTCGATCTTCCCTGCTTTGTCGATCAGCTGCTCCAGCTCGAAGGCTCGGCGTGATGCATCGGCCCCGAATTCGAGAACGTCGTCCAGGGTCCTGCCGTACTTCCGCTTGAGCTCGCCGAGCTCGGTGAGTCGCTGCTCCACGGTTTCCAGGGCGGCCGGGTCCTCGAATGCGGTGTCGGAGAGCCCGCGCAAATCCCGAAGCAGGTCGTGGGCGATCACGTCGAGGCTCTCCGCCGACTTGACCGGATCTGCCATCCCCGGGTCGATCATCGCCAGTTTTCGAAGCCTCGCCACTACCTCACCCGAGCTCTCGGCTAGCCGCTCCAGCTCGTCGGTCGCGGCGGTCAGGTTCTCCCGCACCGCCTCGGCGTTCTTGAGCCTCGCCGCCATCGACTCGAATCGCAGGTCATCACCTGCGATCAGCCCCGCGCCGTCGATCTCGTTGGCCTGGTATCGGAGTAGATCCAGATCTCGCTCCAGTCCTGTCCGATCTCCTCCGAGACGAAGTTGATCTTGGACGGCGGCCTGATAGCGGGACCAGGCATCCGCGTAGCGGCTCCTTGCCTGCAGCCCGGGTCCGGTCAGCATCGAGTCGACAAGTGCGAGGACTGTCTGGCTCTTCTGCAAAAGGAGCCGGTCGTGCTGTCCGACGATCTCGACCAGGCCGCCAATCCTCTCCTCGAGTGTGCCAGACGCGGCCAGCGCGCCATCGAGATAGGCACGACTCTTGGCTTTCCGGGGCACGACGCGGGTCACACCGACGTCACCGCCCTCCCCGCTGAAGAGACCCTCGGCCAATGCCTCCTCGCCGAACGGGCCAACCGCACTGGTCTTTGCCTTCTCGCCTGTCAGGAGCCGGAGGGCACCGAGAAGCATGGTCTTCCCTGCCCCGGTTTCGCCTGTGATGACTGTGAAGCCCGGTCCGGGGTCGATTGACGCGTCCTCGAGAACTCCGAGGTTGGCCACCCGCAAGTGGTGGATCATCGGTCGAGACCGAACTTGTCCGTGATGAGCCTGGGGAAGGGGCGCGGACGGAATCGCACGAATCGCATCGGCCGCTCACCTTGCTCGATCTCGACCGTGCGCCCCGCCCCCAGATGGCCCATGTCGATCTTGTCCACGGTCACTTTGACCGGGCGGTCTCTGCCCACCATGATCGACAACCGGCTGGCCGGGGGAAGAACCAGAGTGCGATCGAAGAGAGAATGGGCCGCAACCGGGGTGAGGATCAGTGCGTTGAGCACCGGGTCGACAAGAGGGCCTCGGGCGGAGAACGAATAGGCGGTCGATCCGGTCGGTGTCGCCACGATCAGGCCGTCGGCGCGATAGGTGAGAAAACGCTCGTCATCCACCGAGACATCGAGATGAATGAGGCGCTGGCTGTCCACTTTCTCGACGACCACGTCATTGACACCCGTTACCGAGGCATCATCGATCGTCGCCTTGACCGTCATCCGTTCTGACACCTCGTAGTCACCGGCGAGAAGACGGGTGATCACTTGGTCGAGGTCGGTGGGCTCGGCTTCGGCGAGAAATCCCATTGTGCCGAGGTTGAAACCGAGAATGGGAACGTCGTTGGTCAGGGCGCGCTGGGCTGCGGCCAGAACCGTCCCGTCGCCTCCCACGGCGAGGACGAGGTCTGGCCTCTCCCCCTCGTCTTCGACCACCTTGCCCCCGGCCGACGCTATGGCTTCCCTCAGCTTCTCGGCAAAGGCGCCGACCACCTCCGACCTTTGTCGTACCTCGAGGGCGAAATTCATTGAGGCACCTCCAGAGCGACTCCCTCATCGCCTTTGCGGAGCCAGAGTAGGTACTCGATGTTGCCGTCTCTTCCTTCGATCGGTGACCGGATGATGCCACGCGCTCCGAACCCGGCCTCCCCGAGGCATTCGATCACCTTGCGCACCGCCTGTTCTCGCACTTCCTGGTCGCGCACCACCCCCCCTCGCCCCACGCTCCCCTTGCCTGCCTCGAACTGCGGCTTCACCAGGAGAATCAGATCGGCTTGGTCGGCTGCGACTTCGTAGAACTTCCCGGCAACGGCGCACAACGAGATGAAGGACAGGTCGCCAACGATGACCGGGTATGGGCCGGACAGGCGGTCAGGAGCTACCAGGCGGAAATTCGTTCGCTCCATCGAGACGACTCGGGGATCGTCCCGGAGGTGCTCGTGGAGCTGGCCCCGCCCGACGTCGAGAGCCGTCACCGATCGCGCTCCTCGATCCAGGACAACTTCGGAGAACCCACCGGTCGAAGCCCCAACGTCCAGCACCACCTTGCCGGTGGGGTCTACCGGGAAAGCCTCGAGGGCTGCCAGCAACTTGATTGCCCCGCGGGACACCCACCGTCTTTCTTCGGCGACCAACGCAATCGGCGTGTCGGCAGAGACGAGCGAAGCCGGCTTGGGGGTTGGCATGCCCCTGACCAGCACTTTCGACTCCGAGATCAGCCGTTGTGCCTCGGTTCGACTGCCGGCGAGGTCGCGCCTGACTATCTCGGCGTCGAGTCGCCTTCTGTTCAGGATGGCTCCGATTCCTCGAGGAGTGAGCCGAGGAGACTGGCCAATTCCGCGGCTGGTTCCGGCACGTCGGCGGGGTCGAGCTCCTCGAGACGGGCCAGAGCGGCTTCCAGCTTCTCGATCTGCTCCTGCGTGATGTCCATCCCCGGATTATCGCCCAATCCGGCTCAGGAAGGCCATAACCCCGCAGTCAGCACGAGATCGACCGCAGCCGCCAGGTCTGGAACCACGTGGTCGGCGCCGAGGGCTTCCTCGGGTGTGGTAACTCCGGTGAGGACCAGGATGGAGGTCCAATCCGGCTCGGCCCGGGCCAGGGCGACGTCGGTATCGACACGGTCGCCGATTACCCATGCTGCTCCGATACCTCTCGCCCGCAGCAGGGACCTCATCGGCCGGTGTGGCTTTCCCGCGATCTCGGGCACGACTCCAGTGGCGGCCTGCACCGCAGCCACCATCGCTCCCCCACCGGGAAGGAGGCCACCGGAGACCGGGTAGGTGGGGTCGGTGTTGGTGGCTATGAAGCGAGCCCCGGCGCGAACCGAGTCGGCCGCACGGGTCAATCGCTCGTAGCTCAAATCCCAGTCGAGGCCAACCAGCAGCGCTTTCGCCTCGATGGGGACGTCGGTCACCTCGATCCCCGCTTCGGCCAAAGCCGTGGTGATCCCGTCGGAGCCCAGCACAATCACGGGATGATCGTGCTCGTCGAGCATCCCCACCGCCGCCTCCGAGGAGGTGACGATCGATTCCGGGGCGATGTCCACACCGGTCATGGCAGAAATGTGCTCGCTCACCGTGACCGGGGTCTTGGTGCTGTTGTTCGTGGCGAAAAAGAGATCCACCCCAGCGGTGACCAGGCGTTGCAAGGCGAGGTCCGAGCCGGGGAGAAGCTGGTCCCCGCGGTAGACGACACCATCGATGTCGCAGATGACTGTCACGGCGCAGTGAAGAACCGCTCCAGAACCCGCTCGTAGAGCAGGGTCGTCCGCTCGACAGACGCCGCCGACACCCTCTCATCATGGCCGTGGAAGAGCGAGAGCATCTCAGAGAACCCCATGCGATCGTCGAAGAGGCCGACTCCATAGCACACGGTTCCCTTCGGCCGCCAGAAGCGCGCATCGGTAGCGGCCGTCATCATCGTGGGCGCCAGATTGCGGTGACCGTCCAGCTCCTCGACGGCATCTCCGATGGCATCCCACAGCGTGCTACCGACCGGCGAGACGGTCGGCTCGCTGTCCATGACGGGAACGATCTCGATGTGATCGGACGCGGTCCCCATCGCCTTACGGAGATGGGCATCGACGAAGTCTCGGTCCATGCCCGGGAGCCCGCGGATGTCGACCTCGGCATGCGCCCTGTCGGCGACGACATTTGTCTTGGTCCCTGCGCTGATCACATTGGGCGAGATCGTGAGGTGGGTGGCGGCGTGGATGTAGCGGGCCATCGTCGGGTCATCTGCGGCGATCCGGTCGATCTCGTCGTCCAACAGATCGATATCGGTGAGACGACGGACGGAATCGGTGTCGAGACCCAACTCTTCGACGAAGCTCAACCACTCATGGGTGACGGCGGCCGGGGATGGGGCGCTGACCAACCCCGCCAGGGCAGAGACCATCTTCTCCACGGCATTGTCCGCGGCATAGGGGATCGAGCCGTGGCCAGGGGTGCCACGTGCTTCGAGAAACGACCAAAAGGCGCCTTTCTCCCCGATCGCGACCGGCACGGTGTGACGCCCTCCCACCTCGAGAGCCGGATACGCAATCTCGGTCAGCAGATAGTCGGCAGCCACCAGGCTCCAGTGCTCTTCGACTAGATGCATTGCCCCGAGTCGGCCACCGGCCTCCTCATCGGCGACGGCGGCGAACACGAGGTCGCCGCGTGCCTTCCTGTCCCCGGTCAGATAGGGCCGGACGGCGGCCGCCATCGCCGCCGTCACGTTGAGCATGTCCACCGCACCTCGGCCATAGACGAAACCGTCGTCGATCTCGGCGGCGAACGGGTCCCGTGACCAACCTGCAGGGTCGACGGGGACGACGTCCAGGTGCGGGGCCAGGACCAGCGATGGTGCCTCGGGATCGAATCCCGGAACCCGGTACACCAAAGACTGCCGGCCGGGGACAGGCTCGACAACCTCACCCTCGGCTCCCATGAAGTCGACGAGCGTGCTCACCGAGCGCGCCTCCTGACCGCTGTGGGGTGAGCCGTCGTTCACGCATTGGTTTCGGATCAGCTCCTGGAGGAGCGAGACGGGGCTCATCGAAGTCAGCTTATGACCGGGTCCGTGAGGCAAGCACCTCGATCAGGTCGTGCATGGTCGAAGTCAGCTGGTAGTCGCCGGCCACACCGAGAGGTACCCACTCCGCCCGGTCGGCGTCGTCGCCCGCGGTCAGCTCACCGCCAACCACCGACCCGAGGAAGTCGATGAGGACGATGTGACCATGTTCGGAGATGTGCTCGCCCACCCAGATCACGTCACCGATCTCCACAGTGAGACCCGTCTCTTCGGCGACCTCGCGAATCGCCGCCTCCCTGAGTGTCTCGCCGTGGTTCACCTTTCCGCCGGGCACGGCCCAGAGGCCTTTCGAAGGCTCGTGACCTCGCTGAACCAGCAGTAGCCGATCGTCTTCGACCAGGGCAACACCGACCCCGACAACTGGAAATTCATCGTTCGTCATCGTGATGCATGACGATGGAGCGGGCCGCGAAGCCGCCTGCTTCGAAGAAGTTCTTGGCGAGGCGATGGCCGGGAAGCACGTGTGCGTCGAATTTCGAGATCCCGCGTCCACGCAGGAGATCCATCACGAACTCACGCATCTCCTCGCCTACGGCCACTTCTCTCGCCCCCGGCTCGACATAGATGAGGCGAATCGAGCCGACTTGCTCCCCGTCGGCCTGGGGCAGGATCTCCTCGACCCGGGCCATGGCGAACCCGAAGGGATACCCATCCAGCTCTCCGATCACCACGAAGCCATCGGGATCCTCGAGGAGACGTCGAAACGAGTCCTCTACGGGCTCGGGTAGGCCATCGGCCAGGGGCCACATCGGATGAAGGGCGGTCATCTCCTCTTCGAGACCCACGGTATAGCGCGACCAGTGCGGGGACGTCATCAAGGCGTGCCTGCCTGACAGTTACATTCACTGCCCCCACGAACGCACCCCGCGTACGGCTCGCTTCCACCCCCACACAGTCACCAACCTCATGGCCTCGACGACAATCCCGGTTCCCATCTTCGATGTGCCTCTGGTCCGGTCTCGAAAGCTGATCGGGACTTCCACGACCTTCATGCCACGCTCGTGAGCCTGCATCGCCATCTCGACCTGGAAGGCGTAGCCGGAGGACTGCGCCTCACGGTACGGGAGGCTCCGCAGCGCCCCTGCCCGAAAGGCACGAAACCCGGCCGTCGCGTCACGGGTCGGAATTCCGAGCATCATCCGGGCGTAGAGATTGCCCCCCTTCGAGATGACACGTCGCGTCAACGGCCAATCCGGAGTGCTGCCTCCCGCCACGTATCGGGATCCAATGGCGAGGTCCGCGCCATCCCCGATGGCGGCCACCAGACGAGGCAGGTCGGCGGGCTCGTGGGAGAAGTCGGCGTCCATCTCGATGACGATGTCGGCGCCATCTTCCAGCGCTCGGTCGAAGCCTGCTGCGTAGGCCGGCCCCAGCCCCTCTTTGCTCGAGCGATGGAGCACTGAGATGCCGGGGATCCTCGGTCGCGAGGCGATCGGCGAGGTCACCCGTCCCATCAGGGGATGAGTCGTCCACAACGAGCAGGTCATAGCCGTGCGCGGTGACTGCCTTCGAGATGTCGGGGAGGTTCTCGCGCTCGTTGTACGTGGGGATGACGACCGTTACCCGGTCAGGAGGCACAGTCCACGCACAACATCTTCTTGCGATTTGCCAGCTGGCTCGTCCTCTTCACCATGAAGCAAGACTGGCACACGAACTCGTCCGACCTCTGGACCTGGGCATCGACGTTCATGGTCAGTTCCTCGCGTCGGATGGCGCGAAGCTCTTCGGCCTCGTCGACCAGAAGGGCCTCGCCGGCCTCTTCATCGAGCAGCTGAAGCTCCTCGCTCTCGAGCTCCTCGAGGGCCTCGGTCGTCTCCTCGTCCTGCTCTTCTTCGGCTTCTTCCTCTTCGGAGTCGTATTCGGCTTCCTCCGACTCCTCCTCGTCGAAAGTCTCGTCTTCGAACTCGGGCTCGAGATCGACTTCGTCCTCGAGGTCCTCGTCGAGCTCGGGGATGGCGTCCTCGTCCAGTTCTTCTTCGGGCGCGTCCTCGAGTTCGTCTAGGTCTTCGGTGAGCTGTTCCACTTCTTCTTTAGCCATCATCCACTCGGCTTTCGGACCCTCGGCGGTGCGGGAGTATAAGTCGACTTACGTCAGATCTTGAGACGGACCGCGGCCGGGATAACACGACCCTTCACCGGTGTATTCCCGACGAGATCCCCATCACATTCGACGGGCCACGGCGGGTCAGTCTCGATGCTGAACTCGCTTGCCGAGAGCCTCCGCACCGCAGGATCGGTGAGATGGGTGCCCTTGATCACCTTGGGCACCAAGGCAGGAGCACCCGTTTTGCGGCAATTGATGATCTGGATGTCGAGGGCCCCATCGACGAGCATCGCCTTGGGTGCAACGTTCCAGCCACCGGCGAAAAACTGTGCATTGGCGAGGATCACCGCCAGGGCCTCCGATTCGATCGTACGTCGCTCGGTGGTGAGCTTGACCCTCGCCCTCGGGAATCCGGGAAGGCGGGCCACGAAGGCGAGCGGATACCGGGCCGCCCCGAGACGACGGCCGAACGCCATCGCGGTCTGCGCGGCGGCAGCACCGACTCCCGCTTGGGCCACGTTCACGAAATAGCGAAGCCCCCAGCTTCCCTCCAGAGTCCCCACATCGATGTCGTAGACGTCGTCGCTGGTCAGATGACGCGCTGCTCCAGGCCAAATCCTGGGGCAATCCGAAGGTGCGCAGCAGGTCGCATCCTGTGCCGACGGGCAAGACCCCGATCACAGGCGGGGCTCCGAGCCCGAGAGGCATCAAAGCGTTGACGGCCAGATTGACCGTGCCGTCCCCTCCCGCCAGAGCGAAATGGGTGGCGCCGGACCGTGCTGCCTCCTGAATCGAAGCCGTTGTCTCTTCGGGCGAGTCGGGGACGTGCAAATCGAAGTCGAGGCCGAGCCCACGGAGCAAATGACGGATCACCGCGGGCTCCACCGCTTTGCGCCCCGCAGCCCGATTCACATAGACCTGCCACTGGGGCAACTAGCCCACTCCCTGGGCGGCGACCACCCCTCGATCGATGGCCCTCAGCGCAGCCCTGGCATCGTCCCGAAGACCCGGTGCGCTGTCGCGTAGCTGGCGCACCAGGTCCACGAGTTGACGCGAGACACGAACGAAGTCACCGGGCGCCATCCCCTTGCTGCTCAGGTCGTCGAAGTCGGCGCCCGTCGCCCACTCATGAGCCGGGATTCCGAAACCGGGATCGGGCCGCCGGGTCGGACTGAGCCGGAGCGCCCGCTCCCGATCGACCAGGTCCTTCCATAGGAGCTCCAATTCGTCCCAACGCTCGGCGAGTGCCGCAGTCGGCCATTCGGCCAGGGACGCGGTGTCGGTTCTCGGTTCATATACGAACACGGATGTGAGAGCGGCGATCTCCGCAGGCTCCAAGCCATGGAACAGACCCTGCTCCAGGGCCTCGGCCAGGAGCAGGTCGGACTCGTTGTAGATACCTCTGAGTCGTTGGCCCCGCTCGGTCAAGCGCCACCCCTGCACGTAATCCAGGTCCTCTAGCAGCCTGCGGATCCCCTCGAATTCCTCGACGAGGCCGTGGCCCGAGCTCCTGCGGGCTGATCGATACTGCTCCAACCTGCGCCGGACCCGGACTGCACGACGCGCAGCGGCGAGGTGGCGGGCAGCATCCGGGCACCCGGCGACAGGGTGGTCGATGATGGGGTGCTTTCGGATCTCCTTGCTCGACTCGCGAGGTGGCACCCGACGCAGGGTGCGGAGCAGATCCTGGATGTACCGCCGGTCCTTTGGTCGCACCGGGAGAGGGATCTCCAGCTCGGCGACGATCGTGGACCCGTCCACGACGTCGCGATAGCCGATGGTCGATACTCGGCCCGAGGTCGAGAGTACGAGGTACCGGGCACCGCCGTCCTTGCGGGCGAGTCGCTTCAGGATCACGTAACGGCCGTCGCGGGCGCCGCCGGGTACGTCGACGACCTGGCCGGCACCCAATATCGACGAGATCCGGTCGTTGTGGCCCTCGGGCTGCGCCGACTCGACGATGGCCAGGTACTCCGCGACATCTCCCCGTTCGCAATGAGCCGCTGCCACCTCCTTCTCGAGTGAGTGCTCCAACGCCTCGATGGTCGTCTCGGCGGCATGCTTGTCGCCTTCGCGTTGGAACGCAGCGAAGGAAGCCTCCAGAAGCTCTTCTGCTTCATCCTTGGTGTAATTGGCTACGAGATTCGCAGTCATGTTGTAAGTAGGACGAAAGCTCGAGCGAAGGGGGTGCGAGCCGATCGAGGCGACTTCGGTGACCGAGTCGAACCTGACGAACGGCGAGTGCAGGACCACGCCGTATCCCTCGACATCGATTCCCCTGCGCCCTGCCCTCCCCGTCAACTGTGTGTAGTCGCCGGGTCGCATCAACTCGTGGGTCTCGCCGTTGAACTTGGACAACGTCTCGAGCACCACTGTGCGGGCCGGCATGTTGATGCCCAGGGCCAGCGTCTCTGTGGCGAAGACCACCTTCAAGAATCCCGCCTCGAACAACTCTTCCACCGTCTCCTTGAATGCGGGGACGAGCCCGGCGTGGTGGGGGGCGACCCCTGCCTCGAGCCCGGAGATCCAGCGGTCGTATCCGAGGACCATGAGGTCCTGGTCGCCGAGATGAGCGGTCCGCGTCTCGGCGATCTCGCGTATCGAAGCCCGTTGGGCGGCGTCGGTCAGTCGGACCCCGGCATCGACGAGACGATGGGCTGCGGCGTCACAGCCGGCGCGGCTGAAGATGAAGAAAATGGCGGGGAGCATGCCCTCCTCGGCGAGCCGTTCCACGGCTTCGATCCGGTTCGGGCTCTTGAATCGCCGCCGCCGTCCCCGCTCGAGACCGAGCATGTGTTCGATTCGGGGATTGGGCCTTCTTCTCCCTTCACGCTCGATGAAGGTGGGGAGGAGGTGGAGGGTCTGTGCCCCCATTCGATCCCTGACCATGTACATCGACTCGAGGGGCACCGGGCGGTGGTCGGTGGCGATGAGCCGGGTAGGCCCGCGTCGCTCCCCTACCCAGGCCGCGAATTCCTGGTTGTTGGACACCGTGGCCGAGAGGCAGACCAATTGCACACGCTGCGGGGCGTGGATGATGACCTCCTCCCAAACAGCGCCACGGGTGCGGTCCTGGAGATAGTGCACTTCGTCGAGGATCACGAGACCGACCTCCTCGAGGCGGGTCCCGTCTGCATAGATCATGTTCCGAAGGACTTCAGTGGTCATGACGACGATCTCGGCGTCTCCGTTGATCACGTTGTCCCCGGTCAGGAGGCCAACCCGCTCCGGTCCGTAACCGGCAACGAAATCTGAGTATTTCTGGTTGGACAATGCCTTGATCGGCGTCGTATAGAACGCACGTTCACCCCGGGCGAGCGCGAGGTGGATTGCCGCCTCGGCCACGAGTGTCTTCCCAGCGCCTGTCGGTGCGGTGACCACCACGGACTGGCCATCCGATACCGCGTCGGCGGCCTCTACTTGAAAATCGTCCGGCCGGAACGGGAGCTGTGCCCAGAACGCGTCGAGGAGGCCGCTCATCTCTCCCTCGAGGTGAGGATCGGGATCATTTCCTGAGGACCAGACGAACCAGCCAGTACGTGGCCTCATACATCAGGTACAGGGGAACCGACAGGACCAGCAGGCTGAAGGCGTCTCCACTCGGCGTGATCAGCGCCGCGCCGATGACGATGATCAGGATTGCCCATCGTCGCCCACGGGCGAGCTGCTTGGAGCTGATGATCCCCGCTGCGGCTGCCGCAAACAGGAAGACAGGGAAGAGGAAGGCCAGGCCGAACGCGAGCAGGAAGCGAAGCGTGAACGAGTAGTAGTCGCCGAGCCGAAGGTTGGTCTCTACGTCGGGGAAGATCTGAAGGAGGAACTCGAGCCCACGGGGAAGGGTCAGATAGCCGAAGACCACGCCCCCGACGAAGAGCACCACGAGGGCACCCACGATGGGGAGCGCCCAGTTTCGCTCCGTGGAGGTGAGGGCCGGCTGGATGAAGGCCCAGATCTGATAGAGGATGATCGGGCTGGCCAGGATCACGCCTCCGAACAGCCCGATCCGCATTAACACACCCCACTGCTCGGTGGCGGCGAGTGTCTGCAACTCGTTGGTGGGCGCGGCGGCATGGAACGGGGCTTCGAGGATGACCCGCAGCTGGTCGGCGAAGATCAGGGCAATGGCACCACCGACGAGCACTGCGATGAAGATCTTGACTACTCGCCAGCGGAGCTCTTCTAGATGGGCGAGGATGGACTGAGGTTTATCCTCGATCACCCGGGACCCTCTTCGCCGGCCCTCTTCTCGATCTCCTCCAGATCGGCCATCGCATCCGCAGGGGTCGGCCCAGAGATGGGCTTGGGTCCCTCCCAATCCAGACGGCTCACCCCTGCCTCCTCGATCCCCTTGCGGACATCCTCCGAGGACTTCTTCAGCTCGTCCAGCGGCGCTTTCAGGTCGTCTCCGACCTGCTTGATGTCGGCTACCTCGGCCTCTAGGCCGCGTCGCAGGTCACGGGCGGCCGATCTCAGCTCCGCCGTCCACTCCCCCAGCTTCCGAGCGAGCTCGGGCAGCCTCGTCGGACCCAGCACGATCAGTGCGAGTAGGAGAATGATGATGATCTCGCCACCCTCGAGCATTCGAATGAGGGTACTTGCTACCTCTTCCTTGGAGGCTCCCCCACGAGAAAGGGTGGCGATCCGGAGGATCGCCACCCTTTGTGTGTCGAGAGCACCCTGCCCGTGGTGCTCATCGAAGAGATGAGCGTTGTGTCAGCCGGCCAGAAGGCGGAACGGATCCGATTCTGCCTCTAGGGCGGCGACAAACGCATCGATCTCTCTTTCGGTGATCGGATCAGGGTTGACGACCTCGAAGGCCACCCCCGTTGCCAACAGGACACTGACCACCCTCGAGTTGGCCGGCCTGCGTTGGGGCTCGGTGCAGGTCGGGCAATTGAAGCGGTAGTCACCTTCCCGGCCACCCGGACGCAGCTCCAGCGCCACGTCGTCCGGTGTGAGATGGATGTCCCCGCATCGGGCGCAGGTTGTCTTGATGGTCGTCATCCCTGGTCTCCGGTCTCCCATATCAAGAGGGGTGATCGGCAGAACGGGTCGCGAATCTGTAGCGCGCCGCCCTAGGTCGTACGACCCCTATCGGTATCGGTTGCGCAGGGTTTCGGCGATGGCCACGAGTCGGGCCCGGACTTCCTCACCCTCGATCAGACGTGCCTCCGGCCCGAGCCGGAGCAACAGACGAGCCGGGATCTCCGCATCCGGTGACGTGAACCGGATCTCGGTCCCGGTCTTTGTCTCCTTCAGCACGTCCACCGGGTAGTAGTCGAGCACCCACCTCGCACCAGGCGAGAGCGTGATCCTGGCTGCGATGTCGTCATCGGAGGGCGTATACCCGATCCCGGGCTCGGTCAGGTCGGTGGGGCGTTCGAATACCTCCTCCAGCACCTCCATCTGGCGGATGCGATCGACCCGGAAGACGCGCTCCGCATCGACCATCCGGCAGTGACCCTGGACGTACCAATTGCCGAGTGTCGTGACCACAGCCCATGGCTCGATGTCACGCACCGTCTCCTCCTCGTGTGTGAGAGATCGATAGGTGATCCGGACCACCCGTCTTTCGGTAGCAGCCGACTTCAGGGCGGCCAGATTCTTCGAATCCCCTGACACGTCGACGTCAATTGCGGCACCGCCGTCTGGAAGCACAGATTTGGTCAACTTGTCGACCGCCTTCTCCAGCTCCGGCGAGCCTTGACCCGAGCCGAGTATCGCCATCCCGGCCGCGATCAGGCCCAGGGCCTCCATCGACGTGAGCCGCGGCGCCCGTGCGAAGTAGTCGGCGGCGTCGATAACGACCTCGTCACCGTCGATGTACGCCTCCATCAGGTCGCCCGGGGTGTAGCCGGGGAGGCCACAGAAGAACACGGTGTTGAGGTCGCGGGTCAGCTCGGCCTCGGTGTAGCCGAACCGCTCGACGATGTCGCTCACCTTCGCCCCGTCCTTGGCCAGCACGTAGGGGATCAAGGCGAGGATCCGGGACAGGCGACTGGCGGTGCGATCACTGGTCATTGGGCCGCCCGGACTGCTGCCTCGATCCGTGCCAACACCTGCTGTCGCAACTCGTCCGGGCCAAGGACCTCGGCGTCGGGCCCGAAGCCGAGCACCCAGCCGACGAAGGCATCACGATTGGCGACCTGCAGCTCGACCTGGAGCGGGCCATCACCGGGGCCTTCGACACCCAGGTGCCGGGCCGCCCACCAGGCAACGTCGGGGTCGAACCTCACAGTCGCCTCCACCGCTTCGTCGGTCCCAGCCTCCCACGGATGCATGCTCATCGCTCGCTTCACCTGAAAGCGCTTCGGCCGCTCGAAGGCACCCGCCTCGTTCCCGACCTCCAGGCCTGAGATGCGGTCGACTCTGTAAACGCGCTCACCATCGACCGTGTGGCCAATCAGGTACCAGTGCCCCCGTCTGTGGGCGATGCCGTACGGATCGAGCAGCCTTTTGGATCCTCCGTAGTCGAACTCCAGCCTTCGCCGCTCGCTGACAGCGAGATACAGATCCCCGAGAACGGCGGCCTCCGCGCCGAGATCGGCGGCCAACGGCTCGATGCCGGCGCCGACCTCGACTCCGCCGAGCTTGAGCAGTCCGGCCAGACCTGCGTTGGCGCCCCCGAGACGGACCATTCGCGCCGCGACCGAGAGAGCGACGCGCTCTTGCTCGGTGAGCCGGGGATCGGGTATCGCGTACTTGTCAGGGTCGACGGTGTATCCGAAATCGATCTCCCACTTGTCCGTCGCCTTCAGTTCCAGGGGCACGCCCATCCGCTTGAGTAGATCCTTGTCGCGCTCGAACATGCGGTGGAACGCGTCATCGCTCTGTTCCCCGTACCCGGCCACCGTTTGGCGAACTTGTTCAGCCGTCACCGGATTGGGCGAGTCGAGGAGATAGATGAGGAGGTTGATCACCCTCTCTACGACGTTCTGCATGGGTAGAACCTAAGACGTGGAGCGTGGAACGAGAGTCTTTGCGGCTGAAGGAGTCAGAGACTCTCGATCAGCTTCTCGACCCGTTCGTCGTGTGCCTTGAACGGGTCCTTGCACATCACCGTGCGCTGGGCCTGGTCGTTGAGCTTGAGATGGACCCAATCGACGGTGAAGTCCCGCTTTCGAGCCTTTGCGGCCTTGATGAAGGCACCACGGAGCCGTGCCCTGGTCGTCTGCGGAGGTTGGCGCACCGCCAGGGCAACCTTCTCGTCCGTGACCACGCGGTCGACGAGACCCTTGGTCTCGAGGAGGTAGTACAGCCCCCGCTTGCGGTCCACGTCGTGGTAGCTGAGGTCCATCATCGACATCCGGGGATCAGACATCGGTATGCCCCGTCGGTCGGCGTATCGCTCGAGGAGGCGGTGCTTGATCACCCAGTCGACCTCCCGGTCGAGGGTCATCGGATCCTTCTCCAGCCCGGTGAGCAGGTGCTCCCAGCGATCGATCGCCCCCTGGACTTCCATCGGGAACCCGGGACTGCGGGCAAATCTCATGGCACGGTCGAGGTACTCCCACTGGATGTCAAGGGCAGACAGCTCCCGGCCGTTGGCCAGCTTTATCTTGCGTCTGCAGGTGACGTCGTGGGACACCTCCCTGATGGCGCGGATGGGATTCTCCAAGGAGAGATCACGGAACACCACATCACGCTCGATCATCTGGAGGAGGGCGACCATGGTCCCGACCTTGACGAAGGTGGCGTACTCGGACATGTTGGAGTCACCGGCTATGACGTGGAGGCGGCGATAGCGCTCGGCATCGGCGTGTGGCTCGTCCCTCGTGTTGATGATCGGGCGAGAGCGTGTCGTAGCAGACGAGACCCCCTCCCAGATGTGATCGGCCCGCTGGGCGATCGAGTAGGCGGTGCCCCGAGGGGTTTGCGTCAGCTTCCCGGCGCCCAGGAAGATCTGTCGGGTGACCAGGAACGGTATGAGGACATCGACGGTGCGGTGAAAGTCCTTATGCCGGCTGACCAGGTAGTTCTCGTGGCAGCCGTAAGAGTTGCCGGCGCTATCCGTGTTGTTCTTGAAGACATAGATCTCACCCCGGATCCCTTCCTCCTCGAGTCGCTCCTCGGCGCCGCGGACCAGGCCCTCGAGGATCCTCTCCCCCGCTTTGTCATGTGCCACGACATCTTCGAGGTTGTCGCATTCGGGTGTGGCGAACTCCGGGTGCGAGCCGACGTCGAGATAGAGGCGAGCGCCATTCTCCAGGAACACGTTCGACGACCGGCCCCAGGAGACGACACGTCGGAAGAGGTATCGGGCCACCTCATCGGGGCTGAGTCGGCGTTGCCCGCGCAAAGTGCAGGTGACTCCATACTCGTTTTCCAGCCCGAAGATGCGTCGGTCCACTCAGCCAGGCTATCCGGGGTGTGGGACTCGCGCGGGAGAATGTTCAGCCGACCGGGAGCTCGGCCGGAGTGAGTCGGCGGAACGCCCTGCGGCCGTTGGAGTAATCGAGGACCGCGGCTTCCCAACCCTCCATATCCCGACCCTCCGCCCGGCGGAAGGCCTCGGTCCCGATCTCGAGTGCTCGCTCCAGCGTCAGATCGTCCTCCCACAGCTCCTGAAGCGCCTCCACGAGCTGTTCGGCCTTGCCTCCGATGGCGACGAACTTCCTCTCGTCGTACAGGGTCCCGTCATAGGTGACGCGGAACAACCGGTGCTCGTCGCCCTCCTCGCTGATCTCGACGATAAGCACCTCGACCTCGAATGGCTTGGGCTCGCGGGTGAAGATCACGCCGAGAGTCTGGGCGAACGCGGTCGACAGGCCCATGGCGGTCACGTCCTCCCTCGAATAGAGATACCCCATCAGATCGGCCTGTCGGATCCCGGCTTTTCTCAGGGTCTCGAACTCGTTGTATCGCCCGACACCGGCGAAGGCGATCCGGTCGTAGACCTCGCTGATTTTGTGCAGGGCAGTCGACGGGTTCTCGGCCAGCAGAAGCACACCGCCGGCATAGTCGACGGCGATGATGGAGCGACCCCGGGCTATGCCCTTCCGAGCGAATTCGGCCTTGTCCCGTACCTGTTGCTCGGGAGGGACATAGAAGGGGATTGTCATAGGATCTGATCCACGGCTTGCTCGGCGAGCGGGGCGATGACCGAATCCGGCAGATCTTCGACGCCATCGGCGCCGATTCGGAGCACGGTCGGATAGATGCCGCGTCGCAGATCGGGGCCCCCGGTTGCGGTGTCCTCCTGCGAGGCTGCGACCAGTGCCCTTACCGCCATATCCGAAGCTTCTTCGGCGCTGAGGTCCTCCCGATACACGGTCCGGAGATATGACTTGGCCAGTCTCGAGCCGGATCCAGTGCTGCCGAAGTCGATTTCTTCGTATCGACCGCCCACTGCGTCGTAGCTGTAGAGCCTCCCTCGCCCCTCCCGCTCGTCGAAGCCGGCGAACATCGGAACGACGATCAGGCCTTGAAACGCCATGGGGAGCTGTCCCCTGACCAGACGGGCCAGAAACGAGGCCTGCCCCTCGAGCGAGAGCCGAACCCCCTCGATCTTCTCGTAGTGCTCCAACTCGACCTGAAACAGCCTCACCATCTCGATGGCGATTCCAGCTATGCCGGCGATGGCAACTGCCGAGTACTTGTCGGCCTGAAACACCTTGCGAATCCGGCGGTGGGCGACGAGATTCCCTTCGGTGGCCCGCCTGTCACCAGCCATCACCACCCCGCCCTCGCAGCGCAGGGCGAGCACCGTCGTGCCTTCAGGGGAGAGCGGGAGCCTTCTCCCCTGGCGGGACGCTCAGTGTTGGCTTCGCCCCGAGCGAATCGAGCAGGTCCGTGAAGCTGGATCCGGGACTCGGCGCCTCCATCGGCAACGGGCCAATGGATCCGATCACTCCCCGCCCTTCTGGACGTAGTTCTTGACGAACTCCTCGGCGTTCTCCTCCAGGACCTCGTCGATCTCATCGAGCAGGTCGTCGAGCGCCTCCAGGTCGGCGTCGCTCTCGACCCGTTCGGCCGGCTGGTCCTCGGATTTCTCGCTGTCTTGGTCCCGGGACCGGGACCGATCTCTATCGGACATCTAATTCATCCTCCTAGGCGACGCAAAAGGTCGGCCGCGTCTTCGGCTTCGTCGATCATGGCCCCGATCAGATCGGCGCCACCTCGAAGTGGTTCCATCATAGGAACCCGCTTGAGATGCGATTCGCCGGTGTCGAAGACGAGAGAGTCCCAGTTGGCAGCCACCAGCGAGTCGGAGAACCGGGACACGCAACGGCCGCGGAAGTAGGCGCGGGTGCGGGTCGGGGGGTAGACGGCCGCTGCTTCGATCTCGGCGTCGTCGAACAAACGACGCATGGCTCCGCGTCCGACGAGGCGGTGATACAAGCCTTTTTCGGGGTCAACGTCGTGGTATTGGAGGTCGAGGGCGCGCAGTTTGGGGTCCTCCCAGGTGAGGCCGTCGCGATCGATGTAACCCTCGAAAAGTCGTCTGTTTGGCGACCCAGTCGAGGGTGTCCGCCAGACGGCCGGGATCGGTGGCCAGCAGGTCGAGCGTTCGCTCCCACTCGTGGATCAGTTGCTCCCAGACCGGGTCGTCGAGCTCCTTCTCCACATACTTGGTCAGCCACTCCAGATAGCGGCCCTGGAGCTCCAAGGCTGTCGCAGTGCCCCCACCGTCGAGCTCCAGCGGCTTGCCCAGACCGATGTCGTGGCTGACCCGCCAGCAGGATTCCACGGGGTCCTGGAGGTCGAGGGGGTCCGGCAGCGCCCCATCCTCCAAAGCCGAGAGCATCAGCGCCGTGGCACCGAGCTTGAGAAAGTTCTGGCACTCGGAGAGGTTGGCGTCGCCGATGATGACATGAAGCCGCCGGTACTTCGAAGGGTCGCCATGCGGCTCGTCACGGGTGTTGATGATCGGGCGCTTCAGGGTCGTCTCCAGTCCAACCTCTTCCTCGAAGAAGTCGGCGCGCTGGGTCAACTGGAAGTCGACCGCGGGTCGGTCGTTCTCCGACCCGACTTTCCCGGCGCCGGTGAAGATCTGCCGGGTCACCAGAAAAGTGGTGGCGAAGCGGATCACATCTCCGAACGGGGTTTCCCGGGAGAGCAGGTAGTTCTCGTGCGCGCCGTAGGAGTTTCCTTTTCCATCCGAGTTGTTCTTGTAAAGGGAGACCTTCTTCCCGGCCACCTCGGTGGCGGCTCTCGCCGCAGAGCGCATGACGACTTCCCCCACCTTGTCGTAGAGGGCCGCCTCCAGCGGGTCGTAACACTCCGGCGCCGAGTACTCGGGATGGGCGTGGTCTACGTAGAGCCGGGCGCCGTTGGCGAGGACCGAGTTGACCACCGCTCCTTCGGGGTCGACCACCCCGAAGGTGTCATGGCCAAATCCCCTGGCATCACGGCCCGGGGATTCTTCCTCGTAGGACCACTGGACCTTCACCCGATCCCCGGGATAGCTGTTGACCACGAGCGACGAGGCGACGGCCGGATTGAATCCGATATCCCCCCTCACAACGATGCCGTACTCGGTTTCGGTGCCGAGCACCTTGTGGATGGCCATCAGAGGTATTGACCCGCTGAGACCTTCTCGATCAATCGACTCTCGTCATCGCCGTCGACCAGCGTCCGGACATGGACGATCCGCTCCCCCTTCTTGCCGGACACCCTGGCCCAGTCGTCGGGGTTGGTCGTGTTGGGCAGGTCTTCCTGCTCTCGGAACTCCTGTTTGATGGCGTCGGTGAGGTCCGACAGCCGGACACCGGGCTTCCCCCCGGCGATTTGTCTCTTGATCGCGTCCTTCTTGGCCCGCCTCACGATGTTCTCGATCATCGCTCCGGACGCGAAGTCCTTGAAGTAGAGGACCTCGCGGTCGCCCGAGGCGTAGGTGACCTCGAGGAATCGGTTTTCGTCCGATTCGGCGTACATGGCGTCGACCGTGGCGTCGATGTATCCCGCGATGACTTTCGTCTTGTCGCCTCCCTCTTCCTTCAGGGCGACGGGATCGAGGGGTGTCTCCTCGCTGATATAGATGCGGAAGATCTCGCGTGCCGCAGAAGTGTCGGGCCGATTGATCCTGATCTTCACGTCGAGCCGGCCGGGTCTGAGGATGGCCGGATCGATCAGGTCCTCCCGGTTGGAGGCGCCGATGACCACCACATTCTTCAGGGACTCCACTCCGTCGAGCTCGGAGAGCAGCTGGGGCACGATGGTCGACTCGACATCGGAGCTGATGCCCGTGCCTCTGGTGCGGAACAGAGAGTCCATTTCGTCGAAGAAGACGATGACGGGAACCCCTTCGTCCGACTTCTCCTTGGCTCTCTGGAATATCAGCCGTATCTGACGCTCCGTCTCACCAACCCATTTGTTGAGCAGCTCGGGGCCCTTGATGTTCAAGAAATAGGAGCGCACGTCGGGGCTGCCGGTCCGTTCCGACACCTTCTTGGCGAGGCTGTTGGCCACCGCCTTGGCTATGAGCGTCTTCCCGCAGCCGGGAGGACCGTAGAGCAGGATGCCCTTGGGCGGGTCGAGCTCGTATTCCCGGAACAGGTCCTTGTGCATATAGGGAAGCTCGACGGTGTCACGAATCTGCTCGATCTGCTCGGCTAGGCCGCCAACGTCCTCATAGGTGATGTCCGGCACCTCTTCCAGGACGAGCTCTTCGACCTCGGGACGCTCCATCTTCTCCAGGATCAGACCGGTCTTGGCGTCGATGCGGACGTAGTCACCGGGTCTGAGCTTCACGTCGGCCATGGTCTCGGACCGTTGGAGCACTCTCTCCTCGTCGGCATGGGCGAAGACCACTACCCGTCCGTCGGTGAGCACCTCGCGTACCCGCAGGACGTCACCGGCCGGCTCGAAATAACGGATATCGATGATGTTGAAGGCCTCGTTGAGGAGGACCTCCTGACCGACTTGGAGCTTCTTGACCTCGACGTTGGGCTGGGCGGCGACCCGCAGCTTCCTGCTACCGGTCATGATGTCCAGGGTGCCGTCGCCGTTCACCTGGAGAACGGTGCCGAAGTTGTTCGGGGGGGAGGTCAGCTTCTCGACCTCCTCCCGGAGGACACCAAGCTGCTCCCTCGCCTCTTCGAGGACCGCGGACAGCTTGTCGTTCTGCGTCATGGCACGGTCAAGGCGCTCCCGCATCCTGCTGAGCTCGTTCTCGAGATCCTCGACCCGTGCCGGCGCATCGCGAACCCGGCGGCGCAGGACGGCGATCTCCTCTTCGAGGGCAGCGACAACACTCCGCAACTGAGTGGCGTCGTCCGCTCTCCGTCCATCGTCCACGGGCTTCCTCCTGGCCTTGGTCGCCTTGTTTAGCAGTATACGAATCGGTCTCTGTAGTTCCCCGGGTTGTCACTCCGAGGCTCTACCCGCCCGATGATGCCACCTAACGCCGACAATGAAGAGGGTCGGCGTGACCACGCCTCGACTTGAGGGGTGTCACCGTTCAGCCCTCGATTGCGGTGGGCTTGTCGGTGGTCTTCCTCATGAATACGAGAAAGCCGGTGTGCCCGATCATCTGATGCTCGGGTCGGACCGACCTGCCCGCGACATTCCAGTCTCGAACGAGAAACTCCTTCACCTCGATCTCGGTGAAGACACCGGTGTCCCGTGCGGCTTCCACCGTGGTCTGCACCTGGGGCACGGTTGGCAGGTAGGCGGCGAGCAACCCACCGCTCGGCTGATGTTCGGCGGCCGATGTCACGACGTGCCAGGGCTCAGGCAGGTCGAGAACGATCCGGGTCGGGCGCACCGACTCGATCTCTGTGGCCGCATCTCCGACCCTTAGGTCGACGTTCTCCGGCACCCGCCCATACCACTTCTCCACGGCTTTCCTGGCGTGAGCGGCATGGTCTTCCCTGAGCTCGACACTGACCACCATGCCGGTCGGGCCGACGGCCCGGCTCAGGCCGAGCGTGAGCGCTCCCGAGCCGCTGCCCGCCTCGAGCACCGTCATGCCGGGTGCGATATCGGCGTAGACCAGAATCGGGCCGAGGTCCTTGGGATAGACGACCTGAGCGCTCCGCTTCATCTTGAGCGTGAAATCGGCCAGCCGAGGGCGGAGGAGAAGAAGATGGGCTCCGGTCGACGAGACGATCCAGCTGCCCTCCTCCTGCCCGATGAGCTCGCGATGGGGAACCGCCCCCTCGTGATACTGGAAGGTGCGATCGGGATTGAGCTCGAGGAGGAATTGACGCCCCTTGGAGTCGATCAGGAGAGCGGGATCGCCCGCCTCCAGGCTCATGTCATCAGAGCGAACACCGTGAAGCCCAGCCCCAAGCTCATGGAGATGACCACGATCCAAATGACGACCTTGACGAATTGCTTATTCTGCATGTGATTGGAACTCGATTGACTCTCGATTGATTGGCGGCAACGGTAGACACATGGATTGGCTGTTACGTCTCATTGGCATCAGGGACATTCGGTCCGCGAGCATCGATCGCACTCTTCGTGGCCTCCGGACCGGTGATCAGCGCCAGCTCTACAGCGGGCTCGGTCTGGCTGCGCTCCTCTTCCTGAGAAATACCAGGCCCCGTCGCCGGCTGCTCTTCAGCAAGAAGCTGCCTGAAGGATCGGCGCTGGTGATCCACCACAAACGCTGGGGCGACCCCAAGATCGAAGTGATCAAGCCGCCGAGAGGCCCTCAGACCCGATAGACCTCGACGAGGGTTTTGTTCCTCGATCCACGGCGACGGCCGAAGATGAAAGCGACGAGGACGAGCAATGCCACGACGACACCGGCAACCACGGCCGTGTCACGTGCGGAATCCTTCGTCTCGGTGACTGCCGAGACGATCTCGTTGGCCTTCGCCTCGATGTCCTGCCTAGTAATCGTCACGCTCTTGCAACCTCCAAGCGACCAATCCTGCTCCACCCGCCGCGACCAGTGCGGTCAAGAACTTCGCAAGCACAACCCACCACGCTCCTGAGGGGAGCCACATCTTGAGCGCGCTGTAGAGGGCGAGGACCAGGAAGAAGGCCCCAAGCCCCAGGGTCAGCGCGCCGCCCAGGCCCATTCCTGCATGTCTCCCCAGCCTCTTCGCCGGCTCGAGCGTCTCCTGTAGGAGGTACTCCCGAGACATGTCGATCAACTCGGTGGTGAGCTGGGGGATCTCGCGTGGGTCGGCCATCGGCGACAAGGCTAACAAGGGCTGGACACACCTGGTGAGGCCGGTATGGTGCAATGCCAGTGAATTTCTTCCGGTCGCTGACCTCACTCGGGCCGAAGTACATGGCCCTGTGGGTCGGCCAGGCCGTCAGCCACTTCGGGACCTATGTCGCCTGGGTCACCCTTCCGTTCCTGGTTCTCGACATCCAGCAACAAAGCGGGAACGAATCCACTCTGGATTTCGCCCTGACCTACGCGTTGGAGACCGCGCCGACCCTGCTCCTCGGGTTGATCGTGGGCGTGCTCATCGACCGGTGGCACCTGCGACCGGTGATGGTCGCCGCCGATCTGCTGCGAGCCTCGGCCTTTTTCTATCTCGCCGGCGCCTACGGCTCCTACGGCGTGGGGACCGTGTTCGTGATCGCCTTCCTGGTCGGATCATTCACGACGTTCTTCGACGGCGCCTTGTTCGCCTTGATCCCATCATTGGTGCCGAGACGCCGGCTGGCGGATGCCAACAGCTTCGTGGCCGCCAGCCAGCAGTTCAACTTCGCCGTCGGCGCCCTGGCCGGCGGCCTGCTCGCCTATCTCTCCGGTGGTCCTGCATTGGGCCTCTACATCAACGGCCTCAGTTTCGTCGTCTCGGCGGTGTTCCTCGGCTGGGTGGGAAGGGTCGAGCATCACCGCAGCGCCGAAGACACCCGCTCGTCCTTCTTCACCGAGGCGATGGACGGGTTGCGCTACATCTGGGCCGAGCGTCGGCTTCGTGTCACCACCATCGCCGCGGCCGTCCCCAATTTCGTCATGGGGTTCATCGAGGCCACGGTGGTCCTCTTGTTCTATGTGGTCCTGGGGGCCACCAACAACGCCCAAATCGGCATGCTCGTGGCGGCGATGGGCGTCGGCGGCATCATCGGCGCGCTCATGGCCCCTCAGATCATCAGGACGACAGGTTTGGGGCGGACGATGACCCTCGGCATGGTCCTGACCGGCTTGCTCCTCTTCGCCGTGATGTTCACCACATTCGGCGCCCTGCCCCTGGCCCTCAACGTGGGCTGGATGATCGGTGTCTCCCTGATCAACGTCCCGCTGGCGACGATTCGCCAGCACTACGCCGACGACAACATGTTGGGGAGGGTCACCACCGTCAGCAGGGCGATCGGATGGGCCACGCTGCCTCTCGGCGCTCTCATCGGGGGATGGCTGGGAGAGTCGGAGGACACCTTGCCGTTGGTGGCCCGGATATTCCCGGCTCTCCTGATCGCAACCGCCTTATGGTTGATGACGACAGTGGTGTGGAAGGACACATTCGGCCCGAATTTCGAAGGGCGGCACAGCCGGAAGGCGGAATCTCCGGCCGAGGCGGCATGAGCGAAACAGCCGTGATCCATCTGACACCCGACCAGCTCGCGCTCGGCCTGCCCGAAATCGTGTCCAGCCCGCAGGACGACGGCGTCGTGGAGATGCTGGTGGTCCGACCCGTAGAGGACGAGAGGGTCACGCCAGAGACCGTCGAGGTGAGCTCGCTACAGGGGCTCCACGGCGATCACTGGTCGAAGGGCAAGTATCGGGAGATGCCCGATATCCAGGTTGCAATCATCAACTCGCGGTTGCTCGATCTCGTCTCGGGGGATCGCAGGCGTTGGTCACTGGCCGGTGACAACATCGTGGCCGATCTCGATTTGAGCCAGAGGAACCTGGTCCCCGGTCAGAAACTGAGGGCTGGGTCGGCCGTCCTCGAGATCACCGAGGTACCTCACGAAGGGTGCAACAAGTTCGCGGCTCGGTTTGGCGCCGCAGCACTCCGCTTCGTCAATGTCGGCCCCGGCAAGGAGCTACGTCTACGTGGGATCTATGCCCGTGTGGTGCAGGACGGGACCATCTCGGTAGGAGACCGCATCCGCAAGCTCTGAGTGACGGTTGTCACGGTACGGGGGCTGCCTGGACCCTGATCGTCTCGACGTCATCGACGATGTCCAGCTGCCACTTGTGTCCCTCGAAATTCCAGGTCGCAGTGTGCTCGGCGCCGGCAAAGTCGGCGTGGGTCTTCCCAAACATCCCGGTCTCCTCGATGAACGTGTCGAGACATCCCTGCGATCCGGGATGCAGGAGATAACAGAGGTGCACGTACAGGTTGGACACCGACGCGTCGCTGATCTCGGACTGGGCCATGAGGGCATATACCGACCCGTCGCTCGGGTCGTAGGCACCAGCGACGAGCGACAACGTGTCGAACCTGTACAGGAAGCTGTCGAGGCGGCCCGGCTCCGGGGCGGTCATGATGCCCCCGTCGATCAGGGGTGGATGGGGCACGGCGTTCCAACCGACGGTCAGGTCGTCGAGACCAAGGCCCAATGACTCCGGGGCAGGGCTCGAAGCGGGCGAAGCAAGCGAAGTTCTTTCGACGGTGACGCTTCCGGCGGCGTCCCCACGGCCCCCGAGGAAGAGCCCCGTGACCATGACCACCACCGCGCCGGCCGCCGCCACCCGATAGATAGTTGGCACCTGATCGACGACTCCTCGCCAACCCGCAGCCCGCTGCTCATCGGGGACCTTCTCTCCGTCCTCGTCGTGAGGGGTCTGATTCGCTAACGGCTCCCACTCCTCGGCGGGTGCCTCGATGAGCTCGGTCTTCACGATGTCGTACTCGCCTTGAGAGATCTTGCCTTCGTCCAGCATCCGGGCCAGATCTCGCAGGTCTTCGAGTCGGCTGCTCACGCTGCTCCCTTGCGGCGACCTATATCCATCGGCAGCAGGCGGCGAAATCAGTAGCTGAATTGGACTAGTCCACCACCCGGGCCAGGGAATGACGCGGCCGGGATGGCTGGTAGATGCGGGTCAGGCGCTAGTAATGAACGTCTATGGGGAGGAGAGCGGCGTTCCTGGGATTGGCGGTGTTCCTGGCTCTGGTCCTGTTCGCCTCGATGACCCTATCCAGCACCCTGGATGGTTGCCGGGACATCATGTCGCGCGTGGTGTGCGAGCCGGGAGCGACACTCATAGTCCCCCCCAGCTGAGGGCCCGGCTGGATTGGGAGTGGTGGACGACCACTTTGCCGACACCTTCTACGATCGGTGCGATGCCACAGGTCCGGGTGAGCGAACACAGCGGCCTCGCCCCGGAGATCGTTCTAGCGGCGGGGAGGGACTTCTCCGATCGGCGTGCGGAGATGTGGCCGGACGTTCATGTCGAATACCTACAGGTGCACGAGGTTGGTGAGGACTACGCGGATGTCACCGAGGGCAATCCGTGGCCCATCGGGTACGTCTGGGAACGCCTGCATTACGACTGGTCGGAGCCAAACGTCCTGCGCGGTCGAGTCGTGGACTCCAACCTGTTCAAGCCGGGAAGTACATGGGAGCTCTGGGCGACCCCCGAGGATGGCGGGAGCCGCGTTGAAATCCGGGCCGTGCGGCATCTGCGCGGCCGGGGATGGTTGCTGGCCCCGTTCTTTCTCCCCTTCATCCCCGGTTCGGCCGCGCAGACCGTGCGGGATCATCTGCGGCACTTTCTGGCCAGCATCGACGGGACCGACATCGAAGCCGGCGAGGCAACCTGAGCGTCCGGCCAACATCGTCGCACTCGGTGAAGCGTCCATCGAACACGTCGCCACTCGGACCGGAAGTGGTGGGTGTGTCGTGTCGGAGAGAGGACTCGAACCTCCACAGGGAGACCCCACCAAGCGCCTCGACCTGAAGCGTCCATCGAACACCGTCGCCACTCGGACCGGAAGTGGTGGGTGTGTCGTGTCGGAGAGAGGACTCGAACCTCCACGGGGAGTAATACCCCACCAGGCCCTCAACCTGGCGCGTCTACCAATTCCGCCACTCCGACTGAAGCCGGGCGAGTCTACGCCCGTCAGCTGTTCAAGAGGAAGGTGAGCCCGAACGTGCTGATTCCAAAAAGGATCCCGACGATCACGGTGAGTCGGTCGAGGTTCCTTTCGACGACGGTGCTGCCGCCGAGGCTTGAGGTCGACATGCCTCCACCAAATACGTCCGAGAGGCCCCCGCCCTTGCCCGAATGGAGAAGGACCAGCGCCACCACAGCCAGCGAGAGGATGATGTGGATGACGATTGCGATTGCTTCGACGACAGTCATTGCCTTGCCTGATGAGGTTGAGGAATCACACGGTCGCCCGTGTCCGCCGAATTGTACCAGCGCCCGTCCGCTTCACCTATCCGGCCTGGCTCGCTACCGCCTCGGCCGCCGCTTTGGCCGCCTCCGGGTCGCCCAGGTAACGGCTTGACACCGGCGAGAAGGAGTTGTCCATCTCGTAGAGCAGCGGGACGCCGGTGGGTATGTTCAGGTCGACGATCCCTTCGTCGCTGACCCCGTCGAGATGTTTGACCAAGGCCCGGATCGAATTTCCATGAGCGACCACCAGGGGCTCCCTGCCGGCCAGAAGGTCGGGCACGATGGTGTCGTGCCAATAGGGAAGCATCCGGACGACCACGTCTTTCAGGCATTCGGTCGCCGGAAGGAGATCCGGGGGTAGGTCTCTGTAACGAGGGTCGTGAACGGGATGGCGTTCGTCAGCGGGGTCCAACGCCGGGGGTGGGACGTCGTAGCTTCGGCGCCAAAGCAGAACTTGCTCGGCTCCGTGCTGGTCGGCGGTCTCTTTCTTGTTCAGACCTTGCAAGGCCCCGTAGTGGCGCTCGTTCAGACGCCATGACCGACGAACCGGCAGATACTGCCGTCCCATTTCCTCGAGTGTCAGCTCTGCGGTCTCGATGGCCCGCACCAGCACCGAGGTGTGGAGGATGTCGGGATCGAGCCCTTCGCTCGCAATGAGCCGCCCCGCCTCCCGAGCTTCCTCCTCGCCCTGCTCAGTGAGGCCGACGTCAGTCCATCCGGTGAACAGGTTCTCGAGGTTCCAGGTCGACTGCCCGTGCCGGAGCAGGATGAGTCGATGGGTCATACCCAGTACCGGACGATGGCGGCGAAGCCGTCCGGGTCGAGAGAAGCACCACCGACCAACGCTCCGTCGACCTCGGTTTTGGCCATGAAATCCTTGATGTTGGCTGCATTCACCGAGCCGCCATACAGGATCCGAACGCCCTCGGCCGCGTCGGCGGAGACCTTGTCGGCAACGGTTTCCCTGATGATCCCGGCCATCGTGCCGGCGTCGTCGGGTAGAGCGGTGCGGCCCGTGCCGATAGCCCAGATCGGCTCGTAGGCGATGGCCGCCGAGCCGAGGGTCTCCGCGTCGAGACGCGCCAGCGAGGCGATGACCTGGGACACGACGACACTCTCGGCATCGCCCGCCTCACGCTGATCCAGGGTCTCGCCGACGCAGACGATCGAGCGCATGCCTGCTCGGGCGACCGCTTGCGCCTTCTTCGCCACGATCTCGTCCGTCTCCCCGAAACCCTGACGGCGCTCCGAGTGGCCCACGATCACGTGATCGACCGAGAGCTTGGCGAGCATGAGTGGCGAGATCTCGCCGGTGAATGCGCCCGACTCCTCCCAATGCACGTTCTGCGCCCCGAGACCGAACCACAGCCGGTCGGCCTCGATCACCGTCTGGATGGATCGAAGGGAAGTGAAGGGAGGCGCCACGACGACCTCCACCCGGTCGTAGTCCCTCACCTCCAGCCGGTAGGAGAGCTTCTGGACCATCTGGATCGCCTCGAGATGAGTGGCGTTCATCTTCCAGTTCCCCACGATCAGGGTCTTTCGCTCAGGCATCCGGACCTCCGGCCCACTGTCCCAGCACCGCCACCCCAGGCAGCTCCTTCCCCTCCAAGAGCTCGAGCCCGGCTCCGCCGCCGGTCGACACATGCGACACCTCGGACTCGAGCCCCATCATGCGCAGCGCCGCCACCGAATCCCCGCCACCCACCGCGGTGAAAGCCGTCGCCTCGGCGATGCCACGGGCCACTGCCTCGGTCCCGGCCCGAAACGGCTCCCACTCGAACACGCCCATCGGCCCGTTCCAGAAGACGGTCTCGGCGGTGCGGATCACGGCCGCGAACAGCTGTTTCGTCTCCCGGCCGATATCGAGACCCATCCAACCCACCGGGATGTCCTTCACGTAGACCTCTTTGTGCTCGGCGGTCTCGTCGAATCCGTCGGCCACCACGACGTCGGAAGGAAGGATGATCTTCTCCGAGTGGAACCCCTCGACGAGCCCCCTCACCTTGTCCACCATCTCCTCCTCGACCATCGAAGTCCCGACCTCTACCCCTTTCGCCTTCAGCAGGGTGAAGCACATCCCTCCGCCGATGAGCAGCGCATCGACCCGGGGAAGGAGATTTTCGATGACGGCCAGCTTGTCCGAGACCTTGGCACCACCCAGGACGACGATGTACGGGACCTCAGGGTTGACCAGAAATCGACTCAAGGCCGAGAGCTCGTCGTCGAGTAGCGGGCCGGCGACCGACTTGACCAATTCGGCCACTCCGACGGTCGAGGCGTGAGCGCGATGCACCGATCCGAAAGCATCCTGCACGAAGAGGTCGAAGTCATCGGCAAGCCGGGCTGCCAGCGCCGGATCGTTCTTGGTCTCCCCCGCCTCGAACCTGGTGTTCTCCAGCACGGTGATCTGCCCGCCCTCGAGGAAACCCACTTCCTTCGAAGTGATCGAAGCCATGGCGTCTGCGACCAGACGAAGCGAGAAAGCGGGATCGGTGCCTTCTGGTCGGCCGAGATGCGAGCACACACTCACTCTCGCACCGGAATCGACGAGACGCTCCAGCGTGGGCAGGGCGGCTCTGATCCTGAAGTCATCCGTGATGACGCCGTCTTCGACGGGGACGTTGAGGTCGGATCGCACCAGCACATCGAGACCATTGACGTCCACGTCGTCGAGGGTGAGGTATTCGGGCATTCGGTCTCAGTCCTCGGTGACGGCCAATCTCTCCAGCATCCTGCCCAACTTGAGCGGGTCGTGCCGGGGCCAGTCTGCCGTCTCATCGGCCACATCTGCAAAGACGAGACGCCAGCCGTGACGGGCCGCATCCCCGGTCTCGATCGTCACACGCTGGTGGCCCGCAGGGACTTCGAGCGGCCCGTCGTGGGCCACGATGATGCCCGGGCCGGTGACTCCGACGTGCTTGGCGAGCGCCTCGCAATGCTCGGCACCGCTCATGCCCAAGGTCTCAGCGTCCTGGGTGACCAGATTGAGGACGAACACGCGCTGGGCAGCCGCCCCCATTATCGCCGGGGCGAGCATGTTCACCTTGAGGGCGGACAGGATCGAGGTGTAGAGGCTGCCCGGGCCGATCACTATCTGGTCCGCGGCGGCGACGGCGGACAGGGCGCGGTGGGTGGCCACGACATCTCGCGGCTCGATGTGAAGCTCGGAGAGCTCCCCTGCCGTCTGGGTGATGGTTTTCTGGCCGACCACCTCTCGCCCGTCGATGGTCGCCGTGAGTGTGATCGGCTGGTCAGCCACCGGAATCACCGAGCCCAGGGTGCCCAGCATCCGCTCCGCGGTGGAGACAGCCGACTCGAAATCGCCGAACAGGTCGGCCAGACCGGCCAGGATCAAGTTGCCCAAGGAGTGCTCGGCGACGTCACCTCCTTTGAACCGGTGGGAAAACAGCTCGGACCACAGGGAGGGCTCGGGGGTGAGGGCAAGCAGGCAGCGGCGAACGTCGCCTGGTGGCGGTATACCCAGGCCACTGAGCCTCCCGGAGGAGCCTCCGTCGTCTCCCACTGCCACCAGTGCCGAGATCTCCCCGGCATAGCACTGGATGGCCTCGAGTGCTGCGGCCTGCCCGTGCCCACCGCCCAAGGCGGCCACCACCGGGCCCTCGGGATCGAGGAGAAGAGGGGCGAGCGCCGTCTCGGTCTCGGTCTGTGGTTTCAACGTTCGATGTCGCGGTGACGGACCGAGGCGGTGATCCCGTGCTGGGCCAGTCGGCGGCCCAGCTCTTCGGCGATCGCCACCGAGCGATGATGTCCCCCGGTGCAGCCGATGCCCACCGACAGGTATGACTTGCCCTCCGCTTCGAAGTGCGGGATGAGGAAGGCCAGCATGTCATCGGCGCGGTCCACGAACTCCTTGGCTGCCTCCTCGCTCATGACGTACTCGGCAACCCGCTCGTCCGTGCCCCGCAACGGCCGCAGCTCGGGAATCCAATGCGGGTTGGGGAGGAATCTCACGTCGAAGAGAAGGTCGATGTCACGCGGCGTGCCGTTCTTGAAGCCAAACGATCGGATCGAGACCCGCATAGGGCGAGCCATTTCCTCCTCGCTGAACTGGGCGGTGAGCCGATCACGCAACTCGTGGATGTTGAGCGATGACGTGTCGACTATCACGTCCGCTTCCTCACGGAGGTCGGAGAGGAGGTCCCGCTCCGCTGAGATCGACTCGGAGATCGTGGAGTGACGGAGTGGATGGGGGCGCTTGTTCTCCTCGTAACGGGAGACGATGACGTCGTCCTCCGCATCGAGAAATACGACTCTGGTGAGGACCCCTTCCCTGCTCAGCTCCTTGACGGCACCCCGCAATTCCTCGATCGGGAGGCCACCCCTGGAGTCGATGACGACGGCGAGGTGCTTGTGGCGCTCCGGAATGTCGTGGGATTGCGCCGCGGGGACCAGCAACCTCGGGGGGAGGTTGTCGATGACGGTGTAACCGAGGTCTTCGAGGATCTTGGCGGCCGATGAGCGTCCGGCGCCGGACATGCCGGTGACCACGAGAACGTGAGGATGATCGGTTGCGGGGCGCTCCATCGGTGCTCTCGATCAGCTGTGTAGTGCAGCGTACAGATCGTCGGCCACGTTCCTCGGCACCACCTCTGCCAGCGAACCTGCCTCCACCTCCCTCAGTTTCTTCAATGACCCGAACCGCTTCAAGAGGTCTTTCTTCCGCTTGGGCCCGATCCCGGGAACCTCGTCGAGGATCGAGTCGATCATCGACTTGGAGCGAAGCTGGCGGTGGTAGGTGATCGCGAACCGGTGTGCCTCGTCCCGGACCTGCTGCAACAGATAAAGGGCTTCGGCATCGCGGGGAATCCGCACAGGCTCAGGTTGCCCGGGCAGGTAGACCTCCTCCATCCGCTTGGCGAGGCCGATCGCAGGGATGTCTAACTCGAGCTCGTCGAGGACCTTCACCGCCCGGCCCAGCTGTCCCGCTCCCCCGTCGACCAGCACCAGAGACGGCGGATACGAGAACCGTCCCTGCTCGGCGACCTTGCGGTCTCTCTCCGCCAGGAAAGCTCGAAAACGGCGGCGAATGGTCTCCTCCATGGCGGCGAAGTCGTCTTGACCCTGGATCGTCCGGATCCTGAACCTTCGGTAATCAGACCTCTTGGGCAGCCCGTCCTCGAGTACGACCATCGACGAGACCGTGTTCGTCCCCTGCAACGTCGAGATGTCGAAAGCCTCGATGCGAAGCGGCGGCTCGGGAAGGTCGAGGACCTCCTGTAGAGAGCGCAGGGCCTTGGCTCTCGCGTTGTGATCCTGGCTGCGCTTGAGGCGGTGCCGGGCAAACGCCTCGGCGGCGTTGGTCGCCGTCGTTTCCATGAGTCGTCGCTTCGAGCCCCTCGTCGGCACCCGCAAGCTCACCTTCGTCCCCCGTCGCTCTGCCAGCCATTCCTGGAGCAACTCCTTCTCGGCAGGTTCGATTTCGACGAGGACCTGGCGAGGCGGGTCGTCCTCACCGTAGAGCTGTCGTATCACGCGGCCCATCAGTTCGGCGTCGGTCAGCTCCTCGACCCGGTCGACGACGGTCCCCAGCCGGCCGACGAGACGACCTCGTCTGACGTGGAGGATCTGGAAAGCCGACTCGAGATCGTCTCCATGAAAGGCGATGAGATCGAAGTCTTCGGGCCGCTCCGAGACCACTTCCTGTCGAAGCAAGGCCCGACGCACGTCATCGATCCGATCCCGGTGCCGGGCCGCGAGCTCGAATTCCTGACGTTCCGATGCCTCCCACATTCGGACCTGGAGATCGGTCAACACCTGCTCTGTGTCACCGCGCAGAAACGCAGCGAGACCGTCGACCATCTGCTGATAGTCCTCCGGAGTGACGGCGTCGATGCATGGGCCGGAGCATTTCTCAATGTGATACAGGAGACACGGTCGTCCCTGGGCTCGCTGACGGCCGAACAGCGAATCGGTGCAGGTGCGGACCGGGAAAGTGCGAAGCAACTGGTCGAGTGTCTTGCGGATGGCGTAGGTGTGGGCGTAAGGCCCGAAGTACTCGTTGCCCTTCCGCTTGGCTCCCCGCATCACCCGGGCCCTGGGCCATTGGTCGCTCCTGGTGATGGCCAGATAGGGGTACGACTTGTCGTCGACGAGCTTGATGTTGAAACGGGGACGATGCCTCTTTATCAACGAGAACTCGAGCATCAGCGCCGCGACCTCGGACTCGGTGATGATCCATTCCACCGATTGCGCGTTGTCGACCATTGCCTGGGTGCGAGGGTGAAGCCCGACGCCGAAGTACGACGCGAACGCGTCCCCGCAGGCTCTTGGCCTTGCCGACGTAGATCACCTTCCCGTGCTTGTCACGGAAGAAGTAGGCCCCCGGCTGGTCAGGTATCTCCGATGGTTTTGGTCGTTCGAACACGCCGTCTCAGGGTAGGAGGCGCCACCGGCAAGCCAGCAGCCTCGGGATCCCCACCTGGTCGATCAGCTCGTGATGGGGAGCCTCGACGAATCGTTCCAAAGACCAGCCCACGGCCGCCGCCGACTCGAGGATGGTGGCCGTGTTCCGATGATGGAACAGGACGTGCCTCTCGCCTGCAGGTTCTAGCGTCGTCCCCGAGGAGAAGTAGTCGCCCGGCCGCCACAATGTCTCACCGTCGGTATCGGAGATCGGCGTGGCTCCGGGCGCGGTCCGAAACGGGTGATTGATCACAAGCGCCAGGACTCCGCCGGGCCGTACCGCCCGTGCAGCTTCCGCAAAGAGGCGACCTTCGTCCTCGATGTGCTCGAGGGCCAAGACACAATATGCTCCGTCATAGGAATCGTCGCGGAGGTAGCCGAGATCCGGGAGCCGTCCGACGACGACCGGTCCCGATTCTGCGGCTCGTCGGGCGAGAGCGAGGGTGAGGTCGACACCGTGTGCGGCGGCTCCGGATTCCGTCACAGCCCTCATCACCCGCCCCTCGCCACATCCGAGATCGAGATAGATCCAGCCGGGCTCGGGTCGAACCACATCGAGGAGCATCGGGGTGACCACTGCCTCATAGGCAGCGTCATCTTCGATCTCGGCCAGCCACCAGTCGGACAGTTCGGACCAGGTCATCACCGAATTGTGCCCAATCGGGCAGGACCGTCAGTCGCCGACGAGTTCCCGGAACCAGGGCAGCGTCCGACCGAGACCTTCGCGCAACGTGACCTCGGCCTTCCAGCCGAGGACCCGCTCCGCCTTGGTGGTATCAGGTCGACGGACAGTGGGGTCGTCGGTCGGTCGGGGTTGGAACTCGATGCCCGGATGGTTTCCAACCACTTCCTGGACGGTCTCGGCCAGTTCCAACATCGTCACCTCTTCGGGGTTACCGAGGTTCACCGGGCCGGTCTCGTCGGACAAAAGGAGCCGGAGAATGCCCTCGACCTCGTCGTCCACGTAGCAGAGAGATCGGGTCTGTGACCCATCTCCGAACACCGGCAGAGGGCGGTTTTGGAGAGCAGCCTTGAAGAAGGCGGGGACGGCCCGTCCGTCGTCGGCGCGCATCCGCGGCCCATAGGTGTTGAAGATCCGGACAATCCTGGTGTCGACACCGTGCTCCCGGTTGTAGGCGAGGGTCATGGCCTCGGCGAAACGCTTCGCCTCGTCATAGACACCCCTCGGCCCGATCGGGTTGACATTTCCCCAGTAGGTCTCGGGTTGCGGATTGACGAGAGGATCGCCGTACACCTCCGAGGTGGAGGCCAGAAAGAACCTCGCCCCTTTGTGGTAGGCGAGACCGAGGCCCTTGTGTGTGCCAAAGGCGCCAACCTTGAGCGTGTGGATCGGCCACTTGAGGTAGTCGACCGGTGAAGCCGGTGAGGCGAAATTCAACACGTAGTCGACATCCCCGGACACGTGGAGATAGTCGGTTACGTCGTAGTCGATGAGGCGGAACTTCCGGTCCCCCATGAGATGGGCCACATTTTGCGCCTGACCGGTGATCAGGTTGTCGATGCAGGTGACCTGGGCACCGGAATAGACCAGCCAGGTGCACACATGTGACCCGAGGAAGCCAGCGCCTCCCATGACCACGGCGTGCTTGCCTTCCAGTTCCCTGAAACCACCGAACGCCGAACGGCGCATATCGAACACGTCCAAACCCTCCAAAACGGTATCAGGCTTTATCGGCAACGCGGCGGCCGGGTTTACCCGGAAGGTTCACCCGCCCACCAATTCCCTGAGGAACTTTCCGGTGTAGCTCTCCCCCACCTGGGCGATCTCTTCGGGCGTGCCGATGGCGAGGACCCTTCCCCCACCGCTACCCCCTTCGGGACCCAGGTCGATGACGTGGTCGACGGATTTGATCACGTCGAGGTTGTGCTCGATCACGACCACGGTGTTGCCGGCGTCGACGAGGCGTTGCAGGACCTGGAGCAGCTTTCGGATGTCCTCGAAATGGAGCCCGGTCGTCGGCTCATCGAGGATGTAGAAGGTGCGTCCGGTCGAACGCCGACCCAGTTCGGAGGAGAGCTTGATCCGCTGCGCCTCACCGCCGGACAGGGTGGTCGCCGGTTGGCCCAATCTGACGTATCCGAGACCGACGTCGTAGAGCGTTTGCAGGATGCGAACGATCTTCGGTTGGTTCTCGAAGAATCCGAGGGCCTCCTCCACCGACATCTCGAGCACATCCGATATGTCGTGGCCCTTCCACAGGATCTCCAGGGTCTCTCGGTTGTAGCGCCTACCCCCGCAGACCTCACACGGCACGTAGACGTCGGGAAGAAAGTGCATCTCGATCTTGATCGTGCCGTCCCCGGCGCATGCCTCGCATCGACCACCTTTCACGTTGAACGAGAATCGACCCGGCTTGTACCCACGCGCCCTGGCCTCGGGAGTCTGGGCGAAGAGAGACCTGATCTGGTCGAAGAGCTTGGTGTAGGTGGCCGGGTTGGACCTCGGAGTGCGTCCGATCGGGGACTGGTCGATGTCGATCACCTTGTCGATGTGCTCGATCCCCTCGATCTTCTTGTGCCGACCCGGCACCACCCGGGCCCGGTTCACCCGGTTGGCCAGTGCCTTCCAGAGGATCTCTTCGATGAGCGTCGACTTGCCCGACCCCGACACACCGGTGACCGCGGTGAACATCCCGAGAGGGAAGACGACATCGATCCCCTGCAGGTTGTTCTCTGTGGCCCCCCGGATGGTGATCGCCTCTCCGTTGCCCTGCCGCCGGATGAACGGGACCGGGATCTGACGGCGACCCGCGATGTAGTCCCCGGTGATCGAGTCGGGCTCGGCGGTGAGGTCGGCGAGGGTCCCTTCGGCAACGATGTGGCCTCCGTGCTCACCCGCGCCCGGGCCGATGTCCACGATGTGGTCGGCCACCCGGATCGTGTCCTCGTCGTGCTCGACCACGATCAGGGTGTTGCCCAGGTCACGGAGGCGGAGCAGTGTCTCGATCAGACGCTGGTTGTCACGCTGGTGGAGCCCGATCGAGGGCTCATCGAGGATGTAGAGCACCCCAACCAGCCCCGAGCCGATCTGGGTGGCGAGTCTGATCCGCTGCGCCTCCCCTCCGGCCAGGGTCGCCGCCGACCGGCTGAGGCTCAGGTAGTCGAGGCCCACGTCGAGGAGGAACTGGATCCTCGCTTTGACCTCCTTCAGCACGCGCTCGGCAATGGCCCTCTCTCGATCGGTGAGCGTCAGGTCCTCGAAGAAGTCCTTGGCCCGGCCGAGAGCGAGATCGGAGACCTCGGCGATGTTGCGATCGGCGATGGTGACCGCGAGGGATATCGGATTCAGCCTGCCGCCGCCACATGCCTCACAGGGGACCTCCGCCATGTACTCCTGGTAGTACTCCCGGGCCGACTCGCTCTCGGCCGACTCGTGCCGGCGGTTGAGGAACGGGATGGCCCCTTCGAATGTGGCCTGCCACTGCCGCTTGCGGCCAAAGCGGTTCGTGTACTTGATCGTGATCTTGTCCTGACCCGTGCCGTAGAGGATCTTCTGCTGGATCTCATCGGGTAGGTCCTTCCACTGGGTCTCCATGGAGAAGCCGAACACCTCGCCGAGGCCAGTGAGCAGGCGGTGGTAGTAGCGCATGCGGTTCGAGGACCACATCGGGATCACACCCTCTTCGAGGGACAGCCCGGGGTCGGCGATCACCAACTCCGGGTCGACCTGATACCTGGTGCCAATGCCTGAGCAAACGGTGCAGGCCCCATAAGGGCTGTTGAAGGAGAAATTGCGAGGCTGCAGGTCCTCGAAGGAGAGCCCGCATTTCGGGCAGGACAGATGCTGGGAGAATGTCAGCGTCGGGCCGTCGACTATCTCGATGTCAGCGGTGCCCTCGGTGAGAGTGAGCGCGGTCTCCAGCGACTGGGTGAGCCTTTGCTCCATCCCTTCCTTGCGGACGAGCCGATCCACCACCACCTCGATGGTGTGCTGGTGATATCGATCGAGCTTGATCTCCTCGATCAGCTCCCTCACCTCGCCGTCCACCCGAGCTCGAGCGAAGCCTTGCTTGGCCAAATCGGCGAGGAGGCCTTCGTATTCACCCTTCCGGCCCCTCACCACCGGGGCCAGGACCTGGAACCTGGTGCCCTCGGGAAGCTCCAGAATGCGATCGACGATCTGCTGCGGGGTCTGCCGCTCGACTGGCGTGCCGTCGTTGGGACAGTGGGCGATGCCGATGCGGGCGTAGAGAAGACGCAGGTAGTCGTGAACCTCGGTCACCGTCCCGACAGTCGAACGTGGGTTGCGCGAGGCGGTCTTCTGGTCGATCGAGATCGCCGGCGAGAGCCCGTCGATGAAGTCGACGTCGGGCTTGTCCATCTGCCCCAGGAACTGACGGGCGTAGGCGGACAGCGATTCGACATAGCGTCGCTGCCCCTCGGCGTAGATGGTGTCGAAGGCCAGCGATGACTTGCCCGACCCGGAGAGACCGGTGAAGACGATGAGTTGGTTGCGGGGCAGCTCGACCGTGAGATTCTTCAGGTTGTGCTCACGGGCGCCCCTGATGAGTATCGAGTCGGTGGACACGCTCCGCCTGGTGGTCGCCTGAGTTACGACAGTGTAATCCAGATCGACGGCGAACACCTGTTCGTTTCAGATGTCGGTTCAGAGATTGGCGCCCGTGGGCTGAGCCTGCAGGTCTGGGCGTTCCTGAGCCTGGCGCGTCATCTGCTTCATTCCGGCCGGGACCATCAGAATGTAGACCGTGATGACCGGAGCCAATGCGCGGGATGCATCGAAATAGAACTTCCAGACATCGCCAACCATGGAAACCGCGACCAAAGCGAAGCCCGCGGTCATGTAGCCCAGCAATGACGGTCGTTGCCAAGCGTGCTTCACGATGAGCAGGGAAACAACGAGGAGGATCACACCGAACATCATGTCGACTGTGCGGTCGGGCCTCGACAACCAGAGTTGCACCGCGTCATAGAAGCCCTTGAACGGGACGCCGACCGCCGCCACATCCTGCACACCGCGGTCCAGATACCCGATCTGCGCCCGCAGATAGAGCCACCAGGCCGCACTCGTCACGAATGGCAAGCCCAGGACCCATGGCACCTTCCGTTCCGTCCTCCAGATGTAGATGATCGCCGCCAATCGCGGCCAGGATCATCGTCTCCCGCGACAGAGCCGCCAATGAGAGAAGCACGGCTCCGGCCAGATATCGTCGGCGCATGAGCGCCAAGGCGCTAGCGATGAAGAAGACCATCGCAAAGACTTCAGCCGTATCGATGAGGCTGGAGACCAGGATCCCCGGATTGAAGACGAATGCCAGGCCGAACCACGGGCTGAGACCGAGCTCGATGGCGAGCCGAGCGGTCAGCCACCCCCCAATGGCCAGAGCGATCATGTTGACGCCCCATAAGCTCCACGCGGTGGCCTCGGGGGGCAGCAGCCCGAAGCCGCCGGCAACGGTTGGGTACACCATTCGCTGAGCCCGGTAGGAGGGGCGGTCGAGCAGGAAGGCATGGTCGTCTGGCTGCATGTAGAACGGGTCCATCGCCTGCATGAAGTAGTACTTGCCGTCATGCCCGTCTCCACCGGCCGGGACCACCTCCCCCAGCATCTCGTTCCCATAAGCGAGCTGCTCCGGGCGAGCTTCGGGAAATTTGATGAGGACGCTCGGATTCCAGTCGTTGCCTTCGAGAAGCGGCATCGACACGTACATGCCGACCGCGATGCTGATCAGCCCCACCACGATCGGAATGATGCGCTTCATCCCTCGAGCGCGTGTCTGTGGCGCCTCGCTCATGTCTTTTCCACCAATCCCGATGGCGACTCGCGATAGGACCTTGCGCACGCAGGGCATTTGAGGTCCTCCCCGAGCTTGTGCCCGCAGTCGCATACCCACCCCTCCGGCCGGGCAGGATTACCGAATACGAGGGCATGGTCGGGGACGTCCTTGGTGACCACCGATCCAGCGCCGATCATGCTGTTGTACCCGAGACGAATGCCGCTCACGATGGTGCTGTTGGCCCCGATGGTGACCCGGTCGGCCACTTCGGTCTTCTGCCAGTCCTCCGGGTAGGTCTGATACCGGGCGCGAGGAGCGACGACGTTGGTGAAAACAGTGTTCGGACCCACGAATACGTCGTCGCCGATCATCACCCCGTGCCAGATGAGTGAGTTGTTCTTGACGACGACGCGATCACCCAGAACGGCTCCACTCTCTATGAACGAGTGATCGCCGATCTTGCAGTCTGCTCCGACGACCGCCCCTTCCATGACATGGGCGAACGCCCAGACCCTGGTCCCCTCACCGATCTCAGAGGTCTCTACCAGAGCGGATGGGTGCACAAAGGTCCGGTCAGACATGTCCTATCCCGAGACCAGGTCGAGAGCGCGATGCAGCGCATCCACCACGTGGTCCTGCTGCTCGGCGGTGATGCCGGGGAACATCGGCAGCGACAGCATCTCGCGGGCGGCCGCCTCGGTTGCAGGGAAGTCGCCTTCCTGGTGGCCCATGAAGGAGAGGGCACCTTGCAGATGCATCGGAATCGGATAGTGGACACCGGCCCCGATGCCATCCTCATGCAGCAACGAGAGCACTCGATCCCGTTCTGGCACCCGAACGACATAGAGGTGCCAGATGTGTTCGTTGCCCGTCAAGACGACAGGAGGCAGGACCTTGCCCCGGGCCTGCAGCAACTCGGTGTACCGATCGGCGGCCTCCTGCCGCAGCTTGTTCCAATCTGCGAGCCGGGCGAGCTTGGCGCTGAGGACTACCGCTTGGATGGTGTCCAACCGTGAGTTGAAGCCGATGACCGGATGGTGGTACTTCTGCGGTGATCCCCAGTTCCCCAGATTGCGAACATGCTGCGCGAGTTCGTCGTCATCGGTCAACACTCCTCCGGCATCTCCGTAGGCGCCGATGTTCTTCCCCGGGTAGAAGCTGGTGGCTGCGACGTGCCCAAGCGACCCGGCGAGCTTCCCGTTGCGACGGGCGCCCTGGGATTGGGCGGCGTCTTCGATAATCGCCACGTGGCCGGCAATCGCCGACAGCTCTTCAACGGGAGCGGCCTGGCCGAAGAGGTGGACGGGCATTATCGCCTTCACCGTTGGGCTCATCGCCTTGTCCACGGCATCGACGTCGATCAGATACGTGTCCGGATCGCAATCGACCAGCTTCACCTGTACACCGGCTCGGATCACTCCGAGGGTGCTGGCAATGAAGCTATTGGCGGGCACGATCACCTCGTCGCCCGCTCCGAGGCCAAGACCTCGAACTGCCATCTCGAGTGCATCCGTACCGCTCGCCACGCCAACACAGTTCCTCACATCACAGAACGCGGCGAAAGCCTGCTCGAACTCGGCAACCTGCGGCCCCTGGATGAAGGCAGTGTTGGCCATCACAGCTTCGAGGCCCGAGGTGACTTCATCCACGATTTCGGCGTGTTGCCATTTCAGGTCGACAAGGGGGACATTCATTTGACTTTCTCCACTTCCTGCTGGGCGCCCTCGTTGGCCATGGATCGGTCCATCGCCTCCAGGACAGCCACTACATCTGCGCCGGCCCGACCGTTCGACAAGGTGGCCTCCTCCCCCCGGATGCGGGAGAGGAAGGAGTCGCACTCGGCGCGCAACGGCTCTCCGGTGGTCACATGAGGGATGAGCACCTCGCCCTCCCGGATCTGCGACCTGAATCCGGCAAAGGTGTCTGTGACCTCGGACGCGGCCCCGACCACACCCTTGTCATAGAGGCGGAGAGGCTCGTTGAGATCCATGTCGTCCACGGTGAGCATCCGCTCGGCGCCGATGACGGAGATCAGACGGCGCTTCCGGGGATTGAGCCAGGACGCCTCGATGTGCACGATGATGTCATCGGGGTATCTGAGTGTGGCGAAGACGACGTCGTGCACACCCGGGTTGAGCCAGCTTCCGCCGGAAGCCGATACGGAGTCAGGCGTCTCATCGAGCCAGTAGTTGGCGATCGAAATGTCGTGACTGGCGAGGTCCCAGGCCGCGTTGACATCGGTGCGCACCGGGCCGAGATTGGTCCGGGTCATGGACAGGTACTTGAGCTGGCCGAGCTCTCCCTTGTCGATGTAATTCTTGGCTGCCCGAATGGCCGGGTTGAACAAGAAAACATGTCCGACCATCAGCACTCGGTCGGAGGCCTCCGCCAGCCGGCAAAGCTCAGCTGCATCCTCGAGGGAATTCGTGATCGGCTTCTCGACAAGCACGTGCTTGTTGGCCTCGAGGGCAAGCTTTACCAGCCCGCTGTGGGTCGAAGTCGGTGTGGCGATCACAACCGCATCGACCCGATCGTCGGATAGAGCGTCTTCGATATCCGCGGTGACGGACACAGATGGAAAGCGCTCATCGATTGCCTTGCGTCTCGTCTCTGCCTGATCGACCACCCAAAGGGTGTGGCTGGACAGGTGATCGTTGAAGTTCCTGATCAGATGAGGGCCCCAATGGCCCGCGCCCACCACAGCGACGCCGATCATCATTTTCGGTTCACGCTCCAAGTTTCATTTCTTGATTCCCAGCCCGAGCAGGAAGAGGGGCCGCAGAATCGACCACCAGCCAACTATCGGCTTCATCTTCGTTTGCCCAAGCTCTTTCGGCGGGTACCGCTTGGTGACTCCAACCTCGGTCACCATGTAGCCGAGTTTGGCCGCCTTGTAGAGGAGATATACCTCCAACTCGTATTCGTCCAGCCATGACTGATCGAGGGCGAGCCGGGGATCCCTCAGCATCGATGTTCGTGCCGCCCGGAACCCGTTGGTGGTATCGGTCAGGTCGGCACTGGAGATGAGCCGAAAAATGAATGGATGAAGACGCGTCGCCATCTTCCGGTAGAGCGGCATCTCGCCGTAGTCGCTCGACTCGGAGAGCCAGCGCGAGCCCTGGACCAGATCGGCCCCGCCGTCTGCAATGGGCGTCAACAGATCCGGTATCTCTTCTGGCGAGTCCTTGTTGTTCCCCGCCATCACGACCGCAATGTCGTATCCGTTGTCGATCGCGTACCGATACCCGGTCCGGATGGCGGCGCCGACCCCGAGAGTCCGGCCGAGCTCGATGACGGTCGCCCCAGCGTTCCGCGCTACCTCTTGGGAGCCGTCGGTGGACCCATCGTCCACGATCAACACCTCGTCGACGATGTCTCTAGGTACTCGCCTGATGACTTCGACGATCTTCACTTTCTCGTCGAGCACCGGAGCCATCGCCAGGATCCGCATACCTCTGTACATGCAACGACTACTTCACTCGACAGGCCCGGCTCACGCCTGGCTATTTGAAATCATGGTTTCAGCCCGTCGGCTGCTCGGGAGGAATCGCTGCCTCCACTTGCTCTTGAGGATCGGGCTCTCTATCCAGGTCCACGACATCCAGGCGATGCCGATAGCCAACCCTACGGCGGTCAGCCGGGTGAGACGTGAAGCGGCCAGCTCGGGTATCTGAAGGAGTGGGGCATGCCAGAGATAGAGCGCATAAGAGATCCCACCGAACCAGCGGAGGCCGCGCGCCCCGAGGAAGGCTGGACGTAGCTCGACCGCGGCGTAGACACAAACTGCGGCAACCAACGCTGCTAAAGGCGGAAGCCAGACACCAATCTCATACAGATGGTCGAGACTCCTCACCGGCACCAAACTGAGAAACACCAGAAGAAACACGCCGGCCTGACCGGTGCGACGATGAAGCCGAATCCGCCATCCGCGATGATGAGCCGATGCCACCAGACAACCGAGTCCGAGTGCATAGGCGTTGGTGTCCGTCGACTGATATGCCCAAATCGGATCGATGGCGCCCATTCCGAGCCGCCAGGCGACAAGACCGAGCAGAACAATTGCCAGGATCTTCAATCGGCGCGTGGCGCCCAACCAAACCAGGACAGGCCACACCAAATAGAAATGCTCTTCCACAGCCAGGCTCCAGAGATGGTGATGGGCGTAAAGGTCCTGATGAAGGATCTGAACGTAGTTAGCCAGGTACACGGCTGGGGGCCACGTCATGTTCCAAATCGTGTACCCGTACCCAAGGACTGACATGAGGATGGCAATACCGATGAGGTAGACGAACAGGGCGGGAAGGAGCCTCAGGGCGCGCCTCCCATAGAAGGCCTTGAGATCGACTCTTCCGGTGTCGTCGACCTCATCGAGGAGCAGATACGTAATCAGAAATCCGGAGAGGACGAAGAACAAGGTGACCCCGACCTGTCCCGCGACATATACGTTGACGATTTCGGAATGTGCGGCGAGCACGAACAGAATCGCGAATCCCCTCAACCCGTCGAGGGCGGGCCACCTTCTCACAGACATATAGATCTTGACTATCGCCTCGAATATGGGGCGACTGAAGACGAACGCTGCCACCCGATCTCAGGCGATTTCACAGCCGATGTCGCGGGCTAGGGACGTTCGACGACGACAGTGCATGAGCGACGTCTTTGCCAATCTCGGAACACCGCCGACTTCGATGTCTAAACCGCCGGATTGACTGCGGGCATCGGCGTTGTCGTGTCAGCCAAAGCCTGTCGGTCGGATCTCGTCTCCCATGTGATTCCGGCCATGAACCATCCCATCAGGATCACCACCCTGGTTGCAAACGCCGCCATCCCGGTATCAACGACAGTGCCCGGGGCGCTGCCGACTAGATAGGCGATGGTGACCCCGATCCAAACACTCAGGACGACAACGGCCGAGTATCTGCTCTTCGTGATCGTCAGCGCAAAGGCCGCAACGACCGCCGACACGAGAACGATGTCGTAACTGATCCAGCTGACCGGCAGGCAAAGCACTCCAAGGACGAGCCAGGGGGTGGGATCGCGGAGGACCCGGGCCCGCCGCAACCGAAGCGCGAGCATGGCAACACCGATGGTCAGCACTATGGCGATGAGCTGGGCGGACACCCGATCAAGACCGAACCTTGCGAGCATCGCTGCGGTCGACCCGTTGGATGACATCGGGAACCACACGTCCGCTCCATGCAGCATCGCCCCGATCGAATCGGTCAGATCCACACCGGGCAGCAGCAAACCAGTCGAGTTAAAGAGCAGGAACCCGCCAAGAGCGATGCCGGCCGGCCGATATCGCTTCGCCAGCAGCCACGGAACTATCAACAAGAGTGGAAACAGTTTGAGCGTGGCCGCCAAGGCGATCAGCAAGCCGGCAGCCAAGTCGTTTCTTCGCTCGTACGACGTCCAGGCAAGGATGACCGCCAAAGCCATGAGCATTCCCTGACCGGCGAATCGAACCGTAAAGAACACCGGAGCCGCAATCAACAGACTGACGGCAACTCCAAGCGGAACAGACTTGCCCATACGTTCACGGATGGAACTGAGAATGAGAACGCCTGCAGCGGCGGTTACGCCCACCGAAACAATGAACAGTTGATCGAATGCGAGGAGTATCAGGGGAAGAGATAGCAGGATCGCACCCGGCATCCGGGGGTGGGGGAAGGGAGGCTCGGAGGTGTCCGGGTAGTGCACCACGAGATGGACTCCCGCCGTCGTCGCCGAGTTCGAGAACGTCCTCGTACGCATTTGATTCGAGCGCCGCGTTCGCGGAGAGCCAATCGAATTTGATGTCCGCGTCAGGTGGGTCGAAGCCCAAGAGCCACGTGGCGATCGAAGCCACGATCCCGAACGCGATAGCAATGCCAATGGTCTTGAGATACGGACTTTGAGTGAAGTGTCGAGTGGTGGGCGCTCGACCTCTTCGTTGCAGACACCGAAAGCTCAGCCTGCTTCGGCGACCTCACGGAGCTCGCGTCTGAGCTCGTTGACCTCGTCGCGGAGTCGCGCGGCGTATTCGAATCGGAGTTCCTTGGCAGCCTCATGCATTTCGTCTTCGAGACTCATGATGAGTCTGGTCAGATCGTCCCCCTCGAGGTCGATCGGCCTCCGGGGTTCGACCTCACGTCTTCTTCTATCGCCCTTCGGAGCCTCGGACTGGACCAATTCCAGGATGTCTGACACACGTTTTCTCACCGTTTGCGGGTCGATGCCATGAGCCTCGTTCCACTCCGACTGGGCCCGCCGACGCCTGTTGGTCTCGTTGATCGCCCGTTTCATGGATTCGGTCACGTTGTCGGCATACATGACCACCTGACCGTCGACATTTCGAGCCGCCCGTCCGATGATCTGGATCAGAGAGGTCTCCGAACGGAGGAAGCCCTCCTTGTCGGCATCGAGGATCGCCACCAGCGACACCTCGGGCAGGTCCAGTCCTTCACGCAAGAGGTTGATCCCGACGAGGACATCGAAATCGCCGAGTCGAAGCTCACGCATGATCTGAACTCGTTCCAGCGTGTCGATCTCGGAGTGCATGTACCGGGCTCTCACCCCCATCTCCAGGAGATAGTCGGTCAGATCCTCAGCCATCTTCTTGGTCAGCGTGGTCACCAACACCCTCTGCTCACGGAGGGCGCGTTCCCGGATCTCGTGGAGCAGGTCGTCGATCTGGCCCTTGGTGGGTCGGATCATCACCTCGGGGTCGATGAGACCGGTGGGGCGGATGATTTGCTCGACCACCTGGGTAGAGCGAGAAATCTCGAAGTCCGACGGTGTGGCGGATAGGAATACGACCTGATTCGCCCTATCCAGCCACTCCTCGAAGCGGAGTGGGCGATTGTCCTTGGCCGATGGGAGCCGGAAGCCGTGCTCGACCAGCACCTCCTTTCGGGAATGATCACCCTCGTACTGGCCGCCAATCTGGGGGACGGTCACGTGTGACTCGTCGATGATGGTCAAGTAGTTCTTGGGGAAGTAGTCGAGGAGGGTGTAGGGCGCCTCGCCCGGCGCCCGGCCGTCGAGATGGCGTGAGTAGTTCTCGATCCCCGAGCAGAACCCGACCTCGCGCATCATCTCGAGGTCGTAATTGGTGCGCATGCGGAGACGCTGGGCCTCGAGCATCTTGCCCTTGCCCTCCAGCTCGCCGAGACGATCCTTCAATTCTTCTTCGATCGAAGTGATCGCTTTCAGCATCCGTTCCCGTTCGGTCACATAGTGGGTTGCGGGGAAGACGAACAGCTCTGAGAGCTCCTCGACCACCTCCCCGGTCACCGGATTCAGCCTGATGATGCGCTCCACCTCGTCGCCCCAGAATTGGACCCGGACGATGGTCTCCTCATAGGAGGGGAACACCTCCAGGGTGTCGCCCTTGACGCGGAACTTGCCGCGGATCAGGTTGACCTCGTTGCGCTCGTACTGGATGTCGACCAGACGCTGGATCGCATCCTTCATCGGATACTCCACTCCCTGCACCAGTCGAAGAAGCTGACCCATGTACTGCTCTGGCGAGCCCAATCCATAGATCGCCGACACCGAGGCGACGATGATCACGTCATCGCGGACCAGGAGACCGGCCGTCGCCGAGTGACGGAGACGATCGATCTCATCGTTGATCGTCGCGTCCTTCTCGATGTAGGTATCGGTCTGCGGCATGTATGCCTCGGGCTGGTAGTAGTCGTAGTAGGAGACGAAGTACTCCACCCGGTTCTGAGGGAAGAACTGGCGGAACTCGTTGGCGAGCTGGGCAGCCAGCGCCTTGTTGGGCGCCAAGACGAGCGTCGGTCTTTGCACCTGCTCGATGGTCCAGGCGATCGTTGCCGATTTCCCGGACCCGGTGATCCCGAGAAGGGTCTGATAGCGGTCGCCTCTGTCTATCCCCTCAGCCAGGGCCGCGATCGCCTCTGGCTGATCACCGGCGGGAGCGAAGTCGGAAACGGCCTTGAACTCGGGCACGCTCGGAGGGTACCGGTGGCCAGGGACAAGATCCGTCCGCTATCCGCCTTCGAGGTAGTCAGCGAGCGGAGAGACGGTCGCCTCCAACTGACGAACATCGCCATGATTGGGGACCACGAGGTCGGCGGCGGCGAGCCACTCCGCCCTGCTCGGTTGAGATGCCATTCGACGGCGGACATCTTCTTCATCCATCCCCCGCTGCACGGCCCTCCGCACTCGGATCTCGTCGTCGGCATCCACCACGATCATCGGCCAACCCATCGTTGGTGCCACTATCGGCATTTCGACGACTGCCACGCCGGAAAACCCCTCCAAAGCTGCCTCGATACGACCGAAGATCATGGGATGAGTGATCTCTTCCAGCGTCCTGAGCTCGCCCGGGTCGGCGAAAACGATCCGAGCCAGCGTCTTGCGGTCTATCTGGCCTTCGAGGACGACGCTCGGCCACCGCTCGGCGACCGGGGAGAAGCCTTCGTCGGCCAGAACCGCATGACCGACGGCGTCCGCGTCGATGGTGTGAATGCCACTCTCCGCCAGTAGGCGGCGAACCTCGCTCTTGCCGGAGCCGATCCCGCCGGTGATCAGCCAGCGCCCGTCCGAGGAACTCATGACCTCCGACGGTAGCCTGGCTCCAATGACGGTCTCCGTCCCGGCCCCATGGGAATTCCGACTTCATCGGAGTGTCACCATCGGGCAATTCGTCGTTCTGATATACGCCGTAGTGTCCGATCTGATCCTCGAGGGTGGAGCTCCGGACGGCAACTCCCTCCTGGCCATGGCCCTGGGCACGATTTACGTCCTCGGGACAGCGGCGATCCCTGAGAGCTGGTATCGCCTGCGCTTTGGCGCCGAAGCGATCACCTTGGTCGGGGCTTTCCTGACCATCACCGCCATCACTCTCACCGGCGGACCCAGCAGCCCCTACATCTTGCTGTCGATGGGACCACCGATCCTTGCAACGATCTATGGCGGACTTCGCACCGGGTTGATGACCGGATTCCTATCCGTGGCGCTCCTGATTCTGGTGACCATCTCACAGGATGATTCCGACACGACCATCAGCGCCGCATTGCCCGCCATTGGCCTCTACGTCGCTTTTGTCCTGCTGGTGACAGTGATCCGCCGCCTACTCGAGGATGCTCATCGTCAGGCCGGCGAACTGGCCGAAGCAACGGAATCGGCGACACAGAAGCTCGAGAATCTCGTGGAAATCCACGGCGTTCTCATACGGCTTTCCGAAGACATATCGGCCGGACGGCTCAACGCCGTCGAGGTGGCGGCCGACACCCTCGAGGCGATCCTGGCCCGGATCCCGGGCTCGTCCGGGCGTCTCGTTCTGGAGGACGAGGAGGGTCCCGTGGTCCTTGCTTCCAGGGGCGTTCCCCCCCAGGACCCACACCCCTATCAGGTTCCGCTGTCGACAGCTGACGCCTCGGTGGGAAGCCTGGAGCTTCTCACGCCACAATCGTTGTCGAGACCTGATCTCATCGATATCGAGGCGTTCGTCCAACCGGTGAGCATTGCCTTCGCCAACCTCCAGCTGCTGCAGAGCATCGTCGGCTCGGCGGTCGCCGAAGAGCGGATCCGTCTCGCCAGGGAGATGCACGACGACATCGGGCCCTCGCTGGCCTCGCTGGGACTCGCCCTGGATATGGCTGCGATGCAGCAGGCTGAGCACGCCGAGCTATCTGCCGATCTCAAGGTCTTGCGCACGAACGTCACCAAACTGGTCGAAGACGTGCGGGCCTCTGTTGCCGATCTGCGCACCGCCCCCGGCCCGACACTGACGGCGCGGCTGCTCCAGTCGACGTCAGGCTTAGACGGACATGCCCCAGGTCGTCGTGGACCTGGAGGAGAGGCGTCCCCCGCGGCCCGCAGTGATCGCCGACCTGACCTCCATAATCACCGAGGCCACCCGAAATGCCCACAATCACTCTGGGGGGTCACAGATATTGGTGTCGGGCAGAATCGACCGTTCGTTCGGGATCTGCTCGGTCATCGACGACGGCACCGGATTCGACCCGACCTACGAGCCCGATGGCCATTTCGGCCTCACTGGCATGCGGGAACGGGCCGACAAGATTGGGGCCAAGATCAGCTTTCAGCCAACTCCCGGAGGAGGAACGACCGTGACCGTGGAATGGGGCAACCGATGATTCGAGTGATGATCGCCGACGACCACCAACTGTTCGCAGAGGGGCTCAGCCAGGCCCTCAACATCCTTCCCGATACTCGGGTGGTCGGGGTGGTGGAGTCCGGGCCGGCATTGGAGGAAGCCTTGATGAGCCAGCCTGCCGAGGTGTCGATCGTGGATATCGAGATGCCAGGTGGCGACGGTATCGACACCATTTCCGAGTTGGGGAGACGCACCAGCTCGATCGTGGTCTCGATGCACGCTTCGGACGAACAGAAAGAGCGCGCCCAGAAGGCAGGCGCCAAGGGTTTCTTCTCCAAGGGAGTCCCGTTGGTGACCCTCGCCGCCGCGATCAGGGCGGTAGCCGACGGCCAGGACCTCATCTCACTCGACGACACGGCACGTGACGAGCTCCTGGAGCACTACGGGCAGGCCCGTCTCGACCCTGGGGCGGCTTCGCTCACGGAAAGGGAGAAGGAGATCCTGCAACTACTGGCGGTCGGAGTATCCGCCACCGACGAGTTGGCCGAGCGTCTCTACATCTCCCAGAAAACGGTCAAGAATCATCTCGCCTCCATCTTTCAGAAACTCGCCGTCAGCGATCGCACCCAGGCCGCCATCGAGGCGATACGTCTGGGCATCGCCAGGCCGAGCTGACCGATGAGAAGCGGGCCAAATGGCATATGAGCCTTGAGGCCCATGAGCGTTTTCGGGCTTTGCCCCTACTGTGATGCGGGTGAGCAAGGGAGTAGAAATGTACGCCAGGTTGATGAGGTTTCTCAGCAACGAGAAGGGCGCTTCTCTAGTTGAGTACTCGCTCCTCGTCGTCCTCATAGCCATTGCGGCCCTTGCCGCCGTGGCCTACTTCGGAGATGAGCTCAGCAGCACATACTCCGACATCAGTTCGAATCTGGTGGACGCGGGGTCGTGATTGATAGTTCCCGGGACCCATTGTCCCGGGAGCAGGTAGGGCTACTTTGCCCGATTGCAAGCCAAGGCAACAACCCAAGGAGGGGTTCCATGTTTGCTCTGTGGACCAAATTGACGAGCTGGATGGCCGAAGAGAAGGGCGCCTCGATGGTTGAGTATGCCCTGCTCGTTGTCCTGATCGCCATCGTCGCTCTCGTCGCCGTGCGTCTCGCCGGTAGGGAGGTCTCCTCGACCTTCAGCGAGATCGGCTCCGGCCTCAGCTAAGAGTCAATAACTCGACAGAAAGGGGCCCGGTTTTCCGGGTCCCTTTCTTATTTTCCCCTCAGGTATTGGGCCAGATTTGTCGATATATGAGATGCAAGTCAGTACGCAGACCCAAGGAGGGGCTTCATGCTTGCTTTGTGGACCAAGGTAGTGAGCTGGATGCAGGAGGAAAAGGGTGCCTCGATGGTTGAGTATGCCCTGCTCGTTGTCCTGATCGCCATCGTCGCTCTCGTCGCCGTCCGTCTCGCCGGTAGGGAGGTCTCCTCGACCTTCAGCGAGATCGGCTCCGGCCTCACCTGAGAGGCAACGACTCGACAGAAAAGGGCCCGGTTCTCCGGGCCCTTTTCTATATTCGCTCAGGTGTTGGGCAGATTCGCCGATAGTCCTCACATCCAAGCCAATTACCGCAGACCCAAGGAGGGTTTCATGTTTGCTTTGTGGACCAAATTGACGAGCTGGATGGCCGAAGAGAAGGGCGCCTCGATGGTTGAGTATGCCCTGCTCGTTGTCCTGATCGCCATCGTCGCTCTCGTCGCCGTGCGTCTCGCCGGTAGGGAGGTCTCCTCGACCTTCAGCGAGATCGGCTCCGGCCTCACCAACTGAGCACAGCTCGATCGAAGGAAGAAGGACCCGCCTGGCGGGTCCTTTCTCTATTTCCGGCGCCATAGGCCTATCGACTCATTGCCCGGCCGCGGATGTGTGCGTACCGTCCCTCAAAGAAGACACGACCAACGACCAGGGAGGCATCGTGTCGCGGTTCTGGGTCAAGGCAACCACGTGGATGGCCGAAGAGAAGGGCGCCTCGATGGTGGAATACGCCCTCTTGGTGGTGCTGATCGCCATCGTCGCCATCCTGGCGATTCGACTGGCCGGCAACCAGGTTTCATCGGCGTTCAGTGAGATCGGCTCGGGTCTCCAGTAGCCTCGGTCAGGGTCTCATGACGACGTAGGGGCCGTCGTCATAGATGGTCGACCAGCCTGCGCTCTCCAGCTCGTCGATCAGTTCCTCTTCAGCCTTCAACAGCACCTGCTCGATCCCATCACGTTCGAACACCGGCTCCCAATCCCGCTCGAGATCCCTCACCTCGACGTATTCGAGCATCCTGTCCCCGTAGAGCTCGGCCCGATCGTCGATGTAGACCAGCCGCTCCGGGCCTTCGGCCCAGATCAGATATCCGCCCGCACTGTCGTCATGGAATGTCGGCACGTCGGCCAGTTCCTCGCTTGCGGCCACGGGGAACTTCTCCTCATCGATCGAGCCATCAGAGATGATGAACCACGGGACGAGCAGAACCACGAGGCCAAATACGACCGCTGCCGCCCTGGAAAAGCGCTGCCGCGCCCCCACCGCGAGGCCAGCCATTGCCGTGGCCATGAGTGGCACAAGAGCGATCCAGGCCGGTGGGACGGCTCTGGTGGCACTCAGAGCGAGCAGCAGGAAGGGCACCAGGATTATGAGGTGTTTCGGGGTGACCTTTCCACGAAAAGCCCCGATGACGATCAGCCCGACCCCAATCAGGAACGGCGCGAAGACGACAGAGGTCAGCTCTGGGCGTCTCCACTCGGAGAGCAGCGCAAGCGCCGGCCCTGCTTCCGAGAAGTCGAGCAGGAACTCGAGAACTCCCAGACCATGGGCGGTGAGGAATGTGCTCAGACCGGCCACGACCGCCGTGGGAAGGGCCTTCCAGTCCCTCTCGACGATGATCGTCAGGCCGACGTAGGCCAGCCCGATGGCAAAGCTTCCGTGGACTGAGGCCCAGATCCAGAACATGAAGGGAACCGTCCATCGCGTCGCCGGGCGATCCCACGCAACGACGACCAAGGCAAACAGGGCCAGGGAGAACAACACCGGCCTCGGCACCAGGAACGAGATCATGAGCAAAGTGGTGAGTGCGACGATGATCGCCGTCGACCACTCACTCCTCGACCGTCGGTAGGAGACGATGCCGATGCCGAGGAACGTAATCGAGCTGAGGAGGAGCATCATCGGCGGCACGAAGCCAAGTCCCCAGTTCGATTCTCCCCAGCCGTAGAGCAGCTCGGCGAGCCAGCTCTGCGTGAGCCACCGCTCCCCCAGCATCGTGAAGGAGAACGGATCAGCGACCAGCACCTCTCCGGCGGTTGCCTGCAGCTCGCCGGCTCTGATGTGCCACAGGAAGGAGTTGTCCCGAATCGGCGCCCAGGCGTCGATGACCAGTGCCACCCACGGCACCACGAGAACGAGGTGCGCGAGAGAGAATCGCCGCTGAGACGGCTCCGGCGCCGCCGGGTCCATCAGGTCGAAGCGAAGGCGCCGGCGATCGAGATCGCGGCCGGACCGAGGAGGACGATGAACAAGGCCGGGAAGATGCAGAACACGAGGGGAAAGACCAGCTTCACCGGTGCGGCGAAGGCCTTCTCCTGGGCCCGCTGGCGCCGCTTGACTCGCATCTCGTCGGCCTGGACCCTCAGCACCCGGGCGATGGTGACACCGAAGGCCTCGGCCTGGATCATGGCCAGGATGAACGAGCGAAGCTCGTCGAGGTCCGTGCGATCCATCAGGTGTCTCATCGCATCGCGACGGCTGACTCCGACCCGGGTCTCCTGAAGCATCCGGAAGAACTCCTCGGAGAGCGGACCCGGAACGGTTGCCACTACGCGGGACAGAGCCGAGTCGAAGCCGAGACCGGCTTCCACCGAGATGACCAGAAGGTCGAGGACGTCAGGAAGGGCCCGGAGCATGTTCTGACGGCGATCGTCGATCTTCCGCTGCAGCCAGGCATCGGGCCCGAAGAATCCGAGCGCGATGGGCAGGGCGAAAAGGACGATGCGTTGCAAGCTGGTACTGCCGAAATCGGTCAGGAAGAAGGCGGCAAACAAACCGGCGATGGTCGTCAACAGCTTGATGACGATGAAGGACGGGGCGTCCAGGTTGCCCGGGTTGCCGGCGAGCACGATCTGGTGCTGCTTCTTCTCCAGATACCCCACCGGGGTGAAGCGGCGCAGGAAACCAGAGATCTTGAGCACGATCGGCCCGATCGTCCGCTGGGCGAGGGGCTTGGCCAGCTCGTCGTCGCGCACCGTCCCTGCGGTGGTACGACCGTATACGGCGAGCCGGTTGTTCATGTCCTCTCGGGCCCGGGTCACCCCAAGACCCACCCAAACGATGATGAAGAAGACCAGCGCCGAGACCGTGACCACGGCGAGCATCTGACCGTCTAGTGCTGTGATGTTCATACTTCGATGTTCACAATCTTTCGGAGCCAGAAAATTCCACCGGCCATGAGGACTAGACCAGCGACGATGGCGATTCGCCCCAACGTCGCATCGAGCAAAGGCTGCAGGTACTCGCGGTTGTTGAACCAGAGGAAACCGGCCAGGGCAAAGGGCAAAGAACCGAGCACGATGGCCGAGATCCGACCTTCCGCAGTCAGCGCCTTGATCTCACCCTTGAGCCGGTTGCGGGCCATCATGGTGTCCGCCACCGTCTGCAACACTTCGGCGAGGTTGCCGCCGACCTCACGCTGGATCTCGATGGCCATCGTGGCCCACTCGAAGTCCTTGGAGGCGGTCCGGGTGACGATTCCATCTAGCGCCTCGGGGACCGAGCGGCCCAGTCTGGCCTCGACGACTGCCCTGCTGAATTCGCGTGCCGTGGGGTCGGGTGCTTCGGAAGCAACTGCCTCTATCGCCTGGAGAAGCGAGTAACCGGCACGCAGCGAGGTCGAGAGGAGAGTCAGGGTGTCAGGCAATTGCTTCTCGAACCTCTTCCGCTCGCGGTTGCCGGCATACCTCATCAACATCGTGAAGACCAGGATGAGCCCGGCGAATGTGATGAGCCCGACCAGCGGCGAGCTGAAGATGGCCATGAAGACCCCGCCGACTGCGGAGAGACCGAACATGGCGAGGATGGCCTCGCCCGGCGACATCGGGACGTTGGCTTGCTCCAGTGCGGCATTCACCCCGGAGAGCAGACCGCGCTTGCGGACTTCCTCCTCAGCGGCCTGGCTGAACCGGTTGAGGCCAGGGATTCGCTGCAGGAACGGCTTCTTCTCCTCCTCGCCCGAACGTGAACGGCGGCCATAGGCCTGGAGACGCTTGGCGAACCGCCCACCACCCTGCTCCTCGTCCCGTCCGAACAGGATGACGATGAAGAGAAAAGCAGTGAGGCCGATCCCGGCTGCAGCGATCAGCGCCAGATTCGTGATGCTCAGCGGAGAATTGCCCTCGACGACGCTGCCGGAAATCGGAACCGGGATGGTGGTCGTCGATGGAGCGATGGTCGTAGTGGTGGCGTAGCCAGAGACCGGGACCGAAACCGTCGAGGTCAATCCGCCTGGATAGCTCACCGCGAACTCGGCCTCCCCGGGTGCCGCCACCGGCGAGACGAACCGGGCCACCAGCGTGTTGCTGATCTCACGGCCGATCTGGCTGTAGAGCCCATCCAGTTGGGCCGGATCGGGAGTGGACAGGAACAAGCCACCGCCCGCCTCCGCAACTGCGGCGACCGCATCAGGGTTGAAATCAGGGGATTCGAGCGCCACACCGAAGACACGAGCGTCGCCGGCCTCCACTGCTGCGATTGCCTCCTCCGGGGTGGCCACCGATGCGGTGTCCTCGCCGTCGCTCAGGACGATCATGTTGTTCAGCTGGTTCTCGGCTACATCCTCGAACTGGGACATCCCGAGTATCACGCCGTCGTTGAAGGCCGTCTCACCTTCGGCGACCAGGGCGTCGATTCGGTCGTGCAGCACTTCCACGTTGGTGGTGAAGCCGGTCTGGACGACGGCGGTGTCGGCGAAACTCACGATGGCGATGGCGTCCTCAGGGCGCTTCTGATCGATGAAGCTGGAGGCGGCGGACTTGGCCGCATCCATCGGGGCTCCCAGCATCGAGCCGGAGGTATCGATCACCAGAACCACGCCCACAGGGACACTGGTCTCGCCCAGCGGGGCAACTTCGAGATCGGACACGGGCTGCCCATCGACCGTGATCGAGAGCTGAGCGGGGTTTGGGGCCTCGGGGAGATTGCGGAACTCGACCACCATCTGGGTCTGGCCGCCTTCGGCATACCTCGAGCCGTTGATGTCCACGATTTCGACCTCGGGAGGCGAGGTCTGGGCGATGGCGGCAGTGCTCAGCCCGAAGACGAGCACGGCTACCAGGGCAGAGAGACGTCTCAAGTTCATCGGCCTCTCGCGAACGGCTCGGGGTCGAACAGGTCGGCGGGGAGCCTGATGCCCTGGTTCTCGAGGTCCTGGGAGAAGGTGGGACGGATCCCGGTTGCCTTGAGGCGACCCTTGTACACGCCGTCCTCATCGACACCCATCCCGTAGTCGAAGAGGAAGATGTCCTGAAGGGTGATGATCTCGCCCTCCATGCCTTCTACCTCGGTGACATGGGTGACACGTCGGGTTCCATCCTTGAGACGGGAGACGTGGATGATCAGGTCGACGGCGGCGGCGATCTGCTCACGAATGGCTCGCACCGGGAGGTCGAATCCCGCCATGAGCACCATGGTCTCGATACGGGAAAGGGTGTCCCTCGGGCTGTTGGAGTGGACCGTGGTCAGCGAGCCGTCATGACCGGTGTTCATCGCCTGGAGCATGTCGAGGGCTTCGGCGCCACGAACCTCACCGACGACGATCCGGTCGGGACGCATCCGCAGGGTGTTCCTGACCAGGTCGCGGATAGCGATGGCGCCCTTGCCCTCGATGTTGGCTGGGCGCGATTCCAGCGTGAGCACATGCTCCTGGTGGAGCTGGAGCTCGGCGGCGTCCTCGACCGTGACGATGCGCTCGTCGCCAGGGATGTACGAGGACATGACGTTGAGGGTTGTCGTCTTGCCGGAGCCGGTACCACCGGAGATCAGGACGTTGAGCCGGCCGCGGACACACGCTCGGGCGAAGTCGGCCACACGCTGGGTGATGGTGCCGAAGTTGATGAGGTCGGCCTCCTGGTAGGGATCGACCGCGAACTTTCGGATCGTCAGGAAGGGGCCACCGATAGCCAGGGGGTGGATGACGGCGTTGACACGGGAGCCATCGGGGAGACGAGCATCGACCATGGGGGTTGCCTCGTCGACACGACGACCAATCTGACCGACGATCTTGTCGATGATGCGGCGCAGGTGCACCTCGTCGACGAACTTGACGTCGGAGAGGATGATCTTGCCCCGCTTCTCGAAGTAGATGTCATAGGGACCGTTGGCCATGACCTCGGTGATGTCCGGGTCGTTGAGCAGCGGATCGATCGGCCCGTACCCGAGGACGTCGGACGCGATCTCGTTGAGCAGGGCACGTCGGTCGGCGGATGTGAGCGGGAGCCCCTGCTCCTGGTCGACCGCCCATTCCAACATCTCGAGGACGCGGAGACGCAGCTCGGCGTCCGACATCTGACGGTCGTAAAGGGTTGGGCCGAGCTCTTCGACCACCTTGAAGTGGAGACGACCGCGCAACTCGCCCAGGGCGTCCGAACGGTTGGAGCTGACGTCTTGTGTCTCGGTCTGCCTGGCGGCTGCGACTCTCTCAGAAAGCGATGGCACTTCTATCTACCTTCCACTATTTCCTGCCGAAGAGCCCGCCCTTGGACGTGCTCTCAGGGATTTTTCCGGCGATCAATTCGGCGACACTCTCGAAACCCTTGGCGACTTTGCCCTTGGGATCGGTCTCGACGATGGGGCGACCCTCGTTGACGGAGTTCGGGACCGCGGCATCCGAGGGGACGGCGGCCGAGATCTCCATCTTCAAGGCGCTTTCGATTTCCTTGGTTTCCAACTTGGCCTTCGAGTTGCTCCGGTTCATGACCAGCTGGACGTTCTGGGTCGAAAACTTGAGGAGACGCAAAGTCTCCAGGGCGAGCTTGGCGTTCTTCACCGAGGGGAGGTCCATGTCGACCACCATCAGCACGTGGTCCGCCTTCTCGATCAGGGACAGGATCAGCTCGTCGAGCATCGACGCGGTGTCGACGACCACGTAGTCGTAGGTCTCCTGCAAGAGATCGAGCATCTGCATCAGGCCGGCGGTGGTGATGTCGTCGGCGAATGCGGGCTCGAGAGGAGCAGCGAGAACCTTCAGGCCACTCGGGTGCTCGGTCAGCAAGGAGTCGAGCATCTCGACGTCGAGATGATGGAGCTCGTGGGCCGCGTTGACCATCGTGAACCTCGGCTCGAGCTGCAACAGCAGGCAAACGTCACCGAATTGCAGGTCGGCGTCGACCAGGACCACTTTCTTGTCCGGGAGCCTGTTGAGGAGCAGGGCCACATTGGTGGCGGTGACCGTCTTGCCACTCCCACCCTTGGCTGAGGTGATCGTGACGATTGCGCCCTGCTCGGTGCGAACCGGTTCTGGGGTCGGCTTGGCGGCGCTGCGACGCTTCAGCACGTCGTGCCCGAACTGCTCGATGGCCGCCTCGATCTTGGCCTCGTCGAGCGGAGCCTCGATCACATCTGACACGCCGGCACGCATCGCACCGCGGAGGAGATCGGCTGTGACCGACTCCGCCACCATCATCAGGACCAACGCCGGGTCCTGATTGTGCAAGCTGCGGATCTGCTCGAGCGACTCGTCGTTCGAGAACGATGGGCCGAGCAGGAGCATCCTCAGTTCACCGGACTCCGCGGTGTGACTCGCCTCCTCTATGGAGCGAGCAACCGGGAGCCGGCCCTCGAACAGCTCCTTGGCCGAGGAGACGAAGTCATCGTCCTTGTCCACGACCAACAGGTTGTGCTCAGCCATCGTCATCGTCGAACCTCTGTCAGTTTCCGAAGATGTCGTCCAGCAGATTCCCGCCGAACAAGTTGAGAGTTGTCACACCGGTGGTTTCGACTTCCACGAAGTCGGCGGGCACCAGTGTCAGCCATACCGAGCCGTTCTCGGTGGCATAGGCGATCCGCTCGGCCTGCTCGGGTGTCACCTCGAGCGTGAAGGTGGTGTCGTTGCCCAGTTCCTCCTCCGGCACGGGCTGACCGTCGGGAGTGGTGCTATCGGTGGTCTCCGGATCCACTTCGACCGTCTCGGGAGCACCCTCCTCAGGCCGGATGTCACGACCGGTGGCCATGACCGGGAGGCCCTGCAGGACAAACCGGGTGTAGGTGACCGTTGCCGTCGCCTCCTCGGTCGGGGCACCTTCCTCCGGAGCAGCCGGCTCCTCGGCGATGCCAGCCAACTCAACGGGGAGCAGATCCTCGGGGATGTCGATGGTGATGATCATGTTGACCCGGTCACCGGGCTCGACGAATCCGTTGATGCCCCTGATGTTGTCGGTCGAGATGGTCATGGCCTGCTTGCCCGAGGGGATCTCCTCGGCGAGCGGGACCACGTTGACCGTGATCGCAGCCCATTGTGACTCGTTGAGGATCGACCCCGCGGCAATCGGGCCGGCAGCGACATGATCGGTGAGCACCTGATTCAGCTGCTCGGCGGTGGTGATGGCGCCCACGGGCACGTCCTCGGCCTGGTCCTCGCTGAGTGTGATCAGCTCGCCGCCACTGTTGAAGTCGGACAGGAGGATCGCTCCATCCGTGCCTTCGGCAATAGGCTGGCCGGCGCGGTAGACCTCGACGATCTCCTGGCCCTCCACGATTTCATTCTCGACGTTCTGGAGATAGTTCCAGACCGCCCAGGCTGCCAGTCCGGCCAGTATCAAGGCCACTAGCAACACGATGGCTCTCCTACCCATTGAGTCCCCTTCGTATGTCCCCTGGGAATGCCACCGTCCCGCTTGGGGAGCATGCCTCGAGGCATGCTACCGACGGGCAGGCGCCATCCCGGTGCTTCAAGTCCGATTCCACAGGAATGATTCGGACCGTATGTGATGAGTCTTGAGCTTTTCCCCACACTTTCCATAGTTCGGTCGCCCCATATGCGGGCCAGCCGCGCGTCAGTCGAACCTGGTCAGTGGTGGTGTGACCCCGGGGTCACTTACGGCCGATGCCGCGCTCCTTCAACTCCTGGAGAATCGCCTCGAGCGAGGCGTCCACAGGCATCGGCGGCCGCTCCTCCTCCGAAGGGCCGAACTCACGCTCGAACTCCTTCTGTGGCCGGCGGCGACCCTTCTTCTGTTCCTCCATCTGAGCCTCCCTCTCCTTCCAGTCGGGAGAGGCTTGCTTGATGGACAGCGAGATCCGGCGGCGCTCATCTTCCTTCTCGGTGATTTTCACCTTGACCTGCTGGCCGATGGAAAGCTCGAGCTCCGGCGATTCGACCCGATGACTGGCGATCTCGGATACGTGCACCAGCCCTTCGACTCCGTCGGCTACGGAAACGAAAGCGCCGAACGGCACCGTCTTGGTCACGAGGCCGTCGATCACATCGCCGACTTCGTGCTCACGGGCGAAGACATCCCACGGATCGTCGCTCGTCTGTCGGATGGACAGCGAGATCCGCTCCCGATCGCGATCGACCTCGAGGACCTTGACCTGCACCTTGTCCCCTACCTTGACCAGCTCCCCGGGGTGATTGACGTGTTGCCACGAGAGCTCGGAGACGTGGACCAAGCCGTCCATCCCCCCGAGGTCGACGAAGGCGCCGAAATTGACGACTGATGACACGACTCCGTCGCGGACCTCACCCTCGCCGAGGCCGTCGAGGAATGCGTTGCGCTCTTCGGCCTGGGCCTCTTCCAGGTAGGCACGGCGGGATAGGACGACATTGTTTCGGGCCCGGTCGAGCTCGATCACTTTGGCAGTGATGCTCTCGCCGATGAAGGGGTCGAGATCACGCACTCGCCGCATGTCGACGAGCGAGGCCGGGAGGAACCCGCGGAGGCCGATGTCGACTATCAGACCACCCTTGACCACTTCGATCACCGTCCCGTCGACCGTGCCACCTTCCTTGGCGACTTCCTGGATCCTCCCCCAGGCACGCTCGTACATCGCTCGCTTCTTGGAGAGGATGAGCCGACCCTCGTCGTCCTCTTTGTTGAGCACGACGGCTTCGACCCGCTCCCCCACTTTGACCGCGTCGTTGGGGTCGACGTTGTTTCGTATCGAGAGCTCGCGCGTCGGAATGAGCCCTTCTGACTTGTAACCGATGTCGATCATGGCCCCGTCTGCGTCCACGCTGACGACGGTGCCCTCGACGATGTCGCCCTCTTTGAACTCGAGAACCGTTGCCTCGATGGCGCGCTCGAAATCATCGGCGATGTCATCGGGGAGGTCGCTCAGGTCCGGGGCGACGAGGGCCTCACGGCCGGATACTTCGACTTCTTCGGGAGCCTCGCTGGGCTCCTCCACGTCGACGGAGATCTGTGTCTCCGGCTCGGTGGTCTCGGGCGCCTCCACGCTCTCCGTATCGGGAGCGCTCGCGGGCGCGTTTTGTGGCTCGCTGGTCATGTGTGAGTGGTTACCTCCGAAGGGAACTCTGCAAACGCTGGGTCCACAGGCTCGGTGAGTGTACGCAGGTTTGTCCACAACCGCCAATGGATTGGCTGTTGACGGGCGTTTCAGCCTTTCACGCTGGCCAGGTCAGGGCCGGTGGCCACATCGACCTCGAGTGGCACGTCGAGCGTGACGACTCCTTCCATGGTCCCCACGACCAGCTTTTCTGCGACTTCCAGCTCATCGACAGGGCTCTCGAGGATCAGCTCGTCGTGAATCTGGAGGATCAGCGTGGAAGCCAGCCCTTCGGACCTCAGACTGGCGTCGAGATCGATCATCGCCTTCTTGATGATGTCGGCGGCAGTCCCCTGGACCGGGGCGTTCAAGGCCATCCGCTCACCCATCTGGCGGATCCGGAAGTTGTCCGACTTCAGTTCCGGCAGGTAGCGCCTTCGACCGAAGAGGGTCGTGGTGTAGCCCTGGTTCCGGGCCTGGGTCACGACAGCCGACATGAACTCCCTGACCTGGACGAACTGGGAGAAGTAGGCGTCCATGTGCTGCTGTGCCTCGTCCCGGGAGATGCCCAGACGGTCGGCCAGGCCGAATGCTTCCATGCCGTAGAGCAGACCGAAGTTGATCATCTTGGCGGTGCGACGCTGGTTTGCCGTCACGTCAGACTCGGACAAGCCCCAAACCCGGGCGGCGGTGGCAGTGTGGATGTCGGAGCCGGAGCGGAAGGCCTCCACCAGGAACGGGTCCCCACTCATGTGAGCCAACACCCGCAGCTCGATCTGGGAATAGTCGGCAACGAGAAACTCGGCTCCCTCCCCGGCGATGAATGCACGACGGATGGTGCGACCCGACTCGGACCGTATCGGGATGTTCTGCAAGTTCGGGCGATCGGAGGACAGTCGCCCCGTCGTCGCCGCCATCTGGTTGAACCGGGTCCTGATCCGGCCATCGGCGTCGACCAAGGGCAGATACCCATCCACATACGTCCCTCGGAGCTTCTCGTACTCCCGGTACTCGAGGAGCGCAGCGACGACCGGGTGATCCAGTTTCTTCAATACCGAGGCGTCGGTGGAGGGCTTGCCAGTGGAGGTCTTCTTTGTGACTGGCAGCGCCAGCTTCTCGAAGAGGACGTAACGCAGCTGGTCGGTGGAATTGACGTTGAACTGCTCCCCGGCCAGGTCCTGGATTTGGGCGTCGAGGGTGGTGAGTTTCTCCCGTAGGTCGGCGCCCATGTCCTCGAGGTAGGCGCGATCGACCGCGATGCCGGCGTGCTCCATTCGGGCGAGGACAGGGATCAAGGGCAGCTCGAACTCTTCGAAGAGCTCGCCTTCCTCCCGATCCGACAGTTCGGCACGCATGACTTCGACCAGACGCCGCACGCCTTCGATTCTGCGGCCTTCGGTTTCCAGGTCCGGCCCGCTGTCGAACGGCAATGTCCCGATACCTGCCGCGTCGTCATCAGGTGACACCAGCTCCAGGCCGAGCAACCGATCCGCCAGCTCTTCGAGGTCGTAGGTGCGTTGTGATGGATTCACGATGTAAGCGGCCAGCGCGGTGTCCATGGCGAGCCGATCCACGTCGCGGTCCAGCTCGAGCAACACCCGCACCAGGTCTTTCACATCGTGACCGGCAAGGGCGGCTTGTCCGCTCTCAAGGGCGTCGAGGAGGGCGCCGGCAGAATCGAAGGGCACTACGGCGGCCTCCCCCGGTCCTGTTGAGACCGCGAGCCCGAACGGCTCACCGCCATCGCTTACGAGTCCGGCGATGAGGACGGGCTCCTTCGCCATTGCGGCTACCCGATCGGGCGAGGTCACCAGCGACGACTCGACCTCGACCAGCTCGGATTCGGTGGCCGCCGACGGGAGCGCCTGTTCGAGGTCGTTCCACATCGAGTGGAACTCGAGACTGTCGAACAGGTCCTTGACCTGATTCCTGTCCCATTCCCTGGTGCGGAGCTCCTCGATCTCGACCCCGAGATCCATATCGTCGATGAGCTGCATCAACTCCCTGTTGAGGAACACCTGCTCGCGGTGCGTCGACAGATTCTCCCGCAGCTTTGGGGTCAGCTCGGTGACCGACAGGAAGAGATTGTCGAGATCACCGTGGTCGGCGATGAGCCGTGAGGCAGTCTTCTCCCCGACACCGGGGACCCCCGGCAGGTTGTCCGAGGTGTCCCCCCTGAGGGCCGCATATTCCACGTACTGGTCGGGCCTGATGCCGTACTTCTCCTCGACGTAACCCTCATCCGCCAGCACGATGTCACTGATCCCGCGACGGGTGTAGACGACCTTCACCGATCCCTCGATCAGTTGAAATGCATCGCGGTCACCAGTGACGATGAGGACTTCCCACCCGGCGGCCACCCCATTCTTGGTCAGCGTGGCGATGATGTCGTCGGCCTCGAAGCCCTCGGCGCGGAGCTGGGTGATGTTCAGAGTTTGCAGGACCTCGTCCATCAATGGCAGCTGGCTCCGGAAATGGTCGGGCGCTTTCTCCCGTTGCGCCTTATAAGCGGGATAGGACTCGGTACGGAAGGTCTGACGGGAGACATCCCAGGCGACAGCAATCCCATCGGGGTGGTAGTCCTTGAGCAGCCTGATCAGCATCCGGGTGAATCCGAACACGGCATTGGTCACCTGACCGCTCTTGGTTGCCAGGTCCTCGGGAAGGGCGTAGAAGGCCCGATAGGCGACGGAGTTGCCGTCGATCAGGGCGAGTGTGGGCACCAGCCTGACGGTAGCGGCGTGCCCGATCAGTCGGGCAGACGGGTTAGCAGCCTGTCGCGGGTCTTGATCAGCTTGGCGCGACGGACTCGGAGATAGAAAGCCGTCCGCTCGAAACGACGTACGTCGCCGGCAGTTCGCCCGGCCTCTTCACGATCGATGTAGTTGCCGACCACCGCATCGCGCTGGGCGTCCTCGTCGATGGAGCGGTGATTGGAGAGCTCGGCATTCACCAGACGCAACTCGCGGCTGAGCGATTCGATCCTGTCGTTCAGACGAAAGATGCGGCGATGGATGCGCTTCACGACCTTCGCAGGGTATCTCCAAGATCGGCGATAGCGTTAACCTCTCACACGCTTCACAGCAGGCCGGAGTGGTGAAATTGGTATACACGATGGACTCAAAATCCATTGCTCGCAAGGGCGTGCGGGTTCGAGTCCCGCCTCCGGCACCGCTGGTCCACCCGAGTCCGGCGCCCGATCGATTCACCTGACTGGGCACCATCGATCTCGCCTATCGTGAAAGAAATGACGCAAGACGACGTCATCGAGTTCGTGACATCAGAGTTGGAAGGGACCGTGGTTGTCGTGGCGTCGGAGGGCAACGGTGACCCCGAGATGGCGTGGGGCGACACCTTCTTCTTCTACGACCCTGATGGCATCACGGTGCCGGAGAGACGTCTCCCCTACGCGACAATCGTCACCAACGACTACCCGGGGTTCGATGAGGCCTCAAATCTGAATCGCACCGGGGTGTACAGAGTGAATGCGTGGGTAGGCCGGGACACGTTCGATCAGCAGACTTCGTCTCAGGATGCGTCGGCTATCGATTACGCCGTTCTCGACAAAGTCATACCCCATCCGGTGTACGGACAGCAATCCTGGGTGAGCGTCCTCAACCCGGGATCCGATACTGCGGACACGGTGAAGGACCTCCTTGCCGAGGCTCATGAAAGGGCTCGAACCCGGTACGAGAAACAACGTACTGAGGGATTCCTAGGGACGACAGCAAATCCCCGCCTAGGGCACCCCCTCCACCACAGCCTCGACCTCACCCGCTGTCACTCTCTCCCCGGGCTCGACCCCTCGTCTGAGCAGTGACAATCCGACGTCACCGGCCGACGAGCTGAGCACGCCCGACCTGTTCATCGCCCTTCATCACAGCAACGCCCACCTCCGCCGACCCTGCCTCGAACCTGAGGATGCGGAGATGGTGGTTGACCCGCCCTCCCCTGCTATCGAGGCGGGCCACCAGCTCCTGACCGAGGAAACACCCCTTGTCGAAGGAGATCGTCTCTCCCACGAGACCGGTTTCCTGGGGAATCGTGGCGTCGGTGACATCCACACCCATGAGGGGCTCACCAGCTTCGATGCGGAGGGCCTCGTAGTCCTCGACCTCCAACGTAGGCAAAGCCGGCCGCTCGCCGACCACCAGCGATCGCGCCATGGTCGACCAGGACAGGTCGGCGACAAGGTTGGAACGATCGCCGGTCCACCGGCCTGTCTCAGCTCGGAATCGGGCCAACTACCAGCCACGGATCGAGCGGAGACGACTCGATGTCGACCTGGACCCGGATTCGGTATCGGCTCAGCTTGGCGGCCAGATCCTCCCCCCGACCATCCTCGACGATCAGACCGACCTCGGCTTCCCCGCGGAGCACCCAAATGATGTGGTCCAGCTTTCCCTGCGGGGTGAGCAGCAACGACCGACGGACTGCTCCAGGCTCCAGATCGCCGATCTCCTGGCTGATCAGGTCATTCAGGAACCGAATCGCATCGGCGCCTCCGAACCAGATCAACTCAGGAGTCAAGGGGGCGAGATGGGGCTCGGTGGGTCTCATTCAGATAGTCGCCAGGTCACGGAGGAACGGTATCGAGAGGAGGAGATCAGAAAACCAGATGGACAGGGTGCCCACATTGCCGGTCACCATGACCACGCCGAAGAGGGTCAACAGCATCCCTGAGACGATGTTGATCGGTCGCAGGTATGGCTTGAGACGCCCGAACAACTTGAACAAACCGAGACCGGCGAGGAGAAATGGCACTCCGAGCCCGAGGGAGTAGGCGAAAAGGAGCATCACGCCCCGACCGAGGGTCTCCTGGAGGGAGGCAGTCGCGAGGATCACCGTGAGCACCGGGCCGATACAGGGCGTCCATGCGAAGCCGAATGCCACCCCCATCACCGGAGGAGCCCATCCGCCGAGGCGGCTGGGCCGGACGTCGAGCCTCCGCTCCCTCCCCATCGTGGCGAGCAGCCCGCGATCGGAGACCGCCATGACGCACCATCATGATCCCGAAGACGATCACGGTCAGCCCGGCCAACCTCGTGAATGTGGTGAGGTTCTGGACCAGCCAGGTTCGAAGACCCGTGGCGATCGCGCCCAGGGCGACGAAGACGGCAGTGAAGCCGGCGATGAAGAGCAGGATGACCCGGGTCATGCGGGCCGTGGACACGTCCCCCTCCTCGAGCTGACTGGCGGAGTATCCCGACATCATCGACAGATAGCCGGGTAGTAGGGGCAGCACGCACGGCGATACGAACGAGATGATCCCCGCGCCGAAGGCGATCAGTATCTGGACGATGTAGGCGGCCGAGTCGACGTTGTCGAACACTTTGGTTCACCGGGGATTTAGCCGAAGTGTGGGGATGATCGCACGCGTGCCCCTCTACTCTCGACTCGTGGCACCGTGGTTGCAACGCGTTCTGAGCCCGTTGCTCCCGGTGGAGAGATTCACCTCGGCCGATCGCCGAATCGTGTTCATCATCTGGACGGCCGGGGTCATACAGGGCTTCGCCCAGTCTCAGGCGGCGGCGACGCTCCCGTTCACCCGCGCCGGTCTCGGGCTCACCGAAGGCCAGATGAGCCTGCTGCTCGGGCTCGCCAGAATGGCCGCCTTCGCCGCCCTTCCGCTCGGGTGGCTCGGTGACCACAGGGGGCGGAGGCGGCCCTTCCTGTTCTCCCTCACCCTGGTGATATTCGGTGGGACAGTGGCCGGTCTCGCGTTCGAGGCCTGGCAATTCGGGGTCGCGCAGGCAATCCTGCGCACCGGCACTGCGGCGATGGGAGGCCTGGCCATCGTCCTCCTCGCCGAGCAAACCTCTATTCACATCCGCGCCTATGCAATCTCCTTCTACGGAGCGGCGGTGTCCTTCGGCGGCGGCCTCGCCCTCATGACCCTTCCCCTCGCTGACGGCGGCGGTCAAAGCTGGCGGATCCCGCACCTCATGATCTCCCTCGGCCTCCTGGTCATGCCTTTCCTCATTCGCAATGTGCCGGAGAGCCACATCTTTCTCGAGGACCACGAGGAGCGGCATTGGCGAGATCTCGCCACCGGGGAATGGGCCGGCCGGTTCTGGGTGGTTGTGACCATCGCCTTCCTGGTCTCCGCATTCTCGGCGGTCGCTCTGGCGTTCTCCACGACGCGAATGATCGAATACCTCGGGCTCAGCACGGGATCGACTGTCTTTATCGCCCTGCTCGGCGGGACATTGGGAGGACTCGGCTTCTTCGTCGGCGGGCACTTGGCCGACGCCTGGGGTAGGCGAAGGACCACGGTGGTGAGCCTGCTGCTCGCCGTCGGAGGTGGTCTGGTCATCTACTGGTCCAACTCGATCCCACTGATCGTCGTGGCGGTCATGGTGTCGTCGTTCGGTACGTTCGCGTTCGTCCCCGCCGGCGGCTCTCACCGGACGGAGCTCTTTCCCACCGGGCTCAGAGCCAGTGCCAACACGGCAGCGACCAACCTTGGGTTGGTGGGGTCGGGTCTCGGGTTGATCCTCGGGATCTTCACCATCGACCGCTTCGGGCTCTCCCAGACGGTGTCGATCCTCGGGATCGGGATGGTCATCGCCGCCTTCCTCACCTTGCTCCTCCCCGAGACGCGGGGTCAGGACCTGAGAGCCGTCCGCACCGCTCGCCTGTAGCCGACTACGAAGACGAGCCCGCGAGCGGCCAGCATCGCCCCGATCGCCCACCAGATCCCGTCGAGTGACCCTCCCAACGGCGTCAGTGAGATGAGCGCCACCAGCACCGCCGACCCGAGCGCGGTCGAGACGATGATCGTCCCGAATGCCAGGAGACCGAGGAAAATGCCGTCGGCAACGAACAACGGCGCTCCGATTGGCATTGTCCACCCGGCCACTGCGGCCGCCGACACTGCCAGCGCTCCCACGATGGGATCGTCGACCAGGCCGGCGAGAGCGGAACCCCCCAGGACAAATGCCCCCATCAGCAACAGGCCGGTGATCGCCCCCCACCCCAAGAGGCGGGCCGACAGTTGGTCGATACCGCTCCCAGCCCCCGCACCAACGGCGTCGGCCACCATGGCCTGACCCGCGATGGCGAACGCGTCGGCGATCATGGCTGCCAGCAGCCAGACCTGCATCACGACCTGATGGGCGGCAATCTCTGCAGGGCCGAGCCTGGTCGCGGTCGCCGCGGCGAACGTCAGGCCGAGAAGGAGGAAGCCGGTCCGGACCGACACCAGCAGTCCGCTCCGAGCGAGAGCCAGGATGGTGGGTAGGGCCTTCCGGAGACCCGCGGGCCGGTCGGCCATCCGCCGGGAGCGGATGAGCTGCAGGAACCACAACGCCCCGACCCATTGGGCGATCACGGTGCCGAGAGCTGCCCCCTCGAGGCCCAGGCCGACGACGAAGATCAGCAGAGGGTCGATCACCAGGTTGACGACGTTGATCCCGACCGCAACTCGAAGTGGAGTCCGGGTGTCCTGGTAGCCGCGGAAAGCGCCGTGCCCGGCAGTGACCAGCAAGACCGCGGGGGTGGCGATGCCGCGGATCCGGAGATAGGCAACGGCCGGGCCGGCCACGTCTTCCCCGGCCCCCATCAAGCCGACAAACCACGGCGCGAGGACCTCGACCAAGATTGCAGCGGCGAGGCCGAGGAGTGCGGCGAGGACGAAGGCATCGCCGACCCACCGGCGTGCCTCTGCCTGGTTCCCCCGACCGAGCGCCTGCGCCACGAGGGGGGTCGTGGCGTAGGCGAGGAAATTGAAGCCGAAGAAGACGAACCCGAGGATCGCGGTGTCCACCCCCAGGGCCGCCAGCTCGTCGACCCCCACGCGCGCCACGAAGGCGGTGTCGATGAGCGTCAGAAGTGGGTCTATCGCCAGGGTCCCCAGAGCCGGGATGGCGAGCCGGAGGATGGCCCGGTTGGCGATCCGGGCGTCGGTCACCCTGGAGGCGGTTTGTCTGCGAAGACGTACCGATCGGGAAACTCACACAGACCGAACAGCTCGCACTGCCCACACAACGGGCGTCTGGCATCACAGACGTCACGTCCGAACTGGATGATCCGCATCGAGAGGCCTGACCAGTCGTTCTTGGGGTACAGGGCCATGAGGTCTCGCTCGATCTTCACCGGGTCGGTTTGATCGGTCAGACCCAGACGGCGCGCGACGCGCCGCACGTGGGTGTCGACCGCGATCGTGGGCACGTCCCATGCCTCGGCGAGCAACACGCTCGCGGTCTTGCGGCCAACTCCGGGGAGCTTGACCAGCTCGTCGAGGTCCATTGGAACCGCACCATCGAACATCTCCTCGATGCCCTGGGCCAGCTTGATGATCGACTTGGTCTTCTGCCGGTAGAAGCCGGTGGAGTAGACGATCTTCTCGACCTCCTCAGGGTCGGCCTCGGCGAGGTCGGTGACAGTCGGGTAGACCTCGAAGAGAATCGGCGCCACCTTGTTCACGTTCTCATCCGTCGTTTGCGCAGAGAGGACCGTGACGACGAGCAGTTGGAACGGTGACTCGTAGTCGAGGGCGGTCCCGATGTCCGGATAGCGACGGCGGAGCCGGTTGAGGATGGCGCGTGCCTTCCCCTTCCCGGCTCGAGACGGGACCGACCCATCGGCTCTGCGCAGCGGCATGGGCGGGAATCGTATTGAGAACCCGACGTGGCAGAGGCACAAGCGCTTTCGGCGCCGGTCCTACCCTGCCTCCGCTCATGTTCAGGTCCAATCGAAGCCGGGCCATCCTTGCCTTGCTGGCGGCGTCTTTCGTCTTCGGCGCGACCTTCGTGGTGGTCAAGTCGGCGGTTGCCGAGGTCCCACCACTGACTTTCGTGGCCTGGCGCTTCCTCCTCGGCGCACTGCTGCTCTCCATCTTCGCCCTTCCCCGCGGCCGGAGGATCTGGTGGCACGGCGCCCTGGCCGGGCTCGCCTTGTTCTGCGGCTACGCCTTCCAGACCGCCGGCTTGACCGAGACCAGCGCCAGCAACTCGGCCCTGATCACCGGCTTATACGTCGTGATCACGCCATTTCTCGCCGCCCTGTTCGCACGCCGGCCGCCGACCTGGTGGGCCGTTGGTGCCGCCGCAATGTCCTTCGGGGGCCTCATCCTGATAACCGGAGCCGACGGGCTCAGCTTCGAGCGCGGAGATCTTCTGACCCTGGCCTGCGCGTTCTCCTTCTCGATGCACATCGTGATCCTGTCCCGCCTCGCCCGTCACCATCCAGTGGTCCCGTTCACGGCTGTCCAACTGGCGGTCACCTCGGCGCTGGCATTTCCGGCTGCTCTGTTGATCGAAGGGCCGGTCCTACCCCCGACTTCGGTTTGGGGCGCACTGCTGATAACGGGGATCGGCGCCAGCGCCGGATGCTTCGTGCTCCAGATCTGGGCTCAGACTGTCGTCGGCGCAACTACCGCAGCTGTGGTGCTGGCAGCCGAGCCCGCCTTCGCGGTCGCGACGGCATGGGTGGTCCTGGGTGAGAGGCTCACCGCGGCTGGTTGGGCCGGCGCACTTCTCATCCTCGTCGCGATCTTCATCGTGGTGACGAAGCAGACCGACCAGGCGTCAATCGAGGCCGAAGCGGTGACCCCCGCTCATTGACTCACCTGGTAGTCGTCTGACCGGAGACGTCTCGCGAGCTTCATCAAGAGCCGTATGCCCAGCACCGACAGGAACAACCCCAGAGTGAGCAGGATCCCGAACTCGGCAGCCGTGGTGTAGGGGTTGCTGCATGCCTCGATCCCTTGAGGACAGAGGCCCCATCCGGTTCCTCCGTCGAGCAGGTCGATGAGAACGAGGATCGGGATCAAGGCAATGCCGATAGCGGCGGCCGAGAGTATGAACACACCGAGACGCACCAGGAAGACTGCCACTTGCCGTAAAACGGTAACCGGGCGCCGCCAGTTTCCAGGCATACAATCGCCGACCCGTGACGCCGTACCACCAGGAGGAGTTCACCACCGAGGAAGAAGCGGTCCTGCGTCGGTTCTTCACCAACCTCGACCTCCCCGTGTTCGGGCTGATCAACCTCCCCGAGGTGGTCAAGGGGGCGCTCTTTGCACGCTATTCGAGGTCGGCCAAGTCGCTGCGGCGGCTCTTCCTCGACGAGTTCGTCGCCGACCCGGAATCCGGTATCGACACCATGGCCCAGGGTCTGGACGAGGATCCGCTGGTTTCGACGCGCAAGGCCGAGCAGCTCTATCAGCGGGTCTTCTTCGATTACGGGGACGACTCCGTTGCCCAACTGGGCGGCGCCCATCTCGCCTGTGAACAGGCCTCGAATCTCTTGACCAAGGTGTTGGAGTGGGGCCGGCTTGCCGCCTATCTCGAGCAGTCGACCCGCTACATCCGATACGACGCCCGCCTGGGAGGCCGCTACCGGTATCACGTCCCTCCCGAGATCGGCGAGTCGGCACACGCGCCCCGCTATCTCGCCCATATGGAGCGGGTTTTCGAAACGTATTCGAGCATGGTGGCCCGGATGATTGCCCATTTCGAGGAGCGGCACCCTCGGCGTGAAGACGACTCGACGATGGTCTGGAATGCCACGATTCGGGCCAAGGCATGCGACACGGTGCGCGGCCTGCTCCCCGTGTCGACTCTGTCCAACGTCGGCATCTACGGGACTGGCCAGGCCTACGAGATGTCCCTGGTCAGGATGCGGGCCAATCCGCTCCGCGAAGTCCAGGAGTACGGAGAGATGATGCTGGGCGAGCTGCGAAAGATCATCCCATCGTTCCTCACCAGGGTCGACCTGGAGGACCGCGGGGTGCGATGGTCCCGATACCTGGAAGATGTGCGGTCGGATCTCGAGCAGAGAGCCGGCGGTCTGCGATCTCCGTCCGACCTGGGTCCATCGGTGACACTCGTCGACTGGGATCCCGATGCGGAAATCAAGATCGCGGCCGCTGCCCTCTATGCGGTCTCAGAGCTGCCGGATGCGGAACTGCTCCGGATGGCCAGGTCGATGACACAATCCGAGCGGGCGGGGATCATCACCTCTTTGGTGGGTGACCGAGAAAATAGGCGCCACAAACCGGGGCGGGCCATGGAGCGGACCACCTATCGATTCGATGTCACGTGTGACATCGGCGCTTTTCGCGACCTCCAGCGTCATCGCCTCATGACACTGGAGTGGCAGCGTTACACGACGCGTCTCGGACACGACCTGCCGCCCATGGTCGAGGAATTGGGGTTCACCGACGAATGGGATCGGATGATGGCCCGGTCGCTCACCTTCTACGAGGAGTTGAGAAAGGACCTGGGGGCGGAAGTGGCCCAGTACGTGGTGCCGTTCGCCTTCAACGTGCGCTTTGTCATGGAAATGAACCCGAGGCAGGCATTCCATCTGATCGAGTTGCGCAGCCAGGCGGCAGGGCATCCTGCTTATCGACGGGTCGCCCACGAGATGCACCGGGCCATCCGGGACGTAGCCGGACACAATCTGATCGCCGATGCGATGGGCTATGTCGACTACAGCGATGTCGACCTGGAGCGGCTGGAGAGTGAGCGGAAATCCGAGCAGCGCCGGGAGAGGGCAGGCACCACGTAGAGCGGACGCAGAACGTATAACGTCTTCCCATGGCCCAATTCGATGTCGATGCGATGCTCGTGCGCTACAAGGAGCGCGCCGCCGCGGTGAAGGAGCGGCCTCTCCCCCCCGTCGCGGGCGACGAGCGGAGACTCTTCGTGGAGCGGGCGGAGGCCGACTACACCGACTACGCGCTCATCGGGAGCGCCAGTTGGAGCGTGGAGGATGGCGAGCTCGTCCTTCGCATACCCCTCGGCGGGTCTGGCTAGCCCTGCTGGCCTGATGCTGGAGAAACGTCTCGTCCTCGTCTCGGGCAAAGGAGGAGTGGGCAAATCGGCGGTGAGCGCCGGCCTCGCGCTCCTCGCCCAGCGCCGTGGCTTGCGGGTGCTGGCCATGGAGATGGGCTCCCCAGGTGGTCTCTCCGCTCATTTCGGGACCGGCCCCCTCGAGTTCGAGCCCACAGAGCTGCGGCCTGGGCTCCACGCCATGCAGATGGTTCGTTCCGATGCCCTCCTCGAATATCTCTCCCTTCAGCTCAACATCAAGGGTCTCACGAGATTCGGCCCTCTGGCCCGGGCATTCGACGCCCTGGCAACTACTGCCCCAGGCATTCGGGAGATCATCACCATTGGCAAAGCGATCTGGGAGGTTCGGGAGGATCGATGGGACATAGTCATCGCCGATGCGCCGCCCACTGGCCAGATCGGATCGTTCCTCCGCGCACCGGTGACCATCGCCGAGCTCGTGCCCTCCGGCCGGATCCGGGTCCAGGCCGAGATCATGCAGGAGATCCTCCGCGACCCGTCGGTCACGGGCCTGATCCTCGTCTCTCTCCCCGAGGAGCTGCCGGCGACGGAGACTGGCGAGACGATCAGGTGGCTGGCCAAGGAAGACGTGGCGGCGCCTCCCATTTTGATCGCAAACCGCGTCCTCGACGAGCTGACCGACCCGGGGACGCCGCGAGGCCCGGTCGGAGAGGCGGCCCAACTGCATCGCGCCCTATGGTCAGAGCAGCAGGTCTGGCTCGATAGGCTCCCGCCTGACCACAGACTCCCCTACCTCCACGGCCTCTTCACGCCCGGAGAGGTGGCAGCCCGCATGGCCGACGAGTTCGAGTTGATCACATGACACGCACCCTGCTCATCACCGGTGCCGGCGGCGTGGGAAAGACCACGGTCGCGGCCGCACTCGGAGTCAGAGCTGCCCGCAGCGGGTTGCGCACCCTCGTCGTCACCGTCGATCCCGCTCGCCGGTTGGCCAATGCTCTGGGCGTCGATGACCTGGGCAATGAGCCCCAGCCTCACACCGAGGAGCCGAATCTCTGGGCGGCGATGCTGGATGCCACCGCCTCGTGGCGGGCAGTGGCGATGAGGCACGCCGACCCCGAGGTCGCTACCCGCCTCGCCGACAACGACTTCTTCAGGGCGGCATCCGAGCATTTCCCGGCCTCGCAGTCATACGCCGCGGCCGATCAGGCCGCGACCTTCGTCCAGGCCATGGCCTGGGACGTCGTCATCGTCGACACCCCGCCCTCGGGTGGCGGGATCGACTTCTTCGCCGCCCCCGCTCAAATGGCTGATCTGGTGGGAGGGCGTCTCCTCCGATGGCTGACCGGCGGCCCACTGCCGGGGCGCCGCACTTTCTACAACCTGGCCGCGAAACCGGTGCTCCGCATCGCCGACTCGGTGCTTGGCTCTGACCTGCTCGAGCGCGTCGCAGAGTTCCTTCTCGATTTGAGGACCACCTACGACGGCGTTGCACAACGTGGCCGAGAGATCGAGCGCGTCCTGACTTCGGCGTCGGTGTTCGTGGTGACGACCTCGGACCCTGCCCCGGTGCGCGAAGCCATCAAGTTCTATCGCGAGCTCCCTGGATTGGCATCCAGCCCGGCGGCCGTCGTCTTCAACCGCATCCTTCCTGAGGGATGGGCGGACGCCACAGCGCCGCCGGGCACCTCTCTCGCGCTGGAGCAGAACCTGGCCCGGTGGAGCGCCGAGACGGTGCGCCAGCGAGACACCCGTGAGGAGTTCTCCTCGCGGTACGGAGCACACATCGCCACCATCCCGTGGTCGTCGAGCCCCCCGACCGACCTGGACGGGCTGGCCCGTCTCCTGGACGACTCGAAGGAGTTGCCTTGGGATCGGGTGGGCATATCCTGAACAGATGGCTAACTCAGCCGCATTCTTCGATCTCGACCGGACCCTCATCTCCGGAGCTTCGGCGTTCCCCCTGGGTGTGGAAGCATGGCGTCAAGGTCTGGCCTCCAACCAGGACATCGGCCGCTGGGCTCTCTCTGCCCTGAGTTTCAGGCTGATGGGCGACAAAGGTGACGCCACCGACGATGTCAAGGGTGACTTCTTGAGCGGGATCGCCGGGTCGTCGGTTCAGGCGCTCGAGATGGTCGGCGCCGCCGTCCTACCCAAGCTGGGGGCGCGGGTCCGCCCGGAGTCGCGAAAGCTGATCAACCTTCATCACGAGGCGGGAAGAGACACCTGGATCGTCTCGGCCGCCCCCCACGAGATAGTCGAGCCACTGGCCCGGTCGCTAGGCATGACCGGTGCGATCGGCACCAGGGGGAAGGTGGTCGCAGGCCACTACACAGGTGAGCTGGAGGGTCCCTTCGTATACGGCGCAGGGAAGGTCGACGCCATCGAGAAGCTCGTCGCCGATCGCGGATACGACCTCGAGCGCAGCTATGCCTACTCCGACTCAGTCTCCGACTTGCCGATGATGGAGACCGTGGGGCATCCGGTAGCGGTCAACCCCGATTCCGAGCTCGACTCGGTGGCCCACGAGCGAGGCTGGCCAGTCGTGATCTTCGCCCGCAGGACGAAAAGAGCGGTAGCTGTCAGTGCCCTCGCCACTCTGGGTACGACGGCCGCTCTCGCCGCCTATGCCCTGGGACGCAAGCACGGACGATCGTCTGCACTCGCCCAAGTGGCGCAACGGGAGATCTGGCGGCACCGGACCTAGAGAATCGCACTCGGCCCGAGGAGCTCCTTCAACTCGGCGAAGAGCGCGGTCCGTGGCTCGACCCGGTGTGCATCGCTCAGTTTGAGCACCTTCACCCCTTGCTCGCTGGTCATGTTGAGATAGACCGGGGCGGGACCGGGGTGATTAGAGAGAATCGTCTTGAGCCGGGCAACCATCTCCGGGGTCAGGCTCGAAGCGGCCGTCTTCAGGCGAACCATCGAGTCATCACGGATCTCGAGCTCCTTGATCTCCCGGGCCATGACCTTCACCTCGTCGCCGCGGTGATCGAGATGCCCGCTCACGATCACAACGGCGTCCTCGATGATGGCGTGCCCATGCTCGTTGACCGTGCGGGGGAAGGCGACGACCTCGACTGATCCTTCGAGATCTTCGAGCTGGAAGAAGATCATCGGATCCCCGTTCCGGGTCCAGCGGCGGGTGATACCGGCCACCAGGCCACCGACCGTCACACTCGTCTTATCCGTCAGCTCGTTGAGCTGGCTTACGGTCGTCGTGGTTGCTGCCGCCAGCGATTGTCCCACCGAGAGGAGCGGGTGATCGGAGACGTAGAGACCGAGCATCTCCTTCTCGAATGCGAGTCTGATCTTCTGTGGCCAGACCAGGTCGGGAACCTCGATCCGGCCGTGGGAGACTTCCCCTGGCTCACCGGCGAACAGACTGAACTGTCCCATGTCCTCGTTGCGCCGGCGCTCGAGGGTCCCATCGAGGATCTGCTCGTACACCACGGTCAGGCCTTTTCTCGGGTGGCCCATGGCGTCGAAGGCCCCGGCTTTGATCAAAGACTCGACGGTTCGTTTGTTGAGCGCCGATACGTCGACACGGTCGACGAAGTCGTGGAACGAGCTGAACGGGCCATCGTCTCTCGCTTCGACGATCTTCTCCACCACCCCCTCGCCGACGTTCCGGACCGCCGATAGCCCGAAACGGATCCGGCTCTCCTTGACGGTGAAATCGGAGTCCGACTCGTTGACGTCGGGCACCAGAACCTCGATCCCCATCTGCCGGCACTCGTTGAGATAGACCGCCGTTCGGTCCTTGTCCTTTTTGGTGGCTGTGAGAAGCGCGGCCAGGTACTCAGCCGGATGGTGGGCCTTGAGGAATGCGGTCTGATAGGCGACGAGGCCGTAGCCCGAGCTGTGGCTCTTGTTGAATCCATAGCCCGAAAAGTGCTCGATCAGCCCGAAGATCTCCCGACCAACCTTCTCCTCGTGGCCCTGAGCGACACAACCCGCGACGAACTTCTCCTCCTCGGCCTTCATCACCGACTTGATCTTCTTGCCCATGGCCCGCCGCAGGTTGTCGGCGTCGACCATCGAATAGCCCGCCATCTCCTGGGCAACGGACATCACCTGCTCCTGGTACACCATGATCTGATAGGTGTCGGCCAGCTTGTCGGTGAGGGCCGGATGGAGCACCTCGATGGGCGCCCGGCCGTTCTTTCGGTCGGCGTAGAGGTTGTGCATGTTGGCGCCCATGGGACCGGGGCGATAGAGAGCCACCAGCGCAATGACGTCGTTGAACGAATCCGGCTTCAGCGAGCGGATCAGGGACCGCATCGCATTGCCCTCGAGCTGAAAGACCCCAACCGTGTTGCCCGACTGGAGCAGCTCGAAGGTCTTCTCGTCGTCGAGCGGGACCCCGTCGATGTCGACACGCTCCCCGGTGCCCGCCTCCACCAGCTCCAGACAGCGCTCGATTATCGAGAGGTTTCGCAGCCCCAGGAAGTCCATCTTGAGCAAGCCCAGTGACTCCACCCCATACATCTCGTATTGGGTCACCACCTCGGCGCCCTCACCCTTCTGCTGGATGGGGACCACGTTGATCAGCGGCTCGGGAGCGATCACTACGGCGGCTGCGTGGATCGAATCCTGCCGGCGGAGCCCTTCCAACCCACGGGCAGCGTCGACGGTCTCCCGCACTGCGGGGTCAGCCTCGTAGAGGTCCCGCAGGCCCTGGGCGTTGGCGTACCAGTCCTTCACCGTCGATTCGGCATTGGACTCCGGCGGAGTCATGACCTGCTGGAGGGTGGCCTCCCTGCCGAGGATGGGGGGTGGCATCGCTTTTGCCACCCGGTCACCCACTCCATAGGGGTGGCCGAGGACCCGGGCGGCGTCACGCAATGCCTGTTTCCCCTTGATCGTGGAGAAGGTGACTATCTGGGCGACCCGGTCGGCGCCGTACTTCTGGGCGGCGTACCTGATCATCTCGGCGCGGTATCGCTCGTCGAAGTCCATATCGATGTCGGGCATCTGTCTGCGACCAGGGTTCAGGAAGCGTTCGAAGATCAAGCCGTAGGCGAGGGGGTCGAGATCGGTGATCCGCAGGCAGTACGAGACGATCGAGCCCGCCGCCGACCCGCGACCCGGGCCGACCCTGATGCCGCTCTCCCGTGCATGTCGGATCAGGTCCCACACGATGAGGAAGTAGGCGGGAAAGCCCATCTCCTCGATGATCTTCAATTCGTGCTCGACGCGGTCCCAGACATCCGGTCCCGCGTCGTGGCCATATCGATCTCGTGCCCCCTGGTCGACCAATTTCCGTAGGTAGCTGACCTCGGTCTCGCCCGACGGGACCGGGAAGCTGGGAAGGAGGATCCTGCCAAAGTCGAGATCGACGTTCACCCGCTCCGCGATCGCCAGCGTGTTATCGCATGCTCCCGGAAAGGAGTCGGCCGGGAAGAGATGCTGCATCTCCGCCGACGTTTTCAGATAGTGCTCGTTGCCCTCGAAACGCAGCCGGCTCGTCTCGGCCCGGAGCGAGCCGGTCTGAATGCAGAGCAGCACGTCATGGGCGTCGTGCTCGGCCCTCTGCGTGTAGTGAGCGTCGTTGGTGGCTAGGAGGGGGGCACCGGTACGGGAGGAGATCTCGAGAAGATCGGGCATGATCGCCTGTTGCGCGGCGAGTCCGTGATCCTGGATCTCGATGAAGAAATTGTCACGCCCGAATATGTCCTGGAACCTCCCGGCGGCGGCCATGGCCCCATCGAAGTCCCGCATCTGGCCCTTGTTCCCCTCTTCGCTCATGGAGTCAGGAGCTAGCAGCTGTGCGACCATTCCCCCGAGGCAGCCGGAGGTGGCGATGATGCCCTCGGAGTGCTCTGCGAGCAGCTCGAAGTCCATTCTCGGCTTGTAGTAGTACCCCTCGAGAAAGGCCCGCGAGGAGAGTTGGAGCAGGTTCCGATACCCGGTTTCACTCTCGGCCAGGAGGTTCATGTGGAAGCGCCGGTTGGCGTTGCCCACCGGCCGGTCGAATCTGGAGCCGTCGGTTAGATACGCCTCGATCCCAACGATGGGCTTGATCCCGGCAGCCTTGGCCTCTTTGACGAAGTCGACCACCCCGTAGAGAACACCATGGTCGGTGATGGCAATCGCCGGCTGCCCATCGGCTGCGGCTGCGGCAACCACATCCTTGATCCGGGCCGCGCCGTCGAGCATCGAATACTCGGTGTGGACGTGGAGATGGGCGAATGACACGGCTGTCATTCACCGTAGCACAGGCCGACTCACCCGGCGGTGCCGTCCGATCGCCGCTGTGCGAGGCTCCCGGCAAGCCAGGCGGCGACGACCATGATCACCAGGCTGACCCCATGAGCGATCGAAAAGCCCCGGGCCAGAGCGTTCGACGTGGCACCGGCCAGGTCCGCTTCGCCGCCCGCAAGCGCCTCCCGGACCGACGAGATGTCGCCGACCGAGGCTGCCACCGTGGCCAATATCACTCCCCCCGCCAGACCCGCCCCCACCGACATCCCGACGGTGCGCAGGAAGGCGTGGGCCGAGGTCGCCCGGCCGGCCAGGTTGTCGGCTACCGCCAGGCGCACCATCTGAAATGCAGAGTTGGTCACCGCTCCCACCGACATGCCCATGGCGAAATAGCAGGCGTAGACCACGGGTAGGGGGGCCGAGAAGGAGACTGCGGCCCAGGCGGCAGCGATGGCGGGGATGCCTCCCAGCGCTGACACCCGGAGGACTGCTCGCTCGCTCACCCGATCGGTGATGCGACCGGAGACGTTGGCAGCCGTCGTCCATCCGAGGGTGAGCCACAAGACCGACCACGCTGCTGCAGCCGCGGTGCCGCCCCGAGCTCCTCGCACATAGACAGGGAGGTACGACGACAGCCCGATCATGGCAACCAATGTCAGTGAGACGACCAGGGCCAGTTGGCGGTAGGGATACTCCCCGACGAACCGCGGGTCGAGCAGGCTGGACCGGCCTTGGGCCATTCTCCGCCACAACACGCTCCCGGAGAGGACGGAGACGAGTGCGAACACGAGCGAGAACGCAGAGAAATTCGAGACGGCCGCCAACAGCGCTCCGAATGTGACGACCAGCAGCCCGACGGCCACCCAGTCGACCCGGAGTGGGCTGGGCTCGATCGGGCCAGGCAAGGTCCGCCAGCCGGCGATCAGCGCCACCGCCGAGATGGGAACCATGAGCAGGAATATCCACCGCCAAGAGCCGACCTGGAGCAGGGCCGCCGCGATGGCGGGGCCGGCGATGCCCAGGACCCCCCACACGTTGGAGTTCGCGGCAAATGCCCTGCCGACGAGATGGCCCGGGTAGACGAGGGCGACCGCGCCGACCCCGACCGAGATGATCGCCCCCCCGGCGGCGCCCTGGAGGACCCGTGTGGCGACCAGAATCGGCATCGTTTCCGCGGCGGCGGCGGCGAGCGAGGAGCCGGCGAACGCGACCGTGGCCCACCTGAACACGGTGGACGTCCCGACGGAATCGATGAACGACCCGGCGATGGCAGTGGTCACACCCGAGGCGAGCAGGAAGGCGGTGATCACCCACGGCAGGAGATGCACTTGGCCCAGCTCGGCGGTGAGGTCGGGCAGGGCCGCGGTGACCGCCAGTCCTTCGAAGGCGACGATGGCGACCGTGGTGAAGATTGCGACTGACGCCGGCAGCAGCTCACGGGAGAGGATCGACCTGGGGACCGTCATTGCCTTCCCCAGGATGGCAAGCCCGAACGAGACAGGATGGATTGTCTCAGATGGCGACGGCGAGAGCTGCTAGCACCGCCACTGCGAAGCCAACCCAGGCCCGCATCGTCTCGGCATTGGGGCCCCGGATCCGGCTCCAGATCTCACCGATCAGGAACCCGGCGATCAATCCCCCGAGGTGCGCCTGCCACGAGACGGTTCGGAACACGAAGGGGATGGCGGCATTGATCAAGAGGAGGAAGATGAGCTGGCCGAGCAGGGCCCTCCCCTGAATCGTGTTCCTGCGGTGGAGTGCCCAACTCAGCCAGATACCGAAGAGCCCGAATATGGCTCCCGAGGCGCCAACAGCGATGTCGCTCATATCCCCCAGGTAGAAGGCGAAGACTCCCCCGACACCGGCCGAGGCGAGAAAAAGGCTGACAAAGGGCCAGGTGCCTACTCCACGCTCGATCTGAGGGCCGAGAACCCACAGGGCCCACATGTTGAAGAGGATGTGGGTGATGGACCCGTGAAGTAAGACCACGGTGAATATCCGCCACCACTCACCGTCCTCGATCAAGAGATTGATTTGAGCAAAGCGCTGAACCAGGTCGTCCACGATGCCGAGCGAATCGACCACATAGAACAAGACCGCCAAGACGATGAAGGTCATGGTGGCCGGGGCACCGGACGACGTGGATTGACGAGCTCCGGGGTCCGGTGGGAATCACCTTCTGCGTCCCCTCCTGTCTCATGCAATCCGGGCAGCGCTGCCCGACCGAGGCATCGGTCGAACATGCGGAGCAGATGGGGCGGCCACAGTGACTGCAGCTGAGCAGCGTGCTCCGATCGGGGTGCCGATAGCACACCGGGGTGGTGGTGTGATCCTGAGTCAAGGCGGGAACGGTATCGCCGTCATCGGCCTACCCCTCCTCTGGGGAGCGGATCAAATCGAGGACGCCGACCAAATCGGCCGGTAGCGGCGAGGTGAAAATGAGCTCCTTCGCGGACGCCGGGTGACGCAGACCCACCTGGTGCGCATGGAGGAAGATCCGAGGGCTCTCAACCGCCTTGTTCAGGCTCGAGTAGGCCCGGTCGCCGACGATGGGGTGATCGATTGCGGTCATGTGGACTCTGATCTGATGGGTGCGGCCGGTCGCCAGAGTCACTTCGAGCAACGAGACATCCGCAGCCACGAACTCTTCGACGACCTCATAGTGGGTGACAGCGGGCTTTCCCCCCACCACTACCGCTCGTCGAGTTGGCCGATCCGGATCACGCCCGATCGGTGCGTCCACCGTCCCGGTCGGTGTGGCGAAGCGGCCATGGACCAGAGTGGTATAGATCCGTCGTATGCGGCGTCGGGCCATGTCGGAGTCGAGCCTCTCGAACGACTCCGCGTTTCGACCGACGACCAGCACGCCGGAAGTGTCCCGGTCGAGCCGGTGGATCAAGCCCCAACGGCCCGCCTCGCCGACCCCCTCCAGTTCCGGATATCGATGAAGCAATCCAGCCGCCAATGTGGGCCGCTCGTGCCCCGATCCGGGATGAACGACGAGGCCCGCCGGCTTGTCGACGACGATCAGGTCGGGGTCTTCATAGATCACCCCGAAGTCCACCGGCTCGGCGGCGAGATCGCTGGCGAGTTCCGGCGTCGGAGCCTCCACCATCGCCCCGACGTGGACCCGGTCGCTGGGGCGGGCCGGCGACCCATCGAGTCGGACGCCCGCATCGAGGAGCGCCCGTGCCTCGGCCCGGCTCAGATCGAGGAGATCTGCCAGCACCTTGTCGACCCGCTGGCCGGCGAGGCGCTCGGGCACCTCTAGGTGGAGCGTGTCTGCCACGCGTGTATTAGTAGCAACGCCACTGCGATCGTGATCGACATGTCGGCCACATTGAAGGTGGGGATCCACCACAGATCGATCCAGTCGATGACTCTTCCATCCAGCAGGCCGGGGCCGCGGAAGACCCTGTCGACGAGATTGCCCAACGCGCCACCGATGATCAGCCCGTAGGCGGCCGTCTCCATCCAGGGACGATCGAGACGAAGGGACCAGAGCAACGCCGCACTCACGGTCAGGGCTGCAATGCCAAAGATCGGGCCGGCATTCTCGAACAAGGAGAATGCCGCGCCGGAGTTCTCGGTGAAGGTGAGCACGAGGAAGCCGGGGATGATCACTATGTCCCCGTCGACGAGTTCGATCGATGCCCATCGCTTCGTGATCATGTCGACCACGACGACGAGCGCGGCCAGCCCGACCCCGAGGGCGTACCTTCGGATCAAGCCTTGCGAGCGCAGTCGACGCAGAGCGTTGTGTAGGGAAGTACGTCGAGTCTGGCCAGGGGTATCGACTTGCCGCAGCTCTCGCATATGCCGTATGTGCCTTGCTCTATCTTTTCCAGCGCCCGCTCGACCTTGCTGAGGAGATCCAGCGTGTTCTGCTCGATCGAGAGCTCCTTGGCATATTCCAGCTTGGTGGAGCTGGCCTCCGCGTTTCCTGGGTCGGGGCTGCGATCGGAGGAGCTCTCCGACAGCCTTGCCTCTTCCAGTTCCTGCTCGTAGTCGTCGATGAGACCCTGCAGCCGCGTCTGCTCCTCTTCCAGCCTTGCCTGGAATTTGTCCACGGTTGACTTGGCGAGCTGTCTGGCCACAAGATTCCCCTTGCTAAAGGGCGGAAACCCTACCAACGCAGAGCGGTTATCGGGCGAGTTTCGCCGAAGCCTGAAATCCGCCGCCTCGCCCTAGCATTTCTGACTCCGATGACGAACAACGAGCAGGACAGACCGGACTCGAGCGCCGGCTTCACCCGGGTCGAGCCGACCGTGGCCATACCCGCCATGGAGCAGGGCATCATCGACTTCTGGCGTGAGACCAAGGCTTTCGAGGAATCAGTCCTGCGACGCCCTGCCGACAAGGAGTACATCTTCTACGACGGGCCACCGTTCCCGACCGGCAGCCCGCACTACGGCAATCTCCTGGCGGGTGTCATCAAGGACATGGTCCCCCGGTACTGGACCATGCGCGGCTATCGCGTCGAGAGACGATTTGGCTGGGACACCCACGGACTCCCCATCGAGATGGAAGTCGAGAAGCGTCTGGGGATCTCCGGTCCGAAGGCGATCGCCGAATACGGTGTCGACCGTTTCAACGAGGCGGCCCGGAGTGTGGTCCAGGCCAACACCGAGAACTGGGAAGTTCTCACCGAGCGCATAGGCCGTTGGGTCGACTTCGAGAACGACTACAAGACGCTCGACCCCGAGTTCATGGAGACTGTCTGGTGGGTCTTCAAACAGCTCTGGGACAAGAACCTGGTCTACAAGGATTTCAAGGTCCTCCCCTACTCATGGGGGGCAGCGACCCCACTCTCCAATTTCGAGGCGAACAAGGACTATCGCGATGTCGAGGACCCCTCGATCACCGTGCGCCTGGAGGTGCTCGAGGATGCCGGCCCGATGACGGCCGGCGACTACCTCCTGATTTGGACGACGACGCCATGGACGCTTCCCGGTAACCTGGCGGTGGCCGTCGGCGAGGACATCGCCTACGCCCGCATCACCGACGGCGATGACCACTACTGGATCGCCAAGGCGCGCGCGGCGACGGTGTTCGGCGAAGATCCGAACTTGGTCGCCGAGGCCATGGGGTCAGGGATCGTGGGTGTCCCCTATCGGCCGCCCTTCGACTATTTCAGTTCCGAGAGGGAACGGGGCGCGTTCCGGGTGATCTCTTCCCCGGATGTGAACTTCGATGAGGGAACGGGGCTGGTTCACATGGCCCCGGCGTACGGCGAGGCCGACTTCTACGCCCTGAAGGCGGCAGGGATCGAATCGCTGGTCGATCCGGTCAACGCCGAAGGTGACTTCACCGAGCAGGTGCCCGAAGTCTCCGGCCTCAATGTGAAGGTGGCCGATGACACCCTCATCGACCTCCTGAGAGCCTCGGGCAGCCTGGTGCACGCCGATCGGATCACCCACTCCTACCCCTTCTGCGAGCGGACCGGCACACCACTGATCTACAAAGCGATCCCCACCTGGTTCATCCGGGTGGAGGACATCAAAGATCGGATGGTCGAGATCAACGACACGATCCACTGGGTGCCTGACTATGTGGGGAGTCGTCGCTTCGGGAACTGGCTGGCGAATGCCCGCGACTGGGCGGTCAGCCGCAACCGATATTGGGGCTCGTGCATCCCGGTATGGGAATGCACCGGTTGTGACGAGGCGGTCGCCGTCGGCTCCCTCGACGAGTTGGAGGCTCTCTCCGGTCAGCGACCCACCGATCTCCACAAGCACGTCATCGACAATATCCGCTGGGCATGCTCGTCCTGTGGTGGTTCGATGATGAGAGTCCCCGAGGTCCTCGATGGCTGGTTCGAATCCGGCTCGATGCCTTACGGGATGCTGCATTACCCGTTCGAGAACGCTGAGCGATTCGAGGCGGCCTTCCCCGCCAAGTTCATCGCCGAGGGACTCGACCAGACTCGGGGCTGGTTCTACACGCTCATCGTGCTCTCCACCGCCCTCTTCGACGCGCCGGCATTCGAGAACTGCGTGGTCAACGGTCTGATCCTGGCCGAGGACGGGCGAAAGATGTCCAAGAGCCTGAAGAACTACCCGGACCCATCGGAGATATTCGACCACATGGGGGCCGACGCGCTTCGCGCCTTCCTCATCAACTCGCCGGTGCTACGGGCCGAGCCGCTCCGCTTCAGCAGCGACGGCGTCGCCGAGGTTGTCCGCACCGTCCTGCTGCCCATGTGGAACACCTACAGCTTCTTCACCACCTATGCCGAGGCCGACGGCATCACCGTCGCCGACCTCGAGACGGCCCCGCAACCGGGTGAGCGGCCGGAGCTGGATCGATGGATCCTGTCCGTGCTGCAGAGCCTCGTGTCCGAGGTCAACACCCAGATGGAGGGTTACTACCTCTACAACGTCGTGCCACCCACCCTGGGGTTCATCGATCACCTGACCAACTGGTACGTGCGTCGCTCCCGACGTCGTTTCTGGCGGGCCCGGGGTGAGTCGGGTGAAAGCGACGCCGACAAGCTGGCTGCCTTTGCCACCCTCTACGAGGTGCTGACCAGGTTCATCGAGGTCCTTGCCCCTGTGCTGCCGTTCATCACCGAGCACCTCTATCAGGATCTGGTGGCCCGCCACGATCCAGACGCCGTTCCCAGCGTTCATCACCGTGACTTCCCCGAGGCCGAGATTGCACTCATCGACCGCGACCTGGAAGCGGCGATGGAGGTGGTCCGGGAGGTGGTCCGGCTGGGCCGGAACCTGCGCAAGAGGGAGGGTCTTCGCGTTCGTCAGCCCCTGATGACGCTGACGGTGCTCACCCGAGACGCCGCCGTGGCCCGGGCCGTGGAGACACATTCCGACGTGATCGCGGATGAGCTGAACGTCAAGGCTGTGGCTACCTCCCCCGACGACGGAGCATTGGTTCACCTGTCGGCCAAGGCCAACTTCCGCACGCTGGGGCCCCTTTTCGGGGCGAAGATGCCCGAGGCTGCCCGAGCTATCGCCGATCTGGGGCCCGAGGAACTCGAAGGGGTCCTCGACGGCGGCACGGTCTCCATCGGCGGACACGACCTGGGCATCACCGATCTGTTGATCGAGCGAACCCCCCGGGATGAGACTGTCGTCGAGACCGGCTCAGACCTCGCGGTGGCTCTCGACACCCACGTGTCGGATGAGTTGCTCCTCGAAGGCTTAGCCAGGGAAGTGATCAGCCGTGCTCAGAGGCTGCGTCGAGAGGCCGGTCTGGATGTGACCGACCGTGTCGTTTTGATGTGGAGCAGCCAGGATCCTTTGATCCGCTCCGCCATCACGACGCATGCGGACGAGATAGGCGCCGAGGTGCTCGCGGTTTCCATCGAGGAGGGCGTCGACGGCCGGGGACAGGCTTTCGACATCGATAGACGGACGATCTCGCTCCTGGTCGATCCGACGGTGGCCGGCTAGCTGCGGTATCGGCCCCGGTCAGATCTCCTGGTTGTCCTGGCGGTCGCCACCTTCGATCTCTGCCGAGCCGGCGTCCTCTCCCTGGCTGGCGGATTCGAGGTCCTCCAGATCCACTTCGAGGCCGCCTTCTTCATCCGAGCCTGAGTCGTCCCCGCCGTCGACTTCTTGGTCCCCGGCATCTTGAGGCCCGAGGTCTTGGTCGCCGACGAACTGACTCTCGACATCGAAAGTCTCTACGTCGGTCGCTGCATCGTCGGATTCGTCGTGAGCGGAATCGACCGTTCCCGTGTCGGTCGGGCCCCTGCTGTGGGCCCCGGCCACGACCGCATCCATCTCATCGAGTTTGTCGGCGACAGTGGTGGCGAGCACGGCGAGCTTGTTTCGGACCCCGGCCACGAGCCCAGTCATCTCGGCCATCTCGGCGTCGACCGCGGCCTTCTTCTGTTCACGCTCCTGGGCGAAAGTGTCGGCCTCAGATCGCGCGCCGCCCACGATCTTGTCCGCCTCGCTTCGAGCTTCCTCGAGCATCCTGTCTGCTGCCGCCTGGGCGGCGATGAGGGCGCGTCCGACGGCCGACTCGTCTGGTCCGGGTGGGGCCGGTGCCGCAGCGGCTGCTGCCGCCACCGCATCCGGGTCGTTCTCGAGCTGGGCGACCCGCTCCTTGGCCCGGACGAGCTCTTCCTCGAGCTCACGAACCGCAACCACCATCTCGTCGAGGAAATCATCCACCTCGTCGAGGTCGTAGCCGCGGAGCGCGGTGGAGAAGGTCTTCTTCTCGATGTCGGCAGGTGTTATCGGCATATCTATCTACCCCTTGGTTCTGGTGTGAGGATACGAACGAAGACGCCCGGCTCCAAGGATCAGAAGATCCCCCGTACCAGGCCCATCAGCAATTGGAGCCCGATGAGGAGCACGATCGGCGAGAGGTCGAGCATCCCCCCGCCGAGGCGCAGGGGCGGGATGACACGGCGAAGCGGGAGGATCACCGGGTAGATGATCCGATCGAGGAACACGTTCACCCTGCCCAGGGGGTGCTCGGAGGATGTTGGGATCCAGGACAGAATGACCCACGCCAGGACCGCGTAGAAGTAGATCTGGAGGATCAGGATCAGGACGCCGCCGATGCCCACTGGTCAGTCGTCGATGTCGTCGAGCTCGTAGGCCCCCAGCGTGGCAAGACGCCGCTTCTCATCCCGGCTCAGGGTGACCCGTGGCGGCAGGACGACCACGAGCCCGTCACCGACTTTTCGCATCGATCCATCGAGGGCGTAGATCAGACCGGACGAGAAATCGACCACCCGGCGCACCAGGTCGTTGTCAGCTCTTCGCATGTCGAGAACGACCGGCACCCGGTCGCGGATGCGATCGGCCAGGATCCGGGCATCGCCGAACTCCTCGACCAGTATCACGTCGGACTGTGTCTCGACCGCTCGAATCACCCCGATGGTCTCCGAGCCCTCACGACTCTGGGGTCTGGTGGCGGCGCGGGCGGTGGGTGGCGGCTCGACCCTGCGGCTCGGCGGGAATGGCTCCACACGCCGCGGCTCGACGCGTCGCGCCGGCTCCTCGATGGGTCCGGACGGCGGGCCGGTCGGCTGAGTCGGAATCCATCTGATCCTCGTCGACCAATCCCAGGTAAACGAGCGCTTTGGAGAACAGTGACGACATAACACTCCGTCAGGTGCGTTCACCAAAGATAGCCCGTCCCACGCGGATAATTGAGGAGCCTTCCTCGATCGCCATCTCGAAGTCGTCGGTCATGCCCATCGAGAGCTCGGTGATCTCGGGGTGCTCGGCGGCCAGTTCGAATCGGATCTCGCGCAACATCGCGAAATGGGGTCTCTGGGCCTCAGGATCCTCGGTGAGCGGCGGTATCGCCATCAACCCGCGGACCTCCAGCCCCACAGACAAGACCTCGGCCAGGGCTGGAGCGAGCTTCCTCCGGCTCCACTCCCGACTTCTGAGGCTCGTGGCCGGTGTTGATCTGCAAGAGAACCGGTGGGGGCAGGCCGCTTCCCTTCGCCCACGCCCCGGCGAGCGACGCCCGGTCCATCGAATGCAGGAGATGGGTGATGGGTCGTATCAAACGGGCCTTGTTTGCCTGCAGACCCCCAACGAAATGCCATCGGATGTCATCGGGCAGCCTCGCCGCTTTCTCGGCCATTTCCTGAGCTCGGTTCTCACCGAAGTCGCGATGGCCCAACTCGTAAACGGCCTCGATCTGGGCGACGGGTTTCGCCTTGGACACCGCCACCAAAGTGATCGAGGATGGGTCCCGGCCGACGCGCTCCGCCGCCACAGTCATCCGCGTCACGACGTCTTCGTAGCTCATGTCACCCAGGCGATTGTGGCGTTGCGAAGGGCGGTGCGACTACGGCGATGGCTGTAGAAGCCCGTCTCATGCATGGTGCAGGCGCCGGAGAGCCAGACTTCGAGCCCTTCCATCTGTCTCCTCAACGACGCGGCCAGGTCGACGGAGGTCGCACCCCACCGTGTCTCGGTGACATCCCGGGGGAACCGCTCGGCGACGTCGGGCCCCACTTCGAAGCAACAGGGACCGATGCCAGGCCCGATAGCGGCCGCAATGGGCTCATGACCCTGCCGGGTCATCTCCTCGCGGAGGTAGAGCACGACACCGGCCGTCGCCCCACGCCATCCGGCATGAGCCACGCCAACGGCCGAATCTGCCCTGAGGACGACCCCGAAGCAGTCGGCCGTGAACACCGCAAGCGGCAGGCCAGGCACGTCACTCCACATGGCATCCGCCTCATCGAGTTCACCTGGTGTCTCGGCACGGATCAGAGAGGCGCCATGGACCTGTCGGACCGTGGCCCAACTTCGGGAGATCCCCAACCAGGAGGACACCGCGGACCGCGATCTCAGGTCGTTTCGTTGATCTCCGTCTGTTGCATCGGTGAACGCCGCCCCGTCGACACCCGGGGGCTGGTTCATCCCTGGACGAAGGTCGGGATGTCGAGGACGTCGTCCCCCTCGTCGAAACCCGAGTACGAGCGGGTGGATGGCCGCGAGGTCGCAGTCCGGCCCTGTCGTCTCCGTTCGAATCCGGCGGCGATCACGGTGACCTTCATCTCTTCACCCAGATCGTCGTCGACGATTGCACCGAAGATGATGTCTGCCTCTGTGTCGGCGTGATCGGCGACGACTCGGGCCGCCTCGGTGGCCTCGTGAAGGGTCATCGAGGAGGGGCCGGACACCGAGAGGAGGACACCTTTGGCGCCCTCCATCGATGTCTCGAGCATCGGACTGGAGATGGCACGCTCCGCGGCCTGCTTGGCGCGGTTCTCACCGGTGGCCCGGCCGATGCCCATGACCGCCGAGCCGGCGTCGGACATGATGGTCCGCACGTCTGCGAAGTCGACGTTGATCAGCCCTGGGGTGGTTATCAGATCGGTGATGCCGGCGACACCGCTCATCAGGACCTCATCGGCGAGACGGAACGTCTCGGCGATCGGGGCCTCGGGGTCTCCGACCTCGAGCAGCCTGTCATTGGGGATCACGATGAGAGTGTCGACCGCGTCTTTGAGATCGTCGATGCCCTGTTCGGCGTGCACCGCACGACGTCTCCCCTCGAAACCGAAGGGTCTCGTGACCACGCCCACTGTCAGGGCGCCCACCGAACGAGCGACTTCGGCCACGACAGGAGCGCCACCGGTGCCGGTTCCACCCCCTTCGCCGGCGGTGATGAAGATCATGTCGGAGCCCTTGAGGACATCTTCGAGCTCCGCCTTGTGCTCTTCGGCGGCGGCACGGCCGATCTCGGGGTTGGCGCCGGCGCCCAGACCCCTGGTCACTTCGCGACCGATGTCGAGCTTGACATCGGCATCGCTCATGAGCAGTGCCTGGGCGTCCGTGTTCAACGCGATGAACTCGACACCGCGTATGCCCGCGTCGACCATGCGGTTGACGGCGTTGACGCCGCCACCACCGATCCCTACGACTTTGATGACGGCCAGATAGCCGCCGCTCGACGAGTTCACGACAATTCCTCCAGTGGATATCGGAAGCTGAAGTAGAGGTTTACCGTTCGCCGGCTGGTTAGTAAAGACACAATCTCTAACCCTCAACTAGACGTCAACACCTGGAGGTCTCGGCTCACGGTGGGGAGATGGCGGGATGTGTCGGGGCGATCAAGACCAATGTGGAGCCCGGGGCAGGCTGCTCTCGGAGCAATGCGGCCAGACTCAATGCCTTCGCCCCCATCTCAACAGACCTTCCCAGTCTCACCTGAAACCCCGCCACTTCGGCCCAGATCTCTCCCCCGGGCTCGGTTCGCACTCTGGCGCCAGCCTTCAGCCCATCGGGCAGCGTGGCGGCGAATTCGAGTGATCCGAGGACGTCTGCGGAGGATTCGGTCTCGTCGATGGGGACCGCCCCCAATTGGATCCAGGGCATCGACGGATCCGGCTCGGGGGCGGTGGCCAGTTGCACTCCGTCCACCGCGTAGAGCCCCCATCCCTCCTCCGTCTCGAGCCACGCGACCGGAACCCTCTCCTCGATTCGCACGACGACACCCGTCGGCCAGTCGATCTCAACCACCGCTTCGCGGACCCATGGGTCGGTCTCGAGGGCACTCTCCACGTTCCCGGCCCGGATGAGAATGACCGGGGTGCCGGCAACCACGCCATGCTCGGTGAGGACCTTTTCCGTGGAGCTGGCGGCGACCCCCGAAGTGGTCACCGTGGCGACACTGAGCAAAGGCGAGAGGAAGAGCCAGACCAGGCCCCCAAGCACGCCGATGGCGACGAGGAACTTGACCAGGCGGCTGACCTTGCGACGCGCCCGGTCCTCGGCGACCTCCCGTCTTCGCTCCGCTAGTCGTGGGTCAATTCTCATCATCGAATCCGACGAATTGGATCTCCGGCTCCAGCATGGTGCCGGTCTCTTCGAAAACACGGTCTTTGACCGCGACCACCAACTTCCGGATGTCTTCGGAGGTGGCGGACGATCCGGCCACGAAGAAGTTCGGCATGTTTCTCCGAGACGGCGACGTCCCCCACTCTCATGCCCTTCAAACCGAGCAAGTCGATGATCTCTCCCGCCGTGGCGCCGGCCGGGTTCTTGAAGACGCTCCCGGCGTTGAAGGTGCCTCCCGGCTGGTGGTCGCGCCGCCATCGGGTGATCCGGCGCAATTCGGCGCGGCCGGTGTCGACATCACCGTGCCAGGACCTGAACGTGGCTCCCAACACCACCCGGGTCGAGCTGACATTCGAGTGCCGGTATGACAGCTCGAGGTCGTCGGGGCCAAAGCGACCGACAGCCCCATCCCTCAGGTCGACAATCGAGGCCTCGATGAGACGGTCGCGTGTCTCGATCCCGAAGCACCCTGCGTTCTGGCGCACCGCTCCCCCAACCGAGCCGGGGACACCGATGAAGAACTCGAGCCCGGTCAGACCGGCTTCCACGCTGCTTCGTGCCACCTGGGCCAGGGGGGCGGCGCCCCCGGCACGCACCACGGTCCCGTCGATCTCGACCCCCCCGAAGGACGATCCGAGACGGATCACCAGGCCATCGAACCCTGTGTCGGAGACCACGAGGTTCGAGCCCCGGCCGAGGACGAGGACCGGCAGGTCGGCGATCACGCCCGAAGCGACCAGGTGGTTCAGCGACTCGGTGTCGGGTATCTCCGCCAGATATCGTGCGGGCCCCCCCGACTTGTAGGTGGTGTAGGGGCCGAGCGGCACATCTGCGGTGATCATCCCGGAGCCGACGAGGGAATCGAGTGTGGTCATGTTCGCTCCGCCAGAAGCATGGCCAGCTCTGTGGGCACGAGGGTGATGTCTCCCGCTCCCATGGTGAGGACGAGGTCCCCTTCCGCGACGCGCTCGGCCAGGAACTCGGCGAGATCGCGACGGTGGGGCACGTAGTGAGCGCTGGCCCCGTGACGACGCACCGCATCGACGACGATGGCACCGGTGATGCCGGGGACCGGATCTTCCCGTGAGCCGTACACATCGGTGACTACTACCTCGTCCGCACCGCTGAGCGCCGCCCCGAACTCATCGTGGAATCGGGCCGTCCTGCTGTAAAGGTGTGGCTGGAAGACGGCCCACAGCCTCCCGCGTGTCAGCTCTCTCCCCACCCCGACCGTTGCCGACACCTCGGTGGGATGATGGGCGTAGTCATCGATCAGGGTGACGCCCCAGACCGTGCCCCGGTGCTCCCATCGGCGGCCGACGCCGCGGAACGAGGCCAAACCCATGGCGGCGGTCGCGATGTCGCGTCCCATCGATCCGAGCAAGGCGAGGGCACCGGCCGCATCGAGTGCCACGTGGGCACCCGGCCGCCGCAAACTCACGTGAGCCCGCGCCGAGGGCCCCACCAACTCGAACCGGGTCCCTCCGTTGCTTGAAGTCAGGTCGACCAACCGCCAGTCGGAAGCAGGGTCCCGACCATAAGTGATGGCCCCGGTGCGGCGCCCTACCTCGCGGGAGCCGGGATCGTCGGCGCATACGACCACCGGCCCGTCGACGCCACCAGCCACAGTGGCGAACGCATCCTCGAGATCCGACTCGGTCCCGAAGTGCTCCATGTGCTCGGACTCGACGTTGGTCACGACCAGACCGGCGAGGCGCAATCTTTCGAAGGTGCGGAAGGCCTCATCGGCCTCGACCACGAGCAAGGGTGTCTGCCCGAAATGGCCGTTGGTGTTCCAGTCGGCGAGATCCCCTCCGACAATGAAGCTCGGATCCTCGCCCAGGGCCTTCAACGCCGAGACCAGGAGCGCTGTGGTTGTCGTTTTCCCGTGTGTCCCCGTGGCCCCGATCGTGGTGATCCCCTCCGTGAGGGCCGCAAGGAGGTCGGGACGGCGCCATACCGGCACGCCGACGCCCGTTGCCGCCACCAGCTCCGGGTCCTGATCGGGCACCGCCGATGAGGCGACCACCAGATCTGCGGTCTTGGCCACCTCCGGGTGGTGTCCCGTATGGATGGCAATGCCGAAGTCCTCCAATCTGTCCAGGGTCGATCCACCGCGTTGGTCCGACCCGGACACCACGTGACCCATGCCCGCCAAGACCTTGGCGATCGCACTCATCCCGGCGCCGCCGGCCCCGACCAGATGGATGTGCCGGTAATCGAGTCTCATCTCACCAGCTCTTGCATCGCTTCAGCGATTGTCATCGCCGCGTCGGGTTTGGCGATGCTCCTCGCTCCAATCTTCATGGACTCGAGCTTCTCCGGCGACAGCAAGATCTCCGAAACGAGGCCCGGCAGGATGTCGAGACGATCCTGGGAGAGGACCTCCGCGGCTCCTGCCTCCTTCAGGAAGGCGGCGTTGGCCGCCTGATGGCCCGAAGAGCCGAAATCGCCGGGGATGAGGATCGACGGGGTGCCGGTCACGGTGAGCTCGGCGACCCCACCTCCGGCCCGAGCAATCACCAGATCACTGGCGGCGTAGAACAACTCCATTCGCTCTTCGAAGGGCCGTTGCACTCGATGGACCGCGCCGTGAGGATTCTCTTCGGGCGTGAAGTTGCCTTCGCCGGTGAGATGCAAGACCTGGATCCGGCTCCCGTCCCAATTCTCCACCAGGTCACTCACCGCCGCATTTATCACGCCCGCCCCCAGCGATCCGCCTACCGCCCCGAGCACGGGATACCCCGGATCCAGACCGTAATGGGCGAAGGCCTGGGGTCGGATCATGACCCGGTCCAGGCTCGACAGCGCTTTGCGAACCGGGTTGCCGACCCACTCCCCCCGAGCCAGGCCCTCGGTCTCCGGGAACGAGGTGAAAATGCGGTTCGCCCAGCGAGCTGTGACGCGATTGGCCAGACCGCTCCCGGCGTTCTGCTCGGCTACGAACAACCCGCTACCTGTGGCCCGAGCCGCCAGGGCAGCGGGAATGGTGACATAGCCTCCCATCCCGACCACGACCTTCACCTGTCTCTCCTCGATGGCGGCGCGGATCGCGTCACGAGCCCGCCAGACCACACGAGGCAAAGTCAGGTTTCGTGTGGTCATCGACCTCTGCAGACCCCTGACCTCCACCTCGAGGAAGGGAAAGCCGGCCCGGGGATAGACGGTCTTCTCCAGACGGTCGCCGCCGACGTACAAGACGGATTCCTCGGTGATCCCGAGTGCCAGAAGCGCCTCGCCGACGGCCAGCCCAGGGAACACGTGGCCACCGGTGCCGGCTGCGGCGATCACAAAAGTCATGTCTTGGGCTGCACCCCTGCCTGGGCGATGTTGACGAGGATGCCGAGAGACGCCATGCACACGATCAGGGAGGTGCTCCCAAACGACACGAATGGCAGAGCGATGCCCGTGATCGGCATGACCCCCAGGACGCCTCCGATGTTCACGATGGCCTGGAATGTAAGCCAGGCGGTGAGACCCGCAGCCACCATCCTGCCGAAGCGGTCCGGGGCCCGGATCGCGACCCACCATCCAGAAAGGGCGAGCACGATGTACAGGCCGATGACCGTCAGGCCCCCAATCAGCCCCGTCTCCTCCCCGATGATGGCGAAAATGAAGTCGGTGTGGGCATTGGGCAGATAGAACCATCGGGCACGGCTGGCACCCAGACCCACCCCGAAAAGACCCCCATTGGATAACGCGTAGTAGCTCTGGATCAGCTGATAGCCCTCTCCGCTGGCGTTCCCCCAGGGGTCGAGGAAGCCGACGATGCGATCGACGCGGTATTCGTCGCCGAAGGCGAGGACCCAGGCGGCAAGCACCACCAGCACCGCGAGGACGAGCACATACCGCAGTGGGGTATCACTCGCCATGATCACCGCCATCGCCGCCGTGCCGATGATGATCGTGGTCCCCAGGTCAGGCTGAAGGATGACGAGGCCACCGAGCACTCCAACCGTGAAGACCACAGGGACGAGGAAGTGCCCGAATCGTGTCAGGAGCCGATGCTTCTTCTCGAAGAGATGCGCCAGAACCAGGACGATCGCCACCTTGGCCACTTCGGACGGCTGAAAGCTGAATCCTGCGATCGGCAGCCACCGCTGCGAGCCACCGATGACAGGCCCGACTGCGAGCACTGCGATCAGCAGGCCCACGGTGACGAAGAACCCGGGCAGGGCCAGCCTCCGGTAGACGCGATACGGGATTCGGCTGGTGATGAGGAGGGCGAGCGTCCCGATCCCCACGCCGACCAATTGCCTCTTGAAGAAGTAGAACCGATCTTCGGATTGTTCGATGGCCACCGCCGAGGAAGCCGATTGGGTCGCGCCGAGCCCGATCACGACCAGCACCACTGCCAGCACGAGCAGCGCAGTCGCGGTGCGGTTGTTCGTCTTGAGCCGCTCCGCCCGATTCCGGGCCGCGGCCCGGACCTTCGCGATCGATGTCACGTTCGCCGTCATCCGGACTCTGCCTCCTCCGTGATCGATCGGACCAAGGCCGCGAATCTGTCCCCCCGCTCGGCGTAGGAGGTGAACTGATCGAAGCTGGCGCCGCCGGGGGCGAGGAGCACCGTGTCCCCGGGCTCGGCCAGTTCAGCTGCCAGCTCCACTGCCCGCTCCAGGGTGCCCGCTTCGCGGCCCCGGACCCCTGCCGCCGACGCCAGACCGGGACCGGCCTCGCCGATGCCGAGCAAGTAGCGAACGTTGGGCTCGCGGGCCAGCGGGGCCACGTCCATACCCTTGGCCAGCCCGCCGGCGATGAGCACCACCGAGTCGTGGGCCCTGATGGAACTAATGGCGGCGTGGGTGTTGGTTGCCTTCGAGTCGTCGATCCAGGTGACGCCGCCACTTCTGGCCACGAAGGATCTCCGATGCGGGCCTGGAGCGAAGGATCTTGGCCGCGCTCGTCACACCGTCGGTGGTCGCCCCCATGCGCAAGGCAAGTGCCGAGGCCGAGGCCATGTTGACCAGATGGGTGGGGTCGTCGGAGACGAGATCGCCGATCGAAATCGTCAGGTCGCCGATGACGAGACAGTCATCGTCGACCCCTCCGCCGCCCGGCGGGAGGTGCCTGCCGGAGACGGGAAACAACTCGCTCGGCGCCCCCGTGACCAGAGATGTGGCGCCCTCGTCGTCGGCATCGAACACCAGCAGGTCCTCGTGGCTCTGGTTCATGAAGATCCTCGCCTTGGCCGCCCGGTATGAATGCTCCGAGCCATGCCAGTCGAGATGGTCGACAGCGAGATTGGTGATGGCGGCCGCGGTCGGGTGGAAATCCTCGCAGAAGCGGAGTTGAAAACTGGAAACCTCGACCACCACCGCCGAGTGGCCGCGGTCGACGTGCTCCGACAGGGCGGAGCCGACATTGCCGGCCGCCGGGGCATCGATGCCCGACGCCACGAGCATGGCCGACGTGGCCTCCGTGACAGTCGTCTTCCCATTGGTCCCTGTTACGGCAGCGACGGGCACATCGAGATGCCTCCAGGCGAACTCGATCTCACTCCACACCGGGATCCCCCATTCCAGGGCCTCGACGATGGGCAGGGCACGCTCGGGGAAGCCGGGGCTGGCGACTACGAGATCGATGCCAGTGAGCAGGACCGGGTCCCATCCCCCGCTGGCCACGGCGAAGCCCTTCTCCAGGGCGAGCTCGGGTTGGTCCCGGGTGTAGATCGTCACCGTCATGTCCCGGTCACGGGCAAGGGCGGCAGCCGCGAGACCGGACACGCCGGCACCGAGGACGAGCACCCGGGTCACAGCAGACCCTCGAGGCGGAGAAAGTCGCCGTAGAAGAACCCGAGCCCGAGGGCGACGCCGAGTCCGGTCAGAATCCAGAACCTGATCACGACCGTCGTCTCCGGCCATCCACCCAGGTCGAAGTGGTAGTGGATGGGCGACATCCGGAAGATTCGCTTTCCGAAGATCTTGAAACTGGCCACCTGGAGGATCACGGAGGCTGTCTCAGCGACGAAGATCGCTCCCAGCACGACCAGCAGGAGACTGGTGTTGGTGAGGAGGGCGAGGGCGGCGAGAAGCCCCCCGATGCCCTGGGAGCCGACATCGCCCATGATGATCTTGGCTGGAGGGGCGTTCCACCAGAGAAATCCGAGGATTGCGCCGAACATGGCCGCCGAGATGACCGCCAGCTCGAGGGGGTCGACGGATTCGTAGACACCGGGATTTCGGAATTGCCAGAAGGCGATGACCGTGTATGAGGCGACGACAAGGGCCGATGACCCTCCGGCCAGACCGTCCATGCCATCGGCCAGGTTCACCCCATTCGCCCAGCCGGTCAGCATCAACAGGACCCAGATCACGAAGAACGCGCCGAGGTCGATGCCCAAGGGCCTGACGAATGAGATCTCGGTGACGACACCAGCCTGAGTGGCACCCCAAGCGAAGAGGGAGGCGATCGCCAGCTGGCCGCCGAACTTGGCCGACTTGGAGAGTCCGAGACTCCGCTTGTTGGAGTATTTGATCCAGTCGTCGAGGAACCCGACCACTGCCATGCCGGCCAGCGCGAACACGGTGAGCAACCCACCGTCGCTCAGCGGTGTGAACTCGAGCCCGATGCCGCCTGCCGGCGCCACGAGGCGAACGTGTGACACCAGGTACCCGATGATTGCGGCGAGCACGAAAACGACGCCACCCATCGTCGGCGTTCCCTGCTTGTGACCGTGCATCCCGGCGATCTCCTCCTGGATGAACTGGCCTATCTCGCGCCGTCTGAAGAAACGAATGGCATACGGAGTGCCGAAGATCGACACGAGGAGCCCGACTGCGGCGGCGGTCAACAGCGGTATCACGTGGCCATGCTCCCTGAATCAGGGTCGAAATCGGCGGACCCGGATCGAGTGGCCAGGATCTCCCTGGCCACTTGGCGGTCGTCGAACGGCACCACCTGGCCCCGGATCTCCTGGCCGGTCTCATGACCCTTGCCCAGGATCAGAACCACGTCCCCCTCCTCGGCAGCCGCGATCCCCGACTCGATGGCGCGGCGCCGGTCGACCTCGAGGACCACCCAAGGCCCGGAGGCGCCTTCGGCCACTTCGGCGAGGATCTGATCGGGGTCCTCCGAACGCGGGTTGTCGCTGGTGAGGATCGCCAGATCGGCTCCGGTCGCCGCGCGGCCCATCAGAGGCCGCTTCTCGCGGTCCCGGTCGCCGCCTGCGCCGACCACTGCGATCACCCTCCCCGACCCGATCGACCTCGCGACTGCTATTGCCTCTTCGACGCCGTCGGGAGTGTGGGCATAGTCGACGATGACCTGGATCCCACCGCTGCCAGAGATCTGCTCGAATCGACCAGGCACGCCCCCAAGACGGGCCAGCCCACCTGCGATCTCGTCGACGCTCAAACCGAGGGCCAGCGAACAGCCCGCCGCCACCAGGGCATTCTCGACATTGAAGGCGCCTATCAGATCCGAGGCCACCGCGATCGACCCCTGATCCGTCACCAGATCGAAACGCGTCCCGAGAAACGATGTCTGGACGTCCTCGGCGCGCACGTCTCCGCCCCGACCCACTCTGATGACAGGCACCTCCACCCACGAGGCAATGGCGGCGCCGACCGGGTCGCCGACGTTGATCACCGCCGTTCCCACCTCGTAGTCCCGGAACAAGCGTTCCTTGGCCTGCCGATACGACTCCATCGTCCCGTGGAAATCGAGATGGTCCTGCGAGAGGTTCGTGAAGGCAGCTACTTCGAAGCGGGTTCCGGCGACCCGGCTCATCTCCAAGGCATGTGAGGAAACCTCGGCCGCGACCACATCAGCGTCGAGTCGGCTCATCTCGGCGAGGAGACGCTGAAAGTCGGTGGCCTCCGGAGTGGTCCGCACCGAGGGCAGGGATGTTTCCCCCACTCTCGTCTCGACGGTCCCGATCAGCCCCACCACCCGGCCCGCGTAGGTCGCCAGCGACTCCAGATAGTGGGTGACGGTGGTCTTGCCATTGGTGCCCGTGACCCCGACCACGGCCAGCTCGGCCGAAGGATCGCCGTGGACCCGGGCCGCCATCGGGCCCATGGCGGCCCGGGTATCTTCGACCACGATCTGCGTCACCGGAACATCCAGCAACTTCTCGACGGCCACGGCCGGAGAGCCGGCGGCAACCGCCGAGGGGACAAAGTCGTGCCCGTCGTGGGTCGTACCCTTGACCGCGACGAACAGGACGTCGGGGCCGGCAAGTGCCGAATCATGAGTCACGTCGCCAAGCCAGGTGTCAGGGTCGCCGACGACGAGACCGCCGACTCGACCCGAGACCTCACCCACCGTGCTACCCGGCGCCGACATCGGGGGGGACCGCCAATCGGTGCAGCGCTTGCTCCATGACATGGGCGAACACGGGAGCCGCGGCCGCCCCGCCGGTCCGGTATCGGAATGAAGGGGCGTCGATGAGGACTGCGACCACCACCTTCGGGTCATTCATCGGCGCCATCCCGACGAACGAGGCCCTGGTGACCTCGGTATAGCGCCCGTCCTCACCCAGCTTGTTGGCGGTACCGGTCTTTCCGCCTACCTGGTAGCCCTCTACCGTCGCTGCCTGCCCGGTGCCCTCGTCGACCACATTCGCCAGCAGTTCTTGCATGAGGACAGCCGTGTCCTGGGACACGACTCGCTTGGTCTCCAGGCCGGCGACGTCCTGGTCGCCGTCGACGTCCGTGGTGGAAGCGACGATGTGGGGAGCCGTCCAGATCCCGTCGTTCCCGATCGCGGCGTAGGCCGCCGCCATCTGGAGCGGAGTCGCGGCAACCGAGTACCCGATCGCTGCCGAGGCCCAGCATGTCTCACAGCCCGCCTCGAAGTTGAGCGTGCCGGGGGCCTCCACCGAGTAGTCCACTCCGGTCTTCGAGCCGAGACCGAACTTCTGGATATAGGAGACGAGTCTGTCCTGTCCAAGTTTCTCGGCTACGAGGATGGTCCCCACATTCGAGGACCTGGTGAAGATCTCCCGTACGCTCATGCTTGCCGTCTCGTGCTCCTCGAAGTCTCGGTAGCAGCCGAACAAGTCGTCATCCGCCGAACGACACGCGTCAGGGCGCAGTTCCACGAGATCGGCGACCTCCGGTATCACGGTTCCGGCCTTCACCTCGCCCTCCTCGATGGCGGCGGCCACGGTGATCAGCTTCTGAGTCGATCCCGGTTCGTAGACACCACGGACGATGAAGTTCCTGAAGGCATGACAGGTGGCGTCGTCCGATGGATCGCAGGTCTCATCGACCGTCTGGCGGGTTTGCGGATCGAACACGGGGGCGCCGGCCAGAGCGAGGATCCCTCCCGATTCGACGTCGAGCACGACCACCCAACACGACTCCGCGCCGGTGCGGTCGACGGCGGAGAGACATTCCTGCTGGGCCTGGTATTGCAGCGGCAGGTCGATCGTCGTGTTCAGGTCGGTGCCGGGGACGGCGGCGACGATGTCGCTGATGCCTTGAGGGATGATCCGGCCCTCGAGATCTCGCTCGAAAACTGCCTTGCCGGGGACGCCTCGAAGTGCCTCGTCGTACATGTACTCCAGGCCTTCCTGCCCGTTGCCGTCGATGTCGACGAACCCGGTGACATGGGAGGCGACAGTGCCGGCCGGGTAGATGCGAGTCGACTCGGGGTGGGAGTAGATGCCCCTGACCTCGAGCGCTGCAATCTGCTCGGCGACTCCAGGCTCCACCTGGCGCTTGAGATAGACGAACTCACGATCCGACTCGAGCCGCGTGAGCAGCTCATGCGAATCGACACCGAGGAGGCCGCCCACCTGCTGCGCCACCCAGAGTGGCTCTTCGACCTGTGTGGGATTGGCCCAGATGCTCTGGGCCTCGACCGTCATCGCCAGCAACTCCCCGTTCCGGTCGTAGATCTTGCCCCGCTGGGGGGCGAGATCCCGGGTCACGAGACGCTGGTCGAGGCCCTGGCCGGCGAGATCGGCCGCCTGGACGACCTGGACCTGGAAGAGTCGGAAGGCGAGGCCGAGCAGGGCGATCACAAGCGTGATCCCGATCAGTCCGACCCGAGCCCGGGATCGGTCAGGTCTGGTGGCGGCCGTGCCGGCAGCCACGTCTACGTCCCCGGCCGTGACCCCGGTGGTCGGGAACGACCTGTTCCCTCCGGGAGCCCGGCTCCAGCGCGCCGTCGGGTCCTCATTGCGTATCTCCCTCATCGACGGAGGCCACCGCAGGACCTCCGAGATCTACGAGAAGCTGCCCGGTTTCGCCCGGGATCATCAGGCCGAGCTCTTCGGCCAGCGGCGCAATGCGCGCCGGGTTCTCCATGCGGGCGATCTCGAGTCGAAGTTGCTCGTTGATCGCCTCCTGCACTTCGATGGCCTGATCGAGGCGATCGAGCTCGAAGGCAGACCTGTCCAGTGAGGTCCGGGCGAAGCCCAGACCGAGGAAAGCAGCGACACCGATCAACACCATCATCATCCAAGGGGCCAAGGAAGGACGGCGGAGCTGCCTACGACCCCGGAGGACCCTCATCCCCTCGGAGGGCGCCGGCTGACGAAGTGGGCGGGCTGCGGTCACGCCGCGACCTTCTCGGCAGCACGCAGGACCGCCGAGCGGGCGCGATTGTTGGCTTCGACCTCAGCAGAGGACGCGCGAATTGGCTTTCGGGTGAGGATGCGCAACTCGGCGCTGTTCCCGCATCCGCATACCGGGAGCTCCGGCGGGCAGGTGCAGCCGGTGGCGCCTTTCGTGAAACGGCGCTTCACGATCCGGTCTTCGAGGGAATGGTAGGAGATAGCCAGGACCCTCCCCTGAGGCCTCACCAACCCGATGGCTCGGTCCAGACCGCTCGAGATGGCGTCGAGCTCACCATTGACCGCAATCCGAATCGCCTGGAAGGTCCGTCGGGCTGGATGACCCGCCCGACGGCGCGCCGCGGGGATCACCGCGGCTACGACGGTGGACAACTGGCCGGTGGACTCATAGGGGCGCCCTTCGACGATGGCATGCGCCACTCGCCGCGCCAGAGGCTCCTCCCCGAAGCGTCGGATGACGTCGGCGAGACGATCCTCGGGCCATTCGTTGACCAATTCGGCCGCGGTGTGGACGGCATCGGGGCCCATTCGCATGTCGAGCGGCCCGTCGTGGCGGTACGAGAAGCCCCGGTCGGGCTCGTCGAGCTGATGTGAGGAGACCCCGAAGTCGAACAGGACCCCGGACACGGGAGACTCTGTCACAGAGGCGACGAGGTCGTCGAGATCGGAGAAATTGCCCTGCACTGCGAGCACGCCGAGCTCACTGGCATTCGCCAGTGCCGCAGGGTCGCGATCTATCGCTATAACGGTCACGCTCTCTCCGAACTCATCCAGCAATCGGCGGGTGTGTCCCCCGCCGCCGAATGTCGCGTCCACCACGACACCCGGCAGCACCGGGGCCAACAGCCCAGCCACTTCATGCTCCAGAACCGGCCGGTGGTAGTCCCGGTCGTCGTTGTCCCGGTTCTGGCTCATTGCCAGCCCCCCGGGCGCTGGTACCAATAGGAAGCGGGCGGAGTCAGGGGCCTTCCATTGGTTCCGGGGGGCTGGCGATGAACCAGCCACGCACGTGCTTTGGTTATTCGTCCTCCTCCAGGTAGGTCTGATCTCCGGTGGCACGGTCCTCGAGATAGAGCGTCTTGTTCCAGAGCTCGACGTGGTCGAAGACACCGATCACTGCGATCTCGGAGCCCGTCTCGAGGTCGGCGAAGTCCCTCAGGTCGGGTTTGATCAGCACCCGGCCCGACTTGTCGAGAGTTTGAAGGTCGGCGCCCGAGAAGACCGTGCGGGAGAAACGGCGTCCGATGCGGTTCTGCTCCATCTCGGTCACCTCCGCCGCCCTCGCCTCGAACTCGCCGGTCGGGAATAGGACGAGCTGACGGTCCTGGCCCTTGGTGAGGACACAACCGTCTTCGAGACGACGGCGAAAACCGGAGGGCATGACCACCCGGCTCTTCCCGTCGAGACTGTGGAAGTACTCGCCAAGGAACACTGCTGCGTTTCTCCGTCCGTCCTCATGTCACTGACCCCACTTCTCTTGGGTCGTGTCCGCCACTATGACCCACTTCACCCCACTTGTCAACCTTTTCACCCACCTGGTGCCATCTCGACGACACAGCCACGCCTTCGATGGTCCGAACGGAGGAAAACGGGGTGGTCAGCGAGCGAGCAGAAGCGCCCGAACCTGATCCTCGGGCGGGGACTCCGGCTCATGTGGCGGGTCGCTCGATGCGAGGGGGCGATGCCACCAGGCGACGTCGTGCCACTCCCCCATCTTGTGCCCGGCCCTGGGGAAGACCCCGATCGGGGTGAACCCGAGCGAGGCATGCAGGGCCTCGCTTCCCGGATTGGGCAGGGCGATGCCGGCAAAGCCATTGGCGAAGCCCCACATCGTGCAGAGGTCGAGGAGAGCCCGATACAGCCCCCGGCCCACGCCATGGCCCCGATGCTCGTCGTGCACGTAAACGGTGGTCTCGACCGACCACCGGTAGGCGGCTCGCCCCCGAAATGCGGTGGCATAGGCGTAGGCGAGGATCACCCCGGCCTCTTCACTGACCAGCCAGGGATGATCCGACGGTGACCGTCTGGATGCGAACTGCCATCTCGTCCGGCCCGGGTGGGTGCAACTCGAAAGAGATTGCAGTCTCCCGGACCACAGGCTCGTAGATCGCTGCTATCTGATCTGCGTCGTCCACCGACACTGGGCGAAGCCGGGGCACGATCCGGCGACTAGGCGACTTCGAGATAGGGATGCCAGGCGGGGTCCACCTGGTACCCGGTCGAGGCGTATATCCACGCATACCTGCGTGGCGGGCCCGGCTTGGCGCTCAGCCGGAGCCCTGCTTCCTTCGGCAAGCGGTCTCCCTTCGAGATGTTGCAGGGGCGGCAGCACGCCACCACGTTCTCCCAACTGTGGTCGCCTCCGCGTGATCGGGGAAGCACATGATCGAGGGACTCGGCCGGCCCGCCACAGTATTGGCAGCGGTGACCGTCACGTCCGAATACGGCGCGCCGGGTCACCGGGGCGGCGCGCCGATACGGGACCTTCACATACCGGTTGAGTCGAACCACCGAGGGAACCTCCACCGACCTGGTCTCCGAGCTCCACGTCTCATCCTTCCCCACCACGACGCTTGCCTTCTGGTTGAGGACGAGGACGACCGCCCGGCGTGTGGTCACCACCGAGAGTGGCTCGAAGCTGGCATTCAATACGAGGACCCGTGCCATGAGAAACGCTGTTCCTGCCCGGTGACGTTACCAATCGGGGTGGGCCACACCCGGCTCCCCCGCCTCAGATGCCGGCTCAACCACACCAATCGCACGGCCCACCGCGAGAGGCAGCGCGAGCGTCCAACCTTCCACGATGTCGGCCTGGCCGGTCCGCTCCTCACTTCCATCGGTGGCCATGACGGTCAAGGCACCCTCGTCGGAAAGTGTCACCCTCGTGATCTCCGGCGGTATGCGCCCGAGCACCTGGCACCACGCATCGGACACACCCTGGGCAACGGCCATCGGTGTGGAGGGCACCAGGCGAAACGAGCGGATGGCGGTGCCGATCACCTCCACCCTGGCCCCACCCTTCACCTCGGAGATCCGGACATCCACCCCCAGCGCGGCTCTGGCCTGGGAGAGCCGGTTCCCGATCTCCAGGGTTGGATCCTCGAGTGAGCGGACCCCATAGGCGACCAGGAGGGCCCGCACGGCATCGAGGACCTCGGCCTCATTGGCGTCCTCGTCGAGCTTGACCTTGATCCCCGATTCGAAATCCTCGAGATTGAGCGACACCGAAGTCACGCCGGGAATGTCCTGGAGTCGCTCGACCAGTTTCTCCCTCATGAGATCGCCCGCATCCTTCGACGCCACGACAGATACGACGCCAGGTCCTCCGGCCGGGGTTCCGTCGTGGCCTGGCCGTAGGCGGTGTGCATCCTCCAGTCCAGATACGCATCGGAGGGAAAGGCACTGTGACGCCGTCTCATTGCGAAAGCAGCCCTGATCGCCTCCCACAGCAAAATCGGCCTGCCAGCCAAGGCAAACAGACCCCTGCCCAGTCCGGGCCCATTGCGAATGGATCGGTCGGACACTCCCGTGGGAACTCTAGCTACCTATAAAACCGTCTCTCAGTAGAGTCGAAGCCACCAAAGCGAGACGGGAGGGTGATTGGCCGAGGTATCCGCCCAACAAATCGAAGCGTTCTCGAGACGATTCGACCTGATCGCCACCAACGTCGAGAAGGTCATCCAGGGAAAGAGGGACGTCGTCGAGTTGGTCCTGCTTGCCCTGGTGGCGGAGGGACACGTCCTCGTCGAGGACGTCCCTGGGGTGGGGAAGACGCAACTGGCCAAGTCGGTGGCCCGCTCCATCGACAGTGAGTTCCAGCGCGTCCAGTTCACCCCCGATCTCCTGCCATCCGATGTCACCGGCGTATCGGTGTGGGACCGCAACCGCAACGAGTTCGAGTTCAAACCAGGCCCGATCTTCGCCAACATCGTGGTCGGCGATGAGATCAACCGGGCCAGCCCCAAGACGCAGTCCGCCTTGCTCGAGGCGATGGAGGAACGCCAGGTCACATCGGACGGCGTGACGCGGGCATTGCCACTCCCGTTCATGGTCATGGCGACTCAGAACCCGTTGGAGCACGAGGGGACCTATCCCCTCCCCGAGTCACAGCTGGACAGGTTCATGATGAGAGTCGTCATCGGTTATCCGAGCCGGCAGAAAGAACTGGAGATCCTCGACACCCATGGCGTTCGCTCGACCTTCCTCGACCTGGAGCCAGTTGTCTCGGTCGAGGAGATCGAGGAACTAATCGTGGTGGCGCGGGAGGTAACTGTCTCCTCGTCGGTGAAGAGCTACATCATCGATCTTGTCGATGGAACTCGCCAGCATCCCGACGTCTTGCTCGGCGCCTCGCCCCGCTCGGCCCTGTTCCTCCAACGTCTATCGCGGGCTCGTGCCGCCTCCCAGGGCAGGGAATACGTCACACCCGATGACATCAAGATGCTGGCCCACCCGGTGCTGGAGCACCGCATGGGCTTGCGGCCCGAAGCTCAGATGCGAGGTGAGGCGGTCCCCGACGTCATCGAGGACCTGATGACCCGGCTGAGAGTGCCCGGCACCACGTCCCGGATCGCCACCTGATGCCCACGCTGCGAGGCTGGGCCCTTTCCGGGGCGGGTCTCGCTCTTCTGGTGCTCTGGTACGCCCTGGGTGAGGTCGAGTTGCTCCTCACCGGCGCTTTCCTCCTGCTGGCCCAGGCGGTTGCCCTGGTCCACGTGCGGAGACGACGGCCAAGCCTGGATGTCAGCCGGAGACTGGGTTCTTCGACTGTTCACGACGGGGAGACCACGACAGTGACGCTGCTGATCGAGAACACCTCCCGACACGTTGTCAGCCGTCTCAGTATCGAGGACGACGTGAACCGTCTCGGCGTGGCCGTCTTCGAGGTGGCGCGGCTCAAGGGAAAGGAAACGGCTACTGCCACTTATCGGGTCACTTGTCGGCCGCGCGGCGTATACCGGGTCGGGCCCACGATGGCGCGGGTCAGCGATCCGCTCGGTCTGGCCGAGACGAGCGCGTGGACCGGGCCGGCGGACCGGATCGTGGTGTACCCCGCGGTGGAGGAGCTCAACGGCTTTCCGATTGTCCGGGGACAAGATCCGGCAATGCAGGCGTCCCGTCCCGAGCACGCCCGACGCGGCGGCGAGGACTTCTACACCTTGCGTGAGTATCAGCAAGGAGATGACCTGCGCAGGGTCCACTGGCCGTCGTCGGCGCGGACCGATGAGCTCATGATTCGTCAGCTCGAGACACCCTGGCAGTCCCGAGCTCTGGTCCTCCTCGACGTTCGCAGCACCAGCTACGAGTCACAAGACGCATTCGAGAAGGCAGTCTCCGGCGCGGCAACGATCGTCACCCATCTCGTCGGGTCCGGGTTCGACGCAGACCTGTGGGCCGGTGATGCGGAGGCGATCGACGCCGCCCGCTACTCGTCGGCCATGGAGCGATTGGCCCTGGTTCAGCCCGACCCCGCCATCGACATCAAAGCAGTCGCCGGTCGGATCAGGCAGAAGGGTGGTGGTGGGGCGCTCGTGATCGTCACCGGAGTCGCCGACCGGCCTCTCCTCGGCGTGCAACAGCTTCTTGCCGGCGACTATCCGACGACAGTCCTGATGACGGCGTCGGCCTCCACCTCGCAGACCCTGGTCGGTTTCCACCGAATGGGTGTGACGACGGTTTCAGTAGCCCCCGACCAGCCCTGGGCGCCCGCCTGGGTGATCGCGATGAAGAGCTCATGGACAACGGCCTCGGTCGGCTAGCCGGCGCCGCCGCCTTCGTGTTGATGATGGTGCGCCTCACGAGCCTGCTCAACACGGGGCCCGAGGCGACTGACTGGCAGCTGATCATGGTCGCCTCTGCCTTCCTCGGCGGCGTGATCTGGTGGCTCCTCGGTCAGACAGTCAACAACAAGCGAGTCATCATGGCCCTGTTCTCGGTGGCCGGGCTCGCCCTGTTCCTCCGGATCGCAGTCCCGAACACCCTCTTCTTGGGCTTCCTCCCCACCCCGAGCACCCTGGGGGCGCTCGGTGATGAGTTGGCCCAGACCCTGGACCTGATCCGGTTCGGTGTGGCGCCAGCGTTCCCCACTTCCGGTGTCGTCGCTGTCTTGGCCCTGCTGATGTGGATCACCGGCGCTCTCTACGTCTGGGGGGCCACTGCCGGGCCTTCGATTGCGATGATCGCCCCTTCACTGGGCCTGTACCTCCAGTTCGCGGTTATGGACCGGATTCCCGGCGGGCCGGTGTGGATGGGAGCAGTTGCCGTTGTGATCGCCCTGGCCCTGGCCTCGATCGGCATCGAGCGCCGCCAGGACGCCGGGCGCGTCCGTGACGTCGATGGCCGGCCGTTGGCCAGACGGGCGGGCGGTATGGCTCTGATCCTGGCCGCGGTCGTCGCCGGGGGGTCGCTGCTCGTCGCCGACACTGCATCGTCACTGGTCCCTCCGACCGGGAACATTCGCTGGCGCTACGGCGGCGGTTATGGGCCTGGTTTCGGCGGGGTGACTTTTGATCGCCTCGCCGATCTGCACCAGAGCATCATCCGGCGCACCAATGCCGTGGTCTTCCGGGCCACCCTCGATCCAAACGCGCCCCCCGCCAACGAGATCTACTGGCGGATGGAGAGTCTCGATTTCTTCGACGGAACTGCCTGGCGCGCCTCTCACGACAGGGCAGACTTCTATCAGCCGGGGAGCGGCGGCGGCGACCCGCAGCACGCCTATCGGGGAACGAGCCAGGAGATCACTCAGAGGGTGCAGATCGTGGATCTCAGGTCCCAGGTCCTGCCCACGGTCGGCGTCGGTCAGTTCTTCCGCTCGGAGTCGGTGGATGTCAACGGGTTCCAGATCACGCCGGACGGTTCGGTCATCTACCAGGCCGAGTTGGACGAGGGCGACGAATACGACGTTATGTCGATCCTTCCCCTCCAGAAAGAGGATCTCGGCGCTCTGGCGACACTTTCCGATGGCACTCTCAGCCCGTTGTTCGCCAATGCCGCCGAAGCCGAAGCGACCTCGATCCAGCCCGGCGAGCCTCCCGGTGACGTGATCCGGCCTGCGGACATCGCGAGGTTCATCGATTTCAACGAAGAGGTTCCGAGGGCGCTGGGCCAGTTGGCGAGACGTCAGACGCTGGGGGCCTCGACCCCGTTCGAAGCCGCCTGGTTGCTCGAACGCTGGTTCCGGGAAAGTGGTGAGTTCACCTATTCCACCGAGGTCTCGACTGGCCACGCCACTCTCGACCTCGAGGCCTGGCTCACCGACCCCGACAGCCTCAACGCCAAGACGGGATATTGCGAGCAGTTCGCCGCCGCCATGGCCTACCTCGGTCGTGTGATCGGCATTCCGAGCCGGGTGGTATGGGGCTTTACCCCGGGGACCGTCGAACAGCAGGACGACGGCAGCGAGGTGATCGTTGTCCGGGACCACAACGCTCACGCCTGGGTCGAGATGTGGATGGATGGGTTCGGTTGGGTGCGCTTCGACCCCACTCCCCGAGCCGACGGAACGCTGCCCGAGAGCGTCACCGCCGAGTTCGACCCGGCGCCCTACCTGCCCGAGTCTGGGGAGGGCCCGACATCGCTCGACCAGCCCGGGTTCTTCGACGAGAGCCAGTTCGAAGAGGGCGGAGGAGCGATCGGCCCCATTTCCGACGCGAACACCGGCTTCCGGCTCACCTGGATCTGGCTGGCACTGCCCGTCCTGGCCGTGCTCCTCGCCTTGGTCCCGCTGCTCAAGGCATTCCGCCGGAACAGGCGGATCAAGCGTCTCCACCAGGGTGATATAACCGCGGCTTGGGACGAGATCGTCGATCGTCTCGCCGATCTCGGTCAACCGGTCCCGGCCCATCAGACCCCGCTCGAGTTCGCCCGGGCCACGGACCAATCCCTCGTCCCCCTGGCCTCGTCATACTCGGCGACGGTTTACGGGAATCGCCCGGGTCTTGGGCACGTCTCGGACCTGACCCATGTCGAGACGTGGATCAAACGCAGTTTCGAGGGTCGGGATCGGGCCCTGGCCTTGCTAAACCCGAAGTCGCTGATCGACCGGGATTGACTCAACCCTCGGCGGCGCGCTCTTCGCTGATGTCGTCCTCGACCCGGCGAAGCATGTCCAGGAACCGGCTGCGATCGAGCTCGAACCTGGAGACATCCTCCTCGACCTCGCGGGTGATCTCGTCTATCGCGACGAAGAAGGCCAGCTGTCCCGTGCGCAGTGCGTCCATCAGCTCCCCTTCGTCGGAGCCGACGTGAAAGATGGTGTGCCCGTCGGTGACGAGCTTGACCTCGGCGAGATGGTCGTCCATCTCCCCCTCGCGGCGAAGATAATCCCACGCACGTCGGACCCGCTGCAGCGACATGCCGTTGTCGAGCAGGCTGCGAACGACTCTCAATGCGACGAGATCACGGAACGAGTAGAGACGACGCACTCCGGGTCGGCCACCCGTTGTCTGCACCGATGGTTTGACCAGTCCTACACGATCCCAATATCGAAGTTGATGATGAGTGCAGTTCGTCAGCCGGCATGCCTGCTCGGCTGTGAATGACTGGTCCACGCGTCCCTTCCTATACCAACTGCCCCAGGCCCAGAGTCATGAGCCGACGCTCTCCTCCTCAGGTGGTGGAACCTCCCGAGCCCACCGCCAGGGGCCGGTACATTAGCGGCTCGGAATCAGTCGCGGCGAAAGGGATCCTGCCAGCCGGGACCGTGCTCTTCACCCTGTGGCTCGCTCTCCGTGGCGCGCCAGGCTCGGGATCGAAGCCCGGTCACCAGGGCGGCCGCCGAGCCCACGAGGAGCCCGAAGCCGAGGAATGCGACCACGGTGTTCGACGCGAAGAAGCCGATCACGATGGCGAGACCGGCGACTACTCCCAGCATGGCGAGCCGCACACCGATACGCGAAGGCTTGGCGATCTCCCTCACGGCGCGAGCCAGCTCAGGATCTTCTTCGTAGAACTGACGCTCTATCTCCGCCAGGATCTTCTGTTCGTGATCATCGAGGGCCATGTCAACCTCTCAACATCCGATAACAGCCCTATGACACAATACACCCGGGCCGGAGACAGTTCATCGGTGATTCAAAGATCGGGGTCAAGTCTTCGAAGGAGACGGGCCGGCTCCACGGAATGTTCCCCGAATCGATCCCGCACTCCGGCCACGGCCTCATCGATACGGGACCAATTGTCTTCGGCACCGATGGGCATCTGCCTCGGCTCACCGGCCGGTTCCAGACTCGACCCACCCAGCCCGAGGAGACGCACCGGGCGATCGACCTCGAGATGACCGAGCAGATCCAGAGCGGTCACATAGAGATCGCGCGAGCCGTCCATGACTGTCCCGGATGTGACACTTCGAGTCACGGTGGTGAAGTCCGCAAATCTGAGTTTCAAGGTCACGGTGCGCGCGGCGAGACCGGATCGATGAAGACGGTCAGCCAGTCTCTGGGCATGGGCCAGGAGAGCCGTCTCCATGACCTCGGCACCCTCGAGGTCGCGGTTGTACGTCTCCTCGACCGATATCGATTTCGCCTCCACGTCGGGCACCACGGGCCGATGGTCGATGCCACGGGCGAGGTCGAGCAGGTGGCGGCCCTGGGTCGGGCCCAGCGACCCCAAGACCGCGGCCTCGGGGAGCTCGGAGAGGTCTCCTATCGTCACCACCCCGAGACGTTGAAGCCCGGCCAACGTGGCTGGTCCGACGCCCCATAGCGCCTCGACGGGGAGAGCATGCAGGAACTCCATCTCGGCGTCTTGGGGTATGTGGCGGTAGCCGTCTGGCTTGGCCGCTTCCGACGCCAGCTTGGCCATGAACTTGGAGGAAGCAATACCAACCGATGCGGGGAGGCCGAGACGGCTCTTGATCTCCGCCCGCACCGCGATGGCCACGTCTGTCGACGTGGGGAAATGGCGACGGAGGCCGGAGACGTCCAGGAAGGCCTCGTCGAGGCTCAGACCTTCCACATATGGAGTGAAGCCGCGGAATATTTCGAAGACTCCGGCCGAAAGCTCTCCATAACGCCCATGGGAGGGGGGCACGACGATCAGATCCCGGCACAAACCCAGGGCGGTCGCCGTCGGTTGGGCGGATCGGACCCCATAGGCGCGCGCCTCGTAGGAGGCACTGGCTATCACCCCTCGATTCCCGGTGCCGCCAACCGCGACCGGTTTTCCGACCAATAGCGGGTCCCGCAGTCTCTCCGCCTCCACGAAGAAGGCGTCCAGGTCGACATGGAGAATCGGCTCGGACCACATCCGGGTCTGAAGTTACCTCGGGTGCGCTCGGCGACCGACAACAATGTCCAGATGGCTGCACTGGTACATCTGGTTCGCCACGCCGAAGTGGACAACCCGGGGCATCTGGTCTACGCCGATCTCCCCGGTTTTGGGCTCTCTCCACACGGCGTGGAACAGGCGAGGCGAGCAGGCCGCTATCTGGGCCCGCGGCCGGTCGTGGCCATCTGGTCCTCCCCTCTCGAGCGCTCTCTGCGCACTGCGGAGGAGATCGCCGCCCGAACCGGAGTTCCGGTAAAGGTCGACCCGGATCTCACCGAATGGGCGGTGATGGGGCGTTGGAAAGGTCATGCCTGGCGGGACCTCTCCGCGGCCTTCCCGGGAGACCTGGAGGCGTACCTGGAGCACCCGGAAAGCCTTCCATTTGCCGCCGAGACCCTCGAGGCATTGGCCGAGCGAATGGCGGCGGTGGCGAGGAAGCTCGACTCGGAGCACCCCCATGGCGATGTAGTCATCGTGTCGCACCAGGACCCCATCCAGGCCGGGATCCTCAAGCTGATCGGGTCGCCTCTCGGTGGGCTCCATCAGGACAAGCCGGGTCATGGCACGGTGGTGACTCTTCGCCCGGGTCCGGCGTGGCGGGTGGAAACAGTCTGGGAGCCAGGCGACTCCCCACGCTTCGGTGAGAAACGAGGTCTTCGGGTCCTGGAGCACGCCGGGAGCCCGGACGGCCCGACTTCTGCCTGACCACGTTCGCCTGCGAAACTTTGGCCCGTGACAGTCCCCCTGTTGGCATGCACACCCCTTGTCGCGGCGCTGCTCTGGGCGCTCGCGCTGGGAGTGGATCGCGGTCCCCTCGCCCCGGGCTCGGTCCTCCTGGTCGTCACCGGTCTCCTCGGCCTGGCCACGGTGGGCATGGTTGGCGTGACGGTGACGGGGGCTCGCTGGGCCCACCGGACGTTGCTCGTGGCCGTTGCCGCAATGTTCTTGCTCGCCGTCGTGCGACCGATCGATGTGCTGTGGGGGCTGGCCCTCGCTTCGAACCTCATGGCTGCGATAGCGGTTCTCTCCCCGGCTCTCATGGCCGGGCTGCGGAAGCTTCCTGCCGCGACCGGCCCACCGGCGCGAGCGGTTCTGCTCCCCCTCATGCTGATCGGCCTCCCGTTCCCGCTCGGAATCTCGGCTTGGGACGACGCGTCTCCGGGAACACTCATCGTGGGGATGAGCGCGCCCTTGGCTGCGTTGTGGTTCGCCCGGGTCTTCCCCGGCGGCCTGCTAGCCGTGCGGATCATCTGGCCCGCCTTGGCCATCGGGCTCTCCTTCACGCAATGGTGGGCTCCGGCCATCGTTTCGGTGACCTCGGGAACGGTCGTTGCCTTGCTGGCATGGCATCCTTCGGTTGGGGTCGCATTTCACCCTCCCCGTGAGGTGGGGACCGTCTACCCGATCCCACCCGAGCTCACCCCCCGAGAGGTTCTCGACTCGGCAGAGCTCGACGAGCACGGGCGACCGAGCCAATGAGGAGGAAGCCGAACCCCTGGATCGCGATCCCATCGCTCGCATTCGGCTTGGTGGCCGGCTTCCTGGGCTGGATCGTGACCGACGTGAGCTGTCGTCAGCCCGACGGAGCAGGGGGCTTCACCACGTGTTCTGGCTGGGCCGCCTTGGTGGCCATAGTTTCCTTCCTCGTGGTCACCGTCGGCGTCGCTCTGGTGCTGGTCCTTGTCTATCGCTCTCTGGCCGAATGGAGAGAGAAGCGACAGACCTGATTGCCGGTCTGGCTGTCGCCCATCGAAGGCGGTCAGACCTTGCTGAAGATCAACGACACGTTGTGTCCGCCAAAGCCGAACGAGTTCGACATCGCATGTTGCAATGAGGCTTCCCGCTTCATATTGGGGACATAGTCGAGATCACATTCCGGGTCGGGCACCTCGTAGTTGATGGTCGGGGGCAGCACCTGGTCACGTAGGGCCATGATGCAGGCAACCGCCTCGACTGCTCCGGCTCCGCCCAGGATGTGTCCGGTCATCGACTTCGTCGAGGATACGGGCACGGTGTCGGCGGCTGCACCCATCGCGATGCGAATGGCGGCGGTCTCCGTTGAGTCGTTTGCCTCCGTCGATGTGCCGTGAGCGTTGATATACCCGACGTCGTCTGGAATGAGACCCGCATCTTCGACGGCATTGACCATCGCCCGGGCCGCGCCACTCCCTCCCGGGCGGGGCAGGGTGATGTGATAGGCATCGGCCGACATCCCGTAACCGGTCAGCTCCGCCAGCACCGGCGCCCCGCGTTCGAGCGCCAGGTCCATGTCCTCGAGCACCAGCGCGGCGCCTCCCTCACCCATCACGAACCCGTCCCGCTCGGCGTCGAAGGGCCGCGACGCCCGCTGCGGCTCGTCATTGCGACTCGACAGCGCCCTGGCCTGGGCGAAGGTAGCGATGCCGAATGTGGTTATCGCTGCCTCCGAGCCGCCCGCGATCACGACATCCGCCGCCCCGCGGCGGATCAATTCGGCCCCGTCGCCGATGGCGTTGGCCGATGCCGAGCAGGCGGTCACCACGCAGGACACCGGTCCGAGCAGGTTGTGCTCGATCGAGGCCAGCCCCGCCGCCATGTTGGGGATGACTCGTGGCACCCCGGTTGGACTGACCCTGTCCGGGCCCCTCTCGGTAAGGGTGACGATCTCGTCGATGAACGAGCCCATGCCACCAAACCCGGCGCCGACAACGACGCCGGCCCGAGCCGCAGCAGGATCGTCCTCGTCGAACGACAACCCCGCCTGCTGCAGGGCCTGGCGAACCGCGACCAGGAAGAATTGGGCGAACCGGTCGAGTCTCCGGACTTCGCGACGATCGAAATGCTTCTCCGGCTCCCAGCCTCGGACCTCGCCGGCGATCGTCGTGCGATACCCGTCGGTGTCGAAGAGACTGATCGGGCCGATCCCGGATTGGCCCGAAAGCATGCCATCCCAGGTGGAGCCGACATCTTCTCCCAGCGGAGTGATCGCCCCGAGCCCGGTGACGGCCACCCGCCGTCGCTCGGGTGGCATCTAGATCAACCCCCGAGCTTTCCGTACACCACGTCGATGGCCTGGCCGACTGTCATGATCGACTCTGCCTCGTCATCCGGGATCTTCACCCCGAACTCGTCCTCTAGGGCCATCAAGAGCTCGACCACGCCGAGGCTGTCCACATCGAGGTCCTCCTCGAAGTGGGCCTCCTCGGAGATCTTCGACTCCTCCAACCCGAGCTCCGACACGAGCACCTCACTCAGTCGGCCGGCTACTTCACTTCTTTCCACTGTTCCTCCTTCCTGGAATTGTCTGGCGGAAAGCTACAAGGCGAGGCCGCCATCGACGGCCAACACCTGACCCGATATGTAAGAAGCGGCGTCGGATACGAGGAACTCGACGGCCCCAGCCACTTCGTCGGCCTCACCAAACCGTCGCAGGGCGGTGCGGCTCACGGCCTCTTCCTTGACCGCCTCGCTCAGGTCTTCGGTCAAGTCAGTCGCGATGAACCCCGGCGCAACCACGTTGACCGTGATCCCGCGCGATCCGACCTCTTTCGACACCGCCTTGGAGAATCCGATCATCCCGGCCTTGGATGCGGCGTAATTGGACTGCCCCGCGTTGCCGGTGACCCCCGCCACAGACGCGATAGACACCACCCTCCCCCACCGGGCCCTGAGCATGGGCCGCAAGGCGAGGCGCGTGCAGAAATAGATGGATTTCAGGTTGGTGGCGATGACCCGGTCGAAGTCATCTGAGCTCATGCGGAGCAATAGGTTGTCGGCGGTGATGCCGGCATTGTTGACCAGCACCGCAATCGGGCCCAGGTCGCCCTCGATCGAGGTAAACATCTCCTCGACTTGCGAGCCGTCGGAGACATCTGCTTGATAGGCAACGGCTTTCCCCCCGAATTGGCCGATCGACTCCACGACCTCGGCCGCGGCATCGGGCTTCCGGGCGTAATTCACCGCGACCGGATGGCCCGCCGACGCGAGACGATGGGCGATCGCCCGGCCGATCCCTCTCGAACCGCCCGTGACGAGGGCGACCCTCCCCTCGGCCTGCTCACTCACGTGAGCTTTTCGGGGAGGCCGAAGAAATCGAAGTTGGCCTGGAGCAACTCCATCGTGGTGCGGTCGGATGGTGGCAGGTCGACATCGGTCTCGCCTAGAGGCTCGACACGAGCCCCCCACCGGTACACCGCCGATCCCCAGCTGAGCCCGCCACCGAAAGCGGTGAACACGATGTTGTCGCCGGGTCGGACTCGTCCCTGTTCGAGAGCCTCGGTGAGAGCCACCGGGATCGTGGCTGCCGACGTGTTGCCGTACGATTCGATGTTGACGAAGACCTTGCTCTCGTCGATGCCGAGACGCCGAGCAGTCGCATCGATGATCCTGGTGTTTGCCTGATGCGGGACGACAAGGTCGACGTCCTCTAGTGAGAGACCGGCGTCTTTGATGGCACGTGCGGCGGAGTCGCCCATCGTCGTGACCGCACGCCGGAAGACCTCCGGACCTTCCATGCCAATGGCCGACTCCCTGGGATCGATCGGTCCCGGGTCGCCTGCTGATCCGTCCCTGGGCACCGCGAGGATGTGCCCCACAGATCCGTCCATCCCCAGTTCCGACGAGAGGAGGCCGATCGGCTCGTCCGTCGGCTCCAGCACGACCGCTCCTGCGCCGTCCCCGAACAGGACACAGGTGGTCCGGTCGGTGAAGTCGGTCACGAAATGCAGCTTCTCTGTTCCCACCAGCAGGACTGTGTTGTTGGTCCCACCCCGGATCATGTTGGTCCCGACCACCAGCCCATAGACGAAACCCGAGCATGCCGCGTTGAGGTCGAGGGCCGCCGCATTCCAGGCGCCCATATGGCGCTGCACCGCCGAGGCCGTGGAGGGGATGATCGAGTCGCCGGAGCACGTGGCGACCAGGATCAAGTCGAGGTCGTTCACTGTCTTGCCGGCCGCGGCCAACGCCCGTAGACCCGCCACCGCGGCGAGCTCGGAAGCCTCGACATGGCTGATCCGTCGCTCCTTTATCCCTGTCCTGGTGGTGATCCATTCATCGGAGGTGTCGACGAGCTGCTCGAGATCGTGGTTGGTGAGCACGTTGGGGGGCATGCACTTGCCCCAGCCCGTTATCTCGGCGTTCCGCATGGTGGTCTCCTCAGTGTTCGTCCATCGTAACGACGGCGTCCAACGCGGATCGGATGTCGTCGATGCCTGAAACTCTCTGCACCTCGGCGCCCTCTACCGTCCTGCGGGCCAGACCGGCAGTCACATCCCCCGGCCCCACGTGGAGGAACGTGTCGATCCCGGCAGCTGACATGTCCAGCAGAGAGTCGGAGAAAAGGACTGGCTCGACCATCTGACGGGCGAGAAGATCACCGATCTCACGGCTCTCATGCCGTCTCGCGGTTGTGTTGGACCAGACCGGGAACCGGGGCTCGGACATCTCGATTGTCTCGAGAGCAGCCCTCAACTCCTCCTGGGCGGGGATCATGAACTGGCTGTGAAATGCCCCCGCCACCTTGAGGGGCACAACGCGCCGGATACCGAACGTCGAGCCGCTCTCGGCCAGCCACTCGATATCGTCGCTGCCACCGGCGACGACGATCTGGCCCGGGGCATTGAAATTGGCCACCTCCAACCTGCCACCCAGCTCTCTTCGAGCCCGGGTCACCTCGACGGCCTGATCCCGGTCGGCGCCGATCAGGGCAGCCATCCCCGAGCCCTCCCGGTCTGCGGCGCGGGCCATGGCCTTACCCCTCAGCGATACGAGGCGGAGAGCAGTGTCGAAGTCGAGGACTCCGGCTGCGGCCGAGCGCGGTGTACTCGCCCAGGGAATGGCCGGCAGCGCCGCCAGGGGCCAGGTCGTTCTCTGCAACGACCATCTCCCAGAGTGCGAAGGAAACGGCGAAGAGCGCGGGCTGGGCGTACTGGGTTCGGGTGAGCTCCTCCTCGGGGCCGTCCAGGCACAAGGTCCGCAGGGAGAAACCGAGGATCTCGTCGGCGCGGTCCCCGAGCAGGTCGTCCCTCGCATCGAAGAGGTCGGCACCCATGCCAATGGTCTGGCTCCCCTGGCCCGGGAACAGGATTCCGACACTCACCAGGATCAGACTCGGTCTGGCCGTCGCTCGTTACGGCAGGATCGAGAGAAGACGCTCCACGTCCGAGGAGTCGACGTCGCGGTGGGTGACGATCCGCCAGCCCCCGGCGAGGGGAGGATTGACCTTGATGCCGCTGCCGTCCAGGCGTACTTTCATGTCCTCCCACTCGATGCCAAATGCGCCGAATTGGGCCCTGACCATGTTGGTCTCCACCAGGGAAGGGTCCAATGCGTCGGGGAATCGCTCGGCGATCGCGTCGCCCAGCTGACGCGCCAGTGCATGGTCCTCGGTGAGGCGATCACGTCCGGCCAGGGCCACGCGGGCCGCAGCGGCAATCACGCCGGCCTGACGCATCCCACCACCGAGTCTCTTGCGGAGATACCGGATCTCGGAGATGAGATCGGCCGGGCCGCAGACGATCGAACCGACCGGCGCCCCCAGCCCCTTCGAGAAGCAGAACTGGATGGTGTCCGACACTGCTGCAAATCGATCGGCGGGCACACCGGTGGCGGCAACAGCATTGAAGATCCTGGCCCCATCGACATGGATCCGGAGACCGTGCGCCCGAGCCACCGCGGAGGTCTTCTCCATGACGTCGATGGGGATGACCCTGCCTCCGGACAGGTTGTGGGTGTTCTCCCACACCATCAGGCCGATCCTGGGGAAGAACCCGGACATGGCCATCGCCCGCTCCACGTCCTCGGGCTCGATCCGGCCACCGTCCCCGCTCACAGTGCGAAACCCGACACCGGACAGGGCTTGGGGAGCTCCTGCCTCGATGCTGCGGACATGACTCCCCTCGTGGGCGAGGACCTCCTCGCCCGGGTTGGTCTGCGCCATGATGGACAGTTGGTTCCCCATCGTCCCGGTCGGCACGTAGATGGCGGCCTCCATGCCCGTCACCGCTGCCGATTCCTCTTCCAATGATTGACGGTGGGGTCGTCGGAGTACACATCGTCTCCGAGTGGCGCCGATGCCATCGCATCGATCATTTCCCGCGTGGGACGGGTCACGGTGTCAGATCGAAAATCGGCGATGCCGTCCGTGAAAGGCATGCGACCAGGCTACAGACGGTCGAGAGCCTGCCCGATCCGGGCCACGGCCTCCTCGATCCGAGCCGCTTCCTCCACCAGGGCAAATCGGACGAAGCCCTCGCCGCTCGGGCCGAAGCCAATTCCGGGACTGACGGCCACCCCCGCCGCATCGAGGATGTGAATGGCGAAGTCGGCCGAACTCAGGTCCTCGTAGGGGCCCGGTATCGGTGCCCAAACAAACATCGTCCCCCGCGGGCGATCCATTTTCCAGCCGAGATCGGCCAGACCGTCGACCAGGATGTCCCGGCGCTCCTGATAGACGACGTTCACGTTTTCGACGAACTCGTCGCCCTCGTCCAACGCGGCGGCAGCGGCGATCTGGATCGGCTGGAAGGTCCCGTAGTCGAGGTAGCTCTTCAGCTTGCCCAGGGCTGCGACCACCTCCGGGTTACCCACCACGAAGCCGACCCGCCAGCCCGCCATGGAATGGCCCTTGGTCAACGAGTAGATCTCCACTGCGACTTCCTTTGCCCCCTGAACCTCGAGCAACGAGGGAGGTCGATAACCGTCGAAGCCGAGGTCGGCATAGGCGAAGTCGTGGACGAGGACGACTTCGTTCTCCCGGGCCAAATCGACGAGTCGCTCGAAGAATCCGAGGTCAACGGTGGTGGCGGTTGGGTTGTGGGGGAAACTGACGATGATCACTCTTGGCCGGGGCCACGAGTCGTGGAACATCCGATGCACCACGTCGAAATAATCGGCCTCGGATCCGATCGGGGCAGTTCGCACCTCCGCACCGGCGATCACCGGGGCGTAGATGTGGATGGGATAAGAGGGATCAGGGACGATTGCGGCGTCCCCGGGCTGGAGAAGGGCCCACATCAGATGGGACAGACCTTCCTTGGATCCAATCGTGGAGATGACCTCGGTCTCCGGGTCCAGTTCGACCCCGAAGCGGCGGCGATACCGCCCCGCCAGCGCCTCTCTCAGGTCATCGATGCCACGTGAAGCGGAATACCGATGGTTGGCGGGGTGCCTCGCTGCGTCGACGAGGGTGTCGACAGCGATTTCCGGGGACGGGATGTCAGGGTTGCCGAAACCGAGATCGATCACGTCGACCCCGGCGAGACGGGCCTCGACTTTGCGCCGGTTGACCTCGGCAAAGGCGTAAGGAGGCAACGAGCCGATCCGTCTGAAGTCGATCATGAGACAGGTCAAAGTAGCTCAGGACGCGAAAACCCCGATTCATTGTCCTGCGGAGGGTGTCGGCAGGATGCGGGTGAGCTACCCCGAGATACGATCCAGGGCTTGGCGGAGACGGTTGGGGATGATGCTACGGGTCACCCCGGTCACCTCCCGGATCATCGCGAGCAGGTCACCGGGGCCGTCCCAGTGTTCGGCAACGATCTCGGGGCCGGAGCGCTCGATCAGCGAGTCGATGGCGAACAACATGAAGAGCACATCGTCAGCCCAACCGATCACCGGGATGAATTCGGGGACGAGATCGATGGGGCTCGCCACGTACACCGCGGCCAGCCCGAGGGCGACCTTGGAGCGGCGGGGCACCCGCGGGTCCTTGAGCAGCCGACCCACCAGCTTGACGAGGTTCGGCAGCATGAGCACAGCGTCCCTGGCCATCAGGCGGGCTTGCATCGACGGTCCGCCTTCCGGCGGGATCAATTCGTCGGGCCTGATGGGGTGTGGTCCCTCTGTCATTCGATCTCGATCCTGGTTCGTGGCGGCTCTTCCGTTTCGGGGGCTTCTTTGTCGCCGATCCTGCTCACCTCTTCGAACACCGCCTCGACGGCCTTGAGGCCTTCGATCACCGCTTGGATCAGGTGATATCCGGCCCGGCGTCCGGCTCGGCCCAGAGCCTGCATGGCCTCCGATTGCTCTCTCATGACCTGGCGTCCGGATCGGCGAACGAGACCGTGAGCGTGCCCTCATCGAGGCGTGCCCGGGTCACTTCCCTGCGATGAAGGGCATCGGGCAGTATGAAAGACCGGCGGTAGGGACCGACCTGGATGTACAGCTCATGACCGTGCCTGTAAACGTCGAGATCTGTCTTATCGACGAATGGTATGTCCATCTCCATTGCCACACCTCCATCTACCTCGATTATGCGGAATGGATGGGTTGCCGTGAAATCGAAGATCGGGTCTCGTTGCCCGTAGAGCTCACCCGCCATGTAGCGCAATCGATCGATTCCAACCATCTCATCGTCGAACAACCGGAGATGAAGACGGGGCACCTCGGCGAAGGCGTCATCCACTGCGTCGAGATGGCCCTTCTGAATGGCTCGCCACCGCTCGAAATACGGATCGGCCACTTGCTCGGGCAAGACCCGATTGACGATCACGCCATCCACCCCGTAACCGAACAAGCCCAGGTAGCTGTAGGTGCGCCGGGCCTCGTCGATGACCATCTTCTCGGGGTTCACCACCAGCCGGGCCGAGGTGACGCTTGGGTCCGACATCAACTCCTTGACCCCTTCGATCGACTCGAAGACCGATTGGGCCGCGGTGAATACCTCGTCTTGGGGCAGCGGAAGGTCGGTGAGCCGGCTGAGGATCGGCCGTGCTGCCTTCATGAGGCGCCGCTCGGTTGGGAGGACTTTCTCGAAGTACCAACTCAGGACCTCGGGAAGGGAGAGCAGGCGCAAGGTCTCCGCGGTCGGAGCGCAATCGACGACGATCACGTCGTATTGCCCGGATCGGGCGTGACGATTCACCTCGAGAAGGGCGAATAGCTCGTCCATCCCCGGGAAGACCAGGAACTCCTCGGCCTCGATCCCGCCGGCGCCCCCCCAATCGAGGACATTCATCAGTTGGCGGCGGATCGAGCCCCAGTAGCGGTCGAGTTGACGCTGGGTGTCGATCTGCTGCCCGTCGAGGTTGGGCACGACCTGACCCGGTTCGGATCCCAGGCCCACCGCTAGGGCGTCGGCCAGCGAATGTGCGGGGTCGGTGGAGGTGATGAGGGTCCGATGTCCCGAATCGGCAGCCCGCAGGGCGGTAGAGGCGGCGACGGTCGTCTTGCCAACGCCTCCCTTGCCGGTGATGAGGACGATTCTCATGCTCAGACCGAGCCCGTGACCCTCTTGCGCAGTCCCCGCAGTGCTGTGGTCACGATCTGCTTCTCAGCCTGCCGGCGGAGAAAGCCGGGGATGGTGAAGTTCGGCTCCACAGTGAGTGCGTACACGACTTCGGTGGCTCCGTCGACATCGTTGAACGTGTAGGACCCCTCGAGCATTCGCACGTCCTTGGAATCTTCCTCAGCCACCCAACTGAGCACATTGGGTCGATCGTGCGTGTATCGAAGGACGTACTCGATCTCCTTGACGAAGCCCTCCAGGACGAAGCGAGCCCTTTCGACGAGGCCCTCCGGAGTGCTCTCCAGGACCTCGACCTCCTTGACCCCGGTTGCCCATTCCGGGTACGAGGCGATGTCCGCAGCAACGTCGTACAGGGCTTCAGCTGGTGCGTCGATCTCGAGGGTCTGAAATGTTCCTTCGGTCATGGGTGGGCGATCGGAGGTTAGCCGCCTGCGGCCTGCTCGAGATCGGCGGGATGGAAGGCAACTGCTCGCTCAGTAGCTCGAAAATAGCCCACATTTCGGCATCGGGTGGGCCCGACCCGCCACCTGCTCGCCTGGGGTTGGTGAACATCGCCGAACAAGTGCAAACGGGGGCGACTGGCCCGGATGTAGTCGAGCAGAGGGGCAGAGCCGCGCTCGGCGCGCCCGGTCACCACATCCGTTTGCAACGGATCCAGGGCCGGCGCGACATGGGTGCAGAGGACATCCACCTCCCCAATCGATTCGAGGAGCCGGCTCATTTCCTCGTCGGGAACCTCACCTTCGGCCTGGAGTGGCGTAGCCGACCCGCCCCCGACAAACCCAAAGCGCAGGCCCTCCAGCTCTCGGGTCTGCCCATGCACGTACTCGTAGCCGGGAGGCAGGGACTTCTCCAGTGGCCCGGGGCGATCGACGTTGCCATGGATCACATACCCGTGCCCACCCTCGAGGGCCTCGGCCACCCTTGCATATTGCTCCTCGATTGCCTCGCCGATGGCAACGCGTATCTCGTCGATGCGGTCGCCCACCGTCTCCAGCCAGAGTCCCCGCATCCGCTGATAGTCACCGGCTCCGCGTGCCGATGCCGACGCCCGTGCGAACTCCATGCCCAACACGTCGGCCACGGCTCCTTCACCGGTCCGATAATCGGTGAGATTCACCAGATCGCCGAGTATGAGCAATGTCTCGCCAGTGGCCACCACCCGTCGCAGCGGCTCGGTTGCGAAGTGGATGTCAGACAGGACCAGCATCGGACCCTGACTGATGACGTGAGGCGTACCAGGCCCACAGAGCGCCGGCCGCCGCGCCAACGACGGCGATGAGCAGCGCGACCTGCCAGGTGAAGTCGAGTGTGGAGAACTCGGCCGAGAGGCCTGCCATGCCGAAACCGACCAGAGCTCCGATCGCTGCCCTCCCCCCGCTACCGATCCGGCGGCCCGGGTCCTTCTCCTCCCGATCGACGTTCTCGGCGAAGGCACCCCCGAGGATGACGACGATGAGCCCGATCACACCAAGGGCGAGAGCGATCGAATAGACCTTGACCATGTCGGGGCGAGGGTAATTGCCCGACGGCTCTCAGCCTGCCCGTCTCTCCGTGGGAACCAGGCGCAGTCGCGGCACCAAACCCTCCCCGGCCAGGTTGGCCAGTGCATTGACCTCGGACTCGTCGAGGTCCACCGGGCCGTCCGACAGGAGAAAGGTGACCACGCAGTCGTCGCAGGCGCTGGTGCCTTGCATCGCGCATTGCTCGCAATCGATCAGCATCTCGTACCTCCTGATGAAGAAGGTACGAGACGCCAGTGACAGATTTGATGCGCGCGTTGTCTTCGGCGACCTCTACTCCAAGAACCCGTTCTCGGTGAGCCACTCCTCGGCAATCAGCGCCGGGTCCTCCTGTTCGAGGTCGGCCCGCGCGTTCATCGCAGTGAGATCCTCGGTCGTGAGCGCCTCCGAGTACGAGTCGAGCAGCGCCACCAGATCGTCGCCGTAGACCTCGACCACCTCGGTGCGGATCGCCGGCACGATGTTCTCTGCCGGGTTGAGGCCCATGTCGTCTTCCAAAGAGACCCAATCGTTCGCAGCGATGACACCCGAGGTGGTGAAGAGCAGGCCGACGTCGATCTCTCCACCTTCCAGGGCGGCAACCGTGATCGGGCCGCCGGCGTCGAGAGGAACGAACTCGGCGAACTCGAGCCCGTAGACCTCCTGAAGTCCTGGCAGGCAGAGCGGCCGTTCGGGGCACTCAGGTGGGCCGCCGAAGATCAGGTCGCCGGCCACCGGCTCGAGATCGGACACCGTCGACAACCCGTGCTCCTCGGCGGTCTCACCGGTCACCACATATGCGTTCTTGTCTTGGGCGGGGCTGTAGGCGAGGAGAGTCACTCCCAACTCCTCGAACGCGGTTCGTGCCGACTCCCACATGGCGTCCGGGTCGGACGACTGCTCGACCTCGAGGAACCCGCCGAAGGATCCGGTGTACTCGGGGACGAGATCGATGTCGCCTTCCTCCAAAGCGGGCTTGACCACCTCACGGTTGCCGAGGTTGAGCTGTCGCTCCACCGTGTACCCGTTCGCCTCCAGGCCCTGAGCGTAGATCTCCGCCACTATCACCGATTCGTTGAAATTGAACGAGGCGACCTTTATCGGGTCGCCCTCGGGCACGCTGCCCTCTTCGGCGCCGTCACCCGACCCACAGGCCGTGGCAACTAGTGCCAGACCGAGGATCGCCCCAACGGCGCGAGCGCGGAAAGGTCTCCGCATGGGTATCTCCTTCTTCTAGGTTGGAAACAGGCCCTGTCTTTCCACCAGGGCCCACCCGGCAAACCGTATTGCGTTTCGCCAGATTCCCGTTAGCGCGCCCGCCTCGACCCTCGCGGGGCCGTCGACCTCTGTAACGCCGAAAGACCCAGCTCTGCTGTGATCGCCAGCGCGCCAACGAGGACGGCCCCCACGATCAACCGTCCCATGTCCTGTCGGGCGAACCCGTCCACGATGTATCTCCCCAGGCCTCCCCAGGCGACGAGGGCTCCCAGGGTGGCGGTGGCGATGACCTGCACGAAGGCGATGCGTAGTCCCTCCATCATCAGCGGCATCGACAGCGGGAGCTCGACACCGGTCACCACCTCTCGCTCCGTCAGGCCCATGCCGCGGGCAGACTCGACGGTCGCGGGTTCCACTGCCTGAATCCCCGCCACGGTGTTGGTGAACATCGGAGGGGCGGCGAGGGCGATCAAGGCCACCAGGACCGCCCATGGCTCACCCACGCCGGCGCCCATCTCCACCAGGATCAGGAAAGCCACGGCCAGGATCCCGAAAGAGGGAACCGCCCGGCCGATGTTGATCACGGCCGTGGCGACGCCCGATCCGCGCCGTATGTGGCCCAGCCATACCGCCAAAGGCAGCACCAGCAGCGCGGCGATCATCACTGCCGCGACCGAGACCCAGATGTGCTCCCCGAGCCTGGCCCAGATCGAGTCCGGCCCCGACCATGTGGTGGGCTCAGAGAGGAACTCCTGGACCGACTCCCACGTCGTCATCCGGCCCTCCGTGCCCAGGGGCTGAGCAATCTCTGCAGGAGGAGAAACCCGATGTCCAGAACGGTCGCCAGCACGACCGATAGAACGACCCCAACCAGGATCTGGGTCCAGAAGAACGTGTTGAGCCCTCGAAGGATGAAATACCCGTAGCCACCGAGACCGAGCACCGCCGTCACCGTCACCAGTCCGACTGTGGTCACCGTGGCGATGCGGAGGCCGGCGATGATCACCGGAAGAGCCAGCGGCACCTCCATTCTCCAGAACCTGGCGCGCCGCGTGTAGCCCATCCCATCGGCCGCCTCCAATACGGCATCAGGGACACCGTCGATGCCGGCCACCAGGTTCCGGATGATGATGAGCAGGGTGTAGGAGGTGAGGGCAATCACCGCATTGGTGGCGTTGAGCCCGACGACGGGCACCAACAGGGCAAAGAGGGCGAGTGACGGGATCGTGTAGAGCAGGCCCGTGGCCCATGTGATGGGCGTGTAGGCCCAGCGCCAGCGGAGCGCGACGATCGCCATCCCGACGGAGATGACCAGGCCGATTCCGACCGAGACCGCGGTCAGGCTGAGGTGCTGCCAGGTCCGGTCTGCGATCTCCCCGACGTTCCGAGCGATCCAGTCCCAGTCGATCAGTGGAGATGCCTGTCCGACGACGCTCATTCCGTGATTCCCTCCGCGATTGCATCCAGATCGAGCATCCCTCGATAGATCCCGTCGTCGACGACCACGGCCACCCGCGCATGGCTGGTCACCACGGCGTCGAGGGCAGAGCGCAGGTACGAGTCGCTTCGCAGCGTCACGAGGAAAGGTCTCGGCTCCAAATCCCGGAGTGGGGTGCGATCCACGAGGATGCCGTCGACCCATCCGAGGAGCCGGCCGTCATCGAGAAGCCCGAGCCAGTCGACTCCATGCTGTTCCATCACCCGACGTGCCTGATCCGGGGTCACCGAGACGTCCACGAACGGCCCTGGCTCGAGATGCGCCTTGCTGATCGGGAGCAGAGCGAGGCGCTTCAGGCCGCGTTCCCCGCCGAGAAATCTCTCCACGAAGTCGCTCGTCGGCTCGGCCAACACCTTCTCCGGTGTGTCGTATTGCTCGATGATGCCGCCGATGTTGAGCACGACCATGCGGTCCCCGAGCAAGATCGCCTCGTCGACGTCGTGCGTGACAAACACGACCGTCTTCCCCAAACGAGCTTGAAGGTCGTGGAATTCGGATTGCAGCCGCTTCCTCACGATCGGGTCGACCGCACCGAAAGGCTCGTCCATCAGCAGGACCGGGGGATCGGCGGCGAGAGCGCGGGCCACGCCGGCCCTCTGCTGTTGACCACCGGACAGCTCCGACGGGTACCGGGTCATCATCTCGGCGTCCAGTCCGACCACCTCTACCAGCTCGGCCACACGCTCATCGATCCTCTTCTGGTCCCAGGCGAGGAGAGCGGGGACGGTGCCGATGTTTTGGGCGATGGTGCGATGAGGGAAAAGGCCGATCTGCTGGATCACGTAGCCGATCGAACGGCGCAACTCGTGTGGAGGTATGGCCATGGCATCCCGCCCATCGATCTCGATCGTGCCGGAGCTGGGCTCGATGATCCGGTTGATCATCTTCAGCGTCGTGGTCTTCCCGCATCCCGACGGGCCGATGAGTGTGACGCACTCGCCGCGCATCACGTCGAGGCTGAGGTCTGTCACCGCGGCGCGAGTGGTCCCCGGAAAGACTTTCCTCACGTTCTCGAGATGGATCATCGCTTCGCCGGCCACCAGCACCTCCTAGGCCAGGGGCACAGTAGGTGAGCTCAGGTCATCCCAGGTTGGCGAGAAATGCGAGTACCGAGTCGACATAGCCCTGCCGATCGACGTCGTACGACTCGACGTGACCGGCCCCTTCGACCGTGATCAGTTGGATCAGATCGGGGTTCGTCGCCTCGAGATCGAGACTCGTCTCGAGCGGGACACTCAGGTCCGCGGTCCCGTGGTGGATGAGCACGGGTTGGCGAATGGTCTCGTCTGCATCAGCTATGTAGTCGAGGAGCTTCCAATTGACGCCGATGCGCAACGAGGTGATGAACTTGGCCGAGGCCGACACTGTGGGCGGGACCGGGAGCGGCAGCACCGGGAGATCCCTTTGACTGGCGGCGTAGTCCACGGTCCGGCCGAAGTCGACGTTCGGCGCATCCAAGAGCATCCCGATCACGACCTCCTGCGGCTGCCGGGAGAGGTACGACATCGCGTGGGCGCCACCGGTCGAAAACCCGCTGAGCACGATGTTCTGTGCGCCGTTGGCCGAGGCGTACTCGACGGCACCTGCCACATCCTCCCACTCGGTGGCTCCGTATTGGTAGTACCCCGACGGATCCACCGGTTGACCTTCGTCATTGCGATACGTGATCGACAATTGGGGATAGCCGGCGCCCTGCAACGGCGCGAACAATGGCTCGGCTTCTGCGGGAGAGGTCCCCAGGCCGTGGATGTGGACGACCCACGTCGGGCCCTCGGCAGGCAGATACCAGGCGTCCATCTCACCCAACGGCGAGGCATAACTCACCTCTTCCAACTCGAATGCGCCTCGCACCGGCGTGATCGGATCAGGGTCGGGCTCGAATCCGTCCTGAATCAGCTCGCTCGAGAAGTACCAGCCGCCTGCGATGTGAAACACCAGCACCAGTCCAACCACGAGCCAGAAAACCCCCCAAAACGAAATCCTGAATCTCACCGGCGGAGATTCTGCCCGGATTCAGGCCACTGGCAACGACAAACCACCGACGAGGTGCTCGTCGTGGTCGGTGACGGGGATCGGATCCCGGCCAAAGGTTGGCTCGAGCACCATGGCCTCAGCGATGGTTTCGTCGACCCTGGCCGACAGGGCTTCCTCCATGAGGGAACCAACCGGGGAGTCGCCGGCGCCCTCCAGGCTCTCCCGACGAACGAGACCGATCAGCAGACCCTCATCGGCGACCGCCAATACGTGCTGCTCATGAAGCCGGAGGGTGTCGTCGGCTAGACGCATCGGGCTGACGAAGACAGGGTCCCCCATCCATCGGAACACTCGGTCCGGAGCGCTGCGCACCATGATGGCGCCGGCGGGCGCCCTGCTCCTCAGCCTGGCTCCCGGGCCGAACATCGACCTCTGCAGCCAGGACCCACCGGGAGCCCCGAAGACAACGAGCGTCCCCTCCTCGAGGCTCTCCACGAGCTCGGAGATTCCCTCCACCTCCACGACTCTGCCCCCGATTTCGGGTACCGACAACCCGATGTGGTCGAGAAGATCCTCGGCTTCCCGTGGATCATCTCCGGGCCGAATGGCCGACAACATCTCGGACTCGACGCCGAGCCCACGCCCCAGACGCGAGGCGGTATCGGCCGCCAGGAAGGAATGGGGCCCGCCGGCCACGGCCGAAACCACCCGCTTCACGTTCTGGGGGACGAAGTCGAGGGGCACGGCGACACTCACCAGATCGAACGAGCCGGGGAATCTGCGCGAGACGAGGAGATCGGCCCGATGGGTGATGCACTGCTCGACGAGGTCGCCGGTGATGCGGTCAGGGACGTCCTCCGAGAGAAGAGCCGCCAGCTCGGAGCAACCGTTGCCCCGTGTCCAAACCACCGTCATCTCGTTCCCCGCCGCTGGGGTCACTCGCCCACTCCCTCCGTGATGAATCGCGGTCCTGGCTTGGGCGACCCCGAACCGCCGCCGTCACCATAAGCCATTCAACGACCCATGTCACCGATCAGTTTCTGCGTTCGGTCACGCCTCGCAAGTGGGAACATTGGGGACATGGAATTCGACGAGGTCATCCGCAAACGTCGCATGGTGCGAAATTACGCCCCCGACCCATTGCCACCGGAAGCTCTCGACAAGATCGTCGATGCCGGGCTGAGGGCACCTTCGGCGGGGTACAGCCAGGGAATTGGATTCGTGATCGTGACCGACGCCGGCACCCGCAACTCGATCGCCTCACTCGCCGAAGAGGCGGAATACGTCGCGGCCGGGTTCGATCCATGGATCTCCACCGCGCCGGCCCATGTGGTGATCACTGTCAGCGAGTCGATCTACAGGGAGCGCTATCGGGAGCCAGACAAGCTGGGGCCCAACGGGGAAGAGATCGACTGGCCGGTTCCCTACTGGTGGGTCGACGCCGGAGCCGCGATGATGGCCGTCCTCCTTGCCGCGGTGAACGAAGGACTTGTCGCCGGGTTCCTCGGTGTCCATTCGATGCACGACCTGGCTTCCCTTCTCGAAATACCGGACCAGCACAGCCCGATAGGCGTGGTGACAGTCGGATATCCAATGCCAGACCGTCGATCGGGCAGCCTGTCCCGTGGCAAACGACCCCGCGCCTCCGTCGTTCACCGGGAGCGTTGGGCAGGCTGATGGATATCAATTCGGCGGCGAACCCCCGGATCAAGCGATTGGTCTCGCTTCGGGATCGCAAGGAACGAGAACGGGAGTCGGTGTTCGTCGTCGAGGGCTCCAGGGACCTGGCCCGGGCAGTCGCCAAGGGTCACCGACCGCTCGAGATTTACTACGACCCGGCCCAATTCCCCGGCCCACCGCAACGCGCCGGGTCCGAGGTGTCGGTGGCGACGGCTGCCTTGGATCGGGCCTCGTATCGGGGTAGATCGCAAGGAGTGATCGGGGTCTTCGGACAATTCGATGTGACTCTCGATCATCTGGCACCGGGACCTGATCCCTTGTTCCTGATGGCCGAGTCGATCGAGAAGCCGGGGAATCTGGGCGCTCTGCTCCGGACTGCCGATGCCATAGGGGCCGACGCGGTGATCGCGGCCGATCCCGACACCGACGCCTTCAATCCGAACGTGATTCGGGCTTCTACTGGAGCGATCTTCTCGGTGCCGTTGGGCGTCGCCGGCCTCGATCTCGCCGTCTCCTGGGTTCGGGCTCGTGGGGCGCGGATCGTGGCTGCCGACCCTGGGGCCTCCGACCTCCTGTGGGACGCAGACCTGACTGGCCCTCTGGCCCTTCTCGTTGGTGCCGAGGACACCGGACTCACCACATCCGCCCGGGCGGCGGCGGACACGCATCATCTCCCTACCGATGCGTGGCTCGACCGACTCGCTCAATGTCTCGGTCTCCATGGCCGTGCTCGCCTACGAGGCGTTACGGCAAAGATCTTCTTAGTCCTTGCACCGAACATACGTTCGATTAGGCTCGGACGGGCGTGGCCGCCCTGCTCCAACCCAGCTTCGACGACCTCTCCACGCCGCTGTTCGATGTCACCTTCTGTGTCCTCGATCTGGAGACGACCGGTGGATCGCCGCGGGATTGCGCCATCACCGAGATAGGGGCGGTCAAATATCGGGGCGGCGAGCTGTTAGGAACGTTTCAGACGCTGGTCGATCCCGGACTGCCCATCCCGCCCTTGATCACCATCCTCACCGGAATCACCGAGGCCATGGTGATCGAGGCGCCGGATATCGGAACTGCCCTTCCTACTTTCCTCGAGTTCATCGGCGACGCAGTGATCGTCGGACACAACATCCGCTTCGACATGTCGTTCCTCAATGCGGCCGCAGGCCTTCACGGCTACCCGCCCCTGAGCAATGACACGGTCGACACCGCCGGGCTGGGACGGCGTCTCGTGAGGGAGGAGGTGAGGAACCTGAGGCTGCAGACCCTCGCCGCTCATTTCCGCAGCCCGGTCACCCCGATCCACCGTGCCCTCGACGACGCCCGGGCCACAGCCCATGTGCTTCACGGGCTGTTGGAGCGGGCGGGGAGCCTCGGCGTAACGAATCTGGACGACCTGCTCCAACTCCCCCGGGCCCGGGGCTCTGCGCATTACTCCAAGATCCGGTTGACCGAAGCCCTCCCCCGGCAACCCGGGGTCTACCTGTTTCGGGACCGCCATGGCACCCCGATCTATGTGGGCAAGGCGACCAATTTGAGGGCGAGAGTCCGCCAGTATTTCTATGGAGACCAGCGCCGGACCATCGGCAGTCTGATGCGTGAGCTCGATTCGGTCGACCACATCGTTTGCCCGACGCCCCTGGAAGCCGAAATCACCGAGCTCCGGCTCATCCACACCTACCGGCCCCGCTACAACCGCCGGTCCCGTCCCCCAAAGTCATCGCACTGGGTCAAATTGACCGATGAGCCCTTTCCCAGGCTGTCGGTGGTCAGGACCCTCAAGACGAATGCGCTGGCCTATCTCGGCCCGTTCCGGTCCAAGACCGCGGCCGACCTGGTCGTGGCCGCCCTGTGGGACGCCACCATGATCAGACGTTGCTCGTCGCGTCCAGGCACCAGGTCGGCACGGTGCGCTCCCGCCCAAATGGGTGTTGCGCTCTGCCCGTGCGACGGAAGCCTCGACCCCATCGAATACCAGCGAGTGGTCGATCAGATCATCGAAGGGATCTCCAATCGATCCGACCTGCTCCTCGAGCCGCTAGCGGATCGAATGGGCCAGCTCTCTTCCGAGCAGCGATACGAGGAAGCCGGTTGGGCCCGGGACCGTCATGAGGCACTGGCCCGGGCCATCGACACGAGCCGAACCTGGATCGCCCTGGAGGGTCTGGGCGTCTGCGAAATGGAGGGAGAAGACGGTTCCCATGTCGTCGTCGACCACGGGCGGCTGGTCTGCACCTGGCGAGCCGGCTCCAGCCCGCCTCTGCGGCCCGCGCCCGAAGTCAGTGATGAGCCAGAGAATGATGTCCCGGACTCTGTGGAGACGGCCGAGGAGGCACGGCTGATCTGGAATTGGATCAAGTCCACGCCCCTGCGTCTCGTCGACGCCACCGGCACGCTCTCCCTGCCGGCACGACCCGTCGCCCATCTCGTGACACGGTCAGGTCGGTAGCTCGTCGATCTCGATCCAGGTCGCAGCCGCGATCGGCCATTTCAACCCCGGCGTCGTCGAGCAACGCCGATCCGGCGCGGTGCTTTCGCCCTTCGACCCCGATCGGCCAACCGATGGCGACCAGTCGCTCCCCGATCTCGGGCAACCGGTCGATCCGGGCCGTCAAGACGGCCGAGGAGGGCAATCGGGGCGCTGTCCAGGCCGAAGTACGACGGGCAATCGAGGGCGGCCCAGACATGACGGCGATCTATCACGCCTCCTGCGCCGGCCAGGGACTCGTCGGGAGCCCAGGGGGCGGCCACCACGGTCGACCCGTCGAGATGGCCGGGGAAGATGCGCAGTCCGTCCCCCGGCGCACGATCTGGCCCGCAAACGAAACAAGCCGGGAATGGGTGGGCCTCGAAGCCGGCATACCGTCGGGATGCAGCCGCGGCGGTATCGAAACTCGGGTGGGCGGGGGCGAGTACTTCGAGGGTGTCGTTCATCGCCTCGCCAACGAGGTCATCTCCGTCCATCAGCCGCATCTGCCCGCCGTCGCCGACGAGGCTCAACGGCACATCGAGTGGTGGAGGGCGACGAAGTGTCGCCGTGGCGACACCACCGATGTTCTCAGCGAGGACGCCACACGCGTATCCGCCGTTGGCGCTGTTGGGCGGCCCACGGAATCGGGGGTCGATGACGATCTCCGTGCTCATCCATTGCTCAACCTAATAACAGCCCTGGAACTTGAGTCTGACCCGGTAGCCAATGAGACTCACCGGGTGGGCACCCACATCGAACTCGAGGATGCAGGTGTCTCGCTTGGTGGCCAGACCATCCTGCGCGGCCTGACCCTGTCCGTCGGCACCGCCGAGGTCCTCGGCATCGCCGGGCCGAACGGGTCGGGCAAGACGACCTTGCTTCGCCTCCTGGCCACCCTCAGCGCACCGGACCAGGGCACCGGACGGATCCTGGGCGCAGCGCTCGGGACGCCCGAAGTGCATCGGATCCGCCGCGAGATCGGCCTCATCGGCCACATCCCCACCGTGGTCGCCGAGCTGACCCTTCGGGAGAACCTCGAGCATGCCACCCGCCTCTTTGGTGGAGACACGTCCAGGATCGAACGCGCCCTGCAGGTGGTCGGCTTGGCCGAGGCGGCGGACCGAAAGGTCGAGCAGAGCTCGTACGGCATGCTGCGCCGCACAGAAGCAGCCAGGCTGCTCATCACCAAGCCCAGAGTGCTCCTGCTCGATGAGGCGTTTTCGGGTCTCGACGTCCACGCCCAGGACCTGATCGATGCCCTCATCGCCCGGACCACGGATAGCGGGGGCGCCGTCGTGATGGTGTCCCACGATGCCGCTCATCTCGCCGAGCGTTCCGGGAGGGTTCTGGCCCTCGCCGCAGGGCGTCTGGAGCAGGTGGCATGACATTCTGGGATCAGGCCGTCGAGATCGCACGGGTCGACCTTCGTATCGAACGGCGTATGGGTGATGTGCTGCGGATCATCCTGCCTTTCGCCGTCATCGCAGTTCTCGTGATCCCCCTGGCGCTCGGCGTGAACCTCGCGGCCATTTCAGAGCTCGGGCCTGCAGTGTTCTGGGCGATCGGCGTCCTGTTCGGCATGCAGGTGGCATTGCGCCAGGCTGCCGACGATCGACCAGAGCGAAGGGACCTCTACTCGCTCCTCGGGGTCGACCCTGCGGCCCGCTTCGTCGGTCGCTCACTGTCGGGGTCGACGCTGACAGCGAGCTTCATGGTCGTCCTACTGATCGCGACCTTCGTCCTGTACAGCCCGCGCCTTCCGTCTGGCTGGCCGGGCCCGGTGATCCTCGCTTTGCTCCTCACCGCGGTCGGTCTCACCGAGCTCGGGACGCTGGCGGGTGAAGTCACGTCGGGATTGCGGAGTCGCACCGCCCTTGCGTCGTTGATCATCGCTCCGTTGGCGATCCCGCTGGTCATCGGAGCGTCCCAGACCCTGGAATCACTAACCCGGGACACAAGTATCCTGCCCTGGTTGTTGCTCCTGGTCGCGACCGACCTGGCGCTGGCAGTGGCCGGCGTCGCCCTGGCAAGACCCCTCGAGGAGGCTTCGAGATGAAACGAGTCCGCATTCTGATGGCCATCGCTGCTGCAGCGATGGTTGCGGGCCTCTATCTCACCCTCACCTCGCCCACCGACCGTCTCCAGGGCGAGTTCACCCGGATCGTCAACATCCACGCCCCTTCGATGTGGGTCGCCTTTCTCGCCTTCGGTGTCACCGCCCTCGCTTCCATCCTCTGGCTGGTGCGGAAGACCGACCGGTGGGACCGACTTGCGGAGGCATCTGTGGAAACCGGCGTCCTGTTCACAGCGACCGGCTTGTTCACAGGGATGGTTTGGGGGCAAGCAGTCTGGGGAAGAGCCTGGGACTGGGCCGATCCACGCATGGCATCGACGGCGGTCATGTTCTTCGTCTACGTCGGGTATCTCGCGCTACGCCAGGCCACGCCCGACCCGGTGATGCGGGCGAGACGATCAGCCATCCTCGGCGCCATCGCCGTGGTGCAGGTGCCGCTGGTGTACTTCTCCGTCAACCTGTTTCGTTCCCTCCACCAGACCCAGTCGATCAGGCCCGACGGCGCCACGATGCCGGACGAGATGGTGATCGCCCTGTTGGTCAACTTTCTCGCCTTCACGCTCCTGTATGTGGCGCTGACCGCAGCAAGGGTCGAGGTGGCCAAGGCCGAGGAGGCAAAATCGAGCGAGACCGTCCCGGCTGGGGACGCGGTGGCCGCTCCCCTGTTGTCCGAGGTCGAGGATGTCTGATCAGGTCATCGTCTTCGGCACCTTCTTGATCTGCTACTCCGCTTTCGTCTGGTACGCAGCCCGCCTCCATCTGCGGCATCGGCGAGCCAAGGGCTGACGGTGATTCACCGCCGATTCGTCTACCTCGGCATCGGGGGGGTGGTCGCCATCGTGCTGGCCCTGACCTTCACCGGGCTGAATGACAGCCTCACCTATTACCTCTACCCCTCCGAGGCCGTGGACCAGCGAGCCGACTTCCCCGACGGTGAGCGCTTTCGACTTGCCGGAATCGTCGTGGCGGGGACCGTGGTGGAAGCTGATGGATCGACCAGCTTCGCCGTGACCGATGGCGGCGCCGATATCCCGGTAGTCCTCAGTGGCCCCCAGCCGTCGCTCTTCGCCGAGGAAATCCCTCTGCTCCTCGAAGGCGCCTGGTCCGGGGACACGTTCGAGGCTGACTCGGCGCTGATCCGCCATGACGAGAACTACGAGGTCCCCGAGGAGGGCGGGGCCTACCCGGAGGGTTGATGCTGGCCTTTCTCGGATCGGCCGGAGTGATCGCAGCCCTCATCGGTTCGATCCTGCTGGTGTCCAGGGGCGTCCGCCTCGCCCGTGGCGGCGAGGGTGACCTGCGCGCACCTGGCAAACTCGTCCTGGCAGGAGCGGTCATTTCGATGGTCGCGATGCAGGTGGCCCTGCTCACGGACGACTTCAGCCTGGCCTACGTGGCCAACCATCACTCGAGCAACACGCCGTTTCCTTTCGACGTCGCCACGGCCTGGGCAGCTCTCGAGGGCTCGATCATCCTGTGGGGATTGGTCCTTGCCGTCTTCACCTGGGTGGTGGCGCGGCGGGCACCCGATCGACTGGGAGCGGCAGCCGTCGCCGTGATGGGAGGAGTAGGTGTCTTCTTCTTCGGCCTCATGCTCACTGTGGCCAACCCCTTCGAAGTGTGTGTGGATGCCCTGACCACCGGTTGCGCCGCCTCGAGCGCCTGGCCCTTCAACCCGGTCGAGGTGCCCGTCAACGGACCGGGGCCAAACCCGCTTCTCCAGAACCACTTCCTGATGGCGGTGCACCCGCCGGTGCTGTACATCGGCTACGTCGGGCTCACCGTGCCATTCGCCTATGCGATCGGCGCCCTGGCACTCGGGGTGCCGGGTCCTGAGTGGTTGCGGCGCAGCCACCGCTCGACCTTGGTTGCCTGGTCGTTCCTGACCCTCGGGATCACCCTTGGCGGGTGGTGGGCCTATGAAGTTCTCTCCTGGGGCGGATACTGGGCCTGGGATCCGGTGGAGAACGCTTCCCTCATGCCATGGCTTGCCGCCACCGCCTTCATCCACTCCGGGTTGGTCCAACAACGTCGAGGGATGCTCCAGGCATGGAACTTCGTCCTCGTGATCAGCGCCTTCGCCCTCACCATTCTCGGCACCTTCCTCACCCGGTCGGGCACGATCAACTCCGTCCATTCATTCACTCAGTCCGCGATCGGGCCTGCGCTCCTCGGATTCCTGGTCTTGGTGCTGGTCGGATCCTTCACCCTCTTCGCCATGCGGTCGCATCTGGTGGCGACGTCGCCGCGGATCGGGACATTCGTCTCACGTGAGGGCACTTTCCTGGTCAACAACCTGCTGCTGACCGTCTACGCGTTTGTGGTGCTGATCGGCACCACCTACCCCCTCTTGCTCGAGGCCTTCACTGGGACCCAGGTCGGCGTTGGCGAGCCTTTCTTCAACCGCCTCGCAGTGCCACTGTCATTCATGCTGCTCCTGACGATGGGGTTCGGACCGGTCACCCCTTGGGGAGGTGCGCCGCCGGGGCTTCTCTGGCGCCGACTCCGATGGCCGACGATGATCGCCCTGGCCCTGGGTTTGGTCGTTGCTTTGACGGTGACTCGTGTCGCGTGGGTGACCCTCGCCATCGTCCTTGGCGTGTTCGTGGCGGCGGCGATTCTTGGGCTCCTTCTCGAACTGGCCCGAGCCCGGACAGACAAAACCGGGAATCCGCTCCGTCAGGAGGCGAGGACGGTCATCGGGAACGATCAAGCGTTCTGGGCCGGCCAGCTCAGCCACATCGGTGTCGTCCTCGTCGCAGTCGGCATTGCGTTCGCAGCCAATCTCCCCCTCCACGCCGAGGCCGAGCTGACGCCGGGCGAGTCGGTCGAATTTGCGGGATACACACTCACCTACGACGCACCGTTCCGCCGCGAGGAGCCCAACCGTGTCGTCCAGGGTGCCCGCATCGAGGTCAGCCGCGACGACCGCATCATCACTGTCCTGGAGCCGAGTGCGAACTTCTACGACACCGAGATGGGCGGGATCATCACCCCGGCCGTGATGAGCCGGCCCGGCGGGGACCTCTACCTGACACTGAGGAGCCTCGATGACGAGAGAGTGCAGCTCGGTCTCGATACGTCGCCAATGATCTGGCTCTTGTGGCTCGGCGGTCTCACGACGGCCGCAGGTGGCTTTTGGTCACTCGCGGTGAGACGTCAGGGTCGGATTGCCGAAGAACCGCTGGTTCTGGCCGATGTCTGAGCGAAGTCGCAACGTCGCCTCTGTCGCCGTGATCATTGTGATGGCGGTGGCGTTGATCCTGATCACGTCGACCAGACCGGCCAGCGTGGACCGGGTGGAGCAGATCGGGACGCGCATCAAGTGCCCGGTGTGCCAGGGAGAGTCGATCGCCAACTCCCCGTCACAGATGGCGGAAGACATGATGGACCTCGTATCAGAACGGGTCTCCGCAGGTGTTCCCGACCAGGAGATTGTCGACGAGCTCCTGGGCTCGTATACCGGGGCCGTGCTCCTCGACCCGCCGGCGTCCGGCGCCACCCTCATGCTTTGGCTGACACCTTTGGTCGTCCTGGTACTCGGCATAGCGGTGATCCTGTGGTGGCGGCGCCATCCGGGCTCGGGGGACGCCGAGGAGCCGGCTCCTCCCGAGCGAAGCAGGACCCGACTGATCATCGGTGGTGCGGTCCTGGTACTGGTCTTCGCCGGAATCGTGGTCGTCGCCGCCAACTCACTCCAGGATCGCCCGGCCGCGGCCGCCGGGGCGGCGGCCATCGACGAGCAGGATTTGTCCGACGTGAGCAACGAGACAATGGAGGCGGTCATCGTTGCCAACGCCGACGATCCGCAGGTCAACGGGATGCGTCTCGCTCTGGCGGAGCGTTACTACGACGCAGGCGACTATCGCTCGGCGTTTCCCCACTATCTGGTGGTGGCCGAAGACCCCAACGCCACCGAAGCCCAGGCGATCACGGCATTGGTGCGTCTCGGCTGGATGGCCTATGCGGGCAATGGTGAGGTGGAGACCGCCACCCGTCTCATCGATGAGGCATTGGCCATCGACCCCGAATCGTCCGTGGCCCGCTACGTGCGGGCACGAGTCGTCTGGTGCGGGACCGGCGATACCGAGCAGGCGATCGAGACATTCGATGATCTTCTCGCCGATCCGGATGTGGCCGCCGAGACCCGGACCCAGATCGAGGCAGATCTCGAACTGGCTCGTGGCGGAGGTGAGTGCCCATGACGGGAAAGGTCCTGCGCTGGACGGGGCTGGCCGTCGTGGGCGGCACAGTGGTCCTGGCCGTGGTTCTGGCCAGCCGTTTCGGGAGCGACCCCGGCCTGGTCGACTCTCCTTTGATCGGGAAGCCGGCTCCCGAATTCGAGTTGGCCGGCCTCGACGGCTTGGAAGGCGCTTCCCTATCCGATCTCCGCGGCGACATCGTCGTGGTCAATTTCTTCGCGTCCTGGTGCCTGGAGTGTCGCGACGAGCACAATGACCTGGTCGCAGCGTCTGAGTCGTTTGCCGATGAGGACGTCACGTTCGTGCAGGTGGCCTACCAGGAGGAGGCAGCCGAGACGCTGCGATTACCTGGGCCAAGCCGGGGCCTCCGAGAGCACGATGTATCTGGCCGATCCGGGGAGCCGGACTGCCATCGCGTACGGCGTCTTCGGGATTCCCGAGACCTTCTTCATCGACCCGGAGGGGACGGTGGTGGGAAAGATCATCGGCGAGGCCGACGCCCTCATCCTCGGGGCGACCATCGACTCGATCCGAAACGGCGAGCAGCCGGGTCAGAAGATCACCGGTGACACCCAGCAACGGCCCGACGCCTAGTCGGGGAGGATGACCTCCAGGCTGACCTCCTCGAATGCCGAGGTGTCCAGGGCGGCGGAGCCGGTGCCGAGAAGGTAGACGTCGAAGAATCCGACCAGGTATCGGTCGATGATGGGGATGATGCGTCCGGCCGGGATCGGCCCCTTCCAACCAAATCTCGCCCCCAGAGGCGAGAGAAGTGGCATGCCGACGAAGTCGGTCTCTGCGGTCCCCTCCACGCCAATCCAGTAGCTGGTGGATGTCGATCGCTCGGCGATCCCGCGCAGGATTGCGTCGTTCTCGGTTCCCCTCCAGTCATCCGACCTCATGTAAAGGGCGGGTCGGGCCGCCGAGATGGCCAGGACCCGATCGGGAATCGGCTCCACCCACGGGTCGAGGCCGAGCACCGCGTCGCATCGCTCATCCTCCAAGCAGAATTGCACCGCGGCGCCACCTCCGGTCTCATTTCCGTAGACGCCGAGCCGGGTCAGGTCGACGCTCTCGGCAAGGGCGCCGAAGGGCCCATTGGGCCCTGCCTCCAGCGAATTGGCGACCGTCACGATGTCCTGCGAGAAAACATCCACCAACGCCTCGATGGCCTCGGCGTAGACCTCTTCCCCTACTTCGGCTGGATCCGGAATGGCCGCCGGGTCGTAGTCGACGACTTCGTCATCGGGGAATCGGGTAGCGACCGCCCCGTAGGTGTGGTCGATGGCAACGACGATGAAGCCATTGCTCACCAGACTCTCGATCTGGTGGACGGAGTTGGTTCGAAACCCGGTCCAACCATGGCTGTAGATGACAACCGGAAAGGTTCCGGGGGCGACCGGAATCGAGCTTCCGCCGTGGGACGAGCTGTACTTGGTGTGACTCAGGAACCAGCCCGGGAAACCCATCAGCGTCGAGACTCCGGGGGCGACGATGTCCCAGTCCTCGCTCCAGAGCACCGGGTCTACCTCACCCTGGTCGAGCGCCGGATACCAAACCTGCGCCATCAGACGTCGCCCGGGTCCGGGCGAAGGCCCGTAGACCTCCTCGCGCTCCGAATCCGCCAATTCCACTGTGACGGTGCCGATGGGCTCGGGTCCGGTGGGCACGGGCAATTCGGGAACGGGCAAGACCAGAGGCAGGATCGCACCCAAGGCCACACCGGCAAGACCAAAGATGCCCCGGGAAATACGACGGGTCCAGTCGAGCCGGCGCTCGACGGCGAGGATGTCGCCAATCGCCAGGCCGAAGGCGGCCCCGTAGACCGGGATCATCTGCCACCGCAGCCCCTCCGCTTGCCAGTGCACGATGAACAGAGCGATGAGCAGCGCGGCGACGATTCCTCGCCGGGTCCGCACCCCGAACACAGCCGGCCAGGCGACGGCAAACGCCTCTGCGAAGATCAGAAAGAGCTCGAAACGCCTCAAGGGCGATCGAGCCTATGACCCCCTCTGGGGCTATGGCCGTGAGCTGTCATAGAGCCGGTTGTGGACCCTGGTCCCCTGATGGAACACGATCTGCCACCCCGGCTCCCGACGAAGCCAGATCGAGCTGCGGCGTGTCTCCTTGCCCTCGCTCCCAATCGTCCGATAGGTGACGAGGGCCACCTCGGGAGTGAGCTCCCGGACGTCGAAATCTCGGATCCTTACTAAGCCGGGTGCCTCTCGAATCATCATCTGCACCATCATCTCCTTGGTGTAGACCCTGCCGCTGCTGCCGTACTCGACGAAATCCCGGTGCAGCAAGGGAATGACGGCTTGCGGCGACGCCCGCACGGTCGGGTCGAGTAGGCGCTGCTCCAGTTCGAGCAGCTCGTCACGCCAGTACGGTGACTTGGCCGGTTTCTTGAGACTCATCTCCCACATATCGGTCATCCAAGGGCTGGCCTGTCGGCCCTTGCACCGGAGGCCACGATTCGCTCGTTACACTCGATCACCCGTGAAATCGACGCTGTACTTCGCTTACGCATCCTTCCTCGACCCGGACAGAATTGCCGCCGTCTCTCCGGGCGCGAGGTTCTTGTTCACGGCCCATTTCCCGGAGACGAGGCTCGTTTTTGTCGACTCCGACGAGGCAAAGGGACTGCCCTCGCTCGTCGCCGAGTCCGGCCACACCGTCTGGGGCGGCATCTTCGACGTCCCCCAGAACGAGATCGGAGCCCTCACCGACGCCGAGGAGGGCGAAGGGCGGGTCGCCGACTGGGATGTCAAGGCGGTCGATCGCGAGGGGAACAAGCACGACTGCCTCACCTTCGTGGCCAAGGCCTCACCCAACGGCGAGCACCACCCCGAACAAGGTCACCTGGACTCGATGATCAAGGGCGCCCGGCACTGGTCGCTACCGGCCGGATGGGTGATGGGCCTCGAAGATCTTGGAGAAGACCCGCTCTTCTCCTGAGATCAGGTGTCTGTCACTTCGACGACTTCCACCTTGTCCACCGCCCCGGGCGATACGGCGGGGAACAGCCGGTACAGCCCCCAGGCGACGATCCCGCCACCAGCGGGAACACGATGTAGACCCACAGCTGATCGAAGTCGCCCGAAACCACCGCGGGCCCAAATGACCGAGCTGGGTTCACCGATGCACCGGAGAACGGGATGCCGGCCAGATGGACCCCGACCAGGCTCAGGGCAATGGCGGCCGGCGCATGGCTCCGTCCGGTCTTGGTGACAGCCATGATCACCCAGACGAACACCGTGGTGAGGATTATCTCCATCAGGATCCCGGTGGAGAGCACAGGGGAGCTGGTGACCGTTCTCGCCACATCCTCTTGGCTGGTGGCCGTCATCACTACCAGCGAGCCGACCGTGGCTCCTGCGAACTGAGCGACCCAATAACCGACCGCGTCCCCGAACGACGTCCGGCCGTCGATCAGCAGCGCCAGGGTGACCGCTGGGTTGAAATGAGCGCCGGAAACATGGGCCACCGCCCAGATGCCGGCCAGCAGTGCCAGTCCGAAGGCAAATGAGATAGCAACGATCTCGGCCGCTCCGACCGCGCCACCAACGGCGAGGATCCCCATGGATCCAAAGAAGACCAGGACGAAGGTCCCCAGGAACTCGGCCAGGTACTTGTTGACGACCATACGAGCATTCCTCCTCTTGGTTCCGCTGGTTCGACCCGCAAGCCGCCGCGAAGGTTTCAGACGAAGCTCAGGCTATGCGGCGCCGCGACGAGCCCGCTGGATTTTCCGATGTGAGGTGACCTCATACGATCCCCGTGGATGGACGCGTCAATCCCCCTTTACTCGCTCCAGCAAGGCTCGACGTTGGAGCGGTTCTTGTCGTTGCCGTACTCGATCAACGACGAGGTGGCTGACGACCTCGAGGCAGGTCGGCGCAGGCTCGATTGGATGTGGGTTGCCGAGATCGACGGGCGCGTGGTCGCCAGGGTGGCGTGGTGGTCCAACCCTGCCAGCAGTACGCCGGCGCTGCTCGACATCTTCGACATTCACGACGCACGTGATCCGGTGGATCTGGACGCGGCCCGACAATTGTTGCTGGCTGCAACCGCTCGGGTCGTCGGTGTCGACATCCGCCCACCCGGATATCTGCGCTTCGTCCGACCTGACTGGCGCGATGACGATGACGCCCGTGCGGAGACGGAGTCGCTGATGGCCATCACAGCCAGCACCGGCGCCCGGCTCTTCGTCGAGCGACGCCGGCTGGAGTGGCGCGCCGGAACACCGATTCCGCCCCGTAGCGGTCGGCTGCGATTCCGATCACCTCACGACGACGACGAGGTCGTGCAACTGATGACCGAGGTCATCCCGGGGAGCCTTGACGCGCATACTCGTCTTGACCTCGAGTCGATGTCCGCGGCAGAGGCGGCACGCCAGCATTTCGATGGCGAGATCGCCGAGCAGGTCAGCCCGCGGTCGAACTGGCGAATCGCGATGGATCATGACGACGACGTCGTCGGATTCGTCACACCCGGACACAATCACTATCACCCGGTCATCGGTTATGTGGCCGTGCTCCCCCGGCACCGCGGGCAGGGCTACATCAACGACATCCTCAACGAAGGCGTGGCTGTGCTCGCGGCGACGGGGGTGGACCACATTCGAGCGGCAACCGACCTGACCAATGCGCCGATGGGTGACGCCTTCGATCGGAACGGCTGGACCGAGTTCGAGCGTTCGATCAACATGGCCTGGGAGACGCCGATCCAGCGATCCTGACGTCGAATCGTGCGGAGTAGGGTTCGGGGTTCATGGCCTCCGATCCGGCGCTTGCGTCGGCTATGAGTGTCATGAGAACCACAGGATTGGAGTGTTCCCCTTCGGGGGTGCGCTCCTTTCCTGTTCCGGACGTCCCGCGCTGGACGGAAACCCCCCGGTGGTAGGCCCGGGAGGTTTCCCTATTGGGACTCGGGGAGCCGCCGGAAGGAGAGGGGCGGCGCAGGCTCCCATCGTCCCGCTATTACTTTCCCGAAAGCGTCCGGTGGGAATCGGTTTCCAGTCAAACTCCAGAAGATCCCGAAATAGGGGAAAAGCCAACAAACCCGGAGGTTCGTTGGCCTTTCCTTACTGATTGCTTACCCGGATGCGTTCAGGTCCAAACCGATTGTGAAACGACCGGTCGGGAAGAAAGGCCAAACCCCCGGTCAAGGGGGTTCGGCGTGGTGAGTCCGCCTGTAAGCCGGATTCTGTCGAGGACGACCATCCATCTGGGCACACCGTTGCCGATGTGCTCGTGCGGCCTACCCGGGACTCGATCGACGGGCCGCCGACGTCCCTGCTTGGCCTTGCTCCGGGTGGGGTTTGCCGAGCCGTCGCAGTCGCCTGCGACGCTGGTGAGCTCTTACCTCACCGTTTCACCCTTGCCTGTGCCCTCTCGGGCCATCGGCGGTCTGCTCTCTGCTGCACTTTCCGTCGGGTCACCCCGCCTGGGAGTTACCCAGCACCCTGCCCTATGGAGTCCGGACTTTCCTCGGTCTTGCGACCGCGGTCGCCCGGCGGACTCACCACCTCATTCTACGAGCTGTCTCGCTTTCGTCGACCGGCCAGCCAACCGGTCAGGCCGGCTATGACCGCGGCGACGAGCGCCAGCCAGATCACCGACAGGGTCGGCGCCGGGCTGCCCCCCATTCTTGCCACGAAGACGATGAGCGCGGCGAGGAGGAGACCGGTTACGGCGCCATGGAACCGCTCCGAGTGACGGGCCATGTGCCCGGAAACCCAGCCGGCCACGGCCAAACCCACCACCACGCCGGCAACGAGGCCGATATCGGCCCCGCCATCGACTCCCGCCACGGCGAGCAGCCCGCTCAGTACCAGAGCGACGATGGTCGCGGCCAGGCCTCCGGCCCCGAGGCCGAGACCGATCGCCACGATGTTCAGAGCGGCCAGCATCCCCCGATGTTCCCATTCTCTCCGTGCTGGAGCGTCGAAATGACGAATTGGGGGCCTTGGGTCAACGGGTAGGGTCATCGGGGTGGAACCAAACGGCGGCCGGAGCCCACTCGTCGTGGCCGCGCATCGTCTCCCCGTCGCCTGGGACGAGAAGAGTGGCAAGTGGAAGACAAGCCCTGGTGGCCTCGTCTCCGCCCTGGCCCCCGTGCTCCGTGAGAACGGCGGGGTATGGGTGGGCTGGAACGGTGGGCCGGGCGGCGACAGCAAGTCGTTCACGGGCTCCGGCATCCGGAACCGCCCGGTGGTGCTCACCGAATCGGAGATCGAGAACCATTACGACGGCTTCTGCAGCGGGACGATCTGGCCGCTCTATCACGATGCCATCCGTCCTCTCGAGTTCCATCGTCACTGGTGGTATCCCCATCAGGAGGTGAATGACCGGTTCGCCCAGGCGGTCGCCCGGGCGGCCGGGGCTGAGGGGAGGGTCTGGGTCCACGATTATCAGTTGCAACTGGTCCCAGCCATGGTGCGTCAGCGTCTCCCGAAGGCGAGGATCGGGTTCTTCCTCCACATTCCGTTCCCGCCGGTCGACATCTTCGAGCGGCTGCCATGGCGTCGACAGGTCCTCGAAGGTCTCCTTGGTGCCGACTACCTCGGCTTTCAGACCCGACGCGCCGTTCTCAACTTCGCAGCCGCTGCCCGCGAGATCAGCGGAGCTCAAGGCCCGGCCTCTGCCCTCGAATACGACGGCCGCCTGGTCAAGGCCCAAGCAGTGCCGATCTCGGTCGATCTGGCCCAGAGCGAGGCCGCTGGGAATGCGCCGGAGGCGAGGGCGGCCGCCGACCGTCTGCGCCAGGACCTGGGCGATCCCGAGCACGTGATCCTCGGTGTCGACCGGCTCGACTACACAAAGGGAATCGATCTCCGACTGAGGGCATTCGAGGTCATGCTGCAGCGTCACCCCGAGCTAGCCGCCAAGGTCTCGTTCATCCAGATCGCGGTGCCCAGCCGCGAGGACGTGGGCGAGTATCAGACGATCAGACGCAGGGTCGAGGAGATGGTGGGCCGGATCAACGGGCGCTTCGCCCGAGCCTCGTGGACGCCGGTCCATTACCTGTACCGGAATTATTCCTTCGAAGACCTGGTCGGGGCCTACCTCGCAGCAGACGTGATGATGATCACGCCTTTGAGGGATGGAATGAACCTGGTGGCCCTGGAGTACGTCGCCACCCGAACCGACAACCGGGGTGTCCTGATTCTCAGTGAGTTCGCCGGCGCTGCCGAGCGTCTCACGGATGCCCTCATCGTCAACCCTTACGACCTCGACGCTCTGGCCGTGGCGCTTTACGAAGCGGTCGTCATGGACCCCGAGGATCAGGGGAGACGCATGTCGAGACTGCGGAGGACGGTCGGTAGGTTGGACGTCCACGCCTGGGCCCGTCAGAACCTCGAGGCGATCGAAGGATGATCGAGGAGCTGGCCGCCACCCAGCGCCTGCTTGTCGCCAGTGATTTCGACGGCACGCTCGCCGAGATCGTCGAGGACCCCGATCTGGCCACGCCGCTCGCCCGATCCAAGGCGGCCCTCGAGGCACTGGCCGCGCGCGAAGGCACGACGGTTGCTGTGATCAGCGGCCGGCGCCGCGCTGATCTGGTGGAGCGATTCGACCATCCATCATTCATCCTGATCGGCGAGCATGGCGCCGACCACGGAGACGGAACCGGCCCTGAGTCACGCGCTCTGGTCGAGGCCCGTCAGCTCGTCGACGCCGTTGCGCACGCGACGCCGGGGGCAAGGGCCGAGCACAAAGCGCGGTCGGTCGGGTTCCACTACCGACTGGTGTCGGATCCCGACGCCGTGGTCGAGGACCTGCGTCGTCGGGCGTCGATGATCGATGGGCTGAGGTTGGTCGAGGGCAAGCGGATCCTCGAGTTGACTGACTCGTCGGTGGACAAGGGTTTCGCCCTGCTCGAGTTGAAGCGCGAGTTGGGTGCCGACCGGGTGCTGTTCATGGGCGACGACGTAACCGATGAGACGGCCTTTGCCGCCCTCGGGCCTGGCGATCTCGGGGTGCACGTCGGTCTCGGGCCCACTCTGGCCAATGTCACCGTCCCCGATCCTTCCACCCTCGCCGACCTCCTCGAGACCCTCGTCGCCCTTCGGTCGAACGGGTGAGGCCCGCATCCGGGCGGCTCTTCGGCGAACGGGGCGAATTTCGGGTCAGGATGGGGAGGGTTGCCAAATTACGACTCCTAACCTCGGGCTGTGTGCGGTCGTTTCTCGATCACGGGTGACCTCGACTTCTACGCCGAGTACTTCGGGGTCGACGAGGTCCTCGCCGAGCGACTCGAGCCCAATTGGAACGTGGCCCCCACCGACCCGGTCTACATCATCGCCGAGCGGGACGGAGTGAGGTCCCTCGGCTCGATGCCATGGGGACTGGTGCCCCACTGGGCCAAGGATGCCCGCTCGATCCACATCAACGCCCGTTCCGAGACGGTGGCCACCACATCTGCCTTCCGGGAATCCTTCTCCCGCAGGCGCTGTCTGATCCCGGCCGACGGCTTCTACGAGTGGGAGCCCAAGGAGCAGGGACGGACACCTCATTGGGTATATCGGGCCGACGGTCACCCGATGGCCTTCGCCGGGATCTGGGCCTCGAGACGAGACCCCGAGACCGACATCTGGAATCGCACTTGCTCGATCATCACCACCGGCGCGGAGGGGGCGGTATCCGCTCTCCACGACCGGATGCCGGTTTCGCTCGTTCCTTCGGTCTGGGATGCGTGGCTGGACCGGGATCTGCGCGACCCCGAGGTGGTAGCGGGCCTTCTCCAGCCGATCGACCCCGAGATCATCATGGAGCACCCGGTCACGAGCCGGGTGAACTCGGTGAAGAACAACGGGCCGGAGCTGCGGGAGAAGGCAGAGCCCAACACCCTCTTCTGATGCACCAGGTCCTCCGGCGTGAGATGGGCCTCGTGGGCGCAATCGTCACCGGGCTGGGCTCGATACTCGGCACTGGAGCGTTCGTTGCAATCGGGGTCGCCTCAGGGCTCTGGGGAGACGCGGTGTTGTTGGCGATCCCGATTGCCGGGGTGGTGGCTGTCTTCAACGGCCTGTCGTCGGCGTTTCTCGCCGGCCGATTCCCCGTCGCCGGCGGCACCTACGAGTACGGATACCGCGCTCTCGGACCGTCCTGGGGATTCACCGCCGGATGGCTCTTTCTGCTGGCAAAGACCGCGTCTGCGGCCGCAGCGGCCCTCGGCGTCTCAGAATTCCTCGACGCACCTTGGGATCCCCGAATCTCAGCGGTCGCGGCAGTGGTGGGATTGACCGGGTTGGTCCTCGCGGGTTTGAGACGCACGATCTTGGTCAATGTCGTGCTTGTCACCGTGACTGTGGTCGCAATCGTGGGTTTCGGCATCGCCGGCCTCACACAACGGGGCCCGGAGACCGCAATCGACGCAGAAGCCATTCGCCTCGGCCTCCTCCCCGCAATCACATTTCTCTTCGTCGCGTACACCGGATACGGCCGGATCGCCACTCTCGGCGAGGAAGTGCGGCGGCCGGCGGTCACGATCCCCAGGGCGGTGATGGTGACCCTCGTCGTCGCCGTCTGCCTCTACGGATTGGTCGCCATCGCCGGACGAGCGATCGGGGGTGAGTACTGGGGAGCCGAGCTCGAGAACGGCACGACATTGGTCGATCTCGTGGCACAGCCGCTGTCCACCGTGGTCCTGATCGGCGGCGTGACGGCGATGCTTGGCGCGCTTCTCAACCTGATTCTTGGCCTGTCGCGCGTATGGCTGGCCATGGGCCGGCGTCACGACATGCCGGAGCGCCTCTCGAGACTCGATCGCCGATCCACACCGGTAGCGGCGATCTCGATCAGCGCCGTTCCTGTCCTGCTCGTCGTTCTGTTGGGCGACATTTCGATCGCCTGGAGCTTCTCGGCGTTCACCGTCCTCCTCTACTACGGGATCACCAACCTCTCGGCAATCGCCGTCGATCGCAGGCGATGGACGGCCTGGCTCGGACTCATCTCGTGCGCCCTTCTGTCGTTCTATGTGTCCCCCATCGTCTGGATCATCGGGGCGGGGCTCGTCGTCCTGGGTCTCATCTGGAAGGCACAACGCCGAGATTGATACGTGGCGCCGTTACCCTGCCGCGCGGCTTCGGGCCTCCCCCATGAACCAAGTAATTCGCTCGACCCTGTGCGCCCTCGCCCTCACCGCGTGCAGCGCCATCGTCGGCGAAACGCCCGTCGAGACCATCGAAGCCAGCACCACGACCACGAGGGTCACGACCACCACCGTCACGACGACAACGGCGACGACGGTCCCCGCCCCCACCCCACGCGATTGCACGCCGGTGAGCACCGGAACCGCACCTGTTTCCGCTAGGTCGGTCGCCGGCGTTGCCCTCCTCCTCTCTGCTGAGATCTTCCCGTGTGCCGACGATGTGGTGGTCGTGTCCGAGACGAACCTCAACGATGTCGCCACTGCCGCCCAGCTCGCCGCCGCCCTGGGCGGACCGCTGCTCCACCCGCATCCCCACCTGGCTGCAGAATTGGCGCGGCTCGGACCGCTCCGAGTCCACCTGATCGGCAAGGTCGATGTGGTAACACCAACGGACTCCCAGGTGCTGCGACCCAACACCACCAATGCCGTCGAGATGGCACGGCAGGCGTTGGACGCCTCGGCGGAATTACGTCTCCCCGCGGTGCCCGATACATCCACCATCGTCGAAACCATCGGCGCACTGACCCATCGGGACCGAGTTGTCCTCCCCCAAACGGCTCCCTCGGTGACGCCGACGACGGCGCCCGCTCCGCCTGAAATCGACCGTGCCGCGATGATCAAAGGCCTCGCTGTTCCCTCCGGCTCGGAGTTTGCCTGGATGGTGCCGGCCGGCAGACCCTTGGTCGCACTCTCGGCTGCGGCGACGGGACGCTCCATCGGCGCATCGGTGGTCGCATATGACCCGTCCAACGTCCTCGGGTACCCACGGCTGGGGCCGGCACTGGCCGGACGACCGCCGGCAGCTGTCCGATTCGTGGGCACCGATACGCCGGCCTCGCGCGTGGGCCATCGACACGCTGATCCGTGGAGTGCAGGTGCCCGGCGGGGGTTTTCAGGTCTTTCCACGCGTCCGGCCCCGAAGGTATGTCGCCTTCTACGGGCACCCCGTGGCGTCGGGCCTCGGAGCGCTCGGCGAACAGGGCCCGGCCGAGACCTTGGCTCGCATGCAGCCTCTCCTGGCCGAATACGCCGCCGACGGCGCGCAGGTGATCCCCACATTCGAGATCATCGCCAGCATCGCGGCCGCTGGTCCCACCGACGGCGACTACAGCGAGGAGTGGCCGCCGTCCGCTTTTGCCGAATGGATCAGAGTGGCGCAGGAGAACGGGATGTATGTGATCCTCGACCTCCAACCGGGGCGAGAGGACTTCCTGACGCAGGCCAAGCAGTACGAGGAGTTGCTGAAACTTCCCTTCGTGGGGCTCGCCCTCGATCCCGAGTGGCGCCTCCAACCCGATCAAGTTCATCTGCGGCAGATCGGCCGCGTCAATGCAGCCGAGGTCAACAGTGTCGTCGACTGGCTGGCCGCGCTGGTCCGGGACAACGGGCTCCCCCAGAAGATGCTCATCGTCCACCAATTCAAGTCAACGATGATCGTCGACCGTGAGACCCTCAAGCGTCGGCCGGAGTTGCAGATGGTCATCCAGATGGACGGTCAGGGCCCGATTCCCACCAAGGACGAGACCTACCAATTCCTCACCGCCGGCACCGAAGAGGCCCATTGGAGATGGGGGTGGAAGAACTTCTTCGACGAGGACTCCCCCGAGACCGCCTCCCCCGCGTACACCATCAACCACTCGCCCGTCCCTGTCTTCGTCTCGTACCAGTAGACCTGGCAAGATCCTGTCTCGCATCGAAAGGATCTCTTGCCCAGATTCGCCTATTTCTGCGGTCACGAGCAGTGGCACCCCGAGGAGCTCGTCGAACAGGCGGTTCATGCCGAAGAGGCAGGGTTCGACGCGGTAGTCGTTTCCGAGCATTTCCATCCCTGGGTCGATGACGTGTCGGCATCCGGGTTCGCCTTCTCCACGATCGGGGCCATGGCCCGGGCCACCGAGCGGGTCCAGCTGATCACCGGCGTGACCACACCGCTGTTCCGGTTCCATCCCGGAGTGGTCGCGCAGGCCGCCGCGACCCTCGATCGTCTCTCCGGCGGCCGGTTCGTACTGGGTGTCGGGACTGGCGAGAACATCAACGAGGGTCCATTGGGCTATGAGTTCCCTGCCTACGCCGAGCGAAATGCGCGAATGAGCGAGGCACTGGAGATCATGCGCCGGTTGTTGGACGGCGAAAAGCTCACCTACGCCGGCACCTATTACAAGACCGACCGGGCCAAGCTCTACTCACCCCCGATCGGCTCGGTCCCTCTCCTCCTCGCTGCAGGCGGGCCGAAATCGGCCACATTGGCGGGAGAATCGGCCCAGGGCGTCATCACCTCGGTAAAGGACCCTGCCGAGACCGCAGAGAAGGTCATCGGCCCGCTGAGAACTGCTGCCCAAAACCTCGGGCGCCCCGAGCCGATAGTGCTCGCGACCCGTTGGTCGATCTTCGCCGCTGACGACGAGGAGGCATGGGAGGCGATCTTCCCGTGGCGGGGCTTGAGGGCGCCGGGGAGGCTCGAGGCGGTCGACCCAGCCGACCTCAGGCAGATGGCCGACGCCATGCCCCGAGAGGAGATCCTGGACCGATACACCAGGGTGCGTTCGGCAGAGGAGATAGTCGAGGCCTACCTCCCCCTGGTTCAGGATCTCGATGCCGACGTGGTCACTTTCCAGATGGCGGCCCTGGACCAGCCCCGGCTGATCGGTTTGTTGGGGAGCGAAGTGCTGCCGGCGCTGAAAGGCTGAGTTGATCACCCGACCCGGGTGATCAGCTCCACCAGTTGCAGGATCCGCTGCGTTGCCTCTGGTGACAGGCTCTCGTCCTTTGCGGCCACCAACAGGGAGGGGACCACCTCCTGGAGCGCGCTCAGTATCAGGCGCGAGTCCTCGTTGGACGACCCGAGCAGCAACTCCACTGGCCCCATCAGCCCTTCTGCCAGCCCGGCGCCGAACGTGGCGAAGAGGTCGACCCGCTGGCCGTCGACGTCGCGGGTGACCATCAGTCGCTGGGCGCCCCCTTCGGGAGTGACGCCGACAACGTAGAACTGCACACCTTCCTCGCTGGTTGTGCCCATGTCCTCGATCGCCACATCCCCGACAAATGTCTCTCCGACGCCCTGGGCGAAACCGTTCCAGAAGTTGGCCGCCACCTCCCCGCCGCCGTCCTCCAGCGAAGCAGCCACCGCAGACGGGGTCGCTCCTTCGGCGAGCGAGGCCAATACCGCCTGCCCGGGGACCGCCAGCGAACCAGCTTCCGCAAAGTCTCCCTGAGCAAGCAGGCTGCGGAGGTCTTCGATGGCGCCGACTGGATCCGACGCCCCTTCGCCAATCGTCACAGTGGTGGTTGCGCCACCGCCCGAGCACGCGACGATTGCCAAAGACCACACGAGGAGAGCTCTACGCATCCTGACCCACCATGTCGGGCAGACGCCCGGTTCGCCAGAAGCCCTCGCGACGCTCCTTGCGATTGAGACCGGTGGCGATCCACAGCCAGACCAAATAGCCGAGACCGATCACATCCAGGACCCATCGCCACGGGTCACTCATCGCCCGCTCCCAGGCCAACGGCCAGAACGGTGGGATGCCCGCCGGCATCTTCCAGCCGAAGAAGGGCCAGAACAGGACTTCGGGATCGGTCCACAGGCCGTCGAGGAGGATATGGAACAACCACCCCACGCCGAGCGCCATGAATGCTCGACGCCGGCGGCCCCGCCTGGTGAACAGGAGCACGGTGGCCATATAGAGGGTGGGAGCGAGGAGGGTGTGGAACCAGAGCTCGCCAATGGCGAGGGATCCGCCCATGATCCCGGTGCCGAGGACGAGGTCGACAATGTCGGGGAGGATCGCTCCGGTCAGGAGGAACCTCACGTCCACCTTCGGATCCCGGAAAATCCATCGGAACAACCACAGGGTTGCCCCGAGGTGCCAGAAGAGCATGGCTCAGGCGACGAGGATCCGCCGACAATGGACGCATCTGGGGATGTCGGCTTCGAATGCCTCGACCTGCTCGGTTGGTGACAGTGTCATGTGACAACCTCCGCAAACCCCGTGCTCGAACCGACCGATTGCCACGCCCTCCTTCGAGCGACGGAGGGTCTCGTACATCTCGACGAGGTCGGCGGGCACCGGGGCAAGGGCCTCTGTCTTTCGCTCCTCCTTGCGGGCCAGCTCCGCATCGATCTGCTTCCATTCCGCCTTGATGGTGGCTTCGAAGCCCGCCTTCTCCTGGGTCGTGGCGTCACGGCGGGCTTCGAGGTCGGCGACGTGCTCCCGGGCCGGGTCGAGCCGCTCCAACATGGCGAGGACTCTCTCCTCGAGTGCCTCTTGTTGGCCGTGGAGGCTCTGCACCTCCAGGCGCATGTGCTCGGTCTCCCTCGCGCTCATCCCGCCGGCAAACAGCCTGGTCTCGTGCTCGGTCAGCTTGGCCTCGAGCATCTGTAGCTCCCCTTCGGATTTGTCGAACTCGAGCTCGAGAGTCTTCAACTCGCCGGCCGCGGTCTGGATCTCGGCAGCGAGCTCCTGTTCCCGCTCATGGGCGTCCTTGTAGGCATCGAGCTCGGGAAGGGACTGTCGTCTGACGAGGAGGCGATCGATCTGAAGATCCAGCTCCTGGACGTCGAGCAGATCGGCAAGACTCGTCATCTCCATTGGGGAGGGCAGGGTAGTGCCGGGGCGTGGCCAAGCTTCCCCTCCTAACCTCACCGGCTTGGACCTGAGAGCGCCGGCTGGGATGGGAGCCGCCGCCTGACTGGCGACGTGTGGTGGCCATCGACTCCCACACGGGTGGGGAGCCGTTTCGCGTCGTTGTCGAAGGCGCCCCCGCGATCGAAGGGGCCACGATGCTGGAGCGTCGCCGGTTCGCCGAGGACCATCTCGACGACCTGCGTCGCGCCTTGATGTGGGAGCCAAGGGGGCATGCCGACATGTACGGCGCCTTCCTCGGGCCTCCCGTGGACCCTTCGAGCGACATCTCGGTCCTGTTCATTCACAACGAGGGGTTCTCCACGATGTGCGGTCACGGCATCATCGCCCTGACCAAGGTCGTACTCGACACCGGGATGCTTCCCGCCGAAACACCGGAGACCATGATCAGGATCGACACTCCGGCCGGGCAGATCGAGGCCACGGCGCATATCTCCGACGGTCAGGTCGGGGCGGTCGACTTCCGCAACGTGCCCTCGTTCGTCGCCGCCATGGACCACATGGTCGATGTGCCGGGCCTGGGCCAGGTTCGATACGACCTCGCCTTCGGAGGCGCCTTCTATGCCTATGTCGATGCGGATGACCTCGGGCTGTCGATCGAGCCCTCGAGCATCTCCCGGCTCATCGATGCGGGCCGAGCCATCAAGCATGCTGTGATCGATTCTGGGCCAATCGATCACCCTGTCGAGCCCGGACTCGGCTTTCTCTACGGAGTGATCTTCGTCGCGCCACCTGAGAATCCAGCGAATCACTCTCGCAACGTCTGCATTTTCGCCGATGGCGAGGTCGACCGCTCTCCGACCGGGACCGGGGTCAGCGGCCGACTCGCCATCCATCACGCCCGGAATGAGATCTCGACCGACGAGGCGATCACCATCGAGAGCATCCTGGGGAGCACGTTCACCGGCCGGGTGGTGGACACCACCGAGTTTGGCGGTCTCCCGGCCGTGATCCCCGAGGTGACCGGGACCGCACACATCACCGGTCGTAACGAGATGTGGCTGGACCCGAGCGACGAGCTCGGAGCGGGTTTTCTCATTCGCTGAATGTCAGTTCGAGTCCGAAGTGGCCCCTCTCTCCTCCTCACGTGAGATTCCGAGCGTGGTCAAGAGGTCCTCGTGGAGCTGGAACCACACCGTGTGATAAGAGTCGAGGCTGTCGGTGACGGAGGCCGTGTCCCCGCCAAGCGCTCGCTCCAGCGCAGCCGTAAGGCGGTCGCCATAAACACCGAATCGCACCAGTCGACTCGCCAGATCGGAACAGATCCGCTGCGCCGAGGCATCGATTCGGATCAGGCGGGAGAGCACCTTGGCGTCGTAATCCGCGTCGGTGTGGTCATTTACCGCATGGGCGTCACCCAGTTTTCGCATCTGCCAGTCGCCCGAGGTCTGCAGAAGCCCAGGATTGAGCCCGAGAAAGGACTCGTAACAACTCCGGACATGGTCACGGGCGCCGACAAGGTCGAGCTCATTCCGAACCAATTCTCGGTCCGCGACTCGACCACTCTCGGTGAGGTTCCAGCCCCCGAAAGGACCAGGGTCGAGAACGACCAGGCCGCGCTCGGCAAGACTTCGCAGACGGATGAGGGTCTCGCCGATTCCCATGCCGGCGGCACTGGCCACTCTGTCCTCGCCGGCCACGCCGATGCATCGCATGGTGTGAAGCACCCTGAAGTCAGGCTCGGATTCGTAGGGCTCCACCGTGGGCGTTGAGGGACTCGAACCCCCGACTCCTGGCTTGTAAAGCCAGTGCTCTAACCAACTGAGCTAAACGCCCCCGACCTGGCCCCCGCGGAAACGGGGGCGGGACCGGAAAAATTCTACGCGAAGAATGAGTCGGTCAGCCCATTCAACATTCTGGGGATAAGTGCCGATATCAGTATCGACAATCCCAAAGAGTGACCAGGGGTCTTCCTACCCTGGCTGGAGGCCGACGCAATGGGTAGAAGCAGCTCCATCGAACGTGAAGTAAGTGACGAGGCGATCCGCCAATACCTGGACGGGATCGGCTTGTTCAACCTGCTCACGGCCGAGGACGAAGTTCGGCTGGCCAAGGCCATAGAGACCGGGCGCAAGGCCGATTTGGCACTGGAGTCCGAGAAGGACCAGGCCAAGCGGCGCCAGCTGGCACAGATGGTCCGTGCCGGCGAGGAAGCCCGCCAGACCTTCATCCGCTCCAATCTCCGCCTCGTCGTTTCGATCGCGAAGCGGTACGGGCACGCCCGTCTCCCCTTTCTCGATCTGGTCCAGGAAGGCAATCTCGGCCTGATTCGGGCGGTCGAGAAGTTCGAGTATCGCAAAGGCTTCAAGTTCTCCACCTATGCGACCTGGTGGATCCGGCAGGCGATCACCCGTGCCATCGCCGACAAGAGCCGCACCATCCGGGTCCCGGTCCACATGATGGACACCATCACCCAGATGCAGACCTCCGAGGCCAACCTGACCAAGCGGCTCGGCCGCAAGCCGACCGACGACGAGCTGTCCGAGGAGTCGGGTCTGACAGTCGACAAGATCCGTGAGGCGAGAAAGGTCGCCCCCGAGCCCGTTTCGATATTCGAGCCGGTCGGTGACGACAACGCCATGCTCGGTGATTTCATCGAGGACCTCGAGGCCGCCGCTCCCTTCGAGCTGATCGCCTCCAAGCTCAACATCGAGAATCTCCATTTCGTCCTTGAGCGTCTCACAGAGCGTGAGCGCACCATCATCGAGATGCGCTATGGCTTGGGAAATCAAGAACCAGCCACCCTCGACGAGGTGGGACGGCATTTCAACGTGACCCGGGAGCGCATTCGTCAGATCGAGGCCAAGGCACTGGCCAAGATGCGTCATCCGTCCACTCCCGGAGGTCTCCGGGAGCTGGCGGTCTCCTGATCTCAGACTGATCTCAGGCCGACTTCACCTGCTCCCAGAGCTCACCGGGGTCTGCCTCGATGGGCAAGCCCGCCTCGGATCGAGGGGGACGACCCCGCGTCCGACGCCGGTGGTAAGGCTGGCCATCCCAGAAGATGACACCGCCCCAGACCCCCCATTCGTGACCGTCACGGAGGGCGACCTCGAGGCATTGGACCCGGACGGGGCAGGTCCCGCAGATCCGCTGTGCCGCAGCCAGCTCCGCGGGTTTCTCCGAGAAGAACAGCTCATGGCTGCCCTCGCTACTACATCGTCCGAGCTCTTGCAGTTGTCGTAGATGGGTTTTCACTAGTCGAGTCCTTTTGTCGTGTCGTGGACGGAAAACAAAAACCGCCGGGATCTCCGGCGGCCTCACAACAGACAGTTGCTGGATGTCACATCATGTGACGAGAGGCCGCCAATTGGCGTTCGGCACGTCGTCGCCGGCAGCGGGAACGGGCGCGTCGAAAAGCCCTGGGGTTCCGTTGGGGATCATCATCCGCTGCTTCATTTGCTGCCTCATTCTCTCGACGGCTGAAGATTGGCGTGCCGCAGCCCATCCGTCAAGGCAATTAACGCGACCCCGTAGTTTGGTGCCGTGACCGACGCCCTCGATCTCTGGGATTACAGACGGCAGGTCAATGAGATGTACCGCTGGGTGCGGCAGGGTGGTGCCGGACAAGAGACCTGGACCGAGTGGATTGCCGCCCGAGATGCGCTCTTCGCCAATCACCCGCAATCTCCCATCGAGGACCGGGAAACCTTCGCCGGGCTCCCCTACTTCGATCACGACCCGAACTGGCGAACCACCGGACGTTTCACACCGGTCGCCGACCAGGAAGCGATCCTCGAACACTCCGGGGAAGGCTCGACACGATTCCTCATCATCGGGACCGTGACGTTCGAGTTGGCGGGTCGAGACTGCCGACTCGATGTGCTGTGGCTCGACGCCTACGGTGGAGGGATCTTCCTGCCGTTTCGCGACGCCACCAACGGCGACTCCACCTATGGCGGAGGGCGCTATCTCCTCGACACGGCGAAGGGCGCAGATCTCGGTCATGAGAGCCACCAGATCATCCTCGACTTCAACTACGCCTATCACCCGTCGTGCGTGCACGCTTACCGTTGGTCGTGTCCGCTGGCTCCACCGGCCAACCGCCTCGAGCTCGTCGTGGAGGCCGGCGAGCGCCTGGCGACGTAAGGTAGGAAGATGCTCGGCTTCATCTTCAGGCTGGTCCGTTTTGCCATCGTCGCCCTTCTCGGCGCCGCCCTGACGGCCAAGTTCATCCTCCAATCCCATGCCAACGAGGACACCGAAGAAATCGATCTCGTGAACATCTTTGGCGGCTCCAAGCTGATCTCGGCGGCCGATCCCTTCTTCGGGGGGAAAGTGACGACGGTGTTCGGTGGCACGCTGATCGACCTCCGCCGGGTCGTCCCCGCCCCGACCGGGATCTACCTAGACATCCTGGTGGCGTTCGGAGGGCTCAGCCTGGTGGTCCCACCCGGATGGAGAGTGGTGTTCGATGGGACCGTCACCGCCGGGCGGATCGAAGATCTCACCCGCCCTGTCACCGACCCGGACGCGCCGATCGTGCGCATTGGGGGCGTGGTCGCCCTCGGTGGAGTGGAGGCGACCACCCGCCCGCTCGTCGAGGCCGTTGCGTAGGACGCAGGCTCACACGATCCTTCTCTTCGACGCCCATCTCGCCAGCTCGTGACGGTTGGAAAGCTGGAGCTTTCGCAGCACAGACGAGACATGAGTTTCCACCGTCTTGATCGAGATGTTGAGCTTCCGGGCCACCTGCTTGTAGGCGAACCCCCTGGCGATCAAACGGAGGACATCCTTCTCCCTCGTGGTGAGCTGGTCGAGCTCGGGATCGTCCTCGGTGGGCATAACACCGGCAAAGGCGTCGAGAACGAACCCGGCGAGACGTGGCGAGAAGACGGCGTCCCCGGCATCGATCCGACGCACCGCGTCCGCCAGGTCCTCGGGCTCGATGGTCTTGGTCACGTAACCCCGGGCACCCGCCCTGATCATCCCGATCACGTCTTCGGCCTGATCGGACACCGAGAGAGCGAGAAACTTCACCTCCGGATTCGTCTCCCCCACGCCCTCGACCACCACGATCCCCCCGCCGTCGGGCATATGGACATCGATCAGGACGACATCGGGCTCGAGTCCCCGGATCTCTTCGATCGCCGTGTCGACGTCGTAGGCGGAGCCCACGATCGCGAACTCCTCGGAGAGCTCTGCCCTCACCCCGGCCAGAAATAGCCGATGATCGTCGACCAGGTAGACCTTCACCCTCATCCTGCGGCCACCGGCATCCTGAGCACCACCTCGGTGCCTTCACCCGGCTCGCTCTCGATGCCGGCCGCTCCCCCGGCCCGTTCCACCCGCGCCTTGATCGACTCTGCGATGCCACGCCGATCGCCGGCGACACTGGTGGGCTCGAAGCCCTTGCCCTGGTCGGTCACATACACGATGAGCTCATTGTCCTCGGCCTCGAAGTAGAGGGAGATGCGCTCGGCTCCAGAATGCTTGGCAGCGTTGACCATCGCCTCGTTGGCAGCGCCGAGGAGGGCCCGTGTGTCCTCGTTCAACGGATGGTCTCCGACGACAACGACATCGATGGGCACCTGATGATCGGCCTCGATCCTCCGAGCAGACGCTCTCAGGGCGGTGGAGAGGAGATCGGAGCCATCCAAGGGCACATTCCCGTAGAGCCAGTCTCGTAGCTCGGATTCCTGATGACGAGCCAGCATGGACATCCGGGCCGGGTCGTCGCTGCGCTGGATCAATGCCAGGGTCTGCAGCACCGAGTCGTGGAGATGGGCCGCCATCTCGGCGCGCTCCTCCTGACGGATGCGCTCTCGCCGCTCGGTGCCGAGATCACTGGCGAGACGGGCGACCCACGGCCCGAAAGCCACCAGGATCCCGAACCCGGTCAGCGCTACGGCGAGGACCACCGGCCCGATCCCGGAGATGGGACCGACGCTCGACGCGAACACGGCAAGCCCCCCGATCAGGAGCGCCACCCCGAACAGCATGCGGAGACGTCCGGGTCGATCGACGCTCGGGTCCACCAGGGCGGCAAGGGGACCCGGCATATTCCGATCGGTCAAGGCGGCCGTGCCGAAGGCGAGAGCACCCACGGTGAGGACCAGGGCGTTCGACGGCCACCATCCCAGCGCTCCGAGGAAGAGCATGACACCGCCAAAGGCCAGGCCCAGACCGACCGCCTGGTGCGTGGCCACCGGTTCGGGGTGGGTGTCCTCGACCCGGTCTAGCGCCATGAGCCACAACGCCAGGTAGACGAGCACCCCGAGCCCCCAGACCATGCTGAGTGTGACGAAGGCCGCGCGCACGAAGGCATCGCTGACTCCAAGGGTGTCGGCCAATCCCCCGGCAACGCCGGCCACGATGCGATCGCCGCCACGGCGCCGGAAACGGAGCTGCCCGATTTGAGTCACGATGAAATGATCGCGGCGGCGGGCCTCAACCTCAATAAGGGACATCCCCGAGAACCTCGGGGATTTCTCAGGGTCGTCCCCGATTGAAGATCCGGGGCACAAACGGTCGAATCGGGGGAATGGAACAGACCAACACAACCAATGTCCCTGAGGCGCCCGTGATCACCCGGGAACTCGTCCGGCCCCGTGAGGGCCGGATCGTTGCCGGAGTCGCCCAGGGGTTCGCCAACCGCTACGACCTGCCGGTGCTGCTGATCCGGGTGATCTTCGTCCTGCTCACCTTTGCTGGCGGCCTCGGCGTCGCCCTCTACGCGGCCGGATGGTTTCTCGATCCGCTCGGATGACGAGGTCGACACGCCGGCCCAACGGATCTTCTCGGGCGCATCGACGACCAGATCCTGGCTCGGCATAGGTCTGGTCTTTCTGGCCATCCTCATCCTTCTCGACAACTTCACCTTCCTCTCCACCGGCATCGTTTGGTCGGTTGGACTGCTGGTGGTGGGTGTCCTCCTCTACACGGGCGATCTCCCGCGCCTGGTGAGAAGCGAAGAAGGAAGTAACGAACAGGAGGGAGTTCAACAAATGACAACGACTGAGGCACCTGTGACCGCCACGGTTGAGCCCGTAGCACCATCCGGGCCCGGCGACGCCGGCGGTGGCACCCCTCCCACGCCTACGCCCACTCCTCCCGTCCTGCCCCCGCCTCCGCCCAAGCCCAAGGAGACCTCCTATCTGGGGCGTATCACGATCGGCGTCATGCTGGTCAGCCTCGGCGTGCTCGCCATCCTGGACAACATCCCGGGACTCCTCATCGAGCCCCAGCCGCGGCACTACATCGCGCTAGCGACGGTCGTCATCGGATTGGGTCTCCTCGTCGGTGGCTTCGTGGGCAGGGCCAGGTGGCTGATCCTGATCGGCGCCCTGCTGGTGCCGACGTTGCTCTTCTCCCCGGTGTTCGAATACGAGTGGAACTCCGAAGAGTTCGAACGAACGGTTTCCCCGGACACCTTCGCCGAGCTCGAGGACAGCTACGCCCTCGACGTCGGCAACCTGGTCATCGACCTGACCGATCTGCCGTGGGACGGTGAGACCATCGATCTCGAGGCCCGCGTCGACGCCGGCGACATCGTGATCTGGATACCACCGGGAGTCGGGCTCGAAGGCGAAGCGTCGGTCGACGTCGGCCATGTTGGGGCGTTCGGCCGGGAGTCGGCAGGGCTGGGCGGCCCGACCCTGCAATTCGACAACCCGGGACCCCGAGGGACGGTGGTTCTCGATGCGACGGTCGATCTGGGCAACATCGATATCCAGATCGTCGGACGTTGAACCAGAAAGGAACTTGAACCATGAAATCACACAGATTCGACGCCATCTCCTTCATCTCCGGGCTGGTCGTGGCCCTTGTCGGGCTCGTCTTCCTCGTGCCTCAGACCCCGGTCGACTTGATCGATGCCGTCACCTCCCTCGGAGCCTGGTTCTGGCCGGTTCTCCTCCTCGCTGTCGGTCTTGCGGTCCTGGTCCCGGTGTTCCTCACCCGCTCGGGCGAGGATGAGGAATCCACCCCAGTGCCCGTCTCGGGTCCGGGAGACGGAATCGGCTAGAGGGTCTCTTCGATGAGCCGGGTCTTTAGATCGGCAAGGCGTCTGGTCACTGATACGTGATATACGTGCGGGTTGACCAGACGCTTCACCCCCGGGTCGAGACGTTCGAGGTCCGACACCCGGCGCTTTCTCGCCTCGGCCACGACGGCAGGGTCATCGGAGGGTGCCGCGAGGGGTACTCGACTCCAGTAGCTCCTCAGTCGCAGAGACACTCGACTCATCGAGGGTCCGGCCGATCCCGCTCTCGCGATGATGACGAATCTCGAGTGGGAAAGCAAGGGTCTCGTCGGCCAACGCCATGAGGTCCACGGTGGCGAGCCCACGTTGGTCGTAGAGACGATGGACCCGTTTGCGCCCGGGATTCATGATCTTGGCAGGGGTGTCCGACACTTTGATCGCCGGTCGCCATTCGTCCCGGTCGGAGATGGCGACCAGCTTGTAGACACCGTCGAGGTAGGGCCGGCCGTCTGAGGTTGCCATCTTGGTCCCCACCCCGTAGAGAAGACGACGGATCACACGGTCGGGATCGGCCCCATAGCGAGGAGCTTCATCTGCGATCTGGGTGAGGATCTGGTAGATGGTCAGCTCGTCGAGACCGCTGGAAAGGACGATGCGAACCTCGTCGAATCCGGCCCTGTCCAGCATCTGCGACGCCAGAACCGACAAATGAGCGAGGTCACCCGAGTCGAGCCGGATACCGATCGGGCTGTGACCTCTGCCCCTCATCTCCTCGAAGACTGTGATCGCATTCGGGATTCCCGACTCCAGAGTGTCGATGGTGTCGACGAGCAGAATGCACTCATCGGGGTACATGTCGGCATAGGCGCGGAATGCCCCCAGCTCTCCTTCGCCCAACGCCACGAAGACCTGCACCATCGAATGGGCGTGGGTCCCCTGCGGCATTACCCCCATCTCGTGGGAGATTCCGACGTTGGAAGATGCGTTCACTCCCCCGATCAAGGCAGCCCTGGTGGCCGCGATGCCTCCCTCATCTGGGGCCCGGCGCAAGCCGAACTCGAGGACGGCACCACCCCTTGTCGCCTCGACCACCCTCGACGCCTTGGTGGCGACGAGAGTGTGAAAGTTGAGATGATTGAGCAGCGAAGTCTCCAGGATCTGGGCCATGCCGAGCGGTCCTTCGACGACCGTGATGGGCACGTTGGCGTGGGCCACCCTCCCTTCGGGCATCGCCTCGTAGCGCAAGGCATCCCAGCTCACCCCGCCCAACCACTCGATGAAATCGTCGGAGAAGATCCGATGGCCCTCGACCCGGTGTGCCCGAAGCGCATCCCGCTCCTCGGCGCCAAAGCGGGCACGGTCGGCCCACCTCCCCAGCCAGCCCCAGCCGGCATTGATGGCGTAACCCGCCTCGTGTTCGCCGTAGTCGGGATAACGCCGGAAGAAGTGCTCGAACCGGGCGTCGCGTTCGTGGAGCCCGTGCTCGAAGTACAGCTGGGCCATCGTCAACTGGTATTGATCGGTCAGTAGGGCGCCCCGGGAGATTCCCATGGCCCAAGCCTATTGCCCGCTTGTAGCCTGCCGACCGTGATCAGCTATGACTCGAGCACCGCTCTCGTCGTGGTCGACGTCCAGAACGACTTCGCCGACCCTAACGGGAGCCTCTTCGTCCAGGGCGGAGACGCTGTCGTCCCGCGAGTCAACATCGAGGTGATGCGGGCACTGTCCGCTGGGGCGTTCGTGGTCTACACCCTGGACTGGCACCCAGAGTCGACCCCGCACTTCGAGAAGGACGGGGGCATCTGGCCGGTGCATTGCGTCCAGGGCACATGGGGGGCGGAGTTCCACCCCGGACTCGAGGTGTCGGGTCCGATCGTCCAGAACGGCGCCAACGGCGAAGACGGTTACTCAGGGTTCACGATGCGCGATCCGGTGACCGGTGCGGAGACTCCAACGGCTCTGCGCGGGATGCTCGATGAGCGTGGCTGCCAGCGGGTGGTGGTTGTCGGCCTGGCTCTCGACTGGTGCGTCAAGGAGACCGCTCTCGATGCCGCGAAGAACTACGAAACGTCGGTGATACCGGATGCCAGTGCGTCGGTGGACCTCGAGCCAGGCGACGGTCAACGGGCGATCGAGGAGTTGCGCCGACACGGCGTGACCATCGATTAAACCGGTTGCGGCTCTGTGGTGTAGGCCTGATACAGAGTGCGGACAGCGACCAGGACCGCCAACACCCCGAAGAGGGCGGACAGGACCCTGCCGTCGACACCGAGGGCAGCGACTGAGGCGAGGACCGCGCCAACGACCCCACCCGCTCCCACGATGACGGCTTCCCTTAGGCGCACGCGGCGGTTCTTTCGGTTGATGATCGTGGCGGCGATCGAAGTGAGGATGATGGCCAGCAGCGACGTGCCTTGCGCCTCGTGCTGGGTGAACCCGAGCAACAGCACCGTTGCCGGGACGATGACGATTCCGCCTCCGACTCCGGCCACGCCGGCCAGGAACCCGGAGAGGAGACCGATCCCCACCGCGATCAGCCCCAGCGTGAAGTCGGTGAATCCACCTGCCATAGGCAGCGGGTCGGTACTGAAGATCATGCGGATTCCGGCAGCGAGCAACACCAGGCCGAAGAAGATGCTCAGTGACCTGGTGCTGAGGCGATTCATCAAGGAGGCACCCAGGATCGAACCGATGATTCCGCCGACTCCAACGAGCACGCCGAAACCCAGATTCACCTCGCCGGAGAGCGCAAAAGTGACCGCGCCTGCGGCCGCTATCGGGAGGATGCTGGCGAGGGATGTCGCGTGGGCGCGATGACGGTCCAGGCCGACCGCCACCAGCAGAGGGACCATGACGATGCCCCCGCCGATCCCAAATCCTCCCGAAAGGAGACCTGCGGCGAGGCCGATCAGGACGAACTTCCAGCGCGGTACCGCCGCAGCCTCGATCACCGGAGGCAGGTTAGGGGTGGGCGACTCCGGGTCTAGCTGACCTCACCTTCAACCGACGTCCGGCGACGCTCGATGCCATCGAGGGCCACAATCGCGGCGTTCGAGGCCTTGGGAGTCATCTCCACGAAGCCGAATCCACGTGACTTCCTGGAGTCCCGATGGGTGACGACCGTCGCCGAGTGGACGCTCCCGTGTCTGGCAAAGATCCGTTCCAGCTCCTCCCCGGTGACGCTGAACGGCAGGTTGCCCACGTAGATCGACTCGCTCTCGCCCGAGGGGCGTGAATGCTCTGGTCTCGATGGGGAGGGGACTCGTTCCTTGAGTGTGCGAGGGGCGGGTCCGGTGACCATCGGGGAGTCGAGGCCCAGGGACCGCCGCAACCTCTCGGCGTTCTTCACCTGGCTCCCGTCGACCAGGGAGACCACCATGCCGCCGGCCCCGGCACGTGCGGTCCGGCCCGAACGGTGCACATAAGCCTTTTCGTCCTCCGGCGGATCGAAGTGGATCACACTGGCGACTCCGTCTACGTGAATGCCTCGGGCCGCCACGTCAGTGGCAACGAGAGCCTGGCTCCGGCCGCTGGAGAAGTCCTTCAGAGCCCGGGTTCCGCTGTTGCTGTGATCGCCCACCGTGGAGCGCGACTGCGGTGACCCCGGCGCCGGCCAACTGCTTGGCCAGCCTATCGGCCCCGTGCCGGGTTCTGGTGAACACGATCGATGGACTGGCGGAAGAGACGACCCTGGCCACATGCGCGGTGCGATCCGCCCGGTCCACCTTCCAGAAATGGTGCTCGGCGTTCCCGGCATCGTCATCCTGTAGCTCGGACTCGTGCCGCACCGGGTCGCGCTGGTAGCGCTGGGTGAGAGCGGCGACGTCTCCGTCGAGAGTCGCCGAGAAGAGGATCGTCTGGCGGGCGGGTGCGGTCAGGTCGAGGATGCGTTTGACCGCGGGCAGAAATCCCATGTCCGCCATCCGATCCGCCTCGTCGACGATGACGAGATCCACATCGCCCAGGTTCACGACTCCCTGAGCCATGAGGTCCTCCAGACGCCCGGGGCAGGCGACCAGCAGGTCGATCCCCTGTTGGAGACGGGAGCGTTGCGGCCCGTAGGAGACACCGCCGTACACGGCAAGCATGGACCGTCCGACTGCTTTGGCGAACGGTTGGAGCTCGGTGAGGATCTGCTCGGCCAGCTCTCTCGTGGGTGACAGGATCAGTCCGCGGGGGCGGCGGCTCCTGCCACGTCCGAGCCGGGCCAGCGCGGGGAGCCCGAACGCAAGGGTCTTGCCCGACCCGGTCGGAGCACGACCCGCGATGTCATGCCCGGCGAGGACATCGGGGATGGTCATCGCCTGGATGGGAAACGGGCTGGTGATGCCGCGACGATCGAGCGTCTCGGCGAAAGACTCGGGCAAGCCGAGTTCGGCAAAGGAAGACATTGGATGATCTCTCCGCCCCGTGTCCCGGGGCTGTGGTCAGTTTGCGATCTCCCTCGATGCGATCCGGGAACGGATCGGCGCGAGATCGGCAGAAGAGGCGGTCTGACCGGATGAGAAATACTGCCGTTGATCACCGTGGAGCGTGTAGACGCTGGCCTCCCGGTCGGTGCGGCTTCGCCAGGTTAACGACTCATGGGTGCTATCTGCGGCAAACCACACTCAGTATGAGAATCAGCCGAGGTTGCCGAAGTACCTGGTCTTGGGCTCCACATACTCGTGGATGCCTTCCAGCCCCGACTCCCGGCCCAGACCCGACTGCTTCACGCCTCCGAACGGGGCCTCCGGGGTGCTGGGGTGCCAGTCGTTGATGCCGATCATCCCGAACTCGAGCGCTTCGCTCACTTTGAAAGCCGTGGCCAGGTCACGGGTGTAGACGTAGGCCGCCAGGCCGTAGTCGGTGGCGTTGGCCACGGCTATGGCATCATCGACGTCGTCGAACGGGATCACCGGCATGACCGGACCGAAGATCTCCTCCTCGTGCACCGGGACCCCGGGCTTGACGTCGGTGAGCACTGTGGGCTGATAGAAATAGCCGTCGTGATCCGGGCGGTCGCCTCCGGTGAGCACCCTGGCACCCTGGTCGACGCTGGCCGAGACCAGATCGACCACCCGGTCCCGCTGCCTGGCATTGATCAGAGGGCCGACAGTGGTCTCCGGGTCCAGACCGTTGCCCACTACTTGCTGTTCAGCCGTGGCAACGGCGCTTTCGTTGAACTCGTCGACAACCGAGTCGTGGACGTAGAACCGCTGGGGAGCGATACAAACCTGGCCGTTGTTGCGGACCTTGGTCCGCATCGCACTCCGTGCCACCGCCGCGATGTCGCCTGCGTCGGGAAAGACCAGCACCGGAGCGTTACCTCCGAGCTCCAGCGAGAGTCGGGTAACGGTCCTCGATGCTCCGTCCATGAGCAATCGCCCGACCCTGGTCGATCCGGTGAACTGGATCTTCTTCAGACGCTTGTCGTCGAGCATGACCTGGCCCATTCCCTCAGGGTCGCCGTTGATGACGTTGAGGACCCCTTCGGGGAGCCCGGCCTCGGTCAGAGCATGGGCCACCAACATCGCCGAACGAGGTGTGAACTCCGAAGGACGGCTGACGACGGTGCATCCGGCCGCCAGTGCCGACGAGATCGCTCTGGTCTGGTTGTAGACAGGGAAATTCCATGCCGTGATGACCCCCACCACCCCCAAGGGCTGGTAGGTGACATCGATCCTTCGGTTGGCTATGCGGGAGGGAATCCAGCGCCCGTAGAGGCGCTGCGCTTCGCCGGCTGCCCAGCGGAACTGGTTGGGGGCGGTCAGCCACTCTCCCTTCGACTGAGCAAGCGGTTTGCCGGACTCTTCGGTGGTGATGCGGGCGAACTCATCCAGATGGGACTCGACGACGGCCGCCGCCTTCTCCAGAATCGCTCCGCGGTCGTATGCGGTCAGGCCTGACCAAGCCGGAAACGCCCCTGCAGCGGCATCGATCGCGGCGCTGGCGTCCTCCCCATCTCCAAATGGGATTTGCCCAATTACGTCCTCGGTGGCCGGATTGACCAGATCCCAGGTCCCCCCACCGAGTGCATCCACCCACTCGCTGCCGATCCGCTGTCTGAACTCGATCATCCCGCCGAGGTTACCGACTGTCACCGTGTTTCAGGATGGAGAGGGGGTGGTATGCGGCGCGATGACCAGGGTCGAAGAGGTCCAGGAAGGCCCGACCCCCGAAGAGAGGAAGGAAACACCATGTCCGATACTCATTCAGGTCGCGCCCGTCGTCGTGTGACCACAATCGGCGCCACGTTGGCGCTGATCATCGCGGTGCCGGTTGCCGTGATCGCCGCCCACTCCTTCGACGACGTGCCCGACTCGAACCAGTTCCACGAGTCGATCGCGTGGATGCAGGAGAATGGGATCACGATCGGCTGTAACCCGCCGGCCAACACCCAGTACTGCCCCGAGGACAATGTGTCCCGTCAGCAGATGGCGGCGTTCATGCGTCGTCTGGCCCAGACCGACGGAAGCGCCGGGATCGGTGTGACGGACCCGGCAGACACGGTCACGGTGAGCGGCACGACCTATGTCGAGCTTCTCACACTGGAGGCGACTGCCACTGCCGAGGCCAACGTCACCCTCAACGGGCACGTGACCCTGTCCAAACCGGACACAGCGGGCTCATATCAGGTGATCGTGGCCCGAGACAGCTGCACCGGCACCCAGGTCGGGGCAGGCGGCTGGAGCTCCGACGCGGCAGAATCCGCCACGGTCGCGGTGACCGCTTCGGATGTCGCCACGGGAGCAACGACATACGTCCTCTGCGCCGCGGAGACGGTCGACACCTCTCCCGATGCAACGGCGACCCTTCGTGGCCTGACCGCCACATGGGACGCCACCACCTGAACCGACACGTGACCGCTTGGGGCCGGGCTGCGCGCCCGGCCCCAAGTCGTTGCTAGGTCCGTAGCCAGACCGAGGTATCGGGCGGAAGATGCCCCTCGATCTCATCGCTGGAAACCAGGATCTCACCGTCCGGCAACGGGAGCGGGTCGGCTCCGAAATTCACCATCACCCGTAGTAGCTCTCGGTCGAAGACGAGGAGATCGTCGGTGGATTCGACCCATTCAAAGGCTCTCGCTGCTTGCGCATGTGCTCGGTGCGTAACCGAATGGCGTCTCGATACAGCTCGAGCGTCGACCCCGGGACACCGTCCTGGGCACTCCACCGACACCGATCCCCAGTCTGCAGGTTGGGGCAGCCAGGTCCCATCCGTCCCGAATCCCAGCGATTGGCCCGATACTTCCCATGGGAGCGGGACACGACAACCGTCACGGCCCTTGCGGGTGTGCCCGGATCGCGCCCAGGTCGGGTCCTCCAACGCCGACAGGGGGAGATCGTCGACTTCGGGCAGGCCCAGCTCCTCTCCTTGGTAGAGATACGCCGACCCGGGCAGACCGAGCATGAGCAGGGCTGCCGCCCTGGCCCGGCGGAGGCCGCATCTCGAAATCGAGGAGCGATCGATCGCCATCGAGCAGCCAGTCCCTGGCATCGAGGTCCTGGGGCAAGGCATAACGAGTCACTTGACGGACGATGTCGTGGTTGGACAGCACCCAGGTGGGCACCGAGCCCACACCGGACGAACCGATCAAGGCGGCGTCGACGATGCCTTCCGCATCGTCCCGGCATCCCATGGCGCCTGCATGAAATCGAACTCGAACGCCTGGTGGTACTCGTCTTGGCGCAGATAGTTGGCCAGCCTCTCCCAGCCCTCGACCCAGGCCTCGGCAACGAGGATGCCGCCGCTTTGCTCATCGACGACCTTTCGCCAGTCACGGACGATTTCGTGGAGCAGGTCCAGATCCGAGTACGGAGCGGGGACACCACGCCGGGGACGGCCTTCATCTGTGACCTCCCATGTCGGGGTAGATCGGGTCCTTCACCATGCCATTGGCCACGTCGACTCGGAAGCCGGCTGCACCCCGATCCAGCCAGAACCTGAGATCTCCTCGAACTCGGCACTGACCTCGGGATTGGCCCAGTTGAGGTCGGGCTGGGTGGGGTCGAACAGATGCAGGTACCACTCACCGTCGGCGCCCTGGTCCAGGTCGAGCCCGCCGAAGATACTGGTCCAGTCGGTCGGCGGCTCAGCACCGTCCGGGCCGCGGCCGGGACGGAAGTGATAGCGGGCACGGGACGGGCTGCCCGGCCCCGCGGCGAGGGCCTCCCGGAACCAGGCGTGCTCGGAGGAGGTGTGATTGGGGACCAAATCGAGGAGGACCCGAAGCCCGAGACGGTTCGCCTCCTCGATCAACTCGATCGCCTCGTCGAGGGTGCCAAACCGGGGGTCGATTCTCCGGTAGTCGGCGACGTCGTATCCGCCGTCGTTCAGCGGCGACACGTACCAGGGGTTGATCCAGAGGGCGTCGACCCCCAAGGAACTGATATAGGGAAGCCGCGATCGGAGTCCGGCGATGTCGCCCGTCCCGTCGCCGTTCCCGTCGGCGAAGGAACGCAGATACACCTGGTAGACGACCGCATTGCGCCACCAGGCCTGGGAAGACGACACGGCCTGGATATCGCTAAGCGGTCCAGCCAAAGACCGACTCACCGAGCGTGATCACCACCCACCAGAAGGCGACCGAGGCAACCGGCATCGCCAACGCCCACGCCGACCTGCCTCGAAAGAGTCGGATGGCAAGCCACAGACCCAGCAGCCAACCTGCGTAGAGGACGGCGATCCCCCACAGGGGTGCGACCAGGCCGGACGCCAGATAGGGAAATATCCCGGTCCCGAGATAGAGGACGAGGCCGATCAGCGCCAGGACACGGCCCGCGGGCCATGTGGCCGTCGTCGGAGTGGTCATCGTCGATCAGGCTAACTGCGCTCTTGGCGTGGAGAGGTCATGTTCGGTCAGAAGGCCGGCTGCAACATCAGACGCGGCCGATTCATGGGGATCTTGTCGATCAGTCCTCACACCCAGGCTTCGCGGACCACGTCGAACGGCCGTCGTAGCGACCACGGCTATCCGAACTGGCCGGGCTCACGCACCAGCCCGTCCGGGCCCCAGAGGTCTACTTGAGGAAGCCCGCGATCCCCAAGGTCTGTGAGAGCTCGCCGCAGTGATACGCATCGTGACTGAAGAGTCGCTGCAGAATCGAGGTTCGTGAGTGCGCCTGGCGCTTCCGTTCTTGGTTCGTTCGAACGTATCGCCCAGCATCTCCGGGGTCCATCGCTCCAGACATCCCTCCACGATCCTCCAGGTCGTCTCGAGTGCCTGCACCAGCTCAGCCGCGTCCCGTGGCTTGTCTTCGTCGTCCTCCCATCCGGGCCCACCCGGATCGGCGAATGGCGTCGTCTCTGCGCCGGACTCGCCGATGACGCCGCACAGCCAGTAGACCCGCACGCCGGCGATGTGACCGACGATCGCCCACACCGGGGCTCGCGTGGCGTCGGGGCGCAGTGCGAGCGGCCCGACGGACATGCGTGCGACGACGTCGGTGAGACGCTTGTTGTATTGCGGCCACTGGTCGTAGAAGAGGCGTATCGACATCTCTTGTCTCCGTGGTCAGTTCTGATGAGCCAGGACTGGCCCGGCACGCCTCGCGAGGATAGGGAGGTGGGCCGGACAGACCGAGACCATCACGCCGTCAGCTCGCAAGGGCCATTTTGGGCGCTATCTGGTGACTAGCGTCGACTGATGGAGACTGCAGCAATTTTGGCCGCGGTGCTGATGGGTGTGCACGCCGTGTTCCACATCGCCTTGACCCTGGGCGCACCCGCCCGTTATGCCGCGTGGGGCGGATGGCACGAGGGTGTTCTCCCGACGAGGCTGCGAGTCGCCAGCGGCATCGTGGGAATCGTCGTCTACCCGGCGCTCATAATCTTCGTGCTCGCCACCGCGGGCGTCGTGGACGCCAACTGGGTCCCCGGAAGGGGAAAAGTCGGCATGTGGGTATTGACCGGCGTCTTCGTCATGGCCGCTCTCGCCAACTTCGCTTCCCGTTCGAAGCGAGAACGCCGATGGGGTTTCGTGTCCCTCGTAATCGCCATCTGCTGTGCGGTGGTTGCCCTATCGCTCTGAGAGCTGATGACAGGGGTAACTGGAATCGTGCCGTTTGGTGAGCCCGGGGCATATCTCGCTCGACGTGGACGTCCATCGGACACTGCAAGAAAGCCGCAATCGTCCCGCCTACGAATCTGACACATTCCCGATGGCGTACCGTTGCCCCATGAGCGATTTAGTACATGACCGTTGGTATCGATTCAGCTACAAGACGCTGGATGGTCAGTTTGAGGGCCGCTACCTTGGGCTCATGCAAGTGTGGTCCGTCCCCGATGATGGCGGTTTCGACCCGGGAGGCGCCCTCAGATTCCACTGGTTCTTTGTGCCCGAAATCGAAGCCTTGCTCAAGATCGATCCAGATTATCTCGAGGACTTCGAGGAAATCAGCGAACCCCACACGGCCTGATCTTCAGCAACCAATGAGGTCTCGGCTGCATTGTCGAAAGCCAGCCGCGCCTACCCACGCTCCCAGGCGGAGCATCCCCGGTGCCGTGACCCAGTTACCCGTCAACTCGACGGTTCGCATGATCCAACCCCAGGTCCGCGCTTGCTCCCATTCCGGGCATCGCCCTCAATACAGAGGCTCCGGTCTTGCTGGGGGTCATCGCGGATGACGAAAGACAAGGAGAGAGAAGCCGGGAGGGTTCTCCTGGTCGGACAGTGTCGTTTCGGTTCGGGCCGTAGCGTTGCTCCATCCGGTCGGCGAGGTCTCGAGGTCTTCCTCGAACAGCGACCCGTAGGTGTCGAGGTCATCGCCGCTGAAGCATGGCCGAGCATCCGCTGTACGGCTTTGATCGAGGCGCCCGCGGAGATGGCCAGCGAGCCGCGGTGTCTCGCAGGTCGTGGATCAGGAGCCCCTCGGGACGCCCTCGGCGGTTTCCACCGCGGGGAGCCAGACTGGGTGGAAGTTGGAGTGCGGAGCGGCCCACCCTGCGGACGCGGTGAACACACGACCCGGCGCCAGCGGATCCCCGAGAGCGTCGATCACGAACCGGGGAGCGATCACGGTCCGTACCTCGTGGGTCTTCGGGGTCCCCCATCCAAGCGACCGGCGATCTCGGTCGCCGAGCTCTCGGACCTCGACCCGGCGCCGCGTGGTGTCCACGCTCTCCCAGTCGGAGCGCCACAGCTTCGCCCCAGCGCAGCCCGGAGTAGGCCAGGAGCAAAACGAGCGCTCCCAGCGCCCTCCTGGCGGCTCTCAGCGGCTTCGGCGAGTTTCGAGACCTGGACGGCGGTGAGGAACAATTGACGGCGTTTCCGCACCGTCGGAGGCTTCACCCGGTCGCAGGGTTCCGGGCGATCAGCCCGTCGTCGACGGCCACCTCGAGCGCAGCGTGAAAGTACCTGACGGGCCTGACGTACCCGAGCCGGTACAGGCCCTCCTCGATCATCGCGGCGACCACTCCCCACCGCGGGGGTGGAGATCCGGCCAGCTCGACCCCGGCGAAGGCGGGGAGTACCCGGGAGCGAAGAGCGACTCATAGCCGGCGAGCGTCTTCGGCTTGATCCTGTGCAGCCCCGAGAGCCAACGTCGGACCATTCGCCGAAGGTGACCGCCCCCGCGGTCGGGTCTACCCATTCCCCCCGGTCGGCTTCGACTCCTCGACCTGCAGCCATTTCTCGGCGTCGACCTTGCGACTGAACGCCTGGGAATGGTGATGACCTTCCGTCCCTGTACCGGGCGCGCCACGGCTTCGGCCGTCTTCTCTACGTGGCTGTACCCATCGTTCCGTCCTTCTGTCCGCCTGTTCTCCGGTGCGCGTATGGTGCGCGGCACACGTGAAATGTAGCACGAGAGCGCGAAATGAGGAAAGACTACGGGAGATAGGATCAGGAAGGGGGTTTCTCCTGGTCAGAGGCCGTTTCTGGCCGTCTTCCCTGGTAGGTTTTTGTGGGCCCGGCAGGACTTGAACCTGCAACCAACGGATTATGAGTCCGCTGCTCTGACCGGATTGAGCTACGGGCCCGCAGTGCGAAGGATACCGGGCGGCTCGGACACTTCCTGCAGTCTCAGGCTCCAGGGAGAGTCGGAGTAGGCGCGATCAGCCCTCAGCGCCGCGTAACCGTGAGACCGCCTGAACCGGTACGAAACCTCGCCCAACTGGAGGAGACGAACAACCGACTCAGGTCGAACGGCTGGAAACCTGAGGCCCGCGAGGCGGCCTGATTGACACAGGGGTGTCCTTCCTTACCCTCGAGCTAGAGCCTGACGACTCAGTTGCCACGGCCCCGTGGTCGGATCAGGTTGGTGGAGAAGACCCGCGGACGCTACCGCCTCCTTCGAGGCCGGCACGATTTCGTTCACCGGCTTCGACGTGACGACGCGACCGACTACATACGTGATCTGTGCGAACGAGGCGTGAGCTCGTCGCCCGATGCGACCGCAAGAGTGGTTTCACCGCAGCGGGATTCCTTCACTACCTAAGACTTAGACACTCGTGCGTCGGCCATCTGCAAATTCCCGGACCATCGAGGAGTGCGGTACGGTCGCCTGAAAGGAGATGTCCATGGAATTCAGGATGTATCCGCAGCTGCCTGCCTCGGACCTCGCCCGAGCGCGAGCGTGGTACTCGGAGAAGCTGGGCCTCGAGCCAGTGGAAGACGGTGACGAGCTGTTCTACGACACTGGAACGGCCGCGTTCGGGATCTACCCGTCGGACAACGCCGGCACGAACAAGGCAACCTACGCCCGTCTCGTTGTGGCCGATTTCGACGCAGCCCGGTCTGAGCTCCTCTCCCGTGGTGTCGTCTTCGAGGAATACGACTTTGGCGACGAATTCCGGACCGTGGATGGCGTGCTCGTTTCGCCCGACGGGGAGAAGACTTCTTGGTTCAAGGACTCGGAGGGCAACATCCTCGCCCTCGGCTCCTCTCTCTGAGCCGATGCGTCCGACTCAAGGGCTATGGCTCTTCGGTCGCGTCAGGTCCAAAGATCAGTGCTCAGGTATTTCATACCGGAATCGGCGAGCACTATGGCGATGGACTGACCCAGTGTCCGGTTTCCCCGACACGAGCCTTCGACCATTTGATATGTTTCGAACTGTTCCGGCGTCTCGGCTGAAAGGGGCCCTCCATGAATGTGTCGATGACCGTCAACGGGCGATCGGTGTCGGAGGAGGTAGAGCCGAGAACGCTCTTGGTCCATTTCATTCGTGAGGATCTCAACCTGACCGGGACTCACGTCGGTTGTGAGACCGGCTACTGCGGCGCCTGTACCGTGCATCTCGACGGCAAAGCGGTGAAGTCATGCACCATCTTCGCCGTTCAGGCCGAAGGGGCCGACATCATGACGATCGAGGGGCTCGCCAGCAACGGCGAGCTTCATCCGGTTCAAGAGGGATTTTGGGAGCGTCACGGCCTCCAGTGCGGATACTGCACACCCGGAATGATCATGTCGGCAGCGGCTCTGCTCGCCGACAACTCCAACCCGTCGGAGGACGAGATACGTCATGGGATCGAGGGGAATCTGTGTCGCTGCACCGGCTATCACAACATCGTTCGTGCGGTGGAGTACGCCGGGGCCAAGATGCGCGGTGAGGAGCCGGCGGCTCCGGATTGGGAGGAGGCTCGCTGATGGCTACTACCAGTGTCATGGGAGGGGCGGTGCGCCGGCGCGAGGACCCGGCCCTCATCCAGGGATACGGAGAGTATGTCGACGATCTGACTCGCACGGGCATGCTTCACGTTGCTTTCGTCAGGTCGCCCGTCGCCCGAGGGAAGATCACCTCACTCGACACCGAGGCGGCCAAGAAGATGCCCGGCGTTGTCGCCGTCTACACCCATGACGACGTCGCTCATCTCGGCCCATTGGTGGCGCAGGTACCAATCGGGAAGCTCCGTCCCCTGCTCGCTGCGGGTGAGGTCAACCATGTCGGTGAGGCAGTGGCCATGGTCGTCGCCGCAGACCGCTATGCGGCGCAGGACGCCGCCGATGCCATCGACGTGGATTACGACGTCCTTCCCGCCGTCATCGACCTGAAGAAGGCGGCGTCAGATGAGGTGAAGATCCACGACGAGCTCGACTCGAACATCCTTCACACTTGGACCTATCACGGCTATTGGGAGGCGCTTGGTCTCGAGGACCAGACGCCACAGGTCGATGCCGCGATGGAACGAGAAGACGCGGTGGTGGTCAGCTTGGAGATGACGAACCAGCGTCTCATTCCTGTCGCCATCGAGCCCCGCTCAGTGATGGCCGAGTACAACAAAGGTTACGGCCACTTCACCGTCTTCAGCTCTACTCAGGTCCCTCATGCCCTGGGAGGAGCACTCGCAACCACATTCGGGATGAGGACCACCGCAGTGCGAGTCATAGCGCCCGAAGTCGGTGGTGGGTTTGGCTCCAAGCTGAACGTCTACAACGACGAGATCCTGGTCGCTTTTGCTGCCAAGGAGCTGGGCCGACCGGTGAAGTGGACGGAGACCCGGCGCGAGGCGGCCGGGTCGACCATCCATGGTCGGGGCTGGGTCGGAACCGCCACCCTGGTTGGGACCAAGGATGGTGAGTTCCTCGGATACAAGCTCGACGCCCTCGCCGACATGGGTGCCTACACCCAGAACTTCACCGTGGCGATCCCGCTACTAGGACTGTGGATCGGATCTGGCCAGTACAAGATGCCTATCTCGTGGACCGTGGCGTGTGTCGTCACCAACACAATGACCACGGACGCCTATCGCGGGGCCGGCCGGCCGGAGGCGATCTATTACCTGGAACGGATCATCGACGCATATGCCCACGAGATCGGCATGGACCCGTTCGAGGTGCGGAAGAAGAACTTCTGGCAGCCTGACGAGTTCCCGGCCACGATGGGTTGCGGATTCGCCCTCGACTCCGGCAATTACGAGGCGGCTGTCGACAAGCTGATCGCCGCCGCCGACTACGAGGGGATGCGCAGACGACAGGAAGAGGCCCGAGCCGAGGGCCGACTCGTAGGAATCGGGGTCGGCTCCTATGTGGAGGTCTGCGGGTTCGGTCCGGCGATCCTGGCCGACATCGGTTTCTCCTGGACCAACTATGGGCTCCCGGCATCGTTCAACGGATCGGGGCTGGTCCGGGTCAATCCGGATGCGACGGTGACCGTGGTCATCGGCACCGGGCCCACGGGGCAAGGACATGAGACGACTTGGGCCCAAATCGTGGGCGATGGCCTGGGAATCCCCGTGGATGACATAAGCGTGCTTCACGGCGACACCCGCGAGCATCCGATGGGCATCGGCACCTTTGGCAGTCGCTCCATTGCCGTCGACGGGGCCGCCACGTTCGAGGCGACGAAGAAGGTCCAGGAGAAGGCGGCCAAGATCGCTGCCCATCTCCTCGAGGCGTCGGCCGAAGACATGGTGTTCGCCGACGGCGGAGCACATGTGGCCGGGTCACCGGACAAGAGAGTGGACTGGGCAGCAATAGCCAAGGCGGCATATCAGGCCCACACCAGCCCTGATGACGTCGAGAGCGGGCTCGAGGCGCACACATCGTTCAGCCCGGGCAACGCCACCTGGCCATTCGGCACGCATCTTGCCCTGGTCGAGGTGGACCCGGACACGGGCAACGTCGAGCTCCTGGAATACCACGGCGTCGACGACTGCGGTCACGTGATCAACCCGATGATCGTCAGCGGACAGATCCATGGAGGAATCGCTCAGGGAATCGGGCAGGCCATGTTCGAAGAGGCGATCTATGACGAGAGCGGCAACATGCTCACCGGTTCGCTTCTCGACTACCTGCTGCCGACAGCGGCCGATCTCCCCTCCTTCGACCTCAGCCGCACGGTCACGCCGACCCCGGTCAACCCGATGGGGGTGAAAGGGGTGGGTGAGGCCGGCACGATCGGCTCGGCCCACACCATCGTCAACGCGGTGGTGGACGCCCTCTCCCCGATGGGCGTGAAACACGTCGACATGCCGGTCAGACCGAAGCGCGTTTGGCAAGCGATGCAGGAAGCGAGGGCTTGACATGTACCCGCGACAGTTCGAATACTTGGCGCCCTCCTCACTCGACGAGGCGTTAGGAGCGTTGGGCGAGGGCTCGAAGGTGATGGCGGGCGGGATGAGCCTCATACCGTTGATGAAGACACGGCTCTTCTCCCCTGCGGTCGTCGTCGATATCGGGCGCATCCAGGGTCTCGACGAGGTCAGCGACGCGGGGGACTACATATCGGTCCCCGCCCTGGTCCGTCATGCCGACACGGCCTCGAATCCGCTCATCGCCACCCACGGGGCCGCCCTGGCCACCGCGGCTTTTCTCACCGGCGACGTCCAGGTGCGCAACCGCGGCACGACCTGCGGGTCGCTCGCCCACTCCGATGTCGCTGCCGATCAACCGGCAGCGGTGATCGCTCTGGGTGGCACGATGATCGCCCGATCGGCATCTGGCACGAGAGAGATCCAGGCGTCGGAGTTCTGTGTCGATGCGCTGACCTCTGCCCTCGAGCCGGACGAGATCCTGGTCGAAATTCAGCTCCCCAAGCTGGGTCCGGGCGAGGCATCCGCCTACGACAAGCTGGGGAGACGCGGCGGGCACAGCGACTACGCCGTCGCCGGCGCGGCAGCCTGGGTCAAGAAGAGCAACGGCACAGTGGAAGACGCCCGGATTGGACTGACCGGCGTGGGCACTAAACCGTCGCTTGCCCTGGGAGTGGCCAACGCCATCGTCGGCACGGACGGTTCCGACGAGGCGGTCAAGGCCGCAGCCGAGCACGCCCTCGAAGAAGTCACGGTGCTCGAGGACCTCTACGGGTCGGAGGAATACAAGAGCCATCTGGCCAAGGTCTTCGTAGCCCGCGCCCTGACCAAGGCCCTCGCCGCGGTCTGACCTCTGATCGATTTTCCGGACGCAGGGACCGACCCGGTAGGGTCGACCGTGCGCGTCAGAACGGGTAAAGCACCGCTTCGCGCTAATTTCGGGCTGGGAGGTAGACAACTGAGATGAACGAGCCATGCGAGCACTTCGTGGACCTGGTTCCGGTCGAACCGACGTCCGACGTTTGCGAAGCGTGTGTCGAGCTCGGGGACAGTTGGGTCCATCTGCGTGCTTGCCTCTCCTGTGGCAGGGTTGGCTGCTGTGACGCTTCCAAGAATCGTCATGCACGAAAGCATTGGGAACGAGAGAGCCATCCGGTGATCCGGTCTATCGAGCCCGGTGAGACCTGGAAATACTGCTTCCCCGACGCCGTCGTGTCTCGATGACCGACGTCAAGCCGGTCATCATCGCCGTCGACGACGAACCGGAGGTAGTTCAAGCGGTGCAACGGGACCTGCGGGCCCGTTACGCATCCGACTACCGGATCGTTTGGGCCAGCGGGGGGCAGGAGGCGATCGACACGCTCCGCTCGCTGGCGCTGCAGGACACGCCGGTCGCCCTGATCCTGGTGGACCAGCGCATGCCAGGGGTCACCGGTATCGATGTATTGAGGGAGACACTGGAGCTCCACCCGGCGGCCAAGCGGGCCTTGCTCACGGCGTATGCCGACACCGAGGCTGCCATCCAGGCCATCAACGACGTTGGGCTCGATCACTACATCATGAAGCCCTGGGACCCACCGGAAGAGAAGCTATACCCGATTCTCGACGACCTGCTCGAGGACTGGGTGGCCAATTACCGGCCTCGATTCGATGGCGTGAGGGTGATCGGGCAGCAATGGTCACGTGCCTCCCACGAACTGAAGGCATTCCTCGCTCGCAACCAGATCCCCTACCGGTCGATGGACATCGAGTCTGACCCGCAAGCTTGGATCCTCACTGAGGAAGCCGGGGCGACCATGACCGATCTCCCGATAGTTCTCCTCGGCGAGGGGCCGCCGCTGTTCAACCCGACGCCGGCGCAGATCGCCGACCGCGTCGGTCTGAAGACTCACGCCACCTCGGAGGTGTACGACACCGTCATCATCGGAGGCGGGCCGGCAGGGCTTGCGGCCGCGGTCTACGGGGCATCGGAGGGCCTGAGCACTCTCCTCATCGAGGGAGAAGCGCCCGGGGGCCAGGCAGGGCAAAGCTCTCTCATCGAGAACTACCTCGGCTTTCCCAAAGGCCTCAGCGGTGGCGATCTGGCTCGCCGGGCCACCGCCCAGGCCGAGCGTCTCGGCGCGGAGATCCTCGTGCCCGGGACGGTCACAAACCTCACCAGGAACGACCCTTTCATCGCTGTGCACCTCGCCGACAGCAGCGTCGTCACCTGCAAATCGATGGTGGTCGCGTCCGGGGTCTCGTACCGGACGTTGACCGCCGAGGGCTTGGAACCGCTACTCGGCGCGGGCGTCTACTACGGCACGTCCAACATCGAAGCCGCCAACCACAGAGAACAGCCGATGTTCGTCGTGGGTGGAGGGAACTCGGCGGGTCAGGCTGCCCTCTTCCTTTCGAGGTTCACCGACTCGGTGACGATCCTGATCAGGGACGACGATCTCACTTCCACGATGTCGAAGTACCTGATCGACAACCTCGAGGCCAACCCAGCAGTGCACGTCCGACCAAGGAGCCAGGTCGTTTCAGCCAGCGGGGATACCCACTTGACCGGCTTGGTCCTCCGAGACCGGCAAACCGACCAGGAGGAGCAGGTCGATGCGGGAGCGATTTTCATCTTCATCGGGCAGACCGCCCACACCGACTGGTTGGCCGACGTCGTCCAGCTCGACGAGCGAGGCTTCATCCTGACCGGTGAGGATCTCGGGCCATTGAAGGGATGGAACGTCGACCGCGATCCCCTTCCTCTCGAGACGAGCGTGCCCGGGATCTTCGCCGCCGGCGACGTTCGGCACGGCTCGATCAAGCGAGTCGCGGGTGCCGTCGGTGAGGGCGCCACTGCAATTCGGTTCGTCCACACCCACCTGGCAGCGCTTTGAGCGACATCGCAGAGGTCCTGCGGGGACTCCCATACTTCTCCGATCTCCCGCAGGGCCTGCTCGATCAGGTGTGCAGGGAGTCGCAAAGTATCGATGTCGACGCGGAGACGACCATCATCGAGGAGGACTCCCTCTCCGAGGACATGTTCGTGATCGTCGAGGGAGAGCTGCGGGTGACTAAACAAGGGACCGACCGAGAGGTGGTGCTCGCCACGCTGGGGCCGGGTGAGGTCGTTGGTGAGATAGCACTCCTCGACAACGCTCCACGGACAGCCAGCGTCACCACGATCTCGCCCTCGTCTCTGATTCGGATTCCCGCCAACGCCTTCGAAGACCTGATCGAGGACTCCCGAGTGGTACGGCGCATGTTCCGAACCGTCACCTCCCGCCTGCGGGGTATCGAAGACACCCTTCGCCATGAAGAGAGGATGGCGGCTCTGGGCCGAATGGCGGCTCAACTCATGCACGAGCTGAACAACCCGGCGGCGGCTGTCGGGCGGAGCATGGCCCGTGCCGAGGATGTCTACGTGGCTCTCGGGGACGCGACGGTCCTGCTCTCGGGGATCGGCGAGCTCTTGGCCCGGCCCATCCCGGTGCCCGAACAGCCCCAGTTCACCGATCCCCTGACCAGATCAACGCTCGAAGATGGCGTGGCGACGTGGTTGGAGGAGCTTGGTGTTGGCGACGCGTGGGAGATCGCCCCGGCTCTGGTCGCGGACGGATGGGACATCGATCTGCTCCAGGAGACCACCGAAGGGCTCGACCCCGATACCACGACCAAGTTCGTGCGCTGGCTGGGACTGCGCGTCCTGGCATCCCAGCTGATCAACGAGGTCCGGATCGCCGCCGGACGAATCTCCGAGCTGGTCCGGGTGGTGAAGAACTACTCATATCTCGATCAGGGCCCGGTGCAGCTGATCGATCCCACCGAAGGGATCCGGGACACCCTGATCTTGCTCAAGCACAAGTTGCGAGGCATCGAGACCGTGGTCGACATCGCACCGGAACTGCCGTCGATCGAAGCGTCGGGGCGAGATCTCAATCAGGTCTGGACCAACCTCATCGACAATGCCGCAGACGCGATGGACGGTTCGGGAACCTTGACGATCGGGGCGGCCCGCGAGAACGGAGCCGTGGTAGTCCGCATCTCAGACACCGGTCCGGGGATCGAACCCGAGGTCCAACAGAGGATCTTCGACCCGTTTTTCACCACAAAGGACCCAGGGCAAGGAACCGGTTTGGGGCTTCATACCGTGCACACCCTCGTTACCCGGATCGGTGCTGAGATCTCGGTCGATTCCGACTCATCGGGCACCACCTTCACCCTCAGCTTCCCAGCGGCCGGCGAATAGAAGCTTCAGGGGCGCCGGAACGGCGCTTTGGCCCGGGCCACCAGGACATCGCAAGGGGCCTCGGCGACCAGACCCTCGGCCACTGTCCCCAGCAGGACCATCCTGGTTGCACTGGCCCCCCGGCTGGCCACGATCACGAGATCCGCCCCCCTTCTCCTCACCACCTCCTCGACGGTCTCGGTGGGAGGGCCGTCGACGACCAGTGTCCTTATGTCGCCATCCCACGCAGCCGCGAACTCCTTCATGCGCTCCTCGGCCATGCGGAGACGTGAGCCACGTGACGCCTCGAGCTCCTCGTTGAACAGCCCGGCGCTGGCGAGCATCGTGTCGAATCGGGACGGCATCGAGTACAGAGCTGTGGTGTCGGCCTCAGGGAACAGCGACAGGGCCCGGTTCACTGCCATTCGGGAGTGCTCGGAGAAATCCACCGCCACTATGACTCTTCGATAAGGCACTCGTGGCTGTCGCCGCACCAGGAGCGTGTCCGTGGTGGTCTTGCGGGCCACCCGCTTTGCCACCGGGCCTACCGAGAAAGCGTTGATCGACGAGGACCCAACGACTACGAGCCCGGCCGCCTTGCCTCTCGCGGTCAACTCCCATGAAGGGGAGCCTTTGACCACCTCCAGTTCGACCTCGACCCCGGTCTTGTCTCTGGTCCAAGCAGCCAGCTTGGTGGCCTCGCTCGTCTGGTAGTCGCGCATCAAACGAGCCAGGGAGGGCTCGATCATCGCCTCGGCGACCGGTTCCAAGACGTGGAGCAGTCGCAGCGGCACACCGGATGACTTGGCCATCATCCCGGCCCGCTCGGCTACGCGCCGCCCCATGGCGGTCAGATCGACTCCGGCAACGACGGCCCGCAACGCTCCTCCAGGAATGATTCGACTCTAGTGGTGGGGGTCTCAGAGGCTGTCGCTCTCGTGAGCCGCGTCGAACACCTCGGGCCAATCGAGGGCTTCCTTCAGCTTGGCCAGGTAGGCATCCCGACCGATCACGAGCGCCCCCAGCGACTCGAGATGTGGCGTTTGCCACTGGACGTCGAGCAGGCGACCCCCGCCCCGATTCATCACGACCACCAGATGCACCAGGGCCACCTTGGATGCATCTCGCACCTCGTGGAACATCGATTCGCCAGCGAAGAGCCCACCGATCGCGACTCCATAGAGACCGCCGACCAGACTTCCCTCGTTGTCCCACACCTCCACCGAATGGGCCCACCCGAGACGGTGCAACATCGTGTAAGCCTCGACGAAGTCCTCGGTTATCCATGGGTCTCTCCTTCTCGAGTCGGCGCAGCCACGAATCACCCCCTCGAAATCGGCGTCGACCGACACCTGGAAGCGTCGCGTCGATTGACGCAACGACCGGCTTATGTGCAGCCCGCGCAACGGAAGAATCGCCCGGTCGACCGGCGACCACCACCCGAGATGCCCATCGGGGAGGCCCATAGGGAACAGGCCCTTGCGATAAGCCTGGAGCAACGTGCCCGGTTCCAAGTCGGCCCCCACAGCCACCACGTCACCGTCATCCGAACTGGGGTCGGGAAGGTCGAACCTTGACGGCATGGGCTCGATCGGCACCCCCCGATTGTGTCAGAGAGGGACAATTGATGTCCGTAGGCTTGATCGATGCGCGCCCTGATCTGTGACCGCTACGACGGCTTGGACGCCCTTCGCATCGGCGAGATGCCAGATCCGACACCGCTTCCAGGAGCCGTGCTGGTCGCCGTGAAAGCGGCGGCTGTGAACTTCCAGGACCTCCTCGTCGTGGCCGGTCAGTATCAGATCAAGCCAGAACTTCCGTTCGTCCCGGGCAACGAGTTCGCTGGTGTGGTCGAGACGGCAAATGGCGTGGGCGACTTCTCCCCCGGTGACCGGGTGGTCGGATTCGTCGGGACGGGAGCCATGGCGGAGCGCGCCACCGCCTATCTGGGTGCCATCACCCGTCTGCCTGATCACATCGGCTTCGAGGTCGGGGCCGCCATCCCCGTCGCCTACGGGACCTCCTATCACGCTTTGGTCGACCGGGCCCGCCTCAGGGCCGAGGAGACGCTGCTTGTCTTAGGCGCCGCCGGAGGCGTCGGCATCGCCGCTATTCAGATCGGCAAGGCGCTCGGGGCCAAAGTGGTCGCAGCGGTCTCCTCGGACGAGAAAGCCCTCGTGGCAGAGGACGCCGGCGCCGACGAGGTCATTCGCTATGACGATGTTCCCCTCCGTGACGGCATTGCCGCTGCGACGTCCGGGGAGGGAGTGGACGTGGTCTATGACCCCGTGGGCGGCAACGCGACCGAACTGGCTCTCCGATCAATCAACTGGAACGGCCGTCTACTCGTTGTCGGTTTCGCTTCGGGTGACATCCCCCGAATCCCTCTCAATCTGACCCTGGTCAAGGGGAACTCGATCGTGGGCGTGTTTTGGGGCCGGTTCAACATCGAGGAGCCTGCCAAGAGCGCCGAGAACAACCAGATCGTGATGGACTGGGTAGCGGACGGCACGCTCAGCCCTCTGGTGCAGAAGATCCTCCCCCTGGACGATGCTGTTCAGGCCCTGCGCTGGGTCGCCGAGCGGAAGGTGGTCGGGAGGGTGGTGGTGACCCCATGACCCGCCGCGCTTGCCGACGCGGGTGACGGACCTTTCGTGACCGACTTCGCAGTGATCGGCGGTGGGATCGCCGGCGTGTCGGCCGCCGCCCATCTCGCCCCACATGGCTCGGTGACCCTGTTCGAAACTGAACGAGCGCTCGCCTTCCACACAACCGGGCGGTCCGCAGCCATGTTCGTCGCCAACTACGGCGCCGAGGGCTCGCGCCCTCTCGGGTTGGCGAGCAGGGGGTTCCTCGAGAACCCGCCGGAAGGCTCGGTAGACGCCCCGATCCTCTCGGATCGCGGTCTGCTCTGGATCTCGGATGAGACGCGACTCGACCGTCTTCGCACGATCGCAGCCGAAGGCGATGCGCTCGGCGCCGGGTCGGTGCTGGTCGACAGCGACGAGATACTGCGGCTCGTGCCGAAACTGCGGCCAGATCGGATCGCCGGGGGCCTCTACGAGCCGAACGCCCTCGACATCGATGTCGCTGCACTCCATCAGGCGTTCGTTCGAATCGCAAGAAAGGCCGGTGCCGAGCTGCGAGTGTCATCGCCAGTCACCGGGCTGGCCAGACTGGCCCAGGGATGGCGGATATCCACACCGGACGGCGAAATCGAGTGCACTGCAGTGGTCAATGCCTCCGGGGCCTGGGGCGATGTCCTGGCGAGACTTGCAGGAATCGAGCCGGTGGGTCTCCAACCCCTGCGCAGAACCGCTTTCATGGTTCCCGGCGACCACGCGTACGCCAGATGGCCGTTCGTTGTCGATGTGGACCAGCTCTTCTATTTCCGTCCCGACGGCGCTCAGCTGCTCTGCTCACTCGCCGAGGAGACGCCCTCTCCTCCCGCTCGACCCCAGGCCCGACATCGCAGACGTCGCTCTCGCCATCGAAAGGATCAACGGGGCAACCACCCTCGACATCAGGTCGGTGAACTCGCAATGGACCGGGTTGCGCACCTTCGCACCGGACCGGGAAATGGTCATCGGAGAGGAGCCGACCGCGCCAGGCTTCTTCTGGCTGGTGGGTCAGGGTGGCACCGGCATCCAGACCGCCCCCGCCTATGGCGCCCTCGTAGCCAGCCAGGTGCTCGGCTCCGGCCTTCCTCGTGATCTGTCGGGGATAGACCCGGCCGTCACCTCGCCGGCCCGATTTCGTTAGATCAGTTCTCCGTGCTTTTGCGTTCCAACCACGCCGCGAGCGGCGTCGGAAAGGCGGGCGGTGCGGCTGCCCCAGTCGTAGACCACGGCGGTTCCGGCGAAATGGTCGTGCCAGGCGCGTCGCTCCCGGCCGAACAAGATCCCGAGCAGCCCAAGACCCAAGACGACAAAGGAGAGCGGGTAGGTGACCGCCCGGATCAACGACTGGCGGCTGTGAAGGGCCACCGACCCTTGGGAATCCACGACCCGGAGGCCCATGAACGTCTTGCCCAGTGTCTTGCCGAATATGGCGATCGAGAGCCATAGGTAGAGGAGCGCCCACACCACGAAGCCGACGATGTACCACAGCCCCCGAGTCGGCTCGATCTCGACCGGGCTGACGAGCTCGATCAGGTAGCTGGCACCGGCCACGATCACGGTGAAACCGGTGGTCACGATCAATATGTCCAGCATCAGGGCGATGGTCCGGGTCAGCGGACCGGCGTAGCGCCCGGTCCGGACCCCGTCGTCCTCGGTGTTGATCGTCCACCCAGTCGACCAGGGCCCCAGGCCCGGTAGGGAAGCTCTGTACGTCCCGTCGGAACAGGCGATTGATGCCCTTGGAGAGGATCTCGTCGATCCCCACTATGGGCCTGCGGAACATGTCGAGGGCGGATCCGGTGAGGTGACTGGTGCTCTCGGCCACGATCTCGGGGATACCGGCCCGATCGATCAAGGCCTTGATGTCTACCCGCTCCATGAGGGCGTCGATATCGGCGGACTTGAGCAGCTCGTCGATATCGATGCGTCCGATAAGCCGCTCGACATCGATGCGATCGAGCAGGGAATTGATGTCTATGCGTTCGAGCAGGGCGTTCACGTCGACATGCTCGAGGACCATGTCCGGGTCGACGACGTCGAGTACCCGTTCGCTCGCTCCGCGGGCAGCGCGCTTGAAGAAACCTCGCTTTTCCCTGTCTTCGGCGATCGGCTCCGCGCTCACCCTGGAGACGCTAGCCGGTGACCGCCCCGGTTTCGGCCGAACCGACCAGGCGCGCATACTTGGCCAGGGCACCGGTTTCGTACCTCGCCGGGTGGGGTGACCAATGGGCGGCGCGCTCTCTGAGCACCTCGTCGTCCACAAGGACATCGAGACGGCGAGCCGGGACATCGACCCGGACCCGGTCGCCCTCCTCGACCCATGCCAGGGGGCCGCCTGCTTCCGACTCGGGGGCGACATGACCGATGCAGAGGCCGGTGGTGCCTCCGGAGAACCTCCCGTCGGTGACGAGCAGCACCTCTTTGCCCAGACCGGCACCCTTGAGGGCAGCCGTTACTTGGAGCATCTCCCGCATGCCGGGTCCGCCCTTGGGTCCCTCGGTCCTGATCAGGATGACGTCGCCAGGCTTGATCTGGTGGTCGAACAGTGCCTGGATCGCCCCCTGCTCGCCGTCGAAGACCCTCGCCGGGCCCTCGAACACATCGAGATCGATCCCGGCCACCTTGACCACGGCGCCACCGGGGGCCAGGTTGCCCCTGAGGACCGCGATGCCACCCTCGGTCGCCAGAGGTGTCGACGGCGGTGCGATCACGTCCTGCTCCCGGTTGAAGACGATGGCAGACAGGTTCTCGGCCATGGTGCGACCAGTCACAGTCAGGGTTTCACCATCGAGCAATCCCTCGTCGAGCAGGGCACGCAACACGATCGGCACTCCCCCAACCCGGTCCAGATCGACCATGTGGTATCTGCCGAATGGCTTGAGATCACCGAGATGAGGGGTGCGCCGGGAGATACGGTCGAAGTCCTCCAGCTCGAGGGCCACTCCCGCCTCATGAGCGATGGCGAGGAGATGAAGTACCGCATTGGTCGAGCCACCGAGGGCCATGACCGTGGTTATGGCGTTCTCGAATGCTGGTGGAGTCATGATGTCCCGGGGCCGGACGTCGTCTTCGAGAAGCCTCATCACCGCTTCGCCCGACCGCTCCGCAAAATCGTGGAGACGCGGGTCGACTGCGGGGATCGAGGCGGACCCGGGTAGCGACATCCCGATCGCCTCCCCAACCGAGGCCATCGTGTTGGCGGTGAACATCCCGGCACAGGATCCTGCGCCCGGGCAGGCGGCTCGTTCGATCTCGAGCAGCTCTTCGATCGTGATACGGCCTTCGGATTCGGCGCCGATCCCCTCGAACACGTCGACAATGGAGATGTCGCGTCCGGCGTAGTGGCCGGGGAGGCTCGAGCCCCCATAGAGAAATATGGCCGGGAGGTTCAGCCGGGCCGCGGCCATCAACATCCCAGGCAGCGACTTGTCGCATCCTGCGATGGCGACGAGCGCATCGAATCTCTCCGCGTGCATCACAAGCTCGACCGAATCAGCAATCACCTCACGTGAGACCAACGACGCCCGCATCCCCTCGTGCCCCATGGAGATCCCATCGGAGACGGCGATCGTGGAGAAAACCAACCCCACTCCCCCCGCCACCGCAACGCCAGTCTTGGCATGCCTCGACAACTCGGGGCCTGTGAGGTTGCAAGGAGTGACCTCGTTGCCGGCGGAGACCACACCGACCTGCGGCCTGGCGAAATCCTCCTCGGTGAGGCCGACGGCTCGCAGCATCGCCCTGGCCCCCGCCTTGGCCGGTCCCTCGGTCACCTCTTGGGATCTGATCTTCTGTGTCATTGGCCAGGCATCCTAAGACTTCGAGTTTTTCCCGAACGCGAAAGCGACCACAATCCGGGCATGGCAACCATCTATTACGACGCCGACAGCGATCCCGACCTCATCCGAGCCAGGAAGGTGGCCGTCATCGGCTACGGGAGCCAGGGCCACGCCCATGCCCTGAATCTCAAGGAATCCGGGGTTGAAGTCGTGGTGGGGCTTCGAGAGGGCTCGCCGAGTTGGGCCGAGGCCGAAGGGGAAGGTCTTCGGGTGCTGACACCGGAGGCCGCCGCCGAGTGGGCGGACACCGTCATGATGCTCGTCCCCGACCAGCTGATGGGAGCCATCTATGCCGAGTCGGTGGAGCGCAACCTCGATTCCGGCGACACCCTCCTCTTCGCACACGGGTTCAACATTCACTTCGGCGAGATCGTCCCTCCCGAGGACGTCGATGTGGCGATGATCGCCCCCAAGGGGCCGGGGCACCTGGTCCGGCGCACCTACACGGAGGGATCAGGCGTGCCGTGCCTGCTCGCCGTTCATCAGGACGCATCGGGCAACGCCCGCGCCCTCGGGCTCTCGTACGCATCGGCGATTGGCGGAGGCAGGGCGGGCATCCTGGAGACCACATTCAAAGAAGAGACCGAGACCGATCTTTTCGGCGAGCAGGTCATCCTGTGTGGCGGGATTTCCGAGCTGATCAAGGCGTCTTTCGAGACACTGGTCGAGGCCGGGTATCAGCCGGAATCGGCCTACTTCGAGACGCTCCACGAGCTCAAGCTCATCGTCGACCTCCTCTACGAGGGGGGTCTCTCCTGGATGCGCTACTCGGTGTCGGATACGGCTGAATACGGGGATTACACCCGTGGCTCAAGAATCATCACCGACGAGACCCGGGCGGCGATGAAGGAAGCCCTGGCCGACATCCAATCAGGCGCCTTCGCCAACGAATGGATGGCCCAGGCCCGAGAGGGAGCGCCATTCCTCTACGAGCAACGGGCGGCGAACCGGGCCCACCAGATCGAAGACGTAGGCCGGGAGTTGCGCAAGATGATGCCGTTCATGGAGCCGAAGACCGCCCCGTGACTTCGGGCGGCTCGAGTCCGCCTATCTCCCATCTCCGGAGAGGGGGTCGACGACGGCGCGGCCTGTGTTGTGCTGGATGTCCCCAATTGAGGCACCGCCACGATTGTCTGTGCGTCGGGGGGCACGTCTGTTACCACCATCGCCCCGAAAGGAAGCAAGGCCAGCCTTGCCAGCTTCAGGTTGGCGATGCCGAATGGGATTCCGATGATCGTGATGAAGAAGATGACGGCAAGCAACACGTGGAACAGGGCGAGCCACCAACCGGCGATGATCACCCAGATCACGTTCCCGACCACGGACCACACAACCGACGCGCCCGGCTCGGTCACCACGGTCCTCCCAAATGGCCACAAGACGTAGTTGCCCAGTTTGAAGGACTGGATGCCGAGCGGGATGGTGATGATCAGGATCAGCCCGAGCAGGCCGCCGATGTAGTAGAGGATCGCCATCCAGATCCCGCAAAGGATCAGCCAGAGGATGTTGCCAACGACCGTCAACATGGTCGGAACCTAACCCGTCTTCGCCAATTCTGCGCTGATCCAGCCGTCGATATCGGCCCAGACGTCGTAGAGCCAGGTCTCCTGCTCATCGGGTGGGGGAATGTCCTCGGCCCGGAAATGCCAGATCTTCACCTCGACCTCCGTGTCCATCGGCATCGCCCTCCATATGTCACCGGCGGTGATGAAAGCTTCCAGACCAGCGTGGCCCACGAAGAACACATCTGAGTCCTGCGGGGCCGCGGCCAATGCCGTGATCACCCCGAGGGAGCGTGGTGGCAGGGTTTGCTTGAGTTCCTCGGCGCGCTCGGCGAGATCAGGGCGGCCGATCTCCCTCAGTTTCTGGATTGCCGCGTGCCCGCCGACCATCGGTGTAGTTCGCACCTTCCGGGAAGATGACGAAGGCGTCGTCGTTGTCCATGGAGCGAGCCAGGCTGGAGATGGCTTCGATCAACTCCTCTCCCCCTTTCCGACCGACCGGGACGAACGCGGCCGGCAGCCGGTTGAGGATCACATCGACGGCCGGATCCCACTGAAGGAACTCCTTGAGGACGATGCGCGGGTCGCGCCCGTATCCGTTGACCAGCCCGTCCATGAGCAGGAATGAGTCGCCGGGGCCGGCATGCCTCGACAGCACCAGAATCGATCTGGTGGCGCCGTTCACGGCGGTGGTCGGCCGTCGCTCGTCCTGTACCACCCGGAGTTTGAAGGTCACCTCCGCCGACCTGATGACCGTGCGCAGCATCACTGCGAGAAGGCGGTAATGAAACTCGGTGAAGGACGGCGATCTGATCTTCCAGCCGAACCCGGATACCACCCACGTGAGGAACATCACGGTCAGACTCACAGCCTCCACCACAAGGTAGAGGAAGAGGAACCACGCTATGCGCAGAATGCGCCAGTTCCCGGGGACATATCGGGAGACGAAGGCGGCCCCGATGATCCAAAGCGGGAGCGAGACCAGCGCCAGGGCGACGATGAGGACGATCGCCGGGTCGATCAGGAGACGTCGCAACCAGAGTGGCGGCAGCGGGGGCACTTTCACGATCGCTCTGCCTCCAGGTAGGCGATCGACGCGGCGTAGGCCCCGTCGATGAGCCCGACAGTCGTGCTCACGTCTCTCCATTTCAGCTGCCTGGCGTCATCGAAGGCCACCGGATTCCCGGACGGGAGGAGGTGAAGGCCGATCCCCTCGGGCAGGCTCGCGACCGCCGCGTGGTAGGTATGACGACGGGCGATCTCGAAGGAGATGAGGGCGGCCTCGTGGAGGCGCTGCGGTGGTCGAAGCGGCGACTCGATCCGGCCAACCTGGAGCACATATATGTCCTTCGCGCCTAGCTCGACGGCCCGGGCGAGCGGCACCGAGTTGACCAGGCCGCCGTCGTAAAAGTGCTCACCACCGATCTCGACCGGCGGGAAGAGCGCGGGCACGGCCGATGAGGCGAGGAGGGCCTCGATGAGAGGACCTCTGGTGAACCAGTGCTCGGCGGCTCGTTCGATTGATGCGGCCACGCATTGGAAAGGGATGCTCAAGTCCTCGATGAGGCGATCGTGAGGGTGCGCTTCCTCGAGGAGCGCCCGCAGCTCCGAGGTTTCGTGCAACGCCGGTCTCAGCGTGGCGACGTTCTTGACTCGTTCCATTCGGCTCCCCTGCAGGAGGTCGCTCTCCGCGATCCGGAGCCAAAGTTCCTTCAGGCCTTCGACCCCGTCGGCGCCCGGCCGATCGGCGATGACGGATCCGTTGAAAGCGCCTATCGAAGTCCCGAGCACGATGTCGGGCTGGATCCCCGCCTCGTCGAGGGCACGCAGCATCCCGACCTCTACTGCGCCCCACCGTCCCCCACCACCAAGCACGAAGGCGGTGGTCATACCTCTTCTTCGATATACCACTCGGTGAAGTCGGTGCACCGCCCGTCTTCGTCGAATCTGATCACGAACAGGTTCCTATAACTGGCGGGCGGGTCCAGATACCGAGTAGTCCCGGTGATGACTGCCATGTCGTCGGTCTCGACGAGAGGCAGCCATTCGAAGTCCCAGTTGTCGGAGTCGTCTCCGACCTCCTGCCACCAGGCGACGATCTCTCGGTGACCGTGCTGTTCGCCGTGGGCAGTCTGTGGGTCGTAGACCGCATCGGGAGTGAAAAGGTCGGCGATGTCGTGGTCGTCGTTGGTGGTCCAGGCCTCGACGTAGGCCTCCATCCAATCGTCCAGACGTTCGCTCATCTCATATCCAGGCCGACTACCAGGGGATCCTCGGACACCACCTCGAACCCGAATCGCTGGAAGAGGTCCAAGGTGCCGTGAAAGGCCTTTCTATGATCCTTCGCCTCCCGCACCGGATACGCCTCGAGCCGGCGGAATCCAGTGTCGGTGAAGTGGTTTATCGCTCCCTCGAGCATGCGGGTGGCGATGCCGTGGCCCCGATATGGCGGGGCGATGACAAAACAGACGACTGAGACGATTCCCTCATCGTCATCGGTGGCGAGGCCGGGAAGGTCGGCTCTGGGTGTCGCATTGCACCAGCCGACCACCTTGCCATCTGACCAGGCGAGCATTCCCGTCGTCTTTCCCTCCTGGATCCTTTGCAGTTGGTCCTCTCTGTTCTCTTGCCAGGGCTCCTGGCCCCAGTTGTCGTTCGACCTCCCTCCTCGTGGAAAGAACATGCAGTAGCAAGCGCCCCATTGGGGGTAGTCGGGAAAGGCATCGGTGTCGAAGAACTCGATCGCATCCGTTGCCGAATCCGGACCCATCGGCAGGATCTCCACATCACCAATCGTGGCCAGCCTCTCGGTTGGGCCGGTCGAGCGATCCTCGGACTCGAGGTAGTTCCTCATGTCGCTCAGCGTCACCTCATACTCGGGGTGCTCCTCGCCGTAGTGCGCTTGGGCCGGGGCAATCAACGACTCGGTGTCTTCGGCGACGATCACCGCCTGACAATGACAGGTCATCGTCCTCGTCATGAGTTGGCCAAGGTACCGGAGGTCACCAAGGCCCGGTACCAGTCGAAGCTTCGCTTCGGGGTTCGGTCGAGGGTCTCGAGATCCACCCAGACCAGTCCGAACCGCTGCGCGAACCCTTCGACCCATTCCAGGTTGTCCATGAAGCTCCACACGAAATAGCCATCGACAGGGACCTGTTCGGCACGAGCGTCGGCGATAGCCCTCACGTGTGATCTCAAGTAGTCGATGCGTCTCCGGTCGTCGATCACCCCGCTCGGGTCCGGCCCGTCGGAAAAGCTGGCACCGTTCTCGGTGATGACGATCGAGGATGGGGCATAGGCGTCGTTCAAATGGCGGAGATAGCGGGTCAGACCTTCCGGGTCGATCTTCCACCCCATATCGGTGTGACCCGGTCTGGGATGGGATCCAGGCTCGGGCCCTGACTCCGGCGCTTCCTCGTCGCCGGCGGCGATGGTGACGGTGGTGTAGTAGTTGAGCCCGAGGAAGTCGATCGGGATCACGATCGTCTCCATGTCCCCCCTTGCGATCACGCCCGGGTCGATTCGACCCCGATCCCGATAAACCGTCATAACGTCGTCGGGATAACCGCGCCCGAACACCGGGTCGAAGAACCATCGATTGCGCGAGCCGTCGTAGTAGCGGGTGGCGGCCTGGTCCTCGTCCGAGTCAGAGGCGGGCTCGGCCGGACGGCAATCGATGCCGATCCCCACCTTGGCGCCCGGCACCACTCCTCGGATCTCTTCCGTGGCGAGACCATGCGAAACCAAGAGATGGTGGCCGACGGTGATCGCCGTGCGCCAGTCGGAGATGCCGGGGGCGAACACTCCGTCACGATGCCCGAGCATCGCGCTCACCCAGGGCTCGTTCTGTGTGATCCAGTGGGTGGCGTGCTCACCCAGAGCGCCCGCCACGACACAGGTATACCGGGCGAAGGCATCAACCGTGCCCCTCGAGGCCCATCCACCCTTGTCCTGCAAAGCTTGTGGCAGGTCCCAGTGATAGAGCGTGACGTATGGCTCTATGCCCCGGGCCCACAACCCGGCGACGAGGCGACGGTAGAAATCGAGACCGGCTTGGTTCACCCGTCCATCGCCGTCCGGGATGACCCGCGCCCACGAGATCGAAAACCGATAGGCGGCGACCCCCAGTGCGGCGAGCAGGTCGAGGTCCTCTGCCATCCGGTGGAAATGATCACAAGCGACGTCACCCGGGTCACGGAGCCGCCCCAAGTCGGAGAACCGATCCCAGATCGAGTCGCCTTTGCCCTTCTCGCGCCGGCCGCCCTCGATCTGATAAGCAGAGGTGCCGACACCCCACACGAAATCATGGGGGAAGCTGGGGCCCGATGCCGCGTCTCCGCTCAGCCGAGCGGGGGTAGCCGGTTGGTCAGACGCTGGCGCCTACCTTCTGCTCCGAGCCGACCCTGATCCCGCTCTTCGGGTCGAAGAAATGGAGCTTGGCGCAGTCGACGATGAGGTCGATCTGGTCGCCGCGGGAGACCTTGGCGTCCGGGCTGACCCTGGCGATGAAATTCGTCGTGTCACCGAGCGAGGACACGTCCTGTCCGGTGTCGGCCAGCAGTTCCTCGATGTCGGGAGTCACCACCGGGGGCCGATCGACCGTGAAATGGACATAGGTCTCGGCGCCGAGCATCTCGGTCACCTCGACCTTCGCCTTCAAGGTCCGATCCGGGTCGGGGCCTTTGACCGCGGCCGCCTCGAGTGAGTTGGGCCGCACCCCAACCACCAACTCCTCACCCATCCGATTCTCGATTCCTGGATGAGCCTCGAGGGCTCGGGCGTCGACTTTCAAATCGGCATTGGGGAGTTTCACCCAAACGGCGTCACCGATGTTCTCCAGCCGGCCGTAGCTGAGGTTCATGGCGGGGCTGCCGATGAATCCGGCAACAAAGAGATTGTCAGGGTGATCGAAGAGGTCGGTCGGACGGCCCACCTGTTGCAGGTTCCAGGGCCTCGCCGACGACACCGGGCGGAGGACGGCAACACGATCACCGAGTGTCATCGCCTCGACCTGGTCGTGGGTGACGTACACCGTCGTCGTCTCGAGACGGCTGTGAAGACGCTCCAACTCGGCGCGCATTTGGACTCTCAGCTTGGCGTCGAGGTTGGAGAGGGGCTCATCCATGAGGAAGGCGGCGGGCTCGCGCACGATGGCTCGGCCCATGGCCACACGCTGCCTCTGGCCACCCGACAAGGCCTTTGGCTTGCGCTGGAGGTATTCGCGGATCTCGAGGATGTCGGCCGCCTCATGGACCCGGCGCTGGATCTCGTCTTTGGAGAACTTCCTCAGCTTGAGACCGAAGGCCATGTTGTCGTAGACCGACATGTGGGGGTAGAGGGCATAGTTCTGGAATACCATGGCGATGTCGCGGTCCTTGGGAGCGACGTCGTTGACCACCTTTTCCCCGATCTTCATCGTGCCCTCGGTGATGTCCTCCAGACCGGCGATCATCCTGAGGACTGTCGACTTGCCACAACCGGATGGGCCCACAAGCACGAGAAATTCCCCATCCTCGATCTCGAGGTCGAGGTCGCCTACTGCCCTGGTGCCGTCCTCGTAAATCTTCCCGAGGCCCTCCATCGTGATCTGAGCCATGCTTGTAACTCCCTCATCTCGCGCGGCCGCCGCGGTGAACCTAGCGCAAATTATCGGACTTGGGGCACCGTCAGACGGGTAACTCAGCCAGATCGAAGCCTGGCAGGCCCGATGCGACCCAATCCTCCAATGCGTCCTCGTTGGCCACGTCGTGTTCCCTGCGCTGCGCCAGCCGAAATCGATGATGCAAGAGATCACAGTATCCCTGGACCGGGTTGCCCGGGCGTAGCTCCGAGATCTTGGCGACCATCGGCTCGAACGACGTCGTCAGCCACTTGAAAGTGCCCACACTCTTGCCCGAGGCGGAGACCGAGCCGTGCTTGGCGAGGTAGTAGTTCAAGTCGCTGAGGATGACCCGGGCCTGGTTCTCGGAGGCATCGATGCCGGTCTGCTGGCGGAGACGCTCGGAATGAAACGTGCGGCCGCCCACCTCGACCTTCATCCTGACCAGGCTTCCCTCATCAGTGGGAGTGAGGTCGACATCGTTGACCGAAAACCCGAGTTGGTTGAGACGACCGATCCTTTCGCGAATCCGGTAGCTCTCGTCCCTCGTGATCACCAGCTCTTCTGTCAGCTCGTGCCATAGGGATCGATAGCGAGCCTCGACGTCATCGCCGAGGGTGAAATCGGCCCGATCGATCTCCAACCCGGTCATGGCGGCGATGTCCGCCATCTCACCGGCGAGGTTCAGCTTCATGATCTCCAGGTCCTCGGCCCTCTGCCCATCGGAGAGTCGGTCATGGAGACGGGATGTCTCGGCATCGATCATGATCGACTCGATGGCCTCGGCGTCGTACCTATAGAGCAAGTTCGACAGCGAGCAATCTCCCCAGAAGCACCCGGACAGGTGGATCTCGACGAGGAGGCCGGCAATGGCGTCGAGCATCTGGTCCCGTCTCGGGCCAAAGCCGGGACCACTGACCAGATGCCGGTAGGGGAAGGTGTGCTCGACATATCGCGTGATGACCGCCGCCGACTGCTCGTCGTGGGGATCGAGCCAGACACGCTCCACCAGACCCACGACTTCGGCCGACCTCGTGGTTCGATCCTCCAGGGCCCGGAACACCTGGTACTCACCGTTGGCCAGCCTCCTGGGGAGCTCCTTGATCACGAACACACCCTCCTCGTAGGCGACGAAGACCACGGGATGGCGATGGATCCCGGTCGGCATCTCGACCAGCCGCTCATGGACCCAATCGTTGATCGGCTGATCCCAGGGCAGATCGAGGAAGTCGGGGTTGCCGGGCCGGATCAAGAGATGCGGAGTGCCCATCCGGAATCATTGTGGTCCACCCGCGTCGAGGCGGTCGATTCTGTTTGACACAGGGCGTTCAGACTTTGTAAGTTTACTTAACTTTCTTTGGAGGAGGAAAGGTTTGACTGTCGACAGCAATCAGAGTGACCGGCGTCACGCCAAAGCAACCCGGCACGACTCACGTCGCAGCAACCTCCGAACCACACTCGAGCTCGTATCCGACCAGGGCGCCACCAGCAGGGCCGAGATCGCACGGCAGACCGGTCTCTCCCGAGCTGCAGTATCGAGTCTCGTCGGTGAGTTGATCGACCACGGCCTGCTCCGGGAGCTCGGCCAAGGGACGTCCGCGGGTGGGAAGCCACCGACTTTGCTCGCCCTTAACGAGCGGGGCCGCGACATCGTTGCCATCGATCTCGGGCACCGCCCTTTCCGCGGAGCTTTGGTCGACCTGAGTGGGCGCATCCACGAGCGCGTCGACGCCGATCCCGCAACCACGACCCCGGTGGGCGAGAAGGCACACGAAGTTGCAGTCGAGCTGATCGAGAAATTGATCTCGAAGTCGACCGCCCCGGTCCTCGGGATCGGAGTTGGTGCCCCGGGTGTGATCACCCCAGAAGGCACGGTCCTGGAGGCCACCAACCTCGACTGGCACGGGTTCGACCTGGGTGCCGAATTGCGACATCGATTCGACATCCCGGTCTCAATCGCGAATGACGCCGCGATGGCTGCTCTGTACGAGTTTCGCCGACGCCCCACCGACCACAGTCTCATCCTCATCAAGCTCGGCCGCGGTGTCGGAGCGGGGGTCGTCCTCGATGGGACTCTCCATCGTGGGGAGCATTCCGCTGCAGGTGAGATAGGCCATGTCCGGGTCAGGGACGATGGCGACCCTTGTCGCTGTGGGAATGTGGGCTGCCTCGAGACCGTCGCCAGTGTCCCGGCCATCCTGCGTCGCCTCGGCGCGGACCCCGAGCGACATCCCTGGGACGCTCTTGCTCTTGCCGGACTCGTCGGCGACGAGCCGGTCCGGCGGGCTTTGTCGGAGGCCGGCAGGCACATCGGGATGGTCCTCGCCAACGTAGTGGCCACGCTCGACATCGGTCACGTCGTGCTGGCATCGGAGCTCCTGAACGCCAGCGATGTGCTCATCGACGAGATCCGGACCGAGATGCGCAGCCGGATCCTCCCAGCCACAGCCGATCTCATCGAGATCGAGGCGACCCAATCCGGAGCGGACCTGGTGCTGGCCGGTGCCGCCTCGGGCGTACTCGTCGATCGTCTCGGGGTGGTGTTGAGATGACGACGACGGTCGGGATCGATATCGGCGGTTCATCCACATCAGCGGTCGCCGTCGAGCCCGACGGGCGAATCGTTGGTCGTCATCAGATCAAGACGGTCGTCGAGGGTGGCCGCCAGATGGTCTCCTCGGCCCTCGCCGCCTTCGCCGCCCTGGAAGTCGAAGATTGCGCCGCGATAGGCGTCGGCGTGCCCGGTCAGGTCGACCCGAGGACGGGAGAGGTCGCCATGGCCGTCAACCTCGGCGTGGGAGCTGAGTCATACAACCTGGCAGACGAGCTCGAATCTGTGCTCAGCCTCCCGGTGACCATCGAAAACGACGTCCATGCAGCCGCAGTCGGGGCGTATGAGAGTCTCCGTCTCGAAGGGAAGGTTCCAGAGAGCCTCGCCCTCGTCAGCATCGGAACCGGAATCGGGGCCGGAGTCGTAGTGAAGGGTGCATTGCTACGCGGAGCACGCGGAATGGCTGGCGAGATCGGGCATGTGGTGGTCGACGTGTCGGGCACTGTGTGCCGGTGCGGCCAACGGGGATGTCTCGAGGCTGTCGCGGCCGGTCCGGCCATTTCGAGGGCATGGCCCAAAGGTGTGAACGGGACCGCTGCCACTGCCCTGTTCGGTGCCGCATCGGACGGTGATCCTGCCGCCGAGAAAGTGGCCGGTCGCATCGCCGGCCATCTCACGACCGCCCTCATCTGGCTGGCGGCGACCTACGACACCGAGGTGATCGTCCTGGCCGGAGGCGTGTCCGGTGCAGGCGACCCCTTCCTGGAGGCGGTGCGCGAGCAGATCCGCCGCCGCGGGCGTGGCATCCGAACTCGCTGCCCGCAGGCTGCGGCCAGACCAGGTCGTGCTGGCTAGGGTCGACGACCCCCCCGGGCCTCGCGGCGCAGCCGTCCTGGCTGCCAATTATCTTCTTCAAACGCGGGAGTCACCCGCAGAAAGCAAGCAGAAACAATGAGCAACCAACAAGGAGGAACGGTATGAAGAAATACCGGAACTGGCTGTTGCTGGCAGTGGTGATGGCGATCGTGATCGCCGCCTGTGGAGGCGGCGACGATGATGGTGCCACCACTACTGCCGGCGAGACGGCCACCACAGCGGGGGCCACTACCACGGCCGCCGAGAGCGAGGCCACCACGACCGCCGCTGCAGCCGGCGGAGTCGACTGGCTACGACACTCTGGACGAGGCGCATGGCTGGTGCGTTCGAGGGAACGACGGTCGAGATCGTCGCCCAGTGGGTAGAAGGCGAGGAGGACAACTTCAACGCCGCTCTCGACCCGTTCCGTGAGGCCACCGGGATCGACGTCCAGTACGAAGGTCTTCCCGACTACGAGCTGGCCCTCCAGACCAGGGTCGACGGGGGCGACGCTCCCGATCTCGCGCAGATCGCGCAGCCGGGCAAGATGGCTTCCTACCAAGCGGACGGCCAACTGGTCGACATCAGCAGCTGGTTCAACGTCGACAAGCTCACAGAGGAGCAGGTGCCAGGCTTCGTCGAACTGACCGAGGTCGATGGTGGCGTGTACGGCGTCTACTACAAGACCGACGTCAAGTCGATCGTTTGGTACCCGGTAGCGGCATTCGAAGAGGCGGGCTACACCATTCCGACCACTTGGGACGAGATGACCGCTCTCAGCGATCAGATCATCGCCGACGGCAATGGCAACCCATGGTGCATCGGGATCGAATCCGAAGCCGCCGACGGATGGGTCGCCACCGACTGGCTGGAGGACATCGTCCTTCGGACCGCCGGTGTCGACTTCTACAACCAGTGGTGGAAGCACGAGGTTCCGTTCAACTCTCCCGAGGTGCTTGCGGCCGCGGAACAGATGTCGTCGATCTGGTTCGCCCCCGACTACGTGTACGGCGGGAACGTGGCGATCAACGCCACCAACATCCGTGACGTCGCCAACCCGATGTTCGATCCGGCCGGACCGCAGTGCTGGTTCCAGAAGCAAGCTTCATGGATCCCGTCCTTCTGGCCTGGGAACCGTGACGTGGCGGATCCGTTGGACTGGGCGAACCCGCCTGGTGAGGCGAGCTCGTTCTTCTACCTCCCGGGCATCGATCCCGCAGTAGGCAACCCGGTCTTGGGCGCCGGTGACATGTTCGTCATGTTCACCGATGGTGACCGACCCGAGGTGCGAGCGTTGCTCGAGTACCTGGCCACCCCAGCAGGGGCTCAGGGATGGATCGACCTGGGCGGATTCATCAGCCCGAACGCAACGGTCCCGGCCGATTGGTACACCACGTATCCCAACGATGCGTTGGTGCCGATCCTGAACGAGGCCGACGCCTTCGGCTTCGACGCCAGTGACCTGATGCCGGCCGAGGTCGGCGCCGGTTCGTTCTGGACCGGGATGGTCGACTGGGTGGCCGCCAACGGGGAAGGCACCGAGGAGATATTCCAATCAATCGAGGATGGCTGGCCGACAGGCTGAGTCATCAGTAGGTAAGGTCCCCGGCGGTCACGTCGGGGACCTTGCAACTTTGCAGGGCCCGGTGCCGGTGCTCGAGGAGTTCGATTGGCCCAAGCAGTTGAATCTCAACTAGAGGCGAACCGCCGCCCGGTCGTAACGATCGTGCGTGACCTCTCGGTCGCCATCGGGGTCTTCGTCCTCATCTGGCTCGGCCTGAGAGTGCTCCGCTCCGAGACCGCTCTCGACGCTCTTGGGCCTTTCGGCGGCAAACTGGTACAGGCGCTGATCGGCATCGTGCTCGGAGTGGTCGGCATCTGGGCGCTCTTCGTCGTGGCCAACTCGCTGGTCGAGTTGCTACCCCCTCGTGCCACCGAGTTCCTCCGCCCCTATGTCTTCGTCCTCCCAGCGGTCGCGGTGGTATCACTATTCCTTGTGGTTCCGGCGGTGGGGACGATCTTCCAGAGCTTCACCGAGGTCCCCGAGGGCGAGGGTCCCTTCTACAACTACGGTCAAGCCTTCACCGATCCGGCCCTCCAGATCGCATTACGCAACAACGTGATCTGGCTCATCCTGGCGCCGGCCGGAGCCGTCCTCATCGGTCTCGTCTTCGCAGGCCTGGTCGATCGGGTCAAGCGCGAGTCTCTGGCCAAGTCTTTCATCTTCATCCCGATCTGTATCTCGGGGGCCGGGGTCGCCGTCATCTGGCGCTTCATCTACGAATGGCGCCCACCCGGTACGCCACAGATCGGGATCCTCAACGCCATCGTCGCTGCCTTCGGTGGAGAACCCGTCCCTTGGCTCCAGGAGATCCCGACCAACACCCTGGCTCTCATCGTCGCCTTCATCTGGCTCCAGACCGGATTCGCCATGGTCATCCTCTCCGCCGCGATCAAGGGCGTTCCGGTGGAGCTGATGGAGGCGGCCCGAATCGACGGCGCCGGCGAACTCCAAACCTTTCTCCGCATAGTTCTGCCGTCGATACGGGGGTCGATCATCACGGTGTTCACCGTCATCGCGGTTGCCGTCCTCAAGGTGTTCGACATCGTCTATGTCACCACCAACGGGAACTTCGAGACCGACGTAATCGCCAACCGCATGTTCAACGAGATGTTCCGATTCAGGAACTTCGGCTTCGCCACCGCACTCGCCGTGATCCTGTTTGTGGCAGTGGTCCCGATCATGGTGATCAACGTGCGAAATCTCCGCCAGCAAGGGATCGGGGCATGACCGCAGAGACAGTCGAAGGCTTCCCTCCCCGCACTGGCGACGCCGTCGCTACGGCAACGACGACTGCCCCAAAGCGCGGGCAATCGAGCGGGTGGCTGGCGAAGGTGTTGGTCCTCATCATCGGTGTCGCATGGACCCTCCCCACCGCTGGGGTGTTCATCAGCTCATTGCGGCCCGAGGCCCAGGTGGCCACCAGTGGCTGGTGGACGGTGTTCGCCCACCCCTTCGACTTCACCCAATACACCCTGGCCAACTACCAGAGGGTGCTCTCCGCAGAGGACATGTTCGAGGCGTTCGTCAACAGCCTCATCGTGACCATTCCGGCCACCGTCATCCCGATCACTCTCGCCGCGTTTGCTGCCTACGCCTTCGCCTGGACCAAATTCCGCGGCCGCAGCTTCCTCTTCGCTTTGGTGGTGGGACTTCTGGTCATCCCGCTCCAGATGTCACTGGTGCCTCTGCTCAGACTGTACGGCGACTATGACCTGACGGGGACCTTCGTCGGTGTCTGGCTGGCCCACGCCGGTTTCGGGCTTCCGCTGGCCATCTATCTGCTCTACAACTACATCTCCCAGCTTCCCAAGGACATCTTCGAGTCGGCCTACATCGACGGAGCGACCCCCTTCACCACCTTCACGAGGCTGGTCATCCCGCTCTCCTACCCGGCCCTGGCAGCGTTCGCCATCTTCCAGTTCATCTGGGTCTGGAACGACTTGTTGGTGTCGCTGGTCTTCCTCGGCACCAACCCCGACGTGGCGGTGGTAACAGTCGGTTTGGCCCAACTGGTGGGGAGTCGGGGACAGGCGTGGCATCTGCTGACCGCCGGTGCGTTCGTCTCCATGATCATTCCCTTGATCGTGTTCCTGACCCTGCAGCGTTTCTTCGTGCGGGGGATCCTCGCCGGCTCCGTCAAGGGCTGACGCCCGTCCGGTTGGAAGATGAGTGTCGCTGACCCGCACCTGATGCTTGCATTCGAGGGAACCGAGGTCCCCGACTGGCTGCAAACCAGGCTTAGAGAGTCACCACCAGCCGGTGTCACCCTGTTCCGGGAGTGGAACATGACCTCCCCGGGCCAGGTGGCCGAGCTCACGGCGGCCCTGCAGGAGGCCAACTCGTCCTCCCTGCCGCTGTTGATCGCAGTGGACCAGGAGGGAGGGCAGCTGGTCGGACTCGCCGGCTCCACCGAGTTCGCCGGGAACATGGCGATCGGGGCCACCGGGGACGTCGTTCTGGCTTCGGAGGTGGCCGCCGCCACGGGCACCGAGCTGGCCGCAGTCGGCATCAACGTCAATTACGCCCCGGTAGCCGACGTTGCCTCGCGTGCTCTGAACCCATCGCTCGGGATTCGCTCGTTCGGCGATGACCCGGAGCAAGTCGCCCGCCTCACCAGTGCCATGGTCACCGGATTCACCAACTCCGGAGTCCTGGCCACACTCAAGCATTTCCCCGGCAGTGGCGAGTCGGATGTCGACCCTCACTACGAGCTACCCCTGCTCGGCCTCGAGCGGGACCGGCTGGAAGAGGTCGAATTGCCCCCGTTTCGAGCTGGGATCGCCGCCGGCGCGGACTTCCTGATGGTGGCCCATCAGGTCGTCCCAGCCCTCACCGGGAGTAGCGACGTATCGATATGTGCCTCCGAGATTGGGATCAACGGATTCGTCCGCTCCGAGCTCGGTTTCGACCGCGTCGTGATTTCAGATGCTCTCGATATGGGAGCGCTCGACCAGGGACCGGCCCAGGTGGTCGAGATCATTGCCATGATGCGGGCGGGCACCGACCTCCTCCTTTGCATGCCCGACCCTGACCTCCAGGACCGGGCCCGCTTGGCACTGGAGCGGGGCCACGCTCGGGGACTGATCACGGACGACACGCTGAAGACCGCGATCGCCAGAGTGGAGCGAGCGCGGAGCTCGATTCGCCCGGCTGAGATCCGACCGGAACTGGTGGGATCAGAAGGTCACCGGCAGCTCGCCAGGCGCCTTGCCGAAGAATCGATCACTCTGGTCCGCAACGACGATTCACTCATCCCCGTCCGGCCGGAAGCCGGGCAACGCTTGCTCTCCCTGGAACCGGAGCCAGTGCACGTAACGCCGGCAGACACCACCACCTTCTATCCGCCACAACTTGCATCTGCCCTCAGGGCCAGGCACCGGGGGGTGACAGAGGTCGTTTACCCCCACGATCCGACGCCGGCCGACATCGCAGCCCTCGTGGCACAGGCGAAGGACCATGACTTGATCGTGCTCGGGACGGTCACGGCGACCCGAGGGCAGGTCGACCTCGCTCAGACCTTGCTCGGGTTGGGGAAGCCACTGATCACACTCGCGTTGCGAACCCCGTTCGACCTCGCCTCCTATCCCGGATCTGGCACCCATGCCTGCACCTACGGTGCCCACCGGCCATCCCTCGACGCCCTGACGTCGGCCCTGTTCGGCGATATCCCGTTCCGCGGGCACCTTCCCGTGGCCATCCCCGGGCTCTACCCAAGGGGGCACGGGATCGAGACATGAACGGGCATGACGGCGCCACCGGTTTTCTCGACATACAGATCAACGGCGGATGGGGTCACGACTTCACGGCCGATCCGTCGAGCATCTGGGCGGTGGGGCGCCGGCTCCCCGAGACCGGTGTCACTGCATTCCTTCCCACCATCGTCTCCGCGCCATATGAGCAGGTCGATGCCGCGATCGAGGTGATGACATCCCAGCCGCCCGAGGGCTATGACGGCGCCGATGCGCTCGGTCTCCATATCGAAGGTCCTTGGATCTCACCGGAGTGGAAGGGTGCTCACAATCCGGACCACCTCCGACTCCCCGACGTTGGCGTCGCTCGACGTTGGGCCGATTCGGGTGCGGTCCGAATGGTGACCCTCGCCCCCGAGCTGGAAGGGGCTTTCGAAACGGCCAGGGTCCTCTCCGACTCCGGTGTGGTTGTCTCGGCAGGACACAGCGGGGCGGACTTCGAGACGGCGGCCGCCGCTTTGGCGGGCTCGTGGACGGCGGTAACTCATCTCTTCAACCAGATGAGCCCTTTTCACCACCGCTCCCCCGGTCTGGTCGGTGCGGCCTTTCTCTCCGATCGCCCCTGCGGTGTGATCGTCGACGGGATTCACGCCGACCCATCGGCCGTCCGACTGGCCTGGGATCATCTCGGACCCGACCGATTCGTCTTGATCACCGATGCCATGCAGGCGACTGGTCTCGGTGAGGGCATCTACATCCTCGGTGACCGAGAGGTTTTCGTTGGCCCCGAAGGCCCGCGCATCGGCCGGGCCATCCTGGCGGGGAGCACCCTGACCATGGACCAGGCGGTGGCAAATCTGGTCGACTGGACCGCGGCCACACAAGAGGACGCTCGCGCCAGTGCTTCGGTAGTCCCATCACGCCTTCTCGGGCTGGAGATCGGTGGCTGATGGGGCTTCTCGACGAGATCCGCGAGCAGCCTGAGGTCATTGCCCGGACAACGAGTGTCAATGCCGGGCCGGCGGCACAGGTCGCAGAGCTCGCCTCCGGATGCACCCACGCCGTTATCGCCGCGCGTGGCACCTCGGACAATGCCGGCCGTTACGCCCAGTACGTCTGGGGTACCCGCAACGGGCTGTCGGTAGGGCTGACCACACCCTCGCTCTTCTCCGTCTACGACCGCCCTCCCCGCCTCGACGGCGCTCTGGTGGTCGGGATATCGCAGAGCGGCGAATCACCCGACATCGTCTCGGTCCTCGACGAAGGCATGCGACAGGGACGGCCCACTGTCGCCATCACCAACGAGCCCGACTCGCCGCTAGCCGACGTTGCCGACGTAGTCATCGATCTACATGCCGGGGAGGAGAAGGCCGTGGCCGCCACCAAGACCTACACCGCCCAATTGGCGGTCGTCGCGTTGATCTCGGAGGCGATGGCTGGAGACACCGGGACACTCGACGTGCTTCCCATCCTGGTCGAGCATGCCCTAGCTCAAGACTCGCGCGCTGCCGAAGCAGCCTCGACGCACAAGGGCATGGAAGTCTGCGCCGTGCTGGGTCGGGGCTTCAATCAGGCGACCGCGTTCGAGTGGGCACTCAAACTGCAGGAGCTGACCCAGGTCGTGGCCCAGCCCTTCTCCACCGCCGATTTTCTCCACGGCCCGATCGCAGTCCTCGAGCCCGGTTATCCGGTGCTCGCAATCGCGGCCCGCGGCCCAGCGATCGACGATGTCGTCGACGTGTTGGATCGATGCAGCCAGGCCGGGGCGTCCCTGGTGATCATCGGCAATGACCGGAGACTGGTGGAAATGGCCCCCGGAGTGCTCGAGCTAGGACCCGAAGTCGACGAATGGCTGTCCCCGATCCCGGCCGCGGTGCTGGGCCAGCTCTTCGCCTACCACCTGACCGTGGCCAAGGGCCTCGACCCGGAGCAACCACGTGGTCTGCGCAAAGTCACCCGGACGACTTAGCTCGTTCGACAGCCCACTCGGCCAGGATCATCCCCCCGGCCAAGCCGGACAAGTCTCCCAGGCCCGGTGTGGTCACGAATCCCGGTTCGTGCTCGGAGAGGCCCGGGTAGCCGGATAACTCATCGATCAGCCTTTCGTTGACCAGATCGAGCAGGCCGGCAAGGCGCGACACGCCACCGCCCAGGATCACTCGCCGAGGCGCCAGGATGTAGACCAGGCTTCGCATCAGCTGGCCCAGATAGAAGGCCTCGAGCTCGACTGTTGCCTCCAGGTCCGTCCCGGAGAGATCCTGTCCCCGCATCCCCGAGCGCTGCTGGATCGCCGGGCCGCTGGCGAGCCCTTCGAGACAATCTCCGTGGAACGGGCAGCTGCCGCGATAGTCGTCTTCGGGATGACGTCGCACCGAGATATGTCCCATCTCGGGATGGCCGAGGCCGTGAATTGGCAGGTCGTCGACGAGGGCACCGCCACCGATCCCGGTGCCGACGGTGACATAGGCGAAAGTGCCCAGCCCACGGCCGGCACCCCAGCGGCCCTCGCCGAGCGCAGCTCCGTTCACGTCGGTATCCAATCCGATCGGAACATCGACCGCATCCCTCATCGGGCCTACGAGATCGACCCCCGACCAACCTCCTTTGGGTGTCACACCCGTCCGCCCTCGCTCCAGGTCCAGTGGCCCGAAGGCCGCAATCCCCACAGCGTCGAGCGACTCGGAACCCAAGAAACCGGCCACCTTCCCCAGGGTCTCCGCAGGATCGGTGGTGGAGAAACTGATCGATCCCGACAGGTCATCAGGGGAGGCGCCGACCGCGCACGACGTCCTGGTCCCACCCATCTCCACCGTTCCGTACCTGGCCATGGCGCGAATGTAAGCCGGAACCAGCCATTCAGTGAGAACCGCGAACGCCCGATATTCTTGACATGCGCGAGGGCAAGTTGTTTACTTGGAACCACACATGAGACAGTTGTTCGCCGTCGCCGACGTACTCCTTCTTATCGTGTAGCGCGCGCAAACAGACCTGCGTGCGCTCGACCCTCCAGCCCGGAGGGTTTTTTGTTGGCCGACACCATGACACAACCAAGCAAATTCACCGGATCACACTCGCTCTTTCGTAGCCTCGAGCACGAAGGGGTCGAGATCATTTTTGGCGTGCCCGGAGGTGCCATTCTCCCCGCCTACGACCCCCTCCTTGACAGTCCAATAAGGCATGTGCTGGCCCGGCACGAGCAGGGCGCCGGGCACATGGCCGAGGGCTATGCCCAGGCCTCTGGACTGGTGGGCGTGGTGATGGCTACCTCCGGGCCCGGAGCGACCAACCTGGTCACTCCCTTGCAGAACGCCCTGATGGATTCGACGCCGATCGTCGCCATCACTGGGCAGGTCGCGACATCGGCGATCGGAAGCGATGCGTTCCAGGAGGCCTATACCACCGGTCTCGCCATGCACTGCACGAAGCACTCCTACATGGCGACGAACGCCGACGACATCCCGAATCTGATCCACGAGGCTTTCCATCTCGCCTCCACCGGGCGACCAGGCCCGGTCCTCGTCGACATCCCCAAGGACGTCCTCAACCAGGTCACCACCTGGCGGGAGCCCCATCTGCACAACCTCCCCGGCTACAAGCCAACCGTCTCCGGGCACCCGATGCAGATCCGCGCCGCCCTCGACATGATCGAGAAGGCTGAGCGACCGGTGTTGTATGTCGGTGGCGGAGTGATCAAAGCCGGGGCCGCTCCGGAGCTGCTCGCGTTCGCCGAAGCCGTCAACGCCCCTGTCGTCACGACACTCATGGCCAGGGGGGCATTCCCCGACGATCATCCCCTCGCCCTGGGAATGCCGGGCATGCATGGGCTGTACACCGCCACCACAGCGATCCAGAAGTCAGATGTGCTGGTCAGCCTCGGCGCCCGATTCGATGACCGGGTGACCGGGGCTCCGAATGACTTTGCTCCCAACGCCAAGATCATCCACATCGACGTGGACCCGGCCGAGATCGGGAAGGTGCGAGCCGCGGACGTCCCCATCGTCGGAGACGCTCGATCGGTGCTCACCGACCTGCTCAGCGGTCTCCGCGCCCGGCGCGACCCAGCCGAGGCCCCGGCTCGAGAGGAATGGTTCGCTCAAATCGGACAATGGCAGGACAAATTTCCGCTCGCCTACGAACAAGACCCGGATGGGCCGATCAAAGTTCAACATTTCATCGAACGGCTCTATGCCATCACCGGAGGCGAGGCGGTTATCGCAGCCGGCGTCGGTCAGCACCAGATGTGGGCCTCCCAGTTCTGGGGATTCCGCGAGCCGAGGTCTTGGGTCAACTCAGGTGGCCTGGGGACGATGGGATTCGCTGTTCCGGCCGCCGTCGGCGCCAAGGCGGCCAGACCCGACGACCTGGTCATCGCCCTCGATGGTGATGGCTGTTTCCAGATGACCTGCCAGGAGCTGATCACCGCCACCACGGAAGAGATCCCCGTCAAGATCATCGTCTTCAACAACGGCGGCTATGGGATGGTCAAGCAGTGGCAGAACCTCTTCTATGGTGGACGTCTGTCCGCCGTCGACCTCGGCTTCACCTATCCCGATTACCCGAAACTGGCCGAGGCGATGGGTTGTGTCGGACTGAGGGTCGACCATCCGTCGGAGATCGACAACGCTATCGACAAGGTCCTGTCTGTCAACGATCGCCCAGTCGTCCTCGAGGTGGTGGTGGACGGCGAGGAGATGTGCTTCCCGATGGTCCCCGCCGGTGGTTCGAACGATCATGTCGTGATGCGGCGCGAGGAACTCTGATGCAGCACACACTCACCGTGGTCGTCGAGGACAAGCCCGGGGTGTTGGCCCGGATCTCCGCAATGTTCTCCAACCGGGGATTCAACATCCATTCACTAGCGGTTGGCCCGACACATCAGGAAGGCCGATCCCGGATCACCCTCGTCGTCGATGCCCCCGAGCTCGAACAGCTGAAGAAGCAGCTCAACAAGCTGGTCAATGTGATCAAGGTCCAGGAGATGGAGCCGGCCGAGGCATTGGAGCGAGAAGTGATGATCGTCCGCATCAGCGCCCAGCCGGCAACGAGGGGTGAGGTCCGGGACACGGCCTCTCTTTTCGACGCCAGGGTCATCGATATCAGCTCGTCGGCCATGACCTTCGAAGTGGCGGGCACCCCCCAGCATCTGAGGACCTTCCTCGAGCACCTCGGGCCCTATGGCGTCATCGACCTCGTGAAATCGGGTCGCATCGCGATGAAGCGCGAGTCGGAGCTGAGTCCCGCCCCGGTTGCTGCCGGAGTGGCGAAATGACTCGAGCCACTCTGCCCCTTCGTCTCCTGTTCCTCCTGAGCCTCCTCGGCCTCGCTCTTATCTAGCCGGAACGCCCCAACGGGGCAGACCGGCGCCTCGACGAGACCCCGAGATTCAGGAGAGACAAATGGAAGACCGAGTAAGGATTTTCGACAGCACACTCAGAGACGGTGAGCAGGCCCCCGGCATCGCCCTCGACCCCGACCAGAAGGTGGCCATCGCCGCCCAGCTGGCCCGCTTGGGGGTCGACATCATCGAGGCCGGGTTCCCCATCTCCTCGCCGGGGGACTTCCGGGCAGTGACCCGGATCGCCCAGGAGGTGCAAGGCCCCACGATCGCCGCCCTGGCTCGCGCGCAGGCCAAGGACGTGGACCGTGCCTGGGAGGCGATTCGTGACGCTGCCGATCCCCGGATCCATGTGTTCCTGGCAACCTCGCCCATCCATATGGAGCACAAGCTCCGCATGAACGAGGAAGAGGTGCTCGCGACAGTCAAGGCCAATGTGGGGCGAGCACGCGATTACACCGAGAATGTCGAGTATTCGCCGGAGGATGCAACACGCTCTGATCCGGCCTTCGTAGTGGCCGTTTGCCAGGCGGCAGTCGAAGCGGGCGCCACCACCGTGAACATCCCCGACACGGTGGGTTACGCGACCCCTAATGACTATGGGATCTTGATCCGACGCATTGTGGAGGAGGTCAAGGCGGGCCGCGAGGACGTGGTGGTATCGACCCATTGCCACAACGATCTCGGCCTGGCCGTGGCCAACTCGCTCGCCGCGGTGGAGGCCGGGGCCCGTCAGGTGGAGGGTGCCATCAATGGCATAGGCGAACGGGCCGGCAACACCTCGATCGAGGAGGTGGTGATGGCGTTGCGCGTACGTGCCGACGCGTACGGCGTCGGCGTCGGAGTCACCACCGAGGAGATCTACGAGACGTCGAGATTGGTCTCGGAGCAGACCGGCTACCCGATTCAGTTCAACAAGGCGGTGGTGGGGCGCAACGCCTTCGCCCACGAGTCCGGGATCCATCAACACGGCGTGCTCAGAGAGCGCACCACATACGAGATAATGGACCCGATGGCAGTCGGCATGGGCACCTCGGTGATCGTTATCGGTAAGCACTCAGGGCGTGCCGCCTTCAGGCATTCGTTGGACCAGCTCGGCATCGAGGTGAGCGATGCCGTCTTCGAGACGTCCTTCGCCCGGATGAAGGAGGTGGCCGACCGCACCGGCGAGGTGACCCCGGACCAGATCCGGGTCATCGTCGAGGAGGTCGTGTCCGGCATCGAGGTACTCGACGGGGTCACGGCCTCGTTCGAATGAACAGGTACTCCATAGCGAAGGTGCCGGGTGACGGGACGGGGCCCGAGGTCGTGGCCGAAGCGGTGAAAGTCCTCGATATCGCCGGGAAGGTCCACGGATTCGAGATCGAATACGAGGAGCTCGACCTCGGCGGTGAGCGCTATCTGCGAACCAATGAAACCCTGACCGGGGCTGATCTCCAAGCCCTTGGCAACGCCGATGCCATTCTGTTCGGCGCCGTCGGACATCCCAAGGTGCCCCCCGGCATCCTCGAGCAGGACATCCTGCTGAGGATGCGACGTGAACTGGACCAGTTCATCAATCTGCGGCCGGTGAAACTCCACCCTGGGGTCAAGGGGCCACTGCGCGACGTGAGGCCCGAGGACGTCGACTTCGTTGTGGTCAGAGAGAACAGTGAGGGTCTCTATGCAGGCCAGGGGGAATTCACCGCCAAAGGCTCGCCATTCGAGGTGGCGGTTCAGCAATCAGTCAACAGCCGCTTCGCGGTCGAGCGCTGCATCCGGTATGCGTTCGATCTCGCCGAGACCCGGCCGAGGAGACACCTGACCCTCTGCGGCAAGACCAATGTGCTCACCTATGCGTGGGACCTCTGGTCGAGGGTGTTCGAGGAGGTAGGCGCGGAGTACCCCCATATCCAGACCTCTTACGCTCATGTCGACGCAACGTGTCTGTGGATGGTCGAGGACCCCGGCCGATTCGACGTCATCGTGACCGACAACATGTTCGGCGACATCATCACCGACCTGGCAGCTGCCATCCAGGGCGGCCTTGGCATCGCCGCCGGGGCGAACATCAACCCCAACGGTGTCTCCATGTTCGAGCCTATTGGCGGCACGGCTCCTGGGTTCGAGGGAACGGGTCTCATCAACCCGTTGGCCGCCATCGGAGCCGCCGGGATGATGACGCATACCTTCGGTGAGAGCGGGGCGGCCACCGCAATCGAGAAGGCCGTCGGTGAAGTGGCCGGCTCGCTCCCTTCACTCCGCGCCGGTGAGATGGGAATCAGCACCGCCGAAGTCGGTGACCGGGTCGCGTCGCTCGTCGCCGAGCCCGAGAAAGCTGGTACCCCGGCTTGACTCCTCCACGCACGCTCTTCGAGAAGGTTTGGGACGACCACATCGTGATCGACTCGGATCCCACCCTGCTCTATGTCGACTTGCACCTCGTCCACGAGGTGACCTCACCACAGGCATTCGCCGGCCTGAATCAGTCGGGTCGGACGGTGAGACGTCCCGACCTCACCGTGGCCACGGTGGACCACGGCATCCCCACCACCGGGCGCTCCCTCGGAATCCGCGATCCTTTGTCGAAGAGGCAGATCGACGCCCTCCTTCAGAACTGCAAGGACCACGACATCACGATGTTCGGTCTCGATGACCCCCGTCAGGGCATCGTTCACGTCGTGGGACCCGAGCAAGGCCTGACCCAGCCCGGGCTGCTCGTCGTGTGCGGCGACAGCCATACCTCGACTCACGGCGCGTTCGGAGCCCTCGCCTTCGGCATCGGCACGACCGAGGTCGAGCACGTGCTCGCCACTCAGACCATCTGGCAGGCCAAGCCGCAGTCGATGGCGGTCGAGGTCGAGGGTGACCTGCCTTGGGGAGTCGCCGCAAAGGACTTGATCCTGGGGATCATCGCCAAGATCGGCGTGTCCGGCGGGACCCGGCACGTCATCGAGTATCGGGGCCGGGCGATCCACGATTTGACCATGGAACAGAGGATGACCATCTGCAACATGTCGATCGAGGGCGGTGCCCGGGCGGGGATGATCGCTCCGGACGAGACCACGATTCGATACATCGAGGGGAGGCCCTTCGCCCCGAAGGGCGCTCCGTTGGGATGAGGCGGTGTCGGCCTGGGAGAGTCTGGTCACCGATCCCGACGCTGTGTTCGACAAGGTCGCGGTCGTGGATGCGACCAGCCTGGTTCCTCATGTCAGCTGGGGAGTGAATCCGGCCCAGACCGTGCCGGTCACGGGGACGGTCCCCTCCCCCGACTCCTACGACGATCCGCTGCAGCGCGATGCCGCAGTTCGCGCTCTCGAGTACATGGCCCTCAGGCCTGGGACGCCCATTCTCGACATCCCCATCGACCACGTCTTCCTCGGCTCCTGCACCAACGGGCGGATCGAGGACCTTCGGGCCGCCGCCAAAGTGATCGAGGGCCGAAAGGTCGACTCACGGGTGAGCGCCGTCGTCGTACCGGGATCGATGCAGGTGAAGGCCCAAGCCGAATCCGAGGGCCTCGACGGTATCTTCGAGGAAGCCGGGTTCTCTTGGCGCGACGCCGGCTGCTCCAGTTGTCTGGCAATGAACCCCGATGTGATTCCCGCCGGCGAGAGGTGCGCTTCGACCTCGAATCGCAACTACGAAGGACGCCAGGGCCGTGGTGCCCGGACCCATCTCGTCAGCCCGGCGATGGCGGCTGCGGCGGCGATAGCGGGCCATTTCGTGGATGTCAGGGATTGGGAGAGCTCGTGAAGCCGGTCACGACGGTCACTGGGACCATGGTCCCGCTCGACCGAGCCGACGTCGACACCGATCAGATAATTCCCCAGCAGTTCCTCAAGCGGATCGAGCGCGACGGATACGGGGAATTCCTCTTCTACAACTGGGCGCACACCGACGACGGCATCCCGAGCTCGGACTTCATCATCAACGATCCCGCCCGCCGGGGCGCCCGGGTGCTGGTCACCGGACCGAACTTCGGATGCGGGTCGTCCCGTGAGCACGCTCCTTGGGCCATCCAACAATGGGGCTTCGAGGCGGTCATCACGACCTCGGCGGCCGACATCTTCCGCAACAACTCGAGCTACGTCGGTCTCCTCGTTGTCGAATTGGACCAAGACGCGGTCACCCGCCTCATCGAGCTCGCCACTGACCCGACGGCGCAGGTCACCATCGACCTCGAGAACCAGACCGTCACGGCCGATGGCCTCGAAGAGCATTTCGATTTCAACCCCACCGCCAAGGAACGACTGGTGACGGGTATGGATGGGATTGGGGTCACGATGAGCCACGAGGACGTCATCGCTGCCCACGAGAATGCTCGACCGTCGTGGTTGCCCACCACGGTCGATGCGTCCTCCTGAGAAGTCAGCCTTCGAAGCCCAAGGCCAGCATCAACTCCTGGAACTGATCCAGGCGCAGTGATTGGGGGCCGTCGCTGAGCGCGTTGTCCGGGTCAGGATGTATCTCCACCATGATCCCGTGGGCGCCGATGGCCTGAGCCGCCAGTGCCAGCGGTGGCACCAGGTCGCGGTCCCCGGCGGCATGTGACGGGTCGACGATGATGGGGAGGTGGGTTCGCTGCCGCAGCACCGGCACCGCGCTCAGGTCGAGCGTGTTTCGCGTCGACGTCTCGAAGGTCCGGATCCCCCGCTCACAGAGGAAAACCTGCTGGTTTCCCTCGGAGAGGATGTACTCGGCGGCCTGCAGGAGCTCGTCGAGGGACGAGCTCATCCCCCTCTTCAACATCACCGGGCGATGGGCCCGGCCGGCGGCGGAGAGCAAGGAGAAGTTCTGCATGTTCCGGGTACCGATTTGGAGGATGTCTGCTTTGCGAGCGACGCCTTCGACGTCCTCGGGCGATACCACCTCGGTTACCACAGGCAACCCGTACGCCTTGCCCGCCTCGACGAGCATCTCGAGACCCTCGTAGGCCAGACCCTGAAACGAGTAGGGGGATGTCCGCGGCTTGAAGCACCCCCCGCGCAGGATGGACCCGCCGCTCTCCTTGACCGCCTTCGCTGCCGTCATCACCTGGTCCCAGGACTCGACAGCGCAGGGTCCGGCGATCATCACGAGGTCGTCTCCCCCGATCCTCACGCCGGAGACTTCGACAATGGTGTTCTGCTCCTTGTGGCCCCTGCTTCCCAGCTTGTAGCCCTTGGGAGTCGAGGCGCTCGGCGACAGCTCGGTGAGGGCGGTTCGACCCTGCGGTCTCACCTTCTTCACCTTCCGCTCGACGGGCTTGGGGCGGAGGTCTCTCGATGGGTAGCTCCCGAGCACCCGGAGGAACCGGACCTGCCGCATGAGTGTCTCCAGGACAGCCTGCACTGCTGGCTCGGAGACATTGCCGTCGAAGTCGAGGTAGAACAGCTCCTCGCGAGGATTGTTGGCGATCGGCCGGGATTCGAGCATGACGAGGTTGATGTCGGCGTCGTGGAAGACGGCGAGGGCGTCCATCAGGGCTCCGGGGTGGTTGCCAACCGCCATCACGATCGAGGTCTTCGAGGGCACCCCGTCGGGCACCTCCGCCGGCTCTCCGGCGACCACGACGAATCGAGTGAAGTTCTCGTCCCTGTTGGCGATCCCGGTCTTCAGCACGTCGAGCCCGAACAGACGCGCCGCCTCCTCGCTGGCGATGGCGGCGATGGTCGGATCCCCCAGCTCGTGGATCTTCTGTCCGGAAAGTGCGGTGTCGGAGAAGTAGACGATCTCGCAATGGTCGAGCTGTGCGAGGAACTCGGAGCATTGGGCCACCGCCTGGGGATGGCAGTAGATCCGTCGCAGCTCTGAAATCGTGGCGCCTTCGATGCCGAGGAGGCAATGTCGGATCCGGAAACGGACGTCGCCGACGAAATGGAGCCTGCTCTCCAACAGCAGGTCGTAGACCTCCGAAATGGCGCCCGAGGTCGTGTTCTCGATCGGGAGCACGGCGACATCGGCATCCTCGCGCTGCACCGCGGCGATCGCCGCGGAGAAGGTTGGGGCCCTCAGATAATTGACTGCCATGCCTTTGTGATCGAAGAACTGCTGGGAGGCGAGCTGGCTGTAGGAGCCCTCGATGCCCTGGATGGCCACAGTCATCGCCTGACGGGGCCTCTCTGCGCGGCCGAGATACTCCTGCTGGATCCTCACCGAGTCGTTCACGATCTCTCGCCAGACTCGATTCACCAGACCCGAATCGAGATCGTGCTCCATCCCGGTCGCGATGCGATCGGAGATGAGGCCTTCTTCTCTCGACTGGTCCCGAGAGGGTCGGTCATGGATGCCCTTCTCCTTGGCGATACGAAGGCTGTGCGCCTTCCGCTCGGCGAGGAGCTTGAGGATGTCAGCGTCGATCCGGTCTATGTCGTCACGGATCTGCGCTATGTCACCTGGGTTTGGATCTGACTTGTCGTTCATGTGGGGATCGCCTCGGCGCGTTGAATGGTGGTTTGGGTACGAGTGACGCGGGGGTGGGGTGAATCGGCGCTAGGCGCCGAAATAGACGAACCCGAAGAAACGCCGAGGCGTGGCGCTCGTGATCGAGGTCGAGTCCATCTTCATGTCGGCGGATTATTCGCTGAAGCCCCGGTCAATGTCAAGAGCTATGTTCGATAGATGCGCGACTTGAGCAAGGCTTTCGGCATCATTCTCGGTCTCGCCGGCGTCATTTGGATCCTGCAAGGCCTCGATGTCGCGTTCGCACCCCAGAGTTTCATGACCGGCGACCCGGTGTGGGTGGTGCTTGGGGTGGTCGCGGTCCTGGCCGGTGGCGGGTTTCTGTGGAGAGGCGCGCGCAGAAAATAGGAGGATCGTGGGATCGGGAAGCCGGATTGGTTGGCGATCAAGCCAGCGGGAGACGCAGACCCATGTGCACGACCGCCGTGCACAGATCGGTGAGTTTCACGTTGGTACTACGGCTCTGGTTGCGGAGCCTCCCAAAGGCTGTGTCCAGCGTGATCCTGTGCTCCCCCGCCAGAATCCCCTTGGCCTGTTCGATGATTACCCGACTGTCGAGAGCCACCTGAAGTTGGTCGACGAGCTGACGGGCCTCGAGCATCGCCGATACCCGGACCAGGAAGGCCGTTGCCATGTCCGCCAGTACGCCGAGAACGTCTAGATCATCATTCGTCCACTCTCTTGGTTTTCCGTTGTAGACATTCAGGGCACCGAGCCCTCGCCCATCATTGACGAGCGGAAAGCCCACGACGGCATGGAGGTGCAGCTGCTCCGCCCGGGCAGAGTAGATAGGCCATTCCGGATGGTCCCCGATATTCGAGACGGGGACCGGCTGGCCAGTCTGGTACGCAGTGACACAAGGCCCGGTCTGTGAGCTCTCTTGGATCTCCTCGATTGCAACGATCCGCTCGTCCGTGGCCGTCACAAATCTCAACCCCCCGAGCTCATCGACCACCGAGACCCCAGCGCCCGTGGCAGACAAGACATCCACCGTACGGTCACAGAGCTCGTAGCACATCTCAGTCACGTCGTAGGAGCCCTCCATCGTGGCTGCGAACGACCGGAGCGCAGGCAGCAGGAGATTCTGATCACCCATCGAGACCCCTCGGAGTTGGCGGCATGAGCCTGCCAGAGCTGCGAATGAAGATCGAACGGCCCCACGAAGGGAACCGGGTGCGGGACCATTGGGTCAGGTCACTTGTGGACCCAGCGAACAGGTGAATGCTCGGCATCCGTGCTGGAGCAGCCAACCCACGGTAGCGGGCTCAGGTGACTGAGATCACATCCGGCGAGCTCGCCTCGATTGGGAAGCCGACATCACCGATCAACTCCACCAGCCTTCGACTCGGCGGGAGGCGGATACGACCTTCAAGACTCGACCGTCTCGCAATTCGGCTGCGGCTCTGATGAGGGGAGCGAGGCCGGCGCAGTCAGACGAGACCTCCGCCAAGTCGAGATGTATTGGCTTTCCATCGCCGTCGGACACCGCTCGCGACAGGCAGTCTTCGAGATGATGGGCCGACCCGAGGTCGAGTTCCCCGCTCACCTGGATCAAGGTAGCCACCGGCGTCATGCTCACGACGACGAAGAAGCATTCCCCCAGTTCCTGGTCCGGGTATGACTCGTCGGCATCCATGAGGTTCGTCCAAACGACTGTCACTTCAAGCCGGGGTCAAAGCTCTGGCAGAGGCCCGCCAGGGTCCGGGGTGGTGCCTCGTGTCTGAGCATACCCCAATTGGGGTACCGTCAACCGGCGGGTCCGCCTGGTTCGTCGAAGGCGAATCTGGGTAAACAAACCGCTATTCAGGAAGGGACAGGCGCACCGACCGCTCTGGAGCGCGATGGCGGCAAAGCGATTCGATCCCCGGCCTCAATTGCTACCGACGCACGAGCCTTCGTCAGAGAACGAACACGTGGCTCAGCTCGAGCCGACGATGTCGAGCTCGCCGCTTCGGAGTTGGCGACCAACGCCATCCTGCACGCCAAGACACAATTCGAGCTGGCGGTCCTCATCGCGCCCCAGAAGATTCGCCTCGAGGTGACCGATTCATCCCCGCTGATGCCGGCCGCCTCGGAGTCCGACCAACGGCACGGACTTCACATCGTCGCCTCGCTCGGGAACGATGGGGTGTGAACGAGATCGACGGTGGAAAGGTCGTGTGGGCGGAATTCGACGAGTGAGTCGGGCTCAGAAGCAGACGGAGGCGACCGCGTTGTATGGGTTCACCGCACTGGAGCCTGATCCACCGGGGTGGATCTCGAAATGAAGGTGCGGGGCCCCGCCAGATGCGTTGCCGGTGTTGCCGTTGTATGCGATCAGGTCGCCTTGGCTGACTCGGGCCCCGTCTCCGACGGCGAAACCGCTCAAGTGGGCGTAGTAGAACGATCCGACACTCGTCGAGAGCCAGATCGTGTTGCCCCCGAGGCCACTGCTCCCCGTGCTGACGGTCCCGCTGGCCACGGCGTAGATCGGCTCGTCGTATGGGGCCATCATGTCGGTCCCTTTATGGGTTCTGCCGCCCGAACGCGGAGCGCCCCACGAATCGGTGAAATGAGTCCGGCCCGGGGTGAATGGGCAGATGATGCCGCCGATGATCGGACCCGTGGAACCACCTCCGGAACCACTTGATCCCCCACTGGAGGCCGCCGCCGCACGCTGACGAGCCCTTTCTTCGGCCTCGGCGCGCAGACGGGCTTGCTCGGCTTCGTATTCGGCTTGCAGTTCCCGACACTGGTCGCTGAGATCGTCATAGGCCCCGAGGGCCGAAGTCATCGCAGACTCTTGGTCCGCCGTCTGTTCTTGCTGCTGATCGCGCGCCGTGGTCAACTCTCCGACGGCTGCCTCGAGCGTGATTCCCAGCCGGTCCAATTCGGAGGAGACGGCGGCCAAATCGTTTACGGACTGCATGCTCTCGTCGGCGTTCGCCCGGAGGAACTCGTAGGCGGTCAGCGCTTCGCTGGGCGAAGACAAGCTGACCATCCCCATGGAAGGCCCGGACGCGGCCTGCATGTACAGCTCGACCGCCTGGGATTCGACTCGTGTCGACAACTCGGCCTTTTCCTCCTGACGTGCCTCAAAGGCATTGCGGATCCGGCGTTCCTGATACTCGGCATCGGCAAGCTCGGCGTTCGCCTCGTCGAGAGCGACCGACGCCACCTCGAAGTCGGACCGAGCCGAGCGGTAGATGTCGTAAGCCTCCTGGGAATCGGCACATGCCTCGTCCACCTCGGCGCGGGATATTCCCAATGCGGTGCCCGTGGAAAGACTCGCCATCACCACTGCAGTCAGAGTTACGACAACGAGGACGGTTCGTGTCGTCTTGGGCCGTTCCTCGTTCGCTTTGTCTTTTCGGAGCATGCTCGCTTGTTTCTCGTCGACCTGTGGCCGCGCAAGGCGCGCCAACAGTTCGCTCTACACAGGTGGTGAATGGACAGGATGGCACGGATTCACCCGCTAGCTGGACTTCATCGATGCTCGGAGAGGGTCGGAGGCCCGTGATCCCTGAAGATCGCAACGATTACGAGGACCTCACTCGCCAACAGGAGCCCGGCCCAGTCGCACTAGTCGAGCGCGTCGACCCCCCGGGCGATGGTGGCACCCGGAGGGCGACATCGTAGGAGTGGCCCTCCGCTCCCCCCTCCACTCCAACGTCTTCCCATATCGGCAAGACCAGGTCTGGAACTTGAGCCGAGGTGCCGGAAATATAAGAAGCCCCAACAAGTCTGAACCGAAGTTCCGACCCGTCGGGGCTTCAGAGCGGAACTATAACGAATCTGATCTCCCCGTCAAATGGGATGCAGACATTGGTCGAAGGCGAATCTTCATGTGCCCGCTGTACCAGGGGAAACCTCGGTGTCATGTCACTCGTCCACTGTGCCGGTCCAAGGCAAACTCCTCCCGCCTTGCTGAGACAGGACGCGACCGGAGTCCTCAACCACGCTCGGAGGACTTCGGAGCGTCCTGACAGTCCAAAGCAGCTTCGCATGCCGTTCACCGACCCATAACCCACATGAGATGGTCGGTTCATGACTCGCCCGTAGCTTGGAGGGCAGTGAAGGAGGCGGAGCTTGGAAGGGTGAGACACTCGAGATGGCTACTCGTGATGCTGTTGGCACTGATCGTTCTCGCGGCCTCGATCGCGGGACTTTCGCTCCCGGCGTGAGGGCGTCGAAGCGCCGGGTGCGGAGTCGGAGGCTGCTGCGCCAGGCCCTCTACCAGGGCCGGAGACTGCGACCGCCGTCACGGAACTCGCTCGCGTCAGCGTCGGGAATTTAAGAAGCCCCAACAAGTCGGAACCGAAGTTCGACCCGTCGGGGCTTCCGAGCGGAACTATACCCAATCTCGTCGGGGCGTCAAACCGAACCCAGAGCTTTTGCTTAGACCTCCCTCAAACCGGAGCCGACGACACCACGACCCCGAAGGCAACGACGATCAAGATCACGCCGGCCACCGAGAGCACGGTCGGCAGCAGGATGCTGTGGCCGTCACGCTTTCGCTTGATGATCCAGTCGGTCACGGCCCAAGAAAGATGAGCTCCGAAGATGGACGACAGCGCTCCCAGGGTTATGTGCATCAGGGTCATCGATTCAGCCTCTCTACCGACGTCGGTTTGGGGACGAACCGAGAAGACGCGTGTGCCGTCTGCAATGCCAAGACCCACCTAATGAAGGTCATCGTCGCGTGCCCAGCTGACATTGAGGAGTCCGACAACGTCGATTTTCGCGACCTGTCGAACCGCAGGAGGACCCCGCAGTCAGCGCACATCGGTGGGGAATTGTTCGAGGCGACGAGTTGGATGGCCTTCGAGCAGCCGGGTTCACTGCGCCGGGATTTTCATCCTGTTGGCTAGAACGGCGGCGCGCCCAGACCGACGAGGGTCCCGGTGCGGCGCAAGCCCACAGCCGTCGGGTGAATCGTCTCTTGTTCCAGGACGATCCTGGCTTCGGTCCCGTTTCTCAGCCGGATGGTCTCTGCGTCTCCCCATTCGGATTCGTTGAGCTCGAGAGCCTGGATCTGACCACCCCAAGCACCCAAACTGACCCCAGGCTGTCGCCGCGCAAAGAGGCTCGCCGCGACCCTGTCGACAACCCGACCGTCCCGACTGATCAACTCCGCAGTTCCGTGGTATGGCACCGCTGGATTGACCGTCACGGCATCTTTTTCGTCAACTACATACATCCGCATCTCTCCTTGGGCCGAGTATCTGTGCGTACAGACACTCCTGCCCGGCAAGGGACCCGTCGACGACTGGTTCGAGTCACTATTCCCACTCGTTGGCATCGCGAAACCCGGAAACTTCGTGCGATGCCCGTCGTGGCCGACCGACTCCGAGGAAACGCCCGATCAGGCGGAGGGAGCTTTCCCGATGCGGCGCAGAAGCCATGTGTCCTGGGGTGGTGGGAAGGCGATCCCGAAAACCGTGAAAGGCGAGCCAGAGGTCCTTTAGGTCAGGATGAACAGGGTCTTAGATCGGTTCGATCTCGAAATCGGAGCCGATCAGATGGCCGGGTATTCCCACATGGAACCGATCGGGCCCAACGAAGAAGTAGACCTCGTCATCTTCGTGTCGCTCGCGTCTCTCGTAGCGCACCTCGATGCGCTCTGGCTCGGAATGTCCGGGCCGGCGGATGGTGAGCTGATAGTGGCTGCTGGTGTGGAGGTCCATGTGTGCCCGCTGATATGAGTCTCCGTCATGGACCTGTCATCCCGGTGTCTGACCGGACTCCTTTCGAATGAACTGTCGATGAAAATCCATCGCGACTCAGACTTGCGCGAGAGCGCCTCCGGCGGGGGGGTGCCGGAGGCGCACTGTTTCTCGCCTCCCTCGTGCTGGGCAGGAAGACTCTTATCGGTTCGTATTGGCCGGGTGGTTTTGGATCATCTGATCGAGCGCCCGGTCCCTCACTTGAACAGTGCGGCCTGGAATGGTGTTTGACCGCCGGGGAAGGCGCCGGCGACGTCGGGGTCGATGGCTTCGGTTGGGATCAGCCATGCTGACAGCTGGCTGAGAGACAGCACCTGACAGTGTCCCCCTGAGACTTCGCAGACTTCGCTGGTCTCGTCTAGGTCGGGGTAGAAGATGGCACCGCAGGTGGTGGAAGAGCAGTTGAAATAGATGCCGCCGACGAAGATCATGCGATAGCGAAACACGGGTTGGAACGAGGTTCCGCTGGAGGAGAGGGCGTGCCAGTACTCGGGGGCCCAGCCGAAGCGCGGGGAGTCGGCGATGCTGTCTTCGAAGATGACACCGCTGGTGGCGGTGTAGTTGGAGAGACACTGATGAATCCGGGCCACCTTCTGATCCGTGGTCAGGCCGGCGTAGGTGCCACCATCGCAAGTGTTCGACGAGGGTCCCGGTGGATCGGTCAGATAATCCCACAGGCCAACGTTGTCGAGGTTGTAGACGACCTCGTTTGAACCCGTACGACGTTTGATGATGGGTCGCGTCGGGTTCCCCCCTTGCTGTAGGCGAGAACTCTGTCCGAGGAACGTGCTGTTGGAGATGAGACCCTCTTCCACGGCTGCGGGAGAGAAGCCAGTGCCAACTCTCACCGTGTTGGGGGGAAAGGTCTGGCCCGGGTTCTCTTCGACGACCGCACCGCCCGCAATCGAGCATTGATCGAAGGAAATCTGGTTGTAGGCGCCCACCGCTCCGTCGCCGGGATGAGCGGAGCCGAGGCTGACCCCTTCTGCCGCAGCGTATGCCGAAGGCCATTGCGCTACGAAGTGGTCGAGGCCGATCGCCGTGTTCTGGGCCAACTCGGTCGCGCCGGGAAGCCCGCAGTCCGGTGACCCGAAGAAATCGCCGAAGAACTCGCTGTTGATCTCACCAAAGGCGCCGGCACTGCCGCCCTGGCAGGGAAGGGTTGCGGTCCCTGAGCCAGAGGTCTTGAGGCAGATCTCCCCGGCGCCCGTCCCGCCGGGAATGCCAAATGGGATCAAGCCACGAAAGTCGTCCCCGGCGTCGAGGATTGCAACTGCCGCCCCGTGGGTGGTGAGGGTGTCGAAACCGAGGATCCTCGCAAAGGAAGTATCGATCGACTGGTCCGGGACTCTGACCCGCAGATAGCTCGACGCCGTGCTGACACAATCGAGGAAGCCGGGACCCCAGGCGGAAGGTTGGAGCATCGGTTGAAACGTGACCTGGTTACCACCTCCGATGTCGAAGCCAACCCGCTCAGGGTCGGTGCACGATTGCCACATCGTCTGCCATTCCGGATCGGTGTATGTGGCATCGAGGTTCGCCCGGACGTAGGCCAAATACGTCGGTGACGATGTTCTCGTTGGTGGGAGAGCTGCTCGGGTCCACGTAGTTCACCGCTCCCGCCATCACCCCGAGATCGGCCGCGGTTTGGTCCTGGCGGCGCTCGTTGAACCCGAAGCCGAGATCGATCGCCACCGCGGCGAAACCGAGCACCAGCATCATCGAAAGGGCGATCAACACTGCGCTCACCCCGCGCTCCCGGTCCGTTGCCCCCCGGGAAATCATCAGCAGCTGCCGTCCTGATCCGCACCAGCCCAGTTCGAGGAGGGTCGCTCCAATTTGAAGTCAGCGGTCGTCGTCAGCGCATCGGGAAGAAGTGCCTCAATTGCCCCGAACCCAGAAAGCGGTTCGATGACAGCAGATACGGTGACGGTTGCCTGCTCACCGACATCGCCGCTGGCCGAGTCCGTGAAATCGAAGGACACCGTTCCATTGGTCAACTCGATCGAGTTGCAGCTATTGGTGAGGAGTGCAGCGTCGTCCACCGCAGCGAGCCGTGCCGCCTCATGGGCGCCGTGCCGTACCTCGTTGTACTCGCCGAGGAGATATCCGAACTCGACCAAGCCCAAAAGGAGCAAGACCAGGAGCGGCATCAGCAACGCGAACTCGACGAGACTCGAGCCCGTTTCGGACGCACCGCGCTTTGACAACATGAGCTCCCTCCAGCTCACGCCTAACCGCCTGCCCAACGGGTATCCAAGTTATCGACGGTCGCGGGGAAATAGTTACGGATTTCTTCCGAACCCTGACGCGTCGGCTGGATGCGCCGATCGCCGCCACCTGATTCTGCTCAGCTGGCAGGAGTCGGACCTGCAACCAATGGATCAACAGTCCCGCCGGTGCCGTCCGTCCAGTCCAGGTCGGTGATGTTTGTGTGCCATCCCGCCTCCAGATTCTGATCGGTCATGCTGCCTGGTCATGACCTGTCCGAGGATGTACCGCTACACACATGGCTACAGGCGAAGGGCGGCCTCCTCGGCGAGATCAAAGTCGCCGAGGATTCCGATCAGTTTGGCAATGACACGGCCCCACTCGTCGCATAAGACCTGCTCGAGCGCGCCTACCAATAAGTTTCGCTCGGCCGGATCTCGATGGCTCCGCCGAAACGAGCCGCCGGGATCTTCGTGGCCAGCTCGATCGCCGCTGTCCAGGTCATCCGCCTCCAGGACGAAGTAGCCGCCGAGCGCCTCCTTGACCGCCACGAACGGCCCGTCAGTCGTCAGCGTCTTGCCGTCCTCTACCCGCACCGTGGTGGCGTTCTCCGGAAGCCCCATCGGCACGCCTCCCGTCACCCGCGGATCCTCGTTGAGCGCCCCGTAGTCGGCATAGACCTGCCTCTGCTCCTCTTCCGGCAGCGCCGCCTGTCGCGCGAGCGCGTCGCCTTGGTAGATCAGCATCACGAACTGCATCAGCTCCTCCTTCTCGGAATGATCACCCTAAAGACGAACGGCGAACGCCGAGAAGGACACCAAGTGGGTGACCCGGCCGTCACAGCCAACCCCATGACCCCTTCAACCCGCAGACATTGGTCATCGTCATCGGAGCGATCCTCGCGAACTTCTAACACCGATACCTCGCCAAGGCGACCGGCAACTCTGAACACGTTAACCCGGGAGTTCTCCCTCGTTCATCAGGCGGTTGGTCTCCATTTGATATGCGGATTCGAGACTCTCGAGGCGCTCAGTGAGAGGTGCCAGGGCCGTCATCTGTTCCTCGAGGGCGTTACCCAACTCGGTGTCGATTTCACCGTCGAGTTGAAGCTGTGCCAGCTTCATCGATACCGCCACCAGCGACCTATGGATGTCCTCCAAGCTGCGCTGGACCTTGTCTCTATGTTCCAATGTCTCTGCCATGTTCACCCCCGGTGTAGCGGGAGACCTCATCGATGCAACAGATCACAATCTTTCTGGGGCAGTAACGCGCATTCGGTATTACCCGTTCGAGGTCGGCCCATAACGCTCGGCCAGCTTCGGTCGAGCCAACTGACCTCCCAGCCAGCGCCGGGCGGCCACCAACGGACCGATCCCTCGCCTCGAGGGTGCCCCGACCCTCCCGACGACCGCTAACTTCCGCCGATGCGCTCCACCCTGACCTCTCGTTTCTTCCAGCTCGCCGCCATCGCCCTGGCAGTCGTCGCCTGCGGAGGCGAAACCACCGACACCACTCAGGCGGAAACCGACTCCACGAGCACTGCACCGGTTGCGACGACCGCCGGCGGTGAGTCCCCCCTGGTCGGGCAGTGGGAGCGTGCGGAGAGCACGTTCACCTCTCTCGACGGAATGATCATCGAGGTTCAGGGCGACGGCACCAGCGCCTTGATTCTCACCGTGCCTGAGAACGAGTATCAGTTTGTGGCCGGTGACGAGAAGTGGTCCGACATCGTGAGCACCGGTGACGGCGAGTACACCTTCCAGGATCTGGTGCGTGAGGAGAACACGGGGGCAACCTCGCATGTGGAGGGAATCATCACGGTGGGTGAGGATGGGAACACACTGGTGATGACCTTTCCCACCACCGGCACGAGTCAGGAGTGGATTCGGGTCGACGGCTCCTGACAACAAGCCGGCGCCATCAAGCCGACTCCGTACCGAACGCCCGTCTGAGAAAGGCCGCCATTTGGCCCCGAGTCACGTGATCGTCGGGGCAGAACCGATCGTTGACCGGGGGGTTGCAACCGGCGGTGATCCCCGCCGCGCCGAGCCGGTCGATGGCACCCTGGAACACCGAGCCGTCGTCGTCGGTGAACAGGTCGCCCCCACCGTCGTCGGTCAACCCCAGGGCCCGGACCAGAAACGCCGCCATCTCGCCACGGGTCACCCCTCGCTCGGGGCAGAAGCGATCATTGGCCGGGGGGTTGCAACCGGCGGTGATCGCCGCTGCGCCGAGCCGGTCGATGGCACCTTCGAACACCGAGCCGTCGTCGTCGGTGAACAGGTCGCCCCCACCGTCGTCGGTCAACCCCAGGGCCCGGACCAGAAACGCCGCCATCTCGCCACGGGTCACCCCACGCTCGGGGCAATAGCGGTCACTGGCCGGTGGGTTGCATCCCTTGGTCAGTCCCTCCAGGGCCAGCCACTCGATCGCACCCTGGAACACCGATCCGTCGTCGTCGAGAAAAGTGCCACCAAAGCCGGAACAGTCGGGGAATTCCTGGCGCAGATCGTCCTGCAAACGGGGCAGATTCAGGTCGATTGTTCCAGTGCGGCGGAATCCACCGGGCTCGAGCCGGAACACGGTGGCATCACCGCCGGTCATGATCTCCTCCACCACGTTCCCCTCTTCGTCGAACCCGCGCTCCAATTTCAGCATCACCACGTCGTTGCTTCGACAGGCGAACCAAGACGAATAATGCAGGGAGCCACCGGCGATGATCCTGGGGAGTCCACCGGTCACCAACTCCACCGGCGCCAAAGAACAGTTGCGGAACTCGAAGAACGCGAACTCTGTGAGGTTCGCCCCCACTCCGAGGCCGATCACGATCAGGCGGCGTCCTCCGATGTCAACCACCCGGACAGGTTGGGCAATCGAGAATCTGCAGAATTCGTCGATCTGGATCACCGTCCCCCACCCCGAAGCCAGCTCGACATGAAGGTAGGCATCCTGGTCTTCGTAGGCGGGAGGAGGCCCACCGATCACATAACCGGTGACCACGTCGCGGTGCTGGTCGCCGTCGACGTCGGCGAGGAAACGGGCGGGGCCTAAATCACCGATACGGGCCTCGGCGGGGATCTCGGTGTCGACCAGGGAGTCACACTCGGTCGAGACTGCTGCCGCCGGCGAGGTTGAGAAAGGCACGAGCGTTGCCAGCACCATCGTCGCCAACAAGAGTCGGCGACCCCTGCGATGACCCGTCCTCATGTCGGATGGAGGCGGGCCGACCAGTCCAGAAACCATGTCACTCCTCGACAACGATCGTTCCCTTCATGACATCGGGGTGAAATGTGCAGAAGTAGGGAAAAGTTCCCGCTTCGCCGAACAGGAACGAAACCGTTGCAGAGATATGAGCCCTTGTCACCGTCGTTCCTCCGGGTCGTACTCCCTGATTCCCGCCGTGAACCCGGTCCAAGGCTATCGAACCAGGGTGGATCGAGAGTCCCGATCGCAGGGGTCGAACTCCATCTCGAGGCACCGGGCGCTCTCTCGAGGAGTAGGTTCGACGACGAAAGGAGGAAGCGTGTTCGAAAACACACCCCTCGCTGCCACACTCCCCGCTTCCGATCTGGAGCGGGCCAAGCGCTGGTACTCAGAGAAGCTCGGGTTGGAGCCGATGGAGGAGGACGAGTACGGCGGAGCTCACTACGAGACCGGCGGCGCGCATTTCATGGTGTTCCTATCGCCGTTCGCCGGAACCAACCAGGCCACCGCGGCCGGGTTCAACGTCGAAAACTTCGACGAAGTCGTCGACCAGCTGAGATCGAAGGGAGTCACCTTCGAAGACGTCGATTTCGGCGAGTTGGGGAAGACCGTCGACGGCGTCATCTCTACGCCGGACGGGGCTGGCAAGGCAGCCTGGTTCAAGGACTCCGAAGGCAACATCCTCTCGATCAGCACCATGTGACGGGGCCTAGCGGATCAGCCTGAGCGGATTGGGCAGAAATCGGGCTCCGCGGGTAGGACTCGAACCTACAACCAATGGATTAACAGTCCCGCCCACACCGTCCGTCCAGTCCGGGTAGGTGGTGTTTGGTGCTGTCCCGTCTACGAATTTGGACCGGTCGTGTTGTCTG
>CAVRHE010000008.1:0-39952 GCA_963720925.1 uncultured Acidobacteriota bacterium
CAACACGAACAAGGCCTTACCTTCGTTTGGGCCGAGCGAGAAGTGCCTTCGGTGGGTGCTCATTCTCCTGCCTCCGGTTGGAGCCGCTCCTCTCGGCGGACGGCCGGGCCACGGTAACCAGACGTCCTGTCTGGTGCGGGCTCGGCGACCGGGGGGTTGGCCACCTCGATTCATCGGGACAGCACATCAGTGAATGAGAGTCCATGCCGGACAGAAATCGCCAGGGAAACGGGACCGGTGCGGCCCCCACCGACATGTCAAGAATCGCCTCATTCTGAAGGGAGAAAGCGCCGGATAGGATCGCTGAGATGAGTGAGAATCGGGTGTTATTGCAGGGTGGACTGATCATCTCCATGGACCCGTCCATCGGTCAGCTCTCCCGGGGCGACGTCCTCATCGCGGACCGCAAGGTCGCCATGGTCGGCGAGGCAATCGAAGCGTCTGACGCCGAAGTGTTCGACGCCTCGAACATGATCGTTCTGCCCGGCTTCGTCGACACCCATCGTCACACCTGGCAGAGCGCAATCAAGGGCATGTCGTCGGACTGGTCGCTGCCCGAGTACCTCGCCGGGATCCGGGGCCGGATCGGGCCCCGTTTCACCCCTGAAGACGTCTACGCCGCCACCCTCTACGGGGCGACCGAGGCACTCAGCGGCGGGGTGACCACCCTCGTCGACTGGGCCCACATCATGAACTCCCCCGGCCACGCCGATGGGTCTTTAGCCGCCCTCAAGGAGTTCGGCGGCCGAGCCGTGTTTGCCTACGGGACCCCCAACGACGAGCGCATCGCCGAGTGGTACATCGACAGCACCATCCCCCACTCCGACGACATCCGCCGAGTCCGGGAAGAGGAAATCCCCACGGACGAGGGGCTGGTGACGTTGATGATGGCGGCCCGCGGCCCCCAGCACACCACTCCCGAGACCAGTGCCGGAGACTGGCGCCTCGCCCGAGACCTGGGGATACGCATCACCGTGCACGCCGGCGAGGGAGCCTGGTCGCTTCGCCATCAGCCGGTGCTTCGGCTCCATGAGCAGGGAGTCCTGGGATCCGACACCACGTTCGTCCATGGCAACCAGTTCTCAGACGATGACTTCCAGATGATTGCCGACAGTGGAGGATCGATCTCGATTTCCCCTGAGGTGGAGATGCACATGGGTCTTGGCTTTCCCATCACCGGCAAATCACTAGCCCACGGAATCGTCTCCACGCTGTCGGTTGACGTCCCGGTCACAGTCGGTGGCGACATGTTCTCGGTGATGCGTTGTGCCCTTGCCACCGAGCGGGCCCTGGTGAACGAGGAGTCGATCCGGCGAGTCGAGATGGTGGAGCGTCTGACCATCAGCTCGTCCGACGTCCTGCGGATGGCGACGATCGATGGGGCGCGGTCCTGTGGCCTGGACGGACGCACCGGGAGCATCACCCCCGGCAAGGAGGCCGACATCATCCTCATGCGTGCCGACGACATCAACCTTGCCCCCCTCAACCAGCCTGTGGCCGCGGTGGTGATGATGTCGCATCCGGGCAATGTCGATTCGGTCCTGGTCGGCGGCAGGTTCGTCAAGAAGAACGGTCAGATGCTCTCGGTCGACACCGCCGCCGTCTTGAAGAAGGCGACCGAATCGAGGGACTCCTTGCTCGAGCGGGCCGGGGTCAGCCCCGACTATCGGCCCGAGGACATCGAGGCCTGGAGCAAGCTCTGACCTCAACCGGGGTGTTTCAGCCGCGACCCTGCCGGGGCCGGGTGGAGTAGAGGGCCACACCCACGATCACAACCACACCTTTCACGATCAGGTGGGCGAACCGGCTGATCCCCATCAAGTTGAAGATGTTGAACAGCACGGTGAGGATGAGGACCCCGGCCACGGTTCCCTCGATCCTCCCCTTGCCACCCCCGAACGCTGTCCCACCGATCAATACCGCGGCGATCGCGTCGAGCTCCATGCCCTCTCCCGCCGCGGTGTCGCCGGTGCCGATCCGGGCAAGCAGCGCCAGGCCGGCCAGGACGGCGAGGATGCTGCAGGCCACATAGGCCAGCCCCTCGACTCGGTGTGCCCGAATCCCCGCCAGGCGGGCGGCGCTGCGATTGCTCCCGACTGCGTACACCCTTCGTCCGAATGTCGAGCGACGCAGCCCGTAGGCAAGGAAGGCGGCAAGGAGCAGAGCGATGATCACGATGATCGGGATACCGATGAGCCGGCCTTCCGACAGCTGGCGGAACAGATCGGGGACATTGCTGCGGGGAGCCCCGCCGGTGTAGATGAGATTGAGCCCGGTGAGGATCAGCATCGTGCCCAGCGTGGTGACCAGGGCATCCGTGCGGAACCGGACGATGAACACGTAGTGGATCAACCCGACGACCACGCCGACCCCGATCACGATCAACACGGTCGGCAGGATCAAGGCGTCACTGTCACGCATCAGGCTGCCTCCGATCACCGTCGTGGTGGCGATCAGGGCGCCCACCGAGACATCGATGCCGCCGACCAAGATCACCAGGGTTTGTCCCAGCGCCACGATCATCAGAGGCGCGGCTTGCCTCAGGATGTTGAGCAAGTTGGTCGTGCTCAGGAAGTCGGGGGAGATGAGCGTGGAGACCACGACCAGCAAGAGAAGGATCACCCACGGCCCGACGATTGACTGGTGCCGGCGGATTGTTCCCAGCCATCCTCTGGCGCCGGACGGAGCCTCCGCTTCGCTGACCGCGGTCACGCTGCCACATCTCCTTCCATTGGTGTCGACCGACGCGGTAGCCGAGCCGAAACTCCTTCGGCAACACGACGAGTGACTCCGGCCGCCAGGAGCACCGCAATCAGCACGATGATCCCTTTGATCACGATCTGGGTGAACGAGGACACGCCGGCGAGATTCATCACGTTGTTGAGGATCGAGATGATCGCCACTCCGCCGATGGTGCCCCCGATCCCACCCCGGCCGCCGGTCAGGGCGGTGCCGCCGAGGACTACGGCTGCGATCGAGTCCCAGTCGAAGCCAACGCCGGAAAGCGGCTCGCCAGCACCCATGCGCATCGACATGGCGACACCGGCCAGGGCGGCGAGAAAGCCGCAGGCCACATAGGCGGCGACGTGGACCCTGGCGATGCGGACCCCCGAGGCGCGGGCGACCTGTTCCGACCCACCCACTGCGAACAGATGAGTGCCGAAGGCGGTCTTGTTTTGCATGATGAGCCCTACCGCCGCCACCACCACATAGAGGAGGAAGAGGATGGGGATAGGGCCGAAGGATCCGAACCCGATGTCGTTCATCACGTCGGCCGGCTCGCCGAAGTTGCTCTGGTCCGTGTAGAGAAAGGTGATGCCGGTGACGATGCTGGCCGTCCCCAGGGTGACGATCAGGGCAGGGACACGAGTAGCCACGATGATGAGGCCGTTCACCAACCCGATGAATAGGCCGATAGCGAGCACGATTCCGATCGCTCCGGGCACGTTGGCGGCTTGCCCGGCCACTATGCCCATCAGCGCGGTATTGGCCATGCTGATCGTGGCAGCGACCGCCAGGTCGACGCCGGCGAGCAGGATCACGAGCGTCTGACCCACGGCAACGATCCCGAGGGGAATCATCTGACGGAGCACGTTGGTGAGGTTCCGCGGAGAAAGGAAAGGCTCGGCGATCAGGGAAGCCACCACGATGATTCCCAGGAGCAGGAGCCACAGCCAACCGGGTCCGGTCCATCGAGTGATTGCCCTGCGCCGGATCGCCGCGCTGCTCAGTTGTGACCTGACCGGTGCTAGGTCGGTCATGAGTCGCCGTCTTCAGGCATCGCTCTGCACCCCCAGCGCCAGCTTTATCAAGTCCTCCTCGCTGGCGAGATCCGACTGGTTGACCGAGTTGTTCTCCAGCTTGGCCACGATCCGGCCCTTGGACATCACCACGATGCGATCGCTGAGATGGAGGATCTCGGGGAGCTCGGATGAGATCAACATCACCGCCGTTCCCTCCTCGGCCAGCCTTCTTATCGTCTTGTAGATCTCGGCCTTGGCCCCGACGTCGACTCCTCGCGTCGGCTCGTCGAGCACGAGCACCCGGCATCCCTGGGCCAACCATCGTCCCAGGACCACCTTCTGCTGGTTCCCGCCGCTGAGGTTGTGCACGACCGTCGAGTTGGATGGGGTCCGGATGCTCAGCGCCTCGATCTGCTCGTCGGCGAGACGGCTCTCCCCGTCCCGGTCGACGATCCCCATGCGACTGAGACGGCCGAGCTGGGGGATGCTGATGTTCTCCTTGACCCCTAGGTCCATGACGAGGCCATCGGCCAGGCGATCCTCGGGCACCAGGGCGATGCCGTTTGCCACGGCATCCGCTGGCTCCTTGATTTTTCGGTCGACGCCATCGATGAGCACCTCGCCCCCTCGGCTGGCAATGGCACCGATCATTGCCTTGGCAACATCGGTGCGGCCTGCCCCGATCAATCCGACGAATCCGAGGACTTCGGCCTCTCTCAGCTCGAAACTGATGTCCTCGGCACGCCCGGGGACGGTCAGTCCGTTGACCTGGATCACGGTCTTCCGCGGACGGTCGTCCGCGATGCGGGGAGGAAACATGTGGGCCAGGTCACGCCCGATCATGGCCCGGATGACGTCGGCAGCAGCGACGTCGGGAACCGGGGCGGACATTGTGACCTTTCCGTCCTTGAGCACGGTCACCCGGTCGGCCAATGCGAAAACCTCATCGAGATTGTGCGTGACGAGGACGACACTGACTCCACGCTGCTTCAGATCACGAACCACATTGTGGAGGAGCTCGATCTCGGCTATCGAAAGCGACGACGTGGGCTCATCGAGAAGGATCATCTGGGCGCGGAGGCTGAGCGCCTTGGCGATCTCCACCATCTGCCGTCGGGCGATGGACAATCGCTCCACCGGAGTGGCCGGATCGATGTCAGCACCTACAACGTGGAGCACCTCCGCAGCCACCTTCCGTCTGGCCCGGGTGTCGACGAAGCCGGCCTTGGTCGGCTCCCGCCCCAGCACCAGGTTCTCCTCCACCGTGAGCATCGGCACCAGGGACGGCTCCTGATACACGACAGCGATGCTCGCGTCGATGGCATCGCGAGGGGTGGTGAAGGAAATCTCGTCGCCGTGCAGGTACATCGTCCCGCTGTCAGGAGCATGCAAACCGGACATGATCTTGACCAATGTCGACTTGCCCGCACCGTTTTCCCCGACCAGAGCGTGGATCTCCCCTGCCTTGAACTCGGCGTCGACGTCGGTCAGGGCGTGCACGCCGTCGAATTGCTTCGAGATCTGCTCTACCTTGAACAAGCTGCCCTCACGCTCCCGAGCCGCCCGTCATTGAAGATAGCGATATGTGCCGACGGCGGAGGGCCGTAGCCCTCCGCCGTGATCAGCACACACAATCGGTCGATCGTCGACCGTGCTCTACTCCGGCAGCCACTCTTCGGGAAGGTCCCACCAGTTCCACCACTCGTCCGAACCGGGGACGTCCTCGGCGATGTACTGGTCGAGGGCAGCGACGTCGAGAGCCTCCACCGGGTCGTACCAGTTCTTCGGTACTTCGACGCCGGAGAGCGCGGCCGCACAAGCGTCCACCGCCAGGGCCCCGAAGGTGAGAGGACGGTTCACGATCACCGCCGGGATCCCCTCGGCGTCGACCTGACGGATCCAGGCCTGGAGGCTGTCGCCGGTCCACACCTTCACTTCGTCGAGTCGTCCCGCCTCTGCCACTGCCTCATAAGCACCCTGCTGCTGGATGCCGCTGTCGGCGATAACAGCGTCGATCTGGTCATAGGCCTGGAGCCAGTTCTCCATGATCGTCTTGCCCTCATCCCGCGACCAGCCGGTGTATTCGGTGGCCAGGATCTCGATCCCGGGGTATTCGGCGAGCACTTCCTCGTGGCCGCGCCTGGCTTCCTCGGCAGGGCCGGTCCCGGCCGCTCCCTCGAGCAGCACGACCTGGCCTTCGCCACCGAGCATCTCCGCTGCGGCCTCCGCCTGGATGGTCCCGATGTCGTAGGTGAGGATGTTGATATGGCTGAGGAAATCCTCAGTGGTCACGTCACGCTCTTGAATGATCACCGGGATGCCGTCGGCCATGGCCTGTTCGATGGCCGGGTTGACCGCTTCCTCCGAGGTCGCGGCGACGATCAAGCAATCGACTCCTCGCACCAGCAGGTCCTCGATGTCGGACACCTGCTTGTCCGGGCTGTCGTTGGCGTCGGTGCGTGCGACCTCTTCGATCTGGTCGTATCCGGACGCTGCCCACTCGGTGAAGTTGTTCACGAACACACGTGCCGAGTTGGACAGTGAGGCATCCGAGTAGCCAATCGTCCATGGCGCCTCGGTCACGTACGCGCTCGTGTCCTGCATCTCGTCGGTCTGTGGGATCTCGACCTGGTTCCCATCTGCGTCCTCCCGCAGCTGGAAGTCAGAGCTCGCCGCGGTCGTGTCCGAACCACCCGCCGCGGTCGTGTCCGGACCACCTGCTTGCGGTGGTGTCGGAACCACCGCCACTGTCTCCACATGCCACCGCCACCATGGCCATGATCACCAAGACCACAGCCCATTTCGACGCTTTCATATTTCACCTCACTCCTCGAAGACAGGAGACCCTGTCTATAGACTGCACTATATAGGCTCACCCAGAGCCTTTGCGATGAAAAACCAACGCACCCGAATGCATGTCAACGGCATGAGCAATGTCTGAGCTGGTCACGAGTGACGGAGTGCAGTTGCATTACGAAGACACCGGCGCCGGGTCGCCGCTGGTCTTCACCGCCGGCTGGGCGATGGACGGCACCTGGTGGCGACATCAGCTCCCCCTGGCGGCGAGACATCGCATGGTCCTCCTCGACCCCCGCTCCCAGGGGCACTCCGAGAAGGTGGTCCGCGGATTGCGGATGGGACGACAGGCCGCTGATCTGCGTGAGCTGCTCGACACGCTCGACCTCAGTGACGTCACCCTCGTCGCCCATTCACGGTCGACGAGCATCGCCCTTGCCTATTGGGAGTTGTTCGGCGCCCATCGCTTGGGCCGACTCGTGCTGATCGGGGTTACCCCGAGCATGTCGAAGCGGCCGGATTGGGCCTGGGGGTACATGATGGACCCCGTCGCCTTCCAGGACCTGATCCTCGCCGACCATGAGGGGGTGGTTCGTCAAGTGATCGCCGATCTGCTCCTCACCGCTCCCCCGCCCGAGGAGGTGGAAACGATGGTGCGCAACACAATGCTCACGCCACCAATGGCAGGTGCCAGGATGCTCGAGGACCACGGCGTGATCGACTGGCGCGACATGCTCGAGACAATCTCGATCCCAACACTCGTGTGTGTGGGTCGGTACGACCGCAACGCACCTCTCCCTGCCGCCGAGCATGTCGCCAATTCGGTCCAGCATGGCCGGCTGGTCATCTTCGAAAACAGCGCCCACGCGCCGTTCTTTGAAGAACCGGACCAGTTCAACGAGGTTCTCGAGAGATTCATCGATGAGAACCCTGGAATCGACGCTCAGTGAATCGCTGAGCCTCAGCCCGGCATCCTCACATCCGCAGAGTGTGTGCGCCGAGGTCGATGCTCGGGTAGTCGGCGAACAAGTCGATCTCGAAACCCACCTTGGCAGCGAGGCTGTCCCGCGACCCTTCGATCATCTCTCGGATCTCGGCGAGGTCAACCCCGACGAGATGGTCGCCCCATTTCTTGAACTCCCCTGAGACCATCACCGCTCGCACCGCGTCTACGTCGGCGCCGAGAGCGACTGTGCCGTAGGCATTGCTGAGGGGGAAGATGTTGGGAGTGGAGCAGTCGATGAGGACGATGTCTGCCTTCTTCCCGGGTGTGAGTGTGCCGCAGACGTCCTCCAGGCCGATCGTTCGGGCTCCATGCGTGGTTGCAATGCCGAGCACTTCCTTGGCGGTCATCTGCGGTCGCTCGACATCTTCGTTACCCAGCGATCCCCGCATGCGTTGGACGGCCAGGAGCGCCCTCATCTGAGTGAAAACGTCGCTTGGCACCGTGGTCTCGATGTCCACACTCAACCCCGGCTCGATCCCAACGTCCAGGGCCCGTTGCACAGTCGGCAACCCCTCCGGACCCCACCCGAGAAGCTCATCAACGAATGGCGACAGGGAGACTCGAACCTCGGCATCGCCCATAGCCTTCCAAGCCTCGGCTGAAAGATCGAAACAATGGACAAAGGCGAGGTCCGGGCCCAGCATCCCCTCGGAGGCCACGTCGAGGATGGCGTTCGTGCCTTCGTCCCACGCGACCGGGTCGAGTGTCATACCTATTCCTAGGTCACGGGCGATGCGAATCCTCTCCGATGTGAGGTTGTCCTCGTCCGAGAAGCACCTCTGCCCCATCCTCAGAGTCATCAGTGGATGCGTTCGCCAGCTGATCGTTGAGACGCGCCAGATCCCCGGGCCATTGACGATCCCACTCTCCGGCCTCTGGTGGAGCACAGGCGTACACGGCTCTGATTCCGGCCTTGGTCAGGGCTTCCACTTCCGCATCGGCGTGGTCAGCCGACCGGGTGTTGTGCGCATAATCCTGAATGGTGGTGATCCCGCTGTAGAGAGCGCCGAGAGCAATCGCAAGGGTTCCCGCATAGTTGTCGCTCGGCTCGTACTGGATGGCGAAGGCATTTCGCAGTCCGAGATACATGGAGATGTCTACGTTGGGGATCATCCGCCTCAGTTGGCCCTGCCACATGTGGCGGTGGGTGTCGACGAACCCCGGCATCACGATGCATCCCTCGGCGTCGACGATCGTGGTCACATCATTGTCGGATTCCGCCTCGAGGCCTGGACCGATCCGGCTGATCGTGTCTCCTTCGATCAGGACGTCGCCTCTCTCGAAATCGCCGACGTTTGGGTCCATCGAGATGACACAGCCGCTGGTGATGAGGATTCGCCGCTCTGCGTCCTGATTGACGTGCTGGATATGACTGGCTGTCCACTGCCTGACGGGCTGTCGCAGCTTTCAGGGTGAGGGTGTCGGGTGACTCCAAGGTGGGATCCCTTGCCTCGCAGAACGAATCGCTGGCGGAGCCTACCTGGCACCCCATCCGGGACTCGCCGCGTGTCTCGATGTCACCGACGGACCGGATTAGGGTCGCTCGCCCGTCGGATGCAGGGAGACGGTCGATGGAACAGAACAAGGTGGACGAGCTCCTCGAGATCACGAGGAGGTTCGGAGCCGAAGTTGTGGCCCCTGTTGCCGCCGAGCTCGACTCCAGACCAAACCCCGAAGATTGCTTCTCCTGGGACATCGTCGAGAAGGCAAGTGAGGTCGGGATTCGGACCGCCACCCTGTCTGCGGAGTATGGCGGGGCGGGAGCGGACTCCTTGACAACTGCGATGATGATCGAGGAGTTGGCGAGGGCAGACATGGGGGTGTCAGTGGTCATCGCCCAGACGCTCAAGATTGCCCAGACGCTTCAGCAGGCCGGCACCGATCCCCAGCGCGACCGCTACCTGCCGGCGTTCGCAGAGGATCCGAGGTTCCTGTTGGCGATTGGGATCACCGAGCCCGAGAACTCATCGAACTACATCATTCCCCGGCCCGAGGACTTCCGGACTGTTGCTTCCCGGGTCGAGGGTGGGTGGAAGATCAATGGGAAGAAGCATTTCATCTCCAACGGGAACGTGGCGAAGCTCTATCTCCTCTTCGCGCAGACCGAGCCCGGAAAGGGTCTCGTCGAAGGGAGTACTTGCTTTCTGATCCCACGACCCACGTCGGGATTCTCGATCGGCCGGGTTCACGACAAGATGGGCGAACGCCTCGCCAACAACTCTGAATTGATCTTCGACGATTGCTTCGTTCCTGAGGAGGCCGTGCTCGGGGAGGTTGGGCATGGCTTCGACGTCTTGGCCCGGTTCTTTCCGGCGAGCAACGCTTATGCGGCGGCCAGCGTGCTCGGGGTGGCTGACGCCGCCTACCAAAGGAGCCTGGACTGGACAGGAAAGCGGGTTCAGGGTGGGGCCCACCTGATCCGACACGACTCCGTAGCGGTGGACCTAGCTCGGATGCGGATGCTCATCGATGCGGCCCGTGCCTATATGCACCAGGCAGCTCGAGCGGCGGATAATCGAGACGACGGCTGGGATCCCACGTTGGGAGCCCTGCCCAAGGTATTCGCCTCCGAGGTGGCTTGGGAGGTGGTGACTCTCGCCTTGTCTTTGCACGGGGGGTACGGATACATCCGCGAGCAGGGGATGGAGAAGCTGGTTCGAGATGCAGCGGCCTTCCTCCACTCGGACGGTGCCAACCGCTCCCTTCTGCTCAAGGCCGCCGGTTTCATTCGTGATGAAGCGTCAGTCAGCCCTTGAGCAGGATCGGACCGGCCTAGATGTCGCCGGCCGGACTGCCTTCATATCGGTGCTGAGAGGAAGGGCCCCGGAAACTGGCGAACACGATGCATCCCTCCGGGTATTCGAACGGGCCATGCGGACGTGAACCGTCTGCCCACAGGTAGTCGCCCGGGTGAAGCGGTTCACCTTCAGCGATCTGTAGCCCTTCGAGCACGATCACCGAATGGCTGCTGGCATGGTTGTGACGTGGCTCGACGTATCCAGCCGGGAACTTGACCAGCATGTCGGTGTGTTCGGTTTCCTTGTCCTGGTAGAGGACCTTGACCTGGACACCGTGCCCGAGAGTCAACACGTCGACGTCGTCCTGCCAGTCGATATTCCATCGGTGCGCGATGTGAAATGGAGGAACCCACAGCGATGCCTCCTTGCCTGGCCGGTGAACCAGAGATCTTGGCGAGCGGATGTGACGGCGCAGCCTAACTCGGCGGTCGGCGCTTCCAGACCCGACCGAGTTTGCGGCGGGAAATAGATTGAATGATGTGAGTTCATCCGGAGACTCAGACCGGTTATCGCATCCACCAATGGGACGCCGATCCGGTCTGGGAGACCTTCGACTTGCCCGAGCCAGGCGTCGGTGAAGTGATCGTCAAGTGTCGAGGCTTGCGGAGTGGGGCTCACCGTCCTCAATGCGATGAGGGGTGACCTCGGCAACGATCCCAGCCTCCTTCCGCGGGTGCCCGGTCACGAGCTGGTCGGGATCGTTACCGGAGCAGGTTCGGACGTGGATCTGAGTCTGGTCGGGCGCCGTGTCGTCGCTTACTTCTACCTGGCCTGCGGGTCATGTCTTGAGTGCCAGGCCGGCCAGGATTCCCTTTGCCGCAACCTGAGCGGATACGTAGGAGTCCACCGCGACGGCGGCTACGCACCCTTTGTGGTGCTTCCGACGGTGAACGTGGTCCCGGTGCCTCATGATCTCGACCCGATCTCCGCCACTGTCGTGCCCGATGCCGTCGCGACTCCGGTTCATGTTGCGGCTCGGGCGGCGCTGACAAGCGATGATCGCGTCGTCGTGATTGGTGCCGGGGGCGGGGTCGGGATTCACATGATCCAGGTAGCGCGCCTCGAAACCGCTGACGTGGTCGGGCTTGACGTGACCAAGCGAAAACTCGATGCGGTGGAAGCTCTTGGGATCCGAGCCATCGACTCTTCGGACTTCCCATCGCTCCCCAAGCCGTTCTCCGATGGGCCGCCGACCGTCGTCATCGACTTCGTTGGATCGGCAACGACCGGGGCCTGGGCGCTGGACAACCTCGCTTCACGGGGCCGGCTCGTGGTCCTCACCACTTTCGTCGATCGTCTCATTCCAATCGACTACCGGAATCTCGTCTTCCGTGAGACCACCGTTCTCGGGTCTCGCTACGCCAGCAAGGCCGAGGTCGCCACCGCCGCCGATCTGGTGGCCAGCGGCAAGGTGAAACCGATGGTCGGAAGCGTGGTCGGCCCGGTCGAGCTCCTCTCCCTGCATGAGGCCCTCCGCACCAAACAGCTCGTCGGCCGGGGTGCGTTGACCTGGGAACTGTGAGCTGGCTGCCAAGCTCACCCTATAGTCTATAGAATCCAGAGCCACAAGGAGGGTTCGTGCTCAGAAACGACAACCACTACATGGCCCACGTCGACGAGTTCGCCCCCGCCCCGGTCGGGCTCGATCAAGGTTGGCGCGACATGGACATCAGATTCGTGATCACCGAAGCCTTGGCGGGAAGCCAAGACCTGTGCCTGTTCCGAACAGTGTTCGCACCAGGCGCCGCCCACGAACGCCACACCCACGAGAACGCCGCTGAATTCCTCTATGTCGTATCGGGCCGTGCCGCTGTCGGAGCCGAGGATGACGAGTACGAGGCTGCGGCGGGCACCCTCCAATACATCCCTGCAGGCAAGATTCATTGGCTTCGCAACCTCGACCCGGACCGGCCCGTCGAATTGGTTGGCGGCTATGTCGGCGCCGGCGATCTCGAAGGCACGGGATACCGGTTCATAAGCCAGATAACCGAGGAGTTCCGCAAGGTGCAGTAGGCGGCGCCAGTGGACCGGATGGGTGGCGACAAATTCTGATCAAGGAGACGGCGGAACAGCAAAAGCGGTTCGCAGAGGAACTGACCGACCGCGCCCGACGTGCGCAGGACAAGATGTCGAGGGAAGGGCTCTCCGCCCTGATCGTTTACGGCAACACGAAGGTCGTCGGCAGTTACCGCTATCTCTCCGGCAATTTCCTCGATCGCTGCGGATGGGTTTCAGAGGGTCCGAGCCGAAGCGATGTGACCATCTTCGACGGCGCCGCGGTCGTGGTGCCACGGTCAGGCGATCCGGTGCTGCTGCTGGAACCCGGCCAGATGTTCGATCAGCCCCAGTTCCTGGCCGACGTCCGCGGGGGTGGGCTCGGCGGTGGCACTGCGGGCCTCACCCCACGAGGCGTGTCCGACGTTCTCCATGAACTCGAGGCGCACGATCGGGTCGGTATCGAGACATGGGATCGGTTCCCCGCGCCGCTCTACCTCGGCCTCACCGAGCTCATGCCCGAATGTGAGTTCGTCCAATCGACTGTCATCGAAGAGCTGCGGCTGACAAAGTCGGAATACGAGCTCGGGTTGATGCAAAAGGCAGCCGAGATCGGCGACATTGGCCATCAGACGATGACAGAGCTCCTCCGTCGCGGTGAACCTGTCTCCGAACTAGATGCGATTCGAGCGGCGGACGCGGCAATGCGGGAGGCAAGCCCTCTATATGAGGATCCCAGCGTTAGCTCCCCTTCGAAAATCGGTTCCGGTTCGAAGGTCGGGCGGTGGCTTCTCCATGTACCGATGGCGGACAAGATGATCCACGAGGGTGACATCGTTTGTTGGGACATCTGCATGCGCTACATGGGGTACGCCATCGACATCTCACGCACCCGAATGCTCGGCAAGCCCTCCCCTGAGATCCGACGGGCTTACCAAGCCGCACTTCAGATGTCCGAAGCCCTGATCGAAGCCGCCAAGCCCGGCGTAGCGGCGGTTCACCTGAAGCGCTTGGCGCACGAAGTCGCCAGGGACGCCGGGTTTGAGCTGTGGGAAGACTTCGTCGGCCACGGAATCGGCCTGGACACCCACGAACGACCGGACATGGGTGTCGAAGAGACAGCACTCGTCGAAAACATGGTTCTCTGCATAGAGCCACGCGTTTCCGTCGACGATCGCTGGCTGCTCGGCAACGAGGACATGGTCGTGGTAACCCCCAATGGAGGGCTGCCCTTGACCCGATTTCCGAAGGAGCCTCTGGAGCTCTAGTCGTCCGCTCTGATCAAACGCAGGAGGCAAGACAATGACCAACCAGGCGTCGACGGGCCTTCGAGTCAGCGAAACAAGGTCGGCAAGCGTCCCCCAGGCGATCACCGACCTCAACGACTCGTCCGACCGGCGGGTGCTCCTGTCCAAGGCGTGTGTCATCTCGATGGACCCGAAGGTCGGCGACTTCGTCACGGCCGATGTCCTCATCGAGGGTGACACCATCAGCCAGGTCGGGCCGAATCTGGGTGGGGGCCTCGACGACTCAGTCATCGAGATCGACGCCACCGACACCATCCTCATCCCAGGCCTCATCGACACCCATCGACACATGTGGCAGGGTCAGCTCCGCCGCATGGTGCCCAACGTCGATGTCGCCGGCTACCTGGGGCTTCGCAACGCCTTCGCCGTCAAATACCGGCCCCATGACCAGTACGCCGGCACTCTCACCAACGCCTACGGGGCGCTCAACACGGGGGTGACCACCCTCCTCGACCTGTCGCACAACACTCGCTCGTCGGCTCACGCCGACGCGGGAGTCGACGCTCTCGAGGAGTCAGGTCTGCGGGCCGTCTTCGCCTACGCCCCACCGGAGGCCGGAGCAGTGGGATCAGCAATGGCCGGACGATCTGGCCCGGATCCAGACCGAACGCTTCGCCGGGCCTGACGGGATGCTCAGCCTGCGCATGGCCCAGCGCTGCTTCTCGGACGTCGACAACCTGACCGCGGAGCGGATCGAGATCGCCCGTAGCCTGGGCATCGGGATGACCGTCGACCCGGTGGCCTGGGACGAGAGCACCGAGAGGATCCTCGACCTCGACGAGGCGGGGCTCCTCGGCCCGGATCTCGACTTCGTCCATTGCTCCGACCTGTCCGACGAGGCGTGGAAGGCGATGGGCGAAGCAGGGGTCAAGGTTTCCCTATCCCCATTCGTCGACGAGATACTCGGCTTCGACGCCCATGCCGAGCGCCTGCCCACGGTGCAGAGAGCCCTCGACGTCGGGATCTCCCCCGGGCTCAGCGTCGACATCGAGACCACCGTGCCCGGCGAAGTCTTCACCCAGATGCGGTCCCTGCTCGCAGTGCAACGCATGCGCGCCGCCTTGGGCAACCCCACCGTCGGTCGGCCTCAGCTCACCGCACGAGACGTTCTCGCCATGGCCACGATCCACGGGGCTGAGACCATCGGTCTGGAGACCATCTGCGGCTCCCTGACCCCGGGGAAGAAGGCCGACATCGTCATGATCGATCAGAGCGGCCCCAACGCCTACCCGTTGAACAACGCTTACGGAGCGGTGGTGATGGGAGCCGACACGTCATCGGTCCGTTTCGTGATGGTGTCCGGGGTCGTGAAGAAATGGGGCGACAGCCTGGTCGGCGTCGACGTGGCCGGAGTGCGTTCGACCGTCGAGGACTCTCGGGCCTATCTCCTCGAGCAGGTCGGCTACGAACCCGACCTCTTCATCGACTACCCGACGCTGGATACGGGGCCGCCGCAGTATCGGCCCTGACCAGGGATTCGAGCCGAGCCGCAACCTCGAGCACCTGCTCATCGGCATTGGGCCGGCCCACTATCTGGACACCGACAGGCAGGCCCTCATCTGACACACCGCAGGGGACGACGACGGCAGGGAACCCGTAAAGGGAGATCGCCCAGCAGGGGGACATGATCTCGTAGCGGGCCTGGACCGACCCCTCCACCTCGAACTGAGGCTGGGCGTACGACGGGTCGTCCCGGTCGAGCTCGAAGGCCGGGATCGTTGCCACCGGCATCACCCAGATCGGCCAGTCGTTCATGAACGCCTCGGCATCGGCACGAAGGGCGTCCCGCCGCGCCGACAAGTCTTGGAGCTCGGCGACGGTCGCGGTCCAGGCCGTATCCAGCCATCGTCTCGTGGTGTCGGCGAGCAGGTCCTCACGACCCGCCGCAAGACGCTCCACGTCGACCAGCCCGTCGGCGTCCCGCATCTCTCTGAGGGCGACGGCCGCCGCTTCGATCCCGGGTGGGCGGCGCAACTCGACCTGCGCCCCGGCATTGGCGAGCAGGTCCCCGGCTCGTCCCACGGCCGCGGCCACGTCGCTCCGCGGCCGGATGTTCCCGTCCCCGTCGAACCAGGCGACTCCGAGCCCATCGAGGACATCGCGATCGGTGAGGCTTGTCGGAACCTCCCCGCCGACAAGGACCGCGAAGATCGTCTGCAGGTCGGCAACGTTCCTGGCGATCGGGCCGATGGTGTGGGTCAGTCCGCGGACCGACAGCGAGTTGGACGGTTTCGCCGGGTGAGGCGAACTGTTGGGCAACATGCCAGTCGCCGGAACCCGACCCATCGTGGGGCGCAAAGCGGCAAGCCCGGTGCAATGAGCCGGCCACCTGATCGAACTGCCGTAGTCGGTGCCCAACCCGAAGACGGCAAAGCCGGCCGCCACCGCGGCGCTGTCACCTCCGCTCGAGCCGCCTGACGTCCGTGTCGGGTCCAACGGGTTGCGGGTCACCCCGACGACCCGATTGGCGGTATGGATGTCCATGGCGAACTCGGGGCAGTTTGTCTTGCCCACCATGACTCCTCCGGCCGCCTTGAGCCGGGCTACGGCCTCGGCATCGACCTCGGGCACGTTTCCGCTGAGGAGCAGACTGCCCGCCGTCGTCTCCACCCCCTGGGTCTGAATGGTGTCCTTGACAGTGAAGGGCACCCCGAGCAAGGGCAGGCCAGGCGGGCTCTGCCGGTCGATCCGGGCCGCCAAATCCTCGCGCCGGTCGGCGGTCCTGGTGACGAAGGCGTTGACCTCCTCGTTCCCGACGTCGGCGGCCTGAAGGTGACGCTCAACGACATCGGTGGCGGTCAGCTCGCCCGCGTTGTATCGCCGACACGATCGAGGCGATGGCTCCTGGTTCCGGGCTCATCCAAGGGACCCACCGATCTCGAGGACCGCCTTGCCATGGAGACGCCGATCCAGTAGCAATTGGACCGCCTCGTCATATTCAGTCCAGGGGGCCCGCCAAGTGATCTGGGGGTCGAGGCTCCCCTCTGTCATAAGAGTGACGAGTTGGGCGAGGTCTTCGGCGATTCCGCCCGTGTCGGCGAAGAGGTAGAAACCGCGGATCGTGCGCGATTTTCCTCGCATATCCCCAGCGTCGAACACCTCAGGGGCGGCCGGCGGCATGGCCCACACTGACCAATGACCCGCCGTGGTCCTGGAGTACGCGATAGGACTCGGGGAGGAACTCGCCGCCCACCATTTCGATCACCGCGAACACCTGCTCATCCACTTCCGAGGGCCGGGTCACCGCCGCAGCGGCGCCGAGAGCGATGAGCTCCTGGTGATGCTGTCGGGGAGGCGACGGCGATCATTTCGGCTCCGGCCCGGGCCCCGAGTTGCACCGCAGAATCGACCAACACCTCCGGAAGCCCCGGTGATCAAGATCCGTCGCCCCTCCACGGCGCCCAGCGAACGAATGGCTCGGAGGGCCGATAGTCCGGCGACAGGTAGGGCGGCGAAGGCGGCGAGGTCAGAGTCCTCGGGGACCACCGTCATGGAGGTGGTGTCGACCGACCCTCAGCTCGGCCCATCCCCCTCCTCCCCCATCAACGGTGAGGACCGGCGTGCCGGTACCCGGCCCGCTGCCATCAGTGGCCTGCGTCAGGACGATCCCAGATGCGTCCCACCCGAGGACCGACGCCTCGGCTGCCGCTGGAGCGCGAAAGGCCACCTCGCCCCGATTCAACGAGGTGCCGACGACCTGGATCAGGGCCTGCCCTGGCCCGGGCACCGGATCGGGTGCTTTCCCTAACCGGAGATGGTTGGGACTGTTGTGATCGATGAGCAGAGCTCGCATCAGCCAATCCTCACCAATTGAGACGAGTGAAGGGGAAAACCCGTCGCCTGGTTGGAGGAATTCGCCAGGCGACGGGTTGTGAGCGGGCGGTCGCGACGGTCTACGACTGGGGCAGCCACTCCTCGGGAAGGTCCCACCAGTTCCACCACTCGTCGGACCCGGGGACGTCCTCGGCGATGTACTGGTCGAGGTTTGCGGTGTCGAGAGCCTCCACCGGGTCGTACCAGATGTGAGGCAGCGGGGTGCCGGAGAGGATGGCGGCGCAGGCATCGACGGCCAAGGCCCCGAAGGTGAGCGGACGATTGACGATCACCCCAGGGATCTGCTCGGAATCGACCTGGCGAATCCAGGCCTGGAGCCCGTCACCGGTCCACACCTGGACCTCGTCGAGCCGCCCGGCCTCGGATACCGCCTCGTAGGCGCCCTGTTGCTGAATGCCGCTGTCGGCGATGACGGCGTCGATCTGGTCGTAGGCCTGGAGCCAGTTCTCCATGATCGTCTTGCCCTCGTCACGGGAGTATCCGGTGTATTCGGTGGCGAGGATCTCGATCCCGGGGAACTCGGCGAGGACTTCTTCGTGGGCACGGCGGCTCAGCTCGGAAGCGCTCCCAGCCACCCCCTCGAGGAGCACGACTTGTCCCTCCCCACCGAGTAGCTCGGCGGCACCTTCCGCCTGGATCCTTCCCAGGTCGTCGAGACGGATGTTGATGTGGGACACGAAGTCGTCGGTGGTGACGTCACGCTCCTGGATGACGACGGGGACGCCATCGGCCATGGCCTGTTCGATGGCTGGGTCGATTGCCTCCTCGGAGGTGGCGGCCACGATCAAGCAGTCGACACCTCGCACCAGCAGGTCCTCGATGTCGGACACCTGCTTCTCGGCGCTGTCGTTGGCGTCGGTCCGCGCGATCTCCTCGATCTCGGGGTATTCGGAGGCGGCCCAGAGGGCGAACTGGTTGATGAAGACTCGGGCGGAGTTGGTCAGCGACGCGTCGGAGTAACCGATGACCCATGGCGGGTCGGTCTGGTATTCGGCGGTGTCGACCATGTCCTCGGTCTGGGGGATCTCCACCCGCATCTGGAACTCCCCGCCCGCAGCCGCGGTGGTTCCGGTCTCTCCTGCGGTGGTACCCGTCTCACCACCAGTGGTGGCGGGCTCCTCGCCCGCGGTGGTGGTGGCTCCTTCGCCTTCTCCGTCTGCACAGGCGGTGGCGAGCAGCGACATCGTCGTGACGAGCACCAGCAGTGCCCGTCCAGGTCGGGATCTCATCCGGTTGCTTCCTCCTCCTCGGAGTCGACGCTCCCGCCCGCTGGGTGGTCACAGCCCCGATCGGGACTCCCCGAGCTTGTGGTCGGCGCTGCTCGAGCAGCAACGCCTCTGGTCTCGGCGACTATAACTCGGCATTCTATAGATTGCAGGATGAGGCCGACCTAGATTGCGAGAGACAGAATCAGGAGGAGAGTTTCGGCATGCTTCGGAGCACAGAACGGATACTGACGACCCACACCGGGAGCCTGCCCAGACCCGAAGCCCTCACCCAGATCTACATCGATCGTGGCCAGGGCAAGCAGATCGACCCCGAGGAGCTGGCCCGTGGTGGGAGGCAAGCCACCCGCACCAGCATTCGCAGTCAGGCAGACGCCGGGATCGACATCGGCAACAACGGCGAGCAGCCGCGGGATTCGTTCTTCCTGTATCTGCGGGATCGGTTGACCGGGCTCGGGGGCAGCTGGGAGCGGCCGACTCGTGCCGACGTCGAGCGCTATCCGGCCTTCAAGAAACGCTGGGCACAGCAGGCTTCCGGGGAGGACAAGGTCTCGAATGTCTCGGGGGTGCCCATGGCCATCGGCGAGGTGACCTATGCCGACAGGGCGGCGATCGACGGAGAGTGTTCCGACCTGGAGGCCGCGTTGACCGAGAATCCGGCGGCGTTCCTCGAGACATTCATGAGCTCGCCTTCGCCGGGGATCGTCGCCTCGGCGCTGAAGAACGAGTACTACGACACGCTCGAGGAATATCTGGACGCGCTGGGGAAGGCGCTTCAAATCGAGTACGAGACGATCGTCGACCACGGATTCATCCTCCAGATCGATGCACCGGATCTGGCCATGGAACGTCATGTCACCTACAAGGACGAGCCGCTGTCGGTCTTCCTGGACTTCGTCGAAATGGTGGTTGCGGTGATCAATCGGTCGCTGGTCAACGTGCCGCGTGACCGTGTCCGTCTGCATGTGTGCTGGGGCAATTCCGAGTCGCCGCACGACAGTGATGTGCCACTCGCCGACATCCTGCCCATCATCCTGAAGGCCGACGTGGGCGGGTTCGTCCTGCCCTTTGCCAATCCGCGCCATGCCCACGAGTACAAGTACTTTGCCGACCACCGGCTCGCCGACGACCAGATCCTCGTGGCCGGAGTCATCGACACCCTGACCAACTTCGTCGAACATCCCGAAGTCGTCGCCGACAGACTCGAGCGTGTTGCCACGGTCGTCGGTGATCCGACCCGCGTGCTCGCCGGCACGGATTGTGGATTCGACACCTCGGCGGGGTGGGGACGGGTAGCCGAGGACGTCGTCTGGGCAAAGCTCCGGGCCATGAGTGCCGGCGCCGAGCTCGCCACGAAAAGGCTCTACTGAAGCTTCGAAAGCCCACGCAACGTCCGACTCGACGCCAAGACCGCTGTCCGACATGATGGATACGCTCACGCGGTGAACTCCCAGGGCCAGGCGTCGCACGGGGAACCCCAAGCTGGGATGATGACGTCCTGGAACTTCTCCGAACCAGGAGGTTGTCGATGGCGATGGTCACAGACCCCGTATGCGGGATGAAGATCGACACGGATGACGCCGCTTCAACGGCCGAATATGAAGGGAAGACCTATTACTTCTGCTCTCAGGTCTGCCACGACGTCTTCATGACCGATCCACTCGCCTACGCCGACTGAAAGATGGTCGGATGACCGACCGCCTGTCCGAAGACGAGCTCGCCGATCGCTCCGGAACCAGTCCTGCGCACATCAAAAGGCTCGTGGACCTCGGCATCCTTCAATCCGAGGACGGCTCCTTCGAGCGTCGGGACGTCATGCATGTCCGGGTGGTGCGCCAACTCGATGCGATGGGGATCGAAGAGGAAGACCTGGCCGCCGCCCTCGCATCCGGTCATCTGTCTCTCGGCTACCTCGAGAGTGCGGGCCGGCGGTTCCCTCGGTCGGACCTCACCTTCGTCGACGTCGCCGAAGACATCGGGATCCCGTTTTCGACCCTCGACAGCATCTACATGGCCTTCGGCCTGCCCCGGCCCGAGGCGGACGAACTCGTCCGCCAAGAAGACCTCGACGCCTTGAGGGAGGTCCGGATCTTGTTCGCCGCGGGTCTGGATGAGCGAGACGTGATTCGCATGGCTCGGGTTTGGGGGGACAGCACGCGTCGAGTGGCCCAGTACCTGCCCCATTACTTTCACCACACGGTCGAGGAGCAGTTCCGGCAGAGGGGCCTCAGCGACAACGACGCATACGAGATGGCTCTGCGTGAGGTTGGGCTCCGAGTGGGGCGCTCCGGCGAGGACCTGTTGAGCTGGCTGTTCCGTCGACACTCGGAGACATTCGCCACCGAGCATCAGTTCGGGCACGTGGAGACCGCCCTCGAGCAAGCCGGTGTCCGGCGACGTCCGCCGCACCAGGTGGAGACCGCAGTGTTCGCCGATCTCACCGGCTTCACGGAGTTGACCGAAGAATCCGGTGACGACGTGGCGGCCGAGGTCGCCCTCAGGTTTGCCCAACTTGCGAGCGAGGTGGCCGCCCAATATCGGGGCAACGTGATCAAGTTGCTAGGCGATGGGGTGTTCCTCCAGTTCCGCGATCCCGACGATGCCGTGATGGCGTCACTCGAGATGGTCGACAGCGCACCTTCCCGCGGGCTCCCTCACGCCCATATCGGGGTCAACGCGGGACCGATGCTCTATGACGAGGGCGACTATTTCGGGCGGACTGTCAACCTGGCGGCTCGGATCGCCTCGCAGGCGCGCTCGGCCGAGGTCTACGTCGGAGAGCCAGTGGCGCAAATCGTCTCGGGGAATGGCTTTCGGCTGACCGAGATCGGCAAGTTCGAGCTGAAGGGCATCGCCGATCCGGTCCTGATCTTCCGGGCAATACGAACAGATGGCTCTCTTCACCCGGCGCGATGAGTCCTGAGTCAGGTAGTGGGCTGGCGGCGATGCCGGTTCAGATACGGGTTACCGAGGGATAGACCTTGTCCTGCATCTCAGGTCTTTGCCACTGGGTGAGCACACCAGGCTTGGCACCGTACTCCTCCGATGACTTCGGACCATCCTCCTGCTCCCGCATCTCGCGGATCCGCGTGAGGTCTACATCGATCAGGAAGTTGCCAGGACCTTCGGACTCGAACACGACTTCTTCGGGTTGCGCCACCATGGCCAAACCTCGCTCGGACACGTCGAAGAGGTTCTGTGTCGTGATCACCACCGCGAGGTTCTCTGTGGCACGTGCCCAGATCAAATTCCGCCATGCGGCCCACAGCTTCTTCTTGTCGATTCCGGCGGGCATGAAGATGATCTCAGCTCCTCGCAGCGCCAGAGCACGGGCGACCTCGGGCATGAACGCTTCGCTGCACATCGCAAGCCCGACGATCCCGTGGTCGCTCTCGAACACCGGGTACTCGTCGCCGACCCGATAGTCGAAATCCCAGACCCCACCGGCGTAGATCCATGGCCCGGGCGGGTGAGTACGTCGGTAGATACCGCTGATACTTCCATCGGGCCCGATCAACTTGAGAACGTTGTAAGCCGCATGGGGCTCACCTGCGATTGATTCCAGCGTTCCGAACTGGATCGTGACACCGTGCTCTCTTGCCGCGGCAGCCATCGCCTCCGTGGGGTCGAATGTCATCGGAGTGCGCCACGGCCCTGGGTAGGTCTCGGGAAAGGCAACGACCTCCGCACCCTGTGAAGCGGCGGAGGACACCTGCCGCAGGGCGTCCAACACATTCCGCTCGTCGTCCGGCGGACGGTGAGCGATCGGCTGGACGAGAGCCAGGCGAAATCCCATCCCGTCTACCTTATGCGGCAGGACGGTGGTCGATCAGAAGATGAGTCCGGTCGAGTGCCGGCTGGCTTCCTCCTACTCGAGGGCCCGCCCCGCCCGCTAGTCGAGGCGTAGGTTTGTGTCGGAAGCGGCCGGACGAAGGAGGCCCACATGACAGACCACCCCAACGCGGCGCTGGTTCGCCAATATTTCGAAGGAGAGATGGAGGACTATGCCAACGGCATCGACGACAACATCGAATGGTGGGAGATCGGTCGAGCTGAACCGATAATCGGCAAGACAGCATTGATGGCCCACATGGAGGAACAAGGTGGTCTCTGGGACATCGAAGCAACGGTCCATGACGTCGTCGCCAACGACGAACACGCCATCGCTCTGATCAACGCCACCGGTAAGAGGGATGGCCGAACCCTCGACTACCGGGTGGCCGAGATCTATCACATTCGCGACGGCAAGGTCACCCACCGCTGGGCCTTCTCCGACGACACCGCAGCGATCACGGAGTTCTTCTCCTGATCGTGGAGTCGAACCCGATTCGAACCGAGGTGTCGACCTAGTAATCCGCCGTGTCCCTGGTCCCACCCGACACGGATATCGTGTATCACGTATATTGCAGGATGCAAGGACAACTTGCCAGCACACATTCCGGTACCACGAGGAGGAGCAGGAATGAAGTCGCAATCAAGACGAGCCATCCGGTTCTGGTCGCTGTTCCTGGTCACGGTGCTCGTGATCGCCGCCTGCGACGGGGGCGAAGCCACCGACACCACGACGGGGGGCACCGGTGAGGCCGGAGGCGAGCCGGTCGAACTCCTGGTTTGGGCATCCCGGGATTGGTATGCCCCGCCCGACAATTACGACGCATTCAACGAGCGCCATGAGGGAGAGATCCATGTGACCCTGGATGTCCAGGCGAACGATGACATCCTCCAGCAACTGCAGCGCATGCAGGACGCCAACCAGCCGATGCCCGACCTCGTCCAGGACGACACGTTCCTGATCGAGGCCTACAACGCGGCCGGGCTGGTCATGCCATTCGACGAGCAGATGCAGACGTGGGAAGAGGAGGACCCCGAGGAGTTCGCCAACATCCTGCCCATCGCCTGGGAGGAGAACGTCCTCGATGGGCAGACCCTGGGATCGTCGCTGACTGCCAACTTCGACATCCTCTACTACAACGTCCCCTGGTTCGAAGAGGCCGGGTTCGATCCGACGACCATCGACTCTCTCGATGGTGTCCTCGAGGCGTTGCGGGCCGCACAGGCGGCCCGGCCGGACGGGATCCCGCTCACCGTGCAGGCATTGCCAACCACCGGTGTCACCCTTCTCAAGACCTTCTTCAGCGCCGCGGGCGCTCCCTTCGAGGGTGCCGTCCCCGACCTGCAATCACCGGGTGGCATCTACACCTTGGAATGGTTCCTGACCGCGGCCGAAGAAGGCCTGATGCCGTCGGACGCGATCAGCTGGGATGAGGACCAGGCTCGAGGCGTCTTCCTGGCCCAGGACGCGGCGATGATCCTGGACGGCTTCACGGTCGCCGGCGACCTCGGTGAGGAGCCAGGGTTCGATTACGAGACGGTCTGGAACGTCATTCCCGTCCCGGCTTCCCAGACCGGTGCCCAGAAGGACGGCAACCAGATCTCCAATGCCCGGACCTGGTTCCTCACCAGCGGTACCGAGCATCCCTACGAGGCGGGTCTCGCCATGCGCTATGTCAACGAGACGCTGGTCGACGCGGCGGCCAATGGCTCGGTTCCGATGCGGAACTCGAGGCATCTCGCAGACCCCCGGCTGGATGAGATCTGGCCGTTCTTCAGCGACCCGCTCCGCGAGGCCTATGCCGGAAGCGACTCGGTCCCGGCCGGGCTCAACGGGGGCGATGTCGAAGCCGTGCTCGAGGCTATGTTCGGGGAGATCGTGGTGGGCACCGACAAGACTGCTCAAGAGCTGGCCGACGAGTACCAACCGCAACTCGACGAGCTGTAAGCCAGATGACCTGCGTGCCCGTCCCGCCCAGCCGGGGCGGGCGCGTCGGCCGCGCGGCTAGAGGACTGAGAGTGGACACATGACGGCGCTCGCCGAGCGGGCCCGCCGAAAACGGGAGCCGCGTCCGACCGACCCCGGCAACACCGCGATGATCGGCCAGGGCCGGACGACTCCGTACCTCTTCTCCCTGCCAACGATCATCGTCGTTGCGGCGGTGCTCGCCTTCCCGGTCCTGTACGGCGTCTGGGAGAGCCTGTTCCGACCCGAGATCCTCGGTGCTCCCGAGGAGTGGGTCGGCCTGCAGAACTACGCCGAGATGTTCCAGGACGAGATGTTCTGGAGCTCACTGATTCGGACGTTCATCTTCGTCGGAGGCTGTCTGATCGTCGGAACCACCCTCGGGCTGCTCTTCGCCTTCGCCCTGTTCCAGGTGATCGGCCGGGCCCGATTCCTGAGGTCGATCTCACTCGCCCCGTACCTCATCTCGAACGTGGCCGCCGCCTTGATGTTCCGCATCCTGTTCAACTCCCAGTTCGGGCTCGTGAACGGCCTGCTCGGCCAGATCGGGATCGATGGGCCGTCTTGGCTGTCCCAGCCGGTCACGGCGATGCTGGTGGTCATCTTCGCCCAGGTGTGGACCGATCTCCCGTTGACGATCCTTCTCCTCCTCGGCGGGTTGATGACCATCGACAAGTCCTATCTCGATGCGGCGCTGGTCGATGGCGCCACGGGTTGGACGCGGGCGAGATACGTCACCATGCCGCTGCTGACACCCCAGATCGTGATCAGCACCGTCTGGCTGAGTTATTCGACGCTCACGGGGTTGGGGGTGGTCCTGGCATTGACCGGGGGCGGACCGCTCAACGCCACCACGACTCTCGCCATGGACATGTACCTGACCGCGTTCAGGTCGCTCGAGTTCAATCGGGCCTTGGCTATCGCCACCTTCATCCTGGTTCTGAATGCGCTGCTCACTCTTTCTTACGTCCGAGTGTCACGGCGCTACGAGGTTGCACTCTGATGGTTGGCACGAAATCGCGCGACGAGGCCGGGCCAACGGTGAGGGGTTCGGCTACCCCCGGCGTCTCGCGTCGGGGCCGGTGGGTTCGCCGGTTACTGCTCTCTCTCCCGATCATCGGGTTGGTGCTGTGGACCGTCATCCCGTTCTTGGTCACCATCTCGGTCTCCTTCAAGACGAAGGGGGAGACTTTCGCCAACTACAACCTGATCCCCGAGAACCCGACGATCCAGGCCTATCAGCAGGTGTTGGCCGATCCCAACTTCCGGGCCGCTTTCTGGAACAGCGTGATCGTCGGGTTCGGCACCGCCTTCCTCACCATCTTGTTGGCTGTCCCGGCGGCGTACGCCTTCGCCCGTTTCCGGTTCCGGGGCAGGCACCTGCTCCTGCTCTTGGTGTTGCTCCCCCGGCTCGTCCCCAGTCTGGGCACCATGGTGCCTCTCTACCGTCTGGCGGCGGCAGCCGGGCAGCTGGACAAGCTGACCACGTTGATCTTCGTGTACACCGGGACGCTCCTTCCGTTGGCGGTGTGGCTCCTGGTCGGTTTCATCCAGCAGATCCCGCGTGACATCGAGGAGGCTGCCAGCGTCGATGGGGCAACGCTCTGGCAGCGTCTCCGAGGTGTGGTGCTTCCTCTGGCCGCCCCGGCCACCATCACCATCGCCGCTCTGGCCTTCCGGGAGGCCTGGAACGAGTTCACCCTCGCCCTGGTCCTGACCTCGACCCCAGGCAAGCGGACCCTCCCCTTCGAGTTGTTCATGCTGCAGACCGGGCAAGGCATCGCCAACTTTCCCGCCGAGGCAGCCTTCGCCCTCCTCACCGTGTTGCCCTTCCTGATCATGTACAACCGAATCGAGCGTTACATGGTGGCCGGTCTCGTTTCTGGGTCTGCGAAATAGGAGAAGCAATGATGAGCAGTCATCGCACCATCGGTCTCGGAGTGGTCGGCTCGGGGCGGATGGGCACGCACCGCGCCCGGCTAGCCGCAGCCCATCCCGGGGTGGAGTACCTCCGGGTCATGGACATCTCGCTCGAGGCGGCGGAACGGCTGGCCAAGACCACCGAGGCGGATGCCCATGGCGATGATCTCGCCGCCCTGCTCGATGACCCCCGCGTCGACGCCGTGATCGTCTCGCTTCCCGAGGACACCCACGTCGATGCGGTCGTGGCCGCCTGCGCCTCGGGGCGGCCGGTCATGGTCGAAAAGCCGCTGGCGCTCGAGATCGCGGGTGGCTCGAAGATGGTGGCGGAGGCGGCTGCGGCGGGTGTCGACCTCCGGGTCGCCTATTCGGCCCGCTTTCTGCAGAAGTATTTCGTCGGGCGGGACCACGTGCACCGGGGACAGATCGGCCAGGTGGTGGGCGGATGGGCGCGGGTGTATTCCACCCGGGCCCAGGGGCTGGCCATCCTGCGCCGCAGCGCCCAGGCCACTCCGGTTATGGACGTCCTCACCTACCTGGTGGATCTGGTCGGCTGGTACGTCGGCGAGGAGGTAGTCCCGGTGGAGGCGCTGGCCCGCGGCCACGGGATTGTCTTCAGGGAGCACGGGTTCGATGTCGATGACGTCACATCCGCCACCCTCACCTACTCGGACGGGTCGGTGTTCGGATTCGACGTTTGCTACATGCTCCCGATGGGATTCCCTACCACCGGGCAGAGCATCCGGTTCGAGGTGTTCGGCTCCGAGGGGGCGCTGCTCATCGACGACGACCATCGCGAGCAGATCCTCTACACGGAGCAGGGTCACCAGAACGCATACGCCGGCGACCAGGAGGTCAACCTCTACTTCCTCGGCAGCCAGTCGGCCGGGGAGTGGGCGGACGGTCGGATGTTCGGGCGGGTCGCCGAGGAGACAAGGACCTGGCTCGACTATCTCACCGCCGGCACACCGTGTCATCTCTCCACCGGCAAGGAGGCTTTAGTGACGCTTGCTGCCACCCTGGCCATCGAGGAGGCCTCCCGCACCGGTGAGGCGGTGGCGGTGGAAAGACCCTGACCCTCAGTCGAGGAGCGCCTTCAACGCGTCGAGGTTGGCCGGATCCATCGCCCGCTCGCCACGCTCGATCTCACCGGCCAGCTGTAAAACCGCATCATTGGCCGGAGTGGGCACACCAACCTCCCGGCCCTTGCGGACCACTGTTCCTGTGATGTGCTCCAGCTCGGTCCGGCGTCCTTTCTTCTGATCCTGGACGGTGGCCGTGGTCGCGTCTTTCCCGATGTGACCGTGCAAGACCCGGATCGCCCTGACCAGCATCTGGTCGCCTTCGCCGCTGAACTGCTCGGCGCTCATCCCGAAGATCGGCTCGAGGCGATATCCAAGCCCCTCCCCCACAGTGACAGACTCCCGTCCGATCCGCACCGAGATCTCGGTCATCCCCGGTAGGGCCGCCGCCTCCCAGTTCTTCAGCCCGAGGAGGGTGTAAGGGCCCATCGTCATCGAGTTGACGACGAGCTTGGACCACTTGGCGCCGAGGATGTTGCCGGTCACATCGACCCGGGCCGAGTGCCGGAGCAGAGCGGCCACTTCCTCTGCCCGATCGGTGATCGCTCCGTCGAGCTCGCCGACCGCGAGCCAGGTCCCTTCCCTGGTGGTGTCACGCTGCACCAGCCCCGGTTTCCAGATCTCGGCGGAGAGCTCGACGACGCAGGCGATGGTTCGGTCGCTTCCCAAGATCGGGGTGATCACGTCCTCGTTCATCCCGTTCTGAAGACCGACGAACACCCCGTCGTCGAGCGAGGTAGGGAGCTGATGAGATGACACATCCAAACGGTGTCGTACGACTTGGCGGCCAGGAGCACCACATCGAAGACCGGCCGCTCGCTGGCCAATTCGCCGAGGTGGAGCGCCCGGACCTTCACCCTCAGGTCCTTGCCTGGCATGACGACTCGCAGGCCGATGGTGCGCATCGCCTCCACGTGGGCGGGCCATTGGTCGATCAGGACGACGTCCTCTCCCGCCTCGGTGAGGTCCGCTCCGACACTGCTGCCGATGGCTCCGGCACCGAGCACGGCGATCCTCTTGCTCATTCCTTCCCTTCCAGCGTGTGCAGATCGATCTCGGCAACGCCACCACGACTGGCCACCCGGGCCGCCACGATGCGGCGGACTTCGTCGATGCGATCATGGGCCATCAGTTCGTCGAGACGTCCTTCCTCATCGACGATCCGCACCAGGTCGTCGATCGCCGCCGGCATGAGGTGGGTGTGGCCGAACAGACCGGTGGTCTGAAAGATCACCTCGAGCAGCTCCCTGGGTGTTGCCCCGTTGCGAACGGCCGACCGCATGTGACGTCGAGACTGGTGCTGCTCCCCCGCCGCCAGCGTGTTGCCCACCACGCAGAGGATCCTGGTCCGATCGTCGAGCACTCCCCGGACATACATCCCCCCGTAGATCGCGTCGAGCCAGGCCTGCAGATAGTCAGGATCGAGGGCATCGAGGGTGACGACCAGGTTGATGTGATGCCGGGGTCGGAGGCGAAGCCCGGTCGAGATCCCATGCCAGCCGTACCTCTCGAGGAGCGCGGTAAGCCGGGGGTCGTCGCGGTCGGCCTCACTCCAGGTCGCCCGTTCCTCCTCCAGGCTGCGATTGCCGCCGACGTCGACCCGGGCCGAGAGATCATCTTCGATCTCCGGTCTTCGTTCCAGCACCTGGAGGTAGACCTCGCCGGCCGCGGCCACGACCCACGGCCCGGTGTATACGTAGCACTGGAGGATCACCTCGAGCAGGTCGGAAGGGCGCACATCGGCGTCGAGGGCGGCCTCGATGGTCCTCTCGAGCGGGTGGAGCCTCCCGGTGACGGTGTACTGCCCGGTCAGGATCAGCAACCTGGTCCGGGAGTCGAGTCCCGGTCGGCTCAAGAGCTTGGACAAATGGGTCGAGCTCAGCTCGGCGAAATGAGGATCGAGTCGCTCGAAGATGCCGGCGGGCAAGAAGGTTTCGATGGTCGGGTCCTTCACCATTGGAGCATCACCTCCGCATTCTCCCCAAGCACCGCGGCCTTCTCCGCGTCAGACAGGTCACTGCCCTCGATCCAGCCAACCGGGTCGGGCTGGCCCATGTCGGCCGGAAAGTCGGTCCCCAGCACGACCCGGTCGACCCCGACGACCTCGATCAGCCGACGCAGATTGCCGTAACCGTGCACCAGCGAGTCGTACCACAGAGTGCTCAGATAGTCGGACGGAGGTTGGGCGATGTGTTCCCGGGCCTCGGGCCGAACCTGGTGACCGTGGTCGAAACGGGCATACGCCCAGCAGGCGTAGCCGCCGCCATGGGCGAAGAGGAGACGGAGGCCAGGCAAGCGGTCGAGGACTCCACCGAAGATGAGAGACCCGATGGCGATGGTGGTCTCGGTGGGGTTGGCGATGAAGTTGCGCATGTGATAGCGAGGGAGGGCGTCCTTGAGCCGGGAGGCCGCCGGGTGTACAAAGACCAGGGCGTCGGATTGCTCGGCAGCCTCGAGAACCGGGAAGAGCGCAGGTTCGTCCCAGTTCAGCCCGCCGACATGGGTGCCGACGCTCACCCCGACCATCCCGGCGGTGGACATCACACGCCCCAGTTCTTCCACTGCAGCGGCGGGATCCTGCATGGGCAGTGTCCCGAACCCGGCGAAGTTGTCGGGATGCTCGGCAACGATGCCGGCGATCTCGTCGTTGACCGCCTTGGAGCACTCGATGGCGTCGCCGGGGTCGAGGTAGTAGCGGAAGAGGATCGGGTTCAGGGAGATCACCTGCCGATCGACGCTGACCGCATCCATCTTGGCGATCCTCTGCTCGATCGACTCCCAGTTCGCCGGGCCGCCCATCGACACTCGGTAGTCGCCGGTCACGATCTCGGGACGACCAAGGGAGTCGGTCTCGATCCGGGACCCGAACCAGTCGGTCCCTTTCTCGGAGGCGACGATGGCCGACCTGGGGAGGAGGTGGGCATGGACATCGACCACCGAACGACTTTCGATGTCCGTCATGCCGGGATGCCAGTCCAAGCCGCCAGCAGTCTCTCCATGTTCCTCCAATGATTAGCCGCCGCTGGTGCTGGGTATACCACGAACGTGTGCAGGAAAAGAGGGCGGCGGTCCTCTCATGCCCTGGGTGCCCGGCCGCTCGGAACTGTCCGGCCTCGACTAAAGAAAATTCCCGCGTGCGCCGATTACTTCCGAATGCGCGGAAGGAGTCGCCGGGTGATGTCGCTCGTCTTGGTCGCGCTGTCTTTCTTTGCCCTTGCCCCCGTCGCGGCCGCGGACACCGAAACCGAGGCCGAATTCCTGTCGGAGATAAATGCGACCAGGGCGGCGCAGGGCCTCGGCGCTCTGCAACTCGACGGTGCATTGCGTTCGCACGCACGAAGCCACGCTGAAGATATGGCGCAGGCAGGCGAGATCTACCACTCCAGCGAGGCGGAGCTGATCGCCGCTGCTGGCACCGGCTGGTCAGGGATCGCGGAGAACGTCGGTCAGGGCAGGTCCGTCACATCGCTTCACGACGCGTTCATGGCCTCCCCCGGTCACAAGAGCAACATCCTCGGCGACTACAACTACGTCGGGATCGGGACCGACACCAGTGGCGGCTATCTGTATGTGACGGTTGTCTTCGTCGGGAGGGGCGACTCGACGGGGACCGATTCCATCGCCAGCGAGACCTCCGACTACGACGGCACGTTCGCCGACGATGATGGCAACATCCACGAACCGAACATCGAGGTCATTGCGGCCGAGGGGATCACTCTCGGCTGCAATCCCCCAGAGAACTCGCTGTATTGCCCTGATGACTCCGTCACCCGCGGGGCCATGGCTGCGTTCATCGCTCGGGCATTGGGTCTGCCCGCAGTCGACAGAGACCATTTCAACGACGATGACGCATCGACGTTCGAGAACGCAATCAACCGGGTTGCGGCCACGGGCATCACCCAGGGCTGCAATCCGCCCGATAACACCAGGTTCTGTCCCAATCGCACGATGACTCGTGGCGAGATGGCGGCGTTTCTCGTCCGAGCCTTCGATCTCCCGGCCGCCACGACCGACTACTTCGGTGACGACCGCGGTCACCTCTTCGAGGATGCGATCAACCGGTTGGGCGCAGCCGGGATCACTCTGGGCTGCAACCCGCCGGAGAACTCGAAGTTCTGCCCGGACGATCCGATCCGGCGGGACCAGATGGCGACCTTCCTCGTCAGAGCGTCGACCTGACCGGTTGAATCACGCCCGGGTGCCGGTCCGCGCGGTCAGCAGCCTCTCCATGTTCCCCCGAGGATGAGCCGGCGCTGGTCGTCGGTCAGGTCGGGGTGTGACTCGATGAAGTCGACGGGTCGGGGCTCTCCCATGTCGGCCGGGTAGTCACTGCCGAGAACGATCCGGTCGGCGCCGACAACCTCGATCAGATTGCTAAGTCCTCGATGGCTGAACACCAGTGTGTCGAAATAGAGCCGGCGGAGGTATTCGGAGGGAAGGCTGGAGGAGTCTGCCTCGGCACGGACCTGGCTGCCACGGTCGAGGCGGTCGGCGCCAAGACAGGCGTACCCGCCCCCGTGGGCGAAGCAGATGTCGAGCTCGGGGAGTCGATCGAGCACACCGCCGAAGATGAGACTGGCGATGGCGACTGTCGTTTCGAACGGGTTGCCGATCAAATTGCGCAGGTGGTATCGGGTGAGAAACGAATTGGCCCGGCCATGGGACGGATGGACGAACACCAGGGCTCTCAGGTCTCGAGCCGCGGCCAGGACGGGGAACAGTTCGTCGGCATCCCAGTCGAGACCGTTGACGTGGCTCCCCACCATCACACCGACGAAACCGTGGACTGTGATGCACCTCTCCAGTTCGGCGATGGCTGCGGCCGGGTCCTGGAGTGGGAGGTAGGCGAGACCGGCGAACCGGTCGGGGTTGGTTGCGACCATCTCGGCGATGTCATCGTTCGCTTCCTGCGCCATCGGTACGCCTACGTTGGCGTCGAGCTCGTACCAATGCATCAGCGGGCTCAACGAAAGGACATGCACATCGACCCGCATCTCGTCCATCGCCCGAATCCTCTCCTCGGGTGTCTCCAGGGGGTTCGGCCAGGCGATTGCGAACTAATCTCCCCTACCGAGCCCATGATCCGTCCATTCGTGTCCCGCCCGAACGTGATGCCGTGACGTGCCTCCCCTCGCTCGGCCGATTCGGCGAGACGGCGCGGTATGACATGGGTGTGGATGTCGATTGTTCGCGGTCCGCTGCGATCCGGAGCCATGGAGCCAGGAAGTTAGCGACCGGACGTCGGGCATCGGACTACGCGATATCGGACCCACGCACTTAGGGTGGAACGATGACTGATCGTCAGACGCCGCGACTGGTGAGGCCCAAGGATGACCGGATGATCGCCGGGGTCGCTGCGGGGTTGGCCGACCGCTTCGGAATGAGCCATGGGATGATGAGGCTCTTGTTCGTGCTCTCGTTGATTCTCCCCGGCCCCCAGATCCTGATCTACATCGTCCTCTGGGTGATCATGCCCGAGGAGGGCTGACCGGGTCTCTGGGTTCAAGCGGGAAACAAGACGTGCGGCATCCGTGGCGGCTCTAACGCCCAGAACGCTGCGTCCCGCAGACGTCGCCTCCGGCGGCGCGCCTATTCTCGGGCGGTGACGTCCCTTCCGGGCCTGCTCGACCGGGTAGCGGCCCGACTCGGGAAGATCGGTGCCGACCCGGCCGATGACAACGAGACTCGCCTCCGCAAGGCGCTGCTGGTCCGGATCGCGGTCTTGATCCTGCCGATCTCGTTCCTGTGGGCCGGCCTATACCTCGCCTTCGGCGCCTGGTCGGGTTCTCTGGCGCTGCTCTATTCAGCGATTTCCATCGTGTCCATCGCACTCTTCGCCCGGACCCGCAACTACCGCCTGTTCCTGCGCATCCAGCTCTGGGATATCCTGCTGGCGCCGACGCTGTCGATGATCGCCCTCGGCGGATTCCTCCCCGGCGGCTCGCCGGGCATCTGGGGCATCCTCGCCCCACTCGGCGCGCTGGTCTTCGATGGTGTGCGCGCCGGTGTCCGGTGGTTCATCGCCTTCGTCACCGTCTTCCTTGCGTCGGGGCTGATCGGAATCGCGCTGGGGATCCCGTCCCCCCTGCCCGAGTGGTTCTCCAGCATGCTGCTGGCCCTCAACGTCATCGTCGGCGGGACGATCTTCTTCACGCTGCTCGCGCTGTTCGCCAAGCAGCGCGAGGAAGCGTTGACGGCCCTCCGGTCGGAGCAGCAGCGGTCCGAGGACCTGCTCCTGAACATCCTTCCGGCCTCCATCGCCGAGCGCCTCAAGGGCGAGACCCGCACCATCGCCGACCAGTTCACCGCCACGTCGGTGCTGTTCGCGGACGTCGTAGGTTTCACCGCGCGGTCGAAGGACCTCCCCGCTGCCGAGGTCGTCGGGCTGCTCGATCGACTATTCAGCCACTTCGACACCCTCACCGAGCGGCACGGCCTCGAGAAGATCAAGACCATCGGCGATGCCTACATGGTGGCCGCGGGTGTCCCAATCCGGAGGCCGGACCACGCCCAGGCGATCGCCTTGCTGGCCCTCGACATGGTCGAGTCGGCGGCCCCGGCGGCACTTGCGGCGACCTCGATCTCCAGCTGCGGATCGGGATCAACTCGGGGCCGGTGGTGGCCGGCGTCATCGGGCGGCGGAAGTTCCTCTACGACCTCTGGGGCGATGCGGTGAACATCGCTTCACGGATGGAGTCCGCCGGCACGCCAGGTCGGATCCAGCTCACCAGGCGAACTTACGAGCTGCTGAAGGACGAGTTCGAGCTAGACCACGCGGCACGATTTCGGTCAAGGGCATGGGCGAGATGGAGACCTGGTATCTGCTGGGTGGCCTGGTGACCGCGCACGAAGCAGCGAAGCGAGTCGCGCCTTGAACACGACGACATGAGGAGGGTCAAATGAAAACCCGACAGCTGGGGAAAAGCGGTCTCGAAGTCTCGGCCCTGGGCTACGGCTGCATGGGGCTCAGCTCCGGATATGGAGTGCCATCCGACCCGAACCAGGCAATCGACGTCATCCGTGCTGCTGTAGAGCGTGGGGTCACCCTCTTCGACACGGCCCAGGTCTACGGCCCGTTCACCAACGAGGACGTCGTCGGCGAAGCTCTCGCCCCGTTCAGGGACGAAGTCGTGATCGCCACGAAGTTCGGCTTCAATTTGGTGGACGGAGAGTCACAGGGGTTGAACAGCCGCCCCGATTACATCCGGGAGGCGACCGAGGACTCCCTCCGCCGGCTCCGGACCGACCACATCGACCTCTACTACCAGCACCGGGTCGATCCCGACGTGTCGATCGAGGATGTCGCCGGAGCGGTGAGCGAGCTCATCGCCGCAGGGAAGGTGAAGCACTTCGGCCTCTCAGAGGCGGGCGTACAAACGATTCGCCGGGCTCACGCCGTGCAGCCCGTCACCGCTCTGCAGAGCGAGTATTCGCTGTGGTGGCGGGAGCCCGAGGAGGAGATCCTCCCAGTGCTCGAGGAACTGGGAATCGGATTCGTCCCGTTCAGCCCACTGGGGAGAGGCTTTCTCACCGGCAACATCGACGGGGACACAACCTTCGTGGACTCCGACTTTCGCAACACACTCCCCCGCTTCGACGCTGAGAACCGAAAGGCGAACCAGGACCTGGTCGACATGGTGAAGCGGATCGCGGAACAGAAGCGGGTGACCCCCGCCCAAATCGCCCTCTCGTGGCTGCTGAGTCGCAAGCCCTGGATCGTCCCCATCCCCGGCACCACCAAGCTCCACCGCTTGGAAGAGAACCTCGGAGCGATCGAGGTGGAGCTCACTGCCGACGACCTGGGCGATATCGAGCAGGCTCTCGAGGGGATCAGCATCCAGGGGTACCGCTACGCGGAGGGTGCCCAACGCATGATCGACCGCTGACCCGGCGGACGCGATCCATTTCCGAAGGGTCGTCGTGCGGTCTCGACCCGCCTGAGAAGGAAATGTGCGCTCCTGGATATCAACCTTCCTCCATCCCTGCTGGTCAAGTCGTGACAATGAGTGGACCATTGATTTAGAAGCCCCATCCGTGTACACAGGACGAAGTCCTTCAGCCGAAGCAAACGCAAGGCAAGGAGATTCAGATTGATTCTGTCAATGGCGCATGCATCCGTCGAAGACCCCACAGCCGAATACATCTTCGGGGCCTGGTCCAACATCGTCGTCGGAGAGCGACCCGATGGCCTGATCGATTGTTATCTCTCCCAAGGAGAGGGGGTCGTACACATGGTTTCGATCTGGACGAGTATCGAAGACCACGACAGGGCAATGGAGGAGGCGAAGAATCACCCTGCCTTCGGATTCTTTGCTGCGTGCGGTCTCGATCCCACCCAAACCACATACGAGGTGATCGGTCGGCTAACCCGCCCATAGTCGACCCGACTTTGGCAGGACGACGGCGACAGATCCCGCTAGAGACACGGGATGTGTCAGCGAACCCGTCCCGTGAAGATGGGACCTTCGACGGCGTCGCGCCCAGGGGTGGGAGTACGCTCGCCTCCACGAAGGAAGGGGTGCAAGTTGGGTTCAGCTGAGGAGACCATCAGGGCAGCGGCAGAGGCCTACATCGCCGGTGACGCCCACTCATTCTCCGAGCAACTACACGAGAATGCCCGCGTCCTCGGAAGCGAGCAACGTGACCACTGGTCTGATCGTGAGGGCGCGATGAATGGCCTGGGAGTCGAGCTCGACCGGCGCCAAGCCGCGGTCGGGACCGTGAGCGGCTCCTTGATCGACCACGTTCGGGAGTGCGAAGGAGTGAACGAGATCGGTGACGTCGCCCTGTGGTCGAGCACTGGCGATCTGGAGATCGACGGCTATTACCACCGAAAGGCGTCCTGGACGGTGGTCCTGCATCACACAGAGGACGAATGGAAGATCGTCCACTCGCACTTCTCGATCCATCGCTAGTCAGACCTCGAGGGCGGCGACCCGCTCCAGGTCGTGGGCACTGCCCACCTCTTTGAAGAGCCGGATCGCTTCGGCCACTGCAGCGTCCCGTTCGGCGCTTCCCGGTTCACTGATCCGTGCCATCTCGAGGCGGAGTAGGCCCTCGTCCCAGCGGAAGCCGCTCGATTGCGCCTGCGTCAGACCCTTGCGGAACGATCGCAACGCCTTGGACCGGTGGCCCTCCAAGCTCTCCAGCCAGCCTTTGAACAGCCAATACTTGGGTCGGGCGAAGGGAAGGAGCCGAGCGAAGCGTCGAAGCTTCCTCACGACGGCTCGAGCCTCAGCGACCAGCGTTGAGGCTTCCGCCGAAGAGATCTCCCCATCGGCTTCTATGAGTCGCAGCATGGTGTCGAGTGTGCCGGCGAAACCGACCACGTAGATGAAGAACGGAGAGCTGTCGAATCCCCTCGAGGCGAGCTCGGCACTTGCCCGCGCCTCGCGCGCTTGGCCTGTCTCGAGAAGGACCTGAGAGCGTGTCCCGTGGATGATCGGCACGGTGAGCCTGTCGACGTCGTCGAGGATGGCGATCGCCTCCGCAGCCATCTTCCTGGCCTCATCGACTTTCCCTTGAGCCAGGAGCACCGGTATCGAAAACGAGGTGGCCCAGCCCTCGTGCTCCCGGTTGGCCCGCTGACGCGCCGAGGTGAGGAGTTGGTTGTAGTCGATCCGTGCGTCTTCGATCTGACCTGACGAGTAGTGCACGAAGCCTCTCACGGCCAGGGCGATTCCCGCCGAGTACTTGTCGCCCAATTTGACACAGCGCGCCAGGCCGATGCTGACAATCTCCTGCGCCTCCGCCAATTCGCCGAACGTCAGCGCCAGGACGCTCTCAGCGAGGGCAACCGCGATGAGATGACCGGGGCCCATCTCATGTAGCTCGAGAACATAGGGGGGCGCCACCAGCTGGGGGTGTGCCTCCAGATCCTCAGCTGTCCTCGCCCGGTCGAAATACCGGCGGGCGAGCCGACGGAGACGGAGGGTTCCCACCAGGTAACCGAGGTTGCTGTATGCCAGGCCGGCGATAAGCGGTTCACCGGACTTCTCCCCGAGATTTATCGCCATGAGGTTCAGCAATGGGAACCCGGAGAGGTTTCCCTGAAAGTAGTAGATCTCGCCTATGAGCCCCGCCGTCCGCGATGCCTGGGCGAGTCTTGCCTTCTCTGCGTCGCCCTGTGGAGCCCTGACCAGTGCCGGCAAGACGATATGTACGACCTGTTTGGCCGCCTCCCATGCCAGTGCCGTCATGCGGCCGACCGTCCCCGAGCCGACCTTCACGTCCAAGAGGTCCAGCGCCTGGTAGAGGCGCTTTTCGGCCGCGTCGAAATTGCTGAGCGCCTCCTCGGCCTGTGCTATCTCCAAATGCCACTGACTGCGACGGAGGACGTCGATGTCTGCGAGCTCCTCCCGGTGTCGGGCGAAGAGCTCGAGCGACCGCGCGTGGGCTTGGATGGCTTCGAGGTTGGCTCCTTTTCGCAGAGAGCTGGCGCCCGTCCGCTCGTAATAGGCCACTGCATTGCGGTGGTTGTCGCCACGGTCCCAGTGATAGGCGAGGAGGGGGTAGTTCAGCTCTCGCTCTTGCTCACCGTGGGACTCGAGGAACCCGGCCACGCTCCGATGTATGCGACCCCTCAGATCGAAGGGCAGGAGGTCGTAAGCCGTCTCCCTGGTGACCGCATGTCTGAAGTCAAAGGACCCGGGCTCCGACTCGACTACGAGGTCCAACCGCGCCAGGGCATCGAGGTGTGACTCGAGCTCCGGTGCTTCCGGGTGGCTCGGGTGGGCGGCGGCGAGGGCGGCGGCGTCGAAGCTGCGACCGATCACACTCGCCACCTTCAATGTCTGCTGGAGATCAGGGCCGAGCCCGTCGATGCGGCTGAGTACCACGCTGCTCAGCGAGTGGGGCACGCCGAGTTCGTCGGCCGGCTTCGCCAGATGGGCTGTGCCCCCCTCGATCCGAAGCGAGTCGCCGTCTCGAAGTGAGAAGGCCAGTTCCTCGACGAAGAACGGCACACCTTCGGAGGTTTTCTCGATCAGGTCGGCCACCTCTGGGGCCAGCCGATCGACCATCAGGGTCCTTCGGGCCAGCTCGAGAGTGTCTTCCCGTTCCAGATGCCCCAATACGAGATGGGCGGAGGTCCCGATCGAGGACAGGTCGTCGAGCATTTCCTGCTCCGGATTGGGCCGGGTAACCAGCACGAGCAGAAGTGGGCTCACCTTGCGGGCCGCCCCGAGCGTGACGGCCCATGAGGCGGAGTCCATCCATTGCACGTCGTCGAGGACGATCATCAGGGGCGCCGATTCCGCGGCGTCGCTCAGGAGCGCTACCAGCAGTTCCACGGTCGACTCCCGCCTGTTGTCACCCGACATGCCCCTGGTGGTCGCGTTCTCCGCGAAATCCGAGTCGAGAACCGAGTTGAAGAGAGCCTCCCATTCCAGGAATTGCGGCCAGCGATCGAGTCGTTGCCTGACCAGCTCTCGTTGGCGCTCCTGCGAGCGGATCTCGGTGATGTCCAGAATGTCCGACATCACATGCCGCCAGGCTTGATAGGGCGCCTGGGCAACGGGGAGGGCAGCTCCCAGCAGCACCCGGACGTCGAGTTCGCGCGCCGTCTCGATGAGTTTGCCGGCGAGCGCCGACTTTCCGATGCCGGCGTCACCCTCGATAACCACGACGCTGGAACTTCCAGCCCGGGCCAGGGCTCCGAGCCAGGAGGTCAGCTGGTTCAACTCGCTGTCACGGCCCACCAGGCTCTCCGGGATGTCGATCTCGGCGGCACCGGCCCGTTTCTCCCAGAGAGGCTTGAAGACCTTGAGCGGCTGGTCCCAGCCGCGGAAGGCTCGCTCGCCAAGATCATGGAACTCGACTCTCCGCGCTGCCCTCGCCGTGGCCTCGTCGCACAGGATCTCGAACTGGGCCGCCTTCATGAGCCGCGCCGCCAGATTGACGTCACTTCCGATGGACGTGTAGTTCCGGCGGAGGGTGCTCCCAGTGGCCCCGCAGAAGGCCCGACCGGTGGCCACGCCGATTCCGTAAGCGAGCTTCATCTGACGTAGCGAATCCTGGATCGCCTCGGCAGCCTGTACTGCGAGGTATGGGTCCTCCTCGTGGGAGTACGGGGGCAGTCCGAAGGCCGCGACGATCGTCACTCCCTTGTCGTCATCGATGACCTGTTTGAGGGTTCCCTCGAATTTGCCCAGGGCTTTCTGTGTCTCCACGACCACGTCTTGAAGCGCATAACGGGATCCTGCCGATTGGAGGTCCATACCCGGCAGGTTGACGAACACCGAAGTGACCTGGCGGAACTCCGCCAGCCACTCACTCTGGCCTGCGTCGATTCTCTGGAGAACCGCCGGCGCGACGAATCGGCGCACTTCCGATTCCAGCTCTGGCGTCAGCTCGGCCGGTGCCTCCGGGGGTTCCCGATCGATGGGCACCACGTCTGCCAGTCGCAAAAAGCCCTTCTCGTCGACATGACCGCTGACCCTCTCGTCGA
>CAVRHE010000009.1:0-232740 GCA_963720925.1 uncultured Acidobacteriota bacterium
AGGTCGAGGGAGCTACTGGAGCAACGGGCTTCGTGCGTTCTAGCTCAACTAGTTGACCCTTCAGCCCCGTCGATAGATCCTCAACCGTTCCATCGTGGACCGCGTAGGCCAGTACTAGCCGATCACGCACCATGCGTGCATTTTCGAGCGGGTACACGAAGCCTGAAGTCTTCTGTCGGTTCGAGACGCTGACATAGGTCGCTCCCCAACCCTGCGCAACGGTGTCGGAATGGAACACGTCGATTGTCTTCGCATGCATCCAGTCGCGGTTTCGGGTGGGTGACGTGTACAGGACACGTTGTGTCGTCACGTAGGTGGTGCCGCCCGGACAGTGGCCACGCACGCCCTCTCCATCTTCGGCGACCCCGAGGGACTTCTAATCCATTGGTTCAGGTTTCGAGCCCCTGAGGGCACCGACTGGGGTCGGGTCAGGGCGTGGGCGTGCCGGCGAACTGGGCGTACAGCCGCTGCTGCACCCCGTGGAAGTGGGTGAACTGACCACCGACGTGCAAGGTGTTGCCGGCGATGACGATCACCCAGGTGCCGCTCTTGAGGCCGGACGCTCCCGGGTCCCAGGAGGTAGCGACCCCGGTGGCGGGGTCGATGCTGGCGAGGAACGGACGGTTGATGCTCGGCTGGTTGAAGCCCGCGAAGTGTCCGCCGATGTAGATCTCCGTCGGCGAAACGGCCATCGCGTGCGTGTTCCCGCTCATCTTCGTGGTCCACACGGGGTCGTTGGACACCGTTGGCTGGTAGGCGAAGATGGTGTTGTTCTCCGTGCTGGCGTAGACCGTGCTCCCGTCGGCATTCATCGCGACGGTGATGACGTAGCCGCCGCCGGCGAGTCGCTCGAAGGATGTGGGGAGTCCCGAGACGGCGTCGATGCCGGCGAAGTAGTACCGCTCGATCCCGCGGATCTTGTTGAACGAGCCACCGATCCAAACGGTGGCCCCATCGGGTGAGACCCGGACCTCGTTGACGTTGCCGTTGACCCACGTGGACCACGGCACGATGTCACCCGTGGTCACGCCGACCACGGCGAGCTTCTGCTTGGCGGCGCCGTCGATGGTGTTGAACTTGCCGCCGACGTACAGCCGGTCGCCATACACGGCGAGGGACTTCACCGTCGGGATGGTGCCGGTGGTGTCGGCCTGCCAGTCGGTGATGAGGGCGCCGGTCACCGCGTCCAGCGCGGCGAGGTTCTGTCGGGCCACACCGTTGACCTCGGTGAAGGTCCCCCCGATGAAGACACGAGACCCGTCCTCGGACGCGGCGACGGCGCGCACTTCGCCGTTCGTCACGGGAGCGAAGGCCGTGTCCGCCTTACCCGTCGGCAGCAGCGCGCCGACGTTCGAGCGTTGGTTCGGACCGATGGAGGTGAACTTGCCAACGACGATCACCCGGCCGCTGTCGAGCACGACCAGGTCGTAGATCGCCGGACCCCCGAAGTTCATGGTCTTGGTCGGCGTGGGAGACACGGCGGCATGGGCGATGCCTTGGACCCCCGTGACCAGCGCGAGAATGACGGCGACGCCGCCGGTGAGTGCGCGCAGCCGCCCGCGCAAATTGACTGTGGTCCGCCCACTATTCATTGTTGCCTCCCCGTTGTGCTCACCCTAGCTGACCAGGAGGTCACTCTAAGGCCTGATTATCGGTAACGCGGGGGCGGCCATCATTTTCACCAAGCTGACTAGACATTCAGATCGCCCAGACGACATCAACGACCCCGGACGGCCAGGTCGCACTCGGGTTTCGACCAGGCCGCGCTCAAGCCTCGCTTCGTCGCCGCACCGAGATCTTGGAACGGAAACCGGGACCGGATCAGCGGCCCGACCTCGCCGTGATCCTCGCCCGCCGCTAACTCGAAGCGGGTGGATGTCCCGCTGCGGGGAGGGGGTCAGGCCAAGCCAGTAAGCCTTTTGACAGCGCGAAGGCCGTCCGGTGTTCCTGGCCAATGTTTGTCGATCGCTTCCGGCCCAGCGACCCGAGCAACGGACCGCAGAGCCATAGCAACAATGATCGCGTCGTCGGCGTAACCCAGGACTGGGATGAAATCTGGAACCAGGTCGATGGGGGCCCGGTCCAAGGCATCGGTGAGGTTCGACATGGCTAGAGATCTCCCCACAACGGGTTGCGCTTGTACGCCTCCCGAGCTCGCTGATCGGCGGCGGACCTTCCATACCGTTGGAGCATTTGAGGGCTCGCCCATCCTGCGATCCGTTGCAGATCCCCTTCGTTGCCACCGGCGGACAACCATTGGTGCGCGAACGAATGTCGAAACATGTGCGGGTGGATGGACGGTAACCCGGCGTCTGCTGCGCGCCGTTTGAGCATCTGGCCGATCCCCGACTCCCCCAGGGCGCCCTTGGTGCCGAGCCACCAGGCGGGCGAGTCAGAGTTGGGATGCCGAATCCTCTGCCGTCGATAACGGTCGAGCGCGGCCGCGGTCTTGTTGCCGTAGGGCACCGTCCTGAACTTCTTGCCTTTGCCGAGGACGACGGCCACGCCGAGACTCAGATCGACACTGCCCGTCTCGAGGCCGGCCATCTCCCCCAACCTGATCCCGGTATCGGCGAACAGTCGGATGATCGCCTCGTCACGCACGCCTTCGAAGGTCTTGCCCTTACAGGCGGCGATGAGAGCGCGTAGCTGATCGACGGTGAGTACCGGGACGGGCTGCTCATCGACGTGAGGAGGTTTGATCGTCGCCATCGGATTCTCGGTGATCTCCCCTTCCTCGGTCGCCCACCGGAAGAACTGCTGGAGCGATGCGAACCGCTGGCGTGCTGTGGCCGAGGCGCGAGTGTTGAGGAAATGGGCAATGAACCCTTCGATGTCGGATTTGGTGATCTCCTCGGGAGCCCTCGGCCCGGTGAACTCGATGAGCTGATCGACAGCCAACCGGTAGGAGTGGATGGTCTTTGGGGATCGGTTCCGGGCGCGGAGGTGGAGCTCGAATGAGTCGAGCAGGTCGCTAATCGGCAGGGTGTCGGTGGTCATAGTTTTCCGCTATTCGAGCGCTGTGCCACGTTAACACCGGATACCGACTGAGCGATGTCATCGCATTTCGCTTGCTGGTAACAGGAGATTCGGGGAATCGGGCTCCGCGGGTAGGACTCGAACCTACAACCAATGGATTAACAGTCCACTGCTCTACCAATTGAGCTACCGCGGAAGGTTGCCGACTGGCAGGGGTCAGGGTACCAGTCGGCTTCTGTCTACTCAGAGCTTGAGTGACTGTCGACCGTGCGAAGCCCCTTGGCCACCGCCGTGAGCCCGGTGGCGGCGACATAGCGTCCCGCATCGACCACGCCAACGGTCTGATTCGCCAGTTGGGCCACCGCAGGGTGTTTCCTCGCCTCACCGGCCCAGTGCTTGATCTGTTCGTACCGCTGCCGCCCTGCACGGGCTCCCAAGACATACCCGAAGGCTGCGCCGACCACGAGTCCGGATCTAAATCTCATGACCCGATACTGCCACGACAAGCAGCTCCCGTGCCCCAGCCGATCAGGAGTTCTCCAGGAACCCTTCCAGCCTCTGTGACTTGTCGGGGTGCCGGAGCTTGGCCAATGCCTTGGTCTCCAGCTGCCGGATGCGTTCCCGGGTCACCTTGAAATGGGACCCAACCTCCTCGAGTGTGCGCATTCGCCCATCGGCGAGACCGAACCGCATGATCAAGACCTCACGCTCCCGCTCGTTCAGACCCTCCAAGGCCATGGCCAGCTGATCCTGCAAAGACGAGAAAGTGGCGACATCCGGCGGGCGATCTGACTCGAGATCTTCGACGAGGTCACCGAGAGTGCCGTCGTCGTCCTCGCCAACCGGCGTCTCCAGGGAGACCGTGTCCTGGGCGATTCGCTGCAATTCGGCCACTCGACTGGGCTCGATGTCGAGATCAAAGGCCAGCTCGTCGATGAGTGGGTTTCCGACCCATGGTCTGGGTCATCTCCCGCTGTGCGCGGGTCAGCTTGTTGACCGAATCGAGAACGTGGATCGGCATGCGAATGGTCCGGCCCTGATCGGCGATCGCCCTGGAGATCGCCTGACGGATCCACCATGTGGCGTAGGTGGAGAACTTGAAGCCCCGTCGGTAGTCGAACCGCTCCACGGCACGCATCAGACCCGACGTTGCCCTCCTGGATGAGATCGAGCAACGCCATGCCCCGCCCTACATAGCGACGTGCCAATGCGACGACCAGGCGAAGGTTGGACTGAACCAGCTGCTTCTGGGCGGCGTCGCCGATGTCGATCTCATGCCCGAGGACGCCCGGTCATCATCTATCAGACCCTCCTCGGCGAGGCGGGCTTGCGCTCGAACTGCCCGCCTCCATGTGCATCGCCAGCTCGACTTCCTGCTGGCTGGTGAGGAGCGGGATACCGGCCGATCTCGTTCAGATAGAGGCGTACCGGATCAGAGACCGAGATCTGGCCGACCTCGATGAACTCCTCGGTGACGCCCGGCCCTTCCTCGGTGAGCTTGATTCCCTGCGAGCGGAGTGCGTCGGCGACCTCTTCGAAAGCCTCCCCGGACGCCTCGGCATCCTCCAGCTCCTGCTGGACTTCTGCCATCGTGAGAAAGCCACGATGCTTGCCCCGCTTGACCAGGGCGGCGACGACCTTGCTGATTTCCTCGTTCACATCCGGGTGGAGGATCGCTTCTCCTGCTGTAAAGCTATCAAGCGGCGAAGGTTGTCGGAATGAGCATCGGTTCCCGGCTCCATTCCAACCAGTTTCCGCTGCAGATCTTCGATCTCGACGTCCAATCGTCGCTCTTTCACGCGGGACAAGATCTCGGGTCCTGACGGGAGCGGACGGTCGTCCATGGCCAGAGCGCGCAGCAACGATCGAGCCCCCTCATCACCGGCTCCGGAGATGTCGGCCGGCTCACCGGCCGGCGTTTCCGACAGGTCGAGGGCGGAGAACGCCTCCCTCAGACGTTGATCGGTGAAGTCATCGGCGACCACTCCTTCAACCGAAGAGGGGTCGGCGATCAGCACCCGAAGCAGTTCGGACTCGATTCGGTCAAGGGTCTGCTCCCCGCCGGTCTCTACCCGACCGCGCCCGCGCCGTCCACCTTCGATCGCTGACTCCGCTGTCTCGAGATCGACGCCGACGAGCCGGGCCACAAACCGGGCGTACTCCCGACGAGCGATGGCATCGTTGATCCGGCGCACCTGGGCCGCCGAGGCATGGAGGGCACGCGGGCCCGTCCCTCGGGCCCGGACAAGTCGTGACGACTCACCTCGTGCTCGATCCTCCGCTCCAGGAGCGGTCTCGCCCCGTTGACCGCGGCGACAAGCTCCTCGTTTCGCTCTTGCTGCACCAAATCGGCCGGGTCGAGGCCATCGGGCATCACGGCCACGCGGAGATCGAGATCGAGCCGGAAGGGCGATTCCAGCTCATCGCCTCGAAGTGCGGCCCTGGAGCCAGCCTCATCGGAGTCGAAAGCCAGGACCACCTTCTCGCTGAACCGCCGCAAGAGATCGAAATGCCCATCTCCGAGAGCCGTGCCACACGTGGCAACCGCAGTCTTGACTCCAGCCTGGTGCATCGCGATGACGTCGGTGTACCCCTCGACGATCACCGCCGGATGGTCATCGGATATCTCCCGCCGGGCTCGATCCAACCCGAAGAGAACCTGGGCCTTGTGATAGACCACAGAGTCGGCCGAGTTGACGTACTTGGCGTCGGGGTTGTTCGTCGCGTTGCGATCGATCTCGTCGATCTTCCTGCCACCGAATCCAACCGCGTCACCACGGAGATCGTGGATGGGGAACATGAGTCGGCCCCTGAACACATCGAACAGCCCGTGCCGGCCGCGCCGGGACAGCCCGGCATCGATCAGAACCCGGTCATCCAGCCCTCCTGCCCTCAGTTCCTTGGTCAACGTGTCCCAGTCGATGGCAGCGAACCCGAGCTTCCATTCGTCGATGATCTCGACGTCGTAACCCCGCTGACGGAGGTAAGCCCGGGCAGGCCCGGCCTCCGAAGACTTCTTCAGACGATCGTGGTAGACGTCGATCGCCTTCTTGAGCGCCTCGACCGAATCGCCCCGACGACCACGCTGACGGGCGTCGGCCGCGTCCCGGACCAAGGTGATGCCGGCGCGCCGGGCAAGTAGCTCGAGGGCGTCGGCGAAGTCGATCCCCTGGGTCTCCTGCACGAAGCTGAACACGTCACCGCCCTTCCCGCACCCGAAGCAGTGATAGAGCCCACGGGCCCGATCCACGGACATCGACGGGGTCTTCTCCTCGTGGAAAGGGCAAACCGCCATGAAGCTCCGGCCAGATCGCTTGACCTTGGTGACTTCGGAGATCAGGTCGACGAGATCGGTGGATTCCCGAACCCGATCGATGTCACCTCGCTCTGCCATGGTCCGGCGATCATAAGTACGACCGGCGGTTGCTTCACGATGTGGCGACGAATTCGAGACGGATAAGGACTTCATCGCCGACATCGGCGACGCCGGGGGCATTGGGTATCCCGATGCCGTACTCCGAGCGGAGCACGGTCGCCTCTGCAACACCTTCCATCGTGGTCTCGTCCGTCATCGCCGCGGTCACGTCGAAGGTGACCGGGTTCACCGTGTCTCGTATCTCGAGGTCACCGGTCACGGTGAATTCGAGTACCTCACCCTCTGCCAATGAACCCTCGAGCCCGTCAACGGTGGACGCGTCGAAGGTGATGAACTCATAGTCGTCGCTTGCGGAGTTGAGGATCACTGGGCCCCGGATGGCCCGGTCACGATTGCCCGAGCCCGTTTCGAAGGTCCTGGCGTTGATCAGGATCGGGGAGAACTCGACCGAGCCGATGTCTTCGGGGTCGAACTGGAACTGGCCGGCGATCTCAGACGTCGTACCCAGCACCCTTTTCGGCTCACCCCGCAGCACCTCGTCGATCTCGAACGCTGCGACCGATCGAGACGCGTCGAGGACGAAAGCCACTTCCCCGACCTCCTCGTCGCTGACGGGCGGGGTGGTCAACTCGGTCGATGGCTCCCCGCTCCCCCCGGCAAAATACAAGTACACGGCGGCGACACCGGCCACAGCGAGCAGGCCGACAAGTAGCCACAGAATGGTCGAGCGTCTCATCGGCAAGCCGGTACTCAGCCGAGTTTCTCGGCGAGATGGTCGACCAATCGGTCCATCGAGACCCGGTACCTGCTTCATCGTGTCCCGGTCCCTCACGGTGACTGCTTTGTCCTCCAGCGATTCGAAGTCGACCGTCACCGCATAGGGAGTTCCGATCTCGTCCTGCCTCCGGTAACGCCGTCCGATCGACTGGGTGACGTCGACCTCGACCATCCAGCGTCCGCGCAGTTCGGCCGCGATCCGCTCGACTGGCTCGATCAGTTCTTCCTTCTTGGAGAGCGGGAGGATGGCCACCTTGTAGGGGGCGAGGCGATGGATGGAGGCGGAGGACCGTCCTGGTCTCGTCGTTCACCTTCTCTTCGTCATAAGCATCGATCAGGAAGGCGAAGGTGGTCCGGGTGGCGCCGGCTGCCGGCTCGATCGCATAAGGGAAGAAGCGCTCGTCGTTGTCAGGGTCGAAGTAGCGGAGGTCCTCCCCGGAGTGCTCCGAATGCTGCTTGAGGTCGTAGTCGGTTCGATTTGCGATCCCCTCCAGCTCGTCCCAGTCCCAGGGAAACCGGTACTCGACGTCGACGGTCTCGGCCGAATAGTGGCTCAACTCATCCTCGCCATGGGGCCGGATGCGGAGATTGGACTCGGTCATGCCGAGTCCGAGATACCAGCTGAAGCGTCGCTCCTGCCAGTAGGCGAACCATTCGTCCACCTCCTCGGGCCTGACGAAGTACTCCATCTCCATCTGTTCGAACTCGCGGGTACGGAACACGAATTGACCTGGAGTGATCTCGTTTCGGAACGACTTGCCCACCTGGGCGATCCCGAACGGAAGTTTGAGACGATTGGTGCGGCGGATGTTCTCGAAGTTGGTGAAGATCCCCTGCGCCGTTTCAGGTCGGAGGTAGATCAGGTTCTCCTCCGAATCGACAGGGCCCATGTGAGTGCGGAACATGAGATGAAACGGCTTCGGCTCGGTGAAGGTCCCAGACTTGCCGCAGGTTGGGCAGGTGTTCGGGTCCTCCAGCTTGTCGAGACGATGCCGGGCGTTGCAGTTGCGGCATTCGACGAGCGGATCGGTGAAGACCTCCTCGTGCCCCGACGCCTGCCATACCTGCCGAGCCTGGAGGATGGCCGAGTCGATCCCGACCACGTCGTCCCGCAGTTGGACCATGTCCCGCCACCATTCGTCTTTGACGTTTCTCAGTAGCTCCACGCCGAGCGGCCCATAGTCGTAGGCGGAGCGGATTCCGCCATAGATCTCGGAGGCCTGAAAGACGAAGCCTCGCTTCTTGGCGAGATTGGAGATGGTCTCGAGGGTTGGTTGCGTCATACCGAGTTGGGAACGGTGGCCTGAACCGGCCGCTTAGTCAATCTGGGAGAAGTCCTCGGCGGCGCCGAAACGACGCTCTCGGCCCTGGTAATCGATCACTGCGTCCAACAACCCCTGCCGGTCGAAATCGGGCCAGAGGATTCCGGGAAAGTAGAACTCGGCGTATGCCGCCTGCCAGAGGAGGAAGTTGGACAGCCGATGCTCCCCCGACGATCGAATGATCAGGTCCACATCGGGCATGTCCGGGATGTACAGAGAGGCGGCCAGCATCGTCTCGTCGATGTCCTCCACTGCAAGCGCACCGGTGGCCACCCGTGAGGCGAGAGATCTGGTCGCGTCGACGATCTCGCGACGGCTCCCGTAGTTGAAGGCGAATACCAGGTTGAGACTCGTGTTGGCCGAGGTCATCTCCGCCGCCTCCGCCATGTGCTTGCGATTCCGATCCGGGATCCGGGGGTCATCCAAGTCTCCGGCAAAGAGCATCCTGACACCCTGGACGTGGAGGTCGTCCCGACGCCGGGTGAGAAGGTCCTCGTTGAACCACATGAGAAACTCGACCTCCTCATCCGAGCGCGACCAGTTCTCGGTGGAGAAGGTGTAGGCGGTCAGCCACTCGATGCCGATCTCCAGCGCGCCTTCCACGGTGTCGAACAACGCCGCCTCCCCGGCGGCGTGACCTGCGGTTCGGGGAAGGCCGCGTGCATTGGCCCATCGCCCGTTGCCGTCGAGGATCAGCCCAACATGCCTCGGGATTCGCTCCGGGTCGACTCCGGAGACATCCAGGCTCACTCCATCACCGCCAACGAGCTGAGCTTGCGATCGAGGTGGTACTCGACGAAACGGCGGGCGATGCCCATCGCCTCCCCGGCGAGACTCACGTCTGTCTCGGGCATTTGCCCGAACTCGGCTCCTGCGAGGGCAGCCAGATAGACCGTCACGCCGTCGCGGAGACGCACCGCCCCCTCCGTACCGCACAGGTCACAGATGGCTCCGCCCCCGCCGAACGAGAATCGGTGCAGGTCGTCGACCCGGCCACAGGAGGCGCAGACGAGAAGCGAAGGGGCCACCCCCACCACATCGGCCAGCTTCAGGAGGAAGCTCGTGATGAGATCGGCGCCGATCTGACCGGATTCGAGGGCGCGGAGACCCCGGTGGAGAAGGAGGAAGAGCCGCATCGATGACTCCTGTTCCTGGGCCACGGCATCGGCTGCTTCCACCATCGTGCCCGCCGCTACCACCGCATCGAGACTGGCCCGGAGACGAGGGAAGGGCTCGATCACCGCCACCTGGGTGATGGTGTCGAGGTTTCGGCCCTCGTACAGAACCAGATCGACATGGGTGAAGGGCTCCAGACGACCGCCGAACCGGCTTTTCGTCTTCCGGATCCCCTTGGCCACGGTGCGGATCTTGCCGTGGTTGGGGCTGAGCAGGACCACCACTCGGTCCGCCTCCCCGAAGGGGTAGCTGCGGAGAACGATTCCTTGATCGTGACGGATGCCCATTGGGGCATCCAGCGTAAGCGCCGGATGCCGTTCCACGTTGGACGCTGTACGTTCTAGGCATGGCAATCGTTTCAGACCAAGAGATCGAGGCATTCGTCGAGGCGCACCCCGGTTGGAGCCAAGGTCGGCGACGGGATCGCCCGCACCTTTGAGATGGACGACTTCAACGAGTCAATGGGTCTGGTGACACGAGTCGCCCTGGCCGCCGAGAAGGCCGACCACCACCCCGACATCGACATCCGCTGGAACAAGGTCACCCTCACGCTCTCGACCCATTCCGAGGGCGGCGTAACGGCAAAAGACCTGAATCTGGCCGACCTCTGCGACGGTCTGGCCTCCAGCTGATCTCAGTCGAAACCCAACCGGTCCAAGAGCTGGGGCTTGCGCTGCCAGTCGGGCTCGACCTTCACTTGCAGGGCGAGATTGACGCGGTTCCCCAACAACGACTCGAGATCGTGTCGTGCCTCGGTCCCGGCTTCTTTGAGCAGCGAGCCACCCTTTCCGATAACGATCCCCTTCTGGCTCTTGCGCTCGACGATGACGTCCGCGGCGATGTCGATGAGCCCGTTCTCGCGTTGCTCGAGTTCCTCCACCACCACAACAAGGGAGTGCGGCAGCTCTTCGCGGAGCCGGTCGAGGAATTTCTCGCGGACGATCTCGCCGATCACCAGGCTCTCCGGCTGGTCCGTTGTCACTCCTGGTGGGTAGTACATCGGACCTTCGGGCAGCCGGGATACGACCTCGGCCACCAGCTCAGAGACGCCGGAGCCGTCGACGGCCGAAACGGGCACATATGAGACGAAGTCCCACTCCCCCGCCCTGGTCAGCTGCTCCACGACCTCGCCCCGGCGGCCGATGTCGAGTTTGCTGACGACGACGATTACCTCGGCTTCGGCCTCGCCGAGGCGCTCTGCGATCAGCCGATCCCCGGGTCCCACAGGCTGAGTCGCATCGACCAGGAACAGGACGACGTCGGCCTCGGCGAGAGTGCCGTAGACAATCGAGTTCAGCCTGGTCCCGAGCTCGTTACGCGGCTTGTGCAGCCCGGGGGTGTCGACGAGGACGATCTGATACTCAGCGTCCTTTCCGGGGCCGTTGACGATGCCTCGAATCGCGTTGCGGGTGGTCTGGGGCCGAGACGACGTGATTGCGACTTTTGACCCAACCATCGCGTTCACGAGGGTGGACTTCCCAACGTTGGGGCGTCCCACAACGGGCACGAACCCCGACCTCATTCGGCGTCCACGGCCTCCGACAGCGAAACAGATACGTCCGCGACCCGTCGGCCCTGCATCCGCGTGACGGCGAGCGTGAGCGGGCCATACGAGAACTGCTCGCCCTCGTCGGGGACTCGCTCGGCCAGTCCCATGACCAGACCAGCCACAGTGTCCCAATCCTCGTCGGGCAGGTCGACGCCGGCCAGACGGGCCAGATCGTCGACGGGAAGGCGCCCGTCGATGTCCCAGCCTCCGTCCCCACGAACCGAGATGAATGTCTCCTCTTCGTCGGTCTCGTCGGCTATCTCTCCGACCAACTCCTCGAGCAGGTCCTCGATGGTGACGAGCCCGGCCACTTCCCCATACTCGTCTACGACGATCATCTGGTGACGGTGATTCGCCTGCATCTCGCCCAGCAAGACCGACGCCAGCTTGGTCTCCGGCACGAACTCGACAGGTCGCATCACTTCGGCAACGGACGCGGGGCGACGACCCTCCCCCAAGAGCGGCAAGAGGTCCTTGACCATCACCATGCCGACGACGTCGCCATTGCTGGTCACCGGGATCCTCGAGAATCCCTCCTCTGTGGTGACTGAGATCAGCTCGTCAACCGACGCCGTCACCGGCACCGTCACCATGTCCGGACGGGGGGTCATCACCTCACGCACCACCGTGTCGCCGAACTCGAGAACCGAGTCGATCATCTCCCGCTCCTGCTCGGTGACCGTTTCGGGCTCAGGCTCGATTTCGCCTTCTTCGTCCCCGTTCGTCTCGGTGATCAGATCGGATGCCCAGCCGCCGAGCCCGACAGCCAAGCGGAGCAACCGAGACGATCTGTAGGCGATCGATCGAGGTCTGCGTCTGCCCAGTTGCCGGGGGGCAAGGTCACCGAGGAGGAATACGATCAGGAAGACAACGATGGCGTAGGTGATGGCGGTGCCCAGGGTCTGTCCGGCAGCGACCAGGGCGGTGCCCGCCACGGCGGCCACGACCAGCAACGCCGAGCCAACCATGGCCACCGCCGGTGTTATCCCATCGCGCTCCTCGAGCAGCTCGGCCACCGTGCCAGCACCGCGAACGCCGTCGGCTGCGTCACGAAGGGCATCGGCCCGGGGGACGCGGCTGATCGCCGACCCCGCCGCCCGCAGCCAGGCGGCGAGAGCCATCGCGGCTACAGCCACGATCAGGATCGCCACGTTCACCTTCGCTCCACTCCAACCATGGACAGCAACTCGGCTTCCCTACGCTCCATCAACTCGGCATCTCCGTCTTCGATGTGGTCGTACCCGAGGAGGTGGAGAATGCCATGAGCGACCATGAGCGCCATCTCTTCGTCGAAGCCAACCTCGGTCTCGCCCGCCTGTCGTCTCACGTAAGCCGGGGCGACGATCACGTCGCCGATGACGAGTGGAGGACCGACAGGGTGGTAATCGGGCACAAAGCCCGGTGTCAACTCTTCGACCGGGAAAGCCAGGACGTCGGTCGGCCCGGAGCGATCGAGGAAACGCTCGTTGTAAGAGGACATCTCGTCGTCGCTGACGAGCAGCACGGTCACCTCGGTCTCGTCCGGGAATCCCTCTTCGGTCAACACCAACTCGGCGAGATGACGCAACTGGAGCAGATCGACCGGTTCACTTTGTTCGTCGGCCAGGAAGACGCTCACTGGCCGGCGCCGGGTTTTCGACTGGGAGGGTCGTCCATCAGGTTCCGGGGAAGTTGGGATACGCGATTCGCTGATGGTAATGACCGACCAGCGAGTCGAGGAAAGCCGAGCGTATCAGCGTCATCTCGGAGAGAGTCAGCGGCGACTCGGAGAGCTGGCCATCGTTCAGTTTCTCGTCGATGACCCGGTCCACCACCTTCTCGATGGCTTCAGGAGTGGGCTCCTCAGTCTGGAAATTGGCCCGGCACGCCGCCTCGAGTGAATCGGACAGCATGACGATCGCTGTCTCGGCGGTGCGGGGCTTGTGACCGATGTGCCGGAAGTCGTTGGGATTCACGTGGTCGCCTTCTTGGGCCCTGGCCTTCTCGTAGAAGAAGCGCATGATCCCGTCGCCGTGGTGGCTGACGATTCCCATGGCGACGTCTGAGGGAATCTTGAATTGACGGGCGAGAACGATCCCGTCGCTGACGTGTCGGCGGATGACCTCGGCCGATTCGAGCGGCGTCAGGAAGTCGTGTGGATTCTGAATGCCGAATTGGTTCTCGATGAACATGGCGGGGTTCTCGGTCTTGCCGAGGTCGTGGTAGTACGCCATGGCTCGAGCCAGGAGTGCGTTGGCGCCGATAGCCCTGGCTGCAGCGTGCGCCAGCGTCCCCACCATCAGGGAGTGGTTGAAGGTCCCGAACGCCTTCTCCTGGAGCAACTGGAGTGCCTCGTGGTTGCGATCGGTCAAATCGAGGAGGCTGAGGCTCGTGGTGATGTCGAAGGCCGACTCGAAGAACTGCAGGGCGGCCAGACCCACCAGTGACGCGATAGCCGAGATGCCGAACGCCCACGCCATCGAAGTGCCGACCACCTCCCACACGACGTCGTTCGGCCCGACGTGGAAGAAAGACGACGTGGCTCCAGCGACAATGGCAGCGGTGAGGGCGGAGAACACGACTGCGGTCCGGAAGCCCCCCCGACTGGTGACCGAGCTCACGAACGGAATCGGGGCAAGCGTGGCAAGGGTGGCATAGACGGCTACCCCGGTGTCCTGGGTCCCGACTGCAGCAATCACACCAACGGCCAACGCCATGAGCACTGCGATTCGTGAGTCGAATAGAACCGCCGTCATGAATCCGAATGCCACCGCCGGGAGGATGTACCAACTCGACTGAGGCTGGAAGATGACGGTCGCCCGAACGGCGCCTGCGGCAAGCACGATGAGGATGCCGAGAAGGGCGACCATGCGTGGCCGGGCCCAGAACTCAGCCCGGAATCGCGAGAGATACAGGCCGAGAAGCCCGACCAACACACCGAGAACGGCGAGCAGACCGCCATCCGCCTCGGCCTGAGATGCCGCCGAGGTGGTGGCATCGATGGCATCGATATGGTGCTGCGTGACCGGAACTCCCCGGGCGACGATCACCTGATCGGCGACATATTCGACCATGACGTCGGGGACGGAGTCGGCTGCCTCGGCTCTGGCATCTTCAGTCGCCGCCTCATCGACCAAGTAGTTCGCCTGGAGGAATGTCGCCACGATCTCGCCGGCGGCGTCACTGGCGGCGGCGTCGGGACCAGGGGGATTGGTATCCAGGAAGACCACTTGAGGGGGGTTGGAGCGGAGACGCTGTTGTGCCGTCTGCAACTGGTCGGGAGAGATCCTCAGGCCGAACTCCTGGAAGAGCCGATCGACCGCGGCCTGCCGGATCAACGGGAAATGGGGATCCTCGCCCAGGGCCGCCCGGATCACGTCGTCACTGGCGGCGGCGACAAGCGTCGCTATCGCATCGCTGGCGACGGTGTGGGTGGCCGTCACGCGTGCGATGACCTCTTCGACGGGGCGAAGGTTCACGTGCAACGGGATCGGCTCGGCAGTGCAGGTGTCGCCAGATTCGCATTCCACCACCTGCTGGTAGTTGGGGCTGCCGACGACGTAGCCCTCCGGGATCTGGGCATCCGCCGGGTCGACACTCACCAGGGCGGCACCAGCAGGGACCTCCGCCGACCAGGCGCCGTTTGCGTCGGTCATCACCTCGAAGGTCTCTTCGCCCAACTGGACCAACACCGCGATCCGCTCGGCCCCGGTGTCCACCCTTGCCCCTTCCGCCTCTGGATCAAGCACACCGTCAGCCTCCACATCGAGGAACACCGAGCCGGTCAGGAGCACGGGCTCGGGAGCCGCGGTGGTTTCGGTGGTCTCCTCGGCCGCCGTCGTAGGCGGGACCTCGGTGGCAGCAGGGACGGGTGGATCCACCTGATCTCCGATCACCAGAGCCTGCACGTCGTCGAACACCGCCGTCACCTTCTGATTGACAGTGCTCTCGATCTGTTCGTTGATCTGTTCGATCGGTTCGACCGCGTCCCTCGCCTCCTGCTTCAAACGCTCGGTCTCCGCGACGTCGATGACGGAATTGGGGCGCTGGGCCCGGTAGTCACGTGGGGCGGGAGCCCCCACCACCAAATCCGGATCTGCGGATCCGGTACCCAGAGACAGGACTCCCCATGCGGCAACCACGGTGGCGGCGAAGGTGGCGATGCGGACCAGCGTCGGTCGCGGCATCAATTCGCCTTGCTCTCGAACCTGGCATATGCCTCGACGATCGAGGCGACGATGCGATGTCGGACTACGTCACGGGCAGTCAACTCGACGAATGAAACACCGGGGATGTCGCTCAGGATCTCACGCACGACCTTGAGACCCGAGCGCCGGTTGTCCGGGAGATCGGTTTGGGTCATGTCCCCGGTGATGATCATTTTGGAATTGAACCCGAGCCGGGTCAGGAACATCTTCATCTGCTCCGGCGTCGTGTTCTGAGCTTCGTCGAGGATGACACAGGCGTCGTTGAGAGTCCTTCCTCGCATATAAGCGAGTGGGGCTATCTCGATAGTTCCCTTCTCGACCAACGCCGCGGTCTCCTCGGGGCCGAGCATGTCCCAGAGGGCGTCGTACAGCGGCCGCAGGTAGGGGTCGACTTTTGCGGCGAGGTCTCCCGGCAAGAATCCGAGCCTCTCCCCCGCCTCGACTGCGGGACGGGTCAGGATGATCCGACGAACCGACCCGCTGACCAGGCTGTCCACTGCAGCGGCCATGGCCAGGTAGGTCTTCCCGGTACCGGCGGGCCCGATGCCAAAGGTGAGTGTGTTCTCCCTGATGGCCTCCATGTACCTCTGTTGGCCATGGGTCTTGGGGCGGATCATCCGCCCACGCCCGACTGGAATCCCATCAGAGAGCACCCCAGAAGGACTGGGCACGTCTTCGATGACCATCTTGACCACCTCGTCCACCCGGGCCGAGTCGAGGGCATGGCCCTCCTGAACGAGAATGAGCAACTCCTCGAGCACGGTTCGGGCTCGCTCGACTTCGGTGTCGGGGCCTTTGAAGGCCACCTCGTCCCCGGCGCGATGAATCGCACCTCCGGGAAATGGGATTCGACCTGGCGGAGGTGCCTGTCGGCCTCGCCGAGGAGATCCAGCATCAAATGGTGGCTGGGGACGCGTAAACGCGAGTCGATAGATTCGGTGGGTTGCTCAGTGGGCACAGGAGATGACGCCCTCTCTGTGGCGTCGCGCCCATTGTAGAGGGCGTCCCGTGCTGATTCAGAACATTCAGTCCTGCCCGGAGACGGATTCCACCGTCGAATCCAGCAGGGAAGCAATCACAGCCTTGTCCGAGTCGCGAACCTCGTCAGGACGTCCCTCACGGCGAAGGAAGTGTATTGCCGCGAGGTAGCGATCGATGAGGTCGAGGTCCTTGGACTCGGCTGCCATATCGAGATCGATCAGCACTCCCCGCTCTGACTGGCCGAGGGGCAAGAGGTCAGCGGCAGGCACTGCGTAGATCTCGGCGAGACGCACCAAGCGTTGAACACTCAGCGCGCGCTCCCCACGCTCGTATGCGCCGACAACCGAGGCTTTGAACTCGCCACCGGTGTAGGACTCGAGCTCTCCCAACGACCAACCACGCTGGCGGCGGGCAGCACGCAAGCGCAAGCCCAGCGTGGCGCTGAATCTATCAACCAAGGGTCTCCTCCCGTAAGCCCGTGGGCGGGATGCTACCTGCTCGACGCGATGATTCATAGGATCCGAGCAGTGGCCACCAGCGCGGCTGTTTCGACCCTGAGCACGGTGTCGCCAAGATCCCAACGCAACGCAGTCTTCCGGGATCTCCTCGGACCCCCAACCGCCTTCCGGCCCGATGACCACTGTGCGCGCGAGAGGCGTCTCCCGTGTTCCTCCCTGATCACACACGGCGAAGGGTGACCTCAGATCCCCGAACGTTGCCAGTCGGTCCGACGTCTTCATAAGCCAAGCACCCCGGGATTGCTCCAGGCCGGAGACCGCCCAAGAGAGGAGCTTCCCCGCATTAGGCGGGCGGCCCTGTCCGTGCCTGGTGTCGAGAAACAGCAATTCGGCGACTCCCATCTCGGCCAACTTCTCGACCATGAAACGGGCCCGATCTCGATTGTCGGGCGGGGCGACCACCACGATCAGGTCGGAAGGGGCGGGAACCTGGCTTTCTTCGTCCCTCGCCAGCCACCCACTCGCATATCGTCCTTGGCCCAAGGACCCGGCTCCGTCGGTGTAAGTCGCCGGGTCCCCGTCTCGTACTCGAAGCACCTTCTCGAGATGGTGTTTCTGCTCCGCTGACAATTCGAGATGCTCCCCGCCCCACGGGCCCGAAACCAGAAGATGTGGCACGTGGCCCATCGAGTCGACAGATCAGCCGGCCGAGGCTGGCCGGTCCGTCCTCTCACCGCGCAGCTCTGCCCATCGCCGCAGAGCTTCCTCCTCGTCGCTGGTGAGATCACCCGGAACGGTGACGGAGACGACTACGTGGAGGTCTCCCCTGGTCCGCCGGCCGAGATGGGTGACGCCCAGGCCCGCCACCCGAAAGACGGTCCCGGGCTGAGTGCCGGCAGGGATCTCGAGATCATTCTCGCCGCCCTCGATCAAGGGGATGGTGAGCCTCGTCCCCAGCGTTGCTTCGGCGATGCCGATCGAAACATGGTGCACCAGATCGGCGTCATGACGCTCGAACCTCGGGTCGGGGGTGACCATGACCTCGACGTAGAGGTCACCGGGCGGACCGTAACGACCACCCGATTGGCCACGACCTGAAATACGGAGTCGGGTGCCTGAGGACACACCGGCCGGCACCTCGACCGTCATCGTCCGGTCCCCGTCCACAGCGCCGATACCGGAGCACGCCGGACACGGGCTTGTCACCAGAACGCCCTCGCCACGACAGCTGGGGCATGTCCCGACCGTCATCATCGTCCCGAAGAGGGATCGTCGTGCCACCCGGATCGAACCAGCACCACCGCACTCGGTACATGTCGTCTGACCGTGACCCTCTTCGGCCCCGGTTCCGGAGCAAACCTCGCATGTGTTCTTGGTCTCGTACGTGACTTCGGCGTCGGTGCCGAATGCAGCACCCACCAGGTCGACCTCGACCCGCACCAGCACGTCGCTTCCCCTCGTCGGACGGCCCCGAGCCGCGCCACCAAACATCGAGTTGTCGCCGAACACGGATCGCAGCAGGTCGTCGAACCCGCCAAAGCCGGCGAACAGATCGGAGAGATCAATGGTGTCTCCTCTGTCATATCGACGCCTCCGATCCGGGTCGGAGAGAACCTCGTAGGCCTCGGCTGCATCGCGAAATCGAGCCTCAGAGACGGGATCGCCCGGATTCGCATCGGGATGGGTGGCCCGAGCGATCAGCCTGAACGCCCTCTTGATCTCTTCGATTGTGGCGTCCCTACTCACGCCCAGGATGTCGTAATAGTTCTTGGCCATGGGTCAGTCTTGTTCGGAGCTGATCCGGTCCTCCAACTCGCGGGAGACCTCTTCGACCGCCGAGATCGCTCGCTTGTAGTTCATGCGCATCGGCCCGATGACACCAACCGACCCTCCGCTGGCGCCCGCCTCGTAGGACTTGGACACGACGGCGAGGTCGACGTCCTGCAGCGGAAGCTCGGCGCCGATCTGGATCGAAGTCCCCGAGGCAACCGCGAGGATTTTCATGACCTCGGCCTCACGGGCCAGAACTTCGAGGATTCGCTGCACCGCGCTCAGATCCTCCCACACCGACGTCAACCGCTGAGTCCCCCCGATGAAGATCTCCGTGCCTGCCGCCGCAGCCAGATGAAGCCCGTCGTTCATGGTGAGCACCGCTTCACGGGTCCGCTCGTCGAGCCCGCCAAGCACCTCTTCGCTGATCATCGGAGCTGCCCCGAGGTCGGACCCGACGACGGCGGCGCTCACGACCCGGTGGGCCTCCTCGAGTTCGGTGGCGGTGATGGGCACACGAACCCTCGCCCGCTGCTGGAGCACCCGGCCCCCGTCGGTGACGACGATCAGGAGCATCTGGTCGGCGGTGACCTGGACGCTGTGCAGGTCACGGACCCGGTCGCCACGGAGCGCCGGCGCCACGACGACGGCAGGTAGATCGGTCACTTCGGCCAGGAGATCAGACGTTTCCTTGAGAAGCTTGGAGAGCTCGAGGTGGACCTCGCCGAAGAAAGAGTTGATCTTCGCCTGTGCCGTCGAACGGAGCCGCCCCGGGCCGAGGTGATCGACGTAATAGCGGTACGCCGCAGCAGTGGGGACCCGGCCGGCAGAGGTGTGGGGCTGGATGACGAATCCCTCCGACTCGAGCGCGGCCAGGTCATGTCTCACCGTCGCACTCGACACCGCGAGGCGCGCCCGGTCGACGATGGCACGAGAGCTGACTGGTTCTCCCGAGCGAATGTGCTCCTCGACCAAGGCGCGAAGGATCTCGGATCGGCGATCTTCAAGCATCTCGACTAGAGGTTATCCGTGTTGATCGATTCCACCCACCCTTGGGGTGGTGCGAGATCGAGCACCTGACGATGGACCTCGTCGGTGAGCAATGGCCGCCGAACGACGAGTCTGCCGTCGGCGACCTCGATGATCCCTTCCCTGAGCAACAGCTGCCCTCCGCTCGTCTGGATCAGGGATTCGACTCCCGGGCCGGGACCGACGCCGACAGAACGGCGCAGGCCGACGAACAACCGGTCGATCTCGACATCCCAACCCTCGATCGGGTCGACTCCGGCGATCGGCCTCGTCCCAGCCTCGACCCGGTCCATGTATGCCTCGAGCCGGCGAACGTTGTGACTTCGCACCCGGCCCAGGAAGCGGTGGGCGCCGTTGCCATAGGCCTCGTACTGTCCCTGGGCCCACACCACCAGGTTGTACCTGCATTGCCGACCGGGTCGGGACCAGTTGGACACCTCATATCGGTCCAAGCCGGCCAAGGGGAGGATCGTCCCCGCCAGCTCGTAACGGTCGGCCTGGATGTCGGGATCGGGGGCTTCGGCTCCAGCCTTGACCTCACGATGCAACGGGGTGCCCGGCTCGACGGTCAGTGCATAGCAAGAGACGTGGTCCGGTTGGAGATCCACCGCTCGTTGCAGCGACACCGCCCACGAATCTCCGGTTTCCACCGGTGTCCCAAATATCAGATCGAGCGAGACATTGTCGAAACCCGCCCGTCGTGCGTTGCCGACCGATCTGTCGATGTCCTCCGCTCGGTGACGCCGGCCCAAGCTGGCCAGGACACCGTCATCGAAGCTCTGTGCCCCGAATGACACCCGATTGAATCCGGCCGAGAGCAGCTCCACAGCCCGCTGCTCGCCGAAGTCCTCCGGGTTGGCCTCCAGAGAGATCTCGGCATCAGGTGCGATGCCATGACGGGTCCGGAGAATGTCGAGAACTCGACCGAGGAGATGGGGGTGGACATAGCTCGGGGTGCCACCCCCGAAGTACACAGCATCGAGTTCGCGCCAGGGATCCGACAACGCGATCTCGGAGATGACCGCGTCGACATAACGCTCGATCCGGTCATCCGCGCCCGCGACGACCGCAAAGTCGCAATAAGGGCAGATGGCAGAGCAAAACGGGATGTGGACGTATGCGGCGCTCATGGCGGCGTGGATGTCCACGTCGAGAGGTCTCATATGTCGTCGTCAACGCGGAGCGCTGCCACGAAGGCCTCCTGGGGCACCTCCACCGAACCCACCATCTTCATCCGCTTCTTGCCTTCCTTCTGCTTGGTGAGCAGCTTCTTCTTGCGGGTGACGTCACCGCCATAGCACTTGGCAATCACGTCTTTGCGTTTGGCCTTCACGGTCTCCCGGCTGATGATCTTCCCCCCGATCGCCGCCTGGATCGGCACATCGAACATCTGGCGTGGTATGAGCCCGCGGAGTCGCCCGGTCATGGTCTTGCCGTAGTCGGCGGCCTTGTCCCGGTGGAGGACTGCAGAAAACGCATCCACTGGCTGCCCATTGAGCAGGATGTCGACCTTGACCAGATCGGCCGTCCTGTAGTCGGCCGGTTCGTAGTCGAGCGAGGCGTAGCCCTTGGTCCGCGACTTGAGCAGGTCGAAGAAGTCGAAGACGATCTCGGCGAGGGGTATCTGATAGTCGAGCTCGACACGCTCCGGGCTCAGATAGCTCATGTTGCCCATCTCACCCCGCTTGGTCGTCACCAGCTCCATGATCGGGCCCACGTATTCACTGGGCGTGAGGATCATGGCCCGGACATACGGCTCGGAGACACCGATCCTGCTCCCGGGGTCGGGCAAATCCTGGGGCGACTTGATCTCCCGGACACTGCCGTCGGGCAGGGTCACCCGGTAGGCGACCGACGGGGCGGTGGCGACGAGATCGAGGTCGTACTCTCGCTCCAGCCGCTCGCGCACGATCTCCATGTGGAGCAGGCCCAGAAAGCCAACGCGGAACCCGAATCCAAGTGCACGACTCGTCTCTGCCTCCCACATCAATGACCCGTCGTTCAGGCGGAGCTTCTCCAACGCCTCTCGCAGCCGCTCGAAATCGTCGCCATCGGTGGGGAAGAGGCCGGAGAAGACCATCGGCTTTGGTTCGGCATATCCGGGCAACGGCTCACGTGCCGGGACGGCGGCGTCGGTCAGGGTGTCCCCGACCTTGATCCGATCGATCTCCTTGACCCCGGTGATCAGATAGCCCACTTCCCCTGCCTCCAGGACATTGACCGGCTTGGCAGCAGGCGTGAGGATCCCGACCTCCGCCGCATCGTGGGTCTCACCCGTTGCGATGAACTTCAGCCGAAATCCGGAGCGAAGCCGGCCATCAACGACCCGGACGTAACAGACCACGCCCCGGTAGGCGTCGTAGTACGAGTCGAAGACCAGAGCACGCAGTGGGCCATCGGGGTCACCCGTCGGCGGCGGCACCTGCTCCACGAGACGCTCGCAGCAGCACCTCGACGCCTTCTCCGGTCTTGGCCGACATCCTGACTATGTCGTCAGGAGACCCGCCAATGACGTTGCTGATCTCGGCGGATACGCGGTCAGGGTCTGCGGCGACCAGATCGATCTTGTTGATCGCGGGTATTACCTCGAGTCCCGCGTTTATCGCCAGATATGCGTTGGCCAGCGTCTGCGCTTGGACACCCTGGGCGGCATCGACCAGCAGCAGGGCACCCTCGCACGCAGCGAGCGATCGTGATACCTCGTAGGAGAAGTCGACGTGCCCCGGGGTGTCGATCAGATTGAGCACGTAGTCCTGGCCATCGGCGGCGCGATAGGCGAGCCGGACGGTCTGTGCCTTGATCGTTATCCCCCGCTCTCGTTCCAGGTCCATGGTGTCGAGCACCTGTTCGCGCATGTCCCGCTCGCTGACGGCGCCGGTCAACTCGAGGAGGCGATCGGCCAGGGTCGACTTGCCGTGGTCGATGTGGGCGATGATGGAGAAGTTGCGAATGCGCGATTGATTGGTCACGGGTAACCGGGAGGAGGCGGCATTGTACCTTGGAATATGGGCCTGCTACTGTGCAGTTTCCGGCGCACAGACCCGACCCCTGAGCGCCGATTCCCGACCAGACGAGAGTCTTTCAACATGGCCAACATCAAGTCACAGATCAAGCGGAACCGCCAGAACGAGCATCGGCGGATGCGTAACAAGTCGATCAACTCCAACCTGAAGACGAGTGTCAAGAAGGTCGAGTCGGCTGCCGCGGCCGGCGAGCCGACCGACGAGTTGCTCCGTCAGGCACAGGCGAAGATCGACACCGCGGTGTCCAAGGGGGTCCTCCACAAGAAGGCCGCCGCCCGCAAGAAGTCCCGCCTCGCCAAGCGAGTCACGACCAGTTCGTAGAACGTCAGACAGTCGTAGAAATGGCGGCCGAAGGCCGCCTTAGCCGTACCACCGGCACAACGCCACCGTCAACCGTTCCAGAGTCACCCGATGCACCTCTTCGGGCTGTGATTTGATCACCCGATCTGCCCTGACGAGGGCCTCCTGAGCCCGCCGTAGCGACGACTCCCTCACCCGTCCCCGCTGCGACCAGAACCGGACCGGGCCCCGGTCGCTCGCCGTGGCACCGATCCATTGGCGAAACGTCGGCTCGTCCGGCGCCGCCGCAGCCAGCGCCCTCTTCTTGAGATCCGACTCGACGGCCGCCAGGAACACCAGAGGGTGCCCGTGGACGAGGAAATCGGAAAGACGTCGCAGCGCCTCCCCCACCTCACCTTTCGACATGGCATCGGTGATCAGGAACGTTGGCTCGTCGGGCCGGTTCTTGAACCGGTCGAGCACCACCTCCTTGGTGATCTTGCCGCTGGTCTGCTCCAACTGGTCGAGAGCCTGGCCCATGGCTGCCGTGTCCGAGCCGAACTTCTGCAGTAGCGCTTTCTCCGCGCCCTTCTCGAAGGTCAGTCCCCGATCCCGGACTTCGGCGTCGAGCCACTGCATCGCCTGGCGCTCCCACATCTTCCGCACCGTCTGAGAGCTGCCCAGGCTCTTGACGAGAGCGGAGAGCGACCTCGGCACCGCTCCGGCGGCCAGGATCACCACCTCGATCGTGGTCAGATCGGCAGTCTTGATCAGCTCCTCGAGCACGGCACTCTCCGACGCCTGAAGGTTTTGCGCGTCCACGAGCTGCAGACCCTGTGGCTCGCCGAACAGTGAGCCAGATTGCAGCAAGGGGATGACTGGCTCCAACTCGGTGCGCAAGGCGCCGTCACCCTCCTCCCCGCACCACGGCCTGGGACGTCGATCCTGAGCACCTGGCCCCGCTCCAATCCGGCTCGCGAGAACTGCTGGGCAGCCCCATCGAGCATCTGCTCTCGCTCGCCAGGCCCCGCGTTCGACGGGGCGGAGATGAGATGCAACGCCATGGCCTGACGGTAATCAGACCCGCCGTCACGTTTCGTCTGGAGGGCTATCGGTCGCGACCGAACAGACGGGCCAGATCGCAGGCGACAGCGACATCGTGAACCCGGATGATGTCTGCCTTGTGCTCGAGAGCGAGCGAGATGTAGGCCACAACACGATGGAAGTCCCGCTTTCGCGGGATCGGTATCAGCACCGGCTTGCCCAGAGCGCGAACCTGCTCGGAGTCTGCGATGACCTGAAGTTGCATCCGGGTATATGCCTCATAGTCGCCGCGATAGTTGAGGGCGATCCCCGGGTCGAGGATGACGTTGTGGATCCCCAGCCCAGCGAGATCAGAGAGGAGAGCGCGAAAGACGTCGGCAGTCCGATCGGCCTTGTCTTCTCTGATCTCGATCCGCCCTACGTCGTGGGGGTTGTCTCCCTCCACGTACACGGCGACTGCGGCGACTCCAGCTTCGGCGACGGTTTGGCGCATTTCCGGGTCGGCGAGACCCCCTGTGTCATTTATGATCACCGCCCCGGCGCCGACCGCTGCGCCGGCCACATCTGGCTTCCAGGTGTCGATTGCCACCAGGTGACCCTCCGCGACGAGAGCTTCGATTATCGGGACCACCCTCGCGATCTCGTCCGTCGCCTCGATTGTCGGATTGTCGAGATGCGACGACTGTCCGCCGACGTCGATCATCGTGGCACCCCAAGACCGGTAACGGTCCGCCATGAGAAGTGCCTCGTCGACTGAGCGTGCGATGGTGTGGACGTTCTTCGAGTCAGGCGAGACGTTGATCACTCCCATCACATACGTGATCTCTCCCAACGGGAGCTGCGTCACTCCGAGATCCAACACGGGTCCAGTCTCCCATCCTCAACCGAGAGGCACGACGACATCACCGTCCAAGTCCGTCCGCAGGACTGTCGCGCCGCTCTCTTCGAGCTCGGTTATGACCCAAGGGACGGGATGGCCGAAGTCGTTCGTTCCCACCGAGATCACCGCTGTCTCGGCACCCACCCCTTCCAGCCAGTCCGGGTCCGAGGTAGCGGCGCCATGATGCGGCACCTTCAAGACATCGGCTCTCAGGTGGCCTAGATCGGCCTGGGCGTACGTCTCGATATCGCCGGCCAAGAGCATCGACCTCTCCGGGCCTATCACCGTGAGCACGATCGACTGATCGTTGGATGAGGCGTACTGACGGAACGGGCCCTCGACGGCGAGGGTCAGCGCCCCGAGGCGATACTCCTCCCCCACCGGCGGCTCCACCACCGGAACCCCTGACCTCGAGAGTGTTCCGAGAAGTTCGGTCGACGCAGCTGTCTCATGGGGGTGGACGCGCGCCCAGACCTCGCCGATCGGGATTCTCCCCGCCACAGCCGTGAGCCCGAGTGCGTGATCCGCATGGGCATGGGTCAGCACCACCAGGTCCAGCCCGTGCACCCGGTACTGGGTGAGATTCTCCATCAGGGTGACGGGGTCAGGACCACCATCGACAAGAGCAAGGTTCCCCGGACCACCCGAGATCAGAATGGCATCACCCTGACCAACGTCGAGAACCACCGCCCCGGGATCGGGCAGCGACGATCCGGGGGCCAGCACCAGACCTGCGATGCCGGCAGCCCCGAGGAGGACCAGAACACCCCTCAGCTTCGGTTGGAAGAGGTGCACCAATCCGGCCAGCAGCATGATCCCTAGCCCCCACCAGCCGACCTGGGGCAGAGCAGACGCGAAGTGAGCGATCCCGAGGACCATGTCTGCCAGTGCCGCCCCCAGGTCGGACAGTGGCGTCGGGCCCAAGACGCCCACCACCCCGAGAACCGTGGCTGATGCGACCAACGGGGCCGCGAGCAGGTTGGCCAGCGGGGAGAGAAGGGGGACCAATCCGAAATTGATCATGAGTAGTGGAGCGACGGCCACCTGGGCGCCCATGCTCACAGCCAGGGCTCGAGCCATTCTCCCGCCGGAGGACGGCCACCTCGTGCCGACGATGACCCCGGCCGTCGCTGCAAGCGACAGTTGGAAACCCGCACTCCGGATGAGACTCGGGTCTACGAGCAGGAGCACAATCACGGCTGCGGAAACCACTTGCCAGGTCTCCAGCACCACGCCGACGAGACGCCCGCCCAAGACCAGACCAGCCATGGCAGAAGCACGAAGGACGGAGGGCTCGAATCGCGTCGCGGCGGCGAACACCGGCAGGCCGAGCAGGCCCAGGACCGCCCTCCGCCGGGCCCCGATCCCGATCGGGCCGGCCAAGACATAGAGCAGACCCAGGAAGACAGCCACGTTCGACCCGCTCACGGCAGTGAAATGCGACAGACCCGCGCGCCTCATGGCCGACTGATCGACCTCATCCACCCCACTCGTGTCCCCCACCATGAATCCAGCAAGCAGAGCGCGCCCATCCTCAAGTGGGCTGAGACGGTCGATCACCCGGTTACGCAGGGCATTCCCCAGCGCGACGAGAGGCGAGCCAGGCCCCGACACGACCCGGAAGGTGCTCACATCCACTGTGCCCCGATGAGGGCGGCCCCCGAGTTCCCCTGCGCTTCCGACGACAGTGCCCTCGATCCATACGACGTCACCGCGGGACGCGTCCGCGCTCGGAGGAAGGTCGGCGAGGACGGGACCCGAGCTCAGTTCGACGAGGGCGTACGCCCCATAACGACCGTCGTTGACGTCGCCGGCCATCACGCCCTTGGTCTCGATGCGTCCCGGGGGCAACGGGTCGAGAGGGGCGATCGCGATCGCGGAGTGGATGGCGGTGGTCGCCACGATCAGAGCTGTCAGGAGCCGACCCCTCGCCGACATCCAGAGAACGGGGAGAGACGCCAGGACGAGACCCCAGCCCGGCGAGAATCCAGCCCATGCAGCGAACATCACCCATACCGCGCATCCAATCCAGGGCCGGGAGACGGCCGGAGGTAAGGCTGGGTGGTTGGAGATCAGGGCACGGATATCGAGTCCCTCATCGCGGCCAATTTGGCCTCGCCGATGCCTGGCACCTCCAGGAGGTCCTCGACCGTATCGAACGGCCCGTTGGCCTCCCGATGGGCAACGATTCGCTCGGCCAGCACCGGTCCGACGCCGGGAAGGTCCTCCAGGACCGAGGCATCTGCCTGGTTGAGGGCGATCAAGCCGTCGTCCGGCTCTGCGCCGCCACCGGCCGCGGTCAATGACTCGCCTGGCCCCGGAATCTGCAGGTGGTCACCTTCGACCAGCGGCCGGGCAAGGTTGACCTCGTCGAGCAAAGCCCCCGCAATGGCGCCACCGGCAGCGGCGATGGCGTCGGCGACGATTGCCCCTTCGCGCATCTCGACGACGCCGGGAGTTGCCACCCATCCGGAGACGTACACAGGGAAGACAGCAGCACTCGGCAACGCCGCTTCCGACGTCGAGACTGTCGAATCAACCTGAGTCGGGCCGCCCCGGGCGCCCAGCCCGGCTCCGACGAGGACGGCGGCAGCTACCAAGCCCAACGCCATCGCCTGTGTCCGACCCATACCGACCCCATCAAGCTCTCCTACGGTCTAAATACCAAGCACAGGCCGGTGAGGGAAGAAGTTCGTTCGATAGTGTCGCCCTGGTGCTCGACACCACGCCATATCTGGTCGCGCCAGGAGCGGAAGCGAACCTTGCAGATCGCGCCCCCGACTCGAAGCAAGGCTTCGACGGTGAGAAGGTCGAAGCCAAGGCTGCGCTGAAGCCTTTGAACGCGAAGCTGGCCCAACTGCAGACGCGGCTTTGGGCCGAGTCGAAGCAGAAGCTGCTGGTCGTGCTCCAGGCCATGGATACTGGAGGCAAGGACGGGACCATCCGGAGTGTGTTCGAGGGCGTCAATCCCCAGGGAGTGCGGGTTTGGGGCTTCGGCGTTCCCTCTGAATCGGAGCGTGCCCACGACTATCTCTGGCGTATCCATCAGCGAACCCCAGAGAATGGCGGGATAGCCATTTTCAATCGGTCGCACTACGAGGACGTCCTCGTGGTGCGGGTCAAGGACCTCGCCCCCGAAGAACAGTGGCGGAAGCGGTACCGCCACATCGTCGATTTCGAACGACTCCTGGTCGACGAGGGGACCACCGTGGTCAAGCTATTTCTCCATATCTCCAAGGAGGAGCAGAAAAGACGACTCGAGGCCCGCCTCCAGGAACCGGACAAGCGTTGGAAGTTCAACGTCGCCGACCTGGAGGACCGCAAATTGTGGGATGAATACGCCCTTGCCTACGAAGAGGCTCTCACTCGGACCTCGAGCGAGCATGCCCCGTGGTACGTGGTCCCGGCCAACCGGAAGTGGTACCGCGACCTGGTCGTGGCCAGCATCTTGATCCAGAACCTCGAAGAGATGGATCCTCAGTTCCCGCCCGAGCCCGACCTGGACAGCGTGGTCGTCGAATAGGCCGCGTTGTCACTCGATGAGTCGGGCTGCGACCCGCGCCTCCACCTCGAGGGGTATCGCCAGATAGGCGGCACGGTGGCCGAGGCCCTTCATCCGCCCGCCGACATAGGCGGACAGATATCTCCAGAGGAAGCGGATGACGCCCAGCTCACCCCACTGACGCACATGGACCAGCTCGTGGACCAAGAGGAGGCCGGGCAAATGCTGGGCGGCCGCCATCAGATCCGGGTCGAGGAAGATCGTCTTTCCGAGCGTCATGGCGCTGATGTCTCGTCCCCACAGACCGCGCATGAGCGAGGGCGCTGATCGGACCCGGACGGATTCCGGGTCGACGGGATGGATGAGGAGACGCACCCGAACAGAGTCGATCCCGCCGGCACGGAGCATCTGGCCCGCGTTCACCCCACAACGAAGTTGATGACGCTGGGCGGACGGGCGATGACCTTGCGCACCACGGCGCCGTCGATCCAGCCCCTGACCTTCTCGAGCTCGAGGGCCACCCGCTCTGCCTCTTCGGCCGTGATGTCCGCCGGGACATCGACCCTGTCACGAACTTTCCCGTTGACCTGGACCACCATCGTCACGATTGACTCGGCCACCAAGGACTCGTCCCACTCGGGCCATGGTTCGTTGGCCAGCATCGATCCCATCCCCCGCATCTCCCACAGCTCATGGGCGACGTGGGGCGCAGCCGGCGCCAACATCAGGATCATGACCCGGTAGGCCTCATCGAATGTCTTCTCCACGGGCGATCGGCCGAGGTATTCCTGGAAGACGTTCGCCAGGGACATCAATGAGGAGACCGTCGTGTTGAAGTGGAAGCGGTTGATGTCTTCGGTGACACGCTTCAGGACGCGATGGGTCTCGGCCATCAAGACGGCGTCGTCGTCGTTCGGGGCCCGTTCGACAAAGGCATGGGCAGCGGTGCCCATCTTCCAAACCCGGTCGAGGAATCGCTTCGTGCCCGGGACACCGCTGTCGTTCCAGATCGCATCGTCGGTGGGCGGCCCCACGAACAACTCGAACAGCCGCAGGGCATCCGCGCCGTATTCCTGGTAATACCGGTCGGGCGGCACGACATTTCCCTTCGACTTGGACATCTTCGCCCCGTCCTTCACGAGCATGCCCTGAGTGAACATCCTCATGAATGGCTCGGTGACCGGGCTCAGCCCGATGTCAAAGAGGAACTTGGTGACGAAGCGGGCGTAGAGGAGGTGGAGGATCGCATGCTCGACCCCACCGATGTATTGGTCGAGGGGCATCCAGTAATCGGCCTTGGCCCGATCGAAGATGGCGTCTTCGTTGTGGGGGTCGGTGTACCGGAAGTAGTACCAGGAGGAGTCGACGAACGTGTCCATCGTGTCGGTCTCGCGACTGGCCGCACCTCCGCATTGGGGGCATGCGGTGGCGACCCAATCTTCGACCGCCGCCAGCGGAGAACGGCCCTTGGGGGCATAGTCCTCCACCTCGGGCAGGGTCACCGGGAGTCGATCGCGTGGAACAGGGACCAAGCCACATTTGGGGCATTCCACCATCGGGATCGGGCACCCCCAGTAGCGCTGTCTCGAAATCAGCCAGTCGCGGAGCCGGTATTGGATGGCCGTCTCGCCGATCCCTTGCTCTTCCAGCCAGGCGATGATCCGCTCCTTGGCCTCATCCCGGTCGAGACCGTCGAGGAATTCGGAATTGATAGTCGGCCCGTCCCCGAGGAAGGCCTCGCCCTCCCAGTCCGGGCCGGCATCGACCGTCCGGACGATGCCGAGCTCGTATTTGACGGCGAAATCCCAGTCCCTCTGATCCTGACCAGGCACAGCCATGATCGCCCCGGTTCCATAGCCCATCAACACGTAGTCGGCGATGAAGATGGGGACTCGACTTCCGTTGACCGGGTTGATGGCATACCTGCCGGTGAAGACGCCGGTCTTCTCACCCTCGGCGAGACGCTCGATCTCCGACTCGCGTGAAGCCTTGACGATGTACGCCCGGGCCTCTTCCTCGTGCTCGGTGCCCGAGATCAGCTCTTCCACCAGCGGGTGCTCTGGGGCGAGCACGCAGAATGTCATCCCGAAGATGGTGTCAGGCCTCGTCGTGAACACCTCGAACGAGGCATCCATGTCCTTGATCGGAATCCTGAATCGTGACCCCTCCGATCGACCGATCCAGTTCCTCTGCATGGTCCGGACCCGGTCGGGCCAGTCATCGAGCTCGTCGAGGTCGTCGAGCAACCGGTCGGCGTAATCGGTGATCTTGAAGAACCATTGAGCCAGGTTCCGCTTCTCGACCAGAGTCCCGCATCGCTCGCAGGCCCCATCGACGACTTGCTCGTTGGCGAGAACGGTCTGATCCTTCGGGCACCAGTTGACCGGAGCCGTGGCCTTGTAGGCGAGGCCCCGATCGAAGAGCTCGAGGAAAAGCCACTGATCCCACCGGTAATAGGCAGGGTCATGGCTGGCCAGCTCACGGCTCCAATCGAACGCGGCACCCAGCTTCCGGAAGTGCTGTTTCATCCTGGTGATCTGAGCCTCGACACTGACCCTCGGGTGGATGCCGGTCTCTATCGCCAGATTCTCCGCCGGGAGCCCGAAGCTGTCCCAACCCATCGGGCTGAGCACATTGAATCCCTGCATCATCTTGTAGCGGGTGATCAGGTCGATATAGGTGTAGTTGCGGACATGGCCGATGTGCAGCTCGCCCGACGGATACGGGTACATGGCCACGTTGTAGAACTTGGGCCGCGTCGAGTCCTCGGTGGTGTGAAACACCCCTTCTGACTCCCAGCGGTCCTGCCATTTGGCTTCAATCGCCCTGTGGTCGTACGACATCACCGCCAAGGGTAATTAGCGGCCGGGAGGTAGCCCGACTTGCACGCGGGCCGATCGAAACCGGTAGCGTTGCGCCGTCGCGGGGTCGGCGTGCCTTCGCCGCGACCTGATCCAACAAGGAGGAAGAAAGTATGAAACGAATGCGCTGGTTGGCGCTCGTTGCAGTACTCGCCCTCATCGCAGGCGCTTGCGCCAGCGAGGGCGGTGACGAGACGTCAACCACAGGGGGTGAAGAGGCTACGACGACGGCAGCCGGGGAGACGACCACATCGGTCGCCACTACCGAGGCGCCGTCGGAGCTGCTCACCCTCGATTCAGGGGGCTGTGACTACGGGGGCAAGATCAACAAGATCGAGGCCACCTCGGCGAGCGAGGTCGTCTTCACCCTGTGCGCGGCCGACCCGGCATTCCTGGTGAAGGTTGCGTTCGTCCCGTTCTCCATCCAGCCCTCCGAGCATCTCGAGGCAACAGGCGGTTCCCCATTGGAGAACCCGGTGGGCACAGGCCCGTTCATGCTCCCCGAAGGGGGCTGGGCACGTGGCTCCGAGATCGTCTTCGAGGCGAACCCCGACTACTGGGGTGAGGCTCCGGCGTTCGACACGTTGGTCTTCCGCTGGCGTGAGGACAGCACCGCGCGGATCACCGAGTTGACATCGGGCAACGCGGACTTCATCACCAACCTGGCGGCGAGCGATTACGCCGGCATCGAGGGTGACGCCAATCTGCAGCTGCTCGTCGACAACAACCCGAACGTGTTCTACGTGGGGTTCAACAACCAGTTCCCACCGTTCGACAACCCGCAGGTGCGGCAGGCGATCGCGCTGGGCATCGACCGGCAGAGGATCATCGACACGTTCTACCCGGAGGGGTCGGAAGTGGCCACCCATTTCGCGCCCTGCATCCTGGAGAACGCGTGTGAAGGCGGATCGTTCCCGGACTTCGACCCTGAGGCAGCAAGAGCGCTGCTTGCCGAGGCCGGATTCCCCGATGGGTTCGATACCACGATCACACTCCGCGATGTGTTCCGGGTCTATCTCCCGGAGCCGACCGCAGTGGCCGAGGACATCCGCGCCCAATTGGCGGAGAACCTGGGTATCAACGCCACGATCGAGGTCATGGAATCTGGCGCGTTCATCGAGGCCACGGCCGCCGGCCAGGTGGAGGGCATCCACCTGCTGGGCTGGGGCGCCGATTACCCGCATGTGACCAACTTCCTCGACTATCACTTCGGTGGCATCAATGTCCAGTTCGGAGTCATGAACCAGGAAATCGCTGACGCAGTGATCGAAGGATCGGGGATCGTCGACCCAGCTGAGGCACAGCCCGTTTACGCGCACATCAACGACCTGCTGGCCGAGGACGTGCCCATGGTCCCGATCGCCTGGGGAGCTGCGGCAAACGCCGGGCTGGCCACTCTCGAAGGAGCGGTGACCCCGCCGTTCGGTGCACCACAGTTCGCCCTCATGAACCCGGGCGACGCCGACCTGGTGTTCGTTCAGAACGCCGAGCCGATCTCGCTCTACTGCCCCGATGAGACCGATGGCGAGTCACTGAACGGCTGTCAGCAGACGCAGGAAGGGCTCTACGGATACGACCTCGAAGGACAGGCCGTGCCGAAGCTGGCCACCGAGTGTGTGCCGGACGCCGAGGGCGTCGTGTGGACGTGCGCACTGCGTGAGGGTGTCACCTTCCATGACGGCTCCGCCTTCGACGCCAACGACGTGGTGGCCTCATGGTCCGCCTCGCTCGATGCAGCTAATCCGCTGCACACCGGCAACACGGGAGTGTTCGAATATCCCGCGACGTTGTGGAATGGGTTGATGAACCCACCGCCCACGACGACAGCGGCTGGATGACCCTCTGATCGTTCAGAGCGGTGACGGGGGGAGGCGCATCAGCGCCTCCCCCCGTTCTACGCTCCGGTCGAGGAAATGATTGGTTACATCCTCCGCCGCGTCCTGGTCGCGATACCGGTCCTGATCGGGGTCTTGCTCCTCGTCTTCCTTCTGGTTCGGTTGCTCCCGGGTGAGCCTTGTACGGCCATCCTCGGCGAGAGGGCTTCCGCGGAAGCCTGCGAGCGATTCAACGAGGCCAACGGCCTCAACGAGCCGATCCTCGTCCAACTCGGCATCTACTTCGGGAACGTGATCAGCGGTGACCTCGGAGAGTCGATCCGCTTCTCCCGGCCGGTCACCCAGATAATCATCGAGCGGCTCCCGGTGACGCTCGAGCTGACCATCGCCGCGTTGAGTGTGGCGATCATCGTTGGAATCCCGCTCGGGATTGCTGCGGCTCGGCGTCACAACTCCAGTGTCGATGTCGCTGCGATGACTTTCGCCAATGTCGGCGTGTCCATGCCCATCTTCTGGCTCGGCTTGCTGCTGTCCTATCTCTTCGCCGTCGTGCTGTCGGGGACCATCTTCGCCTTGCCGCCCAGCGGGTCGCTCAGCCCGGGGAACCGCGCCCTCCCGTTCTACGAGGTGTGGGGTTGGCAGATCCCCGAGGAAGGATTCGTGTCGACGGCCGCGGAGTTCGTCTCCTACATGACAGTGACCAACGCCCTGATCAGCGCCCAATGGGCGGTGTTCTGGGACGGCGCCAAGCATCTCATCCTCCCTGCCATCACGCTGGCCACGATCCCCATGGCCATCATCGCCCGGATGACCCGGTCATCGCTGCTGGACGTGCTGGGCCGCGATTACATCCGCACCGCCCGGGCCAAGGGCGCGATGGAACGGAAGGTCGTGCGACAGCACGCCCTCCGCAATGCCATGCTCCCGGTGGTCACGATCATCGGGCTCCAGTTGGGGTTGCTGCTCGGAGGTGCCGTACTCACTGAGACCGTTTTCGGCCTGGCCGGGGTCGGGACTGCCCTGTTCGACGCGATCACTGCCCGGGACTTTCCCATCATCCAGGGATTCACCCTGATCATCGCCACCACATATGTGGTCGTGAACCTGTTGGTCGACGTCTCCTATGGATATCTGGACCCGAGAGTGAGGCTGGAATGACACTTGGTGAGGCTGAGATGAATTTCGGCCGGACGTGGCCCTCCCAGACCCGGACTCGTTGCTCGAGCAACCAGGCTCTGTCTGGCGCATAGCCGTTCGCCGCTTCTTCCAGCGCAAGGTCGGGATCATCGGTCTGATCCTGGTCTGCTTCATGATCCTGGTGGCGATCTTCGCCCCGCTCATCGCCCCCTACGACCCGTACCAGAACTTCATCGGGCAGCCCGGAGCGGAACGGTGGTTGCCTCCATGCATCAACGCCTTCGGGTGCGAGGGGACGCAGCACATATTTGGGCTGGACGGCAATGTCAGGGACTTTTTCAGCAGAGTCATCTACGCGGCCCGAGTGAGCCTGCCCCTCGGCTTCACCACCGTCCTCATCACAATCGTCATCGGGACCGTGATCGGTGCGATCGCCGGTTTCTCAGGTGGGTGGAGCGACAACCTGATGATGCGGATCATGGACGTGGTGCTCGGTTTCCCGTCCCTCATCCTGGCCATCGCCATCGTCTTCGTCCTTGGGCCGGGCCTCCGCAACACCCTGCTCGCCATCGCCATCGTCACCATCCCGCAGTACGCACGGGTCATGAGGGCGTCGGTGCTCTCGATCAAGGAGGTCGACTACGTGTCCGCCTCGCGCGCCCTTGGCGCCTCCCGATGGAAAGTGCTGGCAACCCGGGTCGTCCCCAATGCCCTGACTCCGCTCGTCGTGCTCGGCACGCTGGGCATCGCCACCGTGATCCTGGAGGCAGCTGCCCTGGGGTTCCTCGGGCTCGGCGCCGTCCCCCCGACTCCGGAATGGGGCTCGATGCTCGCCGAGGAGCGCGACCAGGATCTTCACCGCGCCACATCTCATGATCTTTCCCGGGCTCGCCATCATGATCACTGTCCTCGGTTTCAACCTGATGGGTGACGGACTCCGCGACGCCCTCGATCCCACTCTGAACAAGTGAGCGCGGCCAGACCCCTTCCCGAAAGCGCCATCGACACCGACGCACCCTTGCCAGTGCCCGCGGGCGAGGTCCTCCTCGATGTCCGAGGGCTCAAGACGCATTTCGACACGAGGCAGGGTGTGGTCAAAGCCGTGGACGGCGCCGACTTCCACGTCAAGCGCGGAGAAGTCCTCGGCCTCGTTGGGGAGTCGGGATGCGGGAAGTCGGTGACCTCGCTCTCGATCATGGGCCTGATCCCGCACCCTGGGGAGGTCGTTGCCGGAGAGATCCTGTTCGGCGGCAAGGACATCGCCCAGATGAAGGCGGCCGAGGTCCGAGCCTTGCGCGGAGAGCACATCTCGATGATCTTCCAACAGCCGACCTCGGCTTTGAACCCGGTGTACCGGGCCGGTGCCCAGATCAAGGAGGTCTTCGAGCTCCACCGCGACTGGAGCACTGAAGTCGAGGAAGCGAAGGTCATCGAGATGCTGTCCAAGGTCGGGATCCCCGACCCGAAGCGCCGGGCCCAGGCATACCCGCACGAGCTGTCCGGAGGGATGGCGCAACGGATCATGATCGCCATGGCTCTGGCGTGCGAGCCGGAGTTGCTCATCGCAGACGAGCCGACGACCGCCCTCGACGTCACCATCCAGGCCCAGATCCTCGATCTCATCCGGGATCTCCAGAAGACCTCGAACACCTCGGTCATCCTCATCACACACGATCTGGGCATCGTGGCCGAGATGGCGGACCGCGTGTCGGTCATGTACGCCGGGCGAGATCGTCGAGGAAACAGATGTTCGAACCATTTTCAGGAACCCGCTCCACCCCTACACGAAGGGCCTGATCGGATCGATCCCCGTGTTGGGATCGCTCAGAGACCAACTCGACGTGATCCCCGGGGTCGTGCCCTCGATGATCGACCTCCCCAAGGGCTGCCGATTCGCACCACGGTGTGTGCCCAGGGTCGAAAACGGGTTACAGATCTGCACTGAGATCGAGCCTGACCTTCGAGAGGTGGAGGAGGGCCACAAGGTGCGGTGTTGGCTGTACTTCGGACCGGAGAAGGTCGAGGACCCCGATGGCTGAGAAGCTGGTCGAGATCCGCGACCTGGTCAAGGAGTTTCCCGTTCGGGGAGGCATCCTGCAGCGACAAGTGGCCACGGTGCGGGCGGTGGCCGGGGTCGATCTCGACATCATCAAAGGTGAGACTCTGGGACTGGTCGGCGAGTCAGGATGTGGCAAAACCACTCTCGGCCGCCTTCTGACGCGTCTGATGGAGCCGACCTCCGGAACGATCCAGTTCGACGGTGTGGATATCACCCATCTCTCGGGCAACGACCTCAAGCCATTCCGACGGCGGGTACAGATCATCTTCCAGGACCCGTACGGCTCGCTCGATCCCAGGTCGCAGGTGGGTCCGGCCATCGCCGAGGGGCTGCGGCTCCATGGCATTGGTGACAAAGAGGAGCAGCAGGAAAGGGTCAAGGAGATGCTGGAGCTGGTCGGGCTACGAGGGTCGCATGCCAGCCGGTACCCCCATGAGTTTTCGGGTGGACAGCGGCAGCGAATCGGCATCGCCCGAGCCCTGATACTCAACCCAGACCTGGTCGTGGCCGACGAGCCGGTCTCGGCGCTGGACGTGTCGGTGCAGGCACAGGTTCTCAATCTCCTGACCGAGCTCCAGGAAGAGCTCAGCCTGACTCTGTTGTTCGTCGCTCACAATCTCGCGGTCGTAGAGCACATCTCCGACCGCGTGGCTGTGATGTATCTCGGCCGAGTCGTGGAATTGACCGACCGCGACACGCTGTACCGGAACCCGCTTCACCCCTATACGGAGGCGCTCCTCTCCGCGATCCCGATCGCCGACCCTGACCGTCCCCGGAACCGCCAGATCCTCCAGGGAGAGATCCCGTCGCCGCTCAACCCGCCCCGGGGGTGCCACTTCCACCCCCGCTGCCCGATCGCCCGCCAGGGATTGTGTGATGTGCAGGACCCGATGCTGATGGATTCACCCCAAGGCCCGCATCATCAAGCGGCGTGCTGGCTCCGCGGCAGGCGACCTCGCCATCGCCACGACCTGAGGGGTTGAGATGACCATCCAGCGGGTCGGTGTGATCGGCGGGGGGCTGATGGGCTCTGGCATAGCCGAGGTGTGTGCCCGGGCAGGCAGCCGCGTCATCGTCCACGAGATTCACGGCGAGGCGGCGGATGCGGCGCGGGCCCGCATCGAAGCCTCGGTGGACAGGGGCGTCGAGAAGGGCAGGCTGGATCCGTCGGATCGGGATTCAATCCTGGCAAGGGTCGAGTTCTCCACCGACCTGTCAGACCAAGCCGACCGACAGCTGGTCATCGAGGCCGCCACCGAGGACGAGGAGATCAAGAAGCGGATCTTCGCCGATCTGGACGCAGTAGTGGCTGCCGAGTCGATCCTGGCCTCCAACACGTCGTCGATCCCAATCACACGGATCGCTGCTGCGACGTCCCGGGCGGACCGGGTGGTGGGGCTCCACTTCTTCAATCCAGTCCCGGTGATGGGGCTCGTCGAACTGGTGACGACCCTAATGACCTCGCCGGAGACCGAGACTGCGACCAGGGCCTATGCCGAGTCACTTGGGAAGACCGTGATCAAGGCTCGTGACCGAGCAGGGTTCATCGTGAACATGCTCCTCGTCCCGTACCTGATCGGTGCGATCCGGATGTACGAGGCAGGTGTCGCCAGCCGCGAGGACATCGACGCCGGGATGAGACTCGGTGCCAACCATCCCATGGGTCCGCTCGAGCTCGCCGACTTCGTAGGCCTCGACACGATGAAACACATCGCGGACGTCTTGTTCGACGAGTACAAGGACCCCTTCTATGCCTCTCCGCCACTATTGACCAGGATGGTGGAAGCCGGTCTGTTCGGGCGCAAGACCGGCAGGGGCTTCTACGAGTACTGAGGGACGGCTAGCTGTTCAGGATCACGACCGGGCAGGGTGCCAGCCGGGTCAGATACTCGACCCGGGGGCCGAGATGGAGGTGAGTGGTCCCGGCCCGCACGCTGGTGCCCAGGACCAGTAGGTCCGCATCGAACTCGACCAGGCGTCGAGGATTCCTGTCTCGATGTCCTCGGCTTCTCGAACTTCGGTCTGGACGTGCTGGCCCATGCGGGTAGCGAGAATCTCGAATTCGGCGGTCACGTCGAGCGCGACATTGGGCCGCATCCCGGAGAGGCGAGAAGGCGTCACCACATGCACCCCGGTCACGACAGCATCCGATCCGGCGATGGCAAAGGCGAGGTCCGCCGCGTTTCGAGAGCTGTTGCTGGAACTGGCCGGCACCAGTATCCGAGTAGGCGCCCACTCCTCGGGCACGTTTTCCCCTCTCACCACGAGGGTGGGGGTGCGGGACAGCTTGATCAGATCGTCGATGACCGGCCCGAACACCCCTTCGCCCGTGCCACTCATGGTCGGGGTCCCGATCACGAGCAAGTCATAGTCGGCTTCGGCCTCATGAAGGATCGCCTCCACCGGATCATGGCTGGACACGATGCGCGTGGTGGTCCCCCGGTTCCTGAACACCGAGCGGAGCGAGTTGACATAGGCGCCGGCCAGAACGCGGTCCTGATCCCCGGCGACGGCGAGAAGTGTGGTGGAGATGTCGCTGGCCTCACCGAGCCGTGCCACCAGGACCGCCTGGATCGTCTGCGTGCCAACCTGACCGATCCGGGGCCTCACCGGCACCAGGACCCGTTTCATCCCGGCGAGGAAACTGCCCTTGAGCACCTCCTCACGGGCCAATCTCAACTCCTCCTCATCGCCAGGCTGGACCCGGGCCAGACAGTACCGAAGCCCGGCGGGCGCCGCGATGGAAGTCACCACTGCCATCAGCACGATGATGGAGAACATCTCCGTGGTCAGGATCCCTAGGGATAGCCCGATGGTGGCGATGATGATCTCGACCGCACCACGCGCGTTGAGACCGGCGCCATAGGCAAGGGCCGACCAGTGGTCCTGGCCCGAGAAGTACCTGGCCCCAACGTAGGCGCCGGCGACTTTGCCGAAGGTGGCGATGAGGATCACCAGGGCGGCGACGGCCAAGAGTCCGGGCTCGAAGATGGAGCGGATATCCACCTTGAGGCCGGCCACGGCGAAGAAGATCGGAGCGAAGACGGCGAGGGCCATGCTCTCCAGCTTGTGGACGACGTCGGTGGGCAACCGGGGCAGACGGCCGAAGAGGATCCCGATCGCAAAGGCTCCGATCACCGGCTCGAGCCGAAGCGCCTGGGTGAAGGCCCCCCAGGCGAAGGCGAGAACGACCACCAATGTCAGGATGGCGTCCCGCCCCCGCAGTCGATCCTGGATCAGGCCCAGCCCTCTCTCGACGACAAATCTGCCCACTGTCATCGTGGCCAGGATGAAGATGGCCACCATCGCGAAGGTCAGCAATACCGACCCTGCGGTTATGGCCTCGGCACTGGCCAGAGCCGTGACCACACCCAGCATCGTCCAGCCAGTGATGTCATCGATCATCCCGGCGGCAAGGACCGTCTGACCAAACTCCCGCCGCATGAGGTCGAGGTCCATCAGGATCTTGGCCAGCACCGGAATCGCCGAGATCGACAGCGCCGTTGCCAAGAAGAGGGCGAACACGGTTCGGTCCGCTGAGTCGACGAGCAGACTGACGGGCAGGGCAAAGCCCAGGGCCAACCCGGTCACAAACGGGACGACGAGACCACCCACGGCTACTCCGAGAGCGACTCCAAAGCGACGTCGGATCAGGGCTAGATCGGTCTCGAGCCCGGTGATCACGAGAAGCAACATGACCCCGATCAGGGCCACGACCTCGAGCATGTAGCCCTGTGCCTCGGTCTGGGGAAGGATCCACTCGCCGATGAAGGGAACCAGCCCGGAAAGGATCGACGGGCCCAAGATGACTCCGGCCAGGATCTCGCCGACCACCGCCGGCTGACCCATCCTCTGTGCCAACCCACCGAGGAAGCGGGCAGCAGCCAGCAACACAGCGATCTGTATCACGAGTTGCAACACCTCACCGTGGGAGGCGGCGCTGAACGTCTCCAAAGTCGGTGCCTCTTCTTCTTCCGCTGTCGCCTTGGGGGTTAGCTGACGGGCTCGGGCTGGAAGCTCGCCCTACCCGGCCTCGGCCGGGATTCGCCCCCGATTGGGGTTGGTTCCCCCCACCCGGCACATGCCGGGTTCGGCGGTAAGCGGGGCAATCTAGCCGGGGGTCCGCACAATCCCGGCATGTCTCCGGGTCTGGAGGACTAGTTCTGATGGCTGTGGAAAGAATGGGCCATGCGGCCTATGCCCAAATCCTCCGAAATTGAGGATTATCCACAGGACAGGTAATCGGGTTTCCGACAAGGGCTAGGAACAAGGTGATGGTGGCACCAAACCACGTGGAAGCGGGCGGGATGATGGCGAGCCGGTATGACGGCCTCGACACCATATCCGCACTTCTCGAGGTCGAGCGCTACCGCCTCGGAGACTGGGATGAGCCTTACGCCCGTCTTTTCGCCATCGATTGCGCGTCGATTGTCTTCCGGTATCACCTCCCCGATCTCACCGACCCTGCACGGGACCTGATCCAGCGACTCCTTCATCAGACGCTGCAATTGGTCACGGCGGGTCGCGAAAACGAGCTGGCCTCGATCGAACGAGCCCTGATGACCGGTCTCGAAGCGGCGTCCAGAGTCACCAGGTCGGTGTGGTTGGTCGCCCTGAACGCAGTCCTTCCCGACCCGTTCCGCGCCGCTGTCATGAGCACCGAGGCCGCCCTCCACGCTTTCGGCCGTGGTCCCAATCCGCGACGAGACGCAGTTGCCGAGGCCGTGCGCCGCCGGGCTTTCTCACGCACCGAGGAGTCCGCCCTGCTCGGCGCCGTGACCCGGCTTCATACCCCCAGCGCGGTCGCCTGACACCATTCTCTACAGTCGAGTGGTGACCCGTCTCGACGCCATCCAGGGCGATATCACCACCGTCAAGGCCGACGTCATCGTCAACGCCGCCAACTCCTCCTTGATGGGCGGCGGCGGAGTCGACGGCGCGATTCATCAGGCCGGTGGGCCGGCCATCCTCGCCGAGTGCAAAGAGATCGTGGCCCGCCAGGGACGGTTGCCTACCGGGCAAGCGGTGATCACCACTGCCGGCGACCTGCCGGCCAACCACGTTGTGCACACCGTGGGCCCGATCTGGGGCACGGTCACCGAGGACGAGGCAGTCGAACTGCTGGCCTCGTGTTATCGGAACAGTCTCGATCTCTCCCGGGAGGCAGGAGCGGAGAGCGTGGCTTTCCCCAGCATCTCCACCGGGGTCTACCGCTTCCCGAAGACGCTTGCGGCCCGCACCGCCGTAAGCGCTGTCACCGATTGGGCCGGTCTCGAGCCGGGCTCGGTCGAGAGGGTGACGTTCGTGACCTTCAGGCGGCAAGACCTCGATCTGTATCAGGAGCTCGTGGGCGGCTGAACAGCCGCGTCAGTCCTCTCGAGACCGTCGCCGGACCAGCAACAACAGGATTGCCCCGGCCCCCAACATCAGGCCGGCCAGACCGCTGAGCGATACCTGCCCGGTCCCGGTGACGGGCAAGGTCTCGTCGGAGCCACCTGCGACTTCGTCTCCAGTGGTGCTGGCCTCTTGGCTTGGATCCAATGTTCCTTCGCCGTCGCCCTCGCCACCTGGCGTCGTAGTCACACCACCGGCACCGACCTCCACGGTCGTGGTCGGATTGACGGTCCCGCCGCCCTCGGTGACAGGGGGTCCTTCACCCGACGTGGTGGTTGCGCCGGGGCCGGTCGTGATCGTCACATCTTCGATGGTCGTCGTGGTGGTATCGCCCGCACCGGTGGACGTGGTGCCGCCGTCAGCGGTGGTCGTGGTGCCGCCGTCAGCGGTGGTCGTGGTGCCGCCGTCAGCGGTGGTAGTGGTGGTGTCGCCCGCACCGGTGGTCGTGGTATCGCCCGCACCGGTGCTGGTAGTGACCTCAGCCTCGGTGAGGGAGGTGGTCGCGTCGGTGGTGGTGGAAGTGACAGAAGTCGAAGAGGAAGAAGAGCTCGAAGACGAGGAGCTGGTCGTACCGCTTTCGGTGATGTCGGTTACCGAGTAGTGCGACAGGTCGGGGATGTTCCCCCCGGCGTTCTCTGGTGTGAGGAGCGTTCCGGACTCGGGACCGGTCACGATCACGATGTTGTAGCCGTCACCGAGGGAGCCCCCCTTGGCGCAGATGGTCACCGTGTAACCGGCATTTACCTGGTAGTCGACCCCGTTGGAGATGGGGGTCACTGTTCCCCAGGCGCCAGTAGAAATTCGGTCAGGATCTTCATGAGGTCGAGGGCACACGGAGCCACGTACGACTTCCGGCGTCGGTTCGAGGGAGGTCTCGGCGTCGCAAGCGCCCAGGAAGACGAACACGACCAGCGACGGCACCCATGTGCTTCGCTTCATTTCTCGCTCCCATCAATGAGTCGATGCCAGCAGGCCCGACCCCACGCCTCAAAACCCTACCCCGGCGTATGACAGGGGTGTTCACGTCGGGTCAGCAGAGCGATATGCCGTCCCCTCTTTCGTAATGACGATGTGTTCACGGAGCCCGGTCAAGGCGGCATCGGTGTCGGTAGGGCGACCGTTTCGTTGCATGAGCCTGCGTCGAAATGCCAGCCGGTTCTGCGCCCTGACCACACGCACCGAGGTTCGGCGTGACAGCCAGGGCATGCGCCTCAACCGCCACAAACCCTCCGCCTCGATCAGCGGGCGCTCCTCGTGAGCCACCACCGGCGGATGCTCATCTTCCAACTCGGCCCTGATTATCTCGAGCTCCGAGTATCCGCTCCGGACGGTCAGGTAGATGAGGATCACGTATGCCCAGGAGTAGGTCAGCAAGACTTCGAGGGCGCTCAGCCACCAGAGCTCGCCGAAGTTGAGATAACCGGGGTCGATCCCAAAGAGCGAGACGAGGACGATCAAGGAGACCGGCCCAAAGGCATTGGACATGGCGTGCGCGGAAATGGCGAGCAGCAGGCCACCGAATATGGTCAGAGTCTTCGCCACCCATCCACGCCTCGTGTACTCGATGGCCAGCCCGAAAGCTGCCCCGAACAACGCCGAGTAGATGAGGTGTCCGTTGACCCCGAAGAAGACGAACCGGGGCACCAGCTGGCCCATGTAGGAGGAGATGCCGGCATCGGCGTACCACGAGCCGATGTACAACGCCGTCTCCATGACCGCGAAGCCAAGCCCAACCAGAGCCCCATAGATGACGCCATCACGCACGCCACTGATCAGGCCGGGGAACAAGATGGCAAGCAAGATCAGGGCGAGAGCCTTGACCGACTCTTCTATCACCGGGGCGGCGAGAGCGGTTTCAAGCCAATCGAACAGTGCTGCTCGGTCCGTGATCTCCAGGCCGAACTGCGTCGGAGTGAACAGGGCAGCAGACTCGTCGAAGATCCGGAACAGTGGTTCGAGAGCCCTGGAGCGAATGACGAGTCCGAACCCGGTAGCCACGACTGCTCCCCATAGATAAGCCAGGGTGGCGATCGACCACGGTTCCGGGTCGCGCCGGTCCAGGTACCGAAGCAGCAAGACAGCCGGAACAGAAGCAAGCGCAGCCAACAACAAACCCGACATGAGCACCGGCCAGAACCTGGGGTCGTCGGGCATCCCACTGGTGAGAAAAAAGGTGCCGAGCGCGACAAGTACCAGGAGGACGGCGACGGCCGCGATCCTCGCACCCCGCTTGGCGAGGCGGGAATCGGCCAGTTTGCTCCAGTCGCAGATCACATCTCGCAAGTCGACTGCAAGGTATCAACGTGGAATGAGCCGCTGGGTTGGAGAAACGAGACTCAGGCCGAGACGCCAACTCCGACATAAGCGGCCAGATGATCGGTCAGATCGCGGGCGTCGTCCTCGGCGCCGTGGATGAAGCTCGATTTGCGACGCCGCAACATGTTCAGCCCGATCCGATACAGGCCGGGAGCTTCCGTGACTACTCCCGCGTCGTGTCTCAGACGTCCTTTTCGATCGAGAACCCGGGCGTGGAGCCACGAATAGTCCGGACGAAAGCCGGTTGCCCAGACGATCGTTGAGATCCCGCCATCCCTCAGATCCAGGCTGAGGGATGGCGACTCCTCGACTCGGGTCGGGGCGAATCGATGCGATGCCTCGACCTCACCTTCCACCCCGTTCTCCAGCACCCAGTCGTCGATATTGCCGAGGAGGCGGTCCATCTTGAGGTCGGCCAGATTGCACAGGTTGCGCAGGGAGCCGGACAACTGGGCCTTCCCGTTGACGATCCCGGCCACGCGACCGACCAAGCGAACTCCCTGAGCGGTCAAGGCATTGAGGTCGAGCGTCCTCCGTTCTGGTGTCCCGACCAATTGCGGTGATGGGATGTTGCGCGCCCGGACCAGGTCGTCGACCTCGTCATAGCGCTCGTCGAGAACGCCGATCCGGTCGAGCCACCACATGATGTCCATGCCCCGATAGACACGGGGCAGACGAACGTGCTCCCCCACTGCCAATGTCACGGGCCGACCCGAGACGTGCACTTCCTCGGCGATCTGGATGCCCGTCGCCGATGCCCCGACCACCAGGACGCCGCCTTCTGTCAGCTGATCGGGCCTGCGGTATTGCAGAGATGTGATGTTCTCGATCGACCCGGGCACGGCGTCGGCAGTGGACGGGACGTTGGCCAGGTTGAAACCGCCGGTAGCCAGGACCACGGTCGGGGCCGACCACGTCCCGTCATCGGTGACGACTTCGTAACCGTCGTGATTGGGTCGGAGCGATGTGACGGTGGTGTGCGTACGCAGCGGAGGAGTGTCCGTCTTGGCATAGGTGTCGATGAACTCGATCACCTCGGGCATCGTCATGTAGCCGTTCGGGTCGTCTCCGTCGTACGCGAGGCCGGGCAGCCGACTCTGCCAATTGGGAGTGAGCAGACGCAACGAGTCCCATCGCTCAGTTCGCCAGGTGTTGGCCACCTCGCCGCGCTCGATGACGACGTGGTCGATCGAGCGCTGGCTGAGGAAGTGGCTGACGGCAAGTCCGGCGTGACCAGCGCCGATCACGACCGTCGTCGTGCGTGTGGTTGTCCTGCTCAGTTGACTTCGACAGTCACATTGGTCGGGTTGGTGATCACGTCGAACACCGCTGACCTCTTCTGAGACTGTGCCACCAAGGCCTCGATGTCTTCTTGTGACGCGTCGGCGTCGATGTCGTACTTCACCTTGATGTGGTTGAAGCCGTTACGCACCTCGGGATCACCACCGAGGATGCCGAGGATGTCCATGTCGCCCTCGATGGTCGCCGTCACCGAATTGAGCTGGATGCCCCGGTTCTGCGCCACCGCGGCTACCCCGGCGGTCAGACAGCTGGCCAATCCCACCAGGACGAACTCAACCGGCGTGGCCCCGTGGTCCTCGGACGCGAACACCTCGGGGTGATCGGCATCAAAGGTGAAGGTCGTGCGATGGGCCTGGTCGTCGCCGAGGCCAAAGAATTCTTCCACAACGGAGTGACTGTGGGTCCCACCCTTCCATTCGGTGGATGCCTTCCACGTGAACTGGGCGGCCTCTGGGGCGTCGACGAGGGCATTACGAGCGTCGAGCAACGCCTGTACGTTTACTCCGTTGTTGACCGGCGTGTTGGTCGTGGTCATTTCTTCCTCCTGATCTGGTCGGTACTCGAATGGAGGGACGTCTCGAGGATCTTCTCGACGACTCTCGGGAGCCTGACGTCCCTACGAGCGAACGATGTCGCTCGTCACGGCTTCCCGAGAGCGAGGACAGATGCACAAAGGCCCGGCTGGGCGTTTCTCGATGTTGTGCGTTCCTGTCATGCTCCGCTTCAGCTGTCGACGAGCTCACGGACAATTTGAGCAGGGAGCCGTCGACGCGTCAAAGGACCGGCATGGGGAATCGCCCCCATATGTTCGTCAGAGCCAGCCGCTCTTCTTGAATCGGGTGTATAGAAACAGGCAGACGCTCCCCATCACCAGCAAGGCGGCGGGATAACCCCACACGGCACTGATCTCCGGCATGTGCTCGAAGTTCATCCCCCAGATCCCGGCCAGCAGAGTGGGTATCGCAGCGATGGCGACGTAGGCGGAGATCTTTCGCATGTCTTCGTTCTGACGGAGGCTGACCTGGGTCAGATTGGCCGCGAGGACCGAGGTGAGCGTGTCCCGGTACACGTTGATCCGATCGAGGACCCGGAGGAGATGGTCGAGCACGTCCCGAAAATAGGGTTTCAGTGTTGGGTCGATGGCCTTGAAGTCCTCGGTGGCCAGCCGGTATAGGGGTTCCTCGAGGGGCTCTGCTGCTTCGTGGAAACCGAGAACTTCCTGCTTGAGCCGATAGATGCGCTCGGAGTCACCCTTCGAGGAGAAGACATCGTCCTCGATCGCCCGAATGTCGGCTCCGAGCTCATCCAGAACCACCGCGTAGTCCCTCACCACCTGATGGAGAATGGCGTGGAGGACCGAGCCGGCCCCGCAAGCGAGCCGCTGCGGGTCGGCCTCGAGCTTATGCCGAGCCTCGATGAGCCGGCTGGCCTCGCCGTGGCGGACGGCGACCGCGAAGTCCGGGTCGACGAAGATGAGGATTTCGCCGAATTCGATGATCTCGACCGGGTCGGCATATCGAGCCGGCTTGGTAACGACGAACAGTGTGTCATCGAAGGTCTCGAGCTTTGGCCTCTGGTGTGCGCGCAGCGCGTCGTCGACCGCCAGCTCGTGTAGATGGAACGTCTTGACCGCTTGATCGAACTCCTCCGGGCTCGGTTCATGCAGACCGACCCAGGCAAAGATTTCCGGCTGGGTAATCCAGAACGCGGCAGTCTCGTAGTCAAACTCACCAGGGATCCGCTGACCATGCTCGTAACAAGCGGCGTCGACGATCATGGCGAGCAGGCTACGCGGTTGATGCCCCCGAAGCTCAGCCAGGACCACTGGGTCGATCCGCTCTTTTCCCACCCATCGCTCCTCGAGGTTGTGCCATCCCAGCCATTTCTGGAGGTTGTCGTGCAATGACTCACTTGGATCCCACCATCCGATGGAGTCGAGGAGTCGCTCGACCTCCGCCTGCAATGGGTCGTCGAATGCTTGGAGGTCTTCGGATTCGGTGCTGCCGAAGTACAGCCTGTGGAGGGCGAGGAGGCCACCCAGGTCCACGATGGGGCTATCGGAGTGATCGACGCGCAGGTCCAGCCATCTGTCGTGATTGCCGCCGTAGCCGCCCCCGGGCTTGACCACGAGCAACGCCGCCGACTCCATGCCACGTTTCTCTCCGCCCGCCTCCTCTCCGGCCGCCAACGCCGCGAAAAGACGATCCACGAGCCGCCCCGACGACGCAAGAAACGTGGCAGCCATCGCCTCGGGGACCTCCGGACTGGAGAGAATGTTGCCCTGTGCGGCGAAGTTCTCGCCTGCAACGCCGACGGCGTATTCGAAGCATTCCTCCCCCGTGTAGGTGGCACTGGACCCGTCCGCACCCACGATGCCGACCTGCCGATGACTTCGCATCTCGTCTTCGGCGGTCAGGTGATCGATCGTGTCGGCTGGTGAGAGCCCGGATTCCAATAACTCGAGACCGCGGTTCCCATAGGTGATCTCGGCATAGGCCTGAGTGGCCACGGCGCCTGTGCCTCCTCGAGCCCATGGCACGAAGGCACCAACGGCGAGGAACTTGGACTGGACCGCAACGCCACACTCCCCCGCTTCGGGATCGGCGGCGACAATCGAGTACGTGGAGGGGCCGCATCGGTGGTCGGGCCGCATCCCGTCGACGCTACCGCGGGATCGGGCAGATGATGGCGCCCAACAGCGATCTACTGCCTTTGGGTGATTGGTGTCGTTTTGGCCAACGCCCGTTCGTTGTAAGGATGAATGGGATAGCAACAAATGGAGTAGCCCATGGCCATCGCAGCGAGCCCCAACCTCGATGTTGAAAGTCTCCGCGGAGCACTGACGGGACAGGTTTTCACACCTGAGGAGGCCGGATACGACGACGCTCACCGGCTCTTCGCCCCCGTCTACGACGTTGTCCGCCCCGCCGTGATCGCGCAGGTGGCAGACGCAAACGACGTAGCCACGGTCCTGAACCTGGCGCGGGAGACTGGTCTCGACCTGGCCGTACGGAGCGGTGGACACAGCGCCGCCGGACACAGCACCGCAGACGGCGGGATCGTGATCGACATGAGGGGGCTCAAGTCGCTCGAGATCGACGTCGAGTCCAGGACCGCATGGGCCGCCGCAGGTCTAACCGCCGCCGAGTACAGCAACGAGACCAACGCCCTGGGACTGGCAACCGGGCTCGGCGACACCGGATCGGTGGGGCTCGGAGGAATCACACTCGGAGGCGGAATCGGGTTCCTCGTTCGTAAGCACGGCATGACGATCGACTCACTACTTGCCGCGGAGGTGGTCACTGCCAACGGCCAGTTGGTGGAGGCGGACAAGGAATCTCATCCCGACCTGTTCTGGGCCATCCGGGGAGGTGGAGGCAATTTTGGGATCGCCACCAGATTCAAGCTTCGACTGCAGCCGCTGGACAAGATCGTCGGAGGGATGATGGTTCTCCCCGCCACCACGGACAGCATCGTCGGGTTTATCGCCGAAGCGGAGCGGGCTCCCGAAGAGCTATCGACGATCGCCAATGTCATGAATTGCCCGCCCCTGCCATTTGTCCCCGAGGAGATCCACGGAAGCCTCGTGATCATGGCCCTGGTGGCCTGGTGCGGCGACATCGACGAAGGGCAGAAGGTGATGGACCGCTTTCGCGGCCTGGCTGAGCCGATCGCCGACATGGTCCAAGAGATGCCGTATCCGGAGATCTATGGGCCGGAAGACGAGGAGTATCGACCGCTGGCTGTGGCCCGGACGATGTGGGCCGACAGCTTCGATTCACCGACGGCGGAGACAATCCTCGGCTATCTCGAAGACTCGGACGCACCGATGCGGGTAGCCCAACTCCGGGTCCTGGGCGGAGCCATGGCTCGGGTTCCCAACGATGCAACGGCGTTCGCTCACCGCGATCGAAACATGATGGTCAACGTCGCTTCGTTCTACGAAGGTTCCGATGATCGCCCCGGCGCGAGGCGTGGGTGTCCGACTTCGCGAAGGCTCTCAGCGAAGACGATCTCAGCGGGTACGTCGGCTTCCTCGCAGATGAGGGACAGGAGCGAGTTCGGGCTGCCTACCCCGGAGGAACCTGGGACCGGCTCCGTCGGGTCAAAGCCCAATACGATCCCGACAATTTGTTCCGACGCAACCAGAACATTCCACCGGCATGACCGTGAACCCGTAGGCGGATCGGGGCGTGGTCGAGTCCCCGTGGGCTCTTGCGTTCAAAGGAGCTCAGTCGAAAAGGAGGAGCACCCCGACAACACCAAGTCCGATTGCCAACACGATCGGGAGTCGGGTGGGTTCGAGTGCCCGCCCGTTCATCATCGCCTGTTCATTGCGTCGCCAGCGTCGCAGGCCTGCCAACGAGACCAACACCCCCAAGCCGACCAAGAGGTACGCAGCTATGAAGCCCACTTCCGAGTCGGCCAGCAGACGCAGGACGGCGACACCGCCGGCAATCAGAGCCAGGGCCGTCCTGGTCCATGCCAGGTACGTTCGTTCGTTGGCTAACGAGAATCGATAGTCGATCAAGGGCGTGCCCGAAGGCGGCTCATCGCCGGCATCAGAAAGAGGCACAGTCATGAAGGTCCTCGCATGGCTGACGACTCCTCGACGGCCCTTCGATGCGTCGTTTGGAACAGTAGCCCACACTTCTCGGCCCGATCATGCTTCGCCGCCATACGCCCTGGATGACATGCGAACAGTTTGGACCTTCGTCCGAGGCGCTCCTCCTGCCGGGCAAGCGGGTGGTCATCAGGGCTTCTGGCCGTGCAGTCGTCTCCCATACTGCCCTCGAGGACCGACCTGGGAATCACTGCACGGCGGTCAGGTTGTCGGGGTGTCGCTCAGACCGGCCGGACTGATCGACGCACGCTCCTCGCGAACCAGCTGGGTAGCCCGGCGGATCACGAGCGCCGATAACACGAAGATCAGCAACACGTTCACCGGGTGCAGAGCAGCTATTACCGGCGATTCCTCACGGGCGTAGGTGATCGTGGGCTGAAAGAAGGTGATCACCGACAGCACGACTCCGAGGACGACCGTCCTTGCCCCAGCCCGTGCCAGAGCGGGGAGAGCCAGGAACAGCAGCCCGGCAAACGCCAACATGTATCCGGTCCCTAGGTGCAGACTTTTCCCGTCTTCCTGGCCGAACAGCATGAGGCCAGCGAAATAAACCTGAATCACGATCGCCGCCAGGAAGAGCCACGCATAAGCGAGCAACACGTACCGGAAGAATTTCCTCATAGTTATGGAATCTATCCATGCCGCGGTTGGTCGGCAGGCGAGCCATTGCGGCCGCCAGATCGGAGTCGACAGGCGCCCCCGAGCGGTAGAGGCGGCGGGGTGCGTGGTCCGGGTTGGCGAATCCCGTCGACGGTCGGAGACGTTGCCGCTAGCGGCTTCCCGGAATTTCGATTTCCATGTCGTGGCGCAGCTTGTATCGCCGCTCGTCGTACACGTACAAAGTCTCGAAGGCGATCATCGCCCAGAGGAGAATGTTGACTGCGATGACGGCGTACAGAGCATCGACCTTGGTCGCCATTGGGATGAGGGCGAAGAGCAGAACGGCAAGCACGAATCGCTCGACGTTCATGGTGCCGCGTTTCGGAGGCGCAAGGCGACATGGGCGAGAAGGTATATCGCCGTGCCGCCGAGCAGCGCGAACGCGTGGATGGTGTCGAGTTGTGAATCGACGTGTGCCAGCGAGGCCTCCATACCGAGGGCGCCAAGCACGATCCCGGCAACCATCGGGAAGTGCAGATAGGAGTAGGAGTCGCGGGCCAGCGCGTTCCGCTCCCGGCCCGGTGTCGCCGCCATCAAGCGCCGTTCGGTCACGAGGGCGACAACATCGAAATAGACCCACCAAAGGGCCGATGCCAGACCGATCCCAAGCACCGCCGCGGCGATCACAGGGGCTGTCAAGTCGAGGTCGGCGCCGACTCCAAGGGCAATCACCGACTCACCCAGAGCGAGGATGATGATGAGGTTGTGCCGTTCTGCGAAATGGGCAGGGACCAGACGCCAATTCTCAACACCAAAGAAACCGTCCCCCCAATCGATCAGGATTGCAATCAGCCACAAGGCCACCTGCGCGCCACCGCTGAGAAAAGATGCCCACACAAGCAGTCCGATCGCAATGGATGTGCCGATCGCGAACCCGAGGACCGATCGCCTCATACCCGGATCGTCACGACTGGCCAGCACGAAGAGCGCTACGTGTCCCAAACGCACGAGCCCGTAAATGAGTGCGAAACCAAGTGCGCGGTCGCCGAACGCCTCCGGGATGGTGTAGGCGACCACCAGGAGGGCGGCCATCACAGCGAACATGACGAGTCGAACCAGGCCCTCCTCGGGCTCGATCACGCTGGTCAGCCAGGCGTAACACACCCAGGCCCACCACACCATGGCCAACACCAGCATGCCCCGCCCGATGCCGGCCCACGTGGGATCGGCCGCGATCAACGCTGTGCATTGGGTGAAGCCGAGCACGAAGACCAGGTCGAAGAACAGCTCGAGTGGTCGTACCGATTGCCTCTGCCGCGGCTCGGCACTCAGCCGCGGTGCTCGACGGCGGCCGCTCCTCCCCATCATCATGCTGGCGACCCGACGGCTGTGACGATGGTCGTCGAGTACATGGTGGTCAGCCTATTTTGTCGAACGGGCCCCGCGTCCGAGGCAGGCTAGAGGGTCGTCGTCCCTCACTCTTCCGCCGACAGATTCCAGACCCATCGGGCAATCAATGGGATCACGAAGAACAGCGCGGCCACGCCAGCCGAAAGAACGGCGACCTGGCCCCACAAGGGCAAGCTTGGCTGGGCAGCAAGAGGTCGGATCGACGGAATGTCGGCGGTCTCTACGGAAGGCGGTCTGAGGATCGCTCGGTTGCTACTTGTGGTTTCGCTGGCGATGATGCTGGGCCACAATTGGGGCCAAGGGAAAGCCTCATTCCCGGCTTGGGACGACGCTATCACAAGCAGGTCGCCTCCGCCCTGACCGCCGGTCGCCACTGGGTCGAGATCACCTCCACTCGCGGACGTGGCTTCTGGTGGCGGGGAATCGCCAATGCCACGGTCCGAAGGGGTGGTGGTTGTGGTCTCCACCATCGGCCCCGACGCTCGAATCGTCGTGGTGGTGGTGAAGGAGATGGGCGGTGTCGTCGAGGGCGAGACGCCCGTTGATGTCGTAGTGGTGGTGAAGGAGATGGGCGGTGTCGTCGAGGGCGAGACGCCCGTTGTTGTCGTGGTGGTATTGGTGAACACCGTGGTGCTGGTTCCGACTGTGGAACTGGTAGTGGGCGCGGTCGTTGTCGTCGTGACCGACGTCGTAGTCGAGGTTGTGGTTGTGATGGGGAGCACGTTGAACAAGGCCGTCGCACAGGTCTGCGATCCCTGTATGCAAGCCACGATCTGGTGACCACCGACCAGCGCGTTCGAAGGAACAGTCACGCTCACCGAGAAAGTCCCGCCAGTCCCGGACTGAACCGTGCCGAGATCCGAGCAGCCCGAGGTGTCCCAACAAATTGCCACTGGAGAAGCGGCGGTGAAGCCTGCGCCGACAACCCGAACAGTGGTGCCGGCGACCGCGGCGGCGGGGCCGACGGTGAGGGAAGCGGCCACGGCCGGGGCAGCGGTGACCAGTTGTAAGCCAAGCGACAGGACGAAGAGCACCAGCGAACCAGCCAGCCGACTTCCGATCGACCATCTCTGCCTCGGCACCTCAACCCCCAGAACGAAGTCGCTCAATCATATGACGTACCGGGAATAGGCCGTTTCGAAACGGTCGCCCGCTACGAAAAGACCCAATTGGCACCCGGACAAACGGAAGCCCTCGGCCAGTTGGCGAGACCGGGGCTTCCGTAGATATGAGGACTTGGACACGACCCAGAGTCCTCATCTATGCAATCGCTCATGTTGTTGATTTAGGTCCGGTCCCTTTTCGCGATCTTCCCTGCGGGCGACATCTATTGTTTCACGACTGGCCTGGGAGGCTGCGCAAGCGGGCATGAGCTGTGTGGATATCACCCATGACATGGCGACGCTCCTCGTCGCCCTCAGATCGTGGCCGCATGTCGATCTCGAAGCACTCCGAGCAATGCCCGAGTGGAGGCAGGCTCATGACTGGGGGTGGATCTTGGAATCCGGTGAGTTGACCGGGAGCGGAGCGCGCCACGCCGGGTTCGAGGTCAGACCGGAAATCTTAAGTAGCCCACAGGGAGTGGCAACCCTCAGTTGATCACAAGAAAGGGCCAGAAGAGCATGGGTCCGATCAGGGTCGAAACAACCGGATCGACAACGAGAGAGCCTCACGAGAAAAAGGCCCTTTCGGGCCTCTCTCGATGATCCTGCTACCCACGGATTTGGGGAAACCAGAAGGCGGCTTGGGACCACAGACTGCTGTGTCACTGTGGTGAAGAGTCACGGATCGACAAATCATGCAGCCACCACTGTTGTCGGCAAATGCACGCATTTCTGAGTGAATCCATCGACCCATTCGGCCGGAGGAAGAGCCAAGCCGGGTCAGTTGACGGTGCCGCGTATCCTCCGGGACCGATCCTGCGATTACACGCGAAAGAAGCACCTCGAGGCCCAACGCGTACGGTTTGGCCTTAGGACTTGAACCCTTTCGGAAGCCAAACTATCTTCTCGGCTTCGGCAGATCTGATCTTGGCCCATAGGGTGGTACACAGGAGAAGCTGTCCACTTCTACGGGCCCGAACAGAAGGGCGGTGGAGGACATGGGACAGACCACACCTTTCAGCGTTGAGATAGACCACATAGGCACGACGCATATCGTGACCGTCCGAGGAGAGATCGACATCGTCTCCGCCCCCGAGTTCGAAGAGAAGCTGTCGACAGTCGGATCGACGATCGTTGTCGACCTTCGAGACCTCGACTTTATGGATTCCTCCGGGCTTTCTGTCCTGCTACGCCGCAGGCACATGATGGATGGATCGTCAGATCTTCGCCTCGTCATAGGACCCGGAATTATCGAAACACTGTTTAGGGTGACCGGAATCGACCAGGTGTTTCCGATCTACTCAGACGTTGAGGCGGCGCTCGACGGCAGTGGACTGGAATCCTTAAGCGGTTAACGGGGTAGGCAACTATCACTATCTCTCCCAGCCACGCGTCCGAATACTTCCCCAACGACCCGGCATCCGTTCGAGAAGCCCGCCGACTGGTAGCAGCAGCGCTGGACGCATCCGGCGTCGACCCGGACATTCCTGTCGTGGTCACGTCGGAACTCGCGACAAACGCCATCAAGCACGCCGAAACCGGGTTCCAAGTGTCAGTCACTGTCGAAGACGAGGCTGTGCGGATCGAGGTTCAAGATGGAGCTGGGGAGATGAGAGTCGCCACGGACATCGCCAAGGACACCGGTGGATTGGGTCTGCGGCTTGTCGAGCGTCTCTCTACGGAATGGGGTGTCGAGATCCGGGGGAAAGACAAGGCCGTGTGGGTGAGACTTCCTCGAGCCCTCTCCTGACCTCGGTGACTTGGACATTACTCGTCGGTCTTGCCGACGATGCAGCGTGACAGGGGTGAGAAACTGGCCGAGCTGATGCGGGTAAGCGGCAAATGAGCGTCACGACCTGTCCCGCATGGGACACCTAAACGCAGGAAACCCTCTGCTACCAGGTTGTGGAGCTGAGGGGATTTGAACCCCTGACCCCTTGACTGCCAGTCAAGTGCTCTGCCAGGCTGAGCTACAGCCCCATGACGGGAGCGGTCATTTTATGGCGGGCGATCGCCCAACGCTCAATCGTCACCCGTCGGCGGCGACCGGCTCCACCCAATCGACCTTCTCGGCATCCGCCCACAGCCGTTCCAACCCGTAGAACTCACGTGCCCCCGCCTGGAAGAGGTGGACGATGACATCGCCGAAATCGAGCAACACCCATTCCGCTTCGGCCCTACCTTCGCTCCGCAGCGGCTTGACACCGAGCTCTTCGAACATCCGCTCCTCGACGTGCTCGGCGAGCGATTGGACATGCGGACGGGAGGTCCCAGTGGCGATCACGAAGACGTCGGAGAGAACGAACAGCCCTTCTACGTCGAGCAACGCGATGTCCATGCCCTTTTTGGAGAAGATGGCGTCCGCCGCCACCCGGGCCTGTTCTCTTCCGCTATCTACGAGAGTTCCTCCTGGTCGTTTGCGGACTCCACCATATCGCCTGCTGACATTTGCGTGTATATGCCATTGCTCTCGATGAACGAGTGGACTTCCGGAGTGACCAGGAAGCGATAGGGGCGCCCCGAACCGGCAAGAGCGCGGATCGACGTGGAGCTGATATCGAGCGCGGACACGTCGAGAATCGTCGCCGCGGGCACATTCCTTACGACGGCGGCGACATCGGTCCGTGGTCGTGGCACCACCAGGATCCCAGCCCTCTCGATGACCGCCTCCCAGCGGTTCCAGGTGGGGAGCCTGAGCGCCGCATCGGCACCCAGGATCAAAAACAGCTCCTCGTCTGAAGGGAATGAGAGCAAGGTGTCGATGGTGTAGGTGGGGCCGTACCGATCGATTTCGCGATCGTCGATCTCGAATCGGTCGATTCCCTCGATGGCCAACCTCGTCATCTCCCGGCGCTGGGGGGCGGGAGTGAGACCTCGGTCGCCCTTTTGCCAGGGTTCGCCGGCGGGCATGAACAGCACCCGGTCGAGTTGGGCTGCAAACAGCGCCGTCTCCCCGGCGTGGAGATGGGCGATATGGATCGGGTCGAAAGTCCCGCCCAGGATCCCGGTGCGCACGTTGGCGAGCATACGGCCCAGGAGGGGTCACCAGCCGGAGCGCCCGAGTGATGTCGGTATCACGACATCCCAGTTGGCTCTCGGGATCCACGTACACACCATCGATGCGAGTCGACAAATGCACCCCATCGACACCATGGGGCGAACCGGATGTTCCAACCGCATCACCCCGGTCGACGAGGGAGCCTGGAGAGACGATGGTCTCCGACAGATAGCTCAGCGACACCTTGAATCCGGAAACCGGCTCGATCGTCACTGATTTCATCCCGGCAATCGAGCCGGCGAAGGTGACCCGACCCGTGGCCGGCGCCCTAACGAACGTGCCCGGGGCCGACGCGTAGTCGAGGCCCCAGTGACCGCCATATGAGCCGACCGGGGCGTATCCGGCGATGACCGGCCCATCAACCGGGGCGACGAGGCAGACCGCGCTCAGGGCGAAAGCCAACAGCATCTCAACCCTCCCGAGACCGAACGTACCGGTGCCGGTTTGGGTCGCCAAGGGGTATGACCGCTAGTTTCCAGGACGTAGAAAGGAATCGATCGATGATGACAACCCGGATCGGGCTCATGGGCTTCGGCCGTATCGGGAGAAACGTGATGCGTCTTCTCCACAATCGAGCCGATCTCGACATAGTGGCGATCAGCGACATCGCCGATCCCGAGGCGCTCACCTACCTCCTCAAGTACGACTCCATATACGGCCGGTTCCCCGCGCCCGTGTCCTACGCCGACGGCACCCTCTCCTATGGCGACAGGCGGGTCGCATGGCTGAACGCCCGCGAGCCGGGCGATGCCGACTGGAGTGAGCTCGGTGTCGACGTCGTGCTCGAGACAACCAGCCGCTATCGGACCAAGGCGGCCCTCGAGCAACACCTCAAGGCGGGGGCGAAGAAGGTGGTGCTCACCTCGAGCCCCGAGATACCCGGTGAGATCCCGCTGTTGCTTCGCGGCATCAACGATGACGTGCTTGGCCCCGATGTGGACCAGGTGGCCCTCGGGTCGAACACCTCGAACGCCGCAGCACCGATCCTGAAGACCATCAACGAGGGACTCGGGATCAAGCGGGCCTACATGACCGTGGTCAAGGCGATGTCGAATGCAGGACGTTTGGCTGATGTGCCCACGGACTCATACCGGACGAGTCGGGCGGCCGGAGAGAACATCATCCCCGCTGAGACCAACTCGGCCGAGATCATCACCCAGGCCCTGCCCGAGCTCGAGGGCAAGCTGGCGGTGGTAGCCCTCAACGTGCCGGTGGTCGATGGCTCCACCGTGGACATGGTGGTGGATGTCGAGCGGCCCACCGACGAAGCGGAGGTCAACGACTTGGTGAAGGCGTCGTGTGAGAGCAAATACCAGGGAATCATCGAATATGTCGCCGATCCGATTGTTTCCTCAGATGTGAGATCGGTATCACATTCCGGTGTTTACGACAGCCTGGCCACCATGGTGACCGGCGGGAACCTGGTGAAGACCATCACGTGGTTCAACAATGGCTGGGGATACTCCAACCGGGTGGTCGAGGTCACCAGCATGGTCGCGGCCTACCTCAACGGAGAGTGAACATGGCAAACGTCGCAATCAACGGGTTCGGGCGGATCGGGCGGGCAGTATTCCGGATCATTGCCTCACGGCCGGATTCGGGTCTCAAGGTCGTCGCCATCAACGACCTCTCTGATGACGACATCCTCGCCTACTTGCTGGAGTACGACTCGGTGATGGGTCGGTTCGAGGAAGAGGTGACTGTCGAGGATGGTGTGATGAAGGTCGGGGATCACGAGATCAAGATGCTCATGGAGCGCGACCCCGCCCGTTTGCCCTGGAAGGACCTCGACGCCGACATCGTCATCGAGTCCACCGGCGTGTTCAGAGACCGTGCTTCCCTCCAGAAGCACGTCGACGCCGGCGCGAAGCGGGTCATCTTGACGGTCCCGTCGAAGGACAAAGTGGATGAGACCGTCGTCCTCGGCGTCAACGACGACCAGCTCGACTCAGACGACATCATCGTCTCCAACGCCTCGTGCACCACGAACTCTCTGGCACCGCTGGCCAAAGTGCTGGACGACAACTTCGGCATCCGCAAGGGCGTGATGACCACTGTCCACGCCTACACCAACGACCAGGTGCTGGCCGACGTCCCTCATCAGGATCTGCGCCGCAGCCGGGCCGCAACCGAGAACATCATCCCGACAACGACCGGCGCCGCAGCCGCGATCGGAGAGGTGGTCCCCAGCCTCGCCGGAAAGCTGGATGGCATGGCGATGAGAGTCCCCGTGCCCGATGGCTCGACCGTCGACCTGGTGGTCGAACTGGATCGTGACGTGACCGTGGAAGAAGTGAATGCCGCGGTCCGGGCGGCGGCGGAGGGGCCGATGGCCGGGATACTGGAATACGTGGAGGACCCGATCGTCTCGAGCGACATCATCGGCAACCCGCATTCGTCGATCTTCGATGCCGGCGGCACTCAGGTACTTGGCGGCAACCTGGTCAAGGTTATGTCGTGGTACGACAACGAATGGGGATACTCCAACCGCGTCGTGGATCTGGCCGAGCGTCTGGCCGAGGTGTTGGAGAAGGAGCCGGCCTAGTCCTGCCCGGCACTATTCCAGCAGCGACAGGACCGTCGAGCGGAAGTCGTTGGGCTGGAAGGGTTTGGTGACGAAGGCGTCTGCCCCGCCCTCATTGGCCCTGCGCCGCGATTCCTCTTCGGCGTGGGCGGTGAGGACGACAACCGGGATGTTCTTCGTGGACTCGTCGCGACGGATGCGATCCAACACTTCCCATCCGTCCATGCCGGGAAGCCCGATGTCCAGGACGACCAGATCCGGTGACTCCGACCCGACAGCGGCTAGACCACTCTTGCCATCCTCGCGGGTCACGATCTCGAGATCAGCGGCGCGGAGACAGACTTCGATGAGCCGCCTGATGACGGCCGAGTCCTCGACAACGAGTATCCGCGAGCCCATGTAGTTCACCTCTGGTCCTAATGCCCGTAGACGGGCCTGTCCCACAACATCGGCAGAACGACGGTCACGGTTTAGACATTCTGGAGCAACCGGGGGCCGGGGAGGGTCAATTCCTCGATGAATTGCTCGAGCTGGCGCAAGGTCCGCACCTCATGGACCGATGTGCAATGAGCGGCATAATGCGACATGGCCGAATCGCCGGTGTCCCAATATGCCTCCGGCTCCGGGTTGAGCCACACCAGCGCACGAGCCGCGTCGGCGATGTCGCCGAGGACCCGATCGCGGGGCGGGCGGTAGTTGTTGCGGGCGTCGCCGGTGATGATCACGGTTGTGCGGGGGGTCAGTTGACGGCCGTAGCGGGCGAAGAACGTCTCCAGGGAGTTCCCGTAATCGGAATGCCCGTCCAGCCACACGACCTCGGCTTCGGTCGTCACGCGCCGCAACGCCGAGCCGAAGTCCACACCCGGACCGAAGAAGTCGCTGACCTCGTCGATCGTGTCGACGAAGGCAAACGACCGCAGCTTCGAGAAATGGGTCGACATGGCATGGGTGAACTGGAGGGTGAAGCGGGAGAACGTCGCCATCGACCCGCTGATGTCGCAGAGCAGCCAAACCTCGGGACGGTGCGGCCGGGGATGACGAAACTGTGGATCTGCCGGCACCCCACCCGTGGCCAGAGATTTCCGCATGGTGCGACGAAAGTCGAGCCGCCCGGCCCGCATCCGACGGCGTCGGGCAAGTCGAGCTGCCAGCTTCCTTGTAAGTGGCCCGATGGCGTCCTCCATCTCGTGGAGGTCCTTGGTGGTCGCGTGCATCAGGTCCACGTCCTCGATGAGCGGGCGGCGCAAGGTGCGAGCGACGGCATCTCGGCCCCGATCGGCGACCAGACGGCGTCGGATCTCCTCCTCGATCTCCTCACGGAGACGCTCGATCCTCGCTTCCACCTCCTCACGGAGCAGACGCCGGTCGAAATCGGAGAGGTCTTGGTCGTCGGTGAGGGCTGAGATCAATCTCTCCTCCAAATCGGCCAGGTCCAATCGACGCAGCGTCCGGTACAGGTAGTAGGTCCCGCCGACCGGCCGGCCCGGCTCCATCCCTGCCAGCTCGTCGACGGCGGTGCGGGCGCCACTCCGGATCGCCTCGTCGTCGAGACCGGCTAGCGCCTCGAGGAGCGATTCGAGCAGCTGGTCGAGGTCGAAGGGGAGCGGTTCATTGAAATCGGGTCGATCTCTATCTGGCTGTCCGGGGTGCTCCCCGGGGCCGTATGGCTCGGACAGCTGCTCAGGAACCGTCGCGAAATAGACGTCGAAAGCAGTGTCGAAGGCGCTCTCGTGTCGCAGGTTCTTGATGAGCGTGGCCCGCAGTGTTTCGCGAAGGGCGATCCGGTCCCCGATCTCGATGGCCTCCACGGCCCGCATCCCGTCGATGGCCTCCACCATGGACACCGGGACGCCGGCCGCTCTCAGCTCGTCGATGAAGCCGGTGATTATCCCGAGCACGTCAGGTGGGAGGGCTCGATGTCAGTTCTTTCGCAGCCTTCTCGATATCGGCCTGGTACTTGAGCAGGACGTGCAGCGTGTCGCCCAGGATCGCCTCGTCGACGTCTTCGATGGAGAGAGCGAGGAGGGTCCTGGCCCAATCGATGGTCTCCGACACCGAGGGCGCTTTCTTCAAGTCGAGGCTTCGGATGGACCGAGCGACCTTGGCCACTTGTGCGGCCAGATGCTCGGACAGCCCCGGGACCCGGGCCGCGAGGATCTCCTGTTCCCTCTCGGCATCGGGATAGTCGATGTGGAGGAACAAACAGCGCCGCTTCAATGCCTCACTCAGCTCTCGCGTGTTGTTGGAGGTGAGGACCACGATGGGCTGCGTCTTCGCCTCCATCGTCCCCAACTCGGGAATGGAGACCTGGAAGTCGGAGAGAATCTCGAGGAGCAATGCCTCGGTCTCGACTTCGACCCGGTCCACTTCGTCGATGAGGAGCACGACAGGGCTCTCGGAACGAATGGCCTCGAGCAGGGGGCGTGTGAGCAGAAAGTCCTCCGAGAATATGTCCTGCTCGATGTCCTCCCAGTCGTGATCCACATCGGCCTGGATCCTCAGCAGTTGCTTCTTGTAGTTCCACTCGTAGAGGGCTTTGGACTCGTCGAGGCCCTCGTAGCACTGCAGCCTGATCAGATCGCGCCCCGTGACCTTGGCCAGCGACTTGGCCAACTCGGTCTTCCCGACCCCCGCCGGACCCTCCACGAGAATCGGCTTGTCGAGGCGGTCGGCGAGGAAGACGACTTGCGATATACGGTCGTCAGGCAAGTAGTCGACCGAGCGCAGGGCTTCACCCACTGCTTGCGGGGTGTCGAGAGTCATCGGCCGCCATTCTACGGGTGAACCTCGACGACTCCGCTTCCTAATGTTCGATGACTTGGATGCCATCCGTCAGGCCCTCATCGATCGGAAAGACGAGCTCGAAGTCGAGTTGGCCAGGCTGACCGCGCCCCCGACCACCGGGGCCGCCGTGTCGTTCGGGAAACGAGTCGGGGACGGCACCGCCGAAGCGGTCGAGCGACTGAGCACCACGGCCACCGCGCGCTCGATCGCGCGCTCCATAGAAGATATCGATCGGGCTCTGGCCAAGCTCGAGGTCGGCACCTACGGGATCTGCGACGAGTGCGGAATCGCTATCGGCACCGACCGACTCGAAGCCCTTCCTGCGGCCTCGCGCTGCGTCGAGTGCGCCGGACGCCGGTGATCTAACTCGGGAACCCGGCCAAATCCATCTATTCCTCTTCATCCCGTTCCGGTGTGAACTCGAAGGAGATCTCACCGATCCTGACCTCGTCGCCCTCGACCGCGCCTGCCTCTAACAGCGCCTGATCCACGCCCAGTCGAGACAGGCGCCATGCCGCCATATCGGCCGCCTCCGGAAGCGTGAGGTCGGCGAAGGCGACGGCTCGCTCGGCGGCGAGCCCCTCGATGCGCCAGCCGCCGTCTTCTCGTCTCACGGTGAACGTCGGGCCCAGGGGACGATGGAGCACGAAACCCTTTCGCTGGGGTGCAATCCGTTCCGCTTCTTCGACCAGGTCCGCTATGGCGTGGAGCGACTCACGAATGCCCTCGCCGCTCACCGCCGACACCGGTGTGGCTCCAGCGGCGCCTGCAAGATCCTCCATGTCGCCGAGGTCGGACTTGTTGAGCAGGACGATGCTCGGTCGCGCCGCGATCTCGGCCGAGTAGTCGGCGATCTCGCGTCTCAGGATCTGGAGCTGCTCCTCCGGCGATCGTTCCTGCATAGGCGACGGATCGAGGAGGATGACCAGAACCCGGGCGCGCTCGACGTGACGAAGGAACTCTTGGCCGAGTCCCTTTCCCGACGCCGCGCCTTCGATGAGACCCGGGATATCCGCCATGACGAACTCCCGCCCATCGAAGCTCACCACCCCCAGATTCGGCACCAGGGTCGTAAACGGGTAATCGGCGATCTTGGGCTTGGCAGCCGACACCTTCGAGATGAATGTGGATTTCCCTGCGTTGGGAAATCCGATGAGCGCGGCATCTGCGAGGAGCTTCAACTCGAGGGTGAGCCACTCCGACCGTCCGTACTCCCCTTGCTCGGCGACGCCGGGGGCCCGATTGGAGGGGTTGACGAATGCGGCATTACCCCGGCCACCGCGCCCGCCCTTCACGGCCTCGATCTCCTGGCCCTCTTCGACCAGGTCGGCGACGATCGTGCCCTCGGCGTCGATGACAACGGTGCCCAGGGGGACGGGCAGGACCAACCCCTCACCAGATTTGCCATGCCGGACGTCGCCCTGGCCGTGGGTGCCATGTCCCGCGGTGTAATGGGGATTCCGCTGATACCGAAGAAGTGTCGCCACCGAGGGATCCGCCCTGAGGTACACCGACCCGCCCGGACCGCCATTTCCCCCTATCGGCTTGCCCTTAGGCCTTCCCTTCGCCCTCACAAACGAGACAACCCCCGCACCACCGTTGCCGGCGCGGAGGTTGACACGAACCCGGTCGACGAACACGACCGGAAGCTACTTCACTCGGGCAGGACGCTGACCAGACGCCGGTTGGCCCGGGTCCCGTACTTGACGGTCCCAGGAGTGGTGGCGAACAGGGTGTCGTCGGACCCCTTGCCCACGTTCTCACCGGGATGGATCCTGGTCCCGCGCTGACGCACCAGGATGGCCCCGGCGTTCACGAACTCGCCGTCGAACACCTTGGCTCCGAGTCGCTTGGCGGCAGAGTCCCGACCGTTCTTGGAGGAACCGCCTGCTTTGGTCTTTGACATCTCACTCCTCCTCTGACGAGTCGGTCTTGGCTTGCTTGGTGGTCTTGCCGCCGTTGCCTTCGCAGCGGTCGAGGTGGCGGTCGACTTGGCAGCACTCGGCTTTGCCGCGGTCGTCTTCGCCGCCGTGGTCTTGGCAGCGGGCTTCTCCTCGGATGCCTTCGCCGTCCCCGACTTGGCGGCAGCGGTCTTGGCCCCTGAGGACTTGGCCTTGGCGCCCGGCAGCTTGATCTCGGTGATCTCGATCTGGGTGTACTTCTGGCGATGACCCTGACGACGGCTATAGCCCGTCTTGTTCTTGTATTTGAAGATGTCGATCTTCTGGCCCTGGGACTCGCCGAGCACCTTCGCCGTCACCGAAGCCTTGGCCAGGAGATCACGATCGGACACCGCGTTGCCCTTGTCGTCCACCACGAGAAGAGGTGAGAAGGACAGCTCGTCGGAGTCACCTTTCACCCGCTCGATCTCGATTACATCGCCTGATTGCACCTTGGCTTGCTTGCCGCCGGCGCGAATGATGGCGTACATGGGTAAACCTCTGGAAGGGGATTGAGGCCTGAATGGTACCGAGGAGGTGACAGTATCGCCAAGCGAATGAGCGAAAGCGAGCTACTCCGCCAGGGAAAAGTCCTCCACCACGAGCTCGTCTGCAGCAATGGCGTGCTCGTGAACGATCACACCGCGGCCGCCACATTCCTCGCACTTGGACGAGAACTGCTCGAGCAGCCCGGCCGAGACGTTCTTCCGCGTCATCTCCACCAGGCCGAGATGGGACACGTCGAAGACCTGAGTCCTGGTCTTGTCCTTGGCCAGGGCCTCTTTGAGTCGTCGCAGGACCTGCTGTTGGTTGTCGATCGTCTCCATGTCGATGAAGTCGATGACGATGATCCCGCCGATATCCCGAAGCCGTAGCTGGCGCCCGATCTCCTCAGCCGCTTCCAGGTTGTTCTGCAAAACGGTCTCCTCGAGGTTGGAGGAGCCGACGAACTTCCCGGTGTTGACATCGATGACGGTGAGCGCCTCGGTGCGATCGATGACCAAGTGGCCGCCCGACGGAAGGTACACCTTCCGGTCGAGGGCCTTCTTGATCTGGTCGTCGACGTGGTATCTCTCGAATAGGGGGACCTCATCGGTGTAGTGCTGGACCTTGGAGACGAGGTCGGGCGCCGTCCCCTGCAGGTAGTCGACGACGGTCTCGTACGCCCTGGCGTCATCGATGAGCAACTTGCGGAAATCCGCAGTGAAATGCTCACGGATCACCTTGATCAGGAGATCGGGCTCCTGATGGACCAGACGAGGAGCCCCACCGTTCTGCGACTCCTCACCGATCTGGTCCCAGACCTTGCGCAGCCGGGAGATATCGGCAGCCAATTCCTCCGCACTGGCATGGAGGGCGGCGGTTCTCACGATCACGCCGTAGCCCTCGGGGCGCACCTTGTTGATCACCTCTCGGAGCCGGGTCCGGTCGTCATCGGGCAGACGGCGGCTGATCCCGATGCTGTCGGAGTCGGGGACCAGCACCAGATAGCGGCCGGGAAGTGACGGCACCCCGGTGAGGCGTGCCCCTTTGGCACCCATCGCATCCTTGGTCACCTGGACCAGGACATCGTCGCCCTCCTTGAGGACGTTCTCGATCCTGCGGTTCGGGCGACCATTGCCCTTCCCATCTGAGGCGACGTCCGATGCATACAGGACGCCGTTCTTTGGAGCGCCGAAATCGAGGAACGCCGCCTCCATGCCGGGGAGGACGTTCCGAACCTTGGCCAGGTAGATGTTGCCTGCGACCGATCCGGCGTCTTCGCGGGCGACGTAGTGCTCGACGAGGACCGGGCCTTCGAGGATCACCATCTGGGTCTGTCCGCGGTGCACCCTGACGAGCATCTGCTTGCGCCCGGTCTCGACCGGGACGATCACCTCGTCGTCGACGGGCCGACGTGTCCTGGTGCGAGATGTGGATACGCCGTTCCTGGAGTGGTTGCCGCCGCCCTTGCCGGACGGCTGGTGACGTCGATCCTTCTTCGGTTTCGTGGCGGGGGCGGGCCTGCCCTCGACCCTGGTGACCTCTACCTTTTTTCCCTTGACACGGACGGTCTTGTGCTCCTCGACGGTCCCTTCCGTCGAAGACTTCCGAACGATCTGTGGGCTCTTCTTTCGAAATAGAGCCATGTGTTGTTACTCCTCTGAGAGTCGATGCTTGGGTCGACCCGAATGCCCATTTCCTGGCATGGGCTTTCGGGCCCAAATAGATGCGCCAGATCGCGTGGGGCGCCCGCCCTGCATGGAGGCGGTCGCCAAGGACTGACATGCCGGCCGGCCGGTATGCAAGGGTGCTCATCAACGAAACACTCCGAAGAGGGGAAGATGTCGCGTCTGGCGGACCTATGAAGATTACCAGAAAGGAAACGCTGAACCTATCCGGCGCCGAGATCGAGCTCCGGCTGTTCCGGCTCGGTCGGGTCGTAGCACACCCGACACCGGGCCTCGTAAGCGCCCTGCGCACCGAGAACTACGAGTTCCTCCGAATGCACGATCCGCTGGGTGTACATGCCCGGCCCACCGCATTTGTGACAGACCGCAAGCATCTTGGTGACGTACTCGGCGCGGTCGCAAAGGGTGGGAATGGGCTCGAACGGCCGGCGCAGGTAGTCGGTGTCCAGACCGGCGACGATCACCTGCTTCTCGGCCGAGGCGAGCTGTTCGACGACGTCGATGAGGCCGTCGTCGAAGAACTGGCCCTCATCGATCCCAATTACCCGCGTGCTGTCCTCGACCCGGTGCAAGAGCTCGGAAGACGTCTCCACCGGGATCGCTTCCACTTTGAGGCTCGAATGCGAAACCACCTCGGAGTCGGCATACCTGACATCGAGTCGTGGCTTGAAAGTCTGGATCGGCACCCGGGCGATCTGATAGCGGGTCACCCGCCGGATGAGCTCTTCGCTCTTCCCTGAGAACATCGGCCCACAGATGACCTCCACCCACCCTCGTTCACCACGTCGGTCCATTCGCCGGCAGCGTAGAACGTATGACGTGGAACTTAGAACGAGATTCAGGTGAGCTGGTTCTCACCCGGCACCGGGGTGCGCAGCAGCCAGACGGAGTTGGCCACACCGAGGGCCAGAGTCATCGCCAAATAGAAGGAGCCTCCCGCCGAGAGGAAAGGCAGCGGGATGCCGGTGACCGGCATGATCCCGATCGTCATCCCGACGTTCACGAAAACGTGGAAGACCATCAACGCCGCCAGACCGGTGGCGATCAGGGCACCGAAGCGATCCCTGGCATTGGCCGCGATCACGAGCAGCCTCCAGATGATGACGGCAAAGGCGGCGACGACCAGAACCCCACCCACGAAGCCGAGTTGCTCTGCGACCGCGGTGAAGATGAAGTCGGTCTCCTGTTCAGGCACGTACTCGAATGACGTCTGGGTGCCCTCGGCGAACAGACCTCTGCCGAACAGCTGGCCCGAGCCGACGGCATACCGCGACTGCTGGATGTTGTAGCCGATGCCTTGGGGGTCGATGCTGGGATCGAACAGGACCCGGATCCTGTCGAGCTGGTATCCCGCCAGCCACCCTTGCTGGAGGGTGACGACCACGCCCAGGGCCGCTGCCGCGGTCAGGGCGAGCATTTGGCGCCAGGTAGCCCCTGCGACGAACAGCATCACGAAGAGGATGAACCCGAACACCAGTGTCGTCCCCAGGTCCGGCTCGAACAGGACCAGCACCGCGGGCAGGGCGACTATGAAGATGGCGCGAAACACGGTGGGCCAGGTGATCTGGCGCTGCCCGACCTCTTCGCGGTTGCTGGGGGCGAGCACCGCGGCCAAGAGCAGGATCACAACGACCTTCGCGAACTCGGCTGGTTGGAGCTTGAAGAACCCGAGAGGTATCCAGCGCTGTGCCCCGTTGATCGGCTCGAACATGTAGACCGCGAACAGCCCTAGAAGCACCACGATCGACACGATCGGGATCAGGTTCTTCAACTCCCGATAGTCGATGTTGGAGATGATGGCGTAGACCGTCAGCCCGGCGGCCACGAAGATCATCTGACGTTCCATGCCGACCGACCCGGCGCTACTCGTCGCCGAGTAGATCATCAGCAGCCCAAACCCGGAGAGGGCGAGCATGGTCCCGAACAGGATGCGGTCCGATTTGTTGCGGCCCCGGTCTACGGCCACTTCGCGGAGACGGGACAAGACCGCCATCAGTCGGCCTCCTCACCCTCGACTATGGGTGTCGGCTCGTTACCGGTCAGATACTGCATGATGTGACGGGCCACCGGTGCTGCCACCTGCCCTCCGGACCCACCCTCGTCGATGAGAATCGCCACGACGTATTTCGGGTCGTCGAGGGGAGCGACGCCGACGAACCAGGCGTGGTTGTCGCGGGTCGCCGACACCTGGGCGGTCCCGGTCTTCCCTCCGACGTTCTCCACGCCTTCACCGAAGTCGCTGAAGGCGGCGGCGGCTGTGCCCCCGTTGACGACGCTGCCGAGATCCTCCAGCAGGGACGCTCGAGTGGCCGGGTCGATATCGACGGTCACCGGATCCGGGCGCTGGACAGGGGTGACATTGCCCTCGCTGTCGATCGTCTCCTTGACCACCCTTGGCTCCATCACCGTTCCGCCGTTGACCAGCACCGCATAGGAGGAAGCGACCTGGAGTGGGGTAGCGGTGAACGCTCCCTGCCCGATGGCGAAGTCCATCAGGTCGCCACCGAGCCATGGCGAGGCCAAGTCGAGGCGGGCTGGCTCGAGCCGGGGCGGCTCGTCCGGATTCTCCAGCTGGTATTCCTTCCACTCTTCGAACAATTGTCGTGTTGGGATGATGCCGGGGGCCTCGCTGGTCAGGTCGATGCCGGTCTCGTGGCCGTATCCCACCCGAGTCGCCCAGTCCTGGAGGACATTCTCTTTGGCCTTTCCCTGATAGGCCGTGTAGGTGCCGAGTGCGACATTCCAGAAGTAGATGTTGCACGAATTCGCCAGAGCCCCGTGGATGTCGAGCCAGCCGAGATTGCGGGGGTCGTACCAATCGTGCTTGACCTGGGCCGAGCCATCGGCGAGCTCGTCGAGGACCAGCGTCCCGTCACAGTGGATCAGGTCGCCGTCGACCCCCTCCACATCACTGGGGAACGGGAGGTTCTCTTCGAGTTTGGCGGTGTAGGTGATCGCCTTGAAGGTCGAGGCCGGTGGATAGAGACCGCTGACCGCGAGATTGTTGAAGGCCTTGGTCTCGTTGAGGCCCTCGAAGGTCGACTCGTCGATCCCGGCCACGAAGAGCTGAGGATCGAAATCGGGGAACGATGCCAAGGCGAGCACGTCGAAGGTGTCGACATCGAGCACGACAGCCGCGGCCCGCTGAGTTTCGTTGAAGACCTCCTCTCCGTCTTCTCTCTCCTCTTCCTTTACCTCGTTGGAAAGCGCGACCCCACTCTCGAGGGCGAGCTCGACCTGCTCCTGGAGGGCGAGATCGAGGTTGAGCACGATCGAGCTGCCGGTGACCGGATCGACCGGTGGGCGCTGTTCGATGATCTCGCCTCTTCTCACCCGGTACTCCACCGACCCGCCCGTGCCTTGCAGCACCTCGTCATAGACCCGCTCCACCCCGAGCTTGCCGATGCGGACGTCTGGCTCCAGCTCCTCGCGCTCAGCCAGATCCGCCTCCTCGGGCAGTCCGAGATGACCGATGACGTGGGCCATCGTCGGCCCGGACAGATAGACCCGTTCCGGGACCTTGACCACCTCGACCCCGGGGAGCTCGTCGAGCGACTCGTTGATCGCATAGGCGGTCTCATTGGAGACCGTGCTCACCTGGAAGCGCCCGTTGATCCCCGCCTCCTCGTACATGGTCTCTAGTTGAACAGGGTCGACGCCGACGATGGAGGCCAACTCCTGAATCAAGGGCTCTCTTTGGTCGGGTTGAACAAACGTACGGTCGACGATGACGGCAGGCACCATGCGGCTGGTAGCGAGGAGAGTCCCGTTCCGATCGTAGATGTCGCCCCGGGCTGCGTACGTGGTCTTGCCCACCCAGGTCGCCTCTTCGGCGGCCTGGGCGATCTGCGGTCCCTCCGCAACCTGGATGAACCACAGACGCAACCCGACCACCGAGAACATCACGGTGAAGATGACTCCCAGAGTCGTGAGTCTCAGCGCGAACTTCATGGGTATCTGAGAGCGGTCCGGTCGCGGTCGACCAATCGTACGAAAGTGGGTGCGAATAGGGCGGCAACCGCCACATTTGCCAGGGGAACGAGGATCATGACGCTAACCGCACCTTCTCCGATGAGGGCCGCCTGCCCGAACAACGTCCCAATGAGAAGCAGGAGGACCACACCGAGCAGAGTCAGCAGGCCGACCCAGAGGGCGATCGTCACCCGTCCCCCCATCTCGGCTCTCTCCCTGGTCCTGATGGCGATGTAGGCCACCGTGGTGTAGACGACCGCTCGCAGGCCGATCAACGACGCCCCCAACAGGTCCATGATCAGCCCGGAGAGGAACGCGACCCCGAGAACCGCCTCGGTGCGGATCCTCGTGAGTGCCAACATGATCCCGATCAACATCACCAGATCGGGAGTGACGACTCTCAACCTCCCGAAGAGTGTGGTCTGGATCACGACGGCGATGACGACTGTTAGGCCGATCACCAGCGCGGTGCGGCCTCTCATCAACCATCGTCCTCGGGGGTGGTAGTCGTGGTGGTCGCCTCCTCGGCGACGGTTGTATCGGTGATCTCGTCGGGAATGGTGTCGTCAGTGGCAGCCGACACCGGGTCGGGGGGCCAGGCCAGAACGACAACGAATCGGAGTGCCTCGGGATCGACAAACGGTCGCACGGTCGTCGTCAGCGAGGTCGACTCCGGAGATGCATCCTCGATGACCTCGCCGACCGGGAGACCGGCCGGATAGTCGGTGCTCGCCGCCGAGGTGAGCACCCGGTCGCCGGCGAGCACCGGCTCGCGGGCATCGAAGACATCGAGATCCATCTCCAGGCCGAGGTCGGATGAGAACGGCCGGGTGACCAGGGTCCCGGTCTGCGATCCGACGAGAACGGTGAGGCCGTCCCGGCTCGCCGTAATGGGGAGGATGGTCGCGCTGCCGGAACTCGCACTCTCGACCGTGCCGATCACGTATCCGTTGGTGTCGATGACCGGCTGACCGGCGAGAACCCCGTTCCGGGTGCCCTTGTCGATGATCAGAGCGGCGTCGACCGATCCGATCACATTGGCCACGGTTTGCCCCAGCTCTGCCCCGTCTGTTTCCAAATCGTAGATTTGCTCGAGGAGAGCCAGCTTGGCCAGGTCGTCTTGAACTGCGACGAGTGAGGCCTGGGATTCGGCGAGCTGGGCCGAGAGAGCTGCGTTTTGCTCTCTCAGCGAGGCGACGTTGGACAGGCTGTCGAGTGCATTCGCGATCGGGTTCACCGCGTAGGCAGCGATTCGCTGCATCGGTGACACGATGGCCTGGGTGCCGCCCCGGAGCACAGCGACAACTCCCCCTCCCTCCAGACGAACATCGAAAGTCATCAGGAGAACGCCGATCACCAGGAGAGTGATGAAGGTGGGTAGGGCTCGGTCGGATTGCTTCGAAGTCAGCATGAGTCAAGACGGGTCGAGGCGGTCATGGCCGGGATGACGACACAAGCACCTCTTGCAGTGTGTCGAAGTCCTCCAGACACTTCCCCGAGCCGAGCACCACCGACTGCAGCGGATTCGCCGCTGTGACGATGGGCATCCCCGTCTCATGAGCCAGACGATGGTCCAGCCCCACCAGCAATGCTCCGCCCCCGGTGAGCACGATCCCACGCTCGACGATGTCGGCCGCAAGCTCCGGCGGCGTCTTGTCGAGGGTGAATTTGACGGCATCGACGACCGCCTGGGTCGGTTCCTCGATCGCCTCCCTGATCTCTGGGCTGGAGAGGAGAATGGTCTTGGGCAGACCGGTGACCAGGTCGCGTCCACGCACCTCCGCAGATGGCTCATCGGCGTAGGGCCAGGCCGACCCGACCGCGAGTTTGAGCTGCTCTGCTGTGCGCTCGCCAATGAGGACGTTGTACTCCTTCTTGACCCAGTCGATGATTGCCGTGTCCAGTTCGTCGCCCCCGACCCTGATCGAGCGGGAGACGACGATGCCACCCAGAGAGATGACCGCTACCTCGGTGGTGCCGCCACCAATGTCGACGACCATGGATCCCGCCGGCTCGGCGATCGGAAGCCCTGACCCGATGGCGGCGGCCATCGGCTCCTCGATGGTGTACGCCCGTCGTGCGCCGGCGTGATATGCCGCCTCTTCGACAGCCCTTCGCTCGACCGGCGTGATCCCCGACGGCACGCAGACCACGATCCGGGGACGGGCCCATTTCCTCCGGTGGACCTTCTGGATGAAGTAGCGGAGCATCTTCTCGGTGACGTCGAAATCGGCGATCACCCCATCTCTGAGCGGCCTGATTGCGGTGATGTGGGCCGGGGTGCGCCCGATCATTCGTTTCGCCTCCATGCCAACGGCCAGGGCTCGACCGTTCTGGGAGTTGATGGCGACTACCGATGGCTCATTGAGCACGATGCCACCGCCACGCACGTAGACGAGCGTGTTGGCGGTTCCGAGATCGATGGCCATGTCCTGACCGGCGAATGAAAGAAGGGTTTCAGCCATGGCTGATGATGACTCCCGCGATGACTCGGGGAGTGTAGGTGTCGGCCAGATCTTGTGCCAGAGCGCGTTTCACGCAGTTTCTGCCGTCAGGCGTGCGACGAAAGGAGAGTCGCCGCGGTTGTGGGCCGGAACGTTCCCGGAGTCATCTCAACCGAAGAAGATCTCCAGCTCACGGGCCGCGCTGTCCGGACCGTCCGAGCCATGGACGATGTTGTGGGTGACGATGAGGCCGAGGTCCCCTCTGATGGTCCCGGGAGCAGCTTGTTTGGGGTCGGTCGCTCCCATCAGGCCGCGGCAGACGGTGATCGCGGACTCACCCGACCACTCCATGGCGATCACCGGCCCGGAGGTGATGAAGTCGAGCAGCTCGGGGAAGAATGGCTTCTCGACATGCTCCTCGTAATGACGACGAGCCATTCCCTCGTCGATGTCGAGCTTTCGGATCTTCTCGAGCGTGAGGCCCTTTCTCTCGAATCGTGCGATGACCTCACCGACCAAGCCTCGATCGACGCCGTCGGGCTTGACCATGATGAAGGTGCTTTCGATTGCCATGTCGGCGGGAGCGTAACCGCTCTGCGCGTTCGGCCGGCCCCGCCTCGGTGGCCGATCAGAGAAGCAAGGCCCGTGCTTCCCCGACCAGGTACAGCGAGCCGGCCACGAGCACAGCACCCTCTGCCCCGGCCTCGGCGCGAGCCATGTCAATGGCCATCTCCGTGTCCTCCGCTTCGAGCACGACCACGTCGGTCAGATCTTTGATCCGATCAACGAGGACCGCCGGCGGCACCGCGCGCTCCGCGTCGGGAGCGGTGGCGATGATCCCGGCCAGGAGCGGGTCGAGGCTTTCCACCATGGCCTCCACGTTCTTGTCTCCCATCACCCCGAGAACCAGCTGCCAGCGAGTCGTCGGATATTCCTCGTCTAGGGATTCGGCGAGGGCATCTACGCCATCGGCATTGTGGGCTCCATCCACCATGACCAGGGGATGGGTGCCCAACACCTCCATTCGCCCCGGCACCGTCGCGATCGCAACCGCATCACGAACCGCCTCCTCGTCGAGCTTACGGCCCAACAAGGCCTCGGTGGCCGCCACCGCGTTGGCCAGATTCACCAGCTGATACCGCCCGTGAAGGGGAAGGAACAGGTCTTCGTATGTGTCCTCGGCGCCGCCTATGGTCACCAGCCAGCCTCCTACTCCTCGCTCGGCGTCCAGAACCGAGAAGTCCTTTCCGTAATGACGGTGATGGATGCCGAGATCTCGGGCACGCGTGTCGGCGACCTCCAGTGCCTGGTCCGGCAGCGGCCCACTGACCAGTGTCGAATTCGGACCAGCGATGGCGAGTTTCTCCCCGGCGATGGTGGCCACATCCTCGCCGAGGTATTCGGTGTGCTCGATCCCGATGCTGGTCAGGACACATACCTCGGCGTCCACGACGTTGGTGGCGTCGAGACGCCCACCCAGACCCACCTCGAGCACGGCCGCGTTGACCGCCTGATCGGCGAAGAAGGCGAATGCAGCGGCCGTGGTGAGCTCGAAATAGGTATTGGGCTCCTCGCCTGCCTGAGCCCGCAGGTCGGCGAAGGATGCGACGTCTGAGATGGCGAGAGCGAACTCCTCCTCGGCGGCCATCCGACCGTTGATCGCAAGACGCTCCTCGACCTTTTGGAGATGGGGCGACGTGTAGGTCCCTGTGTTGAGTCCATGGGCGACGAGCAGCAACGTTGCGAATCGGGCGGTGGATGTCTTCCCGTTGGTCCCGGCAACGTGGATTATCGGGTACCCCTCGTCTGGCCGCCCCATGTCGTCGAGTAATCGGTTGATTCGGTCCAAGCCGGGCTTGATGCCGTGCGCGATGTGCCCATCGAGGTAGACAAGGGCTTCGTGATAGTTCATGAAAAGCCCCGGGAGGTTAATCCCGGGGCGTTGTCATCGACTTCGCGGTATGGATTCAGCTCTCGTCTTGTTCGTCCCTCTGGGCGCTGAGCACCATCAGGCCACCGAGTGCCAGGACTGCAATAGCAACCATGGCCAGGGCTCCATCCTGGACGCCGGTGAAGGGGAGGACATCAACACCATCGACCTGGTCCGGGGTGGTCGGTGGCGTGATCACTGTTCCTGCGACCTCGTCCGGGTCAGGGTCGGCGCAAGCCCCGGTCCCCTGCTGGTACGAGACCGTGACCATCGTGCTCGGGTTCACCTCGAACAGGATGTTGACCGTTCCCCTGGCCCAGAGGAATCCGTCGTCGGCCTCCACCCAGACACCATCGTCGAGGACCCACCCCGGCCAATCAGGGGGGTTTTCGCTCGCCCCGGGCCACAACACAGCACCGCTCAGCGGCACATCCTCGTAAACGACGTCGGCTCCGGTGGGGTTGAGAAAGGTGATACTGGCCGATTGCCCCGGGGGATAGTCGATCTCGTACTTGAGGTACGGGATGTCGCTGACGCACTCGGCTCCAGCCGCTGCCAGCTCCAGTCCGCGAACGGTTGTCGGAGCGACGGTTGGCACCGTGGTCGATGTCGTTGACGTGCCGGGAGCGCAGTCGTCGTCGTGATCCTCACCAGCCGGAACCGTCATGTCCGGGCACTCCTCGGAATCACAGTCATCGTGATCACCACCGCTGCCCTGGACCGCCAGGTCCGGGCACTCCGCGGAATCACAGTCGTCGTGATCACCACCGCTGCTCTGGACCCCGAGATCGGGGCATTCCTCCCCATCGGGCTCACAATCCTTGGATTCGTCTCCGCCAGAGCTCTGAACCGCCAGGTCAGGGCATTCTTCGGAATCGCAATCCTCGTGGTCCTCACCACTGCCTTGGACGGTGAGATCCCCACACTGATCCGGTTCGCAGTCCTTCTGATCGTCTTGATCCCCTCGATACGTCTGAGTATCGAGATCGGTACATTCCTCGTCTTGGTGATCGCCGGTCCATTGCTGCCCGGTCGTTGCTGCCGCCGCTCCCGAGAGAACGATCGACAACGAGGCCAACAGCATCAGAGCCATCATCAATGCGACGACGAAGCGAATCCGTCGCACGCTAACCCGCATGAATCCCATCCCTTCATTGCGCGTTGGAACGGGCCGGTCTCACCACTGGCTAACCCACGTCCCAGGTGACCGCTTACAGGACGTGGGGTCAAAGCCTCCCTGATTCCCCGTATGACCCACCCCAAGGAGGATCCACGACAACCTAACGGGCGCGGGTTATCCGCCAGTGTCTTTGAGACGAACTTGTCCGGATGCGCTAGTTCATCCCGAGAGGGTTCAGCAGGTTCAGGCCGATTTCTCGGCTGGACCGTCCACTTCGCGCGCCGGCACCAGCGTGGGGTTGACCTTCTCGGCAACCACGTCGCGGTCGATGACCACTCTCTCCACATCCGTGCGAGAAGGGAGGTCGTACATCGTGTTGAGAAGGACCTCTTCGAGGATGGCTCGTAGCCCTCGTGCCCCGGTCCCACGCTTGATCGCCTGGGCGGCGATCGCATCGAGCGAGTCGGACGTGAATACCAACTCCACGTCGTCCATCTCGAACATGCGGGCGTACTGACGGGTCAGCGCGTTCTTGGGCTCGGTCAGAATTCGGATCAGGGCGTCCATGTCGAGATCCTCGACGGTGGCCATCACCGGCAGACGTCCGATGAACTCTGGAATCAGGCCGTACTTCATCAGGTCCTCAGGCATCACCTGGTTGAGCAAGTCGGACGGCCGCCCATCGGCCTTGCCACGGACTTCTGCTCCGAACCCAACGCCACGTCTCCCCACCCGGTTGGCGATGATGTCCTCGAGCCCACCGAAGGCTCCGGCGCAGATGAAAAGGATGTTGGTGGTGTCGAGCTGGATGAACTCCTGGTGGGGGTGCTTGCGCCCGCCCTGGGGCGGCACTGAGGCGACGGTGCCCTCGAGGATCTTGAGGAGCGCCTGTTGCACGCCTTCCCCCGAGACGTCCCGAGTGATGGATGGGTTCTCGGCTTTGCGGGAGACCTTGTCGATCTCATCGATGTAGATGATTCCCTGCTGGGCGCGATTCACGTCGTAGTCGGCCGCCTGGAGAAGTTTGAGGAGGATGTTCTCCACGTCCTCGCCTACATAGCCGGCTTCGGTGAGACTGGTGGCGTCGGCGATGGCGAACGGGACGTTGAGTTGGCGGGCGAGGGTTTGGGCGAGAAGGGTCTTGCCCGACCCGGTCGGTCCGATGAGCAGGATGTTCGATTTCTGCAGCTCGACATCGCGCTGGACTTCGCCGCCCCGGATCCGCTTGTAGTGGTTGTAGACAGCGACGGACAACTTCTTCTTGGCGTCTTCCTGACCTACCACGTAGTCGTCCAGGTATGAGTTGATCTCGACCGGCTTGGGCAGCTCGGTGAAGTTGATCTCCTCGGTAGCGGAGAACTCTTCCTCGATGATCTCGTTGCAGAGATCTATGCACTCGTCACAGATGTATACGCCCGGCCCAGCGATGAGTTTCTTGACCTGCTTTTGAGACTTCCCGCAGAAACTGCACTTGAGCAGCTCACCGCCGTCACCGAGTCGTGCCATCGAGTTGCGAACCTCCTTACTTGGAGGCTACTGCCGCGAGCTCCCGACGGGTGAGAATTCCGTCGATGACCCCGTATTCCTTGGCTGCGTCGGCGAGCATCCAATAGTCCCGTTCGGTGTCCACTGCAATCTTCTCGTAATCCTGACCGGTGTGCTCGGCGAGGATCTGATTGAGCTGCTCGCGCATCTGGACGATGAGACGGGCCTGGATCTCGATGTCGGAAGCCTGACCCTGAGCGCCGCCATGAGGCTGGTGGAGCATCACTCGGGCGTGGGGCAACGCGTAGCGCTTACCCACGGCCCCACCGGCGAGGATGACAGCCGCGGCCGAGGCGGCCATGCCCATGCAAACCGTGTTCACGTCTGGCTTGATGTATTGCATCGTGTCGTAGATGGCGAACAAGGAGGTGATCGAACCTCCAGGCGAGTTGATGTAGAGGAAGATGTCCTTGTCCGGGTCCTCCGACTCGAGGTGGAGGAGCTGGGCCATGATCAGGTTGGCGATCGTGTCGTCGATTGGGGTGCCCAGGAAGATGATCCGATCTTTGAGCAGCCGGCTGTAGATGTCGAAGTAGCGCTCGCCCCGGCTGGTCTGCTCGAAGACCGTGGGGATCACATAGTTCTGGAACTGGTCGTTCATTCTTCTTCCTCCGCCGCTGTCGCAGCCACTTCGCCGATTGGCACCTCGCCCACCGGGATCTCCCCGACCGGTTCGGCCTCGACTATCTCGGCCTCGACTATCTCGGCCTCGACTTCCGTCACGTTCAATTTCAAATCGACCGGGTTGCCGTCTTCGTCGACCGGATTTGCTGCCGAGAGGATGGCGTCCAACGCCCTGTTTCTGAGAATATCACCGGCCACCGCCAATTCCCGGCCGCTTTGCCGGAACGCCTGCAGATAAGCGACCGGGTCGCCGGAGCGGGCAGCCGCGTTTTGGATGACAGCCGACACGTCCTCGGGGGTGACATCGATCCCCGCATCCTTCGCCACCGCCTCGAGAACAAGCTGATTCCGCAAGGACATCTCCGCCTGTTGGCGGAGGTCGTCGAGCAACTGTTGTTGATCGATTCCCGAAGCCTGGAAGTAGTCGTCGAGGGTCAGCTCGCTCTCTTCCAGTCGATGGATGAACCTGTGGAGGTGGTCGTCCATCTCGGATCGCACCAGCCCCTCGGGCAGCTCGATCGCAACCTGATCGACCAGGGTGCTCAGCGCCCGCTCTGCGTACTGGCGTGCGACGGACTGCAGCTTGGCCTCTGCCAAGCGCTCCTCCAGCTCGGCCTTCAATTCTCCGACTGTCTCGAATTCGGTGTTCTCATCGATCCAAGCGTCATCGAGCTCGGGGAGTATCCGCTCCTTCACTTCGTTGACCGTCACCTCGAAGCCGACTTCCTCGCCGGCCCGGTCACCGAAGCCGACTGGTAGAGGAGCGTCGAAGGTGAGGATCGTTCCCGGTTCGGCCCCTTCGAGACGCTCGTCGATTCCCTCGACGAACAAGCCCGATCCGACCTCGTACAAGAAGATCTGCGGCAGTCGCCCCTTCTACCGGATCGCCGTCCTTGGTCGCCTTGACATCGACGGACACGAAATCACCGGGGGCGCGCGGGTCGGTCTGCCTCCTCCACGGTGGCGAACTGCTCGAGCATGCGCTCCACCTGAAGGTCGAGTTCCTCAGCGTGTGACCACGGGCGAGGTGACTTCGACTTCACGATCCCGATAGTTGGGCAGTTCGATCGTCGGCCAGAGGGTGACCTTTACCTCGACCTCGACCCCGCCCTCGACATCGTTGAGCGCCTCGAGCTCGGGCGTGACCGCCGGGCGCAGCTCCTCGTCGTTGAGGATCTCGGTCAGGGCCGGCGGCACGAGGTCATCGATGACCTCGCTTCGCAACCGTGCCGGGCCCACGGCCGCTTCGATCACCGGCAAGGGCGCCTTGCCCGGCCGGAATCCCTTCAGCTTCATGTCCTGGGACAACTTGCGGGCGGTGGCAGCCTTGCCGGCCGTGATCTGGTCGTCGGTAAGTTGAAAGGTGACCAGACGCTCGAATGGGCCGGTCTCGGTGACGGTTGTTGTCATTTCTCTCCGTGGTTGTCATGAAGAAGGGCGCATCGCTGCGCCCTTCCCCTGGGGTGACCGACGGGATTCGAACCCGCGACTTCCTGGACCACAACCAGGTGCTCTAACCAAGCTGAGCTACGGCCACCATGTCTCGAATGGGTCTTTCCTTCGCGCCCCCGGGAGGACTCGAACCCCCAACCTGCGGATTAGAAGTCCGCCGCTCTATCCAATTGAGCTACAGGGGCGAGGGCCGGGTCAGTCCCGTGGGTGACCCATTCGAGCGGGTGAAGGGAATCGAACCCTCACCGCCAGCTTGGAAGGCTGGAGCTCTACCATTGAGCTACACCCGCGGGACACGTCATTGTAAAGCCCCGGTCGGGCTGGTCGGACTCGAACCGACGACCTCTGCGTCCCAAACGCAGCGCGCTACCAAGCTGCGCCACAGCCCGTGATCGGGTCAGGGTACTTGCGGCCCGTTTCCTGTCCCACCTCATTCGTATTGTCCGAACCATGGAGGTGGGGACCGATACTTCAGGACCGGATCGACTCCTGGGACCGGTTGTCCCAGTGGGAACGATCGGAGCTGGGCAAAGACGTGCGACGTCTCGCGTCTCGTCCTATGGCGAGATCATGGAGCTCATTCCTGTCAAGAAATCGACCCTGGCCACTTGGTGCCGAGAGGTGAGGCTGACCGAGGAGCAATATGTCGCGATTCGGACGCAGGACAGAGGTCACAGAAAGAACTCTTTGGAGCACGGGGTCTGCACTGTCAAGCTTCGACGACCTTCAGATCCTTGGAACACCGTCATGGAGTGGATCGACGCATTGTCCGAACAGTTCGGAATCGATGCCCGTCCAATTACACTCAGACCGGGCCGCTAGCTCAACTGGCTAGAGCAGGACCCTCTTAAGGTCAAGGTTGTGGGTTCGAGTCCCACGCGGCCTACCAAAATCCCACTCCCCCGGTGACACAATGTCCCCCCACACGCGGGTGTGGCGAAACTTGGCAGACGCGCAGGGTTTAGGTCCCTGTGGGCGAAAGCCCGTGGAGGTTCAAATCCTCTCACCCGCACAAGGTTTTTTCGGTGAACTTATCTTCGCCTGCAACCCAAAATGCAACCCAAACGCTCGTCGCCACGCATTAGCTGAGTCGCCTTGAGCCAGTCTCGGTAGTCAACGACCGCCTTGCTGAACTCTTTTCGGTGCTACTCGAACGTGGCTCCCACGTGGCATGCCTACGGAACCGGCTGATTCCGTGGACCTGACGCGGAGAACCCCCGAGGGGCCTGAAATTGAAGTGATTCGACAGCTCGGGGATTCCCCGCTCCTGCGCCTCAAGTAGCAACTCCCCCCGCAGGAACCCTTGAACATACCAAATCAGATTCGGATGGGTCCCTTGGTGAAGCGACGCCACGCCGCCTGCTTGGTCATGCCCATCGCCAAGCCGATCTCGGTCCATGAATGACCCTGCGCCCCGCCGACCTCACCAGGTCACGCATACCCTTCTCGATCTTGATCGACTCCCGGCAGAGTGCCTGGATGCCTGCGATGGGCTCTCGGTCGTCCGCGGTCACTCGCACCCGTACTCGGACCTTTTCCATCAGACCTCCCAACACCTCGGCTACGTCAACACTTGCTGACGCTCCAATGTAGTGCCAACGGTCAGAGTGCGATCGGGAGGATTCCCTTCGGCTGGTCGCCAGGCATGACCGAGGCCGATCCCGATTACCTCATGAGAACCCGGTATCTGCTCATCGTTGCCTCGATGCATCGACGTAGTCCTGATACCACCCTTCCGAGAACCCATCAGCTTCGGGGTCGTCCATGTACACGATCCAGGAACAGATCTTGGCCCGGATCAGCTTCTCCCTCTCATTGTTGGTCAGCTCATCCCACTTGTGGCGGAGCTTGCCGTTCGGGGAGACGGTGATCACCTCGATCGGATGCCTGTCTCCGAATCCGAGGTCGATGTGCATCCCACCGCTGTACTCACCGGTTATCAGCCTCCCCTTCTCGTCGTCGAGGACGAGGACGGTGACCCGCTTACTCATTTTCGGAGATCCGTGAGCAATTCCCTTCGCAGGGCCGCCAGCGTGGCGGAAGCCCGTTTCCGGTGAGAACCCCGAGCGCCGGTGGGGTGGGGTGTGGGGGCGCTCGGTGGATTCTCTTTCTCCCGGGCGGGGCGTGGTGTTTGGGGGACACGGAGCCCGGGGGATCTTCATGCATATTCGACTCCGGCGATTCGCCCGACTTTCCGGAATGAGGGGACCCGGTTGCCATCGGCATCGACCCAGACCGCCCACCAGTCACAGCCTTCACACCGTCTCTGGGTGAATCCGAGTTCCCGGAACCGGGCAATGACCATGAATTGGTCGAGACGAGAGTCGGGCATCTCTGTATGGAGACACGGGCCTCTCGGCCTTCTGACGAATCCAGACACTGTCCCGCCCTTCAGAGCCGCAAAGCGGCTTCCGCTCGCCTAAGCGCACCAGGGAGGGCGATCCATCTACGGGGCGGGGTCCAGACTCCAGAACGGAGGCTCCCTGTCACTTTTAATTGTACTACTCGCCTCCAGAGTCGTCGATAGCGATGACACAACCCGCCGCATTGACGAACCCCGGCAGACCGTTCCCAGAGATGGTTGAGGACGCACCCGCTCGCGACGGATTGAGGAAGCTGACATTCGGGCCGACGAACCGGGCTTGCCCCTCACCAGGATTTCTCGCCGATCCCCGAACCAGCATTCAGCGGCCGGAAGGGATTTTGAGCTCCACCGCGACGAGTGCGGCACGAGCCTGATCCAGCTCAGAACCTTCGGCGACTCCTGCCAACGCCGCTCGCCAGGCTGCGGCGAGCACTCGACCGAGAAGGGGGGACGCCGGGGCCGTGCTTGCGCTGAGCATCTCAGCCAACCTGTCGTTTCCCGCCCCGGCCGGCGGATCCCCCAAAATTCGGAGGAAACCCTCTCGTACAGCGAAATCCAGTCCGACGAGTAGCGCCGCCTTCACGGCCCCCGAGCGATCCGACTCGTCGCCGACCTCGACTGCGCCCTCCATGCGATCTAGCAGCCGTTGTTCGACATCGTCTCGAACGAAGACATACAGGGCGAGCTTGCTGCCGAAGTGGTGGTAGAGAGCACCCGTGGTGACCCTCGCTGCAGCCGCCAGCTCGCCAACCGTAACCTCGTCGAAGGGCCGCGCTCCGAACTCCTTGACCGCCGCGAGCGCGAGCCTGCCCTTCGGGGAGGTCGATACCGGAATCCAGTTGCGCATCCGAACATAATGGCGTTATGCTGAGCAATAGTCCAGTTACGCCACGGAAGGAGGCGCCATGAAGCTCGAGTTCCTATTAGCCCCAACGTCCGACCTGAAAGCTTCGCTCGCCCTCTACCGCGACGGCTTCGGCTTCAGCGAGGTGTGGCGTGAGGGCGATGCAACCGTCGCCCTGTCCTTGCCGGGCACCGACGTGCAGCTGATGCTCGACGCCAACGACCCCGACGCCCCGTTCGGGCCGCTTTTCGTCGTCGACAGCGTCGAAGCCTTCCATGCCACCCGCCCGGAGACGCTCACGGTGATCGAAGAGATCTCAGAGATCCCCGGCGGCTTCATGGCCACCTACCAGGACCCGGGTGGGACCACCGTCTACGTCATGGACCAGTCGACAGACTCCGACCCTCAGTAACGGCAACCGACTTTCGAACCGAACGAAGAAGTCGCCGATCAACTTCCCCGGGTGAACCACGCCTATGGATCGCCCTTCTCCGGCAAGGGCGGGACCCCGGTGATGATCCTGGCCCCACGTCGGAAGGTCAGATAGCTCCACGCCCACGAGATCAGCACCAACACCCGGTTGCGGAACCCGATCAGATAGAAGATGTGAATCGCCAGCCATGCCACCCAGGCGAGGAACCCGCCGAATCTGACCCGGCCGAAATCCGCCACCGCCCGAGCCCGACCGATGGTGGCGAGTGCCCCCTTGTTCCGATAGTGGAACGGGATTCTCGACCGCATGCGCAGGTCTCCTCCGATCATCCGACCGGCGTGCCTACCCATCTGCATCGCCGCCGGGGCCACGCCGGGCACACCCGGTACCGTGGCGAGGTCACCGATGATGAACACCTCGCGATGACCGGGCACCGACAAGTCTCCCTCCACCGGCACCCGACCGCTTCGATCGGTTTCCACTCCCAGCATCTCGCCTAGCTCCGATGCCTGGACACCGGCCGCCCACAGAACCAGGCTCGACTCGATCCGCCGCCCGTCGCTGAGGGTGACTCCACCTTCGTCGATCTCGCTCACCATGGTCCCGGTCAGCACCTCGACGCCGAGAGTCTTCAACTGACGTTCGGCGCTCTCCGACAGGTCCTCGGGATAGACCGGCAGCACATGTGGAGCTCCTTCCACCAGGATCACTCGTGCCCGCGTCGGGTCGATCACGTCGAACTCGTCTCCCAACGAGTGCACGGCGATCTCGATCAACGCGCCGGCCAACTCGACCCCCGTCGGCCCCCCGCCGACCACTACGAAGGTGAGCAACCGATGCGCCTCCTCAGGGTTCCGCTCTGCCTCTTCGAAAGCCGCCAGAATCCTTTGGCGCATCACCAGCGCGTCCTCGAGGGTCTTCAACCCGGGCGCCCTCCGCTCCCAGTCCTCGTGGCCAAAGTACGAGTGCGTGGCCCCGGTGGCCAGGATCAGGTAGTCGTAAGGCAAAGCCGAGCCATCATCGAGGCTCACCGTTCTGCCCTCGAGATCGATCCCTTTCACCTCGGCGAGAAGGACGCCTCTCACGTTCTGTTGTCGCCGAAAGATCGAGCGGATCGGATAGGCAATGTCACTGGGGTTCAGCGCGGCGGCAGCCACCTGATAGAGAAGGGGCTGAAAGAGGTGAAAGTTCCGCCGATCGATGATGGTGATATTCACCGGTTCCTGGCGAAGCGCTTTCGCTGCATTCAGGCCGGCGAAGCCGGCTCCGACGATGACGACCCGGAGAGGCTCGTGTGTCACCGGTCGATCCCGAGCGCCTCCGCCAACGCGCGCAGGGCCCGGGCCCGATGAGACAGGGTGTTCTTCTGGGCCACTCCCATCTCCGACAGGGTCCGATCCGCGACCTCGAACACGGGGTCGTAGCCAAATCCCCCGTCGCCACGTCGGGCATCGGCTATCACCCCGTCGAGCAAACCGTCCACGACCATCTCGGAGCCGTCGGGCATGACTAGCGCCACGGCGGTGCGGAACTGCGCCCGTCGATTCTCGATTCCCTCCATCTCCTGCAGCAGGAGATCGACATTGTCCTGGTAGGACGCTCCCGCCCCGGCGAATCGAGCGGTTCTCACCCCGGGCATTCCGCCGAGGGAGTCGACTTCGAGCCCGGTGTCGTCGGCCAAAGCAGGCAATCCCACCGCTTCCATCACGGCACGCGCCTTGAGCAGGGCATTTTCCTCCAGAGTTTCTCCGGTCTCTTCGACGTCAGGCCAGTCGAGGCCCCGAACGATCTCGCCGGCGAGACCCAACTCGTCGAGGACCTGCTCGATCTCCGCGACCTTGTCGGGGTTCTTCGAGGCAACCACCAAACGAGGAATCACTCCGCCGCCACCGCCCGACGTTGCAGGTCGTGAAGCTCCGCGATGCCTGTGGCAGCCAGATCGAGCAGACGGTCGAGCTCGTCTCTCGTGAAGGGTGCGCGCTCCGCGGTCCCCTGAACCTCGACCAGGAGACCCCGACCGCTCATGACCACGTTCATGTCGACTTCGGCGTCGACATCTTTCTCGTAGTCGAGGTCCAGCATGGGGGTCCCTCCGACGATGCCCACCGACACCGCCGCCACCTCGTCGATGACTGGCATCGAAGTCATTTGGCCCTTCTCAACCGCCTCGGCCAGCGCCTCATGGAGGGCGATCCACGCCCCCGTGATTGCCGCCGTCCTTGTCCCACCGTCGGCCTCGATCACGTCGCAGTCGACCATCGCCATCGCCTCCCCCATCGCCTTGAGATCAATCACCGCCCGCAACGACCGTCCGATGAGCCGGGAGATCTCCTTGGCGCGACCGCCCGACACGTGGTCACGGCGCACTCGCTCCGGTGATGAGCCGGGAAGCATCGCGTACTCGGCGGTGACCCACCCTTTGCCCGACTCTCGCATCCACCGCGGCACGTCGGATTGGACCGAAGCCGTGCACAGAACCTTGGTCCTGCCCATCGAGATCAGCACCGAACCCGGAGTGGAGGAGGTAAACGGAATCTCGAGCTTGACATCCCTGAGTTGATCGACCGGGCGATCAGACATCGAAGCTGACTCCAGGCATGGCCAGCATCACCGGTCGATCGAATGCTTTCTCGGCCTCGTCGATCGACCGGCTCACGTCGAGATATGGGGGGATGTGGGTCAGGGCGAGGCTGCGAGCCCCGACCTCACGAGCGATCTGTCCTGCCTCGGTGGAGGTCAGATGATGTGGATAGTCGCCTTCACCTCGCTCCTGATATGCCGCTTCGCACAGCATGAAATCCGCGTCACGAGCCCATTCCCGCCATTCGCCTTTCGGCCCGGTGTCGCCGGTGTAGAAGAGAGAGCGGTCGTCCGCCTCCCATCGCGAGCCGACAGTCGGCACAGAATGGTCCATCTCGACGAAGGAGACAGATAAGTCACCGATTTCCACACGATCACCGGTCCAAACCGGTGTGAAGTCGAAAGTCTCGGTCAGTCTCGTGCCCTGGCCACCGTCGAGGTAGCCAGACACTCGATCCCACACCTCCTGGGGGGCGTAAAGGGGAACGTTCCTTCTCGGATCAGGGCAATAGGTCCAGGCATGGAAGGCTGTGAAAATGTCACAGCTGTGGTCGGGGTGTTGATGAGAGATGACCACGGCGTCGATCATGTAGGAATCAACGGGCAGATTGACGAAAGTGCCCGGGCCGGCGTCCAGCCAGACCCTGGTCCCGGCCTGTTCCACCACATACCCCGAAGCGGGCCGGCCGGCCACGGGAAATGTCCCGGACGACCCAATGACGTTGAGCTTCACGGCGCCAGCCTTTCTTTCCGCCACCCGGGGCCATCCCGGACATATCGCACCCGATCATGGAAGCGGTTTGGCTGACCCTGCCAGAACTCGACAGTTTCCGGCGACAGCCGCCACCCACCCCAGGACCGGGGCCGGGGCACCTTCACACCCTTGAACTTGGCATCCAGCTCCTCGAAAGCCCGGTCTAACTCCTCACGGGAAGTCACGATCAGGCTCTGCGGCGAGGCATGAGCAGCGATCTGTGCCCCCCTCGGCCTCGCATCGAAGTACATGTCGGCAGCTTCCCCGGCAACCATCGTCACCCTCCCCTCGAACCGGACCTGACGATGCAGCGGAATCCACACGAAGGTGGCGGCAGCGAGCGGGTTCACCCGCAACTCTTCGCTCTTCCGACTAGCCAGATTCGTGTAGAACACCAACCCCTCGTCGTCGATTCCCTTCATCAAGACAGCTCGGGCCGACGGCCGGGCGTCGGCATCGGCCGTTGCCAAGACGAAGGCGTTCGACTCGTCGAGACCGGCTTCGAGGACGCCATCGAACCACGTCCTGAACTCTGTGATCGGATCGCTCGCCATGTCGCTCTCGCTCAGGCCGATCGCCTCGTACTCGCGGCGAAGCTGGGCCACCTGATCCTCGATCACCCGTCTGACGATAGCCTCAGGCGGGTGAGCCGAGACCCGAGCGCATCGACTCTCACCATGATCGGACGGGCCTTCCGACGTCGCTGCCCTCGGTGCGGAGCGAACGCGTTCACCTCGTACTTCACCATGCACGAGCACTGCCAGGACTGCGGTCTCCGATTCGAGCGCGAGGAGGGTTATTGGGTCGGCGCCCTGGTCATCAACACCACGGTCGTCTTCGGGTCGTTCCTCGTGCTCTTCGTCGGCGGAATGCTCATCTTCTGGCCGGACGTGCCCTGGGGTGCGTTGGCGGTGGTGACGTTGGGAACCATGGCCCTCCTCCCAATTCTCTTCTATCCGGTGTCCAAGACGTTGTGGATGGCCCTGGAGCTCTCCTGGCACCCCCTGGAGGAGAAGGAGGCGGCCGACGCGGCTCGTCGAGCCCTGGGTTAGAGCCGCTTGGCGATCTCGTCCAGCATGACCTCGGTGGCACCGCCCCCAATGGATGCGATCCTGACATCTCGATAGAGCCTCTCGACGGCGGTCTCAGCAATGAAACCCATCCCACCGTGGAACTGGACGCAGTCATAGAGGACGCGGTTGGCCATTTCTCCGACGAAGGCTTTCACCTCGGAGACCTGCCGGGTGGCGTCTTCACCCTGATCGCTGAGCCAGGCAGCGTGATACGTCAGCTCCCGGCCGGCGTCGATCTCGGCCTGTCGCATAGCGACCCGCTGTCTGATCGCCTGCTTGTCCCACAACGGACTCCCGAAGGCACTGCGCTGCTTGACATGCTCGATGGTCAGCTCCAGAGCCCGCTGTGACTCCCCCAGTCCCTGGCCCATGATGGCAAGTCGCTCGTTCTGGAAGTTCGCCATGATGTAGTAGAACCCTCGGTTTTCCTCGCCGATCATGTTCTCCTTCGGCACCCAGACGTCCTCGAATACCAGTTCGGCGGTGTCTGACGAGTGCCATCCCATCTTCTCCAACGCCCGGCTGGCCTTGAAGCCCGGAGTGTCCTTCTCCACTGCGAATATGGAAATGCCCCGGGAGCCCTTGGCGGAAGGGTCGGTCCTGGCCGCCACGAACACCAGGTCCGCGATGCCACCGTTGGTGATGAACATCTTCGTGCCGTTGATGATGTAGCCGTCGCCCTCCTCCTGCGCCATGGTCCTCATCGCCGCCACGTCGGAGCCTGCATCAGGCTCTGTCACCGCAATGGCGGTGAGCAACTCACCCCGGACCATTGCCGGCAGCCATCGCGCCTTCTGCTCGTCACTCCCGAAGTTGGTCACGTATGGCATGGCCAGGTCGGTATGCACGAGGACCGTGATGGTGAACCCGCCGTATGTCGACCGACCGAGCTCCTCGGCGAAGACCACCGAGGCCAGCGCACCGAGTCCGATGCCACCATGTTCCCCGGGCACGCGTAGCCCGAAAAAACCGAGCTTCGCCATCTCGTCCAACACGTCGCGAGGGACACCGCTCGTCTCCCAGGCGGCAGCTCTGGGCACGATCTCGTTCTCGACGTAATCCCGGGTTTGAGCGCGTATCGCTTCCAGGTCGTCGTTGATGTAGATCGACTTCGTCATGCCCCATCCCTCGATGCCAGGAGAGCCGTTCCGGCGGCGCTCCGGTAAGCGAGATTGTGGTCGGCACAGAATCGTTGGGCGACTCGGGCCACCGAAACCATGTCGATGCCATGCTCGATACCGAGGCCATCGAGGAGATAGAGGACGTCCTCCGTGGCCACATTGCCAGTCGCTCCCGGGGCATAGGGGCAGCCACCGAGGCCACCTGCCGAGGAATCCATCATGGCGATGCCTCGCTGCAGGGCGGCCACGGTGTTTGCAATAGCTTGCCCGTAGGTGTCATGGAAGTGGACACCGACCATCTCCGGAGGCACCCGCTCGAGCACCTCGTCGAGCAACCGATCGATGTGCGCCGGCGTCGCCCTTCCAATGGTCTCCCCGAGAAACACCGCGGGCACACCCCACTCCACCATTGTCTCGGCGAGATGCGCCACCCAGTCGGGATCCTGCTCACCCTCGTAGGGACAATGGGTGGCAGTCGATATGTAGCCCCTCACCTCCATGTCTTCCGGGGCATCGAGGAGTATCCGACGGATTCGATGCATCGACTCATCGACTGTGGCATTGATGTTGCGTTCGTTGAAGGTGTCCGAGGCGGCGGTGAGCACCCCTATTCCGTCGACGCCCGCCGCCACGGCCGCCTCTAGTCCCTTCGCATTGGGCACCAAGCCGAAGAGTTTCATTCCCTTGCTGCGGTCGACGCCGGCCAGCACCTCGGCACCGTCGGCCATCTGGGGCACCGCCTTGGGGCTCACGAAAGACACCGCGTCGAAATTGCGCAAACCCGTGTCCGCGAGGGCGTTGATCAGACCGGACTTGGCAGCGGTTGGCACGAAGGCACCCAACGACTGAAGGCCGTCACGAGAGGATGACTCGGTGATGACGACCCGCGAGGGCAGAGCAGTCACGAAGGAGACGGTAACCGCGAACCGTTCGGCCGATCAGCCGCCCTGCTTGAACTCGGCGAGGCTCTCGATGAATTGGACACGGCGGCCGCTCCGAGCGAGCCGATTCCCGATCTGGCTGTACGTCTCACCCTTGTCGCGCAACCTGAGCACCACCCGCTCCACGGGTCGCAGAGGGTGCTGGTTGGCAGCCCGATCGGGCAGGCCATCCTGCTTGTACTCCGTCATCCGCATGATCCGTGTGACCGTGCCCGGTTTCTTCCCAACCTTCTTGCCGATGTCGGCCAGCGAGCACCCTTCGTCGTGCAGCCTCATCACGACGCGCTCGATCGGGCGCAGCCGGATGCCGCCCGTCTCAGGCATGAACCGCGTCCTCGCTGTAGGGCTCGATCATGATGCATTCACCCGGGCATTCCTCCGCCGACTCGATGGTGTCCTCGATGAGGGCATCGGGGACCCTGGCCACCCCGCGGGCGCCATCTGGGGCCTGCTCGCCGTCGAAAACCAACGTGCGACCAAAGTGCTTCGACTCCTCTTTCACCACCCAGAGACCGTCGTCACGACCAACAAAGACGTCCGGGGTGATCTCCTCGCAAATCCCGTCGCCCGTGCAAAGGTCCTGATCGATCCAAACCATGAGCTTGGTCTTGTCGGCCACTTCATTTCACCTCGTTCTCGAAAGAGCCGTCATCATGACCCTACCCCGGGCGGCGACACATCAATCTCCATGGGTTCGAGCACGAAGACCCTGATCGAGCGATGGGAAGCCCGTCCGGCATAGTGCTGGTAGCCGGGATAGGCGTGGGCGGCTCGATCCCACGTCGCGGACTCCTCCCGAGGATCGGCCGGTCGGGCGCGGACCGGGATCTCCGCACCCCTGTACGTGACCTTGGCGCCGGCATGTGCTTCGAGGTTGTGCACCCACCCCGGCGTCGACTCATGGCCGAAATGGGTGCCGAGGACTGCCAGATCGTCCTCGATCGGGAATCCGAGCAAAGGAACGGTCCGCTCGGCGCCCGATTTCGCCCCGCGGGTCGTCAGCCACAACACGGGCAGTCCGCTCGTCACCGAGGTCACGGTCGATTTGCCACCGGTGATTCGGAGTGCAAGCCGATCGAGAGAGGGAAGGATCCTTCGACTGATCCCCGATATCAGGCGGGTCGAGGCGAAGGCGATGACCCATCGCTGGATCGAGTTTTGATGGCCCGGCTGATAGCCCAGGCTGGAAGCAAGGCCCACACCTCTACGGTACGCATCGATACCATGGAGCCTCCGAATGGACGGACACTGCCTCGTCTTGATCACATGCGGTGAACCCGAGGAGGCTCGTGAAATCGCCCGCTACCTCGTCGAATCGCGGCTGGCGGCTGGAGTCCAGATCGTCCCGATCGAGAGCATCTACCGATGGGGAGGCGAGATCGTCGAAGATCACGAGTCGCTGATCCTGGTGAAGACGCGCCGTGATCTGTTCGAGAAGATCGAGTCCGTCGTGCACGAAATGCACTCCTACGAGGTGCCACCGGTGCTCATGCTCGCAATGGACGCCGGCAGCCACCCATATCTCGATTGGATCACCAAGAGCACGGGTGGCTAGGTTCCGGCGACCGTCAACCGACACTCGCCGGGACCCCGAGCAGGAGCCGTGCAAGGTCTTCGGGACGGGAGAACATCGGCCAATGACCGGTCGGTAGTTCCTCGAAGCTCCACTCGGGGCCGCTCAGCTCGGCGAACCACGGATGACCACCGGCGATGAGTTGATCGACGAGTGCCAGCGGAAGGCTCGTCGCGATCAGTACCTTCGGAACCGCGGCCGTCTTCTCGGACTGTCGCCGTGCCAGCGGCTGAGTCCAAGTCCTCACGGGCTGCGATGTCGCCATCGTCCTCATGCGGTCGAGCTCGGCTTGGTCGATGCCTTCGAGACTCGCCTGGAAATCGGTGCCGAACTCCTCCGAGCTTGGCATCGGGATCAGCCACCCCTTGCCGCGCTCGTCGACGATGCGCCTGATGAACTCGACTTGTGGGCCCTCGAGGAGGTCCATGTACGACGAGCCGCTCGGCATGGGCCCTGAGTCGACGTAGACCACAGTGCTGAGCCGGTCCGGGATACGGTCGGCAACGCCTGCGGCGACCGCCCCGCCAAAGCTGTGCCCCACGAGGATCACGTCGTCCAAATCCTGGCCCACGATCTGAGCAACGACATCCGTCACATATCCCTCGATATCCGTCTCGGGTGAGGCCTCGGCGACCCGGTTCCCCAGCCCGGGAAGGGTGACCGACACGACCTCCGATCCGTGGGCTCTCATTGCCTCGGCGACCCTGTCCCACGCCCAACCGCCCAGCCAGGCGCCGGGGATCAGAACATATGTGCTCATGACAAGCCTCCTATCTGGTTGCTGTACGTTGTACAACTACTGTACACTGTACAATTGACTGATGCAAGAGCAACGACAAGTAGGGCAAAAGGCCGGCCTTTCTGCAGAATCGGTTCTCGACGCTGCCCGTTCCATCGCCGACCAGGAAGGAATCGAGGCGCTGACCATGCGACGGCTCGCCGATGCGCTCGGCGTGATGCCAAACGCCCTCTATACCTATTACCCCACCAAGGACGCTTTGCTCGATGCCCTACTCGATTCATTGTTAGGCGAGATAGACATCGGGCCTCTGGGCTCGATGGGATGGCGGGAGGCTCTCACCAGGATCATGGACGACTCGCGGCACCTCCTTCTGTCCCATCCGCGATTGGTGGAGGTCTTCCTCACCCGGCCGAGCGCCGGGCCCAACGCAGGTCGACTGGGTGAAGATGACATTCCGAGCTCTGCGCAAGGCAGGGCTTCATGGTGACGAGGCGGTAGCGGCGTTCCGGATCCTCCTGATCTTCTCACTGGGCTACGCGGCTTTTCAGGCACCCCGACTGGGAGACGAAGAACGGTCTCGACGCGGCGAGTCCGCCTTTCGCAGTCTTCCGCCCGAGGACTATCAGGAAGTCAGGACGCTCGCGGCTCCTCTGGCGCAGCCACCGGATGATGAGACGTTTCTCGCCGGGATCAGCTGGATCCTCGATGGGATCGCCCGTTCTGCGAGCAATCGATCGAAGGCAGTGACCCGCCGCGGCGGGTCACTGGTGGAGGTGCGGGGAGTCGAACCCCGGTCCGTCGAGCCCTCAGCGCAGGCATCTCCGAGCGCAGTCGTCAGCGAGCTTTCGGCAACAGGAACTCTGACGACGAGTTTCCCTGCGCCTATCCGGAGTTGGCTTGACCCCACGGTCCCGAAACCCCGTGGGGAGCATCCCGCTTTGCGGCGCCCGACCCCGACCGTGCGGGATTCGGTCGGGCGGACGGGCTACTTAATTAGGCAGCCAGTGCGAAGTTGTCTTCGGCACTTATTGGTTTTTCCGGTTTGTTGACGAGGCCCCGGAGACCCCGGCTCGCTTCCAACGCCTCAACACTCAACGTCGAAACCGTTTCACCCCCAATTGGGTGACCAAAGGTTAACGCGGAGAATCGTCTTTCTCTTCCGGTTCACGTACTTGGTACTAATACTTGGTACGCCGTCTCGCCTGGGAGGCGGCCCTATCCATCTCGCGCTCAGCATCGCGTTCCTTGAGGGTCTCGCGCTTGTCGTAGGACGTCTTGCCTTTGGCCAGGCCCAGTTCGACTTTTGCCTTACCTTCCTTGAAGTAGACCTGCAGTGGGACGAGGGTGAGACCCTTCTCGGCGATCTGGCCGCCGATCCGGTCGATCTCGCGACGATGGAGCAGCAACTTCCGCTCCCGTTCGGGCTCGTGGCCACCGTCCCGTGCGAACTCGTACGGCGCGATGTATGCGCCGACCAGAAAGGCCTCGCCACCCTTGATCAGGCCGTAGGAGTCTTTGAGATCGAGACGACCCTCCCGCAGGGACTTGACCTCGGAGCCGAGCAGTGCAAGCCCCGCTTCGACCGTCTCGACAACGGTGTAGTTGCGACGGGCCCTCCGATTGCTGGCTACGACCTTGACCCGCTCGGTCTGAGCCGAGCGTGCCACTAGGCCGCCCCGGTCGGGATCTCTTCTCCGGTCCCGTCTGCCTCACGCAGATAACGGCTCAACCCGAGGAGGGACCCGATGACGCCCGCCGCCGCCCCGAAGATGATGAAGAGCAATCCCCAACGGAAGAAGAACTGGTTGCTCACGTCGAGACGGAACAGGGCAAAGCCCTCGCTGGCCTGGGCCAATCGTGACGCTCCCAACCAGACGGTGAACACCGCGAGAGCCGCCCCGACCACCCCCTCGATCAGACCCTCCAGCAGGAACGGGATCCTGATGTACCAGTTCGACGCCCCGACGAGCTTCATGATCTCGACTTCGTCGCGGCGGGCGTAGATGGCGAGGCGGATGGTGTTGGCGATGAGGACCACCGCCGAGACGCCGAGGACTATGGCCATGCCTATCCCGAGCACGTTGAGCACGCTGGACAGGTTTTGCAGCTGCTCGATCTGCTCGGCGGCGGTGTCGACACGACGCACGACTTGCTGTTGCTGTTCCAGCTTGAACTTGACCGACTGGTGCAATTCGATGGCGACCAGCTCTATTCGGATCGAGGCGGGCAGGATGGTGGGGTCGATCTCGAGCAGCTCATCCTGTCCGGCGAAGATCTCTTGGTATTCCACCCACGCCTGTGCCTTGTCGACGTAAAAGGCGCCGTTCACTTCCTCCCAGGACTCGACCTCATCGAGCAGAGCCTGATGGGCCCCGGGGGGGACTCCGTTGGACCCCTCATCCTGGAGGAAGGCGATGACATGGACCCCTTCTTGCCAGGCGAGAGTGTTGAGACGGAGGATCTCGTTCACCACCAACGCGCCAAAGGCGAGGCTGAGGGAGATGAACACGGCAAGGACCGCACCTGCAACCACCAAGAAGTTTCGCTTGAGGTTGACCAACGCCTCCCGGAGGAGGAAGAAGAACCGGCTCATGCCTGGCCCTGGTCGTACCGGCCGGAGTGCTCATCCCTCGTGACGACGCCCTTCTCGAGCGCCACCACCCTGCGCTGCATGGCATCGACGATGGCGAAGTCGTGCGTCGCCATCACGATGGTGGTGCCCGTGCGATTGATCCGGTCGAGGAGCTTCATGATCCCGACCGATGTCTTGGGGTCGAGGTTCCCCGTCGGCTCGTCGGCCAGCATTATCGGGGGCCGATTGACGAAGGCCCGGGCCACCGAGACTCGCTGCTGCTCACCACCGGAGAGCTGCTTCGGATATCGCCCGCCCATGTCGGCGAGACCGACCAGGTCAAGCACCTGGTCCACCTGAGGGCCGATCACCGAGCGGGGCCGACCCAGGACTTCCAGGGCGAAAGAGACATTCTCAGCCACCGTCTTGTTTGGCAACAGCTTGTAGTCCTGGAACACGGTCCCCACCGATCGTCTCAGATAGGGGATCTTCCATTTCGGCAGCGTGGTGATGTCCTTGCCTGCCACCCATACCTTTCCTCGGGTCACGCCCTCGTCCCTGAGCATCAACCGGATGAGCGTGGACTTCCCTGAGCCCGACGGTCCAACGAGAAACACGAATTCTCCCTTCTGGATGTCGAGGGAGATGTCGTGGGCGGCAACAGTGCCGCCCTCGTAGACCTTGGTTACGTGTTCGAGCCGAATCATGGGGACAAGAGGAGTGTCGCAGCCTTCGTCGAAAGAGCCGCGGACCTGGAAACGGTAACGGCGCGGCCGCGATTACGCGGAATCAGTGTCCGCCTCGTGCAGGGCTCGCCTCCAACGTAGGTAGGCCTCGACGAAGCCCCTGAGGTCGCCGTCGAGGACTCCCTGAACGTTGCCCACCTCGTGGCGAGTCCGCAGGTCTTTGACCTGCTGATACGGCTGCAAGACATAGGATCGGATCTGGCGACCCCATGCAGCCTCGCCCTGCTCGCCACGTAGCTCATCGAGATAATCCAGCCGCTCCTGACGGGCCCGCTCGGCGAGACGTGACTGGAGAATCGCCATCGCCCTCGCCTTGTTCTGCAACTGGGATCTCTCGTTCTGGCATTGGACCACGATTCCGCTGGGGAGATGGGTGATGCGGACCGCGGAATCTGTGGTGTTCACGTGCTGGCCCCCGGCCCCCTGTGATCGATAGGTGTCGATGCGGAGGTCGTCCTCGTCGATCTCCACCTTGGCTTGGTCGCCGAGGTCGGGCACGACGTCGACCGCGGCAAAGGACGTGTGTCGCCGTGAGTTGGAGTCGAACGGGCTGATCCGAACCAGACGGTGCACCCCCCTCTCCGCCTCGAGCGTCCCGTAGGCACGGTCCCCCTTCACGCTGAAGGTGGCCGACTTGATGCCGGCCTCTTCGCCTTCGGTCACCTCCTCGACCGTATAAGTGAATCCCGAGTCAGAGAGGAAGCGTTGGTACATCCGGGCCATCATCTCGGCCCAATCCTGGGCATCGACACCCCCGGCGCCGGCATGGACACTGAGGATCGCGTCGGCTTCGTCGTACTCGTCGAAATAGAGCGACTCGAGCTCGAGTGCATCGAGCTCCCCGCCGACCTCACCCAGCTCTTGGAGCGCCTCTCTGCGGGACACGTCGTCTCCAGCCTCGTCGGCCAACTCCAAAAGGACCTCGGCGTCATCGATCTTGGCGGTCAGGCCGTTCACCATGTCGAACAAACCCTCGTAGCGGGCGAGGCGCTGGCTGACGATGCGCGCCTCGTTTTGATCGTCCCACAGGTCGGGTGCCTGGGCCCGTTCCCTGAGCTCGCCCAGTTCTCGCTCCTTGGCTTCGAGATCGAGAAACCCGCGCGCCTCTACCAGTCTCTTGCGAAGCTCGGCCAGCGTGGCCTTCGGGTCGGTGATCTCGGTGGTCATCGTTCTACGTCCAGCTCGACAGAGGGCCGCTACGCAGCGCCGTGGCAGCGCTTGTATTTCTTCCCGCTGCCGCAAGGGCAGGGATCATTGCGCCCGATCTTGTCCGAGACCGCCTGCTTGGCCGGTGCGGGGCCCACCGGACCCGGCTCGACCCGTTGTGGCTCTGTCTTCGGCTTGGCGAGTTCGACTCGGAAGAGATAGCGAACGGCGTCACGCTTCACCGAGTCGACCATCTCGGTGAACATGTCGTACGCCTCGCGCTGATACTCGGAAAGCGGGTCCCTTTGGCCCATTGCCCGCAGGCCGATCCCGGCCCGCAGGTAATCCATATCGGAGAGGTGCTCACGCCATTTGTTGTCGATCACCGACAGCATCACCGACCGTTCCACGTTGCGGAGTAGATCCGCCCCCAACTCCTCTTCACGCTTGGCATAGGCGTCGAGCGCCTCCTCGACCGCGAATTCGACGACGTCATCGGCGCTGCCGGCGACCTGCGACTCGTCGATAGAGGTCGGATAGACCTGACCGAGCTCACGATGAAGTGCCTCCCAGTCCCAATCCGAACGGGGAACGGAGGATGAGATCTCCGACTCGACCGCCTCAGTGACCACCGAATCGATCCAGTCGCCGATCAGGTCATCGCCGGCGGTGCCCTCGAGGATGGAGCGCCGCCATTCATACACCACCTCCCGCTGGCGGTTCATCACTTCGTCGTATTTCAGGACGTTCTTGCGAATCTCGAAGTTCTGAGACTCGACCTGGCGCTGGGCCCTTTCGATCGCCTTGGAGACCATGTTGGCCTCGATGGGCTGATCTTCGGGGAGACGCATCCGATCCATGATCCCGGTTACCCACTCCCCCTGGAACCGCCGCATCAAGTCGTCGCCCAGAGACAGGTAGAAGCGCGACTCGCCGGGATCGCCCTGACGACCGGAGCGGCCCCGGAGCTGGTTGTCGATGCGTCTCGACTCGTGCCGCTCCGTTCCGACCACATACAGGCCGCCGGCGTCGATCACCCGTTGCTTGTCAGGAACCATCTGGTCCTCGAACTCACGGGTCAGCTTTTGCTCCATCTCGTCGTACGACGGGTCGTCGTGAGTGATCCCCCGCCGCTTGAGCTCGGTGCGGGCCATACCGTCGGGACTGCCCCCGAGTTTGATGTCGACCCCTCGTCCCGCCATGTTGGTCGCAACGGTCACCGCCCCTGGCCTGCCGGCCTGGGCGATGATGTCCGCTTCCCGGGCGTGATGCTTTGCGTTGAGCACCTCGTGCTTGACCCCGTTGTGCTCCAACGCCTTGGAGAGCTTCTCGGACTTCTCGATGGACACCGTGCCGAGGAGCACCGGCTGCCCATTCTCGGCCCGGGCGGCCACGTCGGCCACCAGGGCTCCGTACTTGCCGTCCTCGGTCTTGTAGACGAGATCGCCCTCGTCCTCGCGAGCAACCGGCTGGTTGGTGGGGATTGCGATGACTTCGAGGGAGTAGATCTGGGCCAGTTCGGCCGCCTCGGTCTCGGCGGTGCCGGTCATCCCGGCCAATTTGTCGTAGAGCCGGAAGTAGTTCTGCAAGGTGATGGTGGCCAGCGTCTGGTTCTCGTCTTTGATCGCCACGCCTTCCTTGGCCTCGATGGCCTGATGCAGCCCCTCGGAATAGCGCCGACCCTCGAGTACCCGACCCGTGAACTCGTCGACGATCTTCACTTCGCCGTGATCGATCAGGTAGTCGACATCGCGGAGATAGAGCTCTTTCGCCCTCAAAGCTGCCTCGAGGTGGTGAACGAAGTCCACCGCGGCGTGGTCGAAGAGATTCTCGATGCCGAGCACTTGCTCGACCCGTGACACACCTTCCTCGGTCGTCAACACTTGTCGTTTTCGCTCATCGACCTCGTAGTGGATGTCTTTCTGGAGCCGGTTGGTGATCTTGGCGAAATCGCGATACCACCTTGCGCTGTCGGAGAGCCGCCCCGAGATGATCAATGGCGTGCGTGCCTCGTCGATCAGGATCGAATCGACTTCGTCGACGATGGCGTAGGGGTGCCCTCGCTGCACCCGGTCATCGGCGCGCATGGCCATGTTGTCCCTGAGATAGTCGAAGCCGAACTCGTTGTTGGTCCCGTAAGTGATGTCGGAGTCGTAGGCGGGATGACGCTCGGCCGAGGACATCCCGTTCTGGATGAGACCCACATTCAGCCCCAGGAAGCGATGGACGGCTCCCATCCAGTCGGCGTCGCGGGATGCCAGGTAGTCGTTGACCGTGACCAGATGAACCCCCTTGCCATTGAGGGCATTCAGGTAGGCCGGCATCGTCGAAACCAAAGTCTTGCCTTCGCCGGTCTTCATCTCGGCGACCATCCCCCGATGGAGTGCGGCCGCCCCGATGATCTGCACATCGAAGTGCCGCTGGCCGAGCACGCGCTTCGCCGCCTCGCGGACGGCGGCAAAGGCCTCGACTTGCAGGTCGTCGATCTCCTGGCCGGCAGCTATCCGACCGCGGAATTCTGTGGTCTTGGCGGCTAGGTCCTGATCGGTGAGAGCCTCGAACTCGGGCTCGACGTCGTTTACCGCGGCGACGATGCCCTGGAACTGTCTGAGTGTCTTGCCTTCCCCGGCGCGCAGGACCTTGGAGAGGATTGGCATTGGGACTTCATGCTACCGGCGGGCCCGAGTTGACCCACTTCGGGAATCTCGTCGAAGCCAGTCAGCGAACGTCGATGAGCCCTTCCCGCTGCGCCCAGGTAACCGCTTCGAATCGGGATTTGAGACCCAGCTTGTCGAGGACGTTGCGCACATGGTTGCGAACTGTGTTCTCGGAGATGTAGAGCTCGGCAGCGATCTCTTTGGAGGTCTTGCCGGCACCGACATAGCCCAGGATCTCGAGCTCGCGCCCGGTCAGCTCGGGACTGCGAGCCACAGCTTCGCCGTGATGCCGGAGCAGGTCGCGCAAGGCACTGAACAGCTTGCCGCCCATCGCCGGCGACACGGCGGCGCCACCCGCCAGGACGTCGTGCATGGCTGCGACGAGGCGGGGCAGCGGCGTGTCTTTGGTCAGATAGCCCGAGGCTCCCGCTTTGACCGCGGCCAGCAGGTCCTTGGCCGATTCACTCGAAGTGAGCAAGACCACCCGGGTGGTGGGACAGGACTTGATGATCGCTCCGACGACCTCGACTCCGGACATTCCGGGCATCAGGAGATCCAGCATCACCAGATCGGGTTGGTGCTCCCGGGCCATGTCGATGGCGTGCATCGCATCGGCAGCGACTGCCTTCACCTCGAAGCCTTCCTGGACGAACGCAGCGCGCAGCGCCTCACGAAACAACTCGGCGTCGTCGACTATCACCACAGAGGCCATCAGCGCCAGCCTCGTGATGCAAATTGCCGATCATTCATGTTTGTTCTCCAGGTTGGATCAACGGGGACTAGACACCGTATCGGCCAAATTGGCCGCGAGCACAAGCGCAATTCGCTCGGAGCCCAATGCCTGGATCGCAGAGCGGATGGTGGCGCCGGTGGTGACCACGTCGTCGACGAGCACCACCGGACCCGACCGTGCCCTCGCCGCCTCCAGACTTGGCGGCGGGCGGTTGTGATCACCACCTGCCCTCTGTCGGGAATGAAGCGGAGCGGATAGCAGGTCGAGCAGCGGGACGTTTTTGGCGCGGGCAAGGCGCAGCCCTATCTCCCGGGCTGGGTCGATGCCGTACCGAAGCTGACGGGACCAGGTCCTGGGCACAGGGACCACGGGGAATCGCGGAACACGAGGGGCGATAATCTCGACTACCAGATCGGCGAACGATGTCACGCCCCGGTACTTGAGACCGTGCACCAGCTCTCGGGCCACACCCTCATGTACGAATGCGGCAACGAGCCTGGTGCCACCATCGAGTATTCGCTCCGGGGCCGGTCGAAGTCCGTCCCGGCACCGGGCGCAGAGAAACCCCCGGGCTGGCGAGTGACATGCCTGACAAAGCATCATCTCCGACCTTAAGCGTCGGGGATGACGTTTTACGTCTGAGCGGAACTGCCGGTCAGGAAGTCCCTTCCTGCCATCCGGAGAGATACGCCACCTGATCGTCGGTGAGGGTGTCGACTCCCCCACCTAGATGCTCGAGCTTGATCCGGGCCACCTCGGCGTCGATTTCCTCGGGGAGCGTGTAGATCTTCGCCTCCAGGTCATCGACGTTCAATGCCAGATATTCGGCGGCAAGTGCCTGGTTGGAGAATGACATGTCCATCACGTCCGCGGGATGCCCCTCGGCTGCTCCCAGGTTGACCAACCGCCCTTCGGCGATGACGAGGAGACGTCGTCCGTCCTGCATCTCGAACTCCTCGAGATTGTTGCGGATCTCGCGACGGGCAACTGATGCGGCGCGGAGCGCAGCCAGGTCCAGCTCGATGTCGAAGTGCCCGGCATTGGCCAGGATCACGCCGTCCTTCATCACGTCGAAATGCTCCATCCGCAGCACGTGCTTGTTGCCTGTCAATGTGATGAACACATCGCCGACCCGCGCCGCGTCCGCACCGGTCATGACCCGGAACCCGTCCATGGCGGCAGAGAGGGCGCGCACCGGGTCGATCTCGACGACGATGACTTTTGCTCCCAGCCCATCGGCCCGGTTGGCCACACCTCGCCCGCAATCCCCGTAGCCGATCACGACGACGTTCTGCCCGGCGAGGAGGATGTTGGTGGCCCTGATGATCCCGTCGATCGCCGACTGCCCGGTCCCGTAATGGTTGTCGAACAGATGCTTGGTAGCCGAGTCGTTGACCGCCACCACCGGAACTCGAAGGGTCCCGTCCGCCGCCATTGCCTTGAGGCGGATGACACCGGTGGTCGTCTCTTCCGTGGACCCGATGACTTCGATGTCCCGTCGATCGGTATGGAGCAGGGTGGCCAGGTCGGCGCCGTCGTCCATGGTGATCGCAGGAGCGTGATCGAGCACGGCGTGAATGTGCTTGTAGTAGGTGTCGGCGTCCTCGCCGCGGATGGCGAACACGGGGATGCCCTCGGCCACGAGAGCCGCCGCCACGTCGTCCTGGGTCGAGAGCGGGTTGGAGGCACAGAGCAGCGGCTCGGCCCCACCGTCGCGGAGCGCCAGCATGAGGTTGGCCGTCTCGGCGGTGACATGGAGGCAGGCGGCGACGACAAGCCCATCGAGAGGTTTCTCCTTGGCGAACCGCTCCCGCACGGTTGCCAAGACCTGCATGCGGCGCCCGGCCCATTCGACTCGTCGGGCACCGGCCTCGGCCAGCGCGGGGTTGGAAATGTCGTAGTTCATCTCAGTCCTTCACCAGTAGTTTCTTCAGTTTCTCGATCGTCTCGACCGGCACGGGGTCGACACCCGCCTCTCCGGCCAGCATGTAGGACACCAGGTCCCCGCTCACCGTGAGTGACATCAACCGGGCGAATTCAGAATCTCCGCGCGCCCGTACCTCTCCGATCCACGGCACAGCGACCTCGGTAAGTTGCGACGTGTGATCGAGTCGGTCTCGAACCCGCGCATGGTCGCCGACATCGGTGAGGGACACGATGCCGACAACGTCCCGCGTCAACGACGGCAAGGTCTCCCACCCCACGATCTCGTTGTGGTCGAGCTCGGGAAGCACCGACCACCAAGCCGGCATCTTGGCATTCTCGTTGATCTGGGTCTTCCAGCGTTGGGCGGCCGTGGCGCTTATCGGGCCTCCCCCGTAGACGATGGTGACCCTGCCCACAAGTCCCTTGGCAAGCCCATGCGCGACGTCCCAGGTTTCCGAGCCCTCTGTCGTGGCCGCGTCGACCAGGTCCGCCGCCTCGTCGAGAGCTGCCGTCTGATCCGGGAGGACACCCAGTGTGCCCAGGAGCCTGGAGACCGCGCCGGCCAGGTACCCGACTGCAGCCCGAGGCTGAAGGCCGGTCGGGACCGTGATGGTTGGCCAGGCGTTTTTGGCTGAAAGGTCGCCCAGCTGCCCCCCGGTGGTCACAGTCACGATCGGGAGGCCGGCAGCGTCGGCGGCGTCCACGAGGTCCAGGGTCTCCTCGGTGTTCCCCGAGTACGAGGCAGCGATGACGGTCGGCTTCACCCTGCGTACCCACCCGGGCAGCGGCGAATATCCCTTGTGGACCGACACCCTGCCCTCGGTCCCGGTGGTCAGAGCAGCACCGAAGTCCCCGGCGATCCCGGACCCACCCATCCCGCCAACCAAGACCTCTGGGTTGGCCGGCAGGTCAGGAGCATCGAGGTCGCGCGCCCAACGGATCTGATCCCCCAAGGTGCGGATCATGTCCAGCATCTCACTCATCGGGGCCCCCTTCGGCCTCCTCTACCAGCATCACCGGGATCCCATCACGGACCGGATATCTGCGGCCACACGCCGAGCAGACCAGCCGCGAGGCCGCCTCGTCCTCCGTCAGGTCGGCCTTGTCGACCGGGCATACGAGGATCGCGGCCAACTGCGGATCGATCAGACTCATCTCTCCTCCTCGAGAGTCCCCGCCAACTCGGCCACGGTCGCCTGCAGGGCCGACTCGTCGGCCGACTCGACGTTCAGCCTCAACAATGGCTCCGTGTTGGACGGCCGCAAATTGAACCAGACGTTCCCCAGGTCGATCGTCATCCCGTCGACATGGTCCTTTTCGGCGTCGGGATACATCGCGTCGACGCGTTTCATGGCGGCTTCGGGGTCGGAGACGACGAAGTTGATCTCACCCGATGCCCGATATGGCTCCACCTCCCGACGCAGGGCAGACAGCGGTCGACCCGCTTCGGTGACCACGCGCAGCAGGACGAGCATTGCCAGCATCCCCGAGTCGGCCCGGAAGTTGTCGGCGAAGTAGTAGTGACCACTGTGCTCCCCTCCGAACACTGCGCCCGACTCCGCCATGACCTGCTTGATGTAACTGTGTCCGACTCTGGTCCGAATCGGAGTCCCACCCGCCGCTCTCACGGTCTCCGGCACCGCCCGCGATGTGATCAGGTTGTGGATGATCGAGGCCCCTGGGTGCCGCTCGAGCATCCAGCGTGCGATCAGAGCGGTGACCGTGCTGCCACTCACGGCCTCGGCCCGGTCGTCTATGAAGAATGCGCGATCGGCGTCACCGTCGAAAGCGACCCCAAGATCGTGTCCCCCGTCGGCGACCATCGCGATCAGATCCCTCAAATTCTCGGGCTGGATGGGATCCGCCGGATGGTTGGGAAACGTCCCGTCGGGCTCCAGGTAGATGCCATCAAGCGTCGCCTCCAGTCGGGCGAAGACCTTCTCGATGGTCACTCCCGCCATCCCATTCCCTCCATCGACCGCGACCGACAGCAGGCCGATCGACGACCCGTCGACTATCGCGAGGAGGTGATCCACGTAATCGTCGATGGCGTCGACCGAGCGCACCGCGCCGGGCACCGCGGCGTGTTCCGCATCGCCTTCGATCACCGCCTTCTTGATGTCTTCCAGACCCGTCTCAGCGCCGACCGGAGCCGCCCCCGCCCGGCACAGCTTCAGGCCGTTGTACTCGGGGGGGTTGTGCGAGGCGGTGATCATCGCCCCGGGCATGGAATATTTGCCCGAGTAGAAATAGACCAGATCGGTCGGCACGAGCCCAAGATCCACTACGTCTGCGCCCGCAGCGGTGATCCCGTGCACCAGTGCCTCGAACAGGGACTCCGACGATTCCCGGCAATCCCGCCCTACCGCGACCTCGTCACTGTCCACCAGCGTGACAAAGGCCTCGCCGATCTTCCGATACAAATCCGGGGTCAGTTCGCCGTTGTCTGTGCGCCCGCGCACGTCATAGGCTTTGAAGACGGAATCAGGGCTCATCGGCGCCGGAGTCTAGAGGTGGGCCTATCCCATGCTCATTTCTACACTTGCCCCGGATGCGCCCCACCTTCTCGATTGTGGTCCCCGTTTACAACGAGGCCGATTTCATCCCAACGGCCGTTCCGGCGCTCATCGAGCAGATGGACGGCATTGGCGAGCCGTATCGAATTCTCATCGTTCAGAACGGCTCCACCGACGGAACCGCCGCGGTGGCCGAAAGGGCGGCATCCGGCCATCCGGTCACGGTGATGTCGCTCGACATTGCCGACTACGGGGCGGCGATGCGGTATGGGTTCCTGGCGGCGGAAGGAAGTTGGGTGGTCAATTTCGACATCGACTACTTCTCGGCCGACTTCCTGAAGAGAGTGATTGCGCTGGATGACGTCGATCTGGTCATCGCCTCGAAGCGTGATCCCGGCTCGGAGGACAGACGACCGCTGCTCAGACGGGTCGCCACCTGGGTGTTCAACCGCCTTCTGCGCTCCATCCTCGACTCGAGGGTGAGTGACACCCATGGCATGAAGGCTTTTCGCCACGATCTGGTCTCGACGCTGGCCCCATCAGTGCTCAGTCGCCAGGATCTGTTCGACACTGAGCTGGTGATCCGGGCCGAGCGGGCCGGTTATCGGATCGCGGAGGTGCCGGTGGTGGTCGAGGAGATGAGGGTGGCGCGGACGTCGCTGGTGAAGCGCGTGCCCCGGACCGTCAGAGGGTTGCTCCGCATACGACGGACTTTGTCCGACGAATCTCTAGGCCTTGCGCCGGCGCACGCCCCAGATTCCGACACCGATTAGGCCCAGCACGCCGACGAGGGAGGCGACCTTCCCACCCGTCTCCGCCCATGTGTCCTGGAACTCGAGCACGACCTGCTCGCTGGTGGGGACCACGACCATCAAAGACGGGGTGGCCCGCCAAGGGCCGTCCGCGCCGGTGGCGGTCCAGTTGGGAAAATAGGAGACCTTGACGAGGTGGGGCAACCCAACTGCGGTGGTGGTGAACGAGATCCTGTGATTCTCGACGACGATGTCACTCACGGCGTTCGCCGGTGCGTCCAGCGCCACGTTGGGTCTCTCTTCGATCGACTCGATTCGGGGCCACTCGTCGGGGCCGTCGGTCACCACCCATCTGTCGAGGTTGTCCACGTCCTCGTACCAGGTGAGCGCCATGTCGAAGAAGCTGGGCAGCTCCTCACCATCCGACCCGGTGACCGTGTCGGAGCCGGTCAGCGAGTCGAGCAGACCATGCTCTGGGACCTCGTAGACCGACGGAAGGAATGAGGCCACCTCGACCAGTTCGGTCTCGGGGAGCTGGTAGATGCTGAAGGGCCCGGTCGTGGCCAGCTTCGACATCTCGGGGATCCCGTCGGCACGTTCTGTGGCCTCAGGCGTCACCGACACGTAGTAGTCGACGCCGAACAGCTCGAGATGCTTGAGGCCACGCTCCATTTCACCGGTGTGGTATTGCAGCCCTGGTATCGGGTTCGACGGCCTCTCCGACATCTCCGACGAGTTGATGAAGTGGAACGGCGTGGTGAGCGACGATTCGAAGAAAAGCCCTTCCATCGAGGGGTGCGAACCTTCGGTCCAGTAGGGAATGAGCATCGGAGACATCGGTGTGCCGTAGACACCGAGTTCCTTGTTGGCGGCTTCCCAGTGCACTCTGCCGTCGGGAAGGGTGTCGATCTCGGCCATCAACGCCTCGTATTCGGGCCATTTGGCCTTGTTCTCGTAGCCGGCGTAGTTCCACTTCGCCCACCCGTCCACGAAGGTCACCCCGGACAGAGCGCCCAGAACCACCACGCAAACGGTGGCACCGGTCAGGAACGTGCGCGTGGACAGGCTCGACTCCCACAGGAACGTGAGGCCGATGACCAGTGCCCCAGCGACACCGACCGGTACGGCCGCCCAGGCCGGGAACTCGGTCGAATCGACGACGAGGGCGCAGGCGACGACCGTTATCAGCGCGACCAGGGCTCGCGGCCAATATGCCGAGATCCGGGAGGGCAACCTTCTCGACAGCCAGATGATGGCCGCCCCGACACCGATGGCCGCGAAGAAGGCGACTCCGAAATACCAATAAGGGAGAAGCCGGCCATTCCACAGCTTCCACCGCTCGCCCCCGAACACCGTCGGGAACAGCTCGGGCATGATGTGTGGCAGTGGGAAGTAGAGAACGGGCAGGATCGTCGCGGCTAGCAAGGGAGCCGCCCTCGATGTGCGACGGCTGATCCACACCGCCCCCGGGATGGCCAGCGGGAGCAGCAGCCACAGCTCCACAGGGAAGATCTCCTCCCATCGCGACAGCGGGGTCCACGACATGTCCGAGCTGAACCCGATCCTCGCGATCAGCGGCAGCGCCCAGAACGCCGCGATGGCAAAGCCCCAGAGCCAAATGGCCAGCGTGCGCCAGAAACCCTTCCGCCAAGGCAAGACGAAGAGCGACGCGAAGATGACGACGATCGTCGTCAGGACATGAGAGAGGGCGGTGGCGGCGAGAGCGAGAGCGGCCCACTTCAGATATCTCCGATCGTCACGGACCGCCCTGATGAGCAGCCCGAGATAGAGCAGGGACAGTGCAAAGGACCACGAATAGGCGAACTCGCCGGCAAGGGTCGAGGCAATGTTTCCCCCGTAGATGGAGTAGCTCTCGAAGAAGGCGAACACCACCCCCGCCCCTGCGGCGATCAGGGAGATGTGCTTCCCCAGTCGCATCGAGCGGGCCAGGTAATAGGCGGCGGGTGGCATGGCGAGCAAGCCCATGACGGTGACGATCTTGAACGCCACTCCGTAGGGGACGAACAGGTCCAGGAAGACGATGGTCAGTGAGGGCAGCGGGAAGTAGAAGTAGAACGCAGGAAAGCCGGCAAACCAGTCGTTTGACCATCCCTGGAGCCTGCCTTCTGGCAGGAGACTGTCTCTCAGAAAAGCGGGACCGAGGACATGGGCACCCATGTCGCCGCCTGTCGGTGTGGTGGACGAGACGATCCACCAGGGATTCATCACCACGAGGATCACCAGCGAGATGCCGGCGAGGGTGAGGACGACCGGCCAGGGATTCCCCCGCAGATACGACCGCGGAGCGGTCACGCGCGATGCTGTCGGACGATCTCCAGAACCTGCGTGATGTCGATGTCCTCGCCATCACGATTCCACCATCTCTCCTCGCAGTTGTGACATGCGAAGAACAGGACTTGCGTCCCGTCGGGGAGGACGTGCTCGATCTCGATCACATCAGGTTGTGAGCACTGTGGACAGTTCATCTCGTCTCGACACTGGGGAGGGGTACATCGTACGACCGTCGGGGCCTTACAACAATGCCTCCTCGTCGAGGAGTCGACCCACGTAACGACTCCGTCTCCGCCCGTTCTCGGTCCAATACGCGTACCAGTACGGGCCGTGCGGACATCGGGTGCAGCCAGTCTTGCCGCACCGCACAGCTTGCTGACGGAGATGGACTTCAGGGTGGTCGTCGGTGCCGAGCGCACCCGAGCCCTGTAGCTGGGCCCTGGTCAGGATCAGCAGCCGCCGGAGATCGTGCTCATCGAGATCTTTGACCGCATCGAGAAGATCGCGGTCGAGGGCCATCAGGCCACGGAGAGCGGGGCGAACAACCTGGTGACGGTTCGGCGGTCGGTGAGTGTCCACCCGAGGGGTGGGATCATGCGGTCGGCATGATCGGCACACATGGCGTACCCATGTCGGTCGACGCCGTTGACAAGGTCGTCCATCCAGACCGAACTGTCCGGGTAGGAGAAGGTCATGACGGCGGCAGCCGGCGACCCACATCGGGCACAACTGAGAATCATGCCCGAAACGGTAGGTGTTGGGGCCTGCCTGTTCAAGGATTCAAGCCTCGCACGACACGATCGGGCATCCCGGTGTGAATCGAGGCCGAGCCGTCATCGCCGACCACCAGTGTGGCGGGCACGGCATCGATGCCGAGCCGCCTGAACAACTCGGGGTCGTGTTCCCATGAGATCTCGATGAACGAGCTGCTGCCCAGCAGCTCCCCCAAACGCGCCCGGGCCCCTGCGCAGTCGGAGCATTCTGAGGACGTGAAGAGGTAGATGCCGGGGTCGAGCCCGCCGCGATCCAAGGTGGAGACCACCGGCCGTCGACGCATCACGACGACAATGATCAGGGAGAGGAGGACAACCCCAACGACAAGGGCTAGCCGAAGCGCTATCTCATTCATCGATGATCGGGACTCCGATGCTCTCTGCTTTGCCCGTATCGGTGTTCGTCACCCAGAGGGCGACCAGGTCGCCGGAGCCCTTGACGGTGTAGGAGTTGGCACCGCCCTCGATCGCCGGCACTTGAAGGACGGTTCCGGCAGGGATGCTCAGTTCCTGGGCAACGGACTGCTTGCGTAGAGCGGTGATGACCACGGAGTCCTCTTCGAGTCCGGCATTGAGGATCACCGCGCTCCCCTTGCCACCCGGCGCCAACCCGCCGCCGGGAAGAAGCCAGGTCGATGCGGTGGTCGTCGCGCCACTGGTAATTGCCACACCCGCATCAGATACATCTCGCAGGAAGACCGCCGCCGGCTGGGTGGTGATCACCCTCAGTGCTGACGCACCTTCGAGGCCCATCTCGGCGAGTTGGACACTCGTCGCCCCCCTGCTCGGCACCACGCCCTCCTGGAATCCCTCGACTACGCCTTGGGCGCCGTAGACATCGACCTGGAATGTCATTTCGGCCGCGACGCCAGTCGAGATGACGAGCTCGCCGTTGAGTCCGCCCGCCGGCACCGGCACGTACCAATCGGACGCCGGCGCCACAGAATGCCAGAGGGCGCCGTCGGCGCCGGCATCGAATCGACCCACCGTCAACACATTGCCGCTCGCCACCTCGATGGAGATGGAAAGCGACTGTCTCCCGGGCAGGAGCTCGGCGAGATCCACGATCGTCGACGACCTTTGCGGAACCAAGATCCCCCGCAATTGCGGAGCAGCCTCGAGACCAGACTCTGACTGGACGATCAGATCGACAACTGCCTCACCGGCATACGGGTTCATCAGTTGAACCTGGAACCGCTCGCCACTCACCGTGGACCCACCTGCGAGCAATGTCTGCCGCACGGGCGTGGGGAGACACGCCTCGACAGCGACGGTTTGGGCTCCCACGAGCACGGATGCGGCCGCCACGTCCTGCCCGGGCAACTCGGCGAGACCGGCGCCGGTGCCCAGGGGAGCGATCTCGGCGATCGGGATCGCCGCCGAGCCAGAGGCCCCTGTCGAGAACGTCGTCGAGCCGGCCGACACGCCGGCGGCAAACGCGGTGAACCGGCCGTCGCCGTTGATGCCGGACGCGATTCCGATCGTCGTGGTCCGGCCACTCCCCTCCTCCACCGCGCACACCGCGACAGCAGGCGGGTCGACTGCAGCCACCTCGTTGGCCTGGGGCTGCTCTGGGCTGGGGATGAGCAGCACCCCGACGGTGAGGGCGGTCACCAGACGGCCAGGAGTGCCTTGGTCATCGCCGCGCCCTCCCCCATGCGATGAGGCCGAGCGCCAGGAGGAGAAGACCGGCGGCCGCGTAAGGCGCGTAGGACAGGTACCCGGTCGCCGAGAAGAGGGCCCGCCCTTCCACCGCCGACACGTTGGTGAACCAGTCGACCTGCTCCGGCTGCGGCGCCCACCCACCCGAATAGTTGACCCTGATCGCAACAGGGCTCGAAGATGCCTCACCCGCGAAGGCGGTTCCGTCTCGGTGCCAGACAACGCCGTCCTCCACCCCCGCCAGCGATTCAGAGTGCGGGTTTTCGAACACCTTCGCCCCGGTGAGCAGCGGGGTTGGAGTGAGGTCCACCTGGGAGTCCAGGATCGAGTCCAAGGGTGTTTCGACCCCCTCAACGACTACCCAGTCGACGGCGAACGGCGCCAGCAACGCCCCGGGGCGCAGGTCGGTGCCGCTGGCGATTCGGTCGATTGCATCTGCGAGCTGGACATCCCCGGCCTGAGGTTCCGGCAGCCAGACCTCATCGAGAGACGTCCCCTGACCGTCGAGGATCCGGTACCAGATTCCAGGGCCCGGCCGAGCCTCACCCGGGATGAGGCTTCGATCCGAGGAGATCACGAGCACTCGCCCAGGGCTTCCCGGATCGGCCAGGGTCGAGGCAAAGGCATATCGCTCGTTGACATCTCCAGATGGGAGCCCCAGGCGGCCGTTGACCAGCTCCCCGGCGGAGAGGAGGAGCATGACGAAGGCGGCGATCGCCGCGAGCAGTCGGCGGGGCTCGATGCTGAGACGGTCGAGGGCGGCGGCAACCAGGATCGCCGAGCCGAACGAGGCGAGAACCAAAGCCGCCTCCTCCACCCCCGGCCCGCCGAGTGGCAGGCGAGCAACAAGCAGACCGCCCAGACCGATCAGTGCTCCGAAGAGGCCGAGACGGCGGGTACGGCCCTCGACGAGCATCAGCGGCACGGCAGTGACGGCGATGAGGACCGGCCACCAATCGGGGACGATCAGGCCCAGCCTGCGATCGAAATCGAGCAGCCAGCCCTGGTCGTCGTATAAGAACCCCACGGCGACGACGCCTGCCAAGAGAGTGACCAGACCGAGACGAAGCGACGAACGGCTCCCGCCTACCAGACGCCAGAGGACCGCGGCGACGATTGCGACCACACCCAGCACCGGCGAGACGGCGATGAGCAGCATTGCCCAGAGAAGGGCCCACCCGATGTGGGTCATCCAGTGCCTCCCCCGATCATCGGGATGGAGGATCACCGCCCGAACTGCCCAGGGCAGCAGTGCGGCCGCACCGAGGGCCAGCCACGACCCGACGCCGGCGATGATCGCTGTGCCCGGACCGGCCAGGAGTACGAGGCCGGAGAGATAACGGCCGGGCCCTCGGAATCCGAGACGGCCGGCAAGCCGCCCCATTCCGAGAACCCCCAACACAGCGAACACGATGGTGGCGATCGTCCGGGCGGCGCCCTCGGCGCCGAACCAGACGAGGGAGATGAGCCCTGTGAACCCGGTGGACGGGTGCACCGCATCCGCCGTGCCCAGCCCGGAGTCGTTCCACCCTGCCAGAAACCGGTCCAGTGCCACCGTCGGCGGCTCGAACGGAAAGCTGAAACCCGAGTTGGGCACCCCGTTCAGAAAGATCGACCAAGAGGCGACGACGACCACGGCCGCGGCGAGCAGTGCGCCCCAGATGCCGGGGCTCGACCAGATCCTGCGGGTGCCACGAGCCAGCGCCTGGTCGTCGTCGAAGACGGAGAGCACTCGATCGGTCAGCTCCGAGCCAACCTCGCGCAGCCGGACCGATCCCCTGGACTGGAACCTGAAAAGCTCCTCGTCCCCTACGGCACGAACCTGTCGGAAGCGGCGACGCTCGCCAATCGTCGAAGGCAAATGCCAGATGTTCCAGAGCCACGACATCAGGTGGCGGCCCCCACCTTCCAGCGAAGGAGGAGCAGGTTCGCCAAGGAGTCGATGACCGATACGAGTATCTCGAAGGGGACGACCCAGAGAAGAGTGATGGGTCGATAGGCCTTGAGCATTGCTCTGAGCCGTCCCGCTTCCTCTTTCCACCCGCCGACTCTCTCCTCGCATCGTGCCTGGTGATAGACCTCCGATGACGGGACGGTTATCACCCGTCCCCCGGCCAGACGTGCCCTCTGGGAGAAGTCGAGCCCGGCAGCAACAGGCTCGAGGAGCTCGTCGAGGCCGCGCAGCCCCTGAGCGAGGTCCCGCCGCACCAGCATCGATACAGACGAGACGAAGGCCACTTCACGGACCACGTCGTACTGCTGAAGGTCGATCTCCCCTTCGTCGAGCCCGGTGTAGGGGTCTCCGAACACGTCGGTGGCGCTGCCTATCGACTCCAACTCGTCCCGCGTCCCCGCCAGGAGCAGCTTCGACCCCCCGAGCGAAGCTTCGTTCCGGTCTAGCTCCGACACGAGCGCTGCGAGCGCGTCGGGTCGGGGCCTCGCATCGGAGTGCAGAATCCAGAGATAGTCGACTTCGGCCCCGGTCACCGCGATCGCCTCTTCCAGCGTTGCCATCCGGGTCACCCGGCCCGGCAAGTCGCCGTTTGCCTCGCCGATCACCACCACCTCGTGGATGCCTTCGTAGACTTGCCGGTCCACGGTGGCCAGGGCCGCCTGGAGGTCGGCGCCCTCCACCAGGGTGACGATCACCTTCACGCGGGGCGCGTCCGGTGGCACCAGGGGTGTCGATTCGTCCGCGATCTGCGGAGCTGAAGCACTTGTCATGCGGGAGGACATTGTGAACCGGAGCGCGTCACTGAGCAATATCGAGAGTCGTGACCAGGGTCGTTGAGCTTTCCGGAGGCGTCGGTGGCGCCCGTCTTGCACGTGGCATCGATGCGCTGCCTGACGTCGATCTCACGGTCGTGGTGAATGTCGGAGACGACCTCCTCCTTCACGGACTGCATCTGTCGCCCGACCTCGACACCGTGGTTTACACCCTGGCAGGAGTCGAGGGACCGCATGGCTGGGGACGTGCTGATGACACCTTCCGCGCAAACAGCGAGCTTGCCCGATTCGGCGTCGACAATGGATTTCAACTCGGCGATCTCGACTTGGCTCTCAAGATCTATCGCAGCCACCGCATTGCGCAGGGCGAAACATTGACCGAGGTGACCGACTCGGTCCGCGCCGGTTTCGGTATCCAGTCCAGGGTTCTCCCCGCATCCGACGAACCGATCCGGACCATGGTCACTACCACAGATGGGATCACGCTGACCTTCCGGGAGTATTTCGTCGATCGAGGTCATCGGGATCACGTGGGCAAGCTCGAATTTGCCGGTGCCCAAGACGCAACGCCGGCGCCGGGGGTGCTCGAGGCACTCGACGGCGCCGACGTGTTGGTCATCGGACCCTCCAATCCCCCACTGTCCATCTGGCCGATACTCGCCATCGAGGCGATCGAACAGGCAATCCGACGTCACCCCAAAGTGATCGCGATCAGCCCGCTGATTGGAGGTCGCACCCTCAAAGGCCCGGCTGACGTGGTGATGGCCGATCTGGGTCTCGGATCTGGTTCGAGCGCGGTGCTCGCCTCTTACGACGGTCTCATCGACACGCTCGTGGTCGATGTCACGGACAATGGCGACGTGGGTGAGGTCGAGGGTGTCGGCATCGTGGCGATGGAGACCCGAATCACCGACACGGGGTATGCGGCGAGGCTGGCCCGGGCGATACTGGGCCTGTGACCCTTCAGATCATTCCACTGACCGGGATCGGCGCCGTTCGTCCAGGTGACGAGCTCACCGACATCCTCGCCACTGCACTCGCGCCCCTGACCCCCAAAGGCGGGGACGTGGTGGTGGTCACCCACAAGATCGTCTCCAAGGCAGAAGGAAGGGTTGTCACCATCGAAGGCGACGAGGAGGAGTTCAAACGCACCCTGGTCGAATCTGAAGCGGTCTCTGTGGTGAGACGACGGGGCAACCTGATCATCGCCGAGACCCAGCACGGGTTCATCTGTGCCAATGCCGGCATCGACCGGTCGAATGCCGAGTCGGGAACCATGATCCTCCTTCCTGAGGACCCGGATCGATCGGCCCACCGGATCAGGGTCCGTCTCCAACACAGCTTCGGCGTCGACATCCCAGTCATCATCTCCGACACTTTCGGGCGACCCTGGCGGCGCGGGCTGACCGACATCGCAATCGGTGTGTCAGGCCTCCAAGCGGTGATCGACCTGAAGGGCACGAAAGACTGGGCAGGCCGTGAGCTCGAGGTCACCGAAATCGCAGTAGCCGACGAGCTCGCCGCCGCGGCCGATCTCGTGATGGGGAAGGCGGATGGGATCCCCGCCGCGCTCATCCGTGGTTACGAGGGTCCACGGGGCGAGGGTCGGGGCTCGGATCTGGTCAGGGCACCAGCGGAGGACATGTTCCGGTGATCCGGGGCCTGGAGTCGGGAGCGGCTATGCCCCCGGACGACCTAGACCCCAGTAGTCGAGACCGACCGACCGAACCTTCTTCGGGTCGAGGATGTTGCGCGGCATCGACCACGCGGTGTCCTCGCATCACCTTGGACACCTCAGCCATGTTCACCGTCAGGAACTCAGGCCACTCGGTGGCGATGAGCAGCACGTCGGCCTCGGTCACCGCCGCGATCGGATCTGGTGCCATTGTCAGCAGATCAGTCGTCGCTTCGGGGTCGTAGGCCACCACCTCGGCGCCGTCGGCCTGGAGCAGGGAGGCGATGCGCACGGCGGGCGACTCGCGGACGTCGTCGGTGCCGGCCTTGAAGGCGACACCCCACATTCCGACACGGCGCCCTCGCAGGCCACCACCGGCGGCCTGTCGAACCTTGTCGGCGACCCGACGGCGCTGTTCCTCGTCGGCCTCGATGACCGCTCGAAGCAACTCGAAGTCATAGCCGGCGTCCTGGGCTACCGCGATCAGGGCCTGAGTGTCCTTCGGGAAACATGAGCCGCCGTATCCAGGCCCAGGTTGGAGGAAATGAGGACCGACACGATGATCCATCCCCAGACCCTTGACAACGTCGAGGATGTCGGCGCCAACAGCCTCACAAACATTGGACAGGGTGTTGACAAAGGTGAGCCTCGCGGCGAGGTAGGCGTTGGAGGCGTATTTGATCATCTCGGCAGACGTTGGATCGGTGATGACAACCGACGCATCGAGGCTCCGGTAGAGATCAGCCACGGCTCGTGCATCGGCCTCATCCCATGCGCCGACCACGATGCGATCAGGCTCGAGGAAATCGTCAACCGCCTTGCCCTCACGGAGGAACTCCGGGTGGGAAACGATGCGTGCCGGGCTGCCGAGGTCGGCCAGCCGCTTCCGTAGCGATGCAACCGTGCCCGGAGGGACGGTTGATTTGACGACGAAGATCGTGTCCTCATCGACTTCGTTGGCCAGCTCGTCCACTACCGCATGAACATATTTGAGGTCAGCCCGGCCATCGTCCCCCTCGGGGGTGGGAAGGGCGAGAAAGACAAACCCGGCGCCATCGACTGCGTCTTTGTTGGAGGTGTGGAAGCTGAGAAGACCGCGCTCGGTGGCATGTGACAGGAGGTCCGGCAACCCCTGCTCGTAGATGGGCACCCCGCCCTTGCGCAGGAGCTCGACTCGCTCTGCATTGGCCTCGCCAAGACGCACTCGGTGACCCAGGTTGGCGAGCCCACCTCCCGTTACGAGACCGACGTAGCCGGCCCCAATTATTGCGATATCCATTGAACCCCCATGGTAGATCGGTGCGCGTTGCGATCAGGAGGCGTCGGCACCGACGATCACAACGGCGTCATACCCGTTATCGACGGCACCGGTCTGAACTACACCGAAACCGATCTGCCCGACGATCTGATCCCCTGCGGTACTGCCATCGGGGACGACGATCGTCGTGGTGGCGTAGTCCCTCGCCCCGGCATTGCCGACGCCGGCGATCTCGATCCCCGACCCGGCGAGCCTTTCTGACATGGCTGAGGCGGCGCCGGCAATGCCATTGCCGTTCAACACCTGAACACGCAATGGTGCGGAATCGACGGTCTCGACGCCGGACAGGAAGCCATCGATCGTCGCCGATGCCTCCGGCTCGGCCGCCATCACCACGGAGGCGCCGTTGACCGTGTCACCGAAGACCGGCAGCGTCTGGCCATCGATGCTGCCTGTCACCAGGCCACGGAAGTCCCACGCCAGGGAGGCGACCGAGGTGGCGGCAAGGGCAGCATCGACTGTCATGTGTTCTGCCAGAGAGCCTGCGATTTGTCCCGCCTCAGCGATCGAAGCCGGGGTTCTCAGCTCGGTGAGGATCGCCCGGACTACTTCCTGTTGCCGGTGAGTCCGTCCGAGGTCGCTGGCATCGACGCTCACCCATGAGTCGTTCTGATATTCCTCATACTTTCGGGAGCGGGCGAAGGCGAGTGCTTGCTCGCCGTCGAGTGTTTGGTTGCCGGCCTCGACATCGAGCCCGGATTTGGCATCACGGGCCGGGTAGGGGAAGGTCATCTCGATTCCACCCAACTCGTCGACCATCTCGATGAACCCGACGAAGTCGACCTCTACATAGTGGTTGACCTCGATCCCGAGATTTTCCCGGATGGTTTTGACCATGAGTGACGGGCCCTCCATACGAATAGGCCGCGTTGATCTTGCCCTCACCATTGCCCGGGATGTCCACCCACAGATCCCGGGGAATCGAGAGCATCCGTGCCTCACCGGTCGCCTGATCGAGATGGACGAGCATGATCACGTCCCCCCGCTCCCCGGCTGACCGGCCGAAAAAGGCGAGGTCATCCAGGCGTTCGCGTGAGTCACTCCCGACGACGAGGAAAGTCAATGTGTCGCCGTCGGCCGCACTGAGCTCGCCGACGACCTCTTCGTCGCTCTTGGCCAGGGCGAGCGCGCCCTGGCCGGTGTTCAAGGCCCAGAAAATGGCCAATGCGCCGAGCGTGGTCGCCAACAACAGGCCGAGGATCGTGATCTTCAGCCATTTGGGCAGCCCGCGACGGGGCGCAAGGTGTCGTGGGGAGGATGAGGACATCGTCGGGTGAGACGTCTTCAGGCTAGGCAGGGGTTCCTCGTAATTCTGGCAATCCCCGGATCACTCGGCCGGCCTAATCTGCCCGCCGATGGCGGTACTGGCACACGAAGGAACCCACCCGATCATGTACGGGGGCTGGCCCTTGCCCATCGGGTCCAGTCTCCGCACGCAGTACCTCGCCCGGCCGGACGTCGCCGGTCGGTTCCCCGTCGTCCTCGTGCTACCGACTCTCGCCGGCTTGTCCGGGTTCGAGAAGAGCATGTGCCGCATGTTCGCCCGTTGGGGAGTCGCCGCCATCGGGATCGACCCCTACCGCCACAAGGGCGATCCGCACGAGGCCTACGAAGCACTGCCCGACCGGCGGGCATTGCTGGACCTCGATGAGATCCAGGAATTCATCGTGTCCGATGACGTCAGCTGGGCCGTCAGCGGTGATCTCGGGGTCCTCGGTCTCGACGTCGGGGGACGATTCGCCATCGTCAGCGCCTCGACCAGGGCTTGGGTGAAATCGGTGGCTGTCGCCTACACCCCCCTCACGGGCGACGAAGACCGTGAGTACCAGGTGGCCACCTATCTCGACAACCTCCCGGTGCCGGTCCTCGGGCTCTACGGAACGGAGGACGAGCTGATCGCACCATCCTCTGTCGACGAGGCGCAACGGCGGAACGACCACGGACAGTGGCTCTTCTACGAGGGAGCAGGGCACTCGTTCCTCGATGACGAGGCCGATGGTTACAGCGCCGACGCCTCCGCCGACGCCTACCCACGGCTCGTCGATTTCTTCAAGACGACGCTGCCGGCTGCGATCGAAGTCGATCTCGGCTAGTGGCGCAGGTGCTTGATCGCGCCTGAGGTAAGGGTCTGCCTCCCGCCGGAGACTTCCACCACAAGACCCCCGTCCCCGGCGACGTCGACCGCCGTCCCTTGGCCATCAGGCTCCCACGAGATCGTTTTTCCCAGCGTGGAGCAAAGTGACCGATACTCATCGAGCGGCCAATGGTCAGTATCGACGAGACGCATCAACTCGGCCGCCCACATCCCGGCGATCCGAGCGTGCAGCAGGGCGCCGGGATCGGCATCGTGGAGCGCGCCGATCCCTTCGGGGGCATCGGGCCACCAGAGGTTGACCCCCATCCCGACCACCAGTTCGTCGGCGCGCTCTACGAGGATCCCCCCCACCTTGGCTCCATCGGACATCAAGTCGTTGGGCCATTTCAGACCGACATTTTTCAGGACACGGGCTGCCGCCACGCCTGCCATCAATGAGAAGGGGCGTAGGTCGTCATCAGAGGGTCGGAAGGCGAGCGAGACCGCGAGGGCACGAGGCGCTGACAACCATGCCGCTCCTCCCCTCCCTCGACCGGCCGTTTGTCGCTCGGCAGCTACGAGCACCGGTAGAGCGCCGAGTTCAGAGCGGGCGAGGTCCTGTGTGGATGGGACCTCCTCCGCCCACAATTGCAAATAGGGTGTAGCCATCTCGTCTCCTGACGAGTCGGAATGTGTGAGGTTACGGAGGAGTTTTGGGGACCGAGGCGCGAATCGAGCGACTCAGAGAGCTTCGCGAAGAGGCCCTGCATGCCGGAAGTCAGCGAGCCATCGCGCGCCAGCACGAGCAGGGCAAACTGACGGCCCGAGAGCGGTTGGATGCATTGCTGGACAAGGGCTCCTTCCAGGAGATCGATCAGTTCGTCCGGCATCAGTCTTCGGGGTTCGGCATCGAGGACAAGCGCCCTCTCGGCGACGCAGTCGTCACCGGGCACGGAACCATCGATGGCCGCCCCGTCTTCGTCTTCGCCGAGGACTTCACCGTTTTTGGCGGCAGCCTGAGCAAGGTTGTCGCTGACAAGATCTGCAAGGTGCTCGACATGGCTCTCGACACCGGAACCCCGGTGATCGGTCTCAAGGACTCGGGTGGAGCGCGCATTCAGGAAGGGATCGCCTCCCTCGACGGGTATGGGCGGATCTTCGAGCGCAACGTGAGAGCGTCTGGGGTCATCCCCCAGATCTCGGTCATCATGGGACCGTGCGCCGGAGGGGCGGTCTACTCCCCCGCCCTCACCGACTTCGTGTTCCAGGTGGACCAGACCAGCCACATGTTCATCACCGGGCCCGACGTCATCAAGGCGGTGACCGGTGAGGAGGTGACGATGGAAGAGTTGGGCGGAGCAGCGACTCATGCCTCGAAGTCCGGCGTCACTCATTTCGTCTATCCGAGCGGAATCGATGCGCTCGAAGCGGTGCGGTACCTCATGTCATACCTACCCCGCAACAACATGGAGCTTCCGCCCTATTTCGCCCCTACCGATCGCCCCGATCGCATCGACGACTCCCTGGACTCGATGATCCCCGATTCGGCAAACCAGCCATACGACATGGTGGAACTGGTGGAGATCATCCTCGATGGGGGTGAGTTCCTCGAGGTGCACGAGATGTGGGCAAAGAACATCGTGGTGGGGTTTGGGCGACTGGACGGGCACACAGTCGGGGTCGTGGCGAACCAGCCTGCGATCCTCGCGGGCACGCTCGACATCGAGGCGTCAGAGAAGGCGGCGAGATTCGTCCGCTTCTGCGACGCCTTCAACATCCCAATCATCACCTTTGTCGACGTCCCCGGCTTTCTCCCCGGCGTCGAGCAGGAACATCACGGGATAATCCGTCACGGGGCGAAGCTCTTGTACGCGTACTGCGAGGCGACAGTGCCCCGGATCACGGTCATCACCCGAAAGGCATATGGCGGCGCCTACCTGGTCATGAACGCCCGCGGGATACGGGCGGACCTGGTCTTCGCCTGGCCGTCGGCCGAGATCGCGGTGATGGGGGCTCAGGGTGCAGTGAACATCATCCATCGCCGAGAGATCAGCGCCACCAAGGAACCGGACAAGGCGCGCTCGGACCTCATCGCCGACTACGAGGAGAGGTTCAACAACCCCTATGTGGCAGCCGAGCTCGGCCTCGTCGACGAGGTGATCGAGCCTCGTGAGACCCGTTACAAACTGGTCCGAGCTCTCGAGGTCCTCCGCACCAAGCGAGAAACCCTCCCCCCGAAGAAGCACGGAAACGGTCCTCAGTGATTAAAAGCCTCCTCGTCGCCAATCGCGGCGAGATCGCGGTCCGGGTGATCCGCACGGCCCGAGAGATGGGCATTCGCACCATTGCCGTGTATTCGGAATTGGATCGCGACGCCCTTCATGTCGACCTGGCCGACGAGGCATGGAATGCCGGCCCCGCGCCGGCAGCCGATAGCTATTTGAATCAACAAAGGATCCTCCAGATCGCCCATGACTCGGGCGCCGAGGCCATTCACCCCGGTTACGGGTTCCTCTCCGAGAATGCCCGGTTTGCGGGGGCGGTCACCGACGCGGGAATCGTGTGGGTCGGCCCTCCGGCCAGCGCCATCGAGGCCATGGGTGACAAGATCACCTCGAGACGAAATGCCGAGAAGTTCGGCGTGCCGACGGTGCCCGGCGTCACCGAGCCGGTCACCTCTGTCGGGCAAGTCGCCACCCTCGCCGCGCAGTTCGGCTACCCGGTCGCGATCAAGGCCGCTCACGGCGGTGGCGGGAAGGGTTTGCGGGTCGTTCGGGGGCCCGATGAGCTGGACGATGCGTTCGAAGGCGCCCGACGTGAGGCCGATGCCTATTTCGGGAACCCGGAGGTGTATGTCGAGAAGTACCTCGAAGAACCCCGGCACGTCGAGGCGCAGGTCCTCTACGACAGCCAGGGCAAGGGGCTCTTTCTCGGCGAGCGGGACTGTTCCGTGCAGCGGCGGCATCAGAAACTGATCGAAGAGACCCCCTCCCCGGGCTTGACCATCAAGCAGCGCCGGGCCCTGGGCCGGGCCGCATTGGCCGCGGGCAAGTCATGCGGATACGTGAATGCTGGGACCGTGGAGTTCCTGGTCGATCGCTCCGGGGAGTTCTACTTCCTCGAGATGAACACCCGTCTCCAGGTCGAGCACACCATCACCGAGATGGTCACTGGACACGACCTGGTCGAGTGGCAACTCAGGATCGCGACCGGAGAGGAACTGACCATCGATGCCGTCGAGCCCAGAGGGCACGCCATCGAGTTCCGGATCAACGCCGAGGACCCCTACAACCAGTTCCTCCCCACGCCCGGCCAGGTGGTGGAGTGGCAGGAGCCCGCCGGGCCTGGCGTCAGGGTCGATTCCTGGATCAGACCCGGCACCAATGTCTCCCAGTACTACGACAATCTGATGGCCAAGCTCGTCGTGTGGGCCCCAGACAGAGCCCGTGCCATCCAGAAGGGCAGACGGGCTTTGGAGGAATTCCGGGTGACCGGCGTGGCGTCGACGATCCCCGCCCATCTGGCAGTGCTCAATCACCCCGACTTCATCAACGGGAAACACCACACCAGATGGATGGAGGAGAACGTGGACCTGGGGGGAGGCGGTCCCGAGGCCACCCCGTCGCTCCCGGAGGAGGAGAGCCTGTCCCGGCGTGACATCACCGTCGAGGTGGGGGGTCGTCGCTTCGCCGTGAGCTATTGGGCGCCGGAACCCCTGACCGGCAGCATCCGCAGGAGGCCACCCAAGCTCCAGCTGACCGGCCCCGGGTCGGCGTCCGATGGGATGATCACCGCGCCAATGCAGGGCACGATCGTAAAGGTCCATGTCGCCGCTGGGGCCGCGGTGAGCGAGGGCGACCCGATCTGCGTCCTCGAGGCCATGAAGATGGAGAACGAGGTTCGGTCACCAGCCACCGGCGAAGTCGTCGACCTCAGGGTCCAGCCCGGTGACACCGTGACGCCGGGTCAGGTCATTGCCATCGTGAAGTAAGCGCCCCGACTGCCAACAGGTATCTATTCGGCGGCGTCGGAAATGGCTTCCATCATCGAGGGGTGGACCATCAGTGTCTCGACGAGCTCCTTGACAGTGACGTCCGCCTGAACAGCGAGGGTGAGAACACCAATGAGCTCTGAAGCGCGGTGGCCAACGATGGTTCCGCCCAGAACGACACCCGTGGCCGGGTCGGACGTCAGCTTGACGAAGCCTCTCGTGAAATGCTGGAGAACGGAGCGGGCATTGGCGGCGAAAGGCACCTTCATCGTCCGCACCTTGCGGCCCTGGGCCGCTGCTTCCACATCGACCAGCCCCACCGAGGCGATCTCGGGCTCGGTGAATATGGCCTCGGCGACCTTGGAGTAGTCGAGAGGCGTCACCGGCAGGTCCAGGGCGTGACGAGCGATCTTCCGCCCTTGCATAGAAGCCACGGATGAGAGGGGCATCTGACCGGTGACGTCGCCGGCGGCGTAGATGTGTGGAGCCGACGTTCGTTGATACTCGTCGACATCGACGTAACCATCCTTGGCTACCACCCCGGCCGCGTCGAGACCGATGCCCTCGGTCAGAGGGACGGAGCCGACTGCGAGCAGCGCATGTGAACCGCGCAGCACCCGCCCGTCATCACAGAAGACCGAGACCCCCGTCCCATCCAGATCGATTTTCTCGGCCCTCGCCCCGATGGCGAGATGCACACCACGCTCCAGGAAGTCCTCTTCGAGTACTGCGGCGACCTCGGCGTCCCGGTGGGGCAGGATCTGACGACGGGAAACGACGAGGCTCACCTTCGATCCCAGGCTCTCGAAGATGTGGGTGAACTCCACCCCGGTGACACCGGAACCGATGATCACGATGTGCTCGGGGACGTCGACCATGTCGTAACAGTGCCGCGTCGTGAGCACCCTTTCTCCGTCGACCGGGGCCCACTCGGGGATGCGGGGCGACGAACCGGTGGAGACCATCGCCCGATCGAACGCGACACGACGCTCACCCGAGCCGGTCTCGACCACGAGTTCCCGATCCGATACGAATCGGCCTTCGCCGTAGATCACCTCCACCGACTGCGACTCGAGCAGTTCCAGCCAGTTGCGGTTGATGTCCCCGGTTATGGCCTTGATCCGGGCTGCCAACACACCGGTGTCGACCCGTGTGGGCTCGGTGGCAAGCCCGAGCTGGGCGGCATTGCGTATCGACGAGTGGCGGAGGGCGCTTGCCGCCATGGTCTTCGAAGGAATGCAGTCCCAGAGATGTGCGGCGCCGCCGACGATCTCCCTCTCGATCAGCGTGACCCTTCCCCCTTTCGACGCCGCCGTAGTGGCGGCCTGGGTCCCGGCCGGGCCGCCCCCGATGATGGCCAGATGTCTCCTCGTGTCGCTCATCTCATTCCTTGGTCTTCATGCCGGACGGTAGACACCGAACTCGGCCCGCAGACGATTGGACACCTCGCCGACGGTGGCCCCGTGGCGCAAGGCATCCTTCATCGGCGTGAGGAGGTTGCCGTTCCCTCCCGCCTGGTCCTGTAGTTCGGCCAGGGCTGACTCCACGGCCGGCTCGTCGCGCGCGGCGCGCCATCCGGACAAGCGTCTCCGCTGCTCCTCCTCGAGGCCAGGGTCGACCTCGAGGACAGGGATGGCCTCACCACCGCCGGTGGAGTATCGGTTCACCCCGACTACGACGCCGGTTCCGTCTGCCTGACGTCGTGCCTCTGCGTACGCGGCGTCCTCTATCTGGGCCTGCATCCAGCCTTCTTCGATGGCCGCCACCGCGCCACCCATGTCCTCGATCTGAGTCAGCAACGACTGTGCCGCCTCCTCGAGCCGATCGGTCAGGTACTCCACGAAGTAGGACCCGGCCAGGGGGTCCACGGTGTCGGCGACCCCGGACTCATGAGCGATCACCTGTTGGGTGCGGAGGGCGAGGAGGGCCGACTCATCGGTCGGCAGCCCCAGGGCCTCGTCATACGAGTTCGTGTGAAGCGACTGTGTGCCGCCGAGGACGGCGGCGAGTGCCTGGATCGTGGTCCGAACCACGTTGTTGAGCGGCTGCTGGGCGGTGAGGGTGGAGCCAGCGGTCTGGGTGTGGAAACGCATCGCCCAGCTCTTCGGGTCCTTGGCGCCGATCTCGTCCCGCATCAGCCTGGCCCAGAGGCGCCGGCCGGCGCGGTACTTGGCGATCTCCTCGAAGAACTCGTTGTGCCCGTTCCAGAAAAACGAGAGGCGGGGGGCAAATGCGTCCACTTCGAGACCCGCGTCTATCGCCGCACGGACATAGGCGAGCCCATTGGCGATGGTGAAGGCCAGCTCCTGGGCGGCGGTCGACCCTGCTTCACGGATGTGGTAACCGCTGATCGAGATCGGGTTCCATTGCGGCAGCTCGGCGGCTGCGTAGGCGAACACATCGGTGACGAGCCGCATCGAGGGGCGGGGTGGATAGACATAGGTGCCTCGGGCTACATACTCCTTGAGGATGTCGTTCTGGATCGTGCCCCTGAGCTGAGCCGGGTCGATGCCCTGTTCTTCGGCCACCAGCTGATACATGAGCAGGAGCATGGCTGCTGTGGAATTGATCGTCATCGATGTCGACACCTGATCGAGTGGGATTCCGGCGAGCAGCCTCCGCATGTCGTCGATGGTGTCGATAGCAACCCCGACCTTTCCGACCTCGCCCGCCGCCAGCGGATCGTCGGAGTCAAGACCCATTTGAGTGGGGAGGTCGAAAGCGACACTCAATCCGGTTTGGCCGGCATCGAGCAGGTCGCGGAATCGCTGGTTGGTCTGGTCTGCCGTGCCGAACCCTGCGTACTGGCGCATAGTCCAGAGACGGCCCCGGTACATGGTCGGATGCGGCCCTCGGGTGTAGGGGAACTCCCCGGGATCACCGATTGCCGCGGGGTCTCCAGGCTCGTCGTGCACCACCCGAATCTCGATGTCACTGGTAGTGCGACGGTTTTGCTCCATGTTCCGGGTATCCTTGCATCGTTCCCGTCGGTGTAGATCGGGAACTCGCGGGACGACCACGACGTCCATCTCTCTCAATGGCCAGAAAAGCGCTGATCCACCAAATAGAGGCGCGGGAACGGCGCGGCCGATGGTTCGGCGCCCTTGCCACGCTCATCTCGATCTCCCTGCTCCTCTCCGGATGGGTGGGGCTCTTCGCGTTTCTCGGCGCCAATTCGGCATACGGCACGTTCGAAGGGGTGAAGAACGAATGGGTGCCGGATACCCAGTCGATGGAGCTCACCCTTCCCGATCTGAGTCGGGTCAGCCGGATCTACGCCGACTCTGGTGAGGTCCTCGCCGAGCTCCACGACGGGCGCAATTCCGAGCCCGTCGCCTACAAGGACGTGCCGGAGACCCTCGTCTACGCCATCCTCGCCGCCGAAGACAGCGAGTTCTTCGAGCACGAGGGAATCGATTTCTCGGCCATCGTCTCTGCCGCCATCGACAACCTGATCACCGACCGCACCCGTGGTGGCTCGACGATCACCCAGCAGGTCGTCAAGAACGCCTTCGTCGGGACCGAGGTGAGCATCCAGCGCAAGATCACCGAGGCCTTCGTCTCCGCGGAGGTCGAACGACGGTTCCCCAAGGAGCGGATCCTCGAGTTCTACATGAACTCGGTGTATTTCGGGGCCGGCGCCTACGGGGTCAAGACCGCATCCGAGGAGTTCTTCAACAAGCCGATGGACCGGCTCACCATCGCCGAGGCGGCGACGCTGGCGGTCATGGTCCGCAACCCGTCCCTCTACAACCCGCGCAATCGACCTGAGCTGACCCTGGAGCGGCGGGACGAAGTCATCCGGGAGATGCAAGAGAACGGCTGGGTCACCGAGGCCCAAGCCAAAGCTGCCGCCGACGAGCCCATCGGAGTGATCGAGGCCCCCCTGCGCCGCGGGCAGGCCGACCACGTCGTCGCAGAGGTCAAACGCCAGCTGCTCAACGACCCCGAGTTCGAATTCCTCGGCGACACACCCGAGGAGCGGAAGAAGGCGGTGTTCGGCTGTCCGGCCGACGATGTCGCGTGTGAGGGTGGCGGCGGTCTCCAGGTCTACACCTCCATCGACCTCGAGCTGCAGAAAAAGGCAAACGAGATCCTGGCCGCCTGGCTTCCCTTGCCGCCGTACGAAGAGAATCTCGCCAAGTGCCGCGAGATCCTCACTGAGGAGACCGACGACTTCCTCGCCAGGTACGCCGAGACCCACTCGTGCGTACCCACCGGGGCCATGACCATGACCGACAACTGGACCGGCGCGGTCAAGGTCATGGCATCGGGCCTCCCCTTCGAGTTCTCCCAGTTCGACCTCGCCGTCCAGGGCCGACGCAACCCCGGATCGTCCTTCAAACCGTTCGGTCTCGTCGCCGCCTTGGAGAACGGCTTCACCATGGGTCACAGCTGGAGTGGCAAGAGCCCGATCAAGATCGAGTGCCCCTTCCCCTGCGCCCCCAACGGCTCCAACATCTGGACCGTTCGCAACGCCGGAGCCTCGTTCGGGGTCATCGACCTGGCCGAGGCCACGTACAACTCGGTGAACGCCGTCTACGCCCAGCTGTCGCTCGAAGTCGGCCCCGAGAAGATCGTCGATGTCGCCAAACGCATGGGCATCGACGAGTCGGCACTCGACCCCGTGCTCTCCATCGTCCTCGGCAGCTCGGCGGTGAGCACCAAGGAGATGGCGAACGCCTACTCGAACTTCGCCACATACGGGATGCACGCCGATGACTACATCGTCGCCAAGATCGTCAACAGCGCCGGAGAGACCATCTACGAGCACAAGCCCGAAACGACACAGGTCGCCGACCCGGCCATCTTTGCCGCCGCCAACCGTGCCCTGAAGATCGTTCCGGTCTCGGGCACCGCCCCTCGCGCCAATATCGGGATCCCCCAAGGCGGCAAGACCGGCACCCATCAGAGCTATCTCGATGCCTGGTACGTCGGGTACACACCGGAGTACAGCACCGCGGTGTGGGTGGGATACGAGGCCCAGCAGGTGCCCCTCGAAGAACGTCACCATCAACGGCCAGCAATACGACCGTGTCTTCGGAGGCTCGGTGCCCGCGCCAATCTGGGCCGAGTTCATGACCTACGTCCATGCCGGTCTCCCGGTCACCGACTTTCCCCCGGAGCCAGGCAACATCGACAAATGGCTGGTTCCGCCGCCCACGACCGTGCCCGATGTCATCGGACTGTCCGAGGACGACGCGGAAGCCGAGTTGAGAGAGGCCAAGCTGAATGCTTCTGTCGAGGAAGTGCCATCGCTGGAGCCGGAAGGCGTCGTGGTCAACCAGGCGCCTGGCGGTGGATCCACAGTCAGGCAGGGCTCCTTCGTCACCATCTTCGTCTCGACCGGCGAGATCCCGACCGGTGCCCTGCCCAATCTCATCGGGCTGACCTTCGATGAGGCCCTGGAGATAGTCCGCTCGTTCGAGACCGACACCGGAGTCAGGGTGAACCTGATTCAGGAGAACACCGGCACGCCGGATCCGGCACTGGTGGGCAGGATCGTCGACACGAACCCGCCACCCGCTGCTGCCGTCGAGGGCGCGGTCGACGTGGTGGCCTTTGTCGGGGTGCTCAAGGAAGCCTCCGCCACCGACGACGACGCCACCCGGCAACGACTGATCGGGTCTGGTCATCGGTCCCTGAGCGCCTCCACGGCCCAGGGCCGCCCAGGTTCTCAGGGCTCCGGACCTCTCCGAGACAATTGTTTCGCGACCTACGTTTGTGACTCTTGACGTTGTTTTATATTCGCTGGTAGATCTCGACGTATGAGAACCGAAGTGCCTGGAGGTGGCCAGACTGCTCGTCCTCCGCATCTGCGCACCGTGGGGCCTCCGGGCGCTTCGGTCCGGCCGACGGCGAGGGTCCGGCCGGTGGTCCCGGTCCGGCTGGAGCCTCGTCGCGGTGGGTTCGAGCCCTCGGACCCCTACGTGCGGCGGTTCTGGGTGGCCGCAATCGGCTCGAGTGCCGTTGCCGAGCTGCTTCGCCTGGTTCGGGCGGCCGAGAAGGGGGAGGGGGTGCGGCTGCCCAGAACCCTCCCGACCTTGCTTCGAGTCGGCCTCGTCAAGGCCGAGACATCAGGGCTCGTGGTGTTCGATCACATCCCCGTGGTGCCAGTGGAGATGCGTTGGAGATTCCCACCTAGCCTCGGGGCCGAGCACTCGAGATGGGTGACTTGAGAACCGGGCCGCCGGTCGCGAGGAATGCCATAGCCACCAAGGCAACGGTCTCGCCGATGAGGAAGGCAAGCGCCACCCTGACGTCGGGGGCACCCCCGAGGAGCAACAGCGCCAGACACTGCGGACACGAGGCCGGCGATCCAGGCGATGGATAGTCGCGACGTTCGTCCTTCGGCCACCAGGACCTGACCCGCGATCTGCGCCGTGGCCGCCGCCGTCACACCAGCGGCGGTGAGAGCAGCCACCGTCGCAGAAGGAGCGAACTCGGGAATGAAGAGAAAGCTGACGACTTCTGGCCCGACCAGCCAGCCAACCAGCGCGCCCAAGCCGGCAAGCACTACCCCACCGATCACGACGAGCCGGGCGATCTGGGCCAGGCCCTTGCGGTCCCCGGAAGCGGCCATTCCCACGAGGTAGGGAAGGACCCTGCCCTGGAGCGAGAAGATCAGGGTGAGCGGAGCTCGGAACAGGGTGAAAGTGGCGAAGACAATGGATTGGATCGCCTCGTCGCCCCCCAGCAGGGCGACGGCTACCGGGGCAGCGCCCAGCAGGACTTGCGACGCAGCGGTACCGCCGACATAACCACCGAGGAAGCGAGTTGGCGGCGCGGCCGGGGGACGGGTGTGTCCCTGGTCGTAACGCCACCAGCCCATCCCGAGGACCGCGAATCCGCCGAGCACCATCGCCCAACCCAACGACTCCGCCGAAGCGGCGAGTTGGATGGCGGCGATGCCCGCCGCCAGCCGCACCACGGTCTCGACGATCAGGACCCAACCCACCTTGGCGAAATGGCGTCGGCCGGCGTAGACGCCCTTGCCCACGAAAAGCAATCCGTAGCCGATCATGAGGAGAACGATCTGAATCACATATTCCATGCTCCCGGCAAACAGCCGGTCCAAGGTGAAGAACACGAACCCGCCACCGATGACTGCCCCAATCGCAGTCACAGTCATCGCCGGCACCAGGTCGACCGGTATCACTTTCCGGCCCCCGGCCACCTCGCGGGTGATGTATTGCTCCACAGGGACCAGCAGCACGGTCGCGATGATGAAGAACACCGTCCACAACTGGGCGACAGGTGCGAAGGCTTCGGTGCCGAGCTGGCGGCCTCCGTAAGCCTGGAAGATGTAGGCGCCGACCGCTCCGATCAGCCCTCCGGCCACCATGAAGGTGGTGCCAGGAGCCCGGAAGCCTCTCGGATGGGCCTCTATCACTGGGGCGCTCAACGGGCGCCGAACCCGGTGAGGACCGTCCAGACACTCTTCCAGAGCACGCGGAGATCCATCACCGGGGACATGTGCTTGATGTAATAGAGGTCATAGGTCAGCTTCTCGACGGTGTCAGCTTGATCATCGGCATACCCATAGTTGACCTGAGCCCAACCAGTGATTCCAGGGCGAACCAGATGACGATGGGCGTAGAAGGGAATCTGTGTGCGAAAGACATCGGCGAACGGGACCTGCTCGGCACGCGGCCCGACCAGGCTCATCTCCCCCCGGAGCACGTTCAAGAGCTGCGGGATCTCATCGAGTCGCGACTTCCTCAGAAACCTGCCTCCCCGGATGATCCGGTGGTCGCGTTCCCTGGCGAAGCTGGGACCATCCTTCTCGGCGTCACGCCCCATGGTCCGAAACTTGTACATGATGAAGGGGGCGCCCCCCAACCCCACCCTCTCCTGTCGGAACAGCACCGGGCCCGAGGATGTCAGCCGGAGATAGGCCGCAACGATGAGGCTGAGCGTGACCCAGATTGGGGCAGTGATCACCGTGGCAAGCGTCTCAACCGCTCGTTTGCCGGGGAGCCAGGGCGCGACTTCGAGCAAAGGCGCCGAGATCTCCCACCCCTCGGCCAAGTGCACCAGCGGAACCCGGCCGGTGTGCTCCTCGTAGGTCGAGGTGAAGGGCCGGATCGTGTAGCCCGCCACGTCCGAGGACGACAGGAACTGGGCGACGCGCTCGGAGAGGACCACCTTCAGGTCGACTGCCATCGTGACATCTCTGTCCGGCAGGTCGGGAACACTCTCCGACTTGGGGTCGAGCACCCAGACGACATCCGCATGAGGAGAGTCGATCAGATCCTCGGCGAGCTGCTTCTCCCCGGTGATGAGCGCGATTCGCTCGGTCCAGGGCCGTCGGCGTCTCACCATGCGATGGGCGGTGGCCAGGACCAGCCAGGAGACGGCGGTGACGATCAGGAAGATCTCGAGAAGTAATCTCGGCTGAACAGGAGCAGCAACGCGGTCAGCCCACCGGTGCCGAGGAAGATGGCGAACATCCTGCCATAGCTGGGACGTGGCACGCCAGGCCCGGACATCTGTGTCGTGAGCATCGAGAACAGGATCATCGACAGTGTCAGGTAGACCACCATCGGTATCGATCTTGTGCCGCCTACGACCGAGTTCCATGGGAGCACGGTCCCAAAGACGTAGAGGGATGCGACGACTATGGACGCGCCCAGCGAAACGAGGTCGCTGAGACTGGAACGGATCAGGAAACGTCTGCGCACAGGGAGATGCTAGGAACTGACAGCCGATTCAGGCTGGCTCGGCCATGGCCCGGGCCAGCTCGACGAGTGTCCGGACCCCGATTCCCGAGGCCCCCTTCACGTGCTCGCCGGCAGTCTCCCTCGTTCGAGCCGGCCCGGCGATGTCGAGATGCGCCCATTTCGCATCGTCGACGTAGCTCGAAAGAAAGAGGGCAGCAGTGATGGCGCCGCCGTAACGCCCACCCGAGATGTTCTTCAGGTCGGCGATGTCCGATTCGATCGACTTCTTGTACTCCTTGAACAAGGGCATCTCCCAGAAGTGCTCCCCGGCGCGAGAAGCGGCCGCCAGGACCTGAGAAGCCACGTCTGAATCCGAGCCGAACACGGCGGCGATCTTGTCACCAAGGGCGACATGGGCGGCGCCGGTGAGCGTGGCCACGTCGATGATCAGGTCTGGCTCGTAACGGCGAACCACTCCCAGCCCGTCGGCGAGGATGAGACGTCCCTCAGCGTCGGTGTTGAGCACCTCGATCGTGGGCCCTGCGACGGGCCTGAGGACATCGCCGGGTCTCGTCGCCTTGCCCCCCACGGCGTTGTCGGTGAGGGGCACGACCGTGGTCACTCGCACCGGGAGCCCGAGGCGTGCGATGGCGGTCGTCGCCGCCACGACGACGGCGGCGCCGGACATGTCATCTTTCATCTCCTCCATGTATTGGGCGGTCTTGATCGAAAGACCGCCGGAGTCGAAGGTGATTCCCTTGCCGACGAGACCGAGATGAGCCTCGGCCGACTCGGGCTGGTACTCGATAACGACGAGTCGCGGTGGACGATCCGACCCGGCGGCGACGCCGAGGAGAGCGCCCAGCTTCTCGGCGATGATCCGGTCTTGATCCCATACCTCCGCCGTGAGACCTGCAGCTTCTGCAGCTTCCCTCATCCGCTCGGCAAGCGACTCGGGCGCCTTGTCCAGCGCAGGAGTGTTGACCCAGGTCCGGGCCAGGTTGGTGGCCTCGGTTGTGATCAGCGCCTCACCGAGCTCCTTCTCGTCGGACTCGATCAGTTCGAGAGTCTCGATCGACAGCGCCTCGCCCTCGGTCTTGTAGGCGCGGAATTGATAGGCGCCCAGCGCGGCGCCCTCGACCACCGCCCTCGTCGCCCCGTCGACAGGGATCGTGCCGAGGTTGGTCACTGCTCGCTCCGTCTTCACCACCCGGACCGCGTTCCCCATCCCACTCCGGATCGTCTCGTAGCTCGCCTCGTCTCCCAATCCCACGAAGACGACCGATTTGGCCTCGGGATGCGGCAGGGTGAGCACCTGGCCCGTCTTCCCTTCGAACTTGGCCAGCTCGAGCAGCGCGGGGTCCGCAGTGGCGTAGGCCTCCTCGGCGCCAGGGGCAGGCTCGTTCTCGGACAGCATGCCGACGATCAGAGTTGCGTCGGTCAGGTCCACGTCATCGGGTGCGTTGCGTATCTCCACCATGCCTCCTGTTCAACTGGCAAACGGGCCCACGCCGGCGACGAGTGCCCGGCCGAGGAAAATCCCCCCCAGCGTGGTGAGCACCGCCAAATATGACAAACCGGTGGCGGCCATGACTCCGGCGTACGCCGGGTAGCGCAGCGACCCGACCACGGCGGCCATCAGCACGACCGAGGTCGACCATGAGCACCCAATATGCGATCGTGCCGCCGCCCGAGGGGAGCCCGGCGATGGCCAGGACTGTCGAATCCAGGGCGAGCCCGGCGATGCCCACGAAGGCGAGCGTCCTCAAGATCCATCTCGGGAGCCTCGGATCGACCAGATACCAATGCCCGAGAGCCATCTCCCCCGTCACGCCGCCGAGGGCAAGGGCGGCCGAGATCGCCGGCGCCCATCCGCCGGCGGAGGCCTGGATCAGCAAGGCCAGCCCGGCAAACGGCCTGGAGGATCCCCGAGAGCTGCCGGTTTCGGGCAACGATCAATCCGAGGACGAGGAGGATGAGGCCGAATCGAGCCCACCATGGATCCTCTGCGAAGAGACCGACCACTCCGATCACGGCGGCGATCGAAGCGACCAGCCAGGTGAAGCCGGGGCCGACCACCCTGGCCAGGGCGACAGATGCCGAGACCAAGGCCAGACCGGCGGCCCATGCCACCAGCACGAACTCGGGTTGGACCAGCGTGGTCAGGTCGTCGGGCACGGGCGGGGATCATATGGCGCGCTCATCGGGGCGGTGGCCGACAGGGCTGCCACTCGAAATCCACGGATTGGGAACCACACGGGCATTTAGCGCCACTGCCATAATCGCCCGAAGATGCCAGATCAGGCCCCCACCCCGGACAGTGTCGACGTCTCGATCATCCTTCCGGTCTACAACGAGCTCGGCCACCTGGAAGAAGAGATCGACCGCATTCGCAAGACGATGGACGAATCCGACTACAGCTACGAGCTGGTGGTGGTCGACGACGGTTCCACCGACGGTTCGGGCCAGCGACTGAAGGAGATCGAGGGAATCCGGCTCCTTCGGTTCGCCACCAACCGCGGCAGCGGGTCGGCCCGCAAGTACGGCACCCAGGCCTCGGAGGGGTCGATCATCGTCTGGACCGATGTCGACATGACCTATCCCAACGACACGATTCCCGACCTCCTCGACCAGCTCGACGGATACGACCAGGTCGTCGGAGCCCGCACCAGCGAGGAAGGGACCGTCAAGCTGCTCCGCGGGCCGGCGAAATGGCTGATACGGAAGCTGGCCTCGTACCTCACAGGGGTGCGGATCCCGGACCTGAACTCGGGGTTCCGTGCCTTTCGTCGTGAGGTCGCGCTGCAGTTCCTCCACCTGCTTCCCCGTGGGTTCTCATGCGTGACCACCATCACAATGGCATTCCTCTCCAATGGCTACTCGGTGCGATACGTTCCGATCGACTACGCGCCACGCGCAGGCGAATCGAAGTTCCATTGGTGGAAGGACACGAAGCGTTACCTGCTCCAGGTGCTGCGTCTCACCTTGATGTGGGAGCCAATGCGAATCTTCGGCCCTCCCTCCGCGCTCCTGGGCATCATCGGCGTCGCCAAGTTGGTCTACGACCTCATCGACAAGGACTTCAGGGTCGCCACCAACACCATCGTGATCCTGGGTGTCGCCTTCGCTCTGGCCTTGATCGGAATGGTGGCCGACATGCTGGTCCAGTTGAACAAGCGGCCGCATGACGTGATGCCGGCAACCATCGAGTGACCGACCAGCAACAGGCCCGTCCGCCCGCTCTCAGCCCGAGTGCTTCGCTGCGTCTTCCTTTGATCGAGCGCTGGCTCGCCATCATCGCCCCCTCCTCGGTACTCGAGGCGGGAAGCGGGATGGGGGCGATGGCGTGGAGATTCGCCAGTCGGTTCGACTACCGAGGCTACGAGCCCGACCCAACGTCCTACGCCGAAGCTGCAACGCGCCTGGCACGCCTGGGGAAGGGGGAGGTACGCAACGAGCCCGTGCCCGACCAACCCGACCGCAGCTTTGATCTGCTGGCCGCCTTCGAGGTGCTCGAACATATCGAGGATGATCGGGGAACGCTGCGTAGCTGGGTTCGGTGGTTGACCCCTGGCGGTCACGTCCTGATCAGCGTCCCGGCCCATCCCGACCGCTTCGGGCCGTGCGATGAGATGGCCGGGCATTGCCGCCGATATGAGCGAGACAGCTTGGCCTCGGTGCTTCGATCGTCCGGGCTCGAGCCACTCTCGATCGAATCATGGGGCATGCCACTCGGATACCTGCTGGAGGCAGGGCGGAACGTACTGGCCCGACGCCGGCTCGACAAGGACGTCGGCACGGCAGGGAGCGGACGGTTCTTCCAACCACCGGCCGCTCTGGGGCGGACAGTGGAGTTGGCGCTCCGTCCCGCGGCATTCGCCCAGAGGCCGTTCCACGACACCGAGATGGGCATCGGATACGTTGCGGTCGGCCGTCTCGCAGACGCCCGAACCGAGGATGAATGAGAGTCCTCTGGGCAGGCACATTCGATCCTGAGTTCTCCCGCAACAAGAAGCTGGCTCGACTCATGAGTCTCTCCGCAGTCCATTGGCGTGTCATCCGGGAGAACGTATGGGCGTCCGACCGGGTGGCGCTGGCCTCGCGGCCGAGCCTCACAGTGGCGCTCAGAGCGCTCATCGGTTACCCGAAACTGCTGGTGCGACTTCTGATGGCACCCGCACCCGACGTGTACCTGGTTTCCTACCCGGGTTGGTTCGACGTGCCGGTCGTTCGCCTCGTCGCATCGGTGAAGAGAAGGCCGCTGGTGTTCGACCCGTTTCTGTCGCTCTTCGACACGATGATCTCGGACCGCGCGCTTCGCAGCGGCACTTCATTGGTAGGGCGTCTTGCCGCCACGATCGATCGGTGGTCATTGCGGCTCGCCGACGTGGTGATTGCCGACACCGAGCCTCAGCTCGCCTTCTATCGGAAGATCGCCGGCCGACTCCGGGGCGAAGGATCGGTGATCGCGGTGGGAGCTGACGATGAGTTGTTCGCACCACGCCCCGACGTGAAGCCAGAGGCGGGTGTCGTGCTGTATTACGGCAACTTCATACCCCTCCACGGCGCCACCACCATCGTCGAGGCGGCGGCTCTTCTCGAGCCGAACGGGGTCAAGCTGGTCTTGATTGGCGATGGTCCGGATCGTGACGTCGTCGAGCAAGCGATCGCTCGCACCGGCGTCTCGGTCGAACGGCACGGGATCATCCCCCTCCGAGACCTCCCGGCACAGGTAGCCCGGGCCACGGTGTGTCTCGGCGTTTTCGGCGGCTCGCAGAAGGCCGGTCGCGTCATCCCCCACAAGGTCTATGAGGCACTCGCCATGCGTAAGCCAGTGGTGACCCGGGAAGGCGCCGCCGTCAGCGCAGCTTTCCCCAATGGCGGGCTGGTGACAGTGCCCCCAGAGGACGCACACGCCCTGGCCAACGCCGTGCTCGCCTTGATCGAGGATCCGTCCCGCCGAGAGCGGGTGGCCGCCGCCGGGCACGAGTCATATCGAGATCGTTTTCAGGAGCGAGCGCTGGCCGCGGATCTATTCGTCGTCCTCGAGTCCAGCATCGAGAGCGGGCGTCCTGTCGGTCCCTGAGACGATCTCCCCTCCGGATCGCCCGGGTCTCACGAACACATAGACGATCCCGGCCGCCGCGAGTTCGGCGACGGTGATCCACAACCGGGAAGCCACCGAAACCACCAAGGCGACCGAAGTAGGCATTACCTGGTTGAGAAAGATGGCCAGGATGCCCTCGCGCACGCCGAGTCCGGAGGGGGCGAACAACGCGAGGATCCCGATGACGCTCGACAGCGAGAACGCTCCGGACAGATAGAGGATCGACGAGAGCTCGAGGGAGTAGAACGAGCGGATGAAGACATAGAGAGCCACGCCGAATAGCAACCAATTGACGAAGTAGAGAAAGACGTAGCCAAGAATCTGGCGGTAGCTCAGATCGATCTGGAATGGTTGTCGGCGCAGGGCTCTAGCCGCGAGTTTGATCGCCCAGCCCATGAACCGAGGATGAAGCGCGATCAGAAAGGCGACGAGCGCTATCAACAGCAGCCATCGATAATCGTCGAGAGCCGGGACGTCCGACGTGATGGCAGCGAGGAGGACGGTGAGCACCGCGGCGGCGAGATTCCCTACGAACTCCACCCCGAATGCAACGGTGATCGGTCCAGCGCCGCGTCCCTCGCGTGTGTACAGATGCACCCGGCCCAGATACAGAAACACTTTCCCCGGCACGTACTTGCCGAGCTGCGAGTAGAACCAGGCGGCCATCGCCTTCGGCAGTGGGATGTGGGCGCCGTTGCTCACCGTCAGGAGATGCCAGATGGCGGCCTGCGCCACCATCCACAATCCGAGCAGGACGAAAGACCCGAGCAGGAGCCAGATGTCGAAGTGGAGGTCCGCTGCGGCCAGCTGGTCCCAGTTGCGAACCAGGCTCCGTGCGATGAAAAAGAAGATGGCGCCGACCGCCAGCCATCCGACGACTGACCGGAGCCGACTCGGGCGCTCCCCCGTACCGCCAGGCGGGGGATGGGACTCGTTCAAGCGGAGGTGTCCGCGGAGGTCATATCGGTGTACGACGTTAGGTGCGATTCCGCAGGCCGCCGGTCAATGCCGGGCACTCGAACGGATCTGTCGAAGCCACTGATGGGCGGTAACGTCCCGGCGTGCCGAAGCCGGATCATCCCAGGGCGTGGCGCCAGCGCCTCGGCACGGTATACACCCGATACCTCCCCGCTGCACTTGGCCTGACCGCCGTCGTCAATCTCGCCCTAACGCCATTTCTGCCCGGGTCGGCCGCCCCGATACGGACCCATCGGGACGGGTCACTGACCGAGCTGGTTCACACCGAGCAACGAGCCGTGGATCGTCGATTCGGGTTCTATCTGGAGCTCGACGACGCCACCAATGGCGGGACCTTGATCGTCCCGATGGGATCGTTCGTCAACGCCGAGCTGGCCGAAGGCTTCGCCGGCTTCGAGGTCGTCGAGTTGGACTACGACCCGGCAGCGGGGGCGACCGGTGTGCCGGAGGTCCCGGGACAGTGGCTGGTCGAGACCGAGTCAGGTGATCTCGTCTTTTCGATCGTCCCCGGGAACGACGACCTCTGGTGGCTCGCCGAGCGCCCCAACGGCGATGTCGTGGTCGTGCCTGATTCTGTCGTGCCGGCGCCGGTGTCCCCGTGATATCCGAGATCGCCATAGCCGTCGGCCTGACATTTGCCGGCAGCGTCCTGCTCACCGCCGGTGCGGACGAGACGTGACCGCAGCCGCGAGATGCTGGCTGTCGTTGCCGATCGGGGCGGCGGCGTACCTGATCGTGGCCCTGGTGTCCCTGGTCCTGGTCGGGACCCTCGACCCTGCCATCACACTCCTCACCGTCCTCGGGCTGGGGTTGGTGGTGGCCGCGGTGTCCACTCATCAGGGGCGGAATCCGGCGGGACGACGTGCTTTGGATGCTCATGGGCGTCGGGATCGCAGTCGTGACGGCCCTCGCCGCGAGGCAGTGGCACCTCACCCGGCTGACGCCGGACTCGCTGCGATACCTGCTGGCATCCAACGATCTGGTGCTCGCAGACGGACTGCGGGAGATGAATCCAACCGATCTGGTGACCCGCCAGATCGGCCTTCCGGCGCTGCAAAGTCTCTCTGACATGGTCGGCCGGGATTACCTGGCCGCTCTAGGTCCCCTGTTCGGAGTGTTCGGGCTCGGGTTGTTCGCCTGGCTGGCTTTGGAGGTCACCCGGGGCGCCCTGGGCCGCCGGAACCGTCTGATCCTGGTCGGGACCGCGATCCTGTTCCTCTTGTCGTCCAACCGCCTCGTCTATGACTCGTTCTACATCAACACCCACATCCAGATGGCCTCGTACCTGCTGATCGCGGTGGCCGGCACCTGGCTCGCTGTGTCCCGAGGACTGTCACGATGGGCGATACCGTCCGGTCTCGCCCTGGCCGTGACCCTCGTGTTCCGTCCCGAAGCTCCACTGGTCGTTGCCATCGTCCTGGTGACCGTTGCGGCGAGCAGGGCAAACATGTCGATCCGGCTTGCCATGACCCTCCCGACTCTCGCAGTCGGCACCCTTTGGTACGGACTCGGCCTGTGGCGCTATGCGGCAGATGGTGATGAGATCTCGCCGACTGCTCCTGTCTTCGGGAGTCTTGTTGCCATCGCCGTCGCCGTCGTGCTCTGTCTGGTGAGTGGTGCCGGCCGCGCTCGACCCTGGGCGCGCTGGCTGGACCTGGCCGGGGTCGCCGGCCTCGCCCTTCTGCTCGCTTTCTACGTGGCCGCGGATCCGACCGTCTTTGGCATGTCCATCGAAGCCACTGCTCGCAACCTGGTCCGAGACGGCTTCTGGTTGCTGACCTGGGTGGCCGCGATCGCTCTCCTGGTCGTCGCGTTGATCGTTCAAGTCATCCCCGATGCTCGCGTCTGGACCGTCCCGATCATTGGGTTCGCCCTGCTCTACTGGGCGCTCCCGTATGTGCGTGAAGGAGCATGGCGGGTGGGGGCCGGTGATTCCGGCAACCGGATACTGGCCCACTACCTGGCGGTCTCGCTGATCTTCCTCGTCCTGGCCGCGGTGCACAACAGGGGTGGTGCCTCCGTGGACCCGGTCGAAAGCGTGTGAGAATCCGGGCGTGATGGATCAGCCCTCGGTCGACGTGATCGTGCCGGCCAAGGACGCCGGGGACACGATCCGGCCCGCGCTCGAAGCGATCAACGACCAGACCTATCGCCTGCTCGGATCAGTCGTGGTCGCGGCCTCAGATCCCGGGACCGCCGCCGTCGCCCGAGAATGTGGAGCCGAAGTGGTGGACAACCCGACCGGCCGCACCCCCACCGGTCTCAACCTGGCTCTGGCCCAGACCACCGCCGAGGTCATCGCCCGAGTGGATGCCCACGCCGTCATCCCGCCCGGCTATCTGGCCCGGGCGGTAGCAAGTGCTGACGAGATACCGGGGCCGACACTGTCGGCGGCATGCAGGTCCCGGTGGGGAACACGGCATCGGAGAAGGCCATAGCCGCCGCAATGTCGTCCCGACTAGGCGCCGGCGACGCCCGCTATCGCATCGGCGGCAAGGCAGGGCCGGCCGACACCGTCTATCTGGGCGTGTTCCTCAGATCGACGTTGGAACGCCTCGGTGGCTACGACGAGCATTTCGACCGCAACCAGGACTACGAGCTGAATCAGCGAATCAGGGACTCGGGGGGCACGGTCTGGTTCGACCCCGACCTCGAGGTCTCCTACCGGCCCCGGGGATCGCTCAGCGCCCTGGCGCGCCAATACTTCGACTACGGGCGATGGAAGCGGGAATTCGCCCGTCATCACCCCGGCTCACTGCGGCCACGTCAGTTGGCGCCCCCACTCCTCGTCACCGGTCTCGTCGTGGCCATCCTTGCTGGCTTTTGGTGGCCGTGGGCCTGGCTCGCAGTTGCTGGCCTATGTCATCGTTCTCGTTCTGTTCGGGCTGAGCCGGCTCCCGGGCACCGGCCCCGGCGCCTTCCTCATACCTCTGGCCCTGGCAGTGATGCATTCGAGTTGGGGTCTCGGGTTCCTCCTCGGCCGGACAGGGCGAAGTAGAACTCAGTGACCTCCCTGTGGGGCCAGCGATACCGATCCCGCACCATCGCTACGTCGACACCAGCCCTCGCCCGCAGATCTCCCTCGAGAGCCTCGTTGATCCCTTCAGCCATCGCGCAGAGGATTCTCCGGTTCCACCAAGATGACGGCAAGGTTTTCTACTCCCGCCTGCCGGATCCCGGGAAGATCGGAGGCGACAACCGGGACCCCGAGTGACAGGTACTCGAAGAGCTTGGTTGGTATCGAGTCGCGGTAGTTCGGCAAGTTCTTCCAAGGCACGATCGCCACGGCGGCTCCCGCGGCGATCCTCATCGCCTCCGGGTTGGGCCGAGGGCCATCGAAGAGGACCTCGGCACTCTTTGCCCTGGCCAGATTCGACAACTCCGATCGAGCATCGGAGCTCACCGGGCCGACCAGGCGCAATGGCATCCCGACCAAGGCGCAGGCCTCGATCGCGGTGTCGAGACCGCGAACCATCGTCACATCTCCGACATGGATCACTTCCCGTCGTGACTCTGGCTCGGGGTCCGGATAGCCAGAGGTATCCGGGTAGTTGGGGAAGACCGCATGCTCGCGTGCGAAGAGATGGGAGTACCCGGCCTCGGCCAGCGTGATGACCAGGAATCGCTCCGCCAGCCCAAGCATCCACTTGCTGAGCACAGCCAGAGGGCGCCGCAGCGGACCGGGCACCCAGGGACGGGTGAGAGCGGTGGCCGGGATATCCTCGTGCACATCGAACACCACGGGGCGCCGCTTCAGTGTCCGCGCCAGCAGCCCGATCGGGATGGTCTCGGGATCGTGGAGGACGAGCATGTCCCAATTTCGGCGCATGACAAGGCCCAGGGCGCGAAACCAACGAAACGGCGCGACCACCTCGGAGTGGAAACCATCGCAGGCCGGTGATGTCGGAGGGCCCTGGCTCTTTGGTCGCGTATACGACTTCGAAGTCACCGGCCAGGGTTCGGATCAATCGCTCTCGTATCCGGGTGTCGTCTGGCCGATGCACCGTGGACAACACCAGGACGACTGACTTCATAGGGGCTCGACGTTCTCCGCGGTGATCCCGAGACGGCGATACACGCCTCGTGCGTCGTACACAGCAGGCACCTGGTCGGCGAGGCGTTTGTAGTCGACGTCCGAGTGGTCGGTGAGAACGGCAGCCAGCTCGAATCGAGATAGATCGTCATCGGGACCGACTGACTCGTAGCCAAGTGCCTCGATGCGCCGGGCACCAACCACGGGATCGAGAGCGGCAACTCGAGCACCTCGTTCCTTGAGGACATCGAGAACCTGAAGGGATGCCGACTCACGATCGTCGGCGATATCCGGCTTGTAGGCGAGGCCGACACCAAGTATCGGCGTTCCCCGGACGGGAAGCCCGCGACGATTGAGGATCTCCGCTATCCGATCGGCGCTGTAGGCCGGCATCTTCGAGTTGACCTGTTCGGCGATATCGATGAACCGCGTGGTGAAGTTGGTCTCCCGAGCTCGCCAGGCCAGATACTGGGGGTCGAGTGGGATGCAATGCCCTCCCACTCCCGGGCCTGGATAGAAGGGCTGGAACCCAAATGGCTTCGTGGCTGCGGCATCGACCACCTCCCACACATCGATGTCCAGTTCATGACACAGCTGGGCAATCTCGTTGATCAACCCGATGTTCACGGCCCGATATGTGTTCTCGAGCAGTTTGCTCATCTCGGCCGCCCGCGCCGAGCTGACCCGGTGGACCGAAGGGACCAAACGCCGGTAGGCGGCCTCGGCTACGTTCCCGGACACGTCAGTCACTCCTCCCACCACCTTGGGGATGTCGGCTGTCTTCATCACGTCGCCCGGCGAGACCCGCTCGGGGGAGAAAGCAACCCACACATCCTCGTCGAGGGTGAGGCCCGCAGCGGACACTGCCGGGACCAGATAGTCCTCGGTCGTACCCGGGTAGGTGGTCGACTCCAGACAGATCAATTGCCCGGGCCGGACGACCCGGGACACCGTCTCGGCTGCTGCCTCGATGTAGGAGAGGTCGGGCTGACGATTGCGGCCGAGCGGGCTGGGCACGCAGATGAAAATGGCGTCGGCCTCGGCGAGGATGTTCGGGTCCGAGGAGAACCTGACACCTTCCGCTAGAGCCGTTGCCAGTGTCTCATCGGATACATCGTCGACATGTGAACGACCCGCGGCCAGGGCTGCGACCAGCTCACTCGAGACATCGAACCCGATCGAGGGAAGACCACGACTCGCCGCGGTTACGACCAGCGGCAAACCCACATAACCCAGCCCGATGACCCCTGCGGTCCATGGCCGGTTGGTGAAGAAGTCGATCCTGTTTGTCACCGCCGCGATGGTAGGAGGATCAGGAATCCCACTCCGCGGCACGCTTGAGGAATGCCGCCATCTGTCCCCGGGTCACATGGTCGCTGGGGCAGAACCTGTCGTTGGTCGGTGGATTGCAGCCGAGGGTTATACCGACCGAGGCGATCTTGTTGATCGCCGGCTGGAACTCTGAGCCGGAGTCGTCGACAAAATGGTCCATCGGGGCGTTAGGCAGGCCGTACGCCCGCGCCAGGAAGGCCGCCATCTGCCCGCGGGGAATGGGCTGATCACCACAGAACTCATTCGCCCGACACCCGAATGTGATGCCGAACTCGTAGAGACGGTTCGCCGCGTCTTCGTAGAACTCCCCATCATCATCCGAGAAATGGTCGGCGCTCGGAGCGGCAAGATTCAGCGCTCTGGAGATGAACACCGCCATCTGGCCTCTGGTCACTTCGTTGTCAGGGCAGAAGTTGCTGTTCAGAGGTGGGTTGCAGCCCAGGGTGATCTTCTGCTGCGCCAGCCAGATGATGGCCGCCTCGAACGTGTTGTTGGCGATGTCGAGGAAAGGCCCCTGGTAGCCGATGCCGCTCACGTAAGGAGAGACCCGGACCTCAGCCCCGTCCCGGCGGAAGGCGTTGTCGATCAGGAAGATCCTCAGCTTCTCCCCCCACAGCTTCGCCGTCGGCGTGGAACCGCCGTTCTTCCCGGTGAACTCGATCACGGCGCCGGGTGGACCGGCGATCTGCCTGACGTTGGTCACTCTCTCCCACCCGAAGTGGGCGGCGATCCTCGGGGCCGGGACAACCACCGTCCACCTCGCCAGGGGGTTGATCTCTGGATCCGCCGACCACTTGTCATCGACCGACCTCAGCCAGGGAAGGGCTGTCCCGCCCCAGACGAACTCGACGTCCTCGCTGGCGCCGCCATTGGAGGAGGAGTAGAAGGCACGGGCGATGCGAAGCGCATAGTTGGACTGTGGGTGGATCAGAACGCTCCGGTCGGTGGCCTGGACGGCGGCCACCCATTGGGCGCCGAAGTTGCCCGCGGCCGGGCTCTCCTTGCTCCATCCGACGTATGCCTGATCGGCGGTGGTGTCCCTCAGGTGACATCCACAGCCCGGGTCTTTTCCAGAGCCATCATCTCCGCCCCGCAATGACTGCGGTGGCGACCGCATAACTGCGACCGATGATCGCTTGGGCTTTGAGAGCCTCTGCCGGCCAAGAGGAAGGGACCTCGGCCAGTCCAAATAGGTAGGCCTCCAGCCCGACCATGGCCACGACATGGAATCCATTCGCCGAGTCGACGAAGCGGATCTGCCCCCGCGCATACTGGGTGCCATTGATCGACACCCGGCTGGACGGGCTCAGGCCGGTGATGCGGCCGTTGCAAGGCTTGTAACCGGTGTGGCCCCCTCCTTCGCCCTTCTTACGGAATCGGCACTGGTTGGGGTTCGCATCGTCAGCCTCGAACACCCACGACTCGCCCGGGTTGATGGTGGTGTCGGCAAAGGCCGTAGCCGGTGGACACTGCCCCGCCGGCTGACAGATGGACAGAGCCCCCCGACCGCAGTCAGATTGACCGCGGTGGTGTTCTCGATCAGACCTACCCAAAGACGCGTTGGCGCTGCCTGGTCCAGTGGCTGCTCGGCATCGATTCGACCGACGTGCCGGTGTAATAGTGCTGCAGGATCTGAGTGGCATCTCGCCCATCCTGGGCCTGACCCAGGGCGCCGAACTGCGACAGCCCGACCCCGTGGCCCCAACCACCGCCGTCGAATTCCCACTCTTCATCGGCAGCGAGGGCTGGCACACGCCAAGCCCAGGAGCGTCAGGGACGCGACGAAAATAGCGATCGTCCTTCTGAGCCTCACCTAACGTGAATCGGCCAGTCCTCGGCCACCCTGTAGGGAATCGGTCAACCCCCGGTCAGTCGGTAGACGACACCATCGATGTAGTCGACGGCGAGCACTTCTCCGCTGTTGTTGGTCTCGAACGACACGAAGCCCGAACCACCGAGCCAGGAGGTGAGGTCTCGGGGCTCGACGGCCCGCCCCTCTGAGATAGCGGAACACGAGGACCCGGCCACTGCCGAAATCGGCGTAGACGTAGTACTGAGTCGAGCGACCGCACTGTCGGACCCCTGTAGACCACTCCCCCGGTGACAGTCCTTCCCACCGACCTTCCGTACTCGGCCACGGGAAAGGTGAGCCCGGTACGAGAGCAGCTGGGATCGGTGTCATTGGGATTGCACACCGTGCCCTCATATCGGGACCATCCGAAGTCGTAGCCACGCGGGGTCACCGGCACGGCGTCGATCTCCTCACGTGCGCCCTGGCCGACATCGCCGATGAACATCAGGTTGCCGTCGAACGACCAGCGGAACGGGTTGCGAAGTCCCGAGGCCCATATCTCGTCACGACCCGACCTACCGACATACGGGTTGTCGGCGGGGATCACATAGGGCTGGGCTCCGTCGACATCGATCCGGATCATCTTGCCGAGAAGGGTGTTCAAGTCCCGGGCCCGACCGCCGGGATCGTTGCCGCTCCCGCCGTCACCCAGGGAGAGGTAGAGATAGCCATCGGGGCCAAATGAAAGGAACCCTCCGTTGTGGTTGCTGAACGGCTGGTCCACGGCGAGCACGATCCGTGGCGACGACGCGGTCTGGAGGTTGGCGGCGATGTCGTATTCGACCAGGTAGGTGGTGTGGTCACCACTCCCACCGGACTGCAGGGGGCCTGAGTACCAAGCGAACAGCCGCCGATCGGCCGGGTAGTTCGGGTGGAGCTCGATCGAGAGGAGGCCGCGCTCGCCGCTGAAAATGACGTCATCGGAGATGTCGAGGAAAACTCCGGTCAGGGCACCGCCCTGGGCGATTCGAATGACCCCACCCTGCTCGGCGATCAGAAGGCGGGTCTCTCCCGGCGGGGCAAGAACCTGGATCGGCGCCTGCAGCCCGTCGACGACCGTGGCCCAGCCGAGGGCGGGCCGTGCCGGCGGTCGCATCGGGGTGAGGCCAAGGGCTCTGGTCAACATTCCGGCTATCTGAGCCCGGGTGACCCCGTCGTTGGGGCAGAAGCGGTTGTTGGTCGGGGGGTTACAGCCCAGCGTTATGCCACGATCGGCGATGCGGTTGATGGCCGCTTCGAGCACATGACCGTTGTCGTCGATGAAATGATTGGTGCTCGACGAAGGGATGGAAAGCGCTCGAGCCAGGAATCCTGCCGCCTGGGCCCGAGTGACCGTGTCGTCGGGGCAAAAGCGGTTGTTGGCAGGAGGGTTGCATCCGAAGGTGATCCCGGCCGCGGCAAGTCGATTGATCGCCGGCTCAAGAACGTGGCCATTGTCGTCGATGAACGCATCCGTGGTGGTCTGGGGCAGATTGCGCGCTCTCGCGACCATCGCCGCCATCTGCGCCCGAGTCAGCACCCTCTCCGGGCAGTAGCGATCGTTGAATGGAGGATTGCAACCAATCGTGATGCGCTCGCCTGCTATTGCCTCGATCCCCCCCTCGAGCACATGCCCGTCGTCGTCGGTGAATGTGCCTCCCGGGGCCAGAGCCGCCACCTGGAACAAACCAAGAACCAGGGCCAGCGTGGCGATATGCGTCATCGGGCGCGGACCAAGGTACCTGCTCCCGCTCCCTAACCAATCAGGTCTGTGATCATGAACATCTCGATGAGCCCCCTTCTAGCCCTCTTGATGATGGTCGGCATGACTCCGGCCGCCGCCCCCGCTGCCCCCGAGCCCGCGGAGACCATTCAGGTGGCGATTCCGGCCGACGTCGCCGTGGATCATCCGCTCGTCCAATCCGAGGCCGTGAAAGGGCAGGCAGCCAAGGGCGAGCAATGGGTCAGTGTCGAGGTCCCGGTCGAGGGGACCCCGGCTGCAACAGTCCGCTCCCTGTCCCGCGAGCTGGGCGTGCAGGTCTGGGAGGACCACGTACTCCAGCTCCAGGCACCCGACGACGAGCCTCTGTTCCCCGAGCAATGGCATCACCACAATGTCGGACAGACCGGAGGTGTGACCGATGCAGATATCGACACGCCCACTGCCTGGCCTCGGGCACTCGGTGCCGGAGTGGTCGTGGCCGTCATCGATTCCGGCGTGGACGCCACTCATCCCGATCTCTCCCAGCGGATGCATCCCACGGCTTGGGATTTCGTGGACAACGATGCTGATGCCAGCCCCGTCGGCATCGGCGGCAACGAGGCGCATGGAACCCGCGTCGCCGGGGTCATCGCCGCCTCGCTGAATGGCATCGGTGCGGTCGGCGTCGCCCCCGAGGCGAGAATCATGGCCATTCGAGCGTGTGAAGGTGGAGGCTGCCTGACCAGCGACATTGCCAACGGCATCCACTTCGCCATCGACAACGGCGCAGATGTCATCAACCTGTCCGTTGGGAGCGATCGTGTCCTCGGGTGGCATCGTCGAGAGCGCGGTGGCCAGAGCCGAGTCGCAGAACGTGACCATCGTCGCGGCCGCGGGCAACCAGGGCGTCGATCTCGACGACTTGCCAATAGGCCAGATCATGGTGCCCGGAGGGCTGCCTCAACTCCAACGTAGTGGCGGTGGCCGCGACAACGAGTCGGGATCAGCTCGCCGGATTCAGCAACTACGGCCGGAACATCGTCGATATCGCCGCACCCGGCTCGGAGATCGTCACCACGGATCCCGGTGGGGGTTACGTCCTCGGCGAGGGGACCTCGTTTTCGGCACCGGTCGTGGCAGGTGTGGCGGCGCTCCTCCTCAGCCAGGATCCCGGGATTGGTCACCAGGAGTTGATCGCCCGAATCAAGGCGTTCGCCGATCGTCCTGGGAATCTGGCTTCGACTGTGGAAACCGGGCGGGTCAATGCCGGGAGCACATTGACACGCCGATTCGTCGACACCGCCGGATCGGTTTTTGTGAAGGCGATCGACCATCTGGCCGCGATCAACGTGACCCAGGGATGTGACCCACCCCAAAACATCCGCTACTGCCCGGACAGCCTCGTTACGCGGGGCCAGATGGCGGTGTTTCTCACCCGGGCCTTCGATCTTCCCCAGACCTCGACCGACTTCTTCGACGACGACGACGGGGCCTTCTACGAGGAGGCCGCCAATCGAATGGCGGCGGCCGGCCTGACCACCGGGTGCGCTCCTGACCGATACTGCGGGACACGACCGATACCCAGAGGGCAGATGGCCGCCATGCTGTACCGCGGACTGGACCTGGCGCCCGGCACCGATGCCTTCGTCGACGACGACGCCTCTGCCTTCGAGGGAGCGATCAATCGCGTCGCCGCGGCCGGTATCACCTTCGGTTGCAACCCGCCACAGAACAACCACTTCTGTCCCGGAGATTCAGTCACCCGAGGCCAAATGGCCGGGTTCATCCGGCGATCACTCGACCTGATCAACTCCTGAGGAGCCGATACGATCACTGAGCGATGCATGTCTGCCTCGTCGCTCGAAATCGGTTCCACAACGACCGCCACGCCCTTTCACTGCACCGCGCCCTGAGCGCGGCAGGGCACAAGGTGTCCGTGGTCGCAGTGGAGAACCGACCGGCCGCCGGGCTGGTCGACACAACCGTTCCCAACAACGTGCCGGTCGGCCTCGGCCCGATCGGGTCGGCGCTACGCCGGGCTCGCCCGAAGTCTCGACGAGAGGCCGGAATCATCCGTCGGCTGTCAGACGCGGCGGCGGCGACCGGTGCCACAACTTTCGTGCCAACCCACTCCAGCGCCGTCGCCGCGGCTGTTGCCGCCGCCCGGATCAACCAGGGCACAGTGCTTCGGCAACCTCAAATGGAGTGTCCACCCGACGTCGATCTGATCGCGATCGCCCCGACCCGGCCCGACCTGGCGGCTCCGGTGTTGGGATTCGGCTCGTTCCAGACGCCTGACGATCGTCGCGGGCCGTATTCCCCGGCTCCCGACCGTCACCAAGGTCGAAGGGTGATCATCTGCTACCGGAAGACCGACTCCAATCCGGGCAAGTACCTCGAGTCTGCTCTCCGGAGAAGTGGGGCTGACGTCCAGCTGGAGACGGCGGGCATCGACCTGGACAGCGTCGATGCGGGGACTGACCTGATCGTCTTCGTGGAGGGCCCATACCCGGCGCTCGAAGTGACGGGCACGACCGAGGTTCCCACCCTCTTCTGGGCGCACCACGGGGAGCACCACCTCCACACCAATCTGCGGCTGGCCAACCGATACCGGGCGGACGCAGTTCTCCTCGCCCACTCCTGGCACCTGGCTCCGTGGTTCCCGGCCCCCATCTATCGCTTTCCGTTCGGTGTGGCGACCGAGGTGCTCGATCCCAGCCTTCGATTGAAGGACCGACCCTTCGATGTGGCCCTGGTCGGAGCCAAGCTCTGGGAGGGTGGCCCCTACGGCAGACGACAGCAGATCGTGCGGGAGCTGGAGGCGTCGTTCCCGGCGCATCGACTCGCCTTCGGCGAGAAAGTCACCGCGGACGTGATGGCCGACATGTACGCCAGGGCTCGGATCGTCGTCAACGAGGGCGGTACCAGGCACTTCCCCATCACGATGCGAGTCCTCGAAGCGGTGGGTAGCGGGGCGGTGCTCCTCTCTGATCATCTCCCCGGCATGGAGATGATGTTGGAGCCAGAGGCCGAATACGGCGTACTGAGCCAAGACGTCGTCAAAGACGTCAGGGAGCTCCTCGCCGACCCGGAGGCAATGCAGAACATGGCCGACCGGGCTTTGACCCGATCGCTGGGCATCAACACTTATGACCATCGGGTAGACGAGCTGTTCCAGATCGCAGCCGTGGTCGAGAAGCGCGATATCCCGGCCATCCCCAAATTGGAGGCAATGGCGGAGCTGATCCGGCGCGACGCCGAGGTCCAGAAAGTGGTCGAATTCGGAGCGCCCGAGCTGGTTGGGGCGCTGCCCGATCGTGAGATCTGGGGAGCCAGCGAGATCAGCCAGCACCGCCTGCGCCCCCGCAATCTCGAGGCGGCGGCGGTTCGTCAAGGTGGAGACCCGGACCTCATGGAGAAAGTGCTGGCCAGCGCCAGGCGATACATCTACGTCGACGGGCCCTTCGACGGGCTGGACGAATTCGTCGAAGCCCAGCATCCGAACGCTGTCGTGTTCCAGCATGGCAGTGCTCGCCGGTACGACCTGATGGCGGAGGCATATCGCACCATGCCCCATGAGGTCGTCTCCGAGTGACAGAGGGAGTGCAACCACACAACGTCAACGAGGTTGCTCCCGATCCGGCCGGGGCATCCGACCTTCGGGTAGCCGTCGTCATCCCCGCCTACAACCGGCCGGCCCTCCTTGCTCGGACCCTCGCATCACTGGCGGACCAGACGGACACGTCGATGTTCGAAGTTCATGTCGGCGACGACGGGTCAGAGGAGGATATTCGGGGCGTGGTCGAGTCGGTCGATGGGCTGGACGTCCATTACCACTTTCAAACGCACGACGGCTTCGGGGCCGGCCGGGCCCGCAATATGGGCGCTGCTAACGCCAACGCCGACGTCCTCCTTCTGCTCGACTCAGATTGCATCGTCCCCCCTGATTTCGTCGAACGGCACCGGGCTTGGCACGGGTCGTCCTCGCTGTCGGTGGTGATCGGGGGCCGATCCAACCCGCCCGACCAGACATCAGGGGAGACAGAGCACTACCGGAGCAGATTGCTCCGCAGGTCGGCCGGCCTCCAACACGGCGGCGAGGCTTTTCGGGCGTTCGTCTCCTCGAACATCTCTATCCGCCTGCCCTTCTTCCGCGAGCTGGGGGGATTCGATGAGCGTTTTCGCTGGTGGGGAAGCGAGGACACAGAATTGGGCTGGCGAGCCTGGCAGGCCGGCGCATCTTTCGTGTTCGACCCAACGCTCGAGATCGAGCACCAACTGGATCAGGACTCCGCCGGTGGACCCGCGGGCAGAAAGGAAGCCCGGAGACTCAACTCGGGACTGATGACGAGTCTCGTGCCGCACCATTTCTACCGGAAGGGGCCCCCGCCCACGATCCCGGAGAACCCGAAGCTCTCAATTGTCCTTTACGACGTTCCGATCGGTGCCTTGGAGCCTGCGTGGAAATGTTGGTCGCCCAGCCGCGGACAGACTTCGAGCTGGTCGTGGTCGCCGATCCCGACGATCACGATCCGTTCGCAGGAGCAACCATCGGCGACCGGCGCATCCGGTTCAGCACCTCACTCGAAGAAGCAACGTCGTCGTCCGCCAGTGAATACATCTGCTACTTGAACGGCCATGGAGCCCCCTCCGATGCGCTGTTTCCGGAGATGATCAAGCGGCTCGACCAGCGCCCGGAATACGTGTCAGCGACGACCGGGTACGCGCTGCCGGGCGATCAGGGGGGGGCCGTGCGGACCCAGAACGGGGCGGCCACGGTCGACATGGGATGGCAGTCGGACATGCCGCTCTGTTGGTTCATACGGAAACGAGAGACCGCCAAGCTGATGCGGCAAGGCGCAGGAATCGCGGAGATCTGGCGAACCGCCAAGGAATGGGACTTGAATCGGCATTGGCCATCAGCAGCAGTTCGGCTACCCGGCCTCGAAAGAGCAGAGCGCCCTGCCGACTTCACCAACGTCTCACCCGACCCGCGGCGGCTGGCCAAGGACCTGGTCAAGAATCCCCGCGACGCGGTGGCCACAACGGCGAGATTCGTCGCCGCCAGACGGAACGGGACGACATACGCACCGCCGCCCGAGGCCACCCGATCCACCACCGTAAGCCCCGAACGCCCTCAGGCCCGCTACGTCGGATGGACGGGGAGGTTCAACCTCGGTGACGACATCATGGTCGACTGTGTGCGGGAGCTTCTCGACTGGGCGGACATAGCCGAGTCCGGTGATCCGCAGGATCTGATCATCCTCGGCGGCGGAACGTTGATCAACCGGCGCACCTACCTGCGCTGGGTATCCGAGCGGGACTCACCCCGCGTCGAGCGGGCGACACTGGGGACAGGAGTCGCCAGCCCCGACTTCTGGGGTCTGACCGAGGACCCCAAACGGTGGGTTCGCTGGTTGTCGAGTTGCGCCTACGTCGGTGTCCGCGGCCCCCGATCTGCGGAAACACTGAGGTCGTGGGGATACAGGGGCGAGATGGAGGTCTGTGGCGACTCGGCGCTTCTCGTCACCCCAGGCCCCGACGTCGAACGGAAAGCCGGTCGAGTGGTCGTCGCTCCGGCTTGGACCAAAGGCGAGCTCTGGGGTGGCTCGGACCGCGACGTGATAGAAGCCCTGGCCGGTGCGATCGAGCGATGGAAGCACGACGGCAGAGAGGTGGTGTGCCTTGCCTCCAGCCCCGAGGACGATGGCCAGATTCTCCAGCTGAGCAGGGCGACCGGGGGTGAGGTGCTTCCATACTTAGCCGGATATGTGGACAATCAGGCAGCGATCGACCTGATCGGCTCCGCCGAGGTTGTCGTCGGCGAGCGGCTCCACGCTTGCATCCTGGCGGCCGCGGTCTCGACGCCGTTCATCGGAATCGAGTACCGCCCCAAACTGAAGGATTTCGCCGAGTCGGTGGATCGCGGAGATCTCGTGGTCCGCACCGACACCCTTTCCGCTGAGTCGATCGTCGAACTCGCGGCGGAAGCGACGAGCCGCGGCACGGAAGCCGCCGACTTCCGCGTCGCCGTATATCGGGATCGCCTGCGGCAAGCATCGGCCTCCCTGCAGAAGGCATTGCGCTGACCGGGCCGGCGCCTCTGCGCATCCTCCTCGTCACCAGCAATGGTTGGGGGCTGGGGCATCTGACCCGCCAGCTCGCAATCGCCCTCGCCATCGGCGATCGGGCGCGAGACGACCATGTTCTCCCTCTCCCCCGGATTTCCCCTCGCCATGGAGCTTTGGGGTCAGGGGTGAGTACTGCCCGAGCTTCACGACACAGTTCATCGTGCGAAAGGAATGGGACAACTATCTCCAGGACCGGCTAGCGGCTTTCGCCGATGAGGTGCGGCCGGACGTGATGTTGTTCGACGGTGTCGCGCCATATTCCGGGTTCATGCGGGCCATCGCTCAGCTACCCGATTGCGTCGTGGGCTGGCTGCGTCGCGGCATGTGGCGCGAGGGATCCAACGAGCATCAGCTTCAGAAAACAGCCGGATTCGACTTCGTGATCGAGCCCACCGATCTCGCGTCGGACGTCGACACGGGCGCCACCATCGGCGCCGAGGCGCTGCGGGTGCCGCCAATCAGCCTGCTCGAGGTGATGGACCAACTCGATCGGGAGACCGCGGCGCGTGAACTCGGCATCGACCCGAATCGCCCGACACTTCTGTTGACTCTGGGCTCGGGCCGGCTCGGTGATGTAGCCGGGCCCGGCTCTACCGCCCTCGATGTGGTCCTGGGTAACACGGACTGGCAGGTAGCTGTGACCAATTCCCCGGTCGCGGTGAATTTGGTCCCCTTGGTCGACGATTCACGGGTGATCGAGATCAAAGGGGTGTACCCGCTGCTCCGCTACTTCAAAGCGTTCGACGCCACGGTGAGTGCCGCCGGATACAACTCGGTGCATGAGCTGGTCCCGGCAGGGGTTCCCACCTTGCTCATCCCCAATACCTCGAGCAAGACCGACAACCAAGAGGGACGCGCTCAATACCTGGCCGACCTCGGTGTCGCCCTGTCTGCCCGTGACGACGATCTGACCGCGGTCGCGAGGGAAACCGCGCGTCTCCTCGACCCGGCGGTGCGGGCCGAGCTGATCGATAACCATCACGGCGAGCGGAGTCGCCGACCGAGTCGGCGGCGCCAAAGCCGTCGCTTCCGAGCTCTTGAAGCCTCCGCAACCGTCGGGACGGGAGCGGGCTCAGACCCACTGGGACGCGCCGCTGTCGAGTCGAATCGCCGGAGCGGTTCTCGGTGAGAGAGGGAAAGCCACGGTCAAGAGGCTGCTGGGCCGCACCGTTCCCGACTACACCACCGAACGACGCAGGGTCCGCCTCGGTGATCCCCAAGCCACACCGGAGAGCGCGGATCCTGAGCCTGGTGATCACCAGCGAGCGTGCCCGGATCGATCCACGCGCCGCCTATCCGATCGAGCATGTCCTGGACGGGTCAACTCCGGGCTACCGACAACGCCGCATGGAGATAGTCGAGAAGTATTACGAGGTGCTCGAATAGTGGACTACGGCATGGCCCGGACAAAGAAGGTGGCCATCTGTGACCGCTTCAACGGCATGTCCGGGCAGAAGTTGGTATTGGCGGGTGGATTGCACCCCATGGTGACGCCATGGGCGGCGAGGGCATTGATCGAGTCTTCGAACCGGTTGCCCTCATCGTCGACGAAGTAGTTCGTGGCTGTCGGGTTGTCGTAGCCGAAGGCCCGAACCAGCAACTCCGCCATCTCGTGGCGAAGGAGCGAAACACTGGGACAGAACTCGGTCTTGGTGCAACCGAACCCGATTCCGGCCGCCTCGATGGCACGGATCGCCGGCTCGAACTTGTTGCCGGCGACGTCGGTATACGGGATATCCCCTCCATCGGGCAAATCGAGAGCGCGAGCGATGAATGCTGCCATCTGCCCGCGCGTAATCTGATCTTCGGGGCAGAACATGTTGTTGAGCGGCGGATTGCACCCGAGTGTGATCCCGCGTTGCGCGATGATCTCGATGTTCTTCTCGTGGACGTTGCCGTCGTCGTCGCGGAAACGCCCATCCCAGGCACCAGCCGCGTTGACCAGGTACGGGTAGGCATCGATCGCTGTCCCGTTCTTGCGCAATTCGAAATGCAGGTGTGGGACCGTCTCCGACGCATTCCCGGAGTCACCGGCCCAGCCGATGACCTGACCACGCTTTACCGCGACGCCTTCGGCGAGGCCCGCGGCAATCCCCCACCCCTGGCCGTCGGTGTTGTCGATGTAGTTCCCGGCGGCGTCCTTCTTGTCGTCATTCAGATGGATGTAGCGGGTAACCCATCCGCCGCCATGGTCGATCCCCACATAGCAACAGTCCGAGGGCCCCGAGCTGATCCAGCTGATGGTGCCGTCGGCCACGGCGAGGACTGGCACACCTTTAGCCGTCATGATGTCGACGCCCTCGTGGGTCCTGGAGCATCCAGATCCTCGGCAATCGCCGAAGCTGTCCGTCAGCCGATACTCCCCGTCGAGGGGGAAGGTCATGGCACTTGGATCAAAGGGTGCTGCGAGAGCGGGCGCGGTCGTAGGCAGCAAAGACCCGAAGGCCAACACGAACCCCGCTAACAAACGCGTCGAAAACTTCACGCCGAACCGGTATCGGCGCTCCTCCGGGAACTCTTGAATCTTCGGAAGACGGACCTCCCGTCGCGCTCTTTGCCAATCTCGCCAACGGCGCGTACGGGTAGACCCATGTCTTCCTCCTCTATAGAGCCGGCGGCGACCCTACCCAGTGTCCCCCCGATTCAAACATCGGAGAGGTCACAGCCTCATCTGAGAAGCGTACGGTGGACTGGATTGTCGGCCGTGACCGATCAAGGAGGAGTTATGAGAAAGTCCACGGTTGTGGCGGTGTCAATCGCCGTCGTGATGGCCGTGCCACTCACGCTGTATGCGTCACATCAATTTCAGGACGTCCCTGACTCTCACACGTTCCACACCGCGATCGACTTCATGGCTGCCAACGGGATCACTCAAGGGTGCAACCCGCCGGCCAACACCAACTACTGCCCCGAGGATCCAGTCACGCGAGGTCAGATGGCTGGCTTCTTGAAGCGTTTCCACGACACCTTCATAGCCGGAGCGGGCACCGGGCTGGGCATCGCCTTTCGAAATGAAAGTACGCCGCCGGATCCGGGTAATGGAGTCGTAGAAGGCTTGAACCTGAATCTGAGGATTCCGCAAGCAGGGATTCTGGTTGTCGAGGCGAACGTGCAGATGGTCAACGACGTCGATTTCGATGCTCTCGCCTGCGGCATCAACACTGGCGGCGCGCTGACGACGGCCCACCCTGGATCCTGGCGCGTCGTCGATCTGACCGCGAGTGCGGCAACGAACTGCGACACGGTTGCGGTTGGGATCGCGTCACCCGGAGGCGTCACCGTCCGTGTCGTGACATCCGGGGCGCTGAATACGACCGATGCCCTTCAAGGCACTCTGTCCGCCGCCCTCTACACCGAAGATGGTGCGTTCCCCCTTCTGGGCGCGATCGAGGAGGCGACCGAAGCTCCAGTTCTCAGTGATGTCCCGAAGGGCGCTGACTGATGGGCTAAGGCCCTATGGGTCGTAGGAAGGCACGATTGTGAGCAATGCGGGTCGTGAGCGAATCCAGATCTTCGCCCGTCTACTCGAACTGTTCCCGCCAGGCCGGCTGGTCGACCTCGGAGCCGGGCATGGCATGTTCTCGATCGAAGCTGCAAGGAAGGGCTGGCAGGTGACTGCGGTAGACGCACGCACCGAACGAAACATCGCTGCACCTGGCGTGACCTGGGTCGAGGCCGACGTGCGGAGCGTCGAACTCGATGGCTATGACTTGGTGGCCTGTCTCGGGCTGTTCTATCACCTGACCGCCGAGGACCAGATCGAACTCCTGGCGAGATGCCGGAGAGCACCGCTGATCATCGACACCCACCTCGCCAACGGGCTCTCAACTGACCATTTGAGCGAGGAGGTGGAGCAACAGGGATACAGGGGGCGTCTCTATCACGAAGGGACCGGTCTGCGATCGTCTTGGGGCAATCCGCGGTCTTTCTGGCCGACCCCGGAATCGTTTCACCAAATGCTGGATCAGGCCGGTTACAACTTCGTGCTCGCGGTGGAGCCCTGGTACCTGCCAGATCGCACGTTCTTCCTTGCGCTGCCGAAATCGTCCTAGACGTCGGACTCGGCGCCGTACCCGAATTCGCTCATCAGGCCAGAAAGCTCGACCTCGATCTTGGAGACTTGTGATTCATCGAGTCGACCCTCCCATGCCTCCCGACCGACGCTTCCAGGTCTTCCCATGGGGGCACTGACCGGTGTCCGTTTGTCGGCTTCAGCTCGCAGGAACGCATCGACCTGCGGATGGTTTCCCAAGCCGAGAAAGGTGAAGATCTCCTCCATAGTCGAGTGCCCATCTTCGACCAGATTCTCGAAATGAACCTCGTGGTAGCGATCCTCTCCGACCTCCATTCCGAAGGCGTGGGCATGTGTCACGAAGGTACGCCAGGCTTCGATCGCGTCATCGAAGACGAGCCATCCCTTCGACACGATGGACGCCACCACCGCCCGGGGATCACGAATGATGTGGACGTACTGGCTCGCCGGGAACAGTCGGTCGATGGTCGCCAAGGCCTCGGGGTCGTGATCTCCATCGGCGTATTGCGGGTATTTGTCTCCCCACCGCTGGCCCGGCTTCGCCCCAAGGTCCCGATAGACCTGCTCGATCAGGCCGGGGGCCTGTCGCCAGAGACTGTCGACTATCTCATTCTTCGAGGTGGCAAGGAGACGACGCGAGTCGACCCACCTGTTGAGCATCCGGCTGAACAGGAGCATCATGCGGGTCTCATTGGTCAGGAAGATCTCGGGGTGATGGTCGAGGACCCGCGCCAGGAAGGTCGTTCCCGACCTGGGGGCCCCGATGACCCAGAATGGTGGGGCCATCGGCGTCTCGACCGGAAGTTCTTGCTTGGGGGCTCGACGCAACATGTCGGCGGGATCCTCTAGTCCAGCATCCACTCGTATTCGGTGCCAGACAACAACGCGGCGATCTCGCTGTAGTTCGACACCATCGCTTCGAGTCTGTCTACTCCGGTTCGGTCCAGGCCGGGTCGCACGTCCTCCGGGGTGATGCCGATGAAATCGCACACGGACGCGTAGGCCTTGACCGGATCGACTGCAACGTCGTCCTCATAAGTGAGATGAAGGGCGGCCCGGTCTGATAGAGCCGACTTCAGATCCGTCTCACCTCGCTTCATCTCCTCGAAGACCGCGAGCAGCGGCTGTCGTGGCCCGAATGGCACTGCGCTCGGATCCACGCGGACCTTTGTGTCCAGCATGCTCTCATCCGACGTCCGATGCCAACGCCGCCTCTCCCGCCCGATCACACCCGACACGACTCGTCGCAGGTAGTTGTGCCGGTGCAGGGTCACGTAGTGGCTCACACCGACCGAGTCGGTGAGAGCGAGGAGACCCCCTAGGTCGAGACGGAGAATCCGCTGATGGTGAGAAGGGAGATACTTGATCTCGAACCCGTAGATCTGAGGAGCGTCAGCGATCCGGTTCAGGAGGAACTCTTCGGGCGGAACGTCGTCGAACCCGATCTTGGATCGCACTTTCTCCTCGAACACCTCACCGTCCCACGAGATCGATAAGTGGCGGCCGAGCATCTCTGCCACGACGGTGCTGCCACAACGGCCGACATGGAGCATCGCGACTGTCGTTCGGGGGGCCGAGCACAGAGAGACTGTAAGAGAAGTGCGCTCGTTGGACACAACCGCGAAAAGGCGTCGTTACATTCGACGACAATGGCATTGGCTTCGCCGACGGAAGTGGGTGAGCCAGGCTCCGTCGAGGGATCAGGGAGCGGAGCTGGTTGGCACTGGGTGGTGCTGGCCCTGATCTTTGCCATCGCACTCGGGGCACGTCTCTGGAGCATCGACCATGGCCTCCCGGCGGTCTTCAATCCCGACGAGGCGTCCCATTTCGTCCCCCGGGCTGTCCGATTCCATCTGACGGGCGGGTTCGATCTTGGCTACTTCTTGAACCCTCCTCTGATCACCTACGTGTTCTACCTAGCGTTCGCAGTTTGGTTCGGCGGCAGCGACGGTGTGGCCGCCATGGCAGCGTCCGATCCTGCCACGGCTTATCTGGTGGGTCGTGTCGTCATTGCCGTCGTAGGGGCCACTGGCGCGGTCGCCGTATACCTGGTGGGACGGGTGCTGATCGACCGTCGGGCCGGCCTGGTGGCCGCGTCGTTGATGGCTGTCTCATTCCTCCCGGTCCACTGGTCACACTTCGCCACCAACGATGTGGCCGCCATGGTGGCCGGCACCGTCTCGGTGCTGGGGTCTGTGCTCGTCCTCAAGAAGCATCACCTCGGTGGCTATGCCCTTGCCGGCGTCGGCCTGGGGCTGGCAAGCGGGACCAAATACACAGCTGGCATCGTGATCCTGCCTCTCCTTGCCGCGGCCGTGATCCACTGGCGCTCCGAGCATTCGCGGGCGGTGCTCGGACTTATCATCGCTGGGGCATCTTCGATCGCCGCGTTCTTGCTGGCGGTTCCCACACTGGTGACAGATACCCAGTCCGTTCTCGATGAACTGGTCCGATTCGATCCCTCGGGAGGCGCGGCACCGAAGATCGGCCAGGCGCAGGAGAACGGTCACCTCTACTACGGGTGGGTCCTCACCTGGGGCCTGGGGTGGTTGGCATGCGCCTTGGCAGTCGTTGGTGCGATCTGGTCGCTGATTCGGGACCGGAAGGTCGCCGCCATCCTGCTTCCGGCGCCCGTTGTCTATGTCGTATTCATGGGCGGGCAGGCGGCATTCTTCGGGAGATGGCTGCTTCCGGTCTTCCCATTCGTGCTTCTCCTCGCTGCCCTCGGAGTGGTTCGCCTGACCGACGCGATCACCGAGCGCCTGGACTGGTCACCGACTCCATTGCTGGTCGTGGCCACGGTTCTCTTGTGTCTCCAGTCCGTGATCCACGTGGTGCGTATGAACGACCGTCTGAGCCGCCCCGATACCCGCGCCGAGGCGGTGCAATGGATGCGGGACAACCTCCCCGCTGGCAGCCGTTTCATCAACTCAGGTGTGCTGGTCCGGCCCATGATCGACGAGGACCCGAGCACTCGTGCGGTCGAGAGCAGATGGGAGGTGACCTCGCTGAACGGCAACCAGTCCACCGTCGGGGCACGTCCCGGGATGCTCGACCAGTACGAGAAGGAAGGCTGGTGCTGGGTGTCTGCGTCGAGTCTCTTCTCTGACCGGTTGTTCGTCGACGAGCACCTCCGCCCGGCAGGCGCCGCCTACTACCGGGAGTTGGAGGAGCGTGGAGAGGTCGTGTTCCGGGCGACGCCATATCCGCCCGGGACCGCACCCGTTCCCTTCAACTTCGATTGGGCGACGAATCTCTACCCCTTCGAATTCGAGCAGCCTGGAGGAGTGGTGACCATCTACCGCTTGCATGGAGGTGCCTGCGCCTAGCCTCGCGTAGCTCGTGAAGACTCCCAATCTCTCCGTGGTCGTTCTCGCATGGAACAAGCTGGAGTTGACCCGCCACTGTGTCGACTCGATTCGGTCAGGCACACGTGGTGACTACGAGCTGATCCTGGTCGACAACGGCTCGACGGATGGGGGCGCCGCTTTTGCATCCAGCACGGCTGACAAGGCGGTGATCAACACGGAGAATCTCGGGTTTGCCGCCGGGAACAACTCAGGGCTCGCCGTTGCCGTCGGAAACCACGTGGCGTTCGTCAACAACGACACCGTCTTGCCGGCCGGATGGGATGTGCCGCTCACCGAGATCCTCGACGAGGAGCCCCAGACCGGAATGGTCCTGCCCGCCGTGACCGCTGCAGGCAACCCGGTGACGGTCAGGACCGAGCCCGGAGAGATCGTCGAGGTCTTGCTTCCTTTTGGCGAGTTTCCCAGTGGAGTCGTAGTGGTGATGCGGAGATCTCAGATCGAGGCGTTGGGTGGCTGGAACGAGGGGTATGAGCGAGCCAGTGGTGAGGATCTAGACCTGGCCTTCACCGTCTGGGCTCACGGCTTCGACGTGGTGGTCGACACCAGGGTCCTCGTGGAGCATGCGTCCCAGGCCAGCATGAAGGAGGTGCCCGGGCTGACCGCCCTCTACCGGAACAACCTCGAACGGTTCCTCGACCGCTGGGACACAGGGCCCGACGGGCCGATGCTGGACACGATCGGCCGCGAGGACTATCTCCGAAACCTCGACCGAGCCAGGACAGCGGTGACATGGATTCGGCGGATGATGGCGGCCCGCGACGAGGCGGTGGCGCTGAAGAGCGAGGTCGATGGGCCCTCGACCCGGTCCTGGTTCAGATCCAGGTCCTGAGCTCGGTCACAAGCTCCCCGATCGACTCGCGCCAGTGGGGTAGCGGCTCGAGCCCGATGCCCTCGAGCCGCTCCGAGGCGAGCACCGAGTACGCCGGCCGGCGGGCCGGAGTCGGGTAGTCCTGCGTCTCACAAGGCGAGAGCCTGGAGACGTCGAGGTCGGCAAGCCCGACGCTGGTTCTGGCCAGCTCGTACCACGTTGTCTCCCCCTGGTTGGTGAGATGAAGCAGCCCGGACGCCCCAGAACGCAGAGCGGCGTAGCTGGCCCGAGCCAGATCGGCCGCCACGGTCGGATTGCCCCGTTGGTCGTCCACCACCCGCAGATCCTGATCCCTGATCCTCCGGAGGATGGTGGCGACGAAGTTGGGGTGACTCCCCGAGATCACCCAGGAAGTTCGCACGACGAGTGCCCCCTGGTCAACGGCTAAGGACTCGCCCAGCAGCTTGGAGCGTCCGTAGGCGTTTATCGGGCTGGTCGGGGAGGACTCGACATATGGCCGGTCGGCGAACCCGTCGAACACATAATCGGTCGAGAATGTGAGCATTGGCCGGGAGCGGTGCGCCGCCCACTCGGCAAGAACCCCCACCGCCACCGTATTGATCGTCGTGGCCAGCCCTTCTTCTTCCTCGGCTCGATCGACCGCCGTATAGGCGGCACAGTTGATCACCACGGAGGGGTCGAGCGCATCCAGAGTTGAGACGATGTCGTCGGGACGGGTCAGATCGAGGTCGGCGTGTGAGAGCCCGTTCGCGTCGTCGCCGAGGAGACGGGTGAAGGCGGTGCCCAGCTGGCCGCCCCCACCGAGGACGGCTATGCCTCTGATCGATGCTCCTCGACAACTCGGGCCACATAGTCGCGGTATGTGGAGTTCGGCATCGCAGAAAGGGTGCCTTCCATCTCCTCCAAGGTCACCAGGCCCTTCTCCAGAGCGATCTCCTCCAGACAGGCGATCTTGAGGCCCTGCCGGTGCTCGATGGTGGCGATGAAGTTGGCCGCTTCGAGTAGGGAATCGTGGGTGCCGCTGTCCAACCAGGCGATCCCACGTCCCAACCGGATAGCCCGAAGGGTCCCCTCTTCCATGTAAGCGCGGTTGAGATCGGTGATCTCCAGTTCGCCCCGTGCCGACGGATTGAGCTTCTTGGTCATCTCCACGACCCTCCCGTCGTAGAGATAGAAACCGGGCACTGCCAGGTTCGACTTGGGTTGGGCGGGCTTCTCCTCGAGCGAAAGGACCTTGCCGTCATCGGCGAGTTCGACGACGCCATATCGGACCGGGTCGGAAACCGGGTATCCGAAGACGAGGGCACCTATGGCAAATCCTTCCACGATGTCAGCCAGGCCGAGCGCACCATGAAAGATGTTGTCACCGAGGATGAGGGCCACAGGGTCGGTCCCCACGAATTCTTCGCCCACGAGGAAGGCCTGGGCGATGCCACCGGGATGCTCTTGGACCACGTACTCGATCGACAGGCCCCAGAGTGCGCCATCGCCGAGCAGATCTCTGAAACGCGGGGTGTCGTGTGGTGTGGAGATGAGGAGTATGTCCGAGATGCCGGCCTCCATCAGCGTCGCCAGCGGGTAATAGACCATCGGCTTGTCGTAGACCGGCTGCAATTGCTTGCTGGCGACCCTGGTCATCGGGTCGAGCCTGGTGCCCGCTCCCCCGGCGAGGACGATGCCCTTCACGGAGCTGCCTTCTTCAAGGGCCGCCACCAGTCCTCGCGGCTCCGGTACCAATCGACCGTGTCACTCAGACGCTCGTCGAACGCGTGTGCCGGCGCCCAGCCGAGGGCACGTATCTTGGAGGAATCCACGGCATACCTGAGGTCATGTCCTTTTCGGTCCTCCACGTATTCGATCGACGATTCGTCCTTGCCCATGATCTCGAGGATGCGCCGCGTGAGATCGAGGTTGGTCATCTGTGCATTGGCGCCGATGTTGTAGATCTCACCCGTTGAGCCGGCGTCGACGAGCGTGTGAATGGCCGAGCAATGATCCTCGACATAGAGCCAGTCCCGCTCGTTGGATCCGGTCCCGTAGAGGGGCACCTTGCGCTCGTCGATGAGGTTTGTGACAAATAGGGGGATGACCTTCTCCGGGAACTGATACGGCCCGTAGTTGTTGGTGCATCTGGTGACGATCACCGGGTAATCGAACGTGACCCGATATGAGAGAGCGATCAGATCGCTGCCAGCCTTGGACGCGGAGTAGGGGGACGATGGGTCCAGCAGAGCAGTCTCCGGGGCGAATCCCTCAGCCACCGACCCGTACACCTCGTCGGTGGACACGTGGATGAACCTGGGAACCCGGTTCCGAGCGGCGGCGTCTAGAACCACACCGGTTCCCACCACATTCGTATCCAGAAACACCGACGGGCCCGTGATCGACCGATCCACGTGGCTCTCGGCGGCAAAGTGCACAACGACGTCGACGTCTCGGGAGAGACTGTTCACGAGATCAGCATCACGGATGTCACCCAGCACGAAGTTGTGCCCCGGGTATCGATCCAGCTCGTCGACAGTCGTCTTCACCCCCGCATAGGTGAGGAGGTCCAAGTTGGTCACCACCGCGTCGGGTTCGTTCTCCAACACGTAGCGGACGAAATTCGATCCGATGAAGCCGGCTCCGCCGGTCACGAGGTATTTGCGTGGCACCCGCTCAACCTATGCGAAGACTTACGGGTCGCGCAAGTATGCCGCACGGGTCGTCGAGTCGATCGGGCCGCCCACAATTACGCTGAGTCCGCAAACCTGTTCAAGCGGGAAGACCCAACGTGCATCGTTATTGGAATCCGATCATCGAGCCCCTTGTGGAGCGTCTACAGCCCCTAGTGATCATCGAGATCGGTTCTGATCAGGGCTTCAACACCAAGAACCTCGCCGATTTTGCCCAGCGCACCGGTGCTGTCCTGCATGTGGTCGATCCGTTGCCAAAGTACGACGTCGACGAATGGCTGAATCGGTACGGGCCCTCGATCATTTTCCACCGCGCACCTTCGCTCGAAGTCCTCGGCTCGATCAAGTCTCCAGATGTGATCCTGATCGACGGAGATCACAACTGGTACACGGTCTTTCATGAACTGACGCTCCTCGAGAACAACGTCGGCGAAGGCGGAACCTTTCCGTTCGTGATGCTTCACGATGTGGGCTGGCCCTACGGGCGGCGCGATCTCTATTACGAACCCGACCGGGTTCCTCCTGGCGACAGGCAGCAGTACAGCCGAGGAGGAATGAGGCCGGGCCAGCGTGAGCTGGATCCGTCCGGTGGGCTGAACGCTCACCGTTTCAATGCCGAGGAGGAGGGCGGGCCGCGAAACGGCGTCTTGACCGCGGCCGAGGACATGGTTAACCAATCCACGCTCGATCTCCGACTTGTAGTCGTCCCCGGGATAAACGGCCTCGGGCTGCTTTACCCGCGTGTGGTCGCGGACCGTCAGCCAACCTTGGCGACATTCATCGATGGCCTGCAGTCCAACGACACGTTGCTCCGCCTTCTGGAGACCCTCGAGGATGCCCGCTTGGAGGCACAGATCGACTCCCTCGAACAACAGTCGGAAGTCAAGCGTTGGCGTCGGGAATTGGTCGGCACGGAACGAGAGATCGGGGCGATGAGGCAGCGTGCAGAAGCCGACAACGTGCGGCGCGAACGAGCCCTCAGCGCTCGCGAAGCCGCAAAGGCCGAGATAACGGTCCTCAAACAGTCATTGCGACAGGTGCGTTCGAAGGAAAAAGTGGCCGGTCGCAAGGTCGTGGCCGCCCGTGCCGAACTTCGCCGGCTCATGCACCGAATCAAATCCCTCGAGCTTGAGCTCGCCGAGGCACGCTCCGAATCAGCCAGAGCACGGGAGAGCTATCAGCGAATGCGAAACCGCAGATCTGTCAGACTCGCTCTCGGCGCGGCCTCCCTGGCAAGACCACTGTTCAGGCTGAGGCCGGTGGCGCACACCCAAGACGCCCCAGACACCGTCGCCAGAGACCAAGCGCACGAGACGCCCGGCGTCTGAAGATCCCGGTTCATCTGCCTCAAAGCTCCCAGAACGATCGCCAGGTCTGCTCTGCATCTCGGACCATGTCCGTCGCCGGATCGCTGCCCGATCCGAATTCCCCCAACGTCATGTAGAGGTACCGGCTGAGGTCGTGGAGCTCACGGTATGCCGTGGCCTCCGCGGCCGGATGGCGTCGCTCCGTGTCCAGGCATCGCGCTCGGACGCGAGCAGGTCATAGTCCTGCATGAGTGGCAACAATCGCTTGATCCTCGAGTAGGACTCCCAGTCTGACGAGGCTCCTCACCTCAGCCTCCATCGTCTCGTCGAGAATCGGGGAGCCGACTTGTCCGGGCATCCCATCCGGCTGTCAGCGCCTCGAATCGATCAGACACTTCCGAGGTGACGTCGAGTTCGAGGAATCTGTAGAGAGAGCGGAGATAGTTTCGATCGCCCGAGTAGAGGCCGTCGTAATCGACGAGAAAGATGTCCGCGTAGACCAAACCGCTCCAGGTAGCGCAAGACGTTCCTGACACTCCGATTCCAGTGCTCGATAGCAAGGGTGTAGTCGTTCGCCGACGGCCAATGATCGGTGGGGTCTGCTGGCACGCCGCTGGTAGGAGTCGGCGACTGACAGTGGATCACGGATCGTCACGAGGAACCGGGCACCAGGAAAGGTCTCTCTCAGGTATGGCAGTTGCCGGATATAGAACGGTGCCTTATCCCCGACGTAGACCAGCTTCCGCGTGTCCCACTTTCTTCTTGAGTGCAGATTCATCCGCCGGCCAGACCGTGAAGTCCTGCCGGTCTGGCGAGATCAACCGCGCTGGCAGGTAGGACGTCTCCATCTCGGTGGGCTGCGAAGAACACCTCTGGCGTGAAATGTTCCGGGGTGATCCTTGTCCGAATCTTTCGGTAGCGCTCCATGCCGAGAACGATGCGAGGGTCATGATTGAGGAGTTCGCAGAGAGCCGTGGTTCCAGACCTCGGGTTGCCTCCGATGAACAAGAACTGTCGTTTCGGCCTTTGCAGTTTCGCTTTGTGCGGGTAGTAGCGAACGAAGGCGTTGTCGCGAATGTCCTCGTCTATGACCTCGACCGATATCCCGGTCTTCCACAATGAGTGAGCGAGGGCGGGCTGATCACGTATGCCGGTTTGCACGAGTTCGTCGAACCAGTCCTCATTGAAGGCTGCCACCTCCGCCGTGTGACGACGGAGGATCACTCCGGCGGAGTGGAGGTAACTATTGCCGGGCATGCCTTCCCTTGGCGTATCGCTCGCGCCACCAGCTGGAGCAAGCCCGGGTCATCCTTGGACAACGCCGCACATGCCTCCAGCTCTTCATAGACATCCGTTCGCCGCGGATGCCTGAACAGCGCCAGATCTGCCTCCTTCAAGTAGCCGTCGACCATTTGGAGCGGATCGACGAGCAACTGGAAGGTCCCATCCAGGTACAGAGTCACATCGGCTTCGGGGAACACTCGATGGGACATGATCTTGTGAAATCGCTGTGCGTATGGATGGCCTCGCATCGGCAGGTCGACAGTCACTATCTCCCATCCATCAGCTCGCACCACGGGGCGATCCGAGATGCAGACGTAACGGACCGATTCGTTGCGCCGATGAGGCCCACGGAGGATGTCGTAGTCGTTGAACACCGCGGTGTATACGACGACATTCATCGGGGCTAGGCGAACAATTCAGCGTCGAGCAGATGATGGCGCCGCTGCGTCCTTGTCCGAGAGAGTCGGTTCGCCTTCCAACGGCCAGTCGACCCCGATCTCGGCATCGTCCCATCGGATCGACCGGTCGAGATGAGGCGAGAAGAACTCCGTCACCTTGTAGATCACGTCGGCGCGGTCGGTCGAGAGTGAGAAACCCGTGGGCGAAACCGGGCGGGATCCAGAGCTGGCGATGATTCTCGGCGCTCAGCTCCACACCCACCCATTGGGCGAAGGTGGGCGACGACCGCCTGATGTCGACAGCAACATCCCACACGGATCCCGAGACCACACGCACCAGCTTGCCCTGTGGTTGTGGCTCGAATTGATAGTGAAGCCCGCGCAGAACGCCTTTGACCGACAGGGATTGGTTGTCCTGGACGAAGTCGATTTCTTCACCGATAGCGTCCGCGAAAGACGTCCGATTCCAGGACTCGAAGAAAGAGCCCCTCTGATCCTCGAACACACTGGGCTCGATAAGGACCACCTCGGATATGGCGAGACGGGTGGCATCCATGGGCTGCAGATGTTACGGGCCACCATCGCAGCCGGGTTTGCGCTGCCGATCTATCGCATGAAACCCACCATCCCGACTTGACTTGGGGCATGAGCAGCAGTGGGCCTCTCTTCGTCGGCGGCACGGGTCGCAGCGGAACGACGATCGTGGCAAGGATCCTCGATGCACACCCCGACTTGCACATGATTCCCATCGAGGTCCGCTTTGTCGTCGACCCGGGAGGCCTGTGCGATGTTGTCGCAGGAAAGACTGACGTCGAGAGTTTCGTCGAGAAATTGCTAGGGCCCTGGTGGCAACGGGTACGGCCCGATGGCAGCACCGCGGTGTTCACACCATCCTCGACCGAAACGACCTGGTCGCTGCGGCGGAAGACCTGATGCGGGCCGAGCAGAGCGATCTCCTGGAGAGCGCTCGCCGGTTCCTTCACGCGGTCCTCGATCCCTTGGCCGACGCCGCAGGAGCACGTACATGGGTCGAAATGACACCACCGAACATCGCACGGGCAGGTGACCTGCTCCACCTCTTGCCAACGATGAGGCTCGTCCACAGCGTCCGATCTGGCAAGGACGTGGCCTGTTCTGTGACTTCTGTGAGTTGGGGACCCAATGATCCGTTGTCAGCCCTCGACTGGTGGGAGGTCCGGATGACAGAAGCTCACGAGGCGTGCGCCAACGTACCCGGCGATCGTGTCATGACACTCCACCTCGAAGACCTGATCGTCCACGCCCGACAGGAGACGCTCTCCCGCCTCCTCGAGTTCGCTGGGATAGATCGTCACCCCGCCGTCGACCGGTTCTTCGATACGTCCGTCACGATCGACCACTCGAACATCGGTCGGTGGGCGATCGATGTCGAGCGGGAGCATCGCGACGTCTTTCTCGAGCGGTACGAATCAATCCTCGACCGGCTGACGCGGTTGGGCATAGCCGTGTGAAGGCCCTGGCACCGACTGCGGATGGTCCCCTCGACACCGCTAGTGTCCGTCTGTCGATGATGCCCTTCGTCCTTGAGAGCTTGTTCAGCCGCGACCACCCCATGCCACGAGACCTTGCCCCGGTTCAAATGGCCCCGTGGAATCCATCGAGGGTGTCGAGTTGATAACGATCGTCGGAGCGCCGTGCAGTGGGGCCTCCTCCCTGGCAGGTGCGCTCTACAAGCTCGGCGCAGATCTGGGGTTTGGCCCGGAGGAGCCTCCAGGTGCGACCAAGGTACCCGCAGCATTCGAGTACACGCCGGTGGCGAATATCGACCGAGACGTGCTCATCGCGCTCGGTGGCACATGGTCCACTCCGCCGCCTTTTTCGCCCGACTGGATGGAGGACCAGAGGATCACTCCGATCCGTGATCGGGCAAAACACGTGTCGGACCGGCTACCTGACCGGGTCGTCGTCAATGATCCACTCCTGTCATTCGTCCAACCTCTGTGGGAGACGGTTGGCAGTGCGCCGGAGACCATCCTGTGCCTGAGGCACCCGATGGCCGTAGCCGGCTCGCTGCAAACCGAGCACGGGCTGAACGTAGACCACGGTCTTTTCCTCTGGTTTCGCTACAGCGCGGCGGCGATCCTCAATCGACCCGATTCCCTGATCGTCGACCACGAGTCGCTGCTGATCGAGCCGGAAGGACAATTGACACGCGTCGCCGAGCACATCGCTCTGGTGGCGAGCCCGAGGATCCTTGCTACCGCGGCCAGAGCAGTCTCCACGGGGGAGGCTCGGCCTGTAGGTACCGCCCTACCCGAGTCCCCCATCGGCGGCATCTGCCTCCGCCTCTACGACCTCCTCCAATCGGGGCACCCAGTCGAGGACGACGAGGCGGTGTTCCTCTGGGCACGCCTAGCCACCGAACTTCCCTGGGGCGGGCCAGGTGATGTCGAAGTGCGCCGGGCGCGCCGCGAGGTCATCGAACAGGGCATCAACGTCGCCCGACTCACTCGTGAGAATCAACGAAATGAACGGCGACTCGAGCGTCTCGCCTTGGAGCTGCAGCGGACCACGCGGGCAATGGACGAGATGGCGCTCCGTGAAATCGTCGGCATCATGGAGGCTCTCCAAGGACAAGGCGCCAAATGAGCGAGCCGATTTTCATCCTGGGATGCCACCGCTCCGGAACGTCGGTCGTGGCCGGGCTCCTTTACCGCGCGTGTGGAGTATCCATGGGCGAGCTGATGCCCCCGACAGCAGACAATCCCACGGGCTATTACGAGGCGCTCGGAGTGGTCGAGGCGCATCGAAATCTCCTCGCCCAGATGGAACGGGACTGGACGTGCCCGCCCTCGACCTTCCGACCCGGCCGTCTCGATCTCACAGCGCTCGCTGAGCAGGTCGACTTACACAAGCAACTCCCGGGAGTGTGGGCGATGAAGGATCCGCGCTCGATGTTCCTCCTGCCCGCTTGGAGTCATCTCGGTGTCGACCGGGTGCGCCTGGTGGCCGTCGCCCGGGCGCCGGCTGACACGATTCGATCTATCGAGAAACGAGACCACATTCGACAGGATCGCGCCGAAGCCATCGTCGAGGCTTACCTGGGTCGTTTGCTGGAGATCGCAGCGAAGGTCCCTCTCCCCGTGATCCAATTCCCCGGCCGCGGCGACAGCATGATCCGGCAGGTCCGGAACCTGGCCGCTTCTCTGGACCTGCCCTGGGACGAGGATGCAGCCAGGTCGTTCTTCGACGAGACGCTGGTGCGGAATCGAACGAAATTCCGAGATACCAACCCGACCTTCGATTCGCTCATCGAGAACGCTCGTCACCCCAAGAAGGTGCCGGCGATCAGCTTGCGGTCCCTGAAGCTCCGATCCGAGCCCGAGGTCGCATTGGAGAGGCACCTCGGCGTCCTGAATGCACAGCAGCGCAACCAGATCTGGGAAATGGCTCATTTCGAGACCGATGCTGAGCCGAGAGTGGCCGAGATCATCCTCGAAGGGGCGCGACCCGGAGTCGCCCAGCGTCCTGGAGTGGAGGTGCGCCAACTCGAGGTGAAGGGCCCACTGGCCGTCGGAGCGGCACTGATCAAGAACGGACTCCGCCCCCACGGTGTGGTCGCCCATAGTCTGGTGGCAGGTCGACGCCCCGGTGAGATCGAGTACATGATGCGATCCATCTACCTGGCCACGGACGCCTTCGCCGAGCTGTTGTTGGATGTTCCGGATCCCGACGGGGATGGATTGCTGAGCTCGACGCCGCCGCCGGTCGACCATCCTCTGCCGCATGACGTCGAAGAGATCGCGACGGAGACCGGTTGGGACCACGTCGTGACGCAGAGGTTGTCGCCCGGTCGGTCCGGGATGATGTTCCGAAAGCGCATCCTCACCGACACCGAGCTCGTCCCGGTCGTGACCGACGTCCTGGCGGGCTTGGAGCGGATTCACGCGATGGAGGCTCGGCTCTCGTCGATCGCCTTCCCCCGGGAGCCGGCCGAAGAGCCGACATCCGAAGCGCTCGAAGCCGAGAGGAAACGAGCTGAAGAGGCGGAGCTTGCACTCGACCGCTTGCGCAACCGGCGGAGTGTCCGACTTGCCCTGGGTCTGTCGCAGGTGTTCCGCCCCTTGTTCAGAGCCGTTCGATCATGGAAGAAAAAGCGCTAGCCAGAGACCTGACGAGGCTTCGTCCACAGCCAGCGCCGACCGAGGGCGCTCTGGTGTCCATCGTGGTGACCAACCGCGATGGCGCCGGCCACTTGAGAACCTTCATCAAAGGCCTCCGAAAGCGGACGCGCTATCGCTCGATCGAGCTGGTGATGGTCGACAACGGCTCGTCTGATGACTCGCTCGCTCTCTTCGAACGATGGGACGGCCGGAAGGTGCTCGTATCCAACCTCGAGAACCAGAGCTTCTCTGTCGCCAACAATCAAGGCATCCGGGCCGCCACCGGAAGTCTGGTGCTACTGGCCAACAACGACATCGAGCCAATCCATCCTGACTGGCTCGGATACATGGTGCAGTCACTCCAAGAGGACGTTGCAGGGGTCGGCGCCATGCTGGTGTATCCGAAGCGGCCCGAGACATGGGCGGACGCCAGAGCAGCCCGACCTGACCGTTCAACATCTGGGTGTCCACTACGAATACGGGGCGCGTGGCGTCCGGGCAGTCAACACCGGAGCGGGACGAGACCCCCTCTCCGTCGTGGCTCCCGATACACGGGAAACGCCGACGGCGACCGCCGCTTGCCTGCTGGCCAGACGCTCGGACCTGCTCGTCACCCCGTTCGACGAGACCTACTGGTATGGATCGGAAGACTGGGACCTCTGCCTGCGATTGGCGGATCTCGGAAAAATCGTCGTCGACCAACGGGCGGTCTTGTTTCATCACGAGTTCGGTACCCAGCACGAATACATGGATGCCACGTGGGGCAAGACCCGGAACCAAAACCATCAGTGGTTCAACGAACTCTGGGGACCGGCGCTGATGCGAAAACTGAGGTCGGAAGTCACAGGCCCGCAGTCGGCGTGGTTCTTTCGGGGCGATCAGGCTCCCACCCTCTACATGACCCCCGAATCGGACACACCCAGAACGGGTCTCGCAAGACAACTCCGCGAGCAAGCACTAAAGGCCGGCTGGCACGTGAGCGAGGAGGAAGGAGCGGGTTGTGATGTCGCCATCGCCCTGTCTCCACCCCAGGATGTCCACTGGTTCTGCTCGGTCGATACCTCGATTGCTCTCGTGGTCGAGCAGGAGGTCGAATGGGCGCGATCCGGTGCCCTGGACGCGGCAACGCGGATCCTCGTGCCCGATCGGATCGGAGAGGCGCGTCTGGCCGCTTCGTGGGCAGCGGGGATTGTCGAGGTTGCCGAGGAACTGAGCAGCCCTGACAAGGCTTCGTTCACACGACTCTTGGAACTCGCCGCACCGCGTTCAGACGCCCTGAGGATCGGCGTCTCGACATGTGCCCCTGACTGGGAGAAGGCTCAGTTCTGGGGTGATACCCATCTCGCGAGGGGATTGATGCGCGCCTTTCGGCGATTGGGAAACGAGGCCGCCGAACTGATCGTCGAGGACTGGCGTCGCTCCAAAGCGGCTAGCTGTGATGTAGTCATCCATCTTCGGGGGCTCGAACGACGACCCGCAGCCCGCGGCCAATGGAACCTGTTGTGGATCATCAGTCACCCGGACCGCTTGGAGCCGGGTGAGTGTGATGACTACGACCTCGTTGCCTCCGCCAGCCAACAGCACGCCGAGCAACTCAGCGACGAGCTCGGGCGTCTCGTCCACTTCATCCCGCAGGCGGCCGACGCAGACCGGTTCAGGGTCGGGCCTCGGGAACCCGAGTACGAGACCCCGGTGCTCTACGTCGGGAATGCTCGCTGGCCCAACCGCCGGGCGCCGCGCTGGCTCATGCGCAATGGCCGACCGTTCCAGCTCTATGGCAAGCATTGGGAACAGTTCCCTGAGGCCCCGTTCGTCCGTCGGGATTACATACCGAATGAAGACCTCGCCGCGGCGTATCGATCTGCTGATGTGGTCGTGGCCGACCACCACGGATCCATGCGCACCAATGGATTTCTCGCCAACCGTCTCTTCGACGTCCTGGCATCGGGCGGGGTGGTGCTGTCAGACGATGTCGTGGGGTTGGCCGAGGTCTTCGGTGGTCTGATTTACACCTATTCGGACGCACGCGAGCTCGAGAGCCAACTGCGCACTCTCCTCTCCGACCAGCCCCTCCGACGTCGGCTCGCGGCCGAGGGACGCCAGGTCGTCCTGGCCGACCACACCCTGGATCATCGCGCGCGTCAATGGCTGGACCTGCTCGACCGGCTGTGAAGGCCGCTCAGAGCACCGTATGGACAAACCGAGGACCCTGTGGTTCCCTCACACGGCTCAATGACTGATGCACTTCCAGCGCCTCTGATCGTTCTGTCATCTCATCGTTCAGGCTCGAGCTCCGTGATGGGGCTCCTGGTCGGTATGGGACTCCAAGTGGGTGAGGTGCTTCCACCACAGTCGGACAATCCGAAGGGCTTCTACGAGTCGGTCCTAATCGTGAATGAGAACCGTCGGATTCTGGCCTCCATGGATCGAGACTGGACCTGCCCTCCCCGGGCACTCGACCAGTCAGCCATCGATCGAGGAAGGCTTGAAGGCGCACTGGATGAAGTGGTCAGCGACCGAACGCGGCCTTGGGGGTTCAAGGATCCAAGGACCATCTTCACCCTCGAGGCCTGGCTCTCCGTCTTGGACAGCGTGCGGCTTCTAGGTGTGTATCGACCTGCCGGCTCCGTGGCCAGGTCGCTCGAGAACGCGCGACCATTTCTCCCAAACCGCTGCCGAGTCGATTGCAGTCCTGTACAACGAGCGGCTGGCACAGCTCCACCAGGAGCTTGGCTTTCCGATCGTCCAATTCGGTGGTGAGAGGGATTCGATGCTCGACCACATGGAGGACCTTTCGCGCCAGCTCGATTTGGACTGGGATCCGGAATTCGCCAAGAGCTTCTTCGAGACCGAGCTCATCCACCACTCGCGCCCGGACCTTCTCACGACAGCAGACGAATATCTCGAATCGGTGGTCGACGCGAAAGTCGACCTCGCTGCCTGGAGTCGTCACGAGGCCTTCAGCGCTCTCCAACGAGTCGAGTCGCATGGTCGTTTCACCCCCCCAAGCCCCTACCTCGGCCCACAATTCTTGGTTCGCAGGACACGCCTGTGGGGCATGTTGCGGAGACTTGGCGGGGAAGTTGAAGCGGTCCTGGAGTTGCTGCCCGACGATCGCCGGCACTTCAATCCCCTGGAAGGTGCCGACGCCGAGCAATACCGGCGGCAACAGCAAGACCAGATGCATGAGCTCGAATCGGATCTGACCTTCACACACATCCTGGCGACCGATGTGCTCGATATCGTTCCGCCCGACGACCTGGACGAGTTCCTGGCGGGGCTCCTGACGATGACCGACATCGATGGTGTTGTCGGCCTCTGCGGGCATATCGTCGATGGCCCACACCAGGTCACCACCCCTCGCTCCGATGTCGATCACAGTCGGTATGAGCATCGGCGCGACGATCTCGAACACTCAATTCGACGGCTGGGCTGGCATATTGCGTCCTGGCGCGTCGACCTGAATGTCGTGGTACTGGCCCGATCGGCCAGGCGATCCGACGCAACGGTCCTCAGCCCGTCAGAAATGCGAACGCGGCTCAGAGGAGCCTCGGCGGAGAAGGCCGCGCTCGAGCGACGTCTGGCCGAGGCCGACGCGAAGCTCGACAGCCTGAGCCGGAAGCTTGCGGCTTCCCAGCGCGCCTACACCCGACTGCGGTCGAGACGAGTAGTCCGGTTCTCGTTGGCTGTGGCGCGGTCCTTCAAGCCCGTTTTCGGATTGGTGCGAGGCGGGAGCGCGTCCTCGCGGGCGAAGACAGACAGCACACAAGGAGCCGAGGGAGAACCGAGTTACGACGAAGCCGAAGTGCCCTATATTCATATCCGGCCGGTCACAGGCCACGACCAGTCAACGACCTTGGTTGCACCGCTTGTGTCGGGGAGCACACCATCAGGAGACCGTTTCCCGGCTGACAAAGCCGAACTGATCCGCATTGGCCTGTTTGTGCCCGCCAGCAAGAGCAGTTTTCCGGCGTCGACACACGTTCGTGTCCTGCGTCGTTTCTACCACACGTCGGTCGAGCGTCACTTGAGCCCCGTCGTCCTGAATGCGGAGCGCTACCTCGAGACCGACTCACCGACGAAATTGGATATCGCCCTGATACAGAGGACTGGCGTGCCCGCAGGGTTGACCGATGACTTCGTTCAGAGGTTGGACGACGAAGGCATTCCGATCGTCCTGGATCTCGACGACGACATCATCGACATGCCCGCCATACATCCCGACTTCGATGCGTTCCGCGAATGGCGAGAACCGCTGAAGAGGCTGGCGGCCAGGGCTGACTTGATCACAGCGAGCACTGAGGCCCTGCGCCAACGTCTCACGGCTTATAACGACCACGTAGTCACGATTCTGAACGCCCTGGACTCCGGGCTTTGGTTTGCTCCCAGACATGATCAAGACGGCCAGTCGCCACAGAGGGACCCGAATTCGTTCCGCCTCCTCTATTTCGGATCCCGCACCCATGGCGGCGACCTTCATCTCCTCGAGGAGTTCGTTCGTCGCCCTGGCAACGCAACTTCTTTGACCGTGGTTGGAGGTGCCCCGCCCGGCACTCTGGACTGGTGCGAACATGTCGATCCACCAAGGGCCAGCCGCGAGTACCCGAAGTTCGTTGAGTGGTTGAAGGAGTTTGCATCTGACTTCGATGCCCTTGTCGCTCCACTGGCCGACACACCATTCAACGAGGCCAAGAGCGACCTCAAGTTTCTGGAGGGCGCTGCCCTTGGCCTTCCCGTGATATGCAGTGATGTGGTCGCGTATTCACCACTGAGGGACCGAGGCGTGACCCAACTCTGTGGACCAACTCCTCATGAATGGGGGGCCGCTATCTCGGCGTTTCGGGACCAGCCGGACCTGCGCAACTCCCTCGCGCATGCAGGTGACAAATATGTTCGATCCGAACGCTTATTGGAACAACAGGCGACCGACCTGGTGCGGGTGCTCGGGGAACTGGTATCCAAGGCGAAAGCGACCCCTAGCTAACGACGCGAGTGAAGGTTTGACAGCTGATCGGCAACCGTGCTCGGCTACTGAGCTTGTTGCTCACGATCACTCGTCCGGCGCTTCAGGGCCCACGAGTACATGAGCCCGTCCAATCCGTTCAATGAGAGAAGCCGCTTCTCCTGGTCAGGGCTCAACTGAAGGTCCTCCGGCGCCCCCTCGGTCACATTGCTTCTCACAGACTCAGTGAATCGAGGCGTCCATCCGGCTTCTCGACACACGTCCGCATAGATCGAGTAGAGGTCATCGGTCACACCCAACACCGTGACAGAGCCGATCATTCGCTCGAGCAATTCGACGAGTGCCGCCCCCTTCACGGCCGCGCCGTCGACGGAAGATGCGATTGCGCCCTTTGGGGCAAACGGGCTGTCGAACATGATCCGGATCCTGGTCAACAACCATGACGACTGCGGATTGCTCAGTTTTTGGTCGGTCTGGGAAGAAACCCACTCATCGAAGGTCACCTCCGTGATGCGATCTTCACGCCAGTCCGAGGCGACCTGCCGCCTTCGAAACTTGTAGAAGCTCCGCCACCAAGCCATCGGATCTCTAACGGCGAGCACGGTGACCCATCTCACGTCAGGCAACACGTAGAGAGGTTCCAGAAAGTTGTGACCGACGAAGAGTCTGTACCGACTGAGCTCGCTCGGGCTTCGTTCGAGCCACTGATGGTTCCCCACGCTGAGAAAAGTGAGCTTCGAGCTCACATGTGCCTGGAGCATCTTGCGGAGCGACGTGCCGCCTGTCTTGGGAACATGGAGCAAGAGAATGCGTGGCTCACCATCCTTGTTCCCCCAGCCGGTGTCTTTCATCTCCTTCGAGACCCACTGGGACACGTTTATTTGCTGATCAGCGAGCCCATCCTGAGACAGACGTGAGATTTCGTCCTCGCTCAATCAGCTTCTCCTTCGTCGGAGGTGACCCATCGACCCCGATCGTCCCGATCCCGGGGGTCTTCCGAATGTTCGACGTTTTATAGCGGACGCGGGATTTCCGTGGCTCCCCGAGCCTCGTTGTGTCATCTTTCGACGACACCTTCTGTGGTTAAGGTGTCGCCCAATGACCCCCCTGACGAAGTGGCCTTGTCGTGCGCCGTTTGTCCGTGTGGTGCGATCGTCCATTTGTCGGCAGCGGTGATCGGGTCATGCCTGTCTACCCAGCTTGCGAGTTCGCTCTGCTCAACGATTCGGAAGCCATCGAAACGGTGCGCACTGCCGTCTCCGACCGTGATCCCTTCAGCTTGATAAGGCTCGGCGACGGGGAGGCTGTCCTGCTCTCTTTCGGAGAAGACATGTGGCTTCAGGACCTCGCCTACCTGCACAGCCACTGGGGGGCTGAACGAGTCACCTTGCGTGACGTGGGCCTGGTCAAGCAGGACCTCGAGATGGCGGTTCGGGGCGCCGACGTCGTGGGCATTCGAGACGACCTCGTCAATACGACCCTCCCAACTGACCTGCTACAGCGCTCTGCCACCGAAGTCCGAGACACCGTGATCTCTGCCATCAGGATCAGACCAGAAGAGATCGAGGACCTGAAGGGCATAGGGGCCAGACGGTTGGCCCTCCTTCATCAGGTCTTGCGGAGCATCGAGTGGGCTGAAGATCAGCAATTTTGCAGCGCCTGGATTCACTGGGACCTGTTGGCAACAGGAGCCCTGAACCAGATCCTGCAAGACGTGAATCAAGTTGGACTGGTCACCTCGAGGCCCGAGCTCGGCGAGATGGTGGCGCGCCGATTCAGCATCCAGACCAGGACAGTGATTGTGCCCGACAAGCACGTCGTGGTCCCGGGACCGGGCGAACATGTTCCGGATCGATATCGCACTATCAGATCGGAGTTCGATTTCCCTCCTGGAACCCTTGTCCTGGTCGGGGCCGGGATACCTGGCAAGGTCTACTGCCAGTGGCTCAAGGAGTCAGGCTGTGTCGCCCTCGATGTCGGTTCGATCTTCGATGCGTGGGTTGGCAGGGCTTCGAGGCCGACAGTCCTCAAGTCCCGATTCAAAATCACCGAAGGCGACCGCGTCCCATCCGATCTTCAGATACACGTCCCGTCGTATGGCGGCCGGCGGCTGATCCCACGATGGAAACCATCAAACCTGGCCAACTGAGGACGGCGGGTGGGTCGTCGGCCCGATATTTCTGTCCCAGCTGTCGACGACATGTCAAATCTTTCAGCCCTGGTCCCCGTGGCCGTAAGAACGCCCGTTGCCCTCACTGTCACTCGCTGGAACGGCACAGGTACCTTGCCCTCCTGCTCGCCGCTTTCGACAAGGAGGTCGCATCCTCGAGACACGTTCTCGAGATCGCGCCGACCGCCCCCGTGACTCGGACTCTGACGGATGCGAGTAAGGGCCTCTACGTGGGTATCGACATCGACCCGTCCGCTGACCGCCGGACGGTTCAGGTCGTGGCAGACCTGTGCGCCGCCCCGTTCGCCGACGGAGCCTTCGACACATCGATCTGTTTTCACGTCTTCGAGCACATCCCCGACGATCGGACGGCGATGCAGGAGTACGCCCGGATCCTCTCCCCCACCGGCGTGGGATTCATCCAGAATCCTTGGAAGCCAGACCGCTCGACCGAAGAAGACCCAACCGCATCTCCAGAGGAGAGACGGAGGAGGTTCGGTCAGGCCGACCACGTTCGAACCTACGGGGTGGACTTCGAGGACAGGCTGCGCTCAGCGAGCCTCGAGCCGCGTCGCGTGCCCCCGGAGCAAGTGCTGAGCGAGCTAGCTATCCAGACCATGGGAATCACACCCCGAATGCCGATCTGGATCGTGCTCGGCTCAAAATTCAAGAGGATGCCGGACGCCAGGTTCGAGAAAGAACTCCGTCGAAGAGTCCATCGATCCCTGCGACAGCTGGGCTTGCCAGCGAGACGGTTCGGTCACCGAAAATCGACCTTGCGTTAAGGTGGGCCAACCGAACCTTTGGTAGGAACGTCCCGGTTCCGATACCAGTCTGGATGCATCTGCCCACCCGCCATCGAATTCTTCGCTTGATACTGGCCGCGGCCCTCGGCATCGGCGCGCTCGGCTCCTATGGCCACACCGGTCACTGGGGCGACCGAGAAGCCGACGCTCCTCGGCTTCGCCTCTGGGCCCAGTTGGCGAGACGAGATACCGGTCTTCACCCAGCAGGTGGGGAAGGTTCCCGCGATTTATCAGCTCTTCCTCGATGTGGATCGGAGCTGGACAGATGGGGCGGTCGTCACTCAATTGACCGAGCTCGAGGCACGTGGGATGACGCCATACCTCGAGATTCACACGCAGGACCTGGCCGGCCTCAACGCGGGGGCGTTCGACGCCCGGGTCGGTCAAATGGCAAATGCCCTTGCCGACTGGCTACGGGAGCGTCCCGGCCGGAACATGTTGGTCGCCCCGCTGCCCGAGATGAACGGGAACCATCCCTGGTCCGGCCAGCCTCACGGCTACAAGGTCGCATATCGGCGTATACGGGCCGCCTTGCTGAATGAGGGCCTCACCCCTCGGCAGATCCGTTTCCTGTTCGCCCCATATGGGGACAACAGTCACGCCTTCGGATACGAGGACTACTACCCGGGCGACGAGGTCGTCGACCTGATCGGCTTCGCCGAGATCAACAACGGCAACCCGGCGTGGCGCGATTACGAGTTCACCTTCGGACGGTATATCGACTCGTTGCGGACCCAGATCTCGCTGACCAAGCCGATCCTCATCACTCAGACGGCATCCATCGAGACTGGTCCGAACGGCGAGTCCCGGGCCCAGTGGCTCGACGACATGTTCACCAGGCTCAAGGCGCACGACCAGGTGATCGGCGCCGTCTATTTCAATCGCGATCGCCCGGAGCGAAATCTCGACTTCCGGGTCCTCGTCAATGGCCGGCTCGATCCGACTTTCCGAGACGGCTACCGGACGTGGAGCCCACCTAGCGAAGTGTCATGGATCTTCGACGGCCGCATGGACACATGGGTCCTGGAAAGGGAGGCCCGGTTCGCCGGCTTCCTCGACGCCCATGGACACACCTTCGAGGCCGCCATCGACTGGTTGCAGTCCGAAGGTATCGCCCGTGGCTGCAATCCACCGTTGAACACCAGGTTCTGCCCCGACGCGGACGTGACGCGTGGGCAGATGGCAGTGTTCCTGGCTCGCGCCCTGAATCTCCCCCTGGCCGCGTCCGACCACTTCACCGATGACCGTGGCCAGTTCTACGAAGACGCGGCCAATCGGCTTTTCGAATCCGGGATCACGCAGGGTTGCGGGCCGCGTTCGTACTGCGGCGGCGAAGCCATCACCCGGGAGCAGATGGCCGCTTTCCTGGCGCGCACGTTCGACCTTGCTCCGGCCAGCAAAGACTTCTTCGTCGACGACCGATCCTCGATCTTCCAAATTGCCATCAACAAGGTGGCGCGATCCGGGATCACGCTGGGATGCAATCCGCCTGACAACGACCGGTTCTGCCCGGCGGATTTCGTGACACGGGGCCAAATGGCGGCCTTCCTGCGTCGGTCCCCGCTCGGCTGACGGAGCATTGCAAAGTCGCAATTCGGTCAGGCGATGGAGGCCATGATCTGCATGAAGTCTCGGGCCCGCGCCTCGAAAGAATGTCGCTCGCTCACGACCGCGCTCAGCTTTCCGACCAGATCCTTCATCCCCTCGGGATCGCCGAGCAGTCGATCGACGAGTGGGTTCAATTCCTCAAGAGCCGAGTAGGTCGGAACCTCCGCCAAGCCCAGGGAGTCGAGCCCGCGGTCTGAGTTCGTCACCGGAAGTGCACCAGCCGCAATCGCCTCGAACACACGGCTGTTCACTGCGCCCCATCCGACGGTGGTTCGATTGAAGTCGTCCAACACGATGCGAGCGCCCCAATACACCCTGGGGAGCTCGAAGAAGTGGACTGGGCCCTGGTCGAAGCGTGCCAGCTCCGGCGGGAGACCAACCGACTGGCCATGGATTCGAAGCGAAAAGTCGATGGGCCTCGAACGAAGTGCTCGATATACCTCGCGCTCCCTCCCCCACTGGTTCACGGTCGACACCACTCCAACTCGGTGCTCGGTGGGGTCCGGGTCGGGCTGGAACAGCTCGAGGTCGACACCGATGGGTAGGACATGGACAGGGCCGGCGAAGAACTGCTCGAGCTCAGCCGCGGCTGCGGGGGAAGAGCAGAAGATGGCATCGAATCGATCCAGTTCGGGATGGGTGAGCCAATTCATGAACTCGCTGCGAGCCCACCCGATGACCCTCGATCCTGTCGGCAACCTGGAGGGCCGGAACGCAGGCAGCATCGCCACGACCCATCCCGCGCCGGGCGAGGTCTGGTACCAGTTTCTCTGGTCTCGATAGCCAACCCTGAGTTGGCGACGGCGTAGATACCGTCCGAGCCCGCTTGCGACGAACAGATCGCCGCGACCCTCGCCAAAGCTGGTCGTTGAGACCATGAAGACGGCCCCGGCATCGTCAGTCTCGAGGGAGTGAGCGATCTCAGCCTGATACTCCTTCCAGAGCGGATGGGGATCGGCTGGAGGCGACGCTTCGACGAAGACGCTCTCGCGGGTCTTCTCGGTGGCACCCGACCGCGAGGGCGATTTCAGATCCGTCGCCGGTGAAAACGGCCGAGCCAGTCGGCGCAGTGCTCTGCCCGCAGTCCAGGTCTTACTCTGGTAGATCGACTCGATCTTGCGTTCGGCTTCGCTCAGGGCTTGTTTCAGTTCCCGCGAGCGAGCGATCTCGTCATCGAGGCGGCTGACCAGATCGGCACGTATGCCCCGGAACTCTTCGACGACGCTGGTCAGCTCGGAATCGACGTCCGGCTCCTGCCGGGCCGCCTCTTTGTCGCCGCTTGGGGTCGAGGGCTGGGGCGAGGCACCTCCGGGAGAGCTGCTCACGCCAGACCCTGGGCCCTCAGCTCTTTCCTGCGCCGCTGAACGAAGTCTCGATACTCCGAGACGACCTCCCCGGCATCACCGATCGCCACGAGCTCGCCATCCTTGAGCCAGGCGGCCCGATCGCAGAAATCGGCCAGCTGTTTCACCGCATGGCTCACATAGACGATGCTGCCGGATCGCCCGAGGAGCTCGTGCATGGACGCCTTGCTCTTCTGCTTGAAGCCCTCGTCACCGACCGCCAGGACCTCATCGAGAAGCAGGATCTCGGGGTCGAGATGCATAGCCACCGCAAAGGCAAGTCGGGAGAACATCCCCGACGAGTAGGTCTTCATGGGACGGTAGATCGCTTCGCCGAGCTCCGAGTACTCGACTATCTCGTCGAACCTCTCGTCCATGTCGTTCTTGGTCAGCCCCGCCACGAGGCCCCCGAGGTAGATGTTGCGACTTCCGGAGAGCTGGGCGTTGAAGCCAACCCCGAGTTGGAGAAGCGTCGACATGCGACCTCGGACTACGACCCTGCCTTCGTCGGGTCGCAAGGTCCGGGCGATGACCCGAAGCAGCGTGCTCTTCCCGGCGCCGTTCTGGCCGACGAGGCCGAACGCCTCGCCTTTCTCCACCTCGAACGACACTCCCTTGAGCGCCTCGACCAGCTGAGTCTCCTTATGTCGGAAGGTGGTCAGGGAGCGACGCAAGGTGGGACGCCGATCGATGTAGGGACGGAATCGGACCGAGACATTCTCCACTTTGATGGCGGGGGGGCTCACAAGTACCTCACCATTCGACCCTCGTACTTGATGAACATGGCGATGCCGAGGATGCCGACCGCAAGGCTCCATGCGACCATCGCGACCAGATCGGCACTTTCCAACGGGTAGCCGAGAAGAGCGCTGCGATATACCGCGATCATCGGGAACATCGGATTGAGACGGAAGAGAGTCTGGGCGGTCGGCGATGCATTCTCGATCATCGTCAGGGGCCAGATGATCGGTGAGCAATAGAGCCAGATCCGATTGAGGTACGGAATGAAGTTGGTGATGTCGCGAAAAGGCACGGCCAGCCGGGCAGTGGCGGCGGCCAGGCCGATGTTGAAAATGACCTGCAGCGGCAAGGCCACCAGCAAGAACACGATCTGCGGCCCGGGGCGCACGCCGGCGAACGGGATGACGATCAGATAGAAGACGATGAGGGAGGCGAGAAAACCGAAGGTCGACTCGAGGAGGAAGGCAATGGGCAGGATCAAGACGCGGAAATCTGATGTTGACCAACAGCTTGGCATTTCCCAGGATCGATTTGGCACCGCCCGCCAACGACTGGCTGCTGAAGTGGAAGACGAAGATCCCGGAAAGCAAGTACGAGATGTCGCGCTCGAGTGGGGAATATGAGGCCGAAAATGAAGAAATACACCAGGCCGAGCATCAACGGGTTCAGCACCCACCAGACGAGACCGAGGAACGTAGAGGCGTTGCGGGCTTTGATGTTGCCCCTGGCCAGGAACCAGACGAAGTCGCGTCTCCGCCACAGCTCGGACATGTACTCGTTGAAGCGGCGGGCGTAGTAGGTGGTGGTGGTCATCTGTCGGTCACCTCGGTGACGAGACTCTCGGCCAGCTCACCGGGCGAGAAGGCTTCGGTGTCGAGCCGCAGTTCGGGAGCCTCGGGTGGCTCATAACGCGAGTCGATCCCGGTCATATTGGCGATCTCACCTGCTCGGGCCCGGGCGTAGAGACCTTTGGGATCACGTTCTTCGCACAACTCGAGGGGGGCGTCTACGAACACCTCGATGAAGCCCAGCCCTGCCTGCTGATGTGCCTCCCGCACCATCTTGCGGTCGGCTGCGAAGGGTGAAATGACCGGGACTACGACCACCAGACCGGCATCGGCCATGAGGCGGGCCACCTCCCCGACCCGACGCACGTTTTCGGCGCGGTCTTCGGGCGCGAACCCTAGATCGCTATTGAGGCCGTGGCGTAGGTTGTCACCATCGAGCACATAGGCGGCCCGACCCGAGGCGATCAACATCTCTTCCGCCAGGTAGGCGAGCGTCGACTTCCCACTCCCGGAGAGACCCGTCATCCACACCGTGATCCCGGTTCCCCCCGTTGCATGCGCCCGTTGAGAAGACGCGACCGCACCCCTGTGCCAGACGACGTTCTCGCTCACGCGCCCTCGCCGGTGATCATCCCGGCCCCCACCGTGACGTTGCTCGCCTCATCGACGAGGACGAACGAGCCGGTCTCGCGATTCCTCCGGTACTCGTCGAAGAAGAACGGCGTGGTGGAGCGAAACCTGACCCGCCCGATATCGTTCAACCCGAGAGTCTCGCTCGACTCGTCCCGGTGCAACGTGTTCACGTCCAGCCGATACTGGAACTCCTTGACCATCGCCTTGCCCCAGCGAGTCGTGTGCTTGATGGCGTATTTGGCTCCGACCCTCAGCGGCGGGCCGTCAGACATCCAGGCGACCATCGCGTCGATGTCCTGGGAGGCGTGAGGTTGGTTGTGAGGTCGGCACAGCATGTCACCGCGTGACACGTCGATGTCGTCCTCCAGGGTGATCAATACCGACATCGGCGGGGCCGCCTCTTCGACCGGACCGTCAAAAGTCTCGATCGAGTGGATCTTCGTCGAGAATCCGCTGGGGAGGACCATCACCTCGTCGCCGCGCTTGATCAGCCCTCCTGCCACCTTCCCGGCGTAGCCCCTGAAGTCCTGGTAGTCGCGCCGGTGAGGACGGATCACGTATTGCACCGGGAAGCGGACATCGATCATGTTCTGGTCGCTGCCGATGTGGATGTCTTCGAGGAGCTCGAGCACCGTTGGCCCGTGATACCACGCCATGTTCTTGGATTGATTGACGATGTTGTCTCCCTCGAGGGCCGACACCGGCACAAATCGGAGATCGTGAATGTCGAGGCGGGTGGCGAATTGACGGAACTCTTCGACTATCTCGTCGAATCGCTCCTGCGACCAGTCGACCAGGTCCATCTTGTTGACACAGAGGACCAGGTGAGGCACACCCAGCAGCGAGGCGAGAAAGGAATGCCGCCGGGTCTGTTCGAGGATGCCCTGACGGGCATCGACCAGGATCAGGGCGATGTTGGCGGTGGAAGACCCGGTCACCATGTTGCGGGTGTACTGGATGTGCCCGGGGGTGTCGGCCAATACGAACTTCCGCTTCGGGGTGGCGAAGTAGCGGTAGGCGACGTCGATGGTGATCCCCTGCTCCCGCTCGGCACGGAGGCCGTCGGTGAGCAGGGCCAGATCGACGTAATCGGTCCCCCGCTTGCGGCTGGCGTCCTCCACCGCCTCGAGCTGGTCCTCGAAAATCTGCTTTGAGTCGAAAAGGAGCCGGCCGATGAGAGTGCTCTTCCCGTCATCGACTGAGCCCGTGGTCGCGATTCGCACCAGCTCGGTCATCAGAAGTATCCCTCGCGCTTGCGATCCTCCATGGCCGCGTCGGCGGTGCGGTCGTCGGCCCGACTGGCTCCACGCTCGGTGATGCGGCTGATGGCCACCTCATTGATGATGTCTCGCACTGTCGATGCCGTCGACTCGAAGCCACCGGTGCAGGTCATGTCGCCTACGGTGCGGAAGCGCACGACGGCCTCGACCACATCTTCGCCCGGGAAGTAGCGACAGGTGTGGGGACTCGGCCATGAGCATCCCGTCACGCTCGAAGACGCGCCGGCGATGCGAGAAATACACGGAGGGGAGCTCGATGCCCTCCTCCTCGATGTACTGCCATACGTCCATCTCCGTCCAGTTGGAGATCGGGAAAACCCGCATGTGCTCTCCGTTGCGGTGCTTGCCGTTGTAGAGCGACCACAACTCGGGTCTCTGGTTCTTGGGGTCCCATTGGCCAAACTCGTCCCGGAACGAGAACACTCGCTCTTTGGCTCTTGCCTTTTCCTCGTCCCGTCTGGCTCCCCCGAACACCACATCGAATCGGTGCTTGTCGATGGCGTTGAGCAGGGCTTCGGTCTGCAGCCGGTTGCGCGAAGCGCGGGGACCGGTTTCCTCGGTCACCCGCCCTTGGTCGATCGCCTCCTGCACCGAGGCGACGATCAGGTCGGCCTCCAGCTCGGTGATCGTCCGATCCCTGAACTCGATGACCTCGTCGAAGTTGTGACCGGTGTCGACATGCATAACTGGAAAGGGGAGCCTCGCCGGCCAGAAGGCTTTCACCGCCAGCCGGAGCACGAGCGCGGAGTCCTTGCCTCCGGAAAAGAGCAACACGGGGTTCTCCGACTCCGCCACCGCCTCGCGGATGATGTGGACGGACTCGGACTCCAGAGCGCGGAGATGGCTCGATTGGCCTGTGGACACACATAAAGGTTAAAGCTCCGCACACGTGTAGACATAGTTTGAGCCAGCGGCGGCCCTTGCAGCAACGATCCGACCCAGCACTACGCTCAGATCGATGCTCGTCGCAGCGGTCTCCGCCATCGCGCTTGGCCTCCTCGGGGCGGCAGGTATTGCCAAGACCGTGGATCCCGGACCGACCGGGGGGGCGTTACGAGCCTCACATCTCCCTTCCAACGCATCGGTGGTGCGTTCGCTGGGAGCAGTGGAGGTGGTCGCAAGCATCCTGGGCTTGCTTTTCGGAGGGCCCTGGGTCATCGCGGCCGCCGTGCTCTACATCGGGTTCCTGGTCTTCAGCTGGCTGGCCTTGCGAAACATCGTCCCGGTTCAAAGCTGCGGCTGCTTTGGTCGAGATGACACCCCGCCCTCGTGGTTCCACGTGGTATTCAATGTCACCGCCCTGATCGCGCTGGTGGTGGTCGGAGTCACCGACGGGTCGCCGATTCCCTGGGATGCACCAGCGGTCGAGACATCGGTCTATCTTGGCTACGCCGCGCTCGGCACATTCCTCGCCTATCTGCTCTTGACCCGCCTCCCCCAGACCCTCATCGCGTCGACTTCCCAATGAGTACCCGCCTGGTCGCTGCCGCCAGCCATGCCCTGGACACCCGCACGTCGCGTCGGGGATTTCTCCGCCGGGCGGCCATGGTGGGGACGGCGCTCGTGGCGGCGCCGGCCGCCTACGTCTTGCGGCCAGGCAGCGCCTACGGGGCGGTGGTGCCGAGCCAATGCAGCGGTGGCGCTCGCTGCAACGACGGCTGGACCGACTTCTGCTGCAACATCCATGGCGTCAACACCTGCCCTCCAGGGAACGTGGTCGCCGGATGGTGGCGGGCAGAGGGAAACACTTTCTGCGACGGCCGGAGCCGGTACTACATGGACTGCAACACGGCCAGCTGCGGTGGGTGCAGCTGTGGAGGCTCGGGGACCTGCTCGGATTCCTGTGTCGATTGCAACTGCCAGTGCAACCACGACAACTGCAACGAGCGAAAGACCTGCTGCACACGGTTCCGTTATGGCCAGTGCAACAACCATCTCCCCTGCGTCGGACCGATCACCTGCCGGGTGGTCACCTGTGTGCCTCCATGGGAATGGGACTCCACATGCTCCACGACCAGCGCAGTCTCCCAGTCGACCTACAGCCACAACGCGGCCGGCTTGCTCCCGGACACCACTCCGAAGGGGCCATACCGTGCACGTCCGGCCGTGGTGAGGGGCACCTCGATCCAGCTCCGCAACGCGCTGACCAGCGGCGGCCCCAACCAGACATTCCAGTTCGGGCTCCCCGGCGACTACCCGGTCATCGGGGACTTCTCCAACTCGGGGGTGCGGACGATCGGGATGGTTCGCAACACCCGGCACGGCGTGGCTGGAGTCGGCAACCTGGTTTGGTTCCTCCGTCAGGTGGAAGGGCCGGGCAGCGCCAACCTGGTGATCGAGTACGGCCAGCCGGGCGACGTCCCTGTGGTCGGTGACTGGAACGGCACCGGAGTGCACACCATTGGAGTAGTTCGGGGCAACCGCTGGCTGCTCCGACACTCGAACCGGGCGGGAAGCCCCGACATCGACTTCGTGTTCGGGCAGCCCGGTGACATCCCGGTGGTTGGTGACTGGAACGGCGACGGTCGCACCGGTATCGGTGTAGTCCGCGGGAATCGCTGGATCCTGCGCAACACCCTCTCGGCGGGCCCCGCCGACCGCGATTTCGAGCTGCCCGGCGGCGGCCGGCCGGTCACCGGCGACTGGGACGGAGATGGGCGCACCGGGGTTGGCTGGTTCAACGCCGGCACCTGGACGGTGCGAAACATCGGCGCGAGCACTTCGAGCACGTTCACTTTCGGCGACCCGAGCGGCTTCCCGCTGACTTGGGGACGGAACGCATGATGACTGCCCTGGTGATCATCGAAGGGGTAGTCATCCTCCTCCTTGCCATCCTCGTCGCCGGCCTGTTGAAGAGCCACGCCGAGATCCTCCGACAGCTGGCGGCGTTGGGTGTTACCGAAGACGGGGCGGTGACTGTGGGAACCGCGCAGACCCGCCCCCGGACCACGGGGATGGAGAGAGCGCCGGCCAACACTCTGCAGGGGGTGAATCTGGATGGGTCGGAGCAGACCATGAGCCTGGTGCATGGTCGGGGCCCCACCCTCGTCGCCTTCCTCTCGTCGGGATGCCTCAGCTGTCAGACATTCTGGAACGAGCTTCAGGGAGACATCGAGTTGCCGACGCCGGACACCAGGCCCGTGATCGTCACCAAGGGCCCCGGCTCCGAATCTGTGGCCAAGGTCCGGGACCTGGCGCCGGACACGTGTGCCACTGATCATGTCCGACGAGACTTGGGAGGCCTTTCGGGTTCCTATGACCCCATATTTCCTGTTGGTGGACGGAGCGGGAATGGTGATGGGTGAAGGTGCCGCGTCGTCCTGGCGTCACCTGCTCGGCCTCCTGCGCCAGTCGGCCCGGGATGCAATGCCGGCCGGCCTCGACGCCGAAGGGCGGGAAGCTTTCACCGACCTTCAGCTGCGACAGGCGGGCATCGAGCCCGGAGACGGGTCGCTCTATTCGAACCCGCTGGAGAAGGGATCCTGAGATGCCGCGGATAAGCCGCTCCGGGATCAGCGTCGATGTCCCCGACGCCTGGGAAGGCACGATATCTGGTGGCGATTTCCAGCTGCAGTCCGATGGGGCCCGCGAGCCGACGGTGATGCACCTGGCCTCGTTCCCGCTCCCGGCCGAACGAGGATCGTTCGGTTCTGGTGCCGTGGAGTTGATGCGGTCAGGTGACGTGTTCATGACCCTGTTCGAGTACGGGCAGGAGAGCGTTGGGACTCCCCTCTTCGAAGTCGAGGGCATCCCCCGCCAGATCGCAGCGCGCGAGTTCGATCGCAACGCTCTGCAACGAGCGATGCCCGGCCAGTCCGGCCTGCAACGATTCTTCAGCCACCAAGGCCGAGCCTTCTGCCTCTACATCGTGCTCGGGTCCCACGTAGATCGAGCTGACGTGCTTCCCCAGGTCAATGACGTGCTCGAGACACTGGAGATCGGATGACCACCCGAAGATGGTCCCTGGTCTCGGTGACCACGGTGGCTCTGCTTGCCATCGTTGTCGCACTCTTCCCCGGCCGGGCCGAAGGCCTCACCGTCGATGGCCGCTTCACCGATGACAACGGCCACCCTTTGGAGAACGGGATCGAGGCTATCGCCCGTGCCCGGATCACCTTCGGCTGCAACCCTCCGGCGAACACTCGATTCTGCCCGGACGACACGATGACCCGTGCCCAGGCCGCCGGATTCGTGGCACGAGCGCTGAGTCTGCCCAACACCGGCGAGGACTACTTCAGGGACGACAACGGGCATCCTCTCGAGGACGCCATCAATCGCCTGGCCGAGGCAGAGATCACACTGGGGTGCAATCCCCCGGCCAACGATCGATTCTGCCCGAACCGGGGGTTGACTCGCGCCGAATTCGCCGCCTTTCTCGCCCGCGCCTACGACTTGCCCGACACGACCAGTGACCGATTCCAAGACGACGACGGGCATGTGTTGGAGGGGGCCATCAACCGTGTGGCTGTCCAGGGATGGACCTTCGGCTGCAACCCCCCTGACAACACCCTGTTCTGCCCCAACGACAGGCTGACCAGGGCGCAGAGCGCCGGCTTCGTCCGCAGGGCCTTGGAGCTGCCCATTCCCGGGATCGCGCTGCCCCTGTCCGAGTGGAGCCCGTCGGCCTGCTCCAGGGAGGGCGATCGGTGCACCCTCAGCCTCGTGGTGGGCGCCGGGACCAAGTACCGGGTCGACGAGGGCCTGTTCCAGGTTCTTCCGTATCGGGGTACCGAGGAGACCGCGTTCACGTCCGGGAACACCGACTTCCGTTTGACCCTCGACGGCAACACCGTGCCTCTTTCGACCCCTCCCATCCGGACCACGGGGAACCTGGCGGAGCGAGCCTGGCTGACGACGATGACATTTTCCTCTGGGGGCCACACGATGGTGGCGGAATGGCGCTGGTCCGGCACCCTGATCCAGCGCACGACGGCGCACGTCTCGGCAGGGTGATCGACGCGATCGCATAAGAGCGGAGGTGCGGCACCATGCTCCCGATGTCCTCGATCCGACGGACAGGTGCGCTGGTGTTGTGCACGGCTGTGCTGGTGACGGCAATCCCCTCCCCCCCTGCTCGATCCTCATCGGACACTTCGACGCGGTGGGACTCCTTCTCCGAGGCGTCCAGTTGTGGCCAGCCGTTCACCAGGACCCCCTACGCCTCCAAGTCAGGCGGTCTGGCGCCTGAGGAGCCCGTCCTCGGCCCATTCGGCACCTACTTCGGGAGGACGGTCGCCCAGGTGAGGACGAACCTCGTTCCCTGGATCGTCCCCGGGAGCGGTGGTCAGATGGTATGGGTCCATTTCCGGGCCTTGCCCGCTTTTCAACGAGTTGCCACCGCCCTGGCGGCCGAGGCGCAACGCGGGCGGGTCTACCCGGTCCGGGATGTCTCTGCCTTCTTCTCTCGGACGATCGCCGGAAGCCATCAGATGTCCCGTCATGGTCTGGGGCTGGCCATCGACATCAACCCATCGCAGAACCCGCAGCGAAACGACAACCGCCTCATCACCGACATGCCTCAATGGTTCGTGGACGTGTGGCGAGATGCGGGGTTCTGTTGGGGTGGCGACTGGCGCTTCAGCAAGGACCCGATGCACTTCTCCTGGATGGGACCGGCCAGCGGGCCAGAGGCGCCATTGACCCCGCTACCACCCGCCACCGGACGACGGGCCTACGGCGTCCCTTCGGCCACCTACGAGACCGAGTTCGCCTCGGTCGTCGGTCGCTACCAGATCACGATTGCCGACGTGACCGGCAAGGGAGCCCCCGACGTGGCCGGGATCAGGCCGCATCCGGGTGGCTCGGTGATCGACGTTGCCTCCGGGACGTGGCTGTTCGGCGAATGCTCGGTCAATCGCTGGTTCGTTCCCGACCCAGCCCTCGCCCAGTCGGACCGGGTCCTGTTCATGGACATCGACGGGGACAGCGGACAGGACCTGCTTGCCTTCAGCGGAGAATCCACCGTGAGCGCCAGGATCGCCACCAGGGACTCGGACTTCGAAGACGCCACGACGATCGTCACCGGTCTCGACGCCAGCAGCACTGCCATCGCCGGGGCGGATTACGACGGCGACCGTCGGGCCGACCTGTGGGAGGCGCGGTCTTCAGGTGACGTTCGCATCCTCAGCGGACCTCAGTTCACCACGCCTCTGCGCAGCGCACGGCTGACGGCGGGCACCCCCTTGTTCATCGCTGCCGGGGACCGGGACGGCGGCGACCGGCCCGAGCTATTCGCGCTCTATCCCTCGGGCTCGGGGTCTCGTATCTCTGTCATCGACCTCCAAGGCGAGCCGACGGTGGAGCAGAACGTCGACATCGGCGTTCCGGCGGCCAGGGTCCGTGGCCTGGGCACTGTCGACTACGACGGTGACGGCCGTGCTGACATCCAGGTCCTCACCGACAACGGCGGCCTGAACATTCACATCGGCAATACCCCGACCGGAGCGCCGGCCACCAGGTGGTTTGCCCACCCCGACCAGGGCTGCAACGACCCTGATCTTCTCGCCTTCGATGGGCTGTTCTTCGACGACCAGGCCAGCATCTTCGCCTCCGCCATCGAAAGGCTGGGGGCCTCCGGGATCACCAGGGGCTGCAACCCCCCGTTCAACGATCGGTTTTGCCCCGATGACCCGGTGACCCGTGGGCAGATGGCCGCCTTCCTCGTCCGGGCACTCGGTTACAGCGACGACGGAGGCGGAAACCGGTTCAGCGACGACAACAGCAGCGTCTTCGAGGGAGCCATAGACAGGCTCGCCACCGCCGGCGTCACGCTGGGATGCAACCCACCCGGCAATGATCGATTCTGCCCCGATGACCCGGTGACCCGTGGGCAGATGGCCGCCTTCCTCGTCCGGGCACTCGGTTACAGCGACGACGGAGGCGGAAACCGGTTCAGCGACGACAACAGCAGCGTCTTCGAGGGAGCCATAGACAGGCTCGCCACCGCCGGCGTCACGCTGGGATGCAACCCACCCGGCAATGATCGATTCTGCCCCGATGACCCGGTGACCCGTGGGCAGATGGCCGCCTTCCTGGTCCGGGCACTCGACCTCTGAGAATCAATCGACGACGCGCAGCGACCGGTCTGCCCGGTTGAGCTCGTCGACACCGTCGGGACCACAGGCCACGATGTCCTCGATCCTCACCCCGAACCGCCCCGGGAGATATATGCCGGGCTCGATCGAGAAGGTCATCCCCTGCTCGAGTTGGGTCTCGTTTCCTTGGACCATGTAGGGGTGCTCGTGGACTTCGAGACCGATGCCGTGGCCGGTGCGATGGATGAAGAACTCACCGAATCCGGCATCTTCGATCACTCGACGCGCCTCTCGGTCGATGTCCTCACAGGTCGTGCCCGGCCGCACCGCCCCGCGAGCCGCTTCGCTCGCGGCATGCACTGCCGCATGCACTTCCTCGTGCTCTCCGGAATGGGGACCGACGGCGAAAGTGCGGGTCACATCTGAGCTGTACCCCCGCAGCCTGCCCCCGAAATCGCACACCACCAGGTCCCCGGTCTCGATTACCCGATCCCCAGGCTCGTGATGGGGAGACGCGCCGTTGGGCCCCGCACCGACGATGGCAAAGGAGGCGACATCGTGGCCCTCCTCCACGGTCATTGCCTGCAGGTCCCGAGCCACGTCCATCTCGGACCGACCCGCGAAACTCACCTCGTCGGGTACCCGGCCCAGGACCCGGTCCACCGCATGGGCAGCCGCCCGGAGCAGCTCCACCTCTTCCGGCCCCTTTCGGACCCGGAGACGGGCGGTCAGGTCTGAGGCCCGTTCCCAGATGACGTCGGGCAATATGGCCTGGATCGCCAGCAAGTTGGCGGCGCGAGTCTGATCCCCTACCGCGATGCGTCGGGCCCCGCCAAGTGCACCGGTGACAAGAGCGAAAGGATCATCGTTCTCAGCCCACGGCGCCACCTCTACGTCGCTCCCTTCCGCCCTGGGCGCCTCGAGGAGCGGAATCACCAGCACGGGTACGCCAGACCCCCTGACGACCAAGACGGTCGGCCTCTCCGAGTCCATCGCCTCGTAACCGGTGAGGTACGGGAGATCGGCCCCGATCGAGAGGACGACTGCATCCACCCCGTCGGCAGCCATGATCTCCTGCAATCGGGAGACACGCCCCGGATGGTCGAACCCGGTCAACTCAGAGCTGGTCGACGATCCGCTTGAGAAAGGCGGAGAGCTGGGCACGGGTCACTTTGGTGTCCGGGCAGTACAGGTCATTCGTCGGCGGGTTGCACCCGAGGCTGACCCCGGCTGCCGCCATCCAGGCGGCCGCCTTCTGGAAGTTGTGACCCTGTGTGTCGCGGAAGCGGTCGAGATTGACGTTGTCCGAGCTCACGCCCAACACGTCTTCGGCCGCACGCATGAACATCGCGGCCATCTCTCCTCGTGTCACGGACCGGTCGGGGCAGAACAGAGTGTTGTCGGGCGGGTTGCACCCTTTGGTTATCTCCAAGCCGGCCATCCACTCGACAGCCACCTCGAATTGATGGCCTTCGGTGTCTGCGAACTCCGCGGGCGGTCCATTCCCCAGATAGGGCTGCAACGCCCTTCTCATGAAGGCGGCGATCTGACCACGGCTGGCGGGTGCGTCCGGGCAGAAGAAGTAGGGACGGCAGCCCTCGGTGATCCCGGTGTCGACCATCCACTGGATTGCCTGCGACAAAGGTGTGACCGGCGGGTACGTCTGCGAAAGGCCCGTCGCTGCCATAGACCGGTGACTCGTCGGCGTAATAGACGTGAACCGGCATCCCTCTGAACGCGTATCGGTCGAGGTAACCGCTGTCCCAGGTGGTGAGCCGGATACACCCGTGTGACGCCGGGCCGGACGGGACCGAGAGCGATCCATGAAGGGCGATGCCCCCGTTGAAGAACCACGGGCTCAGCATCAGTCCGAGACCAAGCGTGGACTCGTACCAACCGGACACATGGCGGTACACCTCGAAGTCGCCAGTCGGGGTCACCGCACGCTTCAGGTTGCCGGCGTTGTCGTGATACAGCTCACCGTTGCCCGAGGAGATCGGGAAGGTAGCCACCAGGTTCCCACCTCGGTACAAGTGGGCGGTCTGTTTGCTCAGGTTGACCTCGACCCGATCGGGCTCGTCGAACCTGGTGTATGGGGCCTGATAGATCTCGAGCTCGTCCCAGTGCGAATCGCTCCAGGAAAACGAGCGGCTGGCCCCGATCTCCTTGCGGAAAGCCATGACTGCCTGCTGGGTCTGGGCACCGTAGATACCGTCGATGGAGCCGCGGTAGAACTTCTTGTCCTTGAGTGCCTGCTGGAGCCGGGCCACACTGGACGAATATGTCGCCAGCTCTCCTTGCGGGGTGAACGGCACCTCCTCCTCTGCCACGGCTGATCCGGCCGGGATCGTCGACACGAGCAGCAGCGCCATGAGGAAGACGGAGAAGGCCCTGCGCAGCACGGCCGCCAGCCTATCCGATGTCAGAAGTTTCGCCAGACCCGCCGCGAGTGGTTGGCGCCCACCCAGGGTGTTCAATGCCGGCCATCGCGGCTACGGTGGCCCGGGTGAGCCGAGTGCCTCGTTACCTCCCCATCGCCTTGGTGGTGGTCCTGTTGTGGGCCTTGGGCCTCCCGGCGGCCGCCGAGACGGAAATCCGCCACGGCTTCGAGGACGAGACCTGGCCCGAGGGCATGGTCGATGTCCGCTCCCTCGATCTGGCCCGCACCGACGTTGTCTCCAACGGCTTCGCAGGCAACGGCCTCGAGGTCGTCATCCCCGAGGGTGGATTCCGCGGCCTCGGCCCCCTCGACCGTCTCGGGCCGGCTCCTGTCGAGGCGTGGTACCGGTATCACGTCCGGTTGCTCAAGTGGAACGCGGCATTCGTGGGCAAATTGCCCGGTCTCGCCGGGCTCTACTCGTCATCGGGCCGCGGCTGTATCCCATCGACGACCAGCTCTCCTGGATGGTCTGCCCGCGGCCTGTTTGGACCGCCTGGCACGGAAGGAGCGCCGGCGGGACGGGTGCCAATCGGGTCGTACCTCTACCACGTGGACCAAGCCGGACCTTGCGGCGACCATCTCTGGTGGCCCAACACCTCCCTTCAACAAGGCAGGTGGTACTGCATCGAGGGCCGTGTGCGGCTCAACGCACCCGGCCACAACAACGGACTGCTCGAAGGGTGGGTCAACGGCCAGAAGCGATTCAGCCAAACCGGCATTGAATACCGTCGGTCGGGCGAGCAGGACATCCGAATACGGCACATGTGGCACAACGTCTACTTCGGAGGTGACTGGCCGTCCCCAAACCGATTGTCACTCATCATCGACCAGGCGGCGGTGTCCGCCAAGGGCCGGATCGGATGCGTGGACCCGTTCACCGACGACAACGCCAACTTGCACCGGGTGGCGCTGACCGAGCTGCATGCCCGCGGACTGCTTCATGGTTGCGGTTACCGATTGGCGTGCCCGGAGCGGACCATCACCAGGGGAGAAGCAGCGGCGCTATTCAACCGCGTTCTCGGCCTACCGCCCACAGGGAAGAACTTCTTCAGGGACGATGGGAACAGCAGGTTCCAGAATGCGATCAACCGCCTCGCTGCCGCAGGGATCGTGAACGGCTGCGCCCCAGGGGCTTTCTGCCCGGACCGGCTTCTAACCCGAGCCGAGTTCGCCGCGATGGCCGTGAGGGCGCTTGGCCTGCCCCGGGACGTGCCGAATGCCTTCTCTGACGACCAAGGCCACTGGGCCGAGTCGGCCATCGACGCCTTCTCGGCAGCCGGGATCACTCGCGGGTGCGGACCCGACGCGTTCTGCCCCAACCGACGGTTGACCAGGGCCGAGGCGTCGGCGTTCTTCGTCAGGGTGGACGACCTCAACCAGCCGATTGGACTGGCCTCGGTGCCCTCACCACCCGATTACCCACCGCCGGGCGACCCGTCACCGATACCGCCTGAGGAACAGGACTGAGGCGGCCGGCATGCGCTCCCTTTACTGGCCCTGTCGGTGATGCTGGCAGTCCTGCCGCCTGGTGGGAGCTTCGTCGATGATGACGGGAGCACGCACGAGGGCGGCATCGAAGCAATCGCGGCCGCAGGCTTGACCGCCGGCTGCAATCCGCCTGCCAATGACCGCTACTGCCCCGATGCAAGTGTCACCAGAGGGCAGATGGCTGCCTTCATCGCTCGCGCTCGCCAGCTGGCTGTGAGCGGAGAGGATTTCTTCACAGACGATGACGGTGATGTGTTCGAGCGCTCGATCAACAGCATCGCCAAAGCCGGAATCACATTCGGTTGCAGTCCCCCGGTGAATGATGAGTTCTGTCCCGACCGGCAGATGACCAGGGGGGAGATGGCAGCCATGCTGGCGCGAGCATTCGATCTCCCCGCTTCCCCCGTCGACTACTTCCTCGATGACGACGGAGACAGGTTCGAAGACGTGATCAACCGGATCGCCGGGGCCGGCATCACGTTCGGCTGCAACCCTCCCGTGAACGATCGCTTCTGTCCGGGCGCGCTCATCACCAGGGCTCAGATGGCCACATTCCTCACTCGCTCCCTGGGCCTCGTCCCAGCTCATCCCCCCGTCTCGACCGCGCTCTGCCGTCGATGTCGTGTCCCGGGAGTCATGGGGTGCCGCCCCGCCGGTCATCGCCGAGATGGTGCCCCATGTGATCGAGCAGATCACGGTGCATCATGCCGGCAACTACTCCGATCACACCAGCCCAGCCCGGATCCGGGGATGGCAGGACGGGCACATGATCGGGCAGGGCTGGCCCGATCTCGCCTATCACCTGGTGATCGGGGTCGACGGCACGGTTTACGAGGGGCGCGACCCGGCATATTCGCGGGGACACCAACACGTCATACGACACGACAGGGCACCTCCAAGTCATGTTGGACGGGAACTTCGAGGTTCAACAGCCCCACTGCGGCTCAGTGGGAGACGCTCGTGGTCGGTCCTGGCGTGGGCCTCCGAGCGATACGGCGTGTCCCCGGACACCATCAGCGGCCACCGCGACCACGCCGCCACCTTGTGCCCGGGACGGCATCTCGAAGACCGCATCCATTCCGGGGAGTTGGCGGCCGACGTTCACCGTTTGATCGATTCAGGAGGCGTCGAGTCTGATCTGGCCATGAGCGCCCACTGCCTACGCCATGGGGGACCTGCCGGCCACAGCCTCTCATACCGCGTCGGTGTGTAGGTTAGGAACTCGGGGGACCCTCCCCACATGTCCAACCACTCAGGAGGAACAGCTCATGGCCGAACGATCGGGTCGCAGATGGACCCTGCTCTTGACAGTCATGGCGGCAGTGCTCATCTCGGTCCCAACCGCAGTGTGGGCTTCACATCAGTTCACCGATGTGCCCGACAACCACACCTTCCACGCCGCCATAACATGGATGAAAGACAACGGGATAACCGTCGGATGTAATCCACCGGCCAACACCCAGTACTGCCCTGAAGACAACGTCACTCGGGGTCAGATCTCCGCGTTCATGAAGCGACTCGCCGAGAACCGGGTAGTCGACGCGGCGACGCTTGAAGGACTCGGAGCGGCGGAGCTGGCGCCGATTTCGATCGTCGGTGAAACGTCTGCTCAAGCGTTCACCGCCAACGTGGGTAGTTTCGCCGCTATTGCGGGAGCTTCGACCGAAATCACCGTGCCCACGGGTCAAACCGCACTTGTGATGCACGCGGTTCTCAGCCGAATCGAGGTGTAACGGCGGAGACTATGCGACAGTTCGCCTACTGCTCGACGGGGCAGAAATGGCACCTGTCGTTGCAGACGATTTCGCCTTCGACAGTTCCGATGGTGCCACCGAGGGCCCTTCATCCTGGGAATCGCACGCCGTGGAGCGATTCGTGGGCGATGTCTCCGCTGGCACCCACACGATCACCGCCCAGTACAGCTCCGGATGCACATCGTTCCGCGTGGACGATTGGACTCTCGTGGCCGAGGCGAGACTTGGTGGAACTGCAGCTCTAGCCGAACTGGCCACACAAGACGCAGATTCTCAGGGGCGCTGAGTCCTCGAGTCCCAACCCGAGAGGGCTGTCGGGACAAACCCGACCAGCCGGCTGCGTCTCGATGGCAGCACGTCAGCCGGGAGCGGCTCCGATGCTCACCGGAACCGCCTCCCGGCTCTCTTTGGCGTGATAACTGGAGCGGACAAGAGGGCCGGATTCGACATGGGGGATGCCCAGGCCCTCCCCGACTGACTTGTACTCGGCGAACTCGTCCGGGTGGACGTAGCGGTGGATGGGGCGGTGACGGGCGGTGGGCCGCAGGTATTGGCCAATGGTGATGATGTCGATGCCCACCGCACGCATGTCGGCCAGCGCCCCCAACACTTCCTCCCGGGTCTCACCCATCCCCACGATCAGCCCCGACTTGATGAGCCCATCCGGATTCATCTGCTTCGCCCTCCAAAGCAGAGAAAGCGAGCGTCCGTAACTGGCCGATGTCCTGATGTCGCGCTGGAGCCTGAGCACGGTCTCGGTGTTGTGGTTGAGCACCTCGGGGACGGCATCCATGACCGTCTGCAGCGCCTCCCGGTCGCCCTTGAAGTCAGGAATCAGGACCTCGATCTCGGTGCCGGGCGAGCGGCGCCGGCTCTCGCGAATCGTGTGGGCGAAGATCCCCGCGCCCCCGTCGTCGAGGTCGTCGCGATTGACCGACGTGATGACAGCGTGCTTGAGGTTCATCTGATGGATCGCCTCTGCAGCACGGAACGGCTCGAAGACATCGAACTCGGTCGGCTTGCCCGTCGTCACATTGCAGAACGAGCAAGCCCGGGTGCACTTGTCGCCGAGGATCATCAAAGTGGCAGTCCCCATTCCCCAGCACTCGTAGATGTTGGGGCAGTTGGCCTCTTCGCACACGGTGTTGAGCTGAAGGCCGCGCATCATCTTCTTCAGCTCCAGGTAGTCGCCATCGAGCCGCGCCGTCACCTTCATCCAATCCGGCCGGGGTGGCTCCCCGGGTAGGCGTCCGTTGATCAGGATCGGCTCGGCGGTCCGCTTCTCCTGGCTGAAGGTGCCTGCCTCCACCAGCCGATCCACCTCGAATTCGGAGCGCGAGCCCTGGCCCCGAGAGAATGCGCCGAGTTGAGTCTCCGACTCCCGATACTCGAACACGCGCTCGAAGTGCGGGATGAGCGCCTCGGTTGCCTCCTGGAGGGTGACCTTCTCTCCCCACCAGCTCGGAAAGAGTCGTCACCGGCCGGTCTGCGATCCCGCAGGGATTCATCATCCCGAAATAGGCGAGATCCGGATGGAGGTTCAGGGCGAATCCGTGCATCGTCACCCGGCGGGCAACCCTGACGCCGATGGCTGCGATCTTGCCCCTCGCCGTCCACACCCCGGTGTAACCGGGCTCGGCCCACGCCTCGACCCCGAAGTCCGACAAGGTCTCGATCAATGTCTGCTCGAGCCGACGGACGTAGGGAACGATCTGCTTGGGATCGTCGAGACTCAGGATCGGGATAGCCGACCAGCTGACCAGGGCCGTGGAAGGTGATGTCTCCGCCGCGATCGACGTGGTGCACCTCGACCCCCAACCCCACGCGGTCGACGAGCAGGTTCGAGCCGTCCCCGTTGCGGCCGATGGTGAAGACTGGCGGGTGCTCGAGCAGCAAGAGGTAGTCGTCCCGAGTCCGGCCGACGACTTTGCCCTCGTGGATGGCGCGCTGCAGATCCCACGCCTCGGTGTAGGGGAGCCGACCGAGCCAGCGGGTGCGGAGGGTCACGCCAGTTCCTGCTCCCAATCCCAGGTCTCGAGGTTCTGTTTGATGCGCTGGAGGAAGAGCACCGCCGTCGAGCCATCGAACGCACGGTGATCCCAGCTCAGGCCGAGGTAACCGATGTGCCGGATGGCGATCATGTCCTGACCCTCGGCATCGGTCACCACCGTTGGCCGCTTGGCGACGGTATCGGTGGACAGGATGGCGACGTTGGGGACATTGATGATGGGGGCGGACATGAAGGAGCCAAACGGGCCTGGGTTGGTGATGGTGAACGTCGAGCCGGTCAAGTCATCGACGCCGAGTTTCCCGTTGCGCGCCCTGTCCGCCAGTTCTCTGATCGACCGGGCGATCCCGACCAGCCGCAAACCGTCGGCATTGCGGACCCTGGCCACCACCAGCCCGGACTGATCGAGGTCGACCGCTATGCCCAGGTCGACATTGCGATGAAGAACCGACTTTTTCTCCTCGAGGTGGAACGAGCTGTTCACCACGGGGAACACGCGCAGGGCGTCGACCGTGGCCCGGGCTATGAACGGAAGGTATGTGAGCGAGAAGCCCTCCGCCGTCTTGAATTCCTCCTTGTGCGCCTGCCGAACCCGTTCCACACGCTCGTAATCGACTTCCACCGACGTCCACACATGGGCAGCTGTCTGTCGCGCCTTGATCATGTTTTCGGCCGTCCGGACACGAATCCGGTCGAGCTCGATTTCGTCTGCGCCCTGGCCGCTCGCGGCGGCGGCCACGGGGGCAGGTTGCGGGGCAGGAACCGCCTCAGGCGTCGGTTGTGGCTCGGCTGCAGCAGCCGGGGCGGGCTCCGGTGTCGGTTCCGCCTCAGGCGCTGTCTCCTCTGCGGCGGCCGGCCCCGACGCCAGATAAGCCTCGACATCCTTGCGGGTGATCCGCCCCCCGTCTCCCGTGCCTGACAGCTGGGAGACGTCTAGCTCGTGCTCCCTGATGAGCTTTCGCACGACGGGAGATAGCAAGTTCGGCTTCGTCTCGGTCTCGTCGGGCTCGGCAAAGAAGGCTTCGACCTCTGGCTCCGAGGGTTTCTGTTCCTTTGCCGGGGTCGGCTCGGCCGGCTTCTCCTCGGCGGTCGGAGCGGCCTCGACGGCCTCCGGCTCAGCGGCCGTCTCCCCGGCGGTCGCGAGCGGCCTCGACAGCCTCCGGCTCGGCTGGTTTCTCTTCAGCTGTTGGCTCGGGCGATTCCTCGTCCGCGGCGGGGGCCTCCTCACCCTCGGCACCAATCACCACCAGCGCGGTGCCCACCGAAACGGTGTCGCCTTCGTTCACCAGGATCTCGAGGATGGTGCCGGCGGCAGGTGACGGGACTTCGGTGTCGACCTTGTCGGTGGAAATCTCGACGAGGACCTCGTCTTCGGCGATGGTGTCGCCTACCTGCTTGGCCCAACGCAGGATGGTTCCCTCTGTGACCGTCTCACCCAGTTGCGGCATCGATACCGTCGTAGCCAAATTCGCTCCTCTCAGTGAAGACTGCGGCCGGCGGCGGACATGAGTGTCTCGCCGACCACCTCCGACAAGCTCGGGTGGGCGTGGATGAACGCCGCTGCCTCATCGGGCAGGGCCTCCCATCCCACCGCATACATCAGTTCGTGGATCAACTCACCTGCGTGCGGGCCGACGACGGCCGCCCCCACGATCGGGCCGTCCTTCTCTGAGATCACCTTGGCGAAACCCTGGTTGTCACCAATGATGATCGCCCTGCCGATCCCGTTCAAGGCGTGCTTCGCCGCCGCCACCTCGAGCCCGCGCTCGGCCGCCTGCGTCTCGGTGAGACCGACTTCAGCCACTTCGGGATGGGTGTAAGTGACTCTCGGGATCGCCTGATAGTTGACCGGTCTGGCCCGACCGGTGCCGATGTGGGTGACGGCAGCGATTCCCTCGGCGAACCCGACGTGGGCCAACTGTGGCGTGCCGGCCACGATGTCGCCCACCGCGTAAAGACCAGGCTGCGCCGTGAGCATCGTGTTGAGGTCTACCTCCACGAACCCCCGATCGAGCTTGGCCGAGACGGTGTCGAGACCCACGTCATCGGTCCTCGGTCCCCTGCCCACCGAGACCAGCACGACATCGACCTCGACGCTCTCAGCACCGAATGGCACCACCACGGTCTCGCCGACCTTGGGGGCGTCGACACCGACGCCAATGTGGAACTTGACGCCGCGCTTTTGGAGCTGTCTCTGGAGTTGCTTCGAGGCCTCGGCGTCGGAGCCTGGGATGATCTGATCCATCACCTCGAAGACATGCACGTCGGTCCCGACGTCGGCGAGGAAGGATGCGAACTCGCAGCCGATGACCCCTCCCCCGATGATGGCGACCCGGTGGGGCCGCTGAGGCCAGTCGAGGGCGTGATCGGAGCTGACGATCTTGTCGCCGTCGAAGTCGTAACCGGGGAGGGTGCGGGCGTAGGAGCCGCTGGCGAGGATCACGGCCCCGCCTTCGATCGTGCTCTTTCCGTCGTCGGTCTCGACTTCGACCTTTCCGGGCCCTGCGAGCCGGCCGTAGCCGGTGATCACTTCGACGCCCTTCTTCTTCAACAGACCGCCCAGCCCCCGCACCAGCCCTTCAACGGTCTGGGTCTTGCGAGCCAGCGCCGCCTCCCAGTCCAGCGTCGGCTGTTCGGTCACGACCCCGAACTCGGCTGCGTGGGAGACCGTGGAGAACACCTCGGCGACGTAGAGCCATTGCTTGGCGGGGATGCAGCCACGGATGAGACAAGTGCCACCGGGACGCTCTTCGTCGACCAGCGCCACCGACAGACCGAAGTTCTCCGCGTAGAGGGCGGCGGCGTAGCCGCCCGGCCCGCCGCCGACTATGACGATGTCGTGCACCATGTGCCTTTCGGTGGAACTGCCGATCCGAGACTAGTTGTGCCCATGGTTACCCTCCCTGAACCCATGCAGACGCGTTGGCTCCTCATCGCAACCGCGGTGCTCGGCTTCGTGATCCTGGGGGCGGCTGCGATCTGGCTATTGGTGGCGTTCACATGATCGACCGCGTCACACTGCGCGCTTCTGATGGCGAGACGCTCGAAGGGCGTTGGGACCGGCCCGACAGCCCGATCGGAGCAGTGGTGCTCTGCCATCCGGATCCCCAGCAGGGCGGCACGATGATGGCGCCGCTGATGGTGGCCATGACCACACGTCTGGTGGAGCGGGGCTACTCGGTGCTGCGGTTCAATTTCCGGGGTATCGGTGCCTCGACCGGAAGCCACGACAACGGAAACGCCGAAGTGCTCGACGTCGCTGCGGCGATCACCGCAGCGACTAACACCGGGCTGGCGGTCCACCTCTCGGGTGGTCTTTCGGAGGGGGCACGGCGCTGCGCTGGCTCGGCAGCCAGGACGATCCAATCCCCTACGCCGGCATCGCGCCATGGTGGAGGGAGGAGCCGACCGGTGATCTCCCGGCGGGGCCGAAGCGAATCGTGGTTGGTACCAGGGATCAGGTGGTCGACCTCGATGTCATCCGGGCTTACGCCGAGCAGCATTCCATCGACCTGGTCCTCACTCCAGGCGACCACTTCTTCCATGGCCGTGGCAAGAAGATCGGGAACCTGGTGGCCCAAGGATTCGAGCCCGATTCAGACCCCGTCTGAGGCCGCCGCCGGACGGAACCCTCGGTTCATCGCCTCGGTCGGTGTGTCGGGGGCGAACGCCTGAAGCATGTCCTTGCCGACGAGACCATCCCCCGAGACCCTGAGGTTGAGTTCGTCGAACTGTTGGTCGTCATCGCAGTCATAGAAACGCATCGTGTCTCTGACCCCCACATAGCGGTAGGCCTCGAACCGGGAGAGGCGGCTCATTCTTCCTCCGAGTCTCCCCGTCCGGTCCTCACCTCGGCCCCGCAATTGGGGCAGGTGGCCACGGCGATGTCACCGACGATGAAGCTGAAGTCACATTCGGGGCACTCGATGCGTGGAAGCGGCGCCGGTGGCGGCGGAGGGGGCGAGGGGGGGGGTTGACCCGGGGTGACGCCGGGCGCGGTGGGATATCCGCCCATCGCCGATGGCTCGCCGCCTCCCGGCTCTCGCACCACATTGACCGACCCGCAGACCGGGCATGCAAAACGCCCCGGTCCCGGGACCTCGAACTGCGTTCGGCAGGCACCGCAACGCACCATCATTCGTCCTCACCTCCATCGGGGTCGACCATCTCGCCTACGGCGCCGATGTGATACAGGTAGTCGGCTTCGAGACGGAGGACATCTTCAACGTCATCGTGAGAGTAGGACACACCATGCTTGGTGGCGATCTGCCCACAGATGTACTCGATCGACGCCTCGTGACCGCCGGCAATCGTCTCCACGGGATTCTTTCGGTCGTCCTGGGCCAGGCCCTGCAGGTAGAACACCTCCCATTCCAGGATCCTCCGAATATCCCCCCGGCTCAGCCGGTCATTGCCCTCGGATTGGAGCCCGGCCTCGACATGCTTGACCGCATCCTCGACCACGTACTCCAGGGGTTCATAGCTCGGCCGCCGCCTGGCCTCCTGCCAAACGACAAGGGCGATGATCACGAGAAAGACGCCCACGAGAAGGGCCACGAGGGCCAACACCGATGCCGACACGATGCAGAAGGTACCCGGCGGGTTAGAACGCCTCCACGGGCAGGCTCATCAGGGCTCCGTCCTCGGTCTCGGCCGCGTAGCGGCGAGCTGCAATCTCAGGTGCGGCTAGATCGAGGAACCACCGAGCCGAGGCGACTTTGCCTCGATAAAACGGGTCGGCGTCGATCTTGGGGTAGGCGATCTCAGCGTGCCGCAGCAACTGCCAGGCGATGACCAGCTCGGCGGTGGAGGCCAGCAACGCGTTGGTGTGGAGACCCACCTTGTAGAGCTCCTCCGACCGGCCGGCCAGCGAGGCCATCAGATGCTCGACCATCGACCCGAGGTGACCCTGGAGGTCGTCGAGCATGGTGCCGAGACGCTCTCGCTCGGTCGTGATCGGGTCGCCGTCGGCCCCGCCCTTCACGAACTCGGTGATCTCGGCGGCGAGAGCAGCGATGGACGCGCCCTGATCCCGTGCGATCTTGCGGAAGAAGAAATCGAGCGACTGGATGCCCGTCGTCCCCTCGTAGATCGTGTCGATCTTGGTATCGCGGATGTATTGCTCCAGCGGATAATCCTGGGTGAACCCGGAGCCGCCGAATATCTGTAGGGCGTCGGCGAGCTGTTCGTAGGCCTTCTCCGATGAGTAGCCCTTGACCAGGGGGAGCAGCAGGTCGGATCGGCGCTCCCAGTGGTCGTCGTCAGGGTGCAACCGGGCCTGATCCTGGATCCACGCCGTGTACATGACGAGAGCTCGCAGACCTTCGGAGTACGCCTTGAGATTCATGAGCATCCGTCGGATGTCGGGGTGATCGATGATCGGGACCCGAGGCGCTGTCTTGTCCGTGGCGAGGGTCAGATCCGCGCCCTGTCGACGTTCTTTGGCGTACTCCAATGCGTTGAGGTAGCCGGTGCTCAGAGTCCCCATCGATTTGGTGCCGATCATCATCCGGGCACCTTCGATGATCCGGAACATCTGCCGAATGCCGTCATGCTTGTCGCCGACCAGATATCCGATCGCCGGCTCATCGGCCCCGAACGTCATCTCGCAGGTCGTCGACCCTTTGAGACCCATCTTCTTCTCGATGTTGGTGGCGACGACCCCGTTGCGCGGACCCAGCGATCCGTCCTCGTTGACCAGGAACTTCGGCACGACGAAAAGAGAGAGGCCTTTGGTCCCGGGCACCGCTCCCTCGGGGCGTGCCAGGACTAGATGGATGATGTTCTCCGAAGCATCGTGTTCCCCGCCGGTGATGAACCTCTTCACCCCTTCGATGTGCCAGGTGCCGTCGCCCATGTCGATGGCCCTGGTCGATGCCGAGCCCACGTCGGAACCGGCGTCCGGCTCGGTGAGGATCATCGAACCCGACCATTGCTTGTCGAGCCAGAGCCGGGCGAGGTCCTTCTGCTCTTCGTTCCCCTCCTCGAAGAGCACGGTGGCGAACAGTGCGCCACCCGAATACCACGACACGGTGGTGTTGGCGGCCAGCTGCATCTCCTGAGTCGCCCAGGCGAGACTGGGCGGGACAGGCATTCCCCCCATTTCGGCGGGAACGGCAAATCGGTCCCAGCCACCCTCCTTGTAGGCGCGAACACCAGCTTTGACCGAGTCGGGCAGATGCACCTCGCCGTCCTCGAGCACGAGGGGGATCCGGTCCTGATCGACGTAGGACGCAGCAAAATCCTCACGGGCGAGCCGCTCGATCTCGATGAGAATGTCACGTGCCGTCGTCTCGTCGATGTCGGGCCACGGCCCGCTGCCCAGATAGTCCTGAATCCGGTTGACCTCGAAGAGATTGAACTCGAGATCGCGGAGATTCGACCTGTAGTGGCTCGGCATGTCCCCTTCCTGATCTTTGAGCGTTTACTCTAATTTGAATCAACGCTCAAATAAAGGGTCAACTTCCCGTGATACCGAATGCATCGATCATCGATGCGTGACGCCAAGCATCAGGAATCAGATTCTCACGGTCTACCGTTTCCCGGATGCGGTACAAGGCAGGGCTGCAGACGCGGGAGAGGATCCTCGACGCCACCCGATCATTGGTTGCGGAAAACGGGCTGGATGGGACCACTATCAAGGCAATCTGTGAGCAGGCAGGCGTCCTCCCTGGCTCCTTCTACAACTTCTTCGCCTCGAAGGAACAGGCCATCGTGACCGTGGTCCGCGAGGCGATCGATGCCGTCGACCCCGATCCGGCGCATCAGGGCACCGACTCTCTGCACGACCTGGTCGCGGCCTACGTTCGTTTTCTCGAGGAGTCCCCGGAGTTGTCCCGGGTCTACATCCGCATCGGAGTGTCCGGGGCCGGGTCGAGCCCGGAGCTGAGCGGCCGGATGGTGCGCCACCACGAGGCCCGGGTGGCTCGCTTCTCCGCCGCCATGAAGCGCCAGAGCCCTGAGCTCTCGGAGACGCTGGCCGAGAGACGCGCCGAGACGCTGGTGCTGGCCCTGAACGGCATCGCCCTCCATCGCATCATCGATCCCGACTTCGACGTCGCCTGGCATGCCAGGGCACTTCTCGAGGACGCGGCGGCGGTTTCCTGACCTCCGGGCCGCGTCGATAGGCTCAGAACATGGATCTCGCAGTTCAGACTCGCGGCGATTGGGAGTTCGTCCTGACTGCTGCCCGCTGGGCGGAGGATCGGGGGCTGGTTGCCTTCGCCCTGCCCGATCACTACCTGGAGCGTGGCGACGAGATCGACCGACCCGCCTACGACCACCTGGTCCATCTCGCCGCCCTCGCCCGGGAGACAAGCACGATCGAACTGGTCTCACTCCTCTCCCCGGTCAACTTCCGCCACCCGGCCGTGTATTACAAAATGGGGGTGACCCTCGACGAGGTCTCCGGCGGCCGCTTCACGATGGGGATAGGGGCGGGGTGGTTGGACGAGGAGTTCAAATTGTTCGGCCTCCCCTACCCGGACCAATCCACCAGATTCGACATGCTGGACGAGTGCCTCGCCTACCTCGCCGCGGCAATATCGCCGGGCATCGCCGGCTTCGACGGCAAGCACTACCAGCTCTCACCTTTCGGCCCCCAGCCCCATCCCCGAAGCCTGCGGCTCCTCGTCGGCGGTGGAGGGAGCCAGACCACGCCGACGCTTGCCGGTCGCTACGCCGACGAGTTCAACATCTACGCCTGCAAGCCCGACGATTACGTAGCGAGACGGGAGCTTGCGGAAAAGACCGCGGCCGAGACAGGACGTGACCCCGGATCGATTCTGTTCTCGACGGCCAGTCCCGCCGTCGCGGCGCAAAAGGAGTCCGACTATCGCCGATTGTTGGCGATGCTCGCCGATCGGACCAAGTCGACACCGGAGCGCATAGAGCAGGTCTACGAACATCGGGGATACCCCCACGGCTCGGGCTCGAAGCCCGCGGAGATGCTGGCAGCCTTGGAGGAGGCCGGCTGTCAGCGGTTCTATCCGCAGATGTTCCTTCGCAATCCGGGCGATTTCGACATCATCCTCGACGCCTACCGGCCCTGATCATGCCCAGCGTCGCCATCCTCGGGACCGGGCTCATCGGTGCATCGGTGGGGCTCGCCCTCCGAGAGCAGGGATGGGGATCGATCGGCTGGGACCCCTCCCCACTGGCCCTGGAACTGTCCTCCGAGCGGCACGCCACCGACATCGCAGGCTCCGTGTCCGACGCAGTAGACGGGGCCGATCTGATCGTTCTTGCCGGCCCACTCCACGCCAACCTCGCGACCCTCGCCGGCCTCGACACCGGGGCGCTTGTCACCGATGTGACCAGCGTCAAGATGCCCCTCGTCGGTGCCGCCCGCAACGGGGTCCGGTTCGTGGGCGGTCATCCCATGGCGGGGCGAGAGCATGCCGGGCCCGAGGCGGCGTCCGCGGCCCTGTTCCGCGGCGCTCCATGGGTGATCTGTGACGATGACGCCGCAGAGGAAGACATCGAGAAGATGACCTCCATCGTCAAGTCGACCGGGGCCAACCCGATCGTGATGTCGGCAAGACGTCACGACGAGGTCGTCGCTTCGGTCTCACATCTCCCCTATCTGCTGGCGGTGACTCTGGTCAACACCATCTCGCGCAATCCCGATGCGGCCGACCTGGTCTCAGGCAGCTTCCGCGACCTGACCCGGGTGGCGTCGGCGGAGGCTTCGTGGTGGCCCGAGGTACTCACCTCGAACTCTGCGTCGTTGACATCGGCCATCGACGATCTCGTTGCCGGTCTCGAGGATCTCAGATCGCGTGTCGTCTCCGGCGACCTCGATGGTCTGGCCGAGCGACTGGAGGATGCCCGGGCTCTGCGTGGAGCCATGGCACCCCCGATCGCCATGGTGCAAGTGATTCTCCAGGACCGCCCCGGCGAGATCGCCGCCGTCGGACACGCCCTTCAGACCAGCAGAGTCGATGTCCGTGACCTGCAGCTGAGACATGCCGTCCATGGTGGCGGTGGCATCCTCAGCCTCTCCGTCCGGCCCGGCGAGGCCGAGACGCTGAAAGCGGCCCTGATCAAGGAGGGATTCATGATCGAGGTCGAGGATTAGCCTCCCCGTCCCCCACGACCCAGGAGCATCTTGCAGTTTTCCGTCATGACCGAGCCCCAGATCGGCGGGACTTACGAACAGATACTTCGAGCAGCGCGATTGGCCGAGGCCGAGGGACTCCATTCGTTCGCACGGTCCGATCATCTGGCCTGGCAGCGAGACCCCGCGCCCGACGCAACCGATGCCTTCGCCACGATGGGGGGTCTGGCCCGGGACACGGACTCGGTACGTCTGGCGGTGTTGGTGACGCCGATCACCTTCCGTCATCCGGCCATCATCGCCAAGAATGCGACGACCATCGATCAGATGTCAGGCGGCCGATTCGATCTCGGTGTGGGCACAGGATGGAACGACTTCGAGCACGAAGCCCTCGGGATCCCCTTCCCCGAGTCCGCCGAGCGATGGGCACGCCTCGAGGACGCCCTCGGATATCTCGAAGTGGCCTTCGCTGAAGAAGGCGGCACCTACTCCGGCCGCGTTCTACAGCCTCGATCTCGCGGTGCGGCCAAAACCCACCGGGATACGTCTCATCATCGGTGGGAGTGGCCCCAAACGCACGCCGGCGCTAGCCGGAGCGAGGGCCGACGAGTACAACATCTTCATATGCCCGGCCGACGAGGCGCGAGAAGATCCGCGTGATGCGTGAGGCAGCCGGTGACCGGCTTGTCGAGGCGACCATGATGGGACCGGTGACCGTTGCCGGAACCGACGCCGAGTTGGCCGAGTTGATCGCGGCGGCAGCCGGGCGCCGTCACATCACCAGCGACGAGCTGATCGCTCGATGGGAGAGGTCGGGCATCCTGTTCGGGACTCCGACCCGGTTGCAGGAACAGATGGCGGCGCTCGAGGAAGCCGGAGTCCAACGCATCTATCTCCAGTGGCTCGATCTGGCCGACTACGACGGTCTGGCTCGAATGGTCGAGTTGGCGCGAGGGTGAGCGACCTCCCGGAGGCGAGTCGCCGCCTCGCCTCGTCGATTGACGACTTCGTCATGGCGACCCGGGTGTTTCCAGAAGGAACGAAGACTGCGGAGGACGCGGCCAGAGCCGTCGGGTGCCCTGTCTCGGCGATCGTCAAGTCGCTGGTGTTCGTGGTCATCGACGATGAGGGCTCCGAGGAGCCGGTGGTGGCATTGGTGCCCGGCGATCTCCGGCTGGACACCGACCGTCTAGCAGCCGTCGCCGGGGCGACCGGGTCCCGCCGGGCCAGCCTGGACGAGGTTCGTCAGGCCACCGGGTTTGCCGCCGGAGGCACTCCGCCTTTCGGCCACGCCAGGGAGCTTCGTGTCTTCGCCGACAACCGGCTCCGTCGCAACGAGCCGCTTTGGGCTGCGGCCGGCACCCCGACCACGGTGTTCCCGATCTCCATCGCCGACCTCGATCGTCTCGCCAAACCTGCCTGGGAGGATTTGAGCGAGTGAGATCTGGCACCTCAGGGTGCCCATTTCCCCTATGGGAATAGTGCAAATACCATTGTGGGTGTGAGCGAGACCACTCCCCTTCTCCAGATCGAAGGATTGCGCGCCGCCGCCGGTGACATCGAGATCCTCAAAGGGGTGGATCTGACTGTCGATCAAGGCGAGATCCACGCACTAATGGGCCCCAATGGGTCGGGAAAGTCCACCCTTGCCAATGTCCTGATGGGGAACCCCGCTTATCGAGTCACCGCGGGGCGGATCCTCTACAAGGGTGAGGACATGACCGCGGTCAGCCCAAGTAGGCGCGGCGCTGCCGGGATGTTCCTGGCCTTCCAGCATCCCGAGTCCATACCTGGCGTATCGGTGATTCAGTTCCTCCGTCAGGCCCTGTCCAACCGGACCGGTGTGGATCTGACGGTTCTCGAACTGCGTCTCAAGGTCATGGACGCCATGAAGGAACTGGGCATGGAGACCTCCTTCGCCGACCGCTATCTCAACGAGGGCTTCTCCGGTGGCGAGCGAAAGCGAAACGAAGTCCTGCAGATGGCCGTGCTCAAGCCCGACCTCGCCATCATGGACGAGACCGACTCCGGGCTGGACATCGACGCTCTCCGCACCGTGGCCGATGGGGTCAACAAGCTCACCGGCCCCGAGCGCGGTTTTCTCATCATCACCCACTACCAGCGCCTCCTCGACTACGTGACCCCTGACCGGGTCCACATCTTCATGGACGGCCGGGTCCTGGAGAGCGGTGGTCCCGAGCTTGCGGGCCAGCTCGAACAAGATGGATACGATTCGTTCCGGACGGTGTTGACCTAGACGTGACAGACCTCTCGCATCTGAAAGCCGACTTCCCCGTCCTCGCCAACGGGGTCCATTTCCTCGACTCAGGTGCGTCGTCGCAGAAGCCGATTCCCGTTTTGGAGGCGATGGACCGCTTCGCTCGGACCTCATACGCCAATGTCCACCGCGGGGCCTACAAGCTCTCTGTCGCCTCGACAGATGCCTATGAGGCGGCCCGGGCCCGTGTCGCCGGCTTCATCGGCGCCGACGACCCGAGAGAAGTGGTCTTCACCCGGGGTACGACCACGGCGTTGAACACCGTCGCCTTCGGTTGGGGGTTGGAACACCTCGGGCCCGGTGATCGAATCCTCGCCACCGAGATCGAGCACCATGCCAACCTCGTCCCCTGGCAGATGGTGGCCAAGCGCACCGGCGCCACTCTCGACCATGTTCCGATGGGCGATGATTTCCGGCTGGATCTCGCCGCCTATGAGGAGAAGCTCGGGCCCGACGTGAAAATCGTGGCGGTGACCGGGATGTCGAACGTGCTCGGGATAATGCCTCCAATCCGCTTCATCTCCGATCTCGCCCATCGTCCACGGCGCCCGGGTCGTGGTCGATGCGGCGCAGCTCGTCCCTCACATGTCTGTCGATGTCGAGTCTCTCGGGGCCGACTTCGTTGCGTTCTCGTCGCACAAGATGCTGGGTCCCACCGGTATCGGAGTCCTCTGGGGAACGATGCCTGCTCTCGAGGAAACCGAGCCATTCGAAGGTGGCGGCGAGATGATCTCCGATGTCACACTCCACGATGCGACGTGGGCGGATATCCCTCATCGCTTCGAGGCGGGGACTCCTCCGATCATCGAAGCCGTCGGCCTCCACGCTGCCATCGACTACCTCGAATCGATCGGGATGGACCAGGTGCTGGCCCACGATCTAGAACTCACCGGCATCGCACTCGATCGTCTCAGCGACGTCCCCGGCATTCAGATACAGGGTCCCACCAACCTCGAGGACAGGGGTGGAGTCATCTCGATGTCAATGGATGGAGTCCATGCCCACGACCTGGCCACCATCCTCGACGAAGGCGGTGTGGCGGTTCGGTCCGGGCATCACTGCGCCAAACCCCTGATGCGGCGTCTGGGGGTGGCAGCGACGGCCAGGGCCAGCTTCTACGTCTACAACACCGAGGAAGACATCGATGCCCTGGTCGGCGGTCTTCGCCAGGCCGGCGAGTTGTTCGGAGTCGGATCGTGAGCCTCGAGGACCTCTACCGCGAGGTCATCCTCGATCACTACCGCAACCCTCGTAACAAAGGGCATCTGGAGAACCCGGACCTGAAAGCGGAGGGGGTCAACCCGCTCTGTGGTGACGAGCTGACCATCGAGCTCAACTTCGAGGACGATCGCGTCGCCGCGGTGGCGATCGACGGGCAGGGTTGCTCGATCAGTCAGTCGTCGGCTTCGATGATGACCGAGGCGATCAAAGGCAAGACGAGGTCCGAGATCGAGACACTGACCCAGCGATTCCGGGACATGATGTCGTTGGACGGGGAGACTGAGATCGAGCTCGATCCGGATCGCCCTGGCGCCGTACTCGGCGATCTCGAGTCACTTCAAGGCGTTCGCAAGTATCCGGTCCGAATCAAGTGCGCCAGCCTGGGCTGGAACGTCCTGCTGGAGGCGTTGGCGGAGCCCGAGTAGACAGGTCCCCTACTCGAAGTCGGTGAGGACCTCTTCGAGGCGCTCACCGACCGAGTTGAGACGCTCACGGCAGAAGGCGAGCAGATCCGCTGCTCGTTGCACGTCGGCAAGGAGGGTGTCAATGTCCACCTCGTCGTCCCGTAGCCGGGCATGTATCGCCCTGAGCTCTTCCAACGCCTCGCGATAGGTCCGCTGCGAATCGGTCAATCTGCCTCCACCACCATCGGCACCGAGCCGTCGGCCAGTCTCACAGCCACCCGATCACCAACACCCAATTCACGGGCGCTGCGCACCACGGATCCGTCGGACCTGGTGACGACGGCGAATCCCCGTCTCAAGGTCGGCTCGACACCTATGGCCGCGAACATCTCGGCCAACACAGCCAGGTGTTCCCGATGTCTCTGCAAGCCGGTCCTGGATCCTTCCGCTACGCCTTGCTCCATGTTGTCCACGTGGTCCATCTGGCGCCGCAGGACCCCCCGGGTGCCGGCGAGCTGTGATGCCGAATGGTCGAGGCGGACGGCGCCTCTGTCCCATGCCGACCGGGCGGCATCCCGAATCATGTGTCTCGCCGTGTCCAATCTGCCCGCATAGTCAGCGACACGAGCCACGATCCACTCCGCGGCCGCCGTCGGTGTCTTCAGCGAGACGGCAGCAGCCTCATCAGCCACAGTTCGGTCGGTCTCGTGGCCGATCCCTGCGATGACAGGCACAGGCATCGCGGCAATCGCGCGACCCACCTCTTCCGCATCGAACGCGGCGAGGTCGAGCTTCGACCCTCCCCCCGAACCACGGCAACAACGTCGATGTCTTCCCTCGCCAGCCGACTCAGAGCCTGAACCAGGTTCGAGACGGCTCTCTCTCCTTGCATCGCAGCTTGCACCGTCCTGACCGAGAATCGATAGCCGGGCCGACGAATCTGACCGAGGAAGTCGGCATGGGCAGCCGATCCTCGACTTGTCACCAAGCCGATCCGGAGCGGAAGGATCGGCATATCGAGCCGGCCGTTGGCAGCGAGCGAGCCATCGCCGGCGAGTCGGCGAAGCACCTCGTCGCGATCGAGCGCGAGACGACCGGCCGTGAAGGAAGGGTCGACTTCGAGGAGGCTCAGCTGGATGTGGCCCCTGCTGTGGCGAACTCCGACAGTCGCCCGGACCCGCACTTCGATACCGCTCCTCAGCCCGCCGACGCCAGCGCTTTCCAACGCATGAGTGACGGTCATCATCATTCGCCCCGAGGAAGCGACTTCGACCGCGTTGTCCGGCTGCTCGGGATCGACCAGTCGGAAGAAGGCGGCGCCACGGCTGGTCCGTTGAAACCCGGACACCTCGCCTCGCACCCACACCGGCCCGGGGACCGCTGCCCCCACCGCTTCATCGAGCGTGTTCAACAGCCCGGCGACGGTGAGCGTGGCTTCGGCCACGTCAGGTGATCCCGCCCTCGGTCATCTTCTTGAGATCGAGGGCGGCGTCCAGCTCGTCGGGAGTCATCAACCCGGACTCGAGCACCAAGTCTCGAATCGAACGACCTGTGGCCGCCGCCTCCTTGACGATCCTGGCGCCGTTGTCGTAGCCGATGTGGGGATTGAGGGCCGTGACCACCACGGCATTTCGCTCGAGGAGCTCTCGGACTCGCTCGGCGTTGACCTCGATGCCATCGACACATCTGGTCGCAAATGTCTTGGAGGCGGTCGCGAGGAGATCGATCGACTCGAGCATGTTGTGCGCCATGACCGGCATCATCACATTCAGCTCGAAATTCCCGTTCGCCCCGCTCCAGGTGACGGTTGCATCATTTCCGACCACCTGAGCCGCAACCTGCATCAACATCTCGGACATGACCGGGTTCACCTTGCCCGGCATGATCGATGACCCGGGCTGCAGGTCGGGGATCCTGATCTCGGCAATGCCCGAGGTGGGCCCGGAACCGAGGAAGCGGATGTCGTTGGCGATCTTGAATAGAGACACCGCGATCGTCTTGAGGACCCCCGAGGCCATCACCACGGCGTCCTTTGACCCTTGTGCCTCGAAATGGTCGATGGCTTCGGTGAACGGGATCCCCGTTCGCTCTGCCATCAGTTCGATGACCGCCGCGGCGAACCCCGAAGGGGCATTGATCCCCGTGCCCACAGCGGTCCCGCCCAGCGCCAGTTCCTCCAACTCCGGCAGTACCTTCTCCAAGCGCTGAATTCCCTTTCGCACCTGGGCAGCCCAGCCGCCGAACTCCTGGCCCAGGGTGACCGGGGTGGCATCCATGAGATGGGTCCGGCCTGATTTCACAATGTCCTCGAACTCGGCAGCCTTCGCCTCCAGCGAGCCGGCGAGCCCGGATAGGGCGGGTACCAGGTCTTGTCGGATCGCCGCCACGGCGGCCACGTGGATGGCGGTGGGAATGACGTCGTTCGACGACTGGCCGAAGTTCACGTCGTCATTGGGATGAACCACACCCGATCCGGTCTCTCCCCCAAGATCTCCGTGGCCCGTCCGGCGATCACCTCGTTGGCGTTGGTGTTGGTCGACGTGCCGGACCCGGTCTGAAAGATGTCGAGGACGAACTGCTGATCGAGGCGCCCATCCATCACCTCGTCCGCGGCAGTCCTCAGTGCGTCGGCTTTGTCCTGGTCGAGATGACCCTGCCGACCCGCGATCTCGGCCGCGGAGCCTTTGATCAGCCCGAGCGACCAGATGAATCTGCGACCGAACCGGTGCCGTGAGATCGGGAAGTTCTCCACGGCGCGCTGAGTCGAGGCGCCGTAGTAGGCATCAGCGGGGACCTGCACTTCGCCCATCGAGTCCTTCTCGACCCGGTACTCCACTCATTTCTCCTTTCGACAAGGACGGTAGTGGGCCACGGTCCTCGTCACTCGAGAAGGTGGCGACCGTCCGAATACACCGCATCGAGACGTTCCCGCAGGTCGCCGTCGTCGTCGACCGCCTCGGCGGCGACGAGCAGCAGGTCGACCAGCCCGTGGAAGTCGTCAAGCGAGACCTCTTCCAGCATTGGGCGGGCCGTCTGCTGTACCGGCCTCGACTCCATCGAGATTGCCCATGTTGTGGTAGTTGCCGAGGGGGAGGCAAAGTCCGGTGGCGGGGTAGCCGTAGACCCCGAATGCAGTGGCCTCGCAAGCTCCTCCCACCATCAGCTTCCGCTGATGACGCAGGCCGGCCGCCGCAACGGCCCGGCTGATCCGATTGGAGAGCTCCCGATCGAACACGGTGACCGCGTCTCCGACCCGGATCACCGGCCCGTTGCCCAATGGGGCGTCCACCGATGCCCGGGAGGCTTCGATGGAAAGCAGACGGGCATCGGCAGGGATGCTCCCCGTGACCGCGGCATGGATGGCACCGACGAATCCCATCTCCTCGGCTCGGGTGAGCAGCACGCCGAAATGGGGCAGATCGGCACGGGCTCGTGCCCTGTCCAGGGCGGCCAGCGCCGCCGCAGCCCCGGCCAGGTCGTCGCATGCGGGTGCCAGCAGACCGATCCGCTCGTGGTCTCGGATTCGCGACATGCCAGCGGGCGATGTCCCCCTGCCCGGGCATCGGGCCTGTCACCTCGATCACGCCGGTCCGTGCTCTCCGGGTCATACGAGGTCACCCGCCCGCCCTTCGCCGGACCGGTGACGAACACGACTCGGGCGTCCCCGAAGTACTCGGCCCTAACTCCGCCCCGAAACTCGAAGACCGCCTCCCGATTCGTGACACTCGTTACGACGAAGGCGGGATGATCCATGTGGGCCACCGCGAGGACCGGATCGTGCCGCTTCCTTCCCTTTCGGGTAATGAGGAGGTTGCCCCCTGAATCCTCGGCCATCCTCAGATCGGGGCGGCGTGCGACCCAGCCCCGGACCCATCGGACCACCGCATCCTCGCGGCCTGAGGCCGTCGGAAGATTCGTCAGCGCACCGAGCCATCTCTCCGCAGCGGCACGGGACGCCATCAGAAAGGACGGTTCACACGTCGAAGGGGGTGTCGGTGAAGAAATCTGCGGGCCGCCGGGACGGCTCGCTGCTGACCTCCGCCAATCCCAGACGCTCCCGGATCGCCTTGTAACCACCCGCTTCCAGTTCTTCGGCGAGCTCGGCTCCCCCAGAGTCGACGATGCGCCCGCCGATCATGACGTGGATCCGGTCAGGAGTCACGTAGCGGAGGATTCGGTTGTAGTGGGTGATCATCAGGACCCCGAGGTCGGGTGACCGCATCTCCTCCACGGCCGCCGCCACTTGCCTCACCGCATCGATATCGAGACCCGAGTCGATCTCGTCGAGAAGCGCCACCCTCGGTCTGAGCACCGCCATCTGGAAGATCTCAGACCGCTTCATCTCGCCCCCGGAGAGGTCGTTGTTGATGGATCGATCGAGGAATCTGGTCACGTCGAAACGGGCAGCCTCCCGCTCGATCCGGTCCAAGGCCTCCGCCTCGGAGATCCCCCGCTCTTCCGCCGCCTCGAGGAGGAACTCCCGGAGAGCCACCCCGGGCACCTCGGTCGGGTACTGGAAACTCTGGAGCAGGCCGAGCCGGGCCCGTTCGTCCACATCCAGGGACAACAGCTCTTTTCCTTCGAGCAAAGCCTCGCCGGTCACCACGTAGCCGGCCCTGCCTGTCAGCACGTGGCACAGCGTGGACTTGCCTGATCCATTGGGTCCCATCAGGGCATGCACCTCGCCGAACGGGACGACCAGGTCGAGACCCTCCAGGATTTGCTTCCCCTCGACACCGGCCGACAGGCCGCGGACATCGAGCGCAGTTGTCATGACTCCTCCCACATGAGGTAGACGACCCCGTCCTCGATGGCGACCTCGTAGGTAGGCACCGGTTTGGTGGCCGGCAGCGACAACGGCTTTCCCGTCCGCAGATCGAATTCGGAGCCATGTCGGGGACATTCCACTTCGTGGTCGAAGACCTCGCCTTCGGCGAGAGATGCCTCGGCGTGCGAGCACCGGTCACTGACGGCGAACACCTCGTCGCCGATCCGGAACATCGCGATGCGATCGTCACCAAGGGTGACGCGGATGCCACGATCGCGGGGCAAGGTGTCGACGGCGCCGATCTGGACCTTCATGCGACCCGGCCTTCCTCCTGAGCGGTCACGAACCGACGGAAGACCTCGTCGGACACGGGCTCTTCGAGACCCTGGATCGGCAGCCGGTCGATCACCTGCTGGAAGAACCCCCGGATCAGGAGTCTCTCCGCTCGTTCCCGGGCCAACCCGCGGCTCATCAGGTAGTAGAGGTGATCCGATTCCAGTGGGCCAACGGATGAGGCGTGGCCGCAGATCACGTCGTTGCAGAGGATCTCGAGGTTGGGCACCGAGTGTGCCTTGGCATTCTCCGAGAGCACGAGATTCCGATTGGTCTCGAATGTCGATGTTCGAGCGGCATCCTTTTCGATCCGAAGAAGGCCGGTGAAGACACTCTGGGCGTCGTCCTCGACCGCACCTTTCAGGAAGACGTCGGATGTGGTGCTGCGTCCCTGATGATCGATCACGCATCCGGTAGTCCAGGGTTTGATCCCCCTCCCCGAAGTAGAGACCCACCACCTCCGATGAGGAGCCGTCACCGACCAGGCTGACCCCGAGATCGAGCCGGGCCAACCTCGCGCCCAGCCCCACTTCCCCGATGCGAGACGTGGAGTCTCGCCCCAGCACCGCTCGCTGATGGACCACCGTGGTTGCGGCGTGATCGAGGCCCTGGACCGAGAGGAATCGCAGCCGTCCACCCTCCCCTAGCTCCAGGTCGACTCGAGGGACGACGAGGAGTCGGGCGCCATCGGCCGAGCGATAATCCACGAGGATGCTGGCCTCGGCGTTCTCGCCGACCGCGACCTGGAGATGCGGAAAGGAAGCCGTACCCTCAGTGGTGGCGTGGATCTCGACCACCAGTGGCTCTTCCATGACCGTGCCCGGCTTCAGTTCGACCCGAGCCCCATCAGGGGAGAAGGCGGCGTGGGCCGCGGCCAGCTTGTTGTGATCGGTCGGGACCATCCCCGCGAAACCCGGATCGGAATCGAGGTCAGAGAAACGGTGGACGAGGGCGACGTCGGAATCGTGCTCGACCACCTCCCCATCGATGATCAGGACCCGCCCGGAGCGCTCCGGGAGGGAGGTGACGAACGGGCCCGGCTCCAGCGCCACACCTGCAGACGTGACAGGTGCGAGCTCCGAGAAGCTGTGGTCGAAATCGACGTACCGCCAGTCTTCCTCGGCTCCCGTGGGCTCCTCGAGTGCAGCGAAGACCTCGTATGCCGCCTCCATCTGGGGGCGCCTCCAGACGGGGGCAGAGGAGGTGATCTTGGCCAGATTCTCTCGGTCGAACGCGGTCAAACAATGCTCCGGAAGGGACCCAAGAATGGTATTTCACCTATGGCCATAGTGCGAATTACTCCGCCCGGAGGGCGTCCACCGTCACATTGGATTCGGCGTTCCACAGCATCCAACCCAGGCCGTACTCCTCGGCCACTTCGATCTGAGCTCGAACCTGGTCCGGTGTGTAACCGAAATCCTGCAGCCATGGACGAACCACCACGTTCCTCGACAAGCGCTCCATCCCGTCCTGGATGGCGTTGGTGACCATCGGGCCGGGATGGTCGTTGGGTGTTTCGAAGTCATACCAACCCGACGTGTAGTGGGACGGATACACCATCGGCGAGGCGACATCGACCACCTGCGTGACCTGATCCCAGTTTTGTCCTATCCCTCCATCATCGGCAGCAGCGGTGGTGAAGCCGAAAACATCCGCGCCGACGGCGCAACCCATCGGGTGCAACAGGGCGACTGCCTCCTCGAGGAATCCAATGATGGTCGCCGTCCTGGTCTCGAGGCTCACGCCCTCATCGAACGTGGTGGTCTCTGTCCGTTTGTCGGGAAAGCGGACGTAGTCGAACTGCACCTCGTCAACCCCCATCGAGCATGCCTCCTGGGCGATCGCCAGCCCGTAGGCACGCGCGTTGGGATCGGTCGGGTCGAGGAAATACTGCCCATTTGACTGATAGGGCTGGTTCGTCGCCGAGTCCCACACCGACATGTCGGGTTTTCGCACCGCTGCCGTCGGGTCGTTGAAAACGACGAGCCGACCAATCAGGTATAGATCCTCCTCCTCGGCCCTGGCGGACACAGCGCTCAGGTCGTAAACGCCCCGAATCGCCCCGACTTCGTCCGCCGTCGGATCCGCGCTGTTGTACCAGACCAGCCCGCTCTCATCCTTGAGGTCGAGCATGAGGGCGTTGAGCTCGGTGCTGTTCGCCATCTCGAAGAAGCGATCGATGTCGTCTCCGGCGGCTTCTCCGGCGATATGGACGGCGCGGGCAACGAATGGCGCCAGCTCGACGACGGATTCCCCGGCTCCGCCGTCCCATTCGAATGAAGTGGGGATCCAGGCCGGGCGGGAGACTTCCACGCTCCCCGGCTCCGCTCCCCGAAGACTTATCTTCCCCTCGGCGTCGGTGGTCCCCGAAGCCGGGCCTGCCACGACCACAGCTGACTCGACAGGCGTGCCTGCGGGGTCGAGCACGCGGCCACGAAGAATCCGCGCCTTGAGCACGACCTCGAAAACCCCGTCAGGACGCTCCGAAATCGTCACCGTCTTGGGGACATGTCCGGCCGCACTCACCTCGAGGACTGTGGACGACCGGTTCCATTCGACTTCGATGGTCCCGTCTTCGGCGCTGGTGCCCACCTGACTCTCGCTGATGTCCACCGACGCCGCCGCGATCGGCGCTCCGGCGTCGTCGAGCACCCGGAGGGTGTACGGAGTCGCACGTCCAAGCAGCGACCAGCCTGCCCACAATGCCCAAACGATGGTGAGCGCCACCAGCAAGCGAAACTGGGAACGACGCGCCACTGAGCGACCGAGACTACTTGTTCACCCGCCGTTAAACGGAAAACCGTTTGCCAGATTCAGCCAGCAACGTTAGGTTTTCCACAGGGGGTTTGACAGGAAGGGCCAGATTTGGGGAAGGCCATAAGGGCCAAAGATGCCAGACCCGAGCGGGGCTCGAGTCCCGCCGACACCGTCGGCCTGTATCTCGACGAGGTCTCGGCCCATCTCCTCCTCACCGCCGAGGACGAAGTCCATCTCTCCCGTTCTATGGAGCTGGGAAAAAAGGCAAAAGCGACGCTGGAGTCAGGCGAATACGAGAAGGCCGACCGACGTCAAGTTGATGCGTCTCGTCGCCGAGGGCGACGAGGCGAAGATGACCTTCATCCGCTCCAACCTGCGTCTGGTGATCTCGATCGCCAAGCGATACACCGGTAGAGGCCTCGATCTCCTCGACCTGATCCAGGAGGGAAACCTTGGGTTGATCCGGGCTGTGGAGAAGTTCGACTGGCGGAAGGGCTTCAAGTTCTCCACATATGCCACCTGGTGGATCCGACAGGCGATCACACGGGGTCTGGGAAACAACGGCAAGACGATCCGACTCCCGGTCCACATGGTGGACGTGGTCCGAACCGTGCAGGACACCCGTCAGAGTCTGCATGACAAATACCACCGTGCCCCGACCCTCGAGGAGATCTCAGAGGCATCGGGCTTGGACACGGAGCGGGTCCTCGCCGCCCTCGAGGCGCCGGCGGAAACGGTCTCTCTCGATCGGCCGGTGGGAGAGGATGGCGATGCGTCGCTGCAGGATTTCGTCGAGGATGCGACTGCGGTCGATCCCGAGGCCAGGGCCGCGGCGGCGTGGCGCCGGGACCGCCTCATCAAGGCACTTCAGATCCTCGACCCCGAGGAGCAACAGGTCTTGTGGCTTCGCTTCGGGCTCGATGGAGATGAGCCCTGGACCCTGTCCGATGTGGGGAAGGTGATCAACTCCACTCGGGAGCGTGTCCGTCAGATCGAAGCCAGAGGGTTGGCCAAGCTGCGCCACCCCAGCTGCGACATCGACCTGCAGGCCCTGCTCTAGCGGTCGCCGACGAGCAGCGGGTCGTTGCTCATGCAACCCACGATCGGGCTCTGTCCCCGCGGTGTGCCGGCACGTGGGCCGGCACGGGGATCATCCCTTGGGGAAATACGCCTAAGGGAAGTTTGCGCACTACGTCTTACGTTTTGCGCAGAGCGCGCTCCAGTCGGGCAAAACCCTCGTCAGCCTCATCTTCGGTGATGGAGAGGGGCGGCGCCAGACGAAGCGAGTTGCCGTAGAGACCGCCCTTCCCGATGAGAAGCCCCTCCTCCCGGGCAGCCTCCAACACGGTCGAGGCGGCTTCAGGTGACGGTGAGCCGTCCGAGTTGACCAGCTCGAGGCCGATCATCAGCCCCTTCCCGCGGACTTCGCCGATGACCTCGAGCTCCTCTGAAAGGGGGACCAGGTTCTGGAGCAGGCGATTCCCCACTTTCAACGCATTGGTCTGCAGGTCGTTGTCCAGCAGGTAGTCGAGGTTGGCCAGGGCCCCCGCCGTGGCCAGCGGATTGCCGCCAAAAGTCGAGATGCCGAGCGCCGGGTAGGAGTCCATGATCTCAGCGGGCGCCACCACGCCACCGATGCTGAGGCCATTGCCGATCCCCTTGGCAAATGTGAGCAGATCGGGGATGACATCGTGTGCCTGGTATCCCCAGAAATGCTCGCCCGTCCGTCCCCAACCGGTCTGTACCTCATCCGATATGAAAAAGATGCCGTTCTCGTCGAGCACCTCTTTCATGGCTTTGAAGAAGCCATCGGGTGGCGTCACAAAGCCACCCACACCTTGTATCGGCTCGGCGATCATCGCCGCCGGGCTGCCGGCCGCGGCCACACCGAGCAGGTCCCTCAGATCAGCCACGCAGGCGGCGATGAACTCCTCGTCGGGAAGATGGCCGAATGGGCTGCGCAGCTTGTAGCCGCCGTGGACATAGGTCACCTGGAAAGGCGAGAAACTCGTCCCCGACCAGGCCCTCTGCCCGGTCACAGCGATCGCGGAGTGCGACTTCCCGTGATAGCTGCCCCTGATCGCCAGCACTTGGTTCGATCGCTTGTAGGTCGTGGCCAGCATCAAGGCAGCGTCGTTGGCCTCGGTGCCGGAATTGGTGAAGAAGACCTTGGCGTCGGGGATACCGGACAGTTCGGCGATCTTCTCGGCCAGTTCGATCTGCGATTCGATGAGATACAGCGTCGAAGTGTGCAGCATCTTGTCCGCTTGCGCTTTGATCGCCGCCACCACCTCAGGGACCTTGTACCCCGACATCGTGACCAGGATCCCGCCGAAGAAATCGAGGTACTGATTGCCTTCTGCGTCGGTGACATGACGGCCGTCGCCATCGACGATGGCGATCGGCTGCTCGTAGTAGAGGGGCGCCCACCCGGGCAATACCGCCTTGTGTCGTTCGAAAAGCTCGGCGTGCGCTCCCATCGTCGTCTCCCTTGGCGTCAGTTCTTCAAATATCGCATAAACAGAGACCGGTCGCCGATCATCTGTCGGTCGAGCCTCATCTCGACCGGAGGATCGGCGGTGTCCCCGTGGGCGATCCGGGCCGACCTGCCGCCAATCATTATCGGGGCGATGGTCAGATCGAGCTCGTCGACCATGTGCCCGGCGACGAATTGGCCAACCAAGGTGGGCCCGCCCTCGCAGAGGATGACCTTCGCCGCACTCAGCCGGGTGAGAATCGCCGCAGGAGTCACCTCCTCGAGGATGACGACATCGGCGGAATCTCCCAACAGGGCCAACTTGACCGGATCGGCTCTCGGCCCGGTGATGACCATGGGCCGGTGCTCGGGGTCGGAGAAGACCCGCGCCTCGGCGTTGAAGCTGAGTCTGCCGGAGACAATGGCCAGGACCGGGACCTCCGTCAATCCGGCTGCGAGTCGCCGCTCACGCCGCTGGTCGTCCAGGTCGACCGGGTGGTAGTCCTCCGCCTCGACGGTTCCCGACCCGACGAGGATGACGTCTGGCACCGCTCTCAGCGCCTGGAATACCGCCTTGTCGTCAGGGTCGCCCAGACTCGAGGACTTCCCTTCGATCGCTGTTCCACCATCGGCGGAGCTGATGAAATTGACAAGCACCCACGGCCTGCCCTCCGCCTTCCGTTCGTCATTCATGTAGAGCCCGACGAGATCCTCTACGGGCTCGCCGGTTTCAGTCGTCCGAAGCATCGGCGGGACGGTAGCCCTACTCCTCGACGACGAAGGCGGTCACCATCCCGAACATGCCCTCGTCCCGCTCCACGTGAGTGAGGATGTGGCAATGCCAAACCCAGACACCCGGGTCTTCTAGCTGCATAAGGACCGAGTAGCGCTCACCTGGGGCGACATCGAGGGTGTCTACCCAATAGGGACTCTCCAACGGGACACCATCCTTGGCGTAGACCAGCTGACGGAATTGGTGCTGATGCATCGGGTGGATCTGCAGACCCTCGTTGAAGTAATGGACCACCACCCAGTCGCCCACTTTGCCCGTGTAAGGCTGGGTGGCGGGGAACGATTTGCCGTTGAGGCTCAGGCCGATGACCCCGGCGTCGTTGAGCACCATCGGGATCTCCTGCGAAACCTCGAGATCGGTCGGGATCTCGACGCCGGAGATCGTCTGGCCCACAGGCATCGCCACATCGCCGACCATGAACGTCCCGAACATCCCGTTCGGGACCTGCATCTGCCCGTGATGATGGGCGTGATACATCGCCACCATTGGCTCTTGTGTCGTGAACTCGTAGACGAAGCTCTCACCCGACTCGATGAGTGGCTGGGTGAGCGGGGCCACCCCATCCATGCTGTTCGGGACCTTCACCCCGTGCCAGTGGACATCGGTGCCCATTGGTAGCTGGTTCTCCACGACCACCCGCACCTTGTCTCCCACCTCGACCTGGATCTTCGGCGCCGGCACCATCCCGTTGTAGGTCCACGCCTCGACCATCTTGCCCGGCTCGACCTCCCAGTCGGTGATTGCGGCCGTCAGGTGGAACTCCTTGGTGCTGTCGTCCAGAATGGTCGGCTCGAGCGGCTGATTGCCCAGACCCTCGGTCTCGGCGGGGAACGCCAGCATCGACTCCTCCATCAGCCGATCCAACTCGGCCCAGTCGGCCTCGGCGCCGCCCTCGTGGTCACTGTCGCCCTCACCGGGACCGACAGCGCCTTCGACGACGTTGATCGTCTCCTCCATCCCGGCCTCCCGATGACCGGCGATCGAGCAGAAAATGACATAGGAGCCGGGCTGAAGCTCACCGACATCGAGGTCAGCCGAGTCACCCGCGGCGAGGTCCGGAGTGGTCGAGCCATCCTCCAGTGCCAGATTGTGGGCAGTCGATCCGTCATTCGTGACCCGGAGCACCGTTGCCCCGGCCGGGATCTCGGCCAGGCCCTCGATGTCGAACTCCGACAGCGAGTACTCGACGACTTGCTGCTCGGCCGGCTCCCCTTCCTCGCCAGTGGCGCCGGCGGGCTCGCCTCGGATGGCGACGATGGCTGCGAGAACGGCGACAGCCAAGCCGAGCAGCGCCAGGATTATGAGGAAGCGATCGAAGGCGCGGGCAGGCGACAGATCCCGCGCATCATCACGTTGTGGAGTCATGCACCGAAAACGTACGGAGCGGCCCGCACCGCCAATAGGGCAGATCGGCCCTAAAACGCCCGGCCCCTAGTCGCGAAGATCAAGTCAGAGAGACCAGGAGGCATCGTGAGAGTACGTGAGTTGGTAGGCGGTGACGTCGTCTGGATTACCCCTGAGGCGACCATTCGACAAGCAGCCGAACTGATGGTGTCGACCGAGGTTGGCTCGGTCGCCGTGGAGGTGGACGGAGCCCTCGAGGGCATCCTGACCGAACGTGACATCCTGAGGGCTGTTGCAGCCGATGCCGACTTCGATTCGGATCCGGCCAGCTCCTGGATGACGGAGTATCCCGACTCGTTCTCCCCCGAAATGGAGGTAGGGGAGGCCGCCGATTGGATGCTCGCCACCGGCTTTCGTCATCTCCCTGTCGTCGAGAACGGCGAGGTGCTGGGTGTTATCTCGATAAAGGACGTTCTGTGGGCGATCACGGACGAAACAGTGTGAGTCATGGAACCGATCACCGACACCGAGGCCCTTGACTTCCTCGAGCACGAGATGGTCGCCCACGTCGGAGTCATCGATGACGGGAAGCCCTACGTAACGCCCATGTCGTTTGCCCTGGACGGGAGAAGGCTGTTCTTCCGTACCAAGCCCGGTAGGCGATTCGAGGCAATCGAGTCGAATCCGACCGTTTGCATCGAGGTGTCGCGATTCGACGACTCGAGCGGTGACTGGGTGAGTGTGGTCGTCGAGGGCCGAGCGGTGGAGCGGACAGACGAGGCCACCACAACGAGGGCCGTGGAGCTTCTCCTCGAGAAATACGCACCCGTTCTCGGCTCGCCTCTCGGCACCGGTGGCTTGCAACCGATGGCGAGCTTTCCCCATGTGGTCGAAGTGGAAATCGAGCACATGACCGGAATGTCTTCGGGTAGGGGCTTTTCCTTCCGCACCCGCCCCGGCCGTCTCTGATGTTCGTCCATTACGAGACCGAGGTGCCCCTCCCCCTGCCCGAGGTGCAACGCGGACTCGACTCCGCTCCAGTCCGAGCTGCGAACCATGGCCGATGTCGCCTATCGGGAGGGTGAGGAACTTCGAGCGCGAGTCGGGCCGGGAGCTGGGAAGCTCGCCAAAGAGGTGAGGCTCGAGATTGGCGCCCCCGAGATCCATCGGTTTGGTCTCGTCTATCCGGTGAGCTGGTCCGCCGTGGGGTCAGAGACGCTCTTTCCCCGACTCAACGCCGACCTGATCGTCTCTCACATCGGTCCGGACCAGACCAGGATCATCATGGACGGCACCTATCAACCCCCCTTGGGGCCTTTGGGCAAGGTCGTCGACAGGGTTCTGCTGCGCCGGGTGGCTGAATCGACCGTCAAGACCTGGGTCGATCGCCTCGCCGATTCAATCGCTGCCGGGCAACCCATCACCTGATCGGGAGTCGCACCTCGACCGTCGGCCCTCTGCCCATGTTGCTTCCCACATCGGCGTTCCCGCCCAAACTCGCAGCCCGGGTGGTCATGTTGGCCAGACCCATCCCGGTCGAGGATTGGGTGGGGTCGAACCCAATGCCGTTGTCACTCACGGAGATTCGGCACCAGTCGGTATCGGTGTCGACGACCACCGCGACCTCGTCGCCACCGGAGTGGCGAAGCGCGTTGCTCAGCGCCTCTGTGACGAACTTGACCACCTCGTCCTCGAGTTGCTCTTCGGGCAGGTCCGTGGCTGCCATCTCCAGGGTCACGCCGCCGGATACGCCGAGGCCATGCGGGAAACGAGCTCCTGGAGACGATCATCGAGTTGACGTCGGGTCCCCGTGGCCGCGGAGCTGGAAAATGTAGGCGCGCAGGGCCTCGACGACGCGGTCCAAGCGGTCGACCGACTCCTCGATGGTGGCGGCGGCGGTCCGATCTGTCACCCGTTCGGCGATCCCCTGCAGGGCGAGCCCGACCGCGAACAAGTCCTGTATGACGGAGTCATGGAGGTCGCGGGCGATCCTCTCGCGATCCTCACCCACCGCAATCGTGCGGAGGCGGCCCTGGAGACGCGCCGTGGTCACGGCCGAGCCGGCGATGCGGCTCAGCGCTTCGACCAGCATCACGTCGTCGTCTGTGAACCCGCCGTCCTTCTCAGTCAGATAGAGATTGCCGAACGCCTTCCCCCCGGCCGCGACTGGAACGCCGAGGAATGTGCGCATCGGCGGATGGTTCGGCGGGAATCCATAAGAGTCAGGATGCTCCGATATCGAGTCGAGACGGATGGTTCGGTTCTCCCGCACCAGAGTCCCGAGGACGCCCTTGCCGGTGGGAAGCGACCCGATGCGGTCCACCTGCTCGCGCGTGAGCCCTTCATGCAGAAACTCGGTCAGGACGCCGTGCTCTCCGATGACCCCGAGCGCGGCGTATCGCGCTCCCGTGGCGGCCCTGGCCTCGGCGACGAGCCCACGCAGGACCTGCTCCAGGTCTCCGGCGCCCACGACCGCGGCGGCGGCTTCGATCAGCTCGGGAAGACGTTGCACAGCAGTTGTCGACGACATCGGCGCCTGACCATACCGCTACCGTTTTTCCCGATGGCGAAGCTGAAAGTCCTGCTCGTGGACGACCACGAGGTCGTTCGAGCCGGAATAAGGGCCCTACTCGAAGCCGAAGACGACATCGTGGTCGTCGGAGAGGCGGGAACCGTCGCCGAGGGGGTGCGCCGGGTTGGCTACGACGAGCCCAACGTGGTCGTGCTCGATGTCCGACTCCCCGACGGAAGTGGTGTCGAAGCATGCCGTGACATCCGCTCGCGGTTTCCCGACGTCAAGGTCCTGATGCTGACATCCTTCGCCGACGAGGAGGCGCTGATGTCCGCGATCCTCGCCGGCGCCTCGGGCTACGTCCTCAAGCGGGTGAAGATGACTGATCTGGTCGACGACATCCGTCGGGTCGGAGCCGGGGAGTCCCTGCTCGATGCCGACATGACCGAACGTCTCTTCGCCCGCCTCCGCAACGGGCCTGAAGACGATCCATTGCTGGCGAAGCTGAGCAAGCAGGAGAGGACCATCGTCGGCTACATCGCCGACGGGCTGACCAATAAGCAGATCGCCGACGAGATGTTCCTGGCCGAGAAGACCGTCAAGAACTACGTGTCCAACCTCTTGGCCAAGATGGGGATGAGCCGGCGGAGCGAGGCAGCGGCGTACGTGGCCCGGATCGAGGGCGAGCACGAGGGCGCAGAGGCGCCGCAGGGCTGGGGAGAGGGTTGAGCGATAAGCCTCGACGCTGTGCTGAAGGCTGCCAACTCTTAGATCGACAACCTCTCCCGAATCACGGCCAGATCTCCTTGCCAGACGTTCTGGATGAGTATTGGCCTGAAGCCCATCTCGACGTTGATGCTGAGCATCGCCGCGTTGGACCCGGCGTTCTCGGTGTCGATTCGTCGGACGGTCGGATATAGCTCCCGCAGTTTGATTGCCATGGCTGCCTTGACCCATCGTCCGATGCCCTTGTTGCGGTGCTCGGGGTCGACGCCGGTGTCCCATTGCTCCACCAGAAAAGGCTCCAGACGTTTGTGGGCGACTGTGGTGAATCCCGCGAACTTGCCGGTCGGCTTGTGGCGGGCGACATAGGTGAGGATCTCCCTCTCCGCCCGCGCACCGATCTTCGACTCGATGTCACGCCAGATCTCCGGGGTCATGATCTCGTCTTCGTCCTCCACATAGTCCTCCTGCGGAGCCGAGTTCATGACGAACATCACATCGCAGTACGCCTGTAGATCCGCCTCGTCGATCGGGCTGGGCAGAAACAGCAACTCGTAGTCGGAAGCGCGCTCGGCGGCACGCTCCATCCAGGACTCCATCAAGGTCCAGTCGATCTCGTCGAAAATCAGACGGCTCACCTTCTCCCGATACGCCGACTTCATTCCGGCCCTCTTGGCCAGCGCCTCCTCGGATCGTCCGTCGTTGATGCCAATGGCAAACCGCGTTCGGCCATCCGCTTCAGCGGCGTCGAGCATCGGAGTCGCCACCGCCCGGCCGTATCCGGAGCCGCGATGCTGAGGATGCACATAGACCCATCCGTAGGCGTTCTGGAGGTTCTGTATCAGGTCCACATGGAGCCCTGATGTGGCGACGATCTCCGGGCCCTTCCACATGACCCAGCGATAGGTGCCCTCGGTATCGAGCTGGTGACGCCAATCGAGCATTCGCTGCTGCACCGGGACGGGAGGATCACCGGGCAGCACCTCCTCGTCTTCCAGGAGGTGGAGCTCGTGCAAGGCCGCCAACGTCTCGTCAGGCGCGGTACTCGTGTCGACCAATTCGATGTGAGAAGGCATGACTCGTCGAGGCTAGGAACCGCCCAATTCGGGTGCGGGTGAATTACTCGACCGGATCGGCTGGGCCGCTTTCGGTCCAATCCTCACGGGTCATCCGATACACGACGTGACGCCGGAGCCGACCGTCGTCGAGGAAGCGTGGATGATCGAAGTCGAACTCGGGTGCCCGCTGCATACCAAGGCGACTCATCACTCCTTGGGAACGCTGATTGGCCGGAACCGTCCAACTGAGTATCTCCTCGAGACCAGCCTGTTCGAAGCCGAATTCCAGGGCTGCCCTGCCCGCCTCGGTCGCATATCCATTCCCCCACTCGCTCCTGGCGAAGCGCCACCCGATCTCCACGGCCGGGGTGAAATGCGTGCGGAAGGTTGGGACGGCAAGGCCGCAGAACCCGATGAGTCTCGGCATCCAGATCGTATTGACCGCCCACAATCCAAAGCCGAATTCTTCGAAATGGAGTTCGATTCTCTGCAGCATCTGAAACGACTCTTCCGCGGTGAGGACACCGGGAAAGTGCTCCATCACCTCGGGGTCGGCATTGAGCGCCGCCAACGCGGCTCGATCAGCGATGCTCCACCGTCGGAGCACCAGGCGCTCCGTGGTGATCGTGGGCCCGGTCTCCATCCCTTTCAGGGTACGCAAGGTCGCTTCGAGAGTCCTCAGGGTGGGTCGGGTCCAGGTTTGATGAATCGGACCCGGCCCGACCCCAGACGTGGGTCGATGCGGTATCCAAAGCCATGGACTACGACCTGGTGGTGAAACCAACAGAGCGTGACCAGGTTTTCCGGGGTAGTCGGCCCACCTTCAGACCAGGGGACCACATGGTGGGCCTCGAGGCGATATCGACTCTGACAGCCGTCTCCGGTGCATCCACCATCGCGATGAAGGATGAACCGGCGCAGGCGGTTCGGAATGACCCGGCTCCGCCTCCCGACGGCCAATGGTTGGCCGTCGATGGTCCGGATCAATTCGAGGCTCCCGGCGCACGCCACCTTGTCGAGAATCTCGGGGCCGACCGCGGTGCCGCCTGAGATCTCGACTCCCTTGTCATCGACGAAGACGGAGATGAGTGGCGTGGTGATCCCGGCCGGCCGTGATTCTTCGCAGATTGCGGTCAGGGCCGCAGCCTTGCGGTATCCAAGACCCGGTCGGGTGCCATCCGGCAGCGGACCGATCGTGTCGGCGACTTCGGTGAGCGCTTTGTCGACCACAGGGCCCGCGTAGCCATCGAGCTCACCCCAAATGTTCCAACGTGACTCGTCGAGATTGGGCTGGAGGGTCAACTCCGACAAGGCGTGAGAGTGGTGGTCGTCGGCCCGTGTGAGTTGGCGGTGACGCGCGGCGACCCGACGCAGAGCGTGGATGTCGAGGCCGAGATGCCAATCGGCTCTAGCTTCCACGGGAATCCTCGACATAGCCTCGGCCCGGTCGAAGGTCACCTCGCCCTTTTCAAGGGAACGGGCGATCTCGGGGGCATCCTGAATCCGGCGTGACGTCGAGGCCAATCGGTAGGCGGTCTCGGCGGATAGGTCGAGACGACCTGCTGCCCATTCTTTGAGGCTCCGGCATCCGTCGACCAGCGGAAGTTGCATCTGATCGGCGAGTGCCAGGTTTGCCAATTGGCGACCGCGGGCCGCGGCGATGATGGCCTCATCTGCGAGGAGGGCCTGCTCGACCTGGTCGGGCGTCAAACCGCTCATGTCACAACCGTACGAAGCGGGTGTGACATTTTTCCGATCTAGACAGGGGTCAGTCGATCTTTTTTCCGATTTTCTCGGCGGCGTCCTTCATAGAATCGCCGGCTTTCTCGGCGGCGTCGCCGACATCGCCTGCCACGTCTGAGGCGGCCTTCTTGGCATTGCCGGCGACCTTCTCCGTGGTGTCGCCGACCTTGTCGGCCATGTCAGAAGCGGTGCTCTTGGCTTTGTCCATCGCATCCTCGATGAGGACACCCGTCTCTTTGAGACGGGGGATCACTTGATCGGCCACGTCGGATGCACGGTCCTCGCCGATTATGGGTCCGAGCTTCGACTCGAACTTGGCGCGGGCTTCCGCCTCGGTCAGACCGTAGAAGTCTCTTCTCCGATCCGACATGAACTTGGTGATCGTGGCGACGATCCCGACGACCAACAGGATCCTGAACAGGGTCCTGAAGGCATGACTCTCGTCGGTTGTGTCTGCGATGACTTTGGTCTCTGTCATCTCTTTCACCTCCATCCTGAACCATACAGAAGAGCCACCGGGACTTTTCGCGGCCTGACGCCAGGACACTTCACCCAGGGCTACGGGTTGCGTAAGTTCGACGCTGCAGTGATTCGACCGCTGGTCGCCGGCCTGATCCTGGTGGGTCTAGCAGTCGGGATTTGGGCCCTGTGGCCTCGGGAGACCTCAGATCCCCCTCCCACCACTGTGCCTTCCGCGGTCGAACCGACCACGACAACCTTCGCTCCTCCGGCCACCGCCACCACCATCCTCCCGACCACGTCCACCACTGCCGACACCCACGTTGTCGCCACGGTCGCGGAAGCAGAGGAGATCCTGCAGACCCTTTGGTTCGGGTGGTTCGAAGGGATCTACAACCAGGATGAAGACCGGATACGGGAGGTGGTGGGGCCAGCGAGTGCGGTTGAGACGCCCGCGCCCAGTTTGGAGTCATGGAATTTCGAGAGAGCCGCGGCCGAGCGACATCGTGACGAGCGACACCGAGATCCTCCGCACAGACGACCAGTGTCTGGCTGTCTGGACGAATCTCGACATCACTGGATTCGGTTCTGGTGCCTCGACAGGGGTCCATGTTCTTCGATGGACCGGGAGAGAAATGGGTGCGCTCAGCCTTTGGGAATGCAGAAAATGACCTATGGGAGGACGATTGCAAGTCGCCTTGGAGCCTTTGTCCTGCGCTGCTCGCCCTCATCGTCTGGGCGATGCCAGCTGAAGCCCGGAGTTCACTGCATGTTGGGTCGCCTCAGAGGTTGACCCCGTGCTCGGTAGATCGAAGACCGTCACCAGATGCCGCATCGCTGGTGGCGATGTCGTCGACTACGCCGACGACGCCTCGGTTCCTTCCCGGCTCTATCCGAACATCGGGTTCGACCTGTTGGGAGAGTGTTGGTATGTCACCAGCGCCGAAACCAACTACGAGATCGTCCCAGTGAATCCCGACGGTGGGGCGGAACTAGTTCTGATCGTGGACGGTTCGCCAGGCGCCTCCGGCTACTTTCGCCGATGCACCTCAGAGCCGGGGATCACTGTCGACCCGTCGGCAGAGGCGTGGGACTACGTGACGTCTTACGTCCATCCTCCCCCTGCTCCCGACGTGAATCCCTCACCGGGAGATGGCGTCACGGGTCTGGAAACATTCGTGCGGGTGCCCATCCCCGATGTTCACGACACCCAGCTTTCCAGCGGGACTGGCGCGCGCTCGACATCCATATCGAAGTGAGCGGCGTGGTGGTCGATTGGGGGGACAGTCGCGTCGACACCTTCCCGGCCAACGAGGCTGCACTCGCCGGCTACCCGGATGGCGGTGCCAGACACGTCTACGAGGTCAAAGAACCACGCCGGGTACGACCTCTCGATCTCCTATGCCTGGACCGCGCGGTGGCGCGTCGTCGGAGAGGACTGGGAGACCCTGGACGTGCCGGACACCACGACCTCGATCGTGTACCCGGTCGCTGAGATCGTCTCGGTCATCACCGACTAGATCACTGGTCGTATTGTGTCTCAGATGACCCTCCTCGTCGGGACGGCCGCCGGGATGTTCGCCCTCGACGATCCAACCAGCCCATTGATATCCAACACGACGATCAACCACATTGCTCGGGATGAAAACGGCTGGTGGGCGGTCGATGGCAAGGCACGGGTACATCACCACGGTCAGGCTCTAGCGGAGGGCCGAGAAGGCGTCACTCTCAACTGCGTGCTGCCGGTCGATCAAACAGTTTGGATCGGCGCATCGACAGCCCGGTTGTACCGGATCGATGAAGGCGACCTGATCGAGGATGCGGGCTTCGCCGGTGCCCCTGGCCGGGACGAGTGGTACACCCCGTGGGGCGGGCCGCCGGATGTGAGATCGATCGCTGTCGACGGAGCGGGCACGCTGTTCATCAACGTCCACGTCGGCGGCATCCTTCGCTATGACGACACCGGCCCGACCCCCACCCTCGACCAGGACGCGGATGTCCATCAGGTGATCGCAGACAAGTCCGTCGAGGGGAGAGTTCTGGCAGCCTGCGCCCAAGGCCTGGCTCAGTCGGCCGACGGTCAGGTCTTCACCTATCGCGACGATGGTCTTCACGCACCGTATTGCCGAGCGGTGGCCTTCATTGACGACACAGTCCTCATCTCCGCCTCGACTGGGCCGAGATCGAATCGGGCCCGCCTCTACCGGGCGGGTCTGTCGGCGGGACGATTCGAGGCGTGTCGTGACGGGCTACCCGAGTGGTTCGACGACAATCTCGACACCCATTGCCTCGCGGTCCTCGACGGGTCGGTCTATGCCGGCCACGGCGGCACGGTTTGGAGGTCGGACAACTATGGCGGGCATTGGACTGACGTCGTTTCCGGCCTCCCCCGGATCACCTGCATGGCCTGACGCGGAGAGGGGCCACCGAGGTGGCCCCTCTCGCACTGGAGGAGGAAGAAAGTCCTTAGCTTGAAACTAGTGACTTACCCCCATTGATTCGGCACCCACAGGTACTACCTGAAGGGTCGATCGACCCAATTGTCAAACCTTCGTAGCCAGCACCGACCACATCAACGGCAACCGCTCTCGGTGGTCGGGAAGACGCCACAGTCCGTCGTCTTCCTGGATCATCATGGGCAGACCCTGCCATTCGCACTCGTCGTACTCCTCGACCCGGTCGATGCGCAGCCCGGCACGGATCAGGGCATCGAGGGTCTCCCCCATCCCGTGGTTCCAGCCGTAATTGAGCGGGCTCTCGACCACGCCGACGCCGGCATATGTCTCGTGCTCCTCCTCAGACTCGGGCTCGACGGTCTCGAAATACGCGGCGGCGACCCGCAATTCCTCGGTCTCCAGCCAGTCCATCGCCCACATCATGGGATGGCCCTCGCGCATATAAAACGTGCCCCCTGGCTCGAGGAAGGAGGACACCACTTCGGCCCAACCTCGTATCTCCGGGATCCAGCCGATCGCGCCAACGCCCGTATAGACGATGTCGAATTTCTCGTCGAGGACGTCTGGAGTGTCGTAGAGCTCGGAGACGATGAAACGCCCGGGTGTGCCTGAGTCCCTGCTCAGCTGCCGAGCTGCTTCGACCGATTTCTCCGACAGGTCGGTTCCGGTCACGGTTGCTCCAAGCCGAGCCCAGGAGATGGTGTCGGTCCCGATGTGGCACTGCAGATGGAGAAGGCTCTTCCCGGTGACATCACCGAGTTTTTCCTTGTCGTAGGTAACCACTCCGCTGAGGTGGGTCGGATCAGAGAGGAACGTGGCTATCCCGTACTCGTCCGACCCGTAGTGAATGGGGACACAGGCATCCCAATTTGCCCGATTGGCACGCGGTATTGATCCAGTGGCATGAGGCTGAGTATGGCGGCGTAACGTCGCCACCACGGAGGAAATATGGCTCGAGTTAG
>CAVRHE010000010.1:0-29067 GCA_963720925.1 uncultured Acidobacteriota bacterium
GTCACACCAGCGCAGGGACCGACCCGAGCGAGCTGACTGACATTCGAGGGAGATCTCGATTGGAGGGTCATCGTGGACGGCCGAGCCGCAACCTCGAGCAGTCCTGGCGCCTAGGGAAATGGGACGTGTCGGCCTACCTTGGAAGCCCAATCTCGCTCCTCTTAAACAGTAGGGAACTCGTCGAAGCCTCCAGCAGAGCGACTGCTGACGAACAGTGACGAGTTCTGCGAGGGAATACTTCGATCCAACCAACGATGCGGAGACGCGGGTCAGGCCACGGCAAACAACTCCCATGCCTCCGGGACACCTTTGAGATCGTGTGCTCCCGCGAGATACGAAGCCGATCCCCGAGCCGGCGACGAGGTCTCTCACCGTCCTCGACACGAGCACCTCTCCCCGGGTTGGCGAGAGCGGCGACTCGGGCCCCGATGTGCACGGCGAGCCCGGCGACGTCGCCGTCCATCACTTCCAGCTCACCTTGTGGACTCCGCAGCGCACCTCGATCCCAAGCTGCACGACGCCGCGGCTAATGGCAGTGGCACAGCGGATGGCTCGGACCGGTCCATCGAACCGGGCCAGGAAACCGTCGCCGGTGGTGCTGATCTCGACGCCCTGCCACATTTCCAGCTCGGATCGGACGAGAGCGTTGTGGCGAGCGAGCAATTCACGCCACGCCCGATCTCCGAGGTCCACCGCGGTGCCGGTCGACTCGACGATGTCCGTGAAGAGCACCGTGGCAAGGACCCTCTCCGCGGGAGGGGGCGTCCGGTGCCCGGTGACGAACTCCTCGATCTCCCCCAGAATCGGGGTTGAGTCTCCGGCCCAGAAGTAGTGATCGGCCCCGGGCAATTCCACCAGTCTCGACCCTTGGATCCTGGCGGCGATGTACCTTCCTTCCTCGACATTGACGTCTGCATCGTCCATTCGATAGAGCAGAAGGGTGGGTACCCGAATCGTGGAAGGATGGCAGTGACGTCTATCTCCGAATTCATGCGGAGCAGGGCTGCAGCCGCATGGGGGCTGGCCGACAGAGGGAGATAGCGCTGAAACCAGGACCGAAATGTGGGATCACCGGCCCGGCTCGGTGCGTACAACGCAACGTCCTGCTCCCCCCAGTTCTGCTCCGCGGTCCGAATCTCCTCCAAACGGTCGTCCCATGTCCGGCCCCATGGGTAGTCGTCGCTACGGACGCGCTTCACATAAGACCCGGTGAGGATCATGCCTTGGACCCTGTCCGGGAAGGTGGCGGCAAAGAGGACACACATGTTCCCGCCTTCAGAATGGCCGAAGAGGAAAGCTCGTTCCGACCCGACGGCGTCCATTACCGCGGAGGTCGTCCATCCGCTCCTCGAGAGTGGGAAGGTTGTCGACCGGGACCGAGTCGGAGAGCCCCGTGCCTCGCTTGTCGAAGATGATGAGACGGGAGAACGAGGCGATCCGGTCGAGGAACGGACAGCTCGGCGTCCTCCCACATCACCTCAATGTTTGACACCCACCCCGGCACGTAGACGAAGTCCCTCGGCCCCTCCCCGACCACCTGGTAGGCGACGTTGACCGCACCGCTCTTGGCGTACTGGGTGGCAGGCACGCCGGGAGTCTACGAATGGTGTCATCACGTCAGCATTCTGGATTTATAACATTCCGAGCATGCCGACGCCTCGGTTTGACGACGTCAATCTGGAGGGCCACACCGTCGCGACGAACGAACTCGATCGGACACAAATGGTGGCTTCCTCGTTCCCTTCATCGCACAGTTCGTGGTCGGGCGGGACGGGATCTGAAAGACGAAGCGAATGCATGGGAAGCCGAGCAGCAGGAGCTGGCGCAACACGGCGAGTTTTTTCTCCGCCTGCATCCACTTCTCTTCACCGCGACACGCCCCGGCTGAGAAACGGGACGTATTCGGTGTCATATGAGGGCGGCGGTGGCTCAATTCCCTCATTGGATCTTGCGGATCAAACCCTCGCCAAACGTGACCCCAGTCAGACCTTCTCATGGGACCAGATCCGCAGGTCGGTCACCCGGGAACCGTGGAAGCCAGGCGTCGACACCCGGATCCACGATCGACGTGGCCGGAGCATTGACCGTCAATTGGCCCTCGAGTGACCGGCCCGTCCCGGCCCAGCTCGGCGAGGCCATCTCGCCTGCAGGGCAGCAGCCAGAAGATCTCTGAGTGCCCGAATTAATGTTGTACGACTCGGCGAGGGAGGCAAGTGACGGCTATCACCATCAGGGGTGGGACTCTCGTTTCCGCAAATGATCAGCGCAGAGCGGATCTCAGGATCGAGGACGGACATGTCGTCGCCATCGGCGATGTTTCCGCGTCTGGCGAAGAGATCGATGCAGGGGGTCTGCTGATAATGCCCGGGATGGTCGACACCCACGTCCATCTCATGGACCCGGGAGATACAGAGCGCGAAGACTTCATCCACGGCACCTCCGCCGCCGCGGCGCGCGGAGTCACCACGATCATCGAACAGACCCATTCCCACCCCATCCGTTCCGTGAAGGACCTCGATGACAAGATCGGTCATCTCGCTGGACGGGCCAATGTCGACTTCGGGCTGGCCGCACACGTCTGGCCCGACATGGTCGGTGAAATCGGTGCCCTGGTCGAGGCAGGTGTCGCCTTCTTCAAGATCTTCACGTGTCATACACACGGGGTGCCTGGGCTCGATACCGCACGTCTTGCCAGGGCCGCTGGGATCCATCGCAGCCGCAGGTGGCCGCTGCCTCGTCCACAACGAAGACGAGGCGCTGACCGCCGACGCCGAGGCACGCCTAAAGGAAATGGGTCGGATCGACCCCGAGCTCCTGATCGAATGGCGGAGTCGAGAGGCGGAGCTCGTCGCGGTCGCTTCGACTGCCGCCATCGTGCTGGGCACTGGGGCTGTCGCCACCTTCGCCCACGTCTCCAATCCAGCAGTTCTCGACGTGATCGACGCATTTCGCCAGCTCGGAGGCGACATCGCGGCCGAGGCCTGCCCTCAGTACTTCGCAATCGACGAGAACGAAGTTGCCAAAGCTGGCGCCTTACGCAAATTCACGCCGCCAGCCCGGATCCGAGACGAGGGTGACCGATCGGCGATGTGGGATGCGGTACGCCTCGGCCGCTTCTCCCATTTCTCGACCGACCATGCGCCCTCGACTCTCCACCAGAAGCCGAGACCGACTTCTGGGACGCACCGTTCGGTCTTCCCGGGCTCGATACGACGCTGCCCTTTCTCATCGACGCCGCCCTCGCCGGCCACTTGAGCCTGAGCGATGTCGTCCGCCTCTACGCCACCGCTCCCGCCGCTCGGTACCGATTGCCGAAAGGCGTGATCGCGATCGGAGGCGACGCCGACCTGGTAATGGTCGACCCGGCCTCCACCTGGACGGTGCAGAACGAGGAGATCATCTCCAAGGCGGGGTGGTCACCGTATTCCGGACGGACATTTCGAGGCCGGATGGTGGCCACCTATCTCCGTGGCATGGAGATCGCCAAAGAGGGCGGCTGCCACGACTTGCGCACCGGGACCTTCATCCGCCCAAGCGTCGGATGACCTTCAACCGGCCTCGCAGGCACTGACGTCACGCAATCTCCCCGTTGTGACGGCGAATCATGCATGAAATAGGATCACTCGGTGACGAACCCCGTGATCCGCCATCTGAAAACATCGGCTACGCAACATTGCGGTTCGTGACCGTCGAACTGCTGGGCTGACCAATACGCCATGGCCTGGCCGAGGGTCCTCGTCGCCGGCGGGTCGATCGGTGGTTTGACGACCGCCGTCCTTCTCCGTGATCTGGGATGCGAAGTCGATGTGTACGAGCGGGCGGGTGCTGCCCTCGAGGATCGCGGAGCCGGGATCGTGGTGCTGCCGGTCACAGAGAAGTACTTCACCAACAAAGAGACGAACAGCAAGAGGGTCAGCCTCGACCTGACCTATTGGAAGTACGTGAACCAGAAGGGGATGGTGATCTCGGCCGACCCCGACCACTACCGGTTCAGCGCCTGGAGCACCATCTATCGCGGCCTGCTCGAGGCGTTCGGATATCACCGCTACCACTTCGATCACGAGATGGTGGGCTTTGACCAATTGCACGATTCGGTGACGCTTCATCTCGCCAACGGGTCATCGGTAGAGGGGGACCTCCTGGTCTGCGCCGACGGGCTAGCGTCGACCGGCCGCACCATCCTCCTCCCCGAGGTCAAACCGGCATACGCTGGTTATGTGGCGTGGAGGGGAACCACTCCTGAGTCAGAGTTATCCGACCAAGCCCAGGCCGATCTGGCGGACTCGATGATCTACCAGGTTCTCGATCACAGCCACATCCTCGTGTATGCAATACCCGACCATGAGGGCCGGGCGACGCCGCCCAATCGAGTTATCAACTTCGTCTGGTATCGGAACTTCCCAATGGGTGGGCCGTTCGAGGCCCTAATGACTGGACGGGACGGTGAGCAGCGATCTGGCACGATGCCCCCCGGCATGATCCGCCACGAGCACCTTGCGGAGATGCGCGCCACAGCCTCCCGGGTTCTTGCCCCTACCCTGCTCGAGGTGGTGATGGGGTGCCCCGAGCCGCTGATCCAGGCGGTCTTCGACCTGGAGAGCCCCCGCATGGCGTTCGATCGGGTCTGCCTCATTGGCGACGCCGCAGCGGGCCTGCGACCCCATATTGCCGCCGGGCAAGCCAAGGCTTGTGCCAACGCTTGGGCGCTCCACGACGCACTCGCCGCTGCGCGTGGAGACGTCCCGTCCGCTCTAATGGGATGGGAACCAGGCCAACTCGACCTAGCCAGGCAAGCCTCAGCCCGAACCAAGGCCATGGGCAACGCCAGCCAGTTCGAGGGAACAATGGTGCCGGGCGACCCCGCTTGGAAGTTCGGGCTCTGGGCACCGGGCAATTGACTTGGGGCCGCGCAGACTCGATGTCACTCGATGAGGGCGACTGCGCGGGTTGGGCCGCCATGGGCGCCCACTACCTTCAGCGGGAAGCCCACGAAGGTGAATCTCTGACCGACGACCTCGGTGAGTACCAGATTCTCGTAGTGGGTCTTCCGTTGGTGGCGACACATCAAGTGAACGGGATAGATGGTCGAAGCTGGATTGTCCGGCGTCGGCGAGTCGACCCCGAAGGTCCGTATTCCTTTGTCGACGATCCATTGGCAGCCTGACTCACCCAGTCCGGGAAATTCGGTTAGGTACTGGGGCTGATCGTGATAGCGGTCGAAAGTCGCCGTGTAGAAGAAACAGTGGTCTCCGGGTTCGATGGATCTGGCCGGACGATTCCAGGGCTTGGTCCAGATGTTCAGCGGTGATGTCGCTCCGCGGTGGGTGAATCGAGACGTCGAGGCAGACGGCTGGCCCGAAGAAGAGGCCGAGATCCATCTTGTCGATTGTCTGCGCTTCTGGATCAGGGTCGAGATGGCTGAAGGAGTCAACGTGGGTTGGCCCGTTGTCATTCAACATGAATCCAAGGGTCTGGAAGGAGAAGTCGGACGTGAAACGGGGAGCGGTCTCCTCGTGAGTGGCGTGTTGGAACGTCACCGTCTTCAGATGCCCTGGGTATACCTTCATCCCTTCATAGATCGGTTGGGAGAGGTCGATCATTCTTGGCATCGGCGGCTCCTTCGTTGTCTTGGTCAGTCCATGACCACACCGGAGCTGACATTCAAGTCGGGCGCCGTGAAGTTCCGTCTTGGTCTGTGAGGAAGAGCTTGCATCTTCGAAAAGTCCTCCGACCGAGCCAGCCTGCCAAAGCGCGACGTCCTCCTCGACTCGGCGGGACGGAGAATCACTTGATTCAAACCCAGGTCAATGCGCCCACGAGAATCGGGACCGGCAGGTCCCACTATCGTGAGCGTGACAGCGTGGGGAAGCATTTTCGGCGAAGAAGAGGCATAAACGAGCTTTGCAGGACGCCGCCCGTTGCCTTGGTTGTGCCCTCAGTACCGACGGGCATTCGGAAAGATCAAGCCACCGTGAGACGACCAGGTGGCGAGAGTATGCGAGTTTGTGTGGCAGGACAGTCATGAGATGGGAGGCCCAATGAGTGATACGCCCGACGTTGTGTCAGTGCATCTGACCCAGCAGCAAATCGAACTTCTAGAACGGCTGAAGCAAAAGGGCGACTTCGGGACGGAATACTCCGAAGTTCTTCTGACCTGCTTTCGCAAATACGCTGAACAGTTCCTTGGCAAGGGACGCTTCGGGAACGTGGGAAGCGCCTCGTGACCATCCCATACGGCGAGATGCGAGACGATTTCGTTCTGGAGCCGGTCAGCGGCAAAGCACTGCCGGTGTACGAGGGCGAAACCCTTCGCATTATTCAGGAAGTCGGCGGGCAATGCGTCGATTTCAACTGCTTCAACCTGCACGACTACAAGGACTACATGTCAGTTGGCCATATGCGCCGCCAAGGAATAAGAGTCGTGAAGGGGGATTACGTCCTAAGCGCTCCGCCCCGCAGCGGTCTGATGATGTGGATTGCCGAGATGGCAGAGACCTGCGTGACGGATCTGATCGGGTCGCGCTGCAGTGCCGATTTGTTCGAAGCCACATGGGGGTTCGATTCTCACACGAACTGTCAGGACACACTCGCCGAGTCGATCGGCGAATATGGCTTGAGCCCGGAAGACACTCATGACTCGTTCAACATGTGGATGAACACTGGTTGGGACGATCGCGGCCGGTGGGACATCCGACGTAATACCGGCCCCAAAGGCGATTACGTCGACCTGCTCGCGTTGACGGATGTGCTGGCTGTGCCAATCGTCTGCGGTTCGGGCGACGTGACCGGTATCAGCAACTTCTCGCTCAAGCCAATCCGAATCCAGGTGTACGAAAAGTCCCCAGAGACGGAGAGCCTGGTGAAAGAGCATCTCGATCGGTTTGGGCAGCTAAAGGGTCAACGGTCACCCGATCAGTATCGGATCAAGGACATCAAGGTGACACGCGAACTGACCCGGGATCCGGCCTACGAACCCCAATTCGTGAACTACCCGCTGCGCTTCGAGGACATCGAGGTTGAGTTGACCGAGGAAGACCGTCGAGATCTCGAGAGGCTGAAGGCCCAAGTGAAGGTGGAGAATGACGAGGACGGCATTCGCTACGCCGTTTTCACCTGGTACAAGGCGAACTTCTCCGAACCCAATCCCTTCGCCAACAAGTCCGTAAGAGGTGACTGAGACTTCGAGTGACAGCAGACGCTAGAGGCTGCCATACGTAGGAGAACAGCTCGAGGCGCCATAACCGGATTCCAGCCGGGGCCCGAACTGCCTGCCGGACGTCGCTGATGATTCCCCGTCCACGACCGATCCATTTTCACGTCGGCGTCGGCCTACCGGGGCTCTTCGCCCCCTTCAGTACGACTGCATCTTCCTTCACGGGGCTCAATCCAAATGGTACGGTCGCCGGCACTCCGAGTGGACCCTGCAGGGTCTCCCGGGAGGCCGGTCATAACCGCGGGGGATGGTGATCGAGAGGAGCAGGACTTGGCGGTGGAGACAGTTGCGGCCGCGGACACAATGGAGACTCCTGTCTGGGTGAGGACCCTCCTCGCGCTGGCCGGCACGCTGGCCGCGATGTCGGTCCTCGTTTGGACCATGGGTGCCAATCCCCTCGAAGTGGCAAAGGCCATTGTCGTCGGCGCTCTGGGCAATCCGTTCAACATCGGTCAGACGGTGGTGATCACCGGGATCCTGATCCTGACCGCGTTGGCGGCTGCGATACCTTTTACCGCCCGTCTCTGGAACGTGGGTGGTGAGGGACAGATGACGGTCGGAGCGATTGCGGCAGGCGTGCTCGGCATTGTCCTGCCCGGGACATGGTCGCGTGGGCTGCTGATCCCGATGGTCCTCATCGGATCGATGGTGGCGGGTGCCCTGTATGGGGCGATCCCCGGCTGGCTGAAAGCCCGCTTCGACGCCAGCGAGATCGTTACGAGCCTCATGCTCAACTTCGTCGCCGCCAGCATGGCGGCATGGGTCATCTTCGATGTCTACCCCGAGGGATTTGTACAGCGCACCAAACCGATCCACGTGAACTCCGAGCTCCCCCGGCCGATCGAAGGCTCCCTGATCGACATTGGGATCATGATTGCCGTCGCCGCCGCGGTCATCGCCTGGTTTGTGATGAAGCACACCAGACTGGGTTTCTCGATCCGAGCGATCGGCGCCAACAACCCGGCGTCACGTTTGTCCGGGATCAGGACCGAACGTGTCACTGTCCTGACCTTCCTGATGGCAGGTGCCTTCGCAGGACTGGCCGGAGCTCTGATTGTCCAGGGACGGGATCACTCCCTCTCGCAAGACTTCTCCGCCAACCTGGGTTTCCTCGGCATCGGTGTGGCGCTCGTCGCCCGGCTGCATCCCCTGTGGATAATGGCCTCGGCCGCGTTCTTCGCCATTCTCCGCGTTGGCTCGAACAGCCTTCAGGCCGGCGCTGGTCTGTCACCAGTGGTGGGCGAGATCGTGATCGCCACCTTCGTGATCCTCTTGATGGTGACCCAGGTCATCAAGTTCAGATATCCGGAGAGCGTCGATGTTCACTGAGGCCCTGGTATTGGCGTTCTTCGTGATCGGGATCCAATTGATGGTGCCGATCGTGATGGCAGCGTTGGGTGAGGCAGTCGCCGAGAAGTCGGGGGTGCTCAATGTCGGCATCGAGGGCATGATGCTGATCGGCGCCTTCGCCACTGCCTATATGGGGATCACGCGCCGTAGCGCAGGGCTCGGGATCCTCGCCGCCATCCTGGCGGGATGTGTGTTTGGCGCGTTGCTCGCCTTCCTCTACGTGAATCGGGGCACCGATCAGATCGTCACCGGCTTGATGTTCAACATTTTCGCCCTGGGCCTCACCGGGACGCTCCACTCGCTCTACCTGGCCGGCCAGAACGGGGAGACCTTGACAGGGATCGTCATCCCCGGCATTGGATCGATCCCCTGGGTCGGCGAAATCCTCAACAAGCAGAGCCTCATGCTGTACCTGGCGATAGCTTTGGCGTTCGGCGTCTGGTACCTGCTCAACAAGACCTGGTACGGCCTGTACGCGAGGGCAGCCGGTGAACGGCCGCTCGCCGCGGGAGTCGGGCGGGCTGAACGTCCTGCGACTCCGCTATCCGGCCGTGATCGTCGCGTCGGCATCAGCCGCGCTCGGCGGCTCGGCCCTGGTCCTCGCTACCTCGGGCGGCTTCGTGCCTGGCATGACTGCCGGTCGGGGATTCATCGCCCTGGGAGTGGTGGTACTCGCCAAATGGCGGCCACTTTGGATCATGATCTATGCCCTCGGGTTCGGTTTGATCCAGGGTCTTCAATTCCTGGCTGCTCAAGTACCGACGTTGCAATCGTTACCCACGCAGTTTTGGGTGGCCCTTCCCTATCTCGTCACGGTGATAGCTGTTGTCTTCGCTCCAGGCTCGACCTACCCGGCGGCAGTGGGGATCCCGTACCGCCGCGCCGGCACTTGACCCCTGGCATCTCGAACTCGCAGACCCCCCGGACGTCGTTCGTTTGATGTAGATAAAGTAGGTCGAGTGCTGCTGCACGGCGGCAGATCCAACATGGGAGGAGCAGATGCGAGAGACAAAGCCGAGGTGGGCTCCGCGATGGCTGTTGCTGGCGACAGCGATCACAATGATCCTCGCGGCGTGTGCTGGAGAAACCGCGGACACAACCACGGCCTCCAGTACTGCTGAAACCACCGCTCCAAGCGCCGAAACCACGGCCCCACCAGCCGAAACCACCGCCCCTGCCACAGACAGCACCGCAGCGCCGGATGGTGAGGCATACCAGGTGGCGCTGATCTACCCCGGGACCGCCGACGACCTCTCGTGGTCAAATGCCTGGTGGGACGGGGCTGCGCAGGCGATGGAAGCCAACCCCAACATATCCGTCGAGTCGGTCGAATTGTTGAACGACCCGGCAGCGGTGGTCCAACAAGGATCGGCCTTCGCCTCCGAGGGCTACGACATGATCCTGATTGCCCACGGCGCAATGGTGGAGCCGGCGCACACGATCGCAGAGCAATTCCCGGACGTAACAGTCTGCCAGTTGTACAACCCCGCCGAAGGTGAAGAGTGGGCGCCCAATCTGTGCTTCTACGACATTGCTCAGCACAATGCCAATTTCATGGCCGGTGCCCTGGCTGCGATGGTCTCTGAAAGCGGGCACATCGCCTCGCTCAACGGTTTCGCGTTCCCGGCCCTGACCCGCCAGCCTGAGTCATTCAACCTCGGAGCGAGGTGTGTCAACCCCGACATCACTTTCACCCAGCAGTACCTCGAGACCTGGACCGACACCGGCATCGCCAAGTCGGCAACTCAGGCGGAGATTGCAGGTGGAGCGGACGTGATCTTGTCGGCCACTGACTCGGCAGTGTTCGGGATACTCGAGGGAGCCGCAGAGGCCGATGGCCAGGTGTGGGTGGTGCCGTCCTACTACGAGAGCCAGTCACTCGACCCGGATCATGTGATGACCTCGGCGATTCATGGCTTGACCTTCGCTTCGAAGTCGATCATCGAGGCCGGGGCCGCGGGTGAAATCGGAGAGAGCGCGTTCATCGACTTCGATGCCACCAACGATCCAGAGATCGACGCTCCGCTGTACGACAACATCGCATCGATGTTGAGCGCGGATCAGGTGGCCCTCTACGACGACATCCTGGCCAAGGTGCGTTCCGGTGAGATCAGCATCCCCGACGAGACCACGGGCGATCCCACGATCGGCACGGAAGGGTCCGGTGCGGAAATCGACCCGGCGTCCATCGGCTGCGGCTGATGACATGACTCGGAGGAGACCCGACGAGGAGGTGGAAGCATGAAGACGGCCATGTATTGCTACATGGAGAATCGGAAGAAATTGAACCTCCCGTCGGGTGTCCCCGGGTATTCGGACGCTTTCGAGACCTGGCTCGACCCTGCCCACACCGCGGTCCTCGAGATCGATATGCACCGCGGTCATGTCGGCGAGGACGACCGGCTGACGCTGGCGGTGCCACGTGCAAAAGAGCGCGTCCCCGCCCACAACCGCTTCCAGGCTGAGTGCCGAAGTGTCGGTATTCCGATCATTCATGTCCAGCACTGGCAGCGGCACGGGGGGATCGACGATCTCAACAGCCGCAAGCACAACCGTATGGCGAACTGGCGGGTGCTCTACTACCTCTACGTCGAGGACAACGACATGATGGACGAGCACTCCTGGGAGGGAACGAAGTGGCTCGACCTGATTACTGAGGAAGAAGAGGGCGACTACTACATCCGCACCAAGAAGCGGTTGTCGGCGTTCTATCCCACTGACCTGGAGTTTCTCCTCCAGAACCTCGATGTCCACAACGTGGTGCTCACTGGCACGATGACCGACGCCTGTGTGCTGTCCACTGCCTTCGACGCCGCCAATCGCGACTTCCGTGTGATAGTGCCGAGGGACGTGGTCGGCGGGTACTCGGAGAAGGCGGAAGACGGTGCACTTCAGGTGATCTCGCTGCACCTCGGTCTTGTGGTAGACGCCCCCGCCCTGCTGGCGGAATACTTCGCCCGAGCCGGAATGGAGTTGCCCTCGGATCTAACGGGCGTCGATGACATCAACGCGGTGACCGGTCTGCTTCAGGACACTACGGCATAAACGATGAGCTGGGTGGCGCAGACATTTCCCTAGAGAGGAGAGCCCATGGCGAGTGACCGCAAGGCGATCTGGGGCGACGAGCCCAAGCCGTTGATGCCCTACAGCCCCGCAATCAAAGCGGGAGGTTGGGTGTTCTTCGCCGGCCAGCTGGCATCAGACTTCAAGGGCGGTCTGGCACCGGAGGCGGGTGGCGATGGGCGAAACCCCAATGTCGACAACCAGCTCGAACTGCAGTCACGATTCGTGATGCAGAACCTCAAGAAGACCGCCGCCGCGGCAGGCATCGACCTTGCCAAAGACATCGTCCGTATCTATCAGTGGTTCACGTCGCCATATCCCACCATGGCGGAATTCGCCGAGGGAAACACCTGGCCCCGCATCTCCATCACGCCTTACCTCGACACCCGGAACGAGTTCATCTTCGAGCCTCGACCGGCCTCCACCGGAATGGGGATTCGCGAGACCGGTCTATTGGTGAAGGACACCATTCTCGAGGTGGACATGATCGGGGTTGACCCCGAAGCCGTCCCGGGACCGAGCGCGGGGACAGCCGTCCCTGAAGGGACGCCCTCGCCGCTCGCGGGCTACTCCCCAGCGATCGAACGGGGCGACTGGGTGTTCCTCGCCGGCGAGATCCCCGTGGACTGGGTCGGCGATTGGGGCCGACCCGAGTACTACGGGACTCCGAGCGGCGTCGCCCTCAAGGCAAGGACCAACCCCAACTTCTGGTACGACTCCGACATGGAGCGTCAGACCGACTACACGCTGGAGAAGCAGGCAGCAATAGCCGAAGCCGCGGGAACCTCATTGGACCGAGCAGTGAAGGCCACGGTCTACATCGGGCACCCATCGGAGTTCGAAGCCATGGACAAGGTTTGGAAGAGTTGGTTCCCGGAGAACCCTCCGGCCCGGGTCGTCATCCCCTACATGGGCCTGGGTGGCCGTGGTTCGCGGGTGGAGATCGCGTTCAAGCTGCTCTCGGGCAAATCCGAGCTCTCCATCGAGACGATCGAAGCGTCCGGCGTCCCACCCGGTCTCGGGCATGAGCCCCAAGCGGTGAAGGCAGGGAAGTTCCTGTTCTTCTCGACCGTCGCACCATTCGACCAATTGGGGTCTCTGGAGGAGTCCACCAAGCGGCATCCCAACTTCCCGTTCTACGGGCAGCCACCGAAGCTGGAGATGAGATACATGCTCGACAAGGCGGCCAAGATCTGTGAGGCGGCGGGCACGTCGCTCGACCAGATCTGTCGCCGGCAGGCGTTCCACGACGACTTCACCCATTTCGCCCAGTCGATCGAAGAATGGGCAGCGCACTTTGACGGTGACAAGCCGGCGTCCACCACGCTTGAGATCGGCGGTCCGCTATTGGTGCCGGGCTCTCATGTGCTCCTGGATCTCATCGGCTATTGCCCCGACTGATAGACAAGAGGGGTGCGGGCATACCCTCCGCACCTGCCTCGCCGTGGCAGGCAGACGCTCCGTCATGATGGGATCATCCGCATCGGGAGGAGGTATCCGTGTCGGGTGATACTCGATACTGGACACCAGGCGCATTCGAGCAGGTCAACGGATTTCCCCGCTACCCGGTATCCGAGATGGAGCGTCGGCATCGCTGGGTCACAGACACGATGAGCGAGCTCGACATCGACCTCGTCATCGTGGGTGGGCCCACCGGCCCGCTGGAGACGTCAGTCCAATACTTCAGCAACTGGCCGAGCCAGGTGCAGTGCTACGTCATCTTTGCGAGCAACGAGCCACCGATCCTTCTGGTCCGCCTCTGGAACCACGTTCCAGATGCCGAACGAATCTCCATGATCGATGACGTCCGCTACGGCGGAGACACACCGTCCGAACAGGGCGAGAAAGTCGCGACCTTCGCCTCGGGGCACAACGCCCGACGCATCGGAATGATCGGCGTCATCCCCCACGCCGACCTCACCATGATCCAGCAGACCAACCCAGAAGCGCTCCTCATCGACCTCAATGAGGCCTACCAACGATTCCGGCTGGTGAAGAGCCCCGCCGAGATGGTGTTCGTCGACATCGCCTCGAAGATGAATGATGCGGCGATCGAGGCCCTGGCCGCTGAACTCCGGCCCGGGATCAACGAGTACGAGGTGGCGAGAATCGTCGAGGACACATACAACTCAGACCGCGGTTGGAATCTCATCCACTTCTCATTGAGCACCCCAATGGAAGCCCCCGAGGTCTGCGTGCCCCACCAGTACCACCCCGACCGGACTCTTCAGGCAGGAGACGTCTTTGTCACCGAGATCAGCACCACCTTCTGGGGTTATGCAGGCCAGATCCTCCGTACTTTCACTATCGCCTCCGACCCGACGCCCCGCTACGCGCGCCTGCACGAGGTGGCCCTGGAGGCGTATGACAGCATCGTCGAGGTCCTTCGTACCGGCGCGACCATCGGTGATGTCTTAGACGCCGCCGAGGTGATAACCGAGTCAGGTTTCGATATCTGGGACGACCTCGTTCACGGATTCGGCGGCGCTTATCTGCCGCCGATCGTCCGCACCCGTGCCAACCGGGGCGCCACTCATCCCGAGGACTTCGAATACCCGGATGGCACGCTGTTGGTGGTGCAGCCGAACGTCATCGACGGGCCGGCCGGCGTACAGACTGGCAACAGCTTCCAGCTCACGTCCGACGGGGCTGTCAGCACTCAGCGTCAACCAACGAGAATGATCCGATGTGCGTGAGGCCGCTCACTTGAACAACGCGACAGCGATCGAGATGCGGGGCATCACCAAGACGTTCGGCGACACGGTGGCCAACAACTCGGTCGACTTCACGGTGCGCAAAGGGGAAATCCACGTCCTGCTCGGCGAGAACGGGGCGGGGAAGACGACGCTCATGAACATTCTGTTTGGGCATTTGTTGCCGGACCAAGGAACGATCTTCGTCGATGGGGAGGAGGTCGAGATCACCGCCCCCAACGATGCCATCGCACACGGGATCGGAATGGTCCATCAACATTTCAGCCTCGTGCCCTCTTTCACCGTGGCCGAGAACGTCATGCTTGGGGTGAAGAGAGTCACCGATCTGTCGTTCCGCGTTGATGCCATCGAGCAGGCGGTGTCAACGCGTGCCGGCGAGTTGCACATGCCTATCCAACCCGACGCCGCCGTGCAGGCCCTGCCTATCGACCTCCAGCAACGGGTGGAGATCATCAAGGCGATGTACCGGGGCGCAAAGATCCTGATCCTGGACGAGCCAACTTCGCTGCTCGGGCCGACCCAGATTGAGAACCTGCTTGAAGTCCTGTCTCAACTCGGCGAACAGGGCAACTCGATCATCCTCGTGACCCACAAGCTGGCGGAGGTGATGGAGGTTGCCGACCAGGTCACGGTGCTCAGACGCGGGCAGGTGATCACCTCTCTTTCCAAGGGCGAATTCGACGAGCGGACCCTGGCTCGGGCCATGACCGGGCACGATCGTGAACGGCTCCCCGATCGCAGCCACCTGGATCAATCTGCCCCGCGGCCCGTACTGGAGATTGCCGATCTGGTGGTGCCCGAAGCCGACGGGCACGGGCTGGCGATCGACGGCCTGTCACTCTCAGTGCACTCCGGGGAGATCTTGGGGATCGCCGGCGTGGAGGGGAACGGCCAGCGCGAGCTGGTCGATGCCTTGATGGGTCTCACCACGCCGAGCTCTGGAACCGTGGTTATCGAAGGGGTCGATGTCACCAATGCGGACCCTCACGATCGGCGGACTGCGGGGATGGGTGTGATCCCCGAGGATCGGCATCGGTTGGGGCTGATACTCGACATGAGTTTGGCCGAGAACCTGGCCGTCGCCGACCTCGCCTCGGGCGCCTACCGTCGACGCGGGGTGATCGATTGGAAGGCCGTGCATGAGAACGCGGAACATTTGCTGGCCGAATACGACGTGCGCCCCGCCGACCCAGATGCCACTGCCGCCAGCCTGTCCGGTGGCAACCAACAGAAGGTGGTTCTGGCCCGGGAGATGGCGCGTGAGCCACGACTCCTGGTCGCCGACAATCCGACGTGGGGGCTCGACGTCGGCGCCATCGATTATGTCCACCTCAGGTTGCTCGAGATGCGCGACCGGGGTGGAGCCGTCCTGCTCGTCACCCTCGACCTCGAGGAGCTGTACAAGTTGGCGGATCGGATCCTGATCGTCTTCCGGGGCAAGAAGATGCTGGAGGGGCAAACCAATCAAATCGACGACGATGATGTTGCATTGGCGATGGTGGGTCGCTCTAGCGGATAGGAGGCTTGGGTGAGCGTGCTCCAGGGACGCAAGGCGATCGTGGCTGGAGGTGGCCGCGGGATTGGGAGAGCGATAGCCCTCGCATTCGCCGCCGAAGGCGCTGATATCGCGGTGGTTGGCCGCAACGATGAGTCACTGTCGGCGGTAGCCGATGAGATCCGGGCCGCCGGACGTCATGCCGTCGCCGCACCCCAGGACCTGACGCAGGTGAGCGAGATCCCTTCCCTGTTCGATGGTCTGGCGGAGCAACTCGGCGGTTTGGACATCCTGGTCAATTCGGCGGGCGTGCAGATCACCGGCCCTTCGCTCGATGTCACCGAGGCGCAGTGGGACGAAACGCTCGATGCAAACCTGAAGTCGATGTTCTTCTCCTCCCAGGCGGCCGGCCGACGTTTCATCGAACAGGGACACGGGAAGATCATCAATCTTGCCTCCACTTTCAGCTTCGTGGGCTTCCCCGAGTTTGCCGCCTATTGCTCGTCGAAGGGCGGTGTGGCCCTGCTCACCAAGACACTGGCTGCGGAGTGGGCCCCTCTGGGAGTCAACGTCAACGCCATCGCCCCGACTGCGGTCCGCACCGAGATGAACGCTTATCTACTAGACGACCCCGGCTTTCTCGAATTCTTCTTGCCCAAAGTGCCGGCGGGACGTGTCGGTGACCCGTCGGACGTGGCGGGTGCAGCTGTGTTCCTCGCCGGCGACGGTTCGGAGTTCGTTAACGGGCATCTACTCCTGGTGGACGGGGGATACACCGCGGTCTGACTCAGCCTCCGACGACATCGTTATCCTCACTGAAATCTCTGCATCGCGACTCAAAGCCCGACGCGAGCTGATGGGAGGTGCCGGTGTTCAAATCAGAGGTGGCCGACGGGATGCTGATCGACTGGGACGTCGAGATACCGGTCGACGACGGGCTGGTGCTCCGCGCCGACATCTACCGTCCGGTGGAGGACGGCCAGTATCCGGTCATTCTCAGCTACGGCCCTTATGCGAAGGGACTTCCCTTCCAGGTGGGGTATCCAAGCGCCTGGAAGCGAATGGCGGAAAAGCACCCCGACGTGACCGCGGGGTCGACCAACAAATATCAGAACTGGGAGGTGGTCGACCCGGAGAAGTGGGTTCCCGAGGGTTACGTCTGTTTGAGGGTCGACTCAAGAGGTGCCGGTCGCTCGCCGGGCTATATCGACCACTTCTCCCCGAGGGAAACCCAGGATCTCTATGAGTGCATCGAGTGGGCCGGTGTCCAGCCCTGGTCAAACGGCAAGGTCGGTCTGAACGGAATCTCGTATTACGGCATCAACCAGTGGCATGTCGCCAGCCTGCAGCCGCCGCACCTCGCCGCCATGTGCATTTGGGAAGGGGCGGCCGACTGGTATCGGGATATGACCCATCACGGCGGGATCGTTTCGACGTTCTGGGCGAACTGGTATGACATGCAGGTCAGGACCGTCCAGTACGGGGTGGGTGAGAGCGGGGGGCGCAATCCCAACACCGGACAACTCGTCTGTGGTGACGAGGAGCTGAGTGAGGAGGAGCTGGCGGCCAACCGGTGTGCTTTCGGGGAGGACATCGTCGCCCATCCGCTCGACGACCAATACCACAAAGACCGATCACCTCAATGGGACAAAGTGGTCGTTCCGCTCCTCTCGGCCTCCAACTGGGGTGGACAAGGACTTCATCCTCGAGGGAATTTCGAGGGTTACTACCGGGCGGCCTCCGAGCACAAATGGCTCGAAGCCCACGGAATCGAGCATTGGACGCATTTCTACACCGACTACGGACGCGAGATTCAGCTGCGATTCTTCGATCGTTTCCTCAAAGACGAACCGGAGGGATGGGAGTCTCAGTCCAGAGTCCTCCTCCAGGTCCGCCACCCCGGCGAAGTGTTCGTCGAGCGGGAGGAGGCCGACTGGCCCATCCCGCGCACCCGATGGACCGAGTATCACCTCCACTCCGACCTCACATTGTCGCCAGAAGCGCCGACAGAGGCGGCGGAGCTCTCGTTCGACGCTTTAGGCGATGGGCTCACCTTCCGGTCGAATCCACTAGACGAGGAGACCGAGTTCACCGGTCCACTCGCCTCGACGCTGTGGGTCTCGTCCTCCACCGAAGACGCCGACGTCTTCGTGATCTTCAGGGTTTACGACTCTGAGGGTGAAGAAGTCGTGTTCCAAGGTGCCATCGACCCACACACTCCGATTGCCCAGGGCTGGCTCCGGGCGTCGCATCGGAAGCTCGATCCTGATCTGTCGCGACCGTTTCGGCCCTATCACACCCATGATGAGATCCAACCACTGACGCCGGGAGTGCCGGTCCAACTCGACGTCGAGATCTGGCCGACATCCATCGTGGTTCCGGCCGGTTACAGCCTGGCCTTCACCGTTCGTGGGAAGGACTACGAATGGGACGGAGACACAACCGGGCTGAAGTTGTCCAACTTCAAGAATGAGCTCAAGGGGTGCGGGCCGTTCCTCCACGACGACCCTTCCGATCGACCGGTCGAGATCTACGGCGGGACCACCACTCTCCATCTTGGGCCGGATCGACCAGCGTATGTGCTGACTCCCATCATCCCGCCAGCCTGAAGGAGACAGGATGTTCAGGCTGGGGAGGGTGCCAGATGCCGATCAGGCGCCTGTCACTTAGCTGAGGGCGGCTTCCGCGAACTCGTCGATCCGTAGATCACCTGCGTCGTAGAAAGCGATGATGCGACACGGGCATGCCTCCAGCCCTTCGTACTTCCAGGGAAAGGCTCCGATGATCGCCCGGGTGTTCAACACCTTGGCGATGTCGCCTCCGACGTTCTCGGCGTGAATGAGGCCTTCCTGGAATGCCCAATTGTGGAACGGGAAGAGGTCGTTTTTGACCAGCCGACCAGACAGCTTGTGCGTGTATTCGTAGGTCGGGAAGAATTCGTCGACCTTCATCCCGACCTTCTCCTCGAACTGCAGGGTGAGGTCGGGGCGCATGTGTCGGATGGTGGTCCACATCGGATGATCGCCCGACCCGGCGTCGATTCCGAACCATTTGATCTCCATGTCGAGCATCCACTTCAGCAATTCCAGCTTCCCGCCGGGATGCATCGAGAAGTATCGGACGAGGTCTGCCTGCGCCTGACCCTCGTAGTAACGGTTGAAGCCGGTGTGGATGATGAGAATGTCGCCCTTTTCGATCTCCACGTTCGCGGTGAGCATGTCGGGCGTGATCACATCCCAGTCGTCGACCATATCGGAGATGTCGACGATGGCACCCTTGTTGACCAGGAATGACAAGGGGTAGGAGGCCATGTCGGCCCTTCCGTCCGCACCGTGCATACCACCATCGAGGTGGGTTCCGACATGGAGGGCAGAGTCGATGCGCTGGGCGACGATCCGTTGTGTTTGCAACGTCTGGGCGTAGTACATCTTGTTCCCGGCATATCCCACCCAACCCGGGGTGTGCACGTTCATCGTGTGAGAAAGATCCACCATCTGCATTGAGCATCTCCAAAGTCGATTGAATCCGACTCTAGAGAGTGACGCGGACGGCCCGAATCACAGAACCCTGTCCCCGACCGCGATCCCGTAGATATCGGTGCGACGGTCTTCCCGGGGGGCGATCAGATCGCCTCGAGTCTGGGCCCGGCCCGCCTCACCCAGGTCGACGGTGCCCACCACCACCTCTTCTTCGCTTCCCGACAGCGGCCCGAGTGTTCTCCCTCCCCTGGGGTCGACGAGGATCGACGATCCCAGGAAGTCGTATCCGCCGTGATGTCCCACCTGTGAGGCGGCGGCGATGAAGACCTGGCTGAGATTGGCCTGAACCTCGGTGCTGCGGCCTTGGGGCGACATTCCCTCCCGATCCCAATGCTGCTCGTCGAATCCCGGCAGCCATGCCGTTGGCACGCAGATCAATTCGGCCCCCTGCAGAGCCATCAGTCGTACCACTTCGACAAATCTGAGGTCGTAACACACGCAAATGCCGATCGTCCCGAACCGGGTTGTGACCAGCGGGAAGCCGAGGTCCCCGGGGGTGAAGGCGAGTTTCTCGTCAGAGAACAGGTGGGTTTTGCGGTAGTGACCGATCACGCCATCGGGCCCTACCGCTACTGCCGTATTGAATAACCGTTCGCTGTCTCGCTCGCAGAGACCTCCCACTATGTATCCGTCTGCCGCTCTGGCGATCTCGGCCCATCTTTGGGTGGTGGGCCCCGGGACGGGCTCGGCGATCGCCAAGAGCCGGTCGGCGTCGGTGCCGTAGCCGGAGACGATCATTTCGGGGAGCACCACCAGATCGGCTCCGTCACCAAAGGCGCGACCCAGCGGCGTCTTCGCAGCGGTTCCGGTTTGCTTCCACGGCATAGGGCTCCCCGGATATCTGGGCGATCCCCACTTTGAGCACGGAACTCACGGCAGAAGCTCGAAGGCACCGATCTTGACCAGCATGTTCCAATCGGCCGGTGAGGGCCCTCCGACACTCTCGATTCGGCTTCCGCGATCCGCCTTCACCGCATGCCAGACACCCACTGGCACATGGATGGCGCACGGAGCTTCGAATTCGAGCTCGTTGCCATTGTCGATGTCCTCGATGGTGCCCTCCCCGGCAATGACGTAGAGAGTGTCTTCCGATCCCGTGTGAACGTGCGGCACGTTCCGTTCACCAGGCTGCATATCTACGTAGTTCATGTTCGCCGTTTGTGAACCTCTCCCCGGCCATACCACCAGGCGAGCGTCACGGGCGATCATGGGCATCATGAGATCGGGCTGATCGCGGTGAAGCACGTGCACGGCCATCGTCAATCCGTTTCTGGTGTCGTGTAGAGCATTGGGTCGGCAGGGGACGGACCTCCCACGACCTCAGATCCCTCGTGCCCCGCGGCAATGCGGTACCGGGTGCCGGGGTCGACCAGGATCATGCCTCCGGAGATGACCTGGCGTCTGAGCGTCGACATCCAGGTCATGGACTTCAACCGTCCCTGCGATCACGTAGTAGACGGCCTCCATCGGATGCCGAAGCGGGATGGTTCGCCCTCCCGGCTCTAATGAGAACCGGTGGAAAGAGCGGAGGTGAGCCCCCATCCCGGGCCATACCACGGCCCAGGCCCGGCCCCGTGTCTCGACCATTGACAAGGGAAGTGTCGTCGGATCGTCTGTGACGACCCTCACTTGCCTCGGAACCGTTGTTGCAGCCGAAATCGAATTCAATCGCACTTGATCTTCGTTCACCGCACTCAAGCCTACGTCGGGCCCGCCGAATCCGCATGAGGTGCCGGCGACTTCGACCAGTGATGTACCCATTTTCAGTGGCTGGTCGGAATCACCTCGGCTCGGCGAAACCCGCCGGTGACTCTGTACAGAGCGTGCTGCAGAAGTCTCCTTCGTGGGGTGCGCCAGCACTGGAGAGGATGATGGCCCTCATGGATGAGACACAGATTGCACGAAGTGCAATCCACCGCGCCTTCGCGGCCGTCGATCATCTGAGCCACGAGATCAGGTTCGCGGATCAGGGGCCGGGCGAGTCCGATGAAGTCTGCGTCGCCGGACACGAGCACTTCACGCATCGTCTCGGTGGTGCGCATGCCCCCGGTGAGAATGATCGTCGTGTCAACCCGATCACGGAGAGCCCGTGCCAGGGGTCGGAAGTAGGCCTCGGGACGAGGCGCTGACAGCAACCGGTGCATCAGAAGGTCCTGGGCGGCTCGTCTCGGTCCCGACTGCAACGTAGGTGTTCGCCGAGTCGGTGGGAGCCTGCATGAGCCCGCACGAAACTTCGATCGCGTCCAGACCCAGTCCCACAAGCGACTGCGCCCTTGCCACCGATTCGTCGATCTTCAGGCCATCGTCCACCGCGTCGACCATGCCGACCTTCATCGTGACTGGAAAGCCCGGCGGGACCGCCTCACGAACCGCCTCGACCACCGCCTTCGAGAACGCGCGGCGACGATCGCTGTCTCCGCCCCATTCGTCGTCCCGGCGGTTGGTCACGGGGGAGGCAAATTCGCTGATCAGATAGCCGTTCGCCCCATGGATGTGCACACCGTCGAAGCCGGCTACCACCGCTCGGCGGGCTCCTTCGCCAAAAGCTTCGATCGTGGCTGCGATTTCGTCAGGCGAGGCTGCCTCCACCGGGTTCCCCGTCAGCGGATTCGGGACAGGCGAAGGAGCGACGGGCAGGTTGTCAGGCACCCGTGACTGGGATCCGGCGTGCGCCAACTGGGCGAAGATGGTTGCGCCGTGGGAATGAACCCGCTCGGTCAATCTGGTCAGGCCGGCCAGCAAGCCGTCGTCGTGGATCCCGGTCTGTCCTCTCGCATACTTGCCCCGACCGGCGACATAGAGGTGGCCAGTGATGATGCCGCCTACTCCTCCGGCGGCGAGGCGCTCATAAAGTGAGAGCAGGGCTGATGTCATTTCTCCTGACTCCGGCTCTGCCATCGACTCCGAGGTGCCGGCTCGGATGACGCGATTGCGAAGCGTCGCCGTCCCGATCGACCCTGGCCCGAATAGCGGATCCCTCATCGGTTGGCTCGCGAATTCAGGAGAGTGTGTAGGTAGTCGGGAGAGATGGGCAGCCGGGTGACGCCCATCGGCTGACCCAAAGCGTCATCGATGGCGGCAGCGATGGCTGCGCCCGCTGCGTTGATTCCGCCTTCGCCGGCTCCCTTCACTCCGAGCGGATTGAGCGGGCTCGGTGCGTCTTCGCGAAGAATCAACTCCACCTCCGGAATCTCCGACGCCGTCGGCAGTAGGTAATCCATGAAGGAGGCAGACAGCGGTTGGCCGACGTCGTCGTATCGGAACTCCTCGAGGAGCGCTCCGCCAATGCCCTGAGCCACCCCACCCACTAGCTGGCCTTCGACCAGCATCGGGTTGATCGCCCGCCCTACGTCGTAGCCGACCAGGTACCTGGTCACACGGCAGCCGCCTGTTGCCGGGTCCACCACCACTACCGCGGCATGAATGCCGTAGGGGTATGTCATATGGTCAGCGAGGAACTCCTCGGTGGCGATCAGGCCGGCACCATGACGCTCCGCCCCGTCCGAGCCGGGTGTCAATGTAAGGGCCAAATCAGCCAGTGTCAGCGACGGCCCATCGCGGGTCCCCGCGACGAACACCCGGCCGTCCTCGATCCGAAGGTCGGCCGGGCTGGCCTCCAGCAGGTCGGCTGCGACTCTCAACGCTTTCTCTCGAACCGAGCCCGCTGCCATGTATGCGGCGGAGCCGGTCATGACTGTGACCCTGGTGGCGAAAGCCCCCATGCCGCGCCCTATCCGTTCGGTTTGACCATGGGTGACCCGGACCGACTCGATGGTCACCCCGAGCCTCTCTGCGCAGATCTGGGCGATGGAGGTCTCCACCCCTTGGCCGAGGGATGCTGCACCCGTTATCACCTCGACCTGGCCGTCGGTGTCAACTTCCACTCGGACCTCGTCGAACGGCCCCAGCCCGCTCTTCTCGACGAAATATGCCAGCCCGAATCCGACCATCTCGCCTTCAGCGCGCCTTTGTTGCAGTTCATCACGCAGGGTCGGGTAGTCGAGGTGTCGGCGGACCCGCTCGAGGAGGTCGTGATAGCGACCGGAGTCGTAGGTGACCTCGGTGCCGAGAGCGTCGACACCTCGGTCGAAGGGAAGGCGTTCTTCTGGTATCAGATTCACCCGCCTGACCTCGAACGGGTCCAGGCCGAGTTGGAAAGCGACGGCGTCGATCAGACGCTCCCGGACGAAGGTGCCTTCGTACCGACCCGGGGAGCGATAGGTGCCGGCGGGTGTCTTGTTGGTGAGGACGATGTGGCCCCTGGCTCGATATGCCGGGACCAGATACGGGCCAGGGAGCATGGCGGCGGTCAAGTCGGTGACGGTGGCGGCGTGAGTGCGCACGTAGGCACCCTGGTCTTGCCAGAATTCGTCGTCGATCGCTGAGATGAACCCGCGGTCGTCGAATCCCACCCTGACCCGGTGTGCCTGATCCCGCGAATGATTGGCGGCGGTCAGGTGCTCTCGTCGGTCTTCGATCCAGCGAACCGGGCGGTCGAGGATCCTCGCCGCGGCACACACCAGCACATCTTCCGGATAGAGCTCACCCCTGACTCCGAAGCCACCGCCGACGTGGTTCTCGTGGAGCTGGACCTTGTCGGGTGCCAGACCAAGCATCTGGGCGATGGCGTCACGGTTGTAGTGGGGAACCTTCGCCGCCCCATATAGACGCACCACATCGCCGTCCCAGACTCCGATCGCTCCCCGGGTCTCGAGCGGGACACCGGTATGACGCCCAACGGCCAGCTCCAGTTCGATGACGTGTCTCGGAACTGCCCATCGCCGCCTCAACGTCGCCGTAGGCCTTCTCGATCAGCGCCGCCTCAGCTGGCATTCCGGGGTGGAACGTCCCGGGGCGCGTGGCGTCGAGCTCGGGTTCGAGGTCCTCGATATCGACCCACACCAGATCGGCCGCGTCCTCGGCCAGATATGCATCCTCCGCGAATACCACCGCGACCGGCTCACCCACATATCTCACGTAGTCAGAGGCGAGCACCGGCTGCCGATAACCCTCCATCCCTCCCACATCGGTCATCCGAAAGCCGATTGGCGGAATGTCGAGGTCGTCGGCGGTCCACACCGCGACCACACCGGGGAGTTCCCGCGCCTGGTCGACGTCGACGCTCAAGATGCGTCCTGAGGCCACTTGTGACCGCACCACCCGCATCGATACCTCACCAGAAAAGGCCAAATCGGCGACGAAAGCGGCTTTACCGGTGATGAGCGGCGGGTCTTCCAGCCGGCGGACCGGCTGGCCGATGTAGGTCATGACCGCATTCGAGCGGCTGCGTCCTCAACCGCGGTGACGATGTTCTGATATCCGGTGCATCGGCAGAGGTTCGACGAGAGCACCTCGCGCAATGCATCGCCGGTGAGGTCCGGGTTCTCAGCCAATGCACCTTTGGCCAGCATGAGGAATCCGGGCGTGCAGAATCCGCATTGGAGGCCGTGGTGATCCCAAAACGCCTGTTGGAGCGGGTGGAGTTGGCCGTCGGAGGCCAGGCCCTCGACCGTCTCGATAGCCACGCCTTCACATTGCACCGCGAACAGCAGACAGGACCTGACTGGGCTGCCGTCGATCAAGATGGTGCAAGCGCCACACACGCCGTGCTCACAGCCGAGATGGGTGCCGGTGAGTCCGCAGTCTTCGCGAAGGGTGTCGGCCAGTGTCTTGCGTGGCTCGACCTCAACCGAGTAGTTGACCCCATTCACGGAGAGCGTTACCGCTTGCGGCGCGCTCATGCCGTTTCCTTGATCGCTTCTCTGATCATTCTCCGAATCCGGTCCGGAGTGGCAGGCATCTCCATGACCTGTACACCGAACGGTCGCAGGGCGTCAGACACCGCATTGATCACCGCCGCTGGGGCGCCAATCGTGCCGCCCTCCCCCAGACCCTTGGCACCTGTGACCGAGGCATCGGTGATGGTCTCGAGATGGTGGATCTCGATTGGCGGGATCTCCGAAGCGGTTGGGGGGAGGTAATCGAACAATGTCGTGGTGAGGATGTTGCCCGCCTCGTCGTAGACCACTTCTTCGTACAGGGCGTTGGCGATTCCCTGTACCACTCCGCCCGCGATCTGGCCATCCACGATGACAGGATTGATGAGGAGCCCCGCATCCTCGACCACGACGAACCGGTCGAGACGAACTCCGCCGGTCTCAATGTCCACTTCCACGATCGCGACATGGCATGCGTTTGAGAACGTCCCGCCAGGGTCATAACTGGCGTTGGCTCTCAGACCGGGCTCACGGTCGGGGGCGAGTTTCGGGGTGTGGTGGTACGCGTGGCGGGCCAGTTCTGAGATCTCCACTCCACGGTCGGTCCCACGGACCATCGCCCTGCCTTCGGCGAGGCGAATGTCTTCGGGAGCCGCCTCCAGAATGTCGCCGGCCACCGCCGCGATCGCATCACGCAATCTCTCAGCGGCCAACTTGGTAGCACCCCCGCTGATAACCATCGAGCGGCTGGCGAAGGTACCCCAGCCATAAGGTGATCGGTCGGTGTCACCGTGGACGATTCGGATGGACTTCAGGGGTAGGCCGAGCTCGTCGGCGACGACCTGACTCAGTGTCGTTACCAAGCCTTGGCCGTGAGGACTGGCCCCGATCCTGACCTCGACCCCTCCGGAAGGGTCCATGGCCATCTCCACCGTCTCGTACCCGGGAGTCACCGCCATGTTTCTCGGGGCAAACGCCGGGGTTCCGTATCCGGTCCGTTCGGAGAACACCGAGAAACCGATCCCCAGGAAGCGGCCGTCGTCTCTGGCCTCGGCCTGGCGGCGTCGGAACGAGTCGAGGTCCACGACCTCTGCTGCCTTCTCCAGGGAGGCGACGTAGGAGCCCTCGTCATAGACGATTCCGGTCGCAGATCGATAGGGAAACTCGGTGATCAGGTTTCGACGTCTGATTTCAACAGGGTCCAGGCCAAAGCGCTCGGCAGCCAAGTCCATCATCCGCTCCATCGCCAGGGTCAGCACGGGCCGTGAGACTCCCCGGTAGGGCGACATCGGACAGGTGTTGGTGGAGACCCCCCTGGCCCGCACCCGGTATGACTGGAAGTCGTACGGGCCGGGGAGCTCGGCCATCGCCATCAGCGGTTCCACCCCCCATGTGACCGGGTAGCAGGAGTAGGCGCCGACATTGGCCACCAGGTCGCCATCGAGAGCGACGAGTCGGGCGTCGCCATCGAAACTCCCCTGGATCCAATACCGATGGTCCCTACTGTGAAACGACGAGGTGAAGTTCTCCCGGCGGTCTTCGATCCAAGCCAACGATCTGCGCAGGTGCCTCGAAAGCCAGACAATCACGGCGTACTCGGCAGGGAGACACATCTTCTGGCCGAAAGCGCCTCCCACCGCCGGGGCGACCACACGCAGGTCTGCTTCCTGCATATTGAGTAGGTCGCAGATCGCAGTTCGCAAGACGTGGGGCATCTGGGTCGAGGCGTAAAGAGTGACCTTCTCCGCCTCCATGTCATATCGTGCCACCGCTCCCCTGGTCTCGATCGGAGTTGCGCTCTGCCGGTGACAGGTGAGATCCAGTTCGACCTGCTCGACTGCGGACGCCGAGAGCACGTCGACGTTGCCGGTGTCGATCACGCCCGACACCACGACGTTGGACTCGGCACCTTGATGAACGATGGGGCTGTCGTCTGCCAGGGCGCCAGAGGAGTGCACCACCGGCTCTTCCAGCTCCAGGTCGACAAATACCGCATCGGCCACGTCTTCGGCTTCCCGCCGGGTAGGGGCCACGACAGCCGCGATCGGTTCCCCGAGGTAGTTGACCCGGTCAACGGCGAGCAGCGGCTGTCGCGCTCGGAAGTAGTCGGGTCGATGGAGGATTGGTTCGATGGAACCAACCCCAGTCAGATCGTTTGAAGTGAAGACCGAGGCTCCGTTGGGATGTTCCATCCCGACGATTCGAGCCGCCGCCACCGGAGATCGAACGAATGCGACCGCCTCGCAGCCGGCGGCCAGATCGGCGATGAATCGCTTGCGACCGGTCAGGAGGTCCGGATCTTCCAACCGGCGAATCGAGGTACCGACCAGGCTCATCCAGTCGCCTGCCTGCAGGCTCTCTGGATCAGGGCGCCAACGAGATCTCGTCGATACTCAGTCGAGCCGTGGATGTCCTCGAAAGGGTCCACCTCTGCACGGCCCGCTTCGGCAGCTGCGGCCCAACGGGCTGAGTCCCAAGTCCCACCTCGGAGGGCAGCCTCTGCCGAGGAAAGACGAAGGGGTATGTCGGACACGCCACCCGCGCCGATCCTGGCCTCGATAATCGTGCCGTCTCGCACCTCGACGACGACGGCGATCATCACCAGGGCGAAGTCGCCGACCCGGCGACTGAACTCCGAAAATCCGACCAGATGCCCGGATCCGACTAGTGGTAGTCGAACCTCGGTGAGGAGCTCATCATCTTCCAACGCGGTGGTGAATACCGTCGAGAAGAATTCGGACGCCGGGATCCGACGCTCCTGTTCGGCGCCCCGCACGACCATGGTTGCATCGAGCGTGCGGGCGAGGAGGCACCATTCGGCTGCAGGATCGGCATGGGCGAGGCTCCCCCCAAACGTACCCCGCACCCGGATCGGGAGATGACCCACATGGTGAGCCATGTCGACCATGAGTCGACCGAGTGGGCCAGGAATGACCGGTTGCTCGAAAGCTCGGTGACGGGTGAGTGCCCCGATCTGAGCCTCGTCGCCTTCGATGATGATGCCGTCGAGCCCGGGCACACGGTTGATGTCGACTAGTGCTCCAGGACGTGTCAATCGGAAGTTCATGGCGGGGACCAAGCTCTGGCCACCTGCGAGCACCTTGGCGCCCTCGACATCTCGGAGCAGGGTCAGCGCCTCGGTCAGCGACTCGGGAGCGAAGTAGTCGAACGCCGCTGGCTTCACCGAAGCAAGTGTGGCACTCGTCTCGAGCGACGGTCAAACGTCTTAACTGAGCGCAAACGTGACTCAGGCTCAGTCGAGGTTGACCCAGATCGCCCTCGCCGCCCGCCGCCCTCGATTCACGATCCGATGCGGATGAGTCGAGTCGTAGGCGATCGAGTCGCCCGGCTGAAGCTCGTAGGCATCACCGTCCATTTCCACCGTGAGCGTCCCCTCGATGACGACCCCGTACTCATAGCCGCCATGATGGAGCGGCGAATCGGCGCTTTGACCACCTGGCCCGTATTCGTTCAGGGCAACTTCGAGACCCCGTATCCGGTCGTCACGAAGGATTCGCCGCGTGACTCCCTCTGAAGTGGCATAGACGCGCTGCTCGTCATGCCGAAGCACCGGCAACACTTCGGTAGCCGGGACCTCCGGCATGAGATCGGTCATATGCACGTCGAAGGCATGAGCGATCGCTACCAGCGTCCCGATGGAAGGACTGGTCTTGCCCCGCTCGACGAGACTGAGCAGCGATGCCGACAGCCCGGTCATCTCCGCCAATGCTTGGAGCGTGAGCCCTCGTTCACCGCGCAGCTGGCGTACCCGGGAACCGATAGCGAGGAGTGCATTGGCGGCCAGACCCATGAGAGCAGTCTCAGGCGGATTTGCCGACGTTGACCCTTGATCGATCGTCTTGGCCACCAGTCCTCCTCGGCTCGCGATTGGGGTGTACCGAGCGGAGTCACGCTGCCCGACCAAGTCGTGGCTTCCGGCTCGAGCGAAAGCCGTGTCCCCCTCTGACCGTGACAT